>NZ_OU953855.1:0-1795892 GCF_918697765.1 Wolbachia endosymbiont of Phyllotreta cruciferae
AATTATGAAGGAGCATCGGCAGACACTTAATGATATTTAAATTGCTTTTCTGCTTTTAGAATAACCCTATAATAACATATTAAATTTATAATTTCACTCGTACAAGTTTACTGTACTTTTATTATTACTTCAAGGAAATAATTATTAAATTTAATAATAAACCTTGGTATGCGCGTTACCTTGATTTTTTTACTCTTATACTCTTTGTTTCTATTTATGATAATTTTGTGGTTCTTATAAGAACCATTTTAAAAAATTAACAGTTTATGAAATTTCATATGCTAAATAAACTGTATGGATTTATGTTACCAAGGGAGATCATTTTGTCGTTCTCTTCTTCTTGCATCATGGGCTTCCCATTAGAATTTTTATTGCTGCATCTGTACACTTATAAACTGAGAAGTAATGAGTGTTTTTAGTTATTTGGTAAATTTTGGTGCAATTTTCAATTGCACGCATGAGATTTCGAATGTATACAGAAAAATTGTCATCACTCAATAACACAGACTCCATGTGCTTCGTGCCATAGCATTTATTAATAATGTCTTTTTGTATTGATGACATTTCAATCAAGATTCCTATAGAAACATACCTACAAACTGTATGTAATGACAAATCAGATTTGTGAACTGCCTGACACTTAATATCTTTAACAATACGTATTAAATCTAACATGTATACTGGAACATATGCCATACTTTTGAGTGCAATATTTTGGAAACGACCGTTAATAACAGATACGGCACCACAATGATCCAATCTTGGGGAATCCGGTATTTATATACGAAACTAATCAACAATTATGAAGGAGCATCGGCAGACACTTAATGATATTTAAATTGCTTTTCTGCTTTTAGAATAACCCTATAATAACATATTAAATTTATAATTTCACTCGTACAAGTTTACTGTACTTTTATTATTACTTCAAGGAAATAATATTAAATTTAATAATAAACCTTGTATGCGCGTTACCTTGATTTTTTTACTCTTATACTCTTTGTTTCTATTTATGATAATTTTGTGGTTCTTATAAGAACCATTTTAAAAAATTAACAGTTTATGAAATTTCATATACTAAATAAACTGTATGGATTTATGTTACCAAGGGAGAGATCATTTTGTCGTTCTCTTCTTCTTGCATCATGGGCTTCCATTATAATTTTTATTGCTGCATCTGTACACTTATAACTGAGAAGTAATGAATGTTTTAAGTTGTTTGGTAAATTTTGGTGCAATTTTCAATTGCACGCATGAGATTTCGAATGTATACAGAAAAATTGTCATCCACTCAATAACACAGACTCCATGTGCTTCGTGCCAATAGCATTTATTAATAATGTCTTTTTGTATTGATGACATTTCAATCAAGATTCCTATAGAAACATACCTACAAACTGTATGTAATGGACAATCAGATTGTGGAACTGCCTGACACTTAATATCTTTAACAATACGTATTAAATCTAACATGTATACTGGAACATATGCCATACTTTTGAGTGCAATATTTTGGAAACGACCGGTTAATAACAGATACGGCACCACAATGATCCAATCTTGGGGAATCCGGTATTTATATACGAAACTAATCAACAATTATGAAGGAGCATCGGCAGACACTTAATGATATTTTAAATTGCTTTTCTGCTTTTAGAATAACCCTATAATAACATATTAAATTTATAATTTCACTCGTACAAGGTTACTGTACTTTTATATTATTACTTCAAGGAAATAATTATTAAATTTAATAATAAACCTTGTATGCGCGTTACCTTGATTTTTTTACTGTTATACTCTTTGTTTCTATTTATGATAATTTTGTGGTTCTTATAAGAACCATTTTAAAAAATTAAACAGTTTATGAAATTTCATATGCTAAATAAACTGTATGGATTTATGTTACCAAGGGAGAGATCATTTTGTCGTTCTCTTCTTCTTGCATCATGGGCTTCCATTATAATTTTATTGCTGCATCTGTACACTTATAAACTGAGAAGTAATGAATGTTTTTAGTTGTTTGGTAAATTTTGGTGCAATTTTCAATTGCACGCATGAGATTTCGAATGTATACAGAAAAATTGTCATCACTCAATAACACAGACTCCATGTGCTTCGTGCCATAGCATTTATAATAATGTCTTTTTGTATTGATGACATTTCAATCAAGATTCCTATAGAAACATACCTACAAACTGTATGTAATGACAAATCAGATTTGTGAACTGCCTGACACTTAATATCTTAACAATACGTATTAAATCTAACATGTATACTGGAACATATGCCATACTTTTGAGTGCAATATTTTGGAAACGACCGGTTAATAACAGATACCGCACCACAATGATGCAATCTTGGGGAATCCGGTATTTATATACGAAACTAATCAACAATTATGAAGGAGCATCGGCAGACACTTAATGATATTTAAATTGCTTTTCTCGCTTTTAGGAATAACCCTATAATAACATATTAAATTTATAATTTCACTCGTACAAGTTTACTGTACTTTTATTATTACTTCAAGGAAATAATTATTAAATTTAATAATAAACCTTGTATGCGCGTTACCTTGATTTTTTACTCTTATACTCTTTGTTTCTATTTATGATAATTTTGTGGTTCTTATAAGAACCATTTTAAAAAATTAACAGTTTATGAAATTTCATATGCTAAATAAACTGTATGGATTTATGTTACCAAGGGAGAGATCATTTTGTCGTTCTCTTCTTCTTGCATCATGGGCTTCCATTAGAATTTTTATTGCTGCATCTGTACACTTATAAACTGAGAAGTAATGAGTGTTTTTAGTTATTTGGTAAATTTTGGTGCAATTTTCAATTGCACGCATGAGATTTCGAATGTATACAGAAAAATTGTCATCACTCAATAACACAGACTCCATGTGCTTCGTGCCATAAGCATTTATTAATAATGTCTTTTTGTATTGATGACATTTCAATCAAGATTCCTATAGAAAACATACCTACAAACTGTATGTAATGACAAATCAGATTTGTGAACTGCCTGACACTTAATATCTTTAACAATACGTATTAAATCTAACATGTATACTGGAACATATGCCATACTTTTGAGTGCAATATTTTGGAAACGGACCGGTTATAACAGATACCGCACCACAATGAATGCAATCTTGGGGAATCCGGTATTTATATACGAAACTAATCAACAATTATGAAGGGAGCATCGGCAGACACTTAATGATATTTAAATTGCTTTTCCTGCTTTTAGAATAACCCTATAATAACATATTAAATTTATAATTTCACTCGTACAAGTTTACTGTACTTTTATTATTACTTCAAGGAAATAATTATTAAATTTAATAATAAACCTTGTATGCGCGTTACCTTGATTTTTTTACTCTTATACTCTTTGTTTCTATTTATGATAATTTGTGGTTCTTATAAGAACCATTTTAAAAAATTAACAGTTTATGAAATTTCATATACTAAATAAACTGTATGGATTTATGTTACCAAGGGAGAGATCATTTTGTCGTTCTCTTCTTCTTGCATCATGGGCTTCCATTATAATTTTTATTGCTGCATCTGTACACTTATAAACTGAGAAGTAATGAATGTTTTAAGTTGTTTGGTAAATTTTGGTGCAATTTTCATTGCACGCATGAGATTTCGAATGTATACAGAAAAATTGTCATCACTCAATAACACAGACTCCATGTGCTTCGTGCCATAGCATTTATTAATAATGTCTTTTTGTATTGATGACATTTCAATCAAGATTCCTATAGAAACATACCTACAAACTGTATGTAATGACAAATCAGATTTGTGAACTGCCTGACACTTAATATCTTTAACAATACGTATTAAATCTAACATGTATACTGGAACATATGCCCATACTTTTGAGTGCAATATTTTGGAAACGACCGGTTAATAACAGATACGGCACCACAATGATCCAATCTTGGGGAATCCGGTATTTATACACGAAAACTAATCAACAATTATGAAGGAGCATCGGCAGACACTTAATGATATTTAAATTGCTTTTCTGCTTTTAGAATAACCCTATAATAACATATTAAATTTATAATTTCACTCGTACAAGTTTACTGTACATTTTATTATTACTTCAAGGAAATAATTATTAAATTTAATAATAAACCTTGTATGCGCGTTACCTTGATTTTTTTACTGTTATACTCTTTGTTTCTATTTATGATAATTTTGTGGTTCTTATAAGAACCATTTTAAAAAATTAACAGTTTATGAAATTTCATATGCTAAATAAACTGTATGGATTTATGTTACCAAGGGAGAGATCATTTTGTCGTTTCTCTTCTTCTTGCATCATGGGCTTCCATTATAATTGTTATTGCTGCATCTGTACACTTATAAACTGAGAAGTAATGAATGTTTTAGTTGTTTGGTAAATTTTGGTGCAATTTTCAATTGCACGCATGAGATTTCGAATGTATACAGAAAAATTGTCATCACTCAATAACACAGACTCCATGTGCTTCGTGCCATCAGCATTTATTAATAATGTCTTTTTGTATTGATGACATTTCAATCAAGATTCCTATAGAAACATACCTACAAACTGTATGTAATGACAAATCAGATTTGTGAACCTGCCTGACACTTAATATCTTTAACAATACGTATTAAATCTAACATGTATACTGGAACATATGCCATACTTATGAGTGCAATATTTTGGAAACGACCGGTTAATAACAGATACCGCACCACAATGATGCAATCTTTGGGAATCCGGTATTTATATACGAAACTAATCAAACAATTATGAAGGAGCATCGGCAGACACTTAATGATATTTAAATTGCTTTTCTGCTTTTAGAATAACCCTATAATAACATATTAAATTTATAATTTCACTCGTACAAGTTTACTGTACTTTTATTATTACTTCAAGGAAATAATTATTAAATTTAATAATAAACCTTGTATGCGCGTTACCTTGATTTTTTTACTGTTATACTCTTGTTTCTATTTATGATAATTTTGTGGTTCTTATAAGAACCCATTTTAAAAAATTAACAGTTTATGAAATTTCATATGCTAAATAAACTGTATGGATTTATGTTACCAAGGGAGAGATCATTTTGTCGTTCTCTTCTTCTTGCATCATGGGCTTCCATTATAATTGTTATTGCTGCATCTGTACACTTATAAACTGAGAAGTAATGAATGTTTTTAGTTGTTTGGTAAATTTTGGTGCAATTTTCAATTGCACGCATGAGATTTCGAATGTATACAGAAAAATTGTCATCACTCAATAACACAGACTCCATGTGCTTCGTGCCATAGCATTTATTAATAATGTCTTTTTGTATTGATGACATTTCAATCAAGATTCCTATAGAAACATACCTACAAACTGTATGTACTGACAAATCAGATTTGTGAACTGCCTGACACTTAATATCTTTAACAATACGTATTAAATCTAACATGTATACTGGAAATATGCCATACTTATGAGTGCAATATTTTGGAAACGACCGGTTATAACAGATACCGCACCACAATGATCCAATCTTGGGGAATCCGGTATTTATATACGAAAACTAATCAAAAATTATGAAGGAGCATCGGCAGACACTTAATGATATTTAAATTGCTTTTCTGCTTTTAGAATAACCCTATAATAACATATTAAATTTATAATTTCACTCGTACAAGTTTACTGTACTTTTATTATTACTTCAAGGAAATAATTATTAAATTTAATAATAAACCTTGTATGCGCGTTACCTTGATTTTTTTTACTCTTATACTCTTTGTTTCTATTTATGATAATTTTTGTGGTTCTTATAAGAACCATTTTAAAAAATTAACAGTTTATGAAATTTCATATGCTAAATAAACTGTATGGATTTATGTTACCAAGGGAGAGATCATTTTGTCGTTCTCTTCTTCTTGCATCATGGCTTCCATTAGAATTTTTATTGCTGCATCTGTACACTTATAAACTGAGAAGTAATGAGTGTTTTTAGTTATTTGGTAAATTTTGGTGCAATTTTCAATTGCACGCATGAGATTTTCGAATGTATACAGAAAAATTGTCATCACTCAATAACACAGACTCCATGTGCTTCGTGCCATAGCATTTATTAATAATGTCTTTTTGTATTGATGACATTTCAATTCAAGATTCCTATAGAAACATACCTACAAACTGTATGTAATGACAAATCAGATTTGTGAACTGCCTGACACTTAATATCTTTAACAATACGTATTAAATCTAACATGTATACTGGAACATATGCCATACTTATGAGTGCAATATTTTGGAAACGACCGGTTAATAACAGATACCGCACCACAATGATCCAATCTTGGGGAATCCGGTATTTATATACGAAACTAATCAAAAATTATGAAGGAGCATCGGCAGACACTTAATGATATTTAAATTGCTTTTCTGCTTTTAGAATAACCCTATAATAACATATTAAATTTATAATTTCACTCGTACAAGTTTACTGTACTTTTATTATTACTTCAAGGAAATAATTATTAAATTTAATAATAAACCTTGTATGCGCGTTACCTTGATTTTTTTACTCTTATACTCTTTGTTTCTATTTATGATAATTTTGTGGTTCTTATAAGAACCATTTTAAAAAATTAACAGTTTATGAAATTTCATATGCTAAATAAACTGTATGGATTTATGTTACCAAGGAGAGATCATTTTGTCGTTCTCTTCTTCTTGCATCATGGGCTTCCATTATAATTTTTATTGCTGCATCTGTACACTTATAAACTGAGAAGTAATGAATGTTTTTAGTTGTTTGGTAAATTTTGGTGCAATTTTCAATTGCACGCATGAGATTTCGAATGTATACAGAAAAATTGTCATCACTCAATAACACAGACTCCATGTGCTTCGTGCCATAGCATTTATTAATAATGTCTTTTTGTATTGATGACATTCAATCAAGATTCCTATAGAAACATACCTACAAACTGTATGTAATGACAAATCAGATTTGTGAACTGCCTGACACTTAATATCTTTAACAATACGTATTAAATCTAACATGTATACTGGAACATATGCCATACTTTTGAGTGCAATATTTTGGAAACGACCGGTTAATAACAGATACCGCACCACAATGATGCAATCTTGGGGAATCCGGTATTTATATACGAAACTAATCAACAATTATGAAGGAGCATCGGCAGACACTTAATGATATTTAAATTGCTTTTCTGCTTTTAGAATAACCCTATAATAACATATTAAATTTATAATTTCACTCGTACAAGTTTACTGTACTTTTATTATTACTTCAAGGAAATAATTATTAAATTTAATAATAAACCTTGTATGCGCGTTACCTTGATTTTTTTACTCTTATACTCTTTGTTTCTATTTATGATAATTTTGTGGTTCTTATAAGAACCATTTTAAAAAATTAACAGTTTATGAAATTTCATATGCTAAATAAACTGTATGGATTTATGTTACCAAGGGAGAGATCATTTTGTCGTTCTCTTCTTCTTGCATCATGGGCTTCCATTAGAATTTTTATTGCTGCATCTGTACACTTATAAACTGAGAAGTAATGAGTGTTTTTAGTTATTTGGTAAATTTTGGTGCAATTTTCAATTGCACGCATGAGATTTCGAATGTATACAGAAAAAATTGTCATCACTCAATAACACAGACTCCATGTGCTTCGTGCCATAGCATTTATTAATAATGTCTTTTTGTATTGATGACATTTCAATCAAGATTCCTATAGAAACATACCTACAAACTGTATGTAATGACAAATCAGATTTGTGAACTGCCTGACACTTAATATCTTTAACAATACGTATTAAATCTAACATGTATACTGGAACATATGCCATACTTTTGAGTGCAATATTTTGGAAACGACCGGTTAATAACAGATACCGCACCACAATGATGCAATCTTGGGGAATCCGGTATTTATATACGAAACTAATCAACAATTATGAAGAGCATCGGCAGACACTTAATGATATTTAAATTGCTTTTCTGCTTTTAGAATAACCCTATAATAACATATTAAATTTATAATTTCACTCGTACAAGTTTACTGTACTTTTATTATTACTTCAAGGAAATAATTATTAAATTTAATAATAAACCTTGTATGCGCGTTACCCTTGATTTTTTTACTCTTATACTCTTTGTTTCTATTTATGATAATTTTGTGGTTCTTATAAGAACCATTTTAAAAAATTAACAGTTTATGAAATTTCATATACTAAATAAACTGTATGGATTTATGTTACCAAGGGAGAGATCATTTTGTCGTTCTCTTCTTCTTGCATCATGGGCTTCCATTATAATTTTTATTGCTGCATCTGTACACTTATAAACTGAGAAGTAATGAATGTTTTAAGTTGTTTGGTAAATTTTGGTGCAATTTTCAATTGCACGCATGAGATTTCGAATGTATACAGAAAAATTGTCATCACTCAATAACACAGACTCCATGTGCTTCGTGCCATAGCATTTATTAATAATGTCTTTTTGTATTGATGACATTTCAATCAAGATTCCTATAGAAACATACCTACAAACTGTATGTAATGACAAATCAGATTTGTGAACTGCCTGACACTTAATATCTTTAACAATACGTATTAAATCTAACATGTATACTGGAACATATGCCATACTTTTGAGTGCAATATTTTGGAAACGACCGGTTAATAACAGATACGGCACCACAATGATCCAATCTTGGGGAATCCGGTATTTATACACGAAACTAATCAACAATTATGAAGGAGCATCGGCAGACACTTAATGATATTTAAATTGCTTTTCTGCTTTTAGAATAACCCTATAATAACATATTAAATTTATAATTTCACTCGTACAAGTTTACTGTACTTTTATTATTACTTCAAGGAAATAATTATTAAATTTAATAATAAACCTTGTATGCGCGTTACCTTGATTTTTTTACTGTTATACTCTTTGTTTCTATTTATGATAATTTTGTGGTTCTTATAAGAACCATTTTAAAAAATTAACAGTTTATGAAATTTCATATGCTAAATAAACTGTATGGATTTATGTTACCAAGGGAGAGATCATTTTGTCGTTCTCTTCTTCTTGCATCATGGGCTTCCATTATAATTGTTATTGCTGCATCTGTACACTTATAAACTGAGAAGTAATGAATGTTTTTAGTTGTTTGGTAAATTTTGGTGCAATTTTCAATTGCACGCATGAGATTTCGAATGTATACAGAAAAATTGTCATCACTCAATAACACAGACTCCATGTGCTTCGTGCCATAGCATTTATTAATAATGTCTTTTTGTATTGATGACATTTCAATCAAGATTCCTATAGAAACATACCTACAAACTGTATGTAATGACAAATCAGATTTGTGAACTGCCTGACACTTAATATCTTTAACAATACGTATTAAATCTAACATGTATACTGGAACATATGCCATACTTATGAGTGCAATATTTTGGAAACGACCGGTTAATAACAGATACCGCACCACAATGATGCAATCTTTGGGAATCCGGTATTTATATACGAAACTAATCAACAATTATGAAGGAGCATCGGCAGACACTTAATGATATTTAAATTGCTTTTCTGCTTTTAGAATAACCCTATAATAACATATTAAATTTATAATTTCACTCGTACAAGTTTACTGTACTTTTATTATTACTTCAAGGAAATAATTATTAAATTTAATAATAAACCTTGTATGCGCGTTACCTTGATTTTTTTACTCTTATACTCTTTGTTTCTATTTATGATAATTTTGTGGTTCTTATAAGAACCATTTTAAAAAATTAACAGTTTATGAAATTTCATATGCTAAATAAACTGTATGGATTTATGTTACCAAGGGAGAGATCATTTTGTCGTTCTCTTCTTCTTGCATCATGGGCTTCCATTATAATTGTTATTGCTGCATCTGTACACTTATAAACTGAGAAGTAATGAATGTTTTTAGTTGTTTGGTAAATTTTGGTGCAATTTTCAATTGCACGCATGAGATTTCGAATGTATACAGAAAAATTGTCATCACTCAATAACACAGACTCCATGTGCTTCGTGCCATAGCATTTATTAATAATGTCTTTTTGTATTGATGACATTTCAATCAAGATTCCTATAGAAACATACCTACAAACTGTATGTACTGACAAATCAGATTTGTGAACTGCCTGACACTTAATATCTTTAACAATACGTATTAAATCTAACATGTATACTGGAACATATGCCATACTTATGAGTGCAATATTTTGGAAACGACCGGTTAATAACAGATACCGCACCACAATGATCCAATCTTGGGGAATCCGGTATTTATATACGAAACTAATCAAAAATTATGAAGGAGCATCGGCAGACACTTAATGATATTTAAATTGCTTTTCTGCTTTTAGAATAACCCTATAATAACATATTAAATTTATAATTTCACTCGTACAAGTTTACTGTACTTTTATTATTACTTCAAGGAAATAATTATTAAATTTAATAATAAACCTTGTATGCGCGTTACCTTGATTTTTTTACTCTTATACTCTTTGTTTCTATTTATGATAATTTTGTGGTTCTTATAAGAACCATTTTAAAAAATTAACAGTTTATGAAATTTCATATGCTAAATAAACTGTATGGATTTATGTTACCAAGGGAGAGATCATTTTGTCGTTCTCTTCTTCTTGCATCATGGGCTTCCATTAGAATTTTTATTGCTGCATCTGTACACTTATAAACTGAGAAGTAATGAGTGTTTTTAGTTATTTGGTAAATTTTGGTGCAATTTTCAATTGCACGCATGAGATTTCGAATGTATACAGAAAAATTGTCATCACTCAATAACACAGACTCCATGTGCTTCGTGCCATAGCATTTATTAATAATGTCTTTTTGTATTGATGACATTTCAATCAAGATTCCTATAGAAACATACCTACAAACTGTATGTAATGACAAATCAGATTTGTGAACTGCCTGACACTTAATATCTTTAACAATACGTATTAAATCTAACATGTATACTGGAACATATGCCATACTTATGAGTGCAATATTTTGGAAACGACCGGTTAATAACAGATACCGCACCACAATGATCCAATCTTGGGGAATCCGGTATTTATATACGAAACTAATCAAAAATTATGAAGGAGCATCGGCAGACACTTAATGATATTTAAATTGCTTTTCTGCTTTTAGAATAACCCTATAATAACATATTAAATTTATAATTTCACTCGTACAAGTTTACTGTACTTTTATTATTACTTCAAGGAAATAATTATTAAATTTAATAATAAACCTTGTATGCGCGTTACCTTGATTTTTTTACTCTTATACTCTTTGTTTCTATTTATGATAATTTTGTGGTTCTTATAAGAACCATTTTAAAAAATTAACAGTTTATGAAATTTCATATGCTAAATAAACTGTATGGATTTATGTTACCAAGGGAGAGATCATTTTGTCGTTCTCTTCTTCTTGCATCATGGGCTTCCATTAGAATTTTTATTGCTGCATCTGTACACTTATAAACTGAGAAGTAATGAGTGTTTTTAGTTATTTGGTAAATTTTGGTGCAATTTTCAATTGCACGCATGAGATTTCGAATGTATACAGAAAAATTGTCATCACTCAATAACACAGACTCCATGTGCTTCGTGCCATAGCATTTATTAATAATGTCTTTTTGTATTGATGACATTTCAATCAAGATTCCTATAGAAACATACCTACAAACTGTATGTAATGACAAATCAGATTTGTGAACTGCCTGACACTTAATATCTTTAACAATACGTATTAAATCTAACATGTATACTGGAACATATGCCATACTTTTGAGTGCAATATTTTGGAAACGACCGGTTAATAACAGATACCGCACCACAATGATGCAATCTTGGGGAATCCGGTATTTATATACGAAACTAATCAACAATTATGAAGGAGCATCGGCAGACACTTAATGATATTTAAATTGCTTTTCTGCTTTTAGAATAACCCTATAATAACATATTAAATTTATAATTTCACTCGTACAAGTTTACTGTACTTTTATTATTACTTCAAGGAAATAATTATTAAATTTAATAATAAACCTTGTATGCGCGTTACCTTGATTTTTTTACTCTTATACTCTTTGTTTCTATTTATGATAATTTTGTGGTTCTTATAAGAACCATTTTAAAAAATTAACAGTTTATGAAATTTCATATACTAAATAAACTGTATGGATTTATGTTACCAAGGGAGAGATCATTTTGTCGTTCTCTTCTTCTTGCATCATGGGCTTCCATTATAATTTTTATTGCTGCATCTGTACACTTATAAACTGAGAAGTAATGAATGTTTTAAGTTGTTTGGTAAATTTTGGTGCAATTTTCAATTGCACGCATGAGATTTCGAATGTATACAGAAAAATTGTCATCACTCAATAACACAGACTCCATGTGCTTCGTGCCATAGCATTTATTAATAATGTCTTTTTGTATTGATGACATTTCAATCAAGATTCCTATAGAAACATACCTACAAACTGTATGTAATGACAAATCAGATTTGTGAACTGCCTGACACTTAATATCTTTAACAATACGTATTAAATCTAACATGTATACTGGAACATATGCCATACTTTTGAGTGCAATATTTTGGAAACGACCGGTTAATAACAGATACGGCACCACAATGATCCAATCTTGGGGAATCCGGTATTTATACACGAAACTAATCAACAATTATGAAGGAGCATCGGCAGACACTTAATGATATTTAAATTGCTTTTCTGCTTTTAGAATAACCCTATAATAACATATTAAATTTATAATTTCACTCGTACAAGTTTACTGTACTTTTATTATTACTTCAAGGAAATAATTATTAAATTTAATAATAAACCTTGTATGCGCGTTACCTTGATTTTTTTACTCTTATACTCTTTGTTTCTATTTATGATAATTTTGTGGTTCTTATAAGAACCATTTTAAAAAATTAACAGTTTATGAAATTTCATATACTAAATAAACTGTATGGATTTATGTTACCAAGGGAGAGATCATTTTGTCGTTCTCTTCTTCTTGCATCATGGGCTTCCATTATAATTTTTATTGCTGCATCTGTACACTTATAAACTGAGAAGTAATGAATGTTTTAAGTTGTTTGGTAAATTTTGGTGCAATTTTCAATTGCACGCATGAGATTTCGAATGTATACAGAAAAATTGTCATCACTCAATGACACAGACTCCATATGCTTCGTGCCATAGCATTTATTAATAATGTCTTTTTGTATTGATGACATTTCAATCAAGATTCCTATAGAAACATACCTACAAACTGTATGTAATGACAAATCAGATTTGTGAACTGCCTGACACTTAATATCTTTAACAATACGTATTAAATCTAACATGTATACTGGAACATATGCCATACTTTTGAGTGCAATATTTTGGAAACGACCGGTTAATAACAGATACGGCACCACAATGATCCAATCTTGGGGAATCCGGTATTTATATACGAACTAATCAACAATTATGAAGGAGCATCGGCAGACACTTAATGATATTTAAATTGCTTTTCTGCTTTTAGAATAACCCTATAATAACATATTAAATTTTATAATTTCACTCGTACAAGTTTACTGTACTTTTTATTATTACTTTAAGGAAATAATTATTAAATTTAATAATAAACCTTGTATGCGCGTTACCTTGATTTTTTTACTGTTATACTCTTTGTTTCTATTTATGATAATTTTGTGGTTCTTATAAGAAACCATTTTAAAAAATTAACAGTTTATGAAATTTCATATGCTAAATAAACTGTATGGATTTATGTTACCAAGGGAGAGATCATTTTGTCGTTCTCTTCTTCTTGCATCATGGGCTTCCATTATAATTGTTATTGCTGCATCTGTACACTTATAAACTGAGAAGTAATGAATGTTTTTTAGTTGTTTGGTAAATTTTGGTGCAATTTTCAATTGCACGCATGAGATTTCGAATGTATACAGAAAAATTGTCATCACTCAATAACACAGACTCCATGTGCTTCGTGCCATAGCATTTATTAATAATGTCTTTTTGTATTGATGACATTTCAATCAAGATTCCTATAGAAACATACCTACAAACTGTATGTAATGACAAATCAGATTTGTGAACTGCCTGACACTTAATATCTTTAACAATACGTATTAAATCTAACAATGTATACTGGAACATATGCCATACTTATGAGTGCAATATTTTGGAAACGACCGGTTAATAACAGATACCGCACCACAATGATGCAATCTTTGGGAATCCGGTATTTATATACGAAACTAATCAACAATTATGAAGGAGCATCGGCAGACACTTAATGATATTTAAATTGCTTTTCTGCTTTTAGAATAACCCTATAATAACATATTAAATTTATAATTTCACTCGTACAAGTTTACTGTACTTTTATTATTACTTCAAGGAAATAATTATTAAATTTAATAATAAACCTTGTATGCGCGTTACCCTTGATTTTTTTACTGTTATACTCTTTGTTTCTATTTATGATAATTTTGTGGTTCTTATAAGAACCATTTTAAAAAATTAACAGTTTATGAAATTTCATATGCTAAATAAACTGTATGGATTTATGTTACCAAGGGAGAGATCATTTTGTCGTTCTCTTCTTCTTGCATCATGGGCTTCCATTATAATTGTTATTGCTGCATCTGTACACTTATAAACTGAGAAGTAATGAATGTTTTTAGTTGTTTGGTAAATTTTGGTGCAATTTTCAATTGCACGCATGAGATTTCGAATGTATACAGAAAAATTGTCATCACTCAATAACACAGACTCCATGTGCTTCGTGCCATAGCATTTATTAATAATGTCTTTTTGTATTGATGACATTTCAATCAAGATTCCTATAGAAACATACCTACAAACTGTAGAAATAAAAAATAAATATAGGTGTCACCCGTGGAATAATTCAAGTAGAGAGTTTTCTCAAGGTTATATACAACCAATTCCTATACACGAAAGTTACGAGCTAATTATTGGTGGTGATGGGGTATTGTACAACACAGGGTGGTACTGGAAGGATGTAGATTTATCTGGTAGTCATAAAACAATTGGTAGAATGAGTGCTACTTGCAGTGAATATTGTAGAGAAATTTACTTAGCAATAGATAATGTGCTATATGCAATAAATAGAGATAATACACAATATGAAATAAATGAAGACGCAGTTATGTGGAAAAAGGAGTTAAAGTCTTTGGTGAAAGGAAACCCTACAATTTTTAATAATAGAATAGCAATTTTGACTGTAGATAACTATTTATACATGCTGAACATAGAGAATGGTAATACAAGCTGGTTCTATCATATGTTTAATAGTAGTAATCAAATAAATTACATATCTCCTGTGGTTATACACGATAAGCTAATAGTTCCATTTTCAAATGGAGAGTTAGTAGCTTTTGACAAAGATGGGAAAAAGTTGTGGTCTTATAAGTTACCTTCTACAAATATTTTAGACACTCAGCTTGCAGATATCACAACTACTCCAGTAGTAAAGAATAACACATTAATAGCTACAAACAATTCTACCATTGTTGCGATTGATATAGGATCAGGAGATCTTTTGTGGTTAAAGGCCATGGAAGCAAAAAATATCAGTGGTGGTGGGATTATGCCATGGCTGTACCCCGATGATATAAATGGTAACGAATTTTTTGTAGTAAACACAAAGAATGAAGTTATGAAAGTTGCAATACCTGATGGTCAGATAATTTGGAGTACTAACTTAGTGGTGAATGATGAGCTAAATGATAAACTAAAAGACACATATTATGCTAGACCGGTGATAGATGGAAAATTATTTATTGTGAGCAATAAGGGAATCATGTTTCTATTAGATGAGAAGTCAGGCATGATAGAAGAGATAGTCAGCATTCCAGAAGATGTGTATCATACGCCTGTAACTGATCTTGGAGTTGGGGATTACTACTTTACAACTGAGAAAAAAGGTGTGTATAGCTGCATTGATCCAAATATCAGCAGATGAAATATTGCAGGTAATAAGGAAGAGATGTGCCATAGGTAGCACCACTTAGGAGGAGTATTGTGGAAAATTCAAGCGTCAGGGGTGTAGATGCGTATTAACATCGAAGTCACCGATAGCATCGAAAAAGTTATGCAAAGCATAGGTGCTGAAAGAAGAAAAATAGAATTAGCAACAGTAAGAGCATTAAACAAAACAGCACTATGGGTAAGATCGCAAACTGTCAAACAAGTTAGCGAAGAAAAACAAATACCAAAAAAAGCAATGAGAAAAAAGTTAAGTGTGGATAAAGCAAATAGAAAGCGTTTATGGTCGATAGTAAAGCTCAGTTCGCAGTGGATAGGAGTAGCAAAACTTGGGAGTATAAAACAGACAAAAATAGGAGCAAGGGCAGGAAGCCGTACATATGAAGGAGCATTTATAGCAACAATGAAAAATGGTCATATAGGAATATTCAAAAGAAGGTATACCACGTCTTTGCCAATAGATGAAATTAAAATAAACACGCAAGCTCGGGAAACAATGAAAGAGTTAGTTGATAATGAAGTAGAAAGAGTATTTGAGAAGTATTTTGATCAGCAAATGAGTTATATGAAATAATGTTCTGGGGAAATTTACATCAGGCAATCTGTAATAAGCTCAGGGAAGAGATACCAGCAATACAGACATGTGAAGTGTATAGAACGGTACGTCGGGAAATAATAGCGCCAGCAGTGTTTGTAGAGCTTGCAAGTTTAGAACCAGGGAAAGATCCGGGAACAGAGGAATTAGCCCTGAAAGCAAGATTTGAGGCGAGAGTGGTAGTTGATGGAACAGTCGAGGATTCCTCGGTGGTTGTAAGGTCACTGGCAGCGGAAATTGCAAGGGTAGTGAATAAGAATACTTGGGACGTGGAAAATGTTTCAGCAGGTGAATTTATATGTATTAAACAAGACTTGATCTGACACTTTAAAAAAGTAAGTTATAAAATAATAAAAGAAAGGAGTGTTAGAAATGAGTACAATACAAACAAAAATACTAAAACCAAAGCTAGGGTTATTAGAACTAGCAAAACAACTAGGAAATGTATCTCAAGCATGCAAAGTGATGGGATACTCAAGAGATACATTTTATCGATTCAAAGAGTTGTACGAAAATGGAGGAGAAGAAGCATTACATGAGATAAGTAAGAAAAAACCTCTATTAGCGAATAGAGTTTCCGACGATATAGAAAGAGCAGCGATTGGTATAGCAACAGAATTTCCAGCATATGGGCAAGAAAGAGCTGCAAATGAACTGAGAAAAAGAGGTATAATAATTTCTCAGGGAGGAGTGAGATCTATATGGCTGAGAAATGATCTTGAAACTTTCAAGAAAAGACTTAAAGCACTGGAAGCAAAAGTAGCTCAAGATGGAATTATATTAACCGAAGAGCAACTTGCAGCTTTAGAAAAAGTTAAAGAACAAAGAGAAGCACATGGTGAAATTGACACCGAACATTCAGGTTATTTGGGTTCTCAAGATACCTATTATGTAGGTAATATAAAAGGTATAGGAAGAATCTACCAGCAGACCTTCATTGATACTTATTCTCGAGTAGCATTTGCCAAGCTTTATACAGACAAAACGGCTATTACTGCTGCTGACTTGCTGAATGATAGAGTGATACCATTTTTTGATGAGCAAAATGTGCCATTATTGCGTATCCTTACAGACCGAGGAACAGAGTATTGTGGTAAGCCTGAAAATCACGCTTATCAGCTTTATTTGGGAATCGAAAATATCGATCATTCTAGGACCAAAGCCAATTCTCCACAGACTAATGGCATATGTGAAAGGTTTCATAGAACTATGCAAGATGAGTGTTACAATATTATCTTCAGAAAGAAAATCTACAATTCTTTGGAAGGTCTACAGATTGATGTTGATTATTGGTTGCGTTCTTACAATGAAACAAGACCGCATTCAGGTAAATATTGCTATGGTAAGACGCCTATGCAGACTTTTCTTGATAGCAAACATGTTGCTTTTCAGAAAAATATTAGTAGCATTACACAAGAGACTGATATTAGTTTTGACTACCTCAATTCTTCTGTCAGTTAATTCTTGTCTGTCAGATTAAGTCTTGTCTTTTACACATTAGGGGTAGTGTTACCAGCAATTTATCAGCAGAAGTATTTTCCCTCAGAATGCCGAAAAGATGCGCATATTTTTGAGTTTCAGGATGGAACAAAATTATCGTACGACAAGGAGAAGCATCATCTTGAGATTGATGTAGTAGATAAACTAATGTTGAAAGTAGGAGGATCAAGCATAGAGATGACAAAAAAAGGAATAAAACTCAAAGCAAAAAGAATAGATCTAAACTAGCATATGGGTAAAGCAATCGTTTGTGTAGGGGATTATTGCAGTGGAATACCGGCACATGTTTGTATGAGTGGAAGTAGTGATGTTTTTAAGAAAGGGAGATATCTTAACTCTGGGAGAGAAGCTAATACAAGGTTCAAACAGCGTATTTGTTAATGATATTGGTATTGCACGAGTTGGTGATTTAGCCTCATGTGGTTTTAAGGTAGTAAGTGGAAGTAGTAATGTTTTTTCGGGGTAAAAGTCTTACTATTACCCACAAATAAAAACATAGTATTGTATTTACTCAAATAATTTAATTTTATTAACCTGAAAGCTTATTAGATTAAAATTATTAAACTAAGAGTTATAATTTTAGCAACTAAAAGCTGTAAATTGCACCATATAAACAGTTATTTCAAGCAAAAGTTATGCCATTAAGAGCTATGCAACAAACATTTATATTTGTGGGTAATAGTAAGGGTAAAAGTGTATACATTAAAATCGAAAGTTTTTGTGCTATAATGGTTCTTTATTGAAAATAGCGTTGATGGATATCACTACTAGCTTATTAGGGGATATTAGTAATTTAATAGATAGAGCAAAGAATCATCTTGCTACACACTTCAATTCTACTCTAGTATTGTTAAATTGGGAAATTGGCTTCAGAATTGATCAAGATATCTTAAAGCACAAACGTGCAGACTATGGCAAACGAATCATCTTCCAACTTGCAAAAGAACTTCAGATTAAATATGGACGTGGATTTGATAGAGCTTCATTATTTCGTATGGTGCAATTTTCCAAATTTTTTCCCGATCAAGAAATTGTCGCGACACTGTCACAACAATTAAGTTGGTCACATTTTGTAGAAATTATTGCAATTTCTGATGACTTGAAGCGTAGCTACATTTAGAAATGTGTCGTATTGAAAGATGGAGTGTTAGAGCACTACGTAGTAGAATCGATACCATGTTGTATGAACGTACAGCACTTTAGCAAAAAAACCTGAGGACTTCATAAGACAAAGCATCAAACAGTCAATGGCGTCAACTTAAGGAAAAATATCAGCGATAGTGTATAAAATTTCTCTCTAAAACTTTTACCATTAAATTATCCAGAAGCCGCAGGAAACAGCACTTTTGTTTCTATTTTATTTCAACAAAGAAGTTTAAAATGTGTCCTTTTTAGGTGAAACATGCGTGCGCCAAGCAAAGTGCGTAAAGTCCAGTTGGTGAAAATCCAACCCAGGCAAAGCCTAGCCAGCAGGCTGGAACAAACCACTATGCTGCGTAAGGTAACGAGCGTAGTAAAGCTAGTGGAATGGACAACACAGGGTACAACGAAAGTGAAGGTATTGAGTCCCGAAATTCTCGATGTCATAGAGGTCGACACGTTGCATATAGTGGAAGACAGCAAGAAGGGTAACAATAGGGCAAGTTATCACTCACTCTATCGGGATCTGAGGCCGTATCACGTGTTGAGATGGAGTTTACGTAAACTTGGGAGATCCTTTGTATTCCTATTAAGGTACGTTGGAACAAGTCAACAAAGGCGAGTACTGACGGAAGATATAAAGGAAGTCGGACTGATTGATAGTACTCAGAGTGTGGGAAAGCCACATACAAGGGGAAGCGGTCAGCAATATAGTGACTGGTTTAGGAATTGCTATGCCAATACAACGGAGGTTGGAATAACGTGCAAAGAAAACTAAATCAGATAGCAGTAAGAGCCAGGCAAGATAAACGATTGAAATTTAATCGTTAATTCATCTGATAAACGCAGAGAATCTTGCTGAATGTTATAAAGAGCTAAAGCATAACAAAGCATGCGGTATAGACCAGGTGACAGTAGAAGCTTATGGAGAAAATCTTGAAGAGAAGCTCAACACTCTGGTGGATAGTATGAAAAGAAAGCGATATCAACCGCAACCAGTGAAAAGAGTATATATACCAAAAGCTGGAAGCAAAGAGAAACGCGGGCTTGGAGTACCGTCTACAGAAGATAAGTTAGTCCAGATAATGCTGAAGAAGATATTAGAAAATATTTATGAAGCTAACTTTCTGGATAACTCATATGGTTTTCGTCCTGGTAGAAGCTGTCATCAAGCGGTAAATGCACTAAATAAAGCAGTTATGTACAGACCAACTAACTATGTAGTAGAAGTTGATATCAAGAAATTCTTTGATAATGTCCAGCACAAATGGCTAATGAGATGCTTGAGAGAACGGATAACAGACCCAAACATACTGTGGTTAGTAAAACGATTTCTTAAGGCAGGAGTAGTCGAAGCAGGACATTATGAAGCAACTGAACTAGGCACACCTCAGGGGGGAATAGTAAGTCCTATACTAGCTAATATATACTTGCATTATGTGCTGGATTTGTGGTTTGAAAAGAAATTCAAGCTAAGATCTAAAGGTTATATGGAGCTAGTTAGGTATGCAGACGATCACCTGATTTGCTGCGAAAGAGAAAAAGATGCTAGAGAACTCTTAGAGTCACTGAAACAAAGGCTAGGAAAATTTGGACTGGAAATATCTGAAGACAAAACAAGAATAGTAAAGTTTGGCAAAAAGGAGTGGCAACAAGGAATAAGGGAGAAACGAAAAACGGAAAGTTTCAACTTTCTAGGATTCACCCATTATGGTACAAGGAGTCGTAAAGGTAGAGTAATGGTAGGTCATAAAACCTCGAAAGAAAATCTATCTAGAAAACTTAAAGAAATCAAAGAATGGGTGAAAAAGATTCGAAATAAAGTTCACCTTAAAGATTGGTGGTCAATACTTAAAGCAAAACTAACAGGACACTATAACTACTTCGGAGTTAGCGGAAATTACCGGTGGTTGAATAAATTCTTCTGGCGGGTAATCAAGCTAGCGTATAAATGGATAAACCGACGTAGTCAGAAGAAGAGTATGAATTCAAAGCAATTTATACACTATCTACAAGTTAATCCATTACCAAAACCAAGAATATGCTACTCATTATATACAAAATAGGAAATGCTGTGAATACTACATTGTGGAGCCGTGTGCGGGAAAGCTGCAAGCACGGTTCTGGTGGGGGAGTCATAGCGATAAAACTTAATCAGGAGGATTTAAAACTATGACTTCTACCAAACAAAAAGGAAAAAATTTTATTCTACAAATTAAAAATATAATATACTCGAAAGCTTTTCAGAGAATCCATTGTGTTGAGTTTTACACGAACAAGAAAACTTCCTTTTTCGGCAGTATTTTCTATGATTTTAAAGTTAGTTAAAAAAAGTTTGGGAATAGAATGTGAACTTATGGAGCCATTGACATGTACCCTCAAAGCAAGCTTTTTCTAAAGCAAGATATAAGATTTGTCATACAGGTTTTAAAGAATTTAAGCATCCAAACAGCCTATCAAGATGAGCCTGAGTTGGAGAGGCTATAGGCTTATTGCAGCAGATGGTTCTGGTATGAGATTACCCAGCTCTGAGGAAATTGTATCCGAGTTTGGCCGCTTTAAACCAAATGGAACAACAGGCACAATGTCACCATTGGCAATTTGTTTGTTGATTTGTGTACTTCGCTGATTTGTAGTGCTCGTCTTGCGGCTTGGAATATAGGTGAACAAACGTTGGCGGAAGAGCAATTACCCGAAGTTATCACTCAAATGCGTTCATTAAATCAAAAGAAATTATTATTTATCTATGATCGTCTTCAGTAAAATTCATTCAGCAGCATTATGATTTGGAAGTAGATTTTATTTTTCGCTTGCAAAAAAGAAATTATAGCAAGCTATGGGAACGAATTGCATCTGGAGAATTAGATTTCGATTTTATATTAGAAAATGAAAAGCTAAAAAATAAAATGAAAGGACAGAAAGTAAGAGTAATAGTGCTGACATTAGCCAACGGAGAAACAGAGGTATTGGTTACTTCACTTTTTGATCGAGAAAAATTTACTTTGGAAGATATCAGCAAAGCTTATGTATTAAGGTGGCATATAGAGGAGTGCTATAAACGACTCAAAATAGGTGCAGAGTTAGAGAATTTTTCTGGCGTAAATTTAGAGGCTGTATTACAAGAATTTTGGGCAAACTTAGTCATGTGTAATATATTGTCGCTTCATATGTGTGATGCACAAGGGCCTTGGAATCCAGATCAAATTGCTGAGTATCGTTTAAATTTTTCGGTTTTATTTGGTGTAATGAGGCAGAAACTCTATCAGGTACTTATTGCGCCAAAAAACTTTCAAGCCCTTTTTGATAGAGCAAGTATACGCGCTAAAGTTAAAATCCGACCGGGACGATTGTATAGCCGCGATAAGGTAGATAAGCCCAAACGCCATCATGTCTTTAGGAGAGTTTGCTAATGAAAGTTCTTAAGTTGACGCCATTGCCTGAACGGATACAAAGTAAGTTTTACTGTGATGTGCTCATCTGTAAAAAATAAGACTTAATCTCACTGTTGATCATGGATTTTAAGTTGTGCTAGCACACTGCGGCCATTTAAAGAGTCAAGATTTTTAACCTGGCTAGCCAGTATTAAAGAGTTATTTTTCAGGTATTTCTTTACAAGGCTTGCAAGTCTTTTTGGATTATTCAAATAGCTCCACTCTGCTTGTAAAACTTTTATATCACTTTGTACTAAATTAATTTCACTTTTTATTTTTATTAGCTCTCTATTTAACGACTGAACATGTAATTTTACCTTAAATAGTCCTACAATGCTAAGAAAAAACATAACTATTGAGATGATGCAGAAAGTTCTCACGACAACCTCTGTATAGCTCTTAGTTTTGCTGAGCGTGAACGCGGATTTGCACTTACTTCTTCTATACTTGCTTCGATCACTTTTTTATTTAGCAGAGAGAATGTCTTGCAATCAGTAGCACATAAATCTTTAAAAAAAGTTTTGACTATACGATCTTCTAAGGAATGAAAGGTGACGACAATTAATTTGCCATTCTCACTTAAAATCTCAGATGCAGCTTTAATACCCTTTTCAAGTTCTCCCAGCTCATCGTTTACCCATATTCTGATTGCCTGAAATGTTCTGGTTGCAGGATCAATTTTGCTTTTTCCACGAAATACCACGGAACGTACAATATCCGCAAGCTCAAATGTAGTTTTGATAGTTTTCTTCTTCCGTGCATTTATTATTGCTCTTGCAATTTTGCGAGAATGACGTTCGCCTCCGTAGTTATATATAGTATTTGCGATTTCTTCTTCGCGTAAAGCGTTAACAAACGTTGAAGCGTTTATATAAGAAGAGTTATCCATGCTCATATCGAGTGGACCATCATGTAAAAATGAGAACCCTCTATCTCCGTTATCAAGCTGCATAGATGAAACTCCGATGTCAAAGACCACTCCATCCACCCCGTTTGATGTCATTCCAGCGCGTGACCAGTTATTTTTTCCAGTATCAAGTACTGGGATGACAGGAGATGGCTCAACGCTGCTTAGTATACTTTTAATATTACTAAACTTCTCAATGAACAGTTTTATTCTATCTGGATATCTAACGCTTAAATCATCATAAAACTTAGTTACCGTTTCATCTCTATCAATTGCATATACTTTGCAATCAGCTGACTCCAATATTGCTTTGCTATACCCTCCAGCTCCAAATGTGGCGTCCACGTATATGCCACCATCCTGCGGTGATAGTAGTGATAGCATCTCTTTTAACAAAACTGGAGTGTGTGTCATATCAAAAAATTTAAGTACAGTTGGTGTAGATATCCTACTCTACTCTTCACATCAATTTTATTTATGTACATAGATTTTCTTGCCAAAATATGGTATCTTATCGGAATATATGAGCAATAATATTAAAATCAAGGTTTAATATTGTTAATATAATATTCACATAACGTTCACATTTTTTTTTATATATAAGATCAAACAGGCTATAGGGAAATTATGCAGCAAATAACAAAAGTAATATTTTCAAGTTTGATTTGTAACACTTTATTGTGGTATGACCACATGCTTTTTGGCCACTTAATAAACATAATAGGTGGTGTGTTTTTTCCATCGGATGATCAACTAACCAGCGTATTGAAGGCTTTTGGAGTGTTTGCAGTGGGTTTCTTAATGAGACCAGTCGGTGCTGCTATATTTGGTCACATTGGTGATAAACATGGCAGAAGAGTTGCCTTATTGCTCTCGATTATATTAATGACTTTATCAACCGTATTAATTGCTTTTGTTCCAGGTTATCAAAGCATTGGAATACTAGCGTCAATGCTGGTAGTGTGTTTAAGATTATTGCAGGGTATATCTCTTGGAGGAGAAGCAGGAAATGCACCATTTTTAATAGAACATGCTCCTAAAAACAAAAAAGGATTTTTTGGCAGCATTGAGGTATTAAGTGCAATTCTTGGTTCAATATTAAGCCTGATAGCGGTACTCATATGCAAAAAAGTATCTGATTTTGAATCTTGGGGGTGGAGATTACCTTTCATTTTCAGTTTAGCAATGGGATTAATTAGCATATATATGAGATATATACTTGATGAAAGCCCAGAGTATAAAAGACAAAAAAATCCGTCTAAATTGCCACTAAAAGAGTTATTAAACAATTACAAAAAGCCTGTTCTAATATCAATAGGTATTGACTTGGTTGAAAATGCGTCTCTCTATATATATTTGGTATTTTTCAATGTGCTTACGAATAAAATATTAACAGTAAATACTCATTTTAATCATATAGTGGAAATACTGAGTCAAATTGCGCTCGGAGGATTGACAATATTATTTGCTATACTTTCTGATAAGGTAGGAAGAGAAAAAGTTATGAAATTTGCATTTATAGCTTTTGTAATAGTAAGTTATCCAGTTTTTTCAATGTTATGTAGTGGCAATTACTTGCTGGCACACATTCTTTTTATAATTCCAATAGCTGCATCGCTTGGTCCTGTCAGTGCACTTATGTGCGAATTATTTCCAACAAAGGTTCGGTACAGTGGATTTGGTTTATCAAGAAATATAGCTGCTGGATTTTTTGGCGGCCTTGCACCATTTATATGCACAACAATTATCAAGGTTACAGGACAAGAGACTTCAGCTAGTTTTTACATGATTTTCTGTGCATTAATTGGGCTAGTTGCTATATCGCAAATTAAGGGTGAGCTTTCTTCAGTGCGACCTGGAAGGTCATGGTTTTGTGGTGGTTAAATTCCATCTTCCCAGACATCAGGGATAATGTATATCTCACATTTCAAAGAGTGGCAACCTCTGGGATGCAAGCATGAGATAAAAGCAGGTAACACTAAATCTCGTGGTGAATCCCTGCAAACAGAGTTAGATATGATTACGAGAGAAACCTATGTTTGAATTGTCGTCAAAGCATAATATGCGAAAAGAGATTGAACTACGCATAGACCAAAATGGTACGAAGCAAAAAGGGAACTAAAGATTGAAGACTTTAGTTATTGATGTTCCAAGCTTCCGGCAAATAGTAGGAATCTAAGTTTAACGTGAAACGAAGCCATGGAACAGAGTAACCACATAGAAGCTCTTATATTCATTAAAATATAAGTAAGTAGCCAGCCACAAGCTACTATGTGGAAGGATTGTTTAAGAAGCTAATGCCCAAAGTAATATCTGGGATATGCAGACGTAAACACTTTAATTTGGAAGGTAAAGTGGTGAATAGTAGTGAATATGTTATGGACCAGCAAAAAGTTAGGTATGAATGGAATGGAATTCCTTGGCGCAAGCTAAAGAAATCTTCATTTAAGCTACAAAAACGAATTTACCAAGCTTCTAAATGTAATGATATCAAAAAGATGCATAATCTTCAGAGATTATTACTCAAATCAACAAGTGCAAAAACACTCGCTGTTAAGAAAGTAACACAGGACAATAGGGGGAAGAAGACTGCAGGTATTGATGGAAAAGCTAACCTTAATCAAAAAGAAAGATTACAACTATCATATTCTTTAGATATAAAAGAAAAAGCAAAGCCATCAAGACGTGTCTGGATTCCAAAATCTGGTAAGCCATCGGAGCATCGCCCACTTGGTATACCCACTATATCGTGTCGAGCAAAACAAACACTTGTAAAAATGGCTTTAGAACCAGAATGGGAGGCAAAACTTGAGCCAAACACTTATGGTTTTAGACCTGGTAGATCATGTCATGATGCAATTGAAGCCATATTTGATGTGCTAAAACAGAAAACAGCATATGTATTAGATGCTGATATTTCTGGATGCTTTGACAATATTAACCATAATAAATTGCTTGAAAAGCTCAATACCACACCAACATTAAAGAAAATCATAAAAGGATGGTTAGGAGCTGGTGTTATGGAAGATGGAAAGCTTCAATCCACAAAACGTGGTACAATTCAAGGAGGGACGATCTCACCGTTGCTAGCTTGTGTTGCATTACACGGATTAGAGCAACATGTCAAAAAAGCATTAACAAACGAACTCTTTCAATGCATGAAAAGAAAATATGGTAGGATATCGCATAGAAACGCGCAAAAGTCTATTAGTGTAATTTTCTACTGTGATGATTTTGTCATCATACATGAAAACGAAGAGATTATTCTTAAAGCAAAAATTTTAGTTGAAGAATGGTTAGAAACCATTGGACTAAAATTAAAGCCCTCTAAAACAAGAGTTTCTCATACATTAAGAACCATTGACGAAACAAAACCAGGATTTGATTTTCTTGGATTTTCAATAAGACAATATCCAATAAAAGAAAGTAAGAAAGGTTACAAGTTATTAATCAAACCAAGTCGTAATTCTATAAAACAGCATACACTAGCTATTAAACATAAACTCAGAGAAATGCGTGGAGCACCACAAGAACGTGTGATAAAGGATCTCAATCCAATAAACAGAGGATGGAGTCAATATTACTCCTCGGTAGTTTCATGTAAAATCTTTAGCTCATTGGATAATATTATGCATAGAAAACTCTGGAAGTGGGCAGTTTTTAGGCACCCAAACAAAGGGAGATGCTGGATAAAAAGAAAGTACTTTAAGAAGTATAATAACGAAAACTGGCGCTTTATGACAAGTAACAAGGTACGTCTTACTATACACAGCGATCATGTTATTAAACGACATATCAAAGTGCAAAAAACCAGATCCCCATATGATGGTGATTGGGTATATTGGGGTAAACGTCTGAGAAAAATACCAGATAAGCCACTAGGAGTAATAAAATTATTGAGGTTGCAACAAAGTAAATGCGATAATTGTAGACTATGGTTTAAAAGTGATGATACAATAGAAATACATCACAAAGACCGGAATAGACGAAACAATATGATCACAAACTTATCTTTGTTACATGGACATTGTCACGATGAATTACACAGGAGGTGTGCATGAAAAGCACCAAATTAGAGAGAAGCCGTATGAGGCGCAAAGTCTCACGTACGGTTTTGCAGTCGAGTGAGGAAGGGCGACCTTCTTCACTTAGACAACAGTGTTTGCTGTAACGTACTCGACTGACAATTCTCAGAAAAATCTTGAATCTTCCCTAACTTATCTACTAAAAATTTTAAAATTTCTTCCTTCTTACGATTAATAGAATTAAGCTTGTCGGACAGCAAGCGGAAAGCTTTCTCGCTATCAAAAGCAATACCCTCAACAGTTTTGTCACGCTGATCTACAATATATTTACAAGCCCTCTTCAACATAGCATTCATCTCTTCCTCACTAAAGTAATCTTGAGCTATACTTAATACTTGTTCTAAAGGCGATCCATTATATTGAATAACTTCATCTATAGCGAAGGTAATAAGGTAATAATCATATTGTTTGAGAAACCCTTCTATTTGATTGCGTTGGTAAATTTGTCTCGGATCTTTTTTATTTTTACATAAATCCTTGATAAAGTCCTCTAGAGAATTATTTATATCTAAGGTATTTTCTTTCTCTTCTGTTTCTTTTAATTTTATCTTTTCTATTAAAGAGCTTATAGCAGACCTAATATTAAGCTGTGATCTTTCTTCTAACAGTGAATAAATTATTTCACAATCTTGATCATTACCTAATTTTAAATCAGCAATTTTATCTTGCCTTCTACCGACTTCACAAAATTTGCTCAGAGCAGATAGTTGGTCTATAACCTTGGTAGATTTAATAAATTCACCCCTGTTAAAGGTATTATGCATACTAAAGATTTCTATGCAAATTTTAATGATTAAGTTGCCCATTTCATCATTTGAAAGAAAAGATTTAGCTCTACATAGTACTCGTTGCAATCTATTGTTATTCGTATAAATATCTATAGGAACTAAAGGATTTGAAGCAAAAGATATGAGATAATCAACAGATTCTCTAAATATGTAATCTTGAGCATTTAGCTTGTAAAGTTCATTCCACACAACATTACGCAAGGCATCTTCATTTTCATCCTTACTAGAATCCCAAAACTCAGCAAAAAAGAAAATACGCAAAATTGCTTTCTTCTTCTCCTCCTCAGAAAGGCTAACAAAACCTTCCCACAACTCGCTAAATTTTCTTCTACCCTTCTCTTGTCCCTCTATAAAATCAGAAAGTTTCTTTTCTTTTTCCTCATCAGTCAGAATATACTTTCTTGAGATCTCCTTAAGCTTTCCGAGAGTTTGTTTTTCTAACTCCTCATATGATACCACACCCTTTTGATAGGATTTACCATCATCAAAATTTTTCTTACCTGGTTTCTTTTGAAACGTAATACCCTGCTCATTTTCTCTTGGAATATTTTCAGTATTGTGCAAGGGTTCCTGCTCTACACTTTCTTCAATACCTTTTTCAGAGCTACTAGAAAATGCCACAGAACTCTGTTTGTTAATAGGACTTACTTTTGTTAAACTACTAGCGAAACAATTCCTTAAGATATTTAAAGATTCTATATCTTTGTTTACTGCTTTCAAGCTCTCTTCTACCTTAGCAACATTATAATCACCACCCTTCACCACATTCAAAATTGCTTTTGCATTTTCTAAAGCAAATACTCCACAATTGTAATTGTCATCCTGCTGTTTGCAAGATACACTGTGAATACTATTCTTTGAGTATCCTTCCCTTTCTAAAAACTTATCTAAGGACATCCGTATATTATCATTTCCATCTTGTTTAAGAGGAGCAGTATCTTCAACAAAAATGATATCATCGCTATTTTCTTCAATATTCTGACTGTTACGATCTACCGAATACTGATTGACCTTATTTCCATAAGAGACTTTATTCTGCGTATTACTATCAGTATCACCTCTACCAAGACCATTTACAAGACACTTTTCGATCTCTTCTCCAAAAGAGTCTGCATAGAAAAAAATATCTCCTTGCCTATTATTATGGATAGCAACCAATGTTACCCAGTGGTTACCATCTTTATTGACAATGTATATTAATGTTTTATCTTTATTCTTCTTGAACTTATTTAATTCTATTGGTAGCCTACCAGGACCTTCAACTCCCCAAATCACATTGTTATCTTCAGTCCACTTATATGAGTACTTTGCAATGTCATCAATAACACTATTCTGCAAGCGTACTCGCAAATTCCCCTTTTCGGTAGATTGAATAAATTCTTTAGAAGATTGATCAAGAGAACTTTTAGCTGAAACGCTACTCCCCTTATAATGATTTTCCCTATTTTGCAAGGACTGCTGCTGTATAACACTAGCCTCTTGTAAGTTCATTATATTACGCAAAGGTACTGCAGATAGTTTCTTTCCTTTCAAAGGATCAAGAAACTCTACTCCTCCAGTATAAACAGCCATCAACGCATAATAAACTGCCCACCAACCACAGTCGCTTCCATTCATTTGCTGACCAGTTAGTTCGTTATTATCATTAAAAACTATTTCGTTCTCTTTACAAAAAGGGAGCAATTTTACAGTAATCTGATCTTCGACAAAGGTTGTACCCTTAGTCAAACCATCCTTTAATCTTTCAGGAATCTTTCTTTTGGCAAAAGAGTCAAAAAAGAAAACTTGATACTGATCATTACTTATTTCTTCACCCAATAAATTCCCATGTTTTTTAGGCAGCAATACCCAGCTAATCCAGTGAAAACCTCCTTCTTTTTTATCAATACCTGTAGGATCATTAGCAAGAACTGTTTCAGTGTTAGCTATAAAAATAAAAGGCTTATCTAACTCAGTACCATAATGATCATTTATTTCAGAATTATCTACAACTCTTCGACAAATATGTTTCAGTGAATCTCTAATAGCCTCCTCTTCATTAAACCCGAAGTTAATAGGACTAATATAATAGGCAAGCTGATTATCATTATTTGCAATTGCCTTGTTCATAAAATTGTTTATATAATCAATATCTGCCCATCCTCTAGAATTACCTGAATCATCACTACCGAATGTTACTTGGTTTAACCCATGGTAAATATCAATTGCAGTAAAATGAATTTTGCCTTGTAAAGAATCGCGATTAGATTGGTTCTGTGCTTGTGACTGCTGTTCTGCTCCTTCTTCGAGATCATAATTTTTGATATCTTCAATCAAAGAAGGACTTTCTTCATCTGCTATACCATAAACCTCTTCTCTAGAAACTAGTATAGCTCCTTCAATATCTTCTTCGAGGTTACTAAGAAGTGGTACAAAGTGATACTTGTAATTTACCATAGTAATAACATTAGTGCCTTTGCCTTGTTCGCTTTCAATAACATTTGTATCACCTATAGGTTTTTCTTTAAGTTCTATCACTTTAATTTTTACTTTATATTTGTCACATATCATTCTTCCTTCAATATCTAGTCTTCCCCATATAGGAATAGGACCATTTTCTGTAGCCACATTTTTAATATAGTCCGAGTATTTGTCAAAAGTCTCCTGCACATCTGGAACATCATTTCCCTTTTTATCCTTAATATTTTTAAAATGAGGAAAAGCAACATTCTTCTGTGGAACAAAATAGCCACCTTCATTTGCATCCTTTACAATTTTATCTTTGTATTTTCTAGCATCATTTGTACAATCTTTTCTTAATGATTTTACATTAAACCTTTCACTATTTTCGACTAGACCTTTATCTTTTAGCTCATTCAATCCTTGAGCAGCTGAATCAAAAAAACAATCCCCTTCACCCACAGCAGCTCCGATCTTAAAGCCCTCAGGCAATTTCTTCCTTAATGACTCTAAAAGTCGATTTAGCTCCTCTTTTCTCTCTTCATTCTCTGCCTTTTTTATCTGACTAAAAATGGAAATAAGCTCTCTAGTAACACCGCTTTTTCGAGCACCACCATCAGATGATAGATCTGGTACTTCATTTAATCCAAACATATCAAACCCACTATATTAAACTTATAGCATATATAGCAGCAAAAATCATTAAAGCAAGTTACTTTTTTATAGCTAACAACATCACTTTAATTAGTATATATTTTCATATTTTTATCATTAAATCAATAATATAATTTAACTTTTACATAATTAACAAGCAAGTGTGAGAAGTGTTTTTCTTGGAATGGCATGGTCTACCACTTGTTCTGTGCGAACTTTTTTATATTATAATTCTACTATACCGTAAAACCAGCTATATTAGCCTATTTTGCCACATTTATATACGAACTAATTCGCTTAGCTTTGTTGTAATAATTTTACGTTTTTGTTTTTGAAACACCCCTTTTACGTAAAAAACTCTCACAAATATACGTACTTTTTTTGTGTTTTGTGAAGAAAGTAAATAATTGAATTGCTGTTAACGCTAGTTACTGTAATATTCCTCCCAGAAACGCTCCTGAACAAATATTGCTTGTACCGTTGAAGACGAAAAGATTTATGGTTAATCTTATTAAATTGATAACTTATTTGACTAAATAATTGCATAGTGGTATACTAAGTTAATTAAGCTTGTAGTAAGTAAGAAATATGCCAGGTGTTATTGATAATCAAAATTCTATTAGCGATGATTTTGTAAATATTAGCAATACTTTAATAAAAGAGGTCTTAATTGAAAAGCTCGGACCAATTAAGAGTGAATTAGAAGCTCGAGATGAACATGATCTCGACGCGCTTTTGAATCAAGACATTTCTAGTTTAATTAAAATATGGAAGAATATAGAGCGTTCTGAGAATAGTGAGTTAAATGATGCTTCTGACCTTGCCGATCTGATAACAGGACAAATTGCAGAATTTGATAAAGAAAAATTACTAGAAATGTGTACTCTCAGTAAAATTGCCTATGGTGATGGGGACAGGAAATTAAAGAAAGATGAATATGAAACTAAAAGGCAGTTTGAAGAAGCAGGTTATCAAATAATAAAATTTTATGACAATGAACTCATTCAAGATAAATATTGCTCGGATAGTGATTATAAATTAGAACAACACAATGTCGGCTATGCTTTGACGGGTAGCAATTCATACAATCGAGATGTTGGTTATGTTTTTATTAAAGACAAAGAAGTAACTATAGCTTATCATGGTACTCGCGATTTGAATGATTTGAAGGAAGATCTTCGTGCATCTTTGACTAAGTTATCATTTTTATCTTGAGATAATTATATCCACTCTGGTTTCTACTCTTTATTCAAACGCTCTTGGCCCAGCGTACACAAGATATTACAAGGGCATGCTAATGATAAAGGATTAGAAGGAATCAAAAGTTTAAAAATTAATGTTACAGGTCATAGCATGGGAGGTGCTCTTGCTACTATAGCTGCTTTATGTCTTGATAAAACAGAAGAAGCCAAAGACATTAATGTTGCAACTTTTGGCTCCCCAAGAGTTTTCTACAATGATGCTGCTGAAGTTTACAGTGAGTGTCTTGGAAAGAAGACTATTAGAGTAGCTTGTCAATCAGACCCAGTACCATGTCTGCCACACGGTAATGCTCTTACTATTACCCACAAATAAAAACATAGTATTGTATTTACTCAAATAATTTAATTTTATTAACCTGAAAGCTTATTAGATTAAAATTATTAAACTAAGAGTTATAATTTTAGCAACTAAAAGCTGTAAATTGCACCATATAAACAGTTATTTCAAGCAAAAGTTATGCCATTAAGAGCTATGCAACAAACATTTATATTTGTGGGTAATAGTAAGGGTAATGCTGGTGCGCATTATAAACATGTAGGTAAACCATTAAAACTAGAAACGGATAAAGTTCTAGATTATTTAGAGCCATACTATCATAAAATTGATACCTATTATAAACTTATTCGGGAAGTAAAGCAGGAAAATTTTAAATCAGACAGCAATGCATCTAGGTATTTTTATATTTCTTACGTGCTTAGTCCATTTTACCACTTAATAAATTGTCTACTTAACTTTACATGTATAGATGGCGAGAAATTCTTTGAAGAAGTCAGGGAAGAAAATAAGGATATTAAGCTTTCTGAAATACCGATTGAATATGCCCCAAAATTAGAAGAAAAATTGAAACAAGAAGAACAAGAGTGTGATGAGCTTAATGATAAAGTAGCTCAATTGACTCAAGACAAGAGTCAACTAAAAGAAACGCTAAAGAGTACACAACAAAGCTTGAATGAAAAAACTGAGGAACTTAACAGCAAGGATCAAGAGCTGAATGATGCGAACCAAAAGCTGGAAGAGTTTAAAAATACACAAGCTCAGTTTGCGCAGGAGAAGAAAAAGCTAAATCAAGGCTTGGATGCAAAAGCTAAAGAACTTAAGAGTACAGGCAATGGCGTCAACTTAAGAACTTTCATTAGCAAACTCTCCTAAAGACATGATGGCGTTTGGGCTTATCTACCTTATCGCGGCTATACAATCGTCCCGGTCGGATTTTAACTTTAGCGCGTATACTTGCTCTATCAAAAAGGGCTTGAAAGTTTTTTGGCGCAATAAGTACCTGATAGAGTTTCTGCCTCATTACACCAAATAAAACCGAAAAATTTAAACGATACTCAGCAATTTGATCTGGATTCCAAGGCCCTTGTGCATCACACATATGAAGCGACAATATATTACACATGACTAAGTTTGCCCAAAATTCTTGTAATACAGCCTCTAAATTTACGCCAGAAAAATTCTCTAACTCTGCACCTATTTTGAGTCGTTTATAGCACTCCTCTATATGCCACCTTAATACATAAGCTTTGCTGATATCTTCCAAAGTAAATTTTTCTCGATCAAAAAGTGAAGTAACCAATACCTCTGTTTCTCCGTTGGCTAATGTCAGCACTATTACTCTTACTTTTTGGCTTTTCGTTTTATTTTCTAGCACAAAATCAAAATCTAATTCACCAGATGAAATTCGTTCCCATAGCTTGCTATAATTTCTTTTTTGCAAGCGAAAAATAAAGTCTACTTTCAATTCATAATGCTGCTGAATGAATTTTAATGAAGACGGTCGTAGATAAATAATAATCTATCTTGATTTAATGAACGCATTTGAGTAACGACTTCAGGTAATTGTTCTTCTGCTAACGTTTGCTCACCCACATTCCAAGCCGCAAGGCGAGCACTGCAAATCAGCGAAGTACATAAATCAACAAACAAATTGCTAATGGTGGCATTATACCTGTTGTTCCATTTGGTTTAAAACGGCCAAACTTGGATACAATTTCTTCAGAGCTCGGTAATCTCATACCAGAACCATCTGCTGCAATAAGCCTATAGCCTCTCCAACTCAGGCTCATCTTGATAGGCTGTTTGGATGCTTAAATTCTTTAAAACCTGTATGACAAATCTTATATCTTGCTTTAGAAAAAGCTTGCTTTGAGGGTACATGTCAATGGCTCCATAAGTTCACATTCTATTCCCAAACTTTTTTTAACTAACTTTAAAATCATAGAAAATACTGCCGAAAAAGGAAGTTTTCTTGTTCGTGTAAAACTCAACACAATGGATTCTCTGAAAAGCTTTCGAGTATATTATATTTTTAATTTGTAGAATAAGATTTTTCCTTTTTGTTTGGTAGAAGTCATAGTTTTAAATCCTCCTGATTAAGTTTTATCGCTATGACTCCCCCACCAGAACCGTGCTTGCAGCTTTCCCGCACACGGCTCCACAATGTAGTATTCACAGCATTTCCTATTTTGTATATAATGAGTAGCATATTCTTGGTTTTGGTAATGGATTAACTTGTAGATAGTGTATAAATTGCTTTGAATTGTATTAAACAAGACTTGATCTGACACTTTAAAAAAGTAAGTTATAAAATAATAAAAGAAAGGAGTGTTAGAAATGAGTACAATACAAACAAAAATACTAAAACCAAAGCTAGGGTTATTAGAACTAGCAAAACAACTAGGAAATGTATCTCAAGCATGCAAAGTGATGGGATACTCAAGAGATACATTTTATCGATTCAAAGAGTTGTACGAAAATGGAGGAGAAGAAGCATTACATGAGATAAGTAAGAAAAAACCTCTATTAGCGAATAGAGTTTCCGACGATATAGAAAGAGCAGCGATTGGTATAGCAACAGAATTTCCAGCATATGGGCAAGAAAGAGCTGCAAATGAACTGAGAAAAAGAGGTATAATAATTTCTCAGGGAGGAGTGAGATCTATATGGCTGAGAAATGATCTTGAAACTTTCAAGAAAAGACTTAAAGCACTGGAAGCAAAAGTAGCTCAAGATGGAATTATATTAACCGAAGAGCAACTTGCAGCTTTAGAAAAAGTTAAAGAACAAAGAGAAGCACATGGTGAAATTGACACCGAACATTCAGGTTATTTGGGTTCTCAAGATACCTATTATGTAGGTAATATAAAAGGTATAGGAAGAATCTACCAGCAGACCTTCATTGATACTTATTCTCGAGTAGCATTTGCCAAGCTTTATACAGACAAAACGGCTATTACTGCTGCTGACTTGCTGAATGATAGAGTGATACCATTTTTTGATGAGCAAAATGTGCCATTATTGCGTATCCTTACAGACCGAGGAACAGAGTATTGTGGTAAGCCTGAAAATCACGCTTATCAGCTTTATTTGGGAATCGAAAATATCGATCATTCTAGGACCAAAGCCAATTCTCCACAGACTAATGGCATATGTGAAAGGTTTCATAGAACTATGCAAGATGAGTGTTACAATATTATCTTCAGAAAGAAAATCTACAATTCTTTGGAAGGTCTACAGATTGATGTTGATTATTGGTTGCGTTCTTACAATGAAACAAGACCGCATTCAGGTAAATATTGCTATGGTAAGACGCCTATGCAGACTTTTCTTGATAGCAAACATGTTGCTTTTCAGAAAAATATTAGTAGCATTACACAAGAGACTGATATTAGTTTTGACTACCTCAATTCTTCTGTCAGTTAATTCTTGTCTGTCAGATTAAGTCTTGTCTTTTACATTTGAATTCATACTCTTCTTCTGACTACGTCGGTTTATCCATTTATACGCTAGCTTGATTACCCGCCAGAAGAATTTATTCAACCACCGGTAATTTCCGCTAACTCCGAAGTAGTTATAGTGTCCTGTTAGTTTTGCTTTAAGTATTGACCACCAATCTTTAAGGTGAACTTTATTTCGGATCTTTTTCACCCATTCTTTGATTTCTTTAAGTTTTCTAGATAGATTTTCTTTCGAGGTTTTATGACCTACCATTACTCTACCTTTACGACTCCTTGTACCATAATGGGTGAATCCTAGAAAGTTGAAACTTTCCGTTTTTCGTTTCTCCCTTATTCCTTGTTGCCACTCCTTTTTGCCAAACTTTACTATTCTTGTTTTGTCTTCAGATATTTCCAGTCCAAATTTTCCTAGCCTTTGTTTCAGTGACTCTAAGAGTTCTCTAGCATCTTTTTCTCTTTCGCAGCAAATCAGGTGATCGTCTGCATACCTAACTAGCTCCATATAACCTTTAGATCTTAGCTTGAATTTCTTTTCAAACCACAAATCCAGCACATAATGCAACTATATATTAGCTAGTATAGGACTTACTATTCCCCCCTGAGGTGTGCCTAGTTCAGTTGCTTCATAATGTCCTGCTTCGACTACTCCTGCCTTAAGAAATCGTTTTACTAACCACAGTATGTTTGGGTCTGTTATCCGTTCTCTCAAGCATCTCATTAGCCATTTGTGCTGGACATTATCAAAGAATTTCTTGATATCAACTTCTACTACATAGTTAGTTGGTCTGTACATAACTGCTTTATTTAGTGCATTTACCGCTTGATGACAGCTTCTACCAGGACGAAAACCATATGAGTTATCCAGAAAGTTAGCTTCATAAATATTTTCTAATATCTTCTTCAGCATTATCTGGACTAACTTATCTTCTGTAGACGGTACTCCAAGCCCGCGTTTCTCTTTGCTTCCAGCTTTTGGTATATATACTCTTTTCACTGGTTGCGGTTGATATCGCTTTCTTTTCATACTATCCACCAGAGTGTTGAGCTTCTCTTCAAGATTTTCTCCATAAGCTTCTACTGTCACCTGGTCTATACCGCATGCTTTGTTATGCTTTAGCTCTTTATAACATTCAGCAAGATTCTCTGCGTTTATCAGATGAATTAACGATTAAATTTCAATCGTTTATCTTGCCTGGCTCTTACTGCTATCTGATTTAGTTTTCTTTGCACGTTATTCCAACCTCCGTTGTATTGGCATAGCAATTCCTAAACCAGTCACTATATTGCTGACCGCTTCCCCTTGTATGTGGCTTTCCCACACTCTGAGTACTATCAATCAGTCCGACTTCCTTTATATCTTCCGTCAGTACTCGCCTTTGTTGACTTGTTCCAACGTACCTTAATAGGAATACAAAGGATCTCCCAAGTTTACGTAAACTCCATCTCAACACGTGATACGGCCTCAGATCCCGATAGAGTGAGTGATAACTTGCCCTATTGTTACCCTTCTTGCTGTCTTCCACTATATGCAACGTGTCGACCTCTATGACATCGAGAATTTCGGGACTCAATACCTTCACTTTCGTTGTACCCTGTGTTGTCCATTCCACTAGCTTTACTACGCTCGTTACCTTACGCAGCATAGTGGTTTGTTCCAGCCTGCTGGCTAGGCTTTGCCTGGGTTGGATTTTCACCAACTGGACTTTACGCACTTTGCTTGGCGCACGCATGTTTCACCTAAAAAGGACACATTTTAAACTTCTTTGTTGAAATAAAATAGAAACAAAAGTGCTGTTTCCTGCGGCTTCTGGATAATTTAATGGTAAAAGTTTTAGAGAGAAATTTTATACACTATCGCTGATATTTTTCCTTAAGTTGACGCCATTGCCTGAACACAATGGAGTGCTGTCAGATCCATCCCTAGCATTAACAACACAATTAAATTTATCTGGGTGTTTTTCTTCCATATGTGTTAATACGCACCTAACTGCCTCATAACTGCCACTTTCGGCAAGTGAATGCAACGGCGTATATTTCCATCTACCATAAATAGGATTAAAGTAAAATTCGTCAATTAACTCACCATACTTACTCACATATCCCCAAACAGATGCAACAATAGAATTATCTATTAATACATCATAACTGTTTATCAATTCTAGAGCTTTCCTTAAGACCTCTTCTTCTCGGCCTTTCTCTTGTAATTTTAATCTAGTCACCTTTTGCACTAGTCTGTAAATATTTACTACTCCTTTCCTTAATTTAATCATTGAATATCGATTAAGTAACTCAACAGCATTCCACAACGCTTCTTTATCATTAGCTACTTGCTGTGAAAAGATTTCTTCTATATAAATCTCATTAGGAGAAAAATAGGCCATTATCTCGAGAATGCTCAATGCTTCCGGCCCAAATTTTTTTTGCACTATAGCATCAATTGTAATTTTCCAAGTTATGAAAGTTGCCTTAGCATAACGATCACTTTTATATTCGGACTTAAAGTCAAGTAGCTTCTCTGCTCTCTTTTCACACTTTTTCAGATAGCCACCAACTCTAATCCTTTTTCTACCCCTATGACTAAATACAATATTTTCTTCACTAATATATGTAACCGCTAGTTTTAAAGCCTTACTATTACCCACAAATATAAATGTTTGTTGCATAGCTCTTAATGGCATAACTTTTGCTTGAAATAACTGTTTATATGGTGCAATTTACAGCTTTTAGTTGCTAAAATTATAACTCTTAGTTTAATAATTTTAATCTAATAAGCTTTCAGGTTAATAAAATTAAATTATTTGAGTAAATACAATACTATGTTTTTATTTGTGGGTAAAAGTAAGTATAAAGACCAAGAGACTAGGCAGTATTTCTAAAGCTTATACAAAGCATAAAATGGGTTTACTGTTGCATAGTGCCTTAATAGTCAGCAGAGACGGATTACCTTTAGGTCTATCTTCCCAACAATGTTGGGCGCGTTCTATTAGGGAAGAAGAAACGGCACAAGAAAAAGCAAACAGAAAATACCGTACCTCCATAGAAGAAAAAGAAAGTTATAAGTGGATAACAGCTCTTAAAGAAACTATAAACAACCTTCCTCCAAATGTACAACTTGTTACCCTTGGTGATAGGGAAGCAGACATCTTCAAATTTTTATGGGTGGCTGAGACGTTAGGTAGTTTTTATGTAATCCGCAATCGAGCTAATAGAAGATTTATCTGTACTGAAGTCGGAAAAACAGATTTGCAAACACGCATCACTCAACTGCCAGTAAAAAAGAAAATTTCTCTAGAAGTTACTAAAGGTGGAAACCAGAGATCAAGGAAAGCTAATATTGAAGTTAAGTATATGAAAGGCTATATACCTATCAGATCTTCTTCCATTTATGGGTCAAAAGATACAATACATAAAATAAGTGATAAAATCCCTGTATATGTGGTAAGTGCAAAAGAAACAAATCCTCCTGATGGATTGGAAGCTATCGACTGGACTCTACTAACTAATGTACCGATTAATAATACTTTAGATGCCATAGAAAAGATAAATTGGTATAAGCTAAGGTGGAAAATTGAAGAGTATTTTAGGATTTTAAAATCAGGATGTAAGATAGAAAGCTCCCGCTTAGCTACAAAAGAAAGATTACAGAAGTTAATTGCTATAAAAAGTATAATCGCGTTTAAAATTTTATATTTGACAAAAGTGGCTTTATCAAATCCCATGGAAATTTGTACTAAAATTTTAAGCAACGAAGAGTGGAAGGTCCTTTACATGCGTGAGTATCGGGTAGCAACATTACCCGAAGAACCTCCAAACATAAAACAAGCTATTATTTGGTTAGGAAAATTGGGTGATTTATGAATAGAAAAAGTGATAATTTACCAGGGTCTATGACTCTATGGCGGGGCTATGAAAACCTTAAGGAGAGCATTGTTATGCTTCACATCATAACCTCTCAAAATTGTGGGTAAAAGTAAGAGCTAAATCCTGTTGAGAGGCTTTGGTTATATATAAAACAGAACATTTTGCGCAATAAAATATACGATACAATTGCTCTGCTTGAGGGTGCTTTGTGCAAATTTATTACTTCTCTTGCCAGCTCCACAATTAAACAACTCTGCAATGTCTCCTATTTGACTGGCCAATAATGAGAGTTGGTATAAGCAAGCAAACTAGCACAGAAAGTGGTTACAACATTTTCGATGAGATTATATGGAAAACTGGATTCCAGTGTCAAGCACTGGAATGACACCTTCCTGCTCAGTTCATGTTGCCATAAATATTAAGAAATTTACCAAGCAAAAAAAAGGCAAAAGAAGCCCTAGTCATTGTCTATTTTCAGTATTGGCGTTTTTTAAGTCTTAAACACTGCAATTTAGCTGCTTTTAAATGCAACTCACCTTAGTTTAAATGTTTAAGAAATTTACTAAGCAGAAAAAAAGGCAAAAGATATCCCGTATTAGCTAGTTGTCACTCTCTAATCCTGCAAATTGGCGTACTATACTGTCTTAAACGCTTTATAAGCGCGTTTCAGCTTATATAGGTAAAAACCCAGAAATGTTGTGAAGACGTAAAGTGTGCATAGTGCAAAAAATTAAAAATAAGACGCCAATTACGTAATACTGTTGTCATTTAATCTGCACAGATTGAAGATAAATGAATACCTTCAGTACCATGATAATGGGGCTGGCGAAGGGTGTCAAGTAAGTTTTTTCGTTTCTACTGAATGACAGTTGTGGCTTGGGAGGTAGTGCAAGAAGTCTACTGATGGCTTTCAAGGCAGTTGAGCTTAATTATTAGAGTAGTAATGTTTATTTTTATATTGACTATTGAGGTTTATTATTTTATAACTAAAAACTTAGTTATTTTAATGAGCTTGAGTTTATAACATATGCCTACGATAAATCAATTAATACGTAAGGGTAGATTAGGATTGACCCATAAGAAAAAGGTACCAGCTTTGGGAGAAAGCAACCCTCAAAGGAGAGGTGTTTGCACTAAGGTGTATACTACAACTCCTAGAAAGCCTAACTCAGCACTCCGTAAAGTAGCCAGAGTAAAAATTAGTGGGTATGGTGAAGTGACGGCTTATATACCTGGTGAAGGTCATAATTTACAAGAACACTCTGTTGTTTTGATACGTGGTGGGCGGGTTAAAGATTTGCCAGGTGTGCGTTATCACATAATAAGAGGTGCCCTTGATCTGCGTGGTGTGCAAAATCGAAAGAAAGCTCGTTCAAAATATGGTGTAAAGAAATCTGGTTAAAGTTTATGGCTCGTCGGAATAAAGCAAAAAAAAGAGAAATAAGTCCTGATTCGCGTTACGGCAGTGTTTTGCTGATGCGTTTCATTAATACAATCATGAAATGTGGTAAAAAATCTACTGCAGAAAAGATTATCTATGACGCTTTGTCTTTAGCTGAAAAGAAAATAGGCGAAGGTGGGTTATCAATTTTTGAGACAGCAGTAGGAAATGTTACTCCTTCTATAGAAGTGCGTTCTCGACGCATTGGTGGTGCAACTTATCAAGTACCTGTTGAAGTTCGACAAGATAGAGCGGTTTCTTTAGCGTTAAGGTGGATTGCTAAAGCAACTTCTGCTGCTCGAAAAAAGAGTGGAAAAACCACTGTTGATTGTTTGCAATCTGAAATACTGGATGCTTATAATAAACGCGGTGGTGCGTTTAAGATGTGCGAAGAAAAATATAAAATGGCTGAAGCTAATAAGGCATTTTCTCATCTTCGTTTTTAATGTTAGCTAATTAATTGTGATATGGAAATTGGAATATCTAAATACAGAAATATAGGGATAATGGCTCACATAGATGCTGGTAAGACTACCACAACAGAGCGTATTTTATTTTATACTGGTAAGCAAAATAGAATTGGTGAAGTGCACGATGGTGCAGCTTCTATGGATTGGATGGAGCAGGAAAAAGAGCGTGGTATTACAATCACATCTGCTGCAACAACATGTTTTTGGAATGATCATAGGGTCAATATAATAGACACTCCTGGTCACGTTGATTTCACTATTGAAGTTGAGAGATCTTTAAGGGTTTTGGATGGTGCAGTTGCTGTATTTGATGGAGTTGCTGGAGTTGAACCTCAATCTGAGGCAGTGTGGCGTCAAGCTGATAAATATAGCGTTCCTCGTATCTGCTTTGTTAATAAGATGGATAGAATAGGGGCAAATTTTTATCGATGTGTTGATATGATAAAGACGAAGCTTGGTGCAGCACCTTTAGTTATTCATTTACCAATAGGGAGTGAGAAAGATTTCAAAGGTATAATTGACCTTATTTCTATGAAAGCCATTATATGGCAAGAAGAAACGTTGGGCGCTAAATTTTCTTATGAAGATATTCCTTCTGATTTGCTTGATAAGGCTCAAGAATATCGAAATCTTTTATTAGATGCTGCAGCTGAGATGGATGATGAAGCGATGAATACTTACTTTGAGTCTAATGATCTGCCAGTGGATTTACTGAAAAAATGCGTGAGAAATGGGACCATTAAAGGAAAATTTGTTCCTGTGTTGTGTGGATCAGCTTTTAAAAATAAAGGCGTACAACCACTTTTAGATGGTGTGGTTGACTTTTTACCTTCTCCTATTGATGTTGATGTAATTGTTGGAATTGATCCTAAAGATTCAGAAAAGAAAATTGAGGTCAAACCTTCAGAAAAAGAGAAATTTGTTGCTCTTGCATTTAAAGTGATGACGGATAAATTTGTAGGCAGCTTGACGTTTATCCGTATTTATTCTGGTAAATTAAAGTCTAAATCTACCGCTTCAAATGCGTTAAAAAACGAAACTGAAGGGATTGGCAGAATGTTACTTATGCATGCAAATAACCGAGAAGATATAACTGAGGCTAGGGCTGGAGATATAGTTGCTTTAGTTGGGCTAAAGAAAACAACCACCGGAGATACTTTATGTTCTGTTGATTTTCCTATATTATTGGAGCGTATGGAATTTCCTGAGCCTGTTATTGAAATTGCTGTGGAACCTAAAACCACTTCAGATCAGGAAAAATTAGGTATTGCTCTAAATAGGTTGGTTGCAGAAGATCCTTCTTTGAGAATGTCAGTAAATGCGGAAAGTGGCCAGACTATATTGAAAGGCATGGGTGAGCTCCATCTTGAGATTATTGTTGATAGAATGAAGCGCGAATTTAACGTTGAGGCTAACGTCGGTGCTCCTCAGGTTGCATATCGTGAAACTATCACTAAATCTGTTGAAATTGATTACACTCATAAAAAACAATCTGGTGGAGCTGGTCAGTTTGCTAAGGTTAAAATAAAATTTGAACCTCTTGAGCCTGGTTCTGGGTTTCAATTTGAAAGTAAAATTGTAGGTGGTGCTATTCCAAAAGAGTATATTCCTGGGGTAGAAAATGGCTTGGAGTTGATAAAAGAAGGTGGTATAATTTCGGGATTTCCGTTGATTGATTTTAAGGCTACCCTTCTTGATGGTGCTTTTCATGAGGTTGATTCTAGTCCTTTAGCTTTTGAACTTGCTGCTAAAGGTGCTTTTAAAGAGATGGCAAATAAAGCTGGTCCAAAAATGCTGGAGCCTATAATGAAAGTTGAAATCATTACTCCTGAAGAATATATGGGTGATGTTATGGGTGATATAAATAGTAGAAGAGGAAATGTTGCTGATATGCTCGATTTAGGTAATAATAGTAAAATAATTACTGCTTCGGTACCTCTTGCAAATATGTTTGGTTATATCAACGTTTTGCGTTCTATGTCTCAGGGAAGGGCGCAGTATAGTATGCATTTTTCTTGTTATGAGCAAGTGCCACAATATGTGGTTGATGAGTTAAAGTTAGAGTATAATTAAGGGTAATAATTATGACAGCAGTAGTGGAAGCATTTGGAAAGCCGCATGTAAATGTGGGAACAATAGGACATGTGGATCATGGGAAGACGACGTTAACAGCGGCGATAACGAAGCATTATGGAAATTTTGTAGCGTACGATCAGATAGATAAAGCGCCAGAAGAAAGGAAGAGGGGAATAACGATAGCAACAGCGCATGTTGAGTATCAGACGGAAAAAAGGCATTATGCACACGTTGATTGTCCTGGACACGCTGACTATGTAAAGAACATGATAGTAGGTGCAGCACAGATGGATGCGGCGATATTGGTAGTGTCGGGGGTTGATGGGCCAATGCCACAAACGAGAGAGCATATATTGCTGGCGAAGCAGGTAGGTGTTGGATATATCGTGGTGTATATAAATAAAGCTGATGTTGCTGATGCTGATATGATAGATTTAGTAGAAATGGAAGTGAGGGAATTACTGAGTAAATACGGATTTCCAGGGGATGAAGTGCCTGTGGTGGTTGGTTCAGCACTCAAGGCGCTGGAGGATGACAGCAGCGAATATGGAAAGAAATCAATAGACAAATTGATGGAAAAGTTAGATGAATATGTAGCGGTTCCACCAAGGCCTGTGGATTTACCATTTTTATTGCCAATCGAAGATGTATTTTCGATATCGGGGCGAGGAACAGTGGTAACAGGAAGAATAGAGAAGGGAGAGATAAAGACGGGAGAAGAGATAGAGATAATAGGTCTGCAAGCGACGCAAAAGACGATATGCACAGGTGTTGAGATGTTTAAGAAGTTGCTGGATAAGGGAAGTGCAGGACTCAATGTAGGAATATTGTTAAGAGGAACAAAAAGAGAAGAAGTGGAGAGAGGGCAAGTATTAGCGAAACCGGGGACGATAACACCGCATAGAAAGTTTAAGGCGGAGGTTTATATATTAAAGAAAGAGGAAGGAGGAAGGCATACACCATTTTTTGCGAATTACCAGCCACAGTTTTATTTAAGGACAACGGATGTAACTGGGAGCATAAAATTGCTAGATGGGAAGGAGATGGTAATGCCAGGAGATAATGTGAGTGTAGAAGTAGAATTGCAAGTACCGATAGCAATGGATAAGGGATTGCGTTTTGCGATAAGAGAAGGCGGTAGAACTGTTGGTTCTGGTGTTGTTTCTGAAATTTTGGAGTGAGAGTTTGAGTTATAGGAGTGTAGCTCAATTGGTAGAGCGCTGGTCTCCAAAACCAGAGGTTGTAGGTTCAATTCCTATCGCTCCTGCATTAATGTTGTGGTGGAAATGTTAAAAAGTTTGTGTGGTTTTTTCTGTGATATAAAGCAAGAAATACGAAGAATTGCTTGGGTAAAGAAACAGGAGGTGTTGTCATCTCTATTTGTTGTAATGATTGTTATATTATGCTTTTCGATTTTCTTCTGTTTTGTGGATTTTATGTCTCTTTACGTAATTAAGGCTTTATTTGGAATTATTTATGGAATGTGAATATAAATGGTATATCATTAAAGTTGATTATGGATATGAGCAAGGTATACGCGAATTGGTAAGTAATGCTGTTTATTTTAAGGAAGTGTTTATTCCTTATCAAACGGTATGTAATTCAAAGTCTGATATAAAAGAATTATGTGAAGTGTATGTATATATGCATCTGTGTGATGAAAGCAAAAATATTTTGAATCAAACGCCTGGATTCTGCAGTGGCGAATCTGGTAATTTTGAGATGATTTTAGATGATGAGATAAGTTTAAAGTGTAAAGAATTTAATAGGTATAAATGGTATATCTTGAGAGTTGCTTCTAATTGTGAAGAGAAAGTGCGCCAACATATATTGGAAAATTCTATGAGATTGGGTGTTAATGATTACTTTAAGGAAGTTTTTATTCCATATGAAGAGCTAAGTGAAGTAGAGTTGAAATCTAAGAAAATTGCTACACGAAGGAAATGCTTTCCTGGTTATGTCTTTTTATACGTGAATTTATGCGATGAAGTATTGAATTTTATCAATAATATACCAAAATCTCTTAAGGTTTATGGATTTTTGAAAAACGGTAATATTCCAAAGGTGATTTTGGATGATGAGATTCACTCAATGTGTAATGCACTTTATAATGCTCAAGAGACAAAGAAGTTAGGTTATGGTTATGAAAAAGGTGAAAAAGTGAAAATTAATGATGGTCTTTTTCAAAATTTTACTGGTAAGGTAAATATGGTAAACGATGAGAAAAAAATTATTAATGTGGAAGTATCGATTTTAGGTAAGCCGACAATAATAGAGCTTGATCTGGCTCAAGTAGAGAAAATAGAGGATTAATTATGAGTGTTATAGTTGCTAAGATTAACTTACTTATGGAAGCTGGGAAAGCAGTTCCAGGACCGAAAGTTGCTTCAGTACTTGGTCCACGTGGTATACCTGTTCCTAAGTTTTGTGAAGCTTTTAATAAAGTTACTAGTGCTGCTAACGCTAATTATAAAGTAGGCGATTTAGTAACAGTGCGAATTTCCATAAAGGATGATCGCTCTCATGATTTTACTGTCAGCGGTCCGCCTGTGGCTTATTTACTTAAGCAGGAGGCTAAATTAAGTAAAAGTTCTGGTAATCCTGGTAAAGAATTAGTGGCTAAATTACCTATGTCTGCTATAATTAAAGTAGCAAAGTGCAAGATGGTTGATATGAAAGTGGATAATGAAGATTCAGCAGTGAAAATGGTTGTAGGCACTGCAAAATCTATGGGTATAGAAGTTGTGGAAGGTTAGGTAAATGAATACATATAATGATAATCCTAAGCAGTGTTTGAGGAAGATTGTTGAGTCTGCTTCAGCAAAATTTAATGAATCAGTTGATATTGCGGTCAATTTAGGCGTAGATTCACGTAAATCTGAAGAGCAGGTGCGTGGTACAGTAGTTTTGCCTAAAGGTATCGGGAAGAATATTAAAGTAGCTGTTTTCGCTCAAGATAAACATTTATTAGAAGCTGAAAAAGCTGGTGCTGATATTGCAGGAGGAGAGGATTTAGTTGAAGAAATAAAAAAAGGTAGAAAGTTAGATGTTGATTGGTGCATTACTACTCCTGATTTTATGGCAAAAATCACTCCTATTGCAAAAGTATTGGGTGCTAAAGGGCTGATGCCTAACCCTAAATTTGGTACTGTGACTTCTAACATTGCAGAAGCTATTAAAACCATTAAGTCTGGTCAGGTAAAATTTAGAACAGATAAAAATGGTGTTATTCATGGTAAATTAGGAAATATTAAATTTGATATTGATGACTTGCTAGAAAATTTAAAAGCCTTTCTTAAAGTAATTAAAGATAATAAACCTATTTCTGCGAAAGGAATTTACTTTAAGGGTGTTTTTTTAAATTCAACTATGGGTAAAGCTTATAAGATAGGCAAAGTGGAAGATATAATTTAAGGGAGTGATACCGTGAAGCGTAAAGATAAGGATGAATTTATACAGAGCACAATAAACGTATTTGTAAATAATGATTTCTTGATATTAGTAAATTTTAAATCTATAAATGCTAATGATTCATTAACTCTGAGGAATAGTCTGAAGTCTATAGCAGGTGGGGTATTAGTAGTTAAAAACACTCTAGCGCGCTTGGCTTTGGAAAGGACTGGTAAATTCTCTTATTTATCAGGCAAATTTTCCGGTCCTGTTGCTATTATATACTCTAGTGGCATAGTAGAAGCTGCAAAATTAATAGTTGATTTTACTAATGCTAACAAAGAAAAAATGTCTGTGATTTGCGCAGCTCATTTAAATGAATTGTTAACAGTGGAAGATGTTAATAAACTGGCTAAGTTGCCTTCTCTGGATGAATTGCGTGTTAAAATTATGCGTTTAATATCTTATGATATTCCTGCTCGGTTAGCGTTGTCTATTAATTCATCTTCTATGAGGCTTATGAGAGTTTTGGATTATTATAGTTCTAAAAAATAAATTTGTTGTTAAGTAAGGTGGTAATTATGAGTAATGTAACAAGTGATTTGGTTGATAAAATATTATCTTTAAACCTATTAGAGGCTTCTGAACTTGTAAAAGTTTTAGAAGAGAAAATAGGGTTGCCTGCTGGTTCTTTTCTTGGTGGAGCTGTTGGTGCTGGGGCGCCTATTGGTGATAATGCTGCTGCTCCTGCTGCTCAAGAAAAAGCTGAGTATAAAGTTGTGATTAAAGAAATTGATGCGAGTAAAAAAATAGGAGTTATTAAAGCTGTGAGAGAGGTTAATTCTACATTGGGTTTAAAAGAAGCAAAAGAGTTGGTTGAATCTTTACCTAAAGATTTGACTGCTAATGTTCCTAAAGACGAAGCAGAAAAAATCAAGCAAAAACTTATTGAAGCAGGAGCAACTAAAGTGGAGCTTGAATAATATTTAATGTATTAATTTTATATTGATATAGCTCTTTTAATTAGTTTGGGGTATTTTAATGGTTGATTCTTCTTATATGTACGCTTCTGGTGCTTTTGTTCCTAGAGTTTCTTATTCTAGGTCGATTGATTTAAAAGATTCTTTATTGGATTTGGTTAAGGTTCAAAAAGAATCATATGATTCTTTTACTCCTAAGAATAAGGGTAATGAAAGACTTGAAGTTATCTTTCATACAATCTTTCCAATAAATGATCCTTTGCGTAGGGCTACTATTGAGTTTATAAGTTGTAGGGTAGATGATCCTAAGTATGATGAATCTGAGTGTATAAAGCGTGATGTAACTTTTTCTGCTCAGGTTATTGCTTCTATACGTCTTGTTGTTATGCAGGATGGTATTTCTCTTGATGAATATAAATCGATTAAAGAGAGTGGAGATCATTCTAAACTTGCAACCGTTGTAAAATCTATAGAAGAGCAGAAAGTCCACTTTTGTGGGTTGCCTATGATGACTGATAAGGGCACTTTCATCATTAATGGTGTGGAAAAAGTTATCGTCTCACAAATGCATAGGTCTCCTGGTGTATTTTTTGATAGCGATAAGGGAAAAACTTACAATTCTGGTAAATTGATCTATTCTGCTAGAATTATTCCTTATAGGGGTTCTTGGCTTGATATTGAATTTGATGTTAAAGACCATTTGTATTTTCGTGTTGATAGAAAAAGAAAATTGCCAATTTCAGTTTTATTAAAGGCGTTGGGTCTATCAAATAATGATATACTCGATAGATTTTATGAGAAAATAAAGTATGTAAAACATAAAGATGGTTGGAAAGTGCCTTTTGTTCCTGATAAATTTAAAGGAGTGAGGCTGCCTTTCGACTTAATGGATATTGAAGGTAATGTGCTGCTTAAAGCTAACGTTCGTATTACCTCAAGACTAGCTAAAAAGCTATATGATAATGAATTGAAAGAGTATCTGGTTCCTTTTAATTCTATATGTGGTTTATTCCTCGCAGAAGATTTAATGGATAGTGCTAGCTCTACGAAAATTTTATCTGCTGGTGAATCTATAAAGCTGGAAGACATAAAGAAGCTTGAGTTATTATCTGTAGATGAAATATCAGTGTTGAACATAGATAATTTGTTTGTTGGACCTTATATATTAAATACGCTTTTCTTAGATGAAAACATGTCTTATCAGGATGCACTATATGAAATATATAGAGTTTTGCGTCCTGGTGAAGTTCCTGTTTTAGAGATAGTAGAAGAGTTTTTCCGTAATCTTTTCTTCAGTCCGGAATATTATGATTTGTCTAACATTGGTAGGTTGAAGCTTAACTCTTACCTTGGATTAAATTATGATGAGGATTTAACTGTTTTAACGCATGAAGATATTATTGAAATTGTGAAAAAAATAGTATTGTTACGTGACGGTCAAGGATCTGTAGATGATATTGATCATTTAGGAAACAGAAGAGTAAGATCAGTTGGAGAGTTTATAGAAAATCAATTTAGAACTGGGTTGTTGAAATTGGAACGCGCAATAGTTGATTCTATGTCCACTTCTAGTTTAGATAAAGTTTCTCCATCTGATTTTATTAATCCAAAAGTGTTAACTAATGTTTTAAGAGATTTCTTCAATTCTTCTCAATTATCTCAATTTATGGATCAGACTAATCCGTTATCTGAAATAACACATAAAAGAAGGTTATCCGCGTTAGGTCCTGGCGGTTTAACAAGAGAACGGGCAGGATTTGAGGTGCGTGATGTTCATCCAACTCATTATGGAAGAATTTGCCCTATTGAGACTCCTGAAGGGCAAAATATAGGGTTAATCAACAGCTTAGCTATATACGCGCGTATTAATAAATATGGTTTCATTGAAAGCCCTTATAGAAAAGTAGTCAATAGGGTTGTTACTGATCAAATTGAGTATCTTTCTGCTATAGACGAAGGCTCACATCATATAGCTGACACTAGCGTAAAGCTTGATGAAAATAATTGCTTTGTTGATGACATGCTATACTGTAGATATGCTGGTAGCTTCGTCATGGTAAGTAGCGACCAAGTTAGTTACATTGACGTATCTCCTAAGCAGGTAATATCAGTTGCAGCTTCCTTGATTCCATTTTTAGAAAATGATGATGCTAATAGAGCATTAATGGGCTCAAATATGCAACGTCAGGCCGTACCTTTATTGAAGCCTACCGCTCCTCTGGTTGCTACTGGTATGGAGTCTTTTGTAGCTTCTGGCTCTGGTGCTGTAGTTTTAGCAAAACGCGATGGCATAGTTGATAGTTCTGATAGTAACTCTATAGTTATACGTGCTTTTGATAAAGAAAGGGTTAACTACTTGGACGTAGATATTTATCATCTAAGGAAATTTCAGCGTTCTAACCATAATACTTGTATTAATCAAAGACCGCTAGTGTGCGTAGGTGATTATGTTAAAAAGGGTGATGTAATAGCTGATGGTCCTGCAATTAATAGTGGTGAGTTGGCGCTTGGTAAAAATTTGCTAGTCGCTTTTATGTCTTGGCAAGGTTATAATTTTGAAGACTCTATTATTATTTCTAGTGAAGTTGTTAAAAAAGATCTCTTTACTTCTATTCATATAGAAGAATTTGACTGTGTGGTACATGATACCCCTTTAGGATCAGAAAAAATAACTCGTGCTATACCTGGTGTTAATGAAGAAAATCTATATCACTTGGATGATAGTGGTATAGTGAAAATTGGTACAAGAGTTGGTCCAGGCTATATTCTGGTAGGTAAAGTTACACCTAAACCTTCTCTTTCATTGCCTCCTGAAACGAAGTTATTAATGACAATTTTTGGTGAAAAGTCATTCGATTGTGCGGATTCCTCTTTATATACATCTCCAGATGTTGAAGGGACAGTAATTGATGTACAAGTCTTTACACGCAGGGGGGTTGAAGAAAATGAAAGGGCATTACTCATCAAACAAAAAGAGATAAATGACTTTGAGGAAGAGCGAGATTATATAATCAATGTTACTAGTGAATATTTCTATGATGAACTGAAGAAACTTCTTATTAATTCTGGTTCTCAAGATCGAGAAAAATTTGACTCTATTGAACGTGAGCAATGGTGGGGTATAGGATTAAAAAACCAATCCATTTCTGAGCAAGTTAAGAGCTTAAAAAAAGATTTTGATGAAAAAGTATCACATGCAATAGCACAGTTTAAGCGAAAAGTAGAAAAATTACATGAAGGTTATGACCTGCCTCAAGGTGTGTCGATGTCAGTAAAAGTTTTCATTGCTGTGAAACATAGTCTGCAACCAGGGGATAAAATGGCTGGTAGACATGGAAATAAAGGTGTGATTTCTCGAGTTGTGCCAGTGGAAGATATGCCTTATTTGGAAGATGGTACTCCTGTTGATATTATTCTTAACCCTCTTGGTGTTCCTTCACGAATGAATGTAGGGCAAATACTGGAAACGCATGTAGGTTGGGCTTGTAGAAAATTAGGGGAAAAGGTAAGTAATATTCTCGATGAGATCAATAAGATCAAAAGTGCTTTTTGCAAGGGAATTAGGTCCCTTAACGATGATAATTTTACACAATTTGCAGTAGCATACCTTGATAATAAAAAAATTGAAAATATTGATGATGATGAAATAACGGCTTCTGTTTTAAATACACCTAATAAGAATGCACTAAATGACGAGTTGAATGAGTTAGTAGAGAACTATTTGAACTCTTGTAAAAGTTCATACAGCAATTTACGTAACTTTCTGATTGAGGTTTATAGCTATGGCAGTAACGTATCTATCTGTAATGATATTCGTAATATTAGTGATAATAATCTCATTGAATTTGCACGCAAATTACGTGATGGCGTTCCTGTTGCTGCACCTGTATTTGAGGGTCCAAAAGATGAACAAATAGCAAAATTATTTGAACTTGCTGGTTTAGATAACTCTGGACAAGCTGTATTATATGACGGTTGCAGTGGTGAAAAATTCGACCGCAAGGTTACAGTTGGTTACATGTACATGCTTAAGTTGCACCACTTGGTTGATGGTAAAATTCATGCGCGTTCAGTAGGGCCTTATAGTTTGGTTACTCAACAACCTCTTGGAGGAAAATCTCATTTTGGTGGTCAGCGTTTTGGTGAAATGGAATGTTGGGCATTACAAGCCTATGGTGCTGCTTATACTTTGCAGGAAATGTTAACTGTGAAGTCTGATGATATTAATGGTAGAGTTAAGATTTATGAATCGATAATAAAAGGTGACAGTAATTTTGAATGTGGAATTCCTGAATCCTTTAATGTGATGATAAAAGAACTACGTTCTTTATGTTTAAATGTAGATTTAAAGCAAAATGATGTAGTGATTGAAGATATATCTCACACTAACATTGCACAACCTTTTAATGAGGTTAGCATATCGATTGCTAGCCCTGAAAGTATTAAGCGTATATCTTGTGGTGAGATAGAAGATGTTTCAACTGCAAATTATCGTACGTTCAAAGTTGAGAAAGGTGGATTATTTTGCCCTAAGGTTTTTGGTCCTGTCAATGACGATGAATGTTTATGTGGAAAATACAAAAAAAGAAGACACAGAGGTCGCATATGCGAAAAATGCGGAGTAGAAGTTACATCTTCTAAAGTAAGAAGAGAAAGGATGGGTCATATAGAGCTTGCATCTCCTGTTGCTCATATATGGTTTTTGAAATCGCTTCCTTCAAGAATTGGAGCATTATTGGATATGTCTCTCAGAGATATTGAGAATATTTTATATAGCGATAATTATATCGTAATAGATCCTCTTGTTTCGCCTTTTGAAAAAGGTGAGATTATTAGTGAAAAAGCTTATAATGAAGCTAAAGATAGCTATGGGATCGATAGTTTTGTAGCTATGCAAGGTGTTGAAGCTATAAGAGAGTTGCTAACGCGCCTTGATTTACATGAAATTAGGAAGGATTTAAGACTAGAATTAGAATCTGTTGCTTCTGAGATAAGAAGAAAGAAAATTATAAAGAGATTGCGTATTGTTGAAAACTTCATTAAATCTGGAAATAGGCCTGAGTGGATGATACTTACAACTATACCTATTTTACCACCTGATTTGCGTCCTTTGGTATCGCTTGAGAGTGGTCGTCCTGCAGTTTCTGATCTGAATCATCATTATAGGACTATTATTAATAGAAATAATAGGTTGAGGAAATTGTTGAGCTTAAATCCTCCTGAGATTATGATTCGTAATGAAAAAAGGATGTTACAAGAAGCAGTTGATTCTCTTTTTGATAATAGTCGTCGTAATACTTTGGTAAATAAAGCTGGTGCTGTTGGATATAAAAAGTCCATTAGTGATATGTTAAAAGGAAAACAGGGTCGTTTTCGCCAGAACCTCTTAGGAAAAAGGGTAGACTACTCTGGACGTTCTGTAATAGTTGTTGGTCCAACTTTGAAACTAAATCAGTGTGGATTACCAAAAAGAATGGCTCTTGAACTATTCAAACCTTTTGTTTACTCAAAGCTTAAGATGTATGGTATGGCTCCAACTATTAAGTTTGCTAGTAAGTTGATAAGAGCAGAAAAACCAGAAGTTTGGGATATGCTTGAAGAGGTAATAAAAGAGCATCCTGTTTTGTTGAATAGAGCGCCTACGCTACATAGACTTGGTATTCAGGCTTTTGAGCCAATCCTTATTGAAGGCAAAGCAATACAGCTTCATCCGCTTGTCTGTACGGCGTTTAATGCTGATTTTGATGGTGATCAAATGGCAGTGCATGTGCCAATTTCATTGGAAGCTCAGCTTGAAGCTAGGGTGTTGATGATGTCCACTAATAACGTTTTAAGTCCTTCTAATGGCAGACCGATTATAGTTCCTAGTAAAGATATAGTACTTGGTATATATTATCTGACTTTACAAGAACCTAAGGAAGATAATTTACCATCTTTTGGTGCTTTTTGTGAAGTTGAGCATTCCTTGAGTGATGGTACTTTACATATTCATTCTAGTATAAAGTATAGGATGGAGTATATTAATAGCAGCGGTGAAACTCACTATAAAACTGTTTGTACAACTCCTGGCCGTTTAATATTATGGCAAATTTTTCCTAAGCATGAGAATCTAGGCTTCGATCTAATAAATCAGATATTAACAGTCAAGGAAATAACTGGTATAGTTGATTTGGTATATCGTAACTGTGGTCAAAGTGCTACAGTGGCATTTTCTGATAAATTAATGGTACTTGGCTTTGAGTATGCCACATTTTCTGGTGTCTCTTTTGGTCGTTGTGATATGGTTATACCTGAAACTAAAGCTACACATGTTGATCACGCGAGGGGTGAAATTAAGAAATTCTCTATGCAATATCAAGATGGGCTAATAACTAGAAGTGAGAGGTATAACAAGGTTATAGATGAATGGTCTAAGTGTACGGATATGATAGCTAATGATATGTTAAAAGCAATATCTATATATGATGGAAATAGTAAGTACAACTCAGTGTATATGATGGTTAACTCTGGTGCAAGGGGTTCTACTTCACAGATGAAACAGCTAGCAGGAATGCGAGGGCTCATGACCAAACCTTCTGGTGAGATTATAGAAACACCTATAATTTCTAATTTCCGTGAAGGATTGAACGTATTTGAATACTTTAATTCTACTCACGGTGCGCGTAAAGGTTTAGCTGACACTGCACTTAAAACTGCAAACTCTGGATACTTAACTCGTCGTTTAGTTGATGTATCTCAAAATTGCATAGTTACAAAGCATGACTGTAAAACAAAAAATGGTCTTGTTGTGAGAGCTACAGTTGAAGGAAGTACTATAGTTGCATCTCTAGAGAGTGTTGTGCTGGGTAGAACAGCTGCAAATGATATATATAACCCAGTGACAAAAGAATTATTAGTAAAAGCAGGGGAATTAATTGATGAGGATAAAGTAAAGCAAATCAGCATTGCAGGTCTTGATGTTGTAAAAATTAGATCGCCTTTAACTTGTGAAATAAGTCCTGGTGTATGTTCTTTATGTTATGGAAGAGACCTTGCAACTGGTAAAATTGTTTCAATAGGTGAAGCAGTTGGTGTTATAGCTGCTCAATCTGTTGGAGAGCCAGGTACTCAGTTAACGATGCGTACTTTTCATATAGGTGGAGTAATGACTAGAGGCGTTGAATCCTCGAATATTATAGCTTCTATTAATGCTAAAATAAAGTTAAACAATAGTAATATAATTATAGATAGAAACGGAAATAAAATTGTGATAAGCCGTTCCTGTGAAGTCGTGTTGATTGATAGCCTTGGTAGTGAGAAGTTGAAGCACAGTGTACCTTACGGCGCTAAGCTTTATGTAGATGAGAGTGGGTCAGTAAAAATTGGCGATAAAGTTGCGGAATGGGATCCTTATACATTGCCTATTATCACGGAGAAGACTGGTACAGTGTCTTATCAGGACTTAAAAGATGGAATTTCGATCACTGAAGTGATGGATGAATCTACAGGAATATCAAGCAAAGTAGTAAAAGACTGGAAATTGCATTCTGGTGGAGCTAATTTACGTCCTCGTATTGTGCTGCTTGACGATAATGGTAAAGTAATGACACTCGCAAGTGGCGTTGAAGCATGTTATTTTATACCAATCGGTGCAGTGCTCAATGTACAAGATGGCCAGAAGGTTCATGCAGGTGATGTTATTACAAGAACACCAAGAGAGTCAGTTAAAACTCGTGATATTACTGGTGGTTTACCGAGGGTTATAGAGTTATTTGAAGCACGTCGTCCTAAAGAGCATGCTATTGTTAGTGAGATAGATGGCTATGTAGCATTTTCTGAAAAAGACCGTAGAGGAAAACGCAGTATATTAATTAAACCTGTAGATGAACAAATTTCTCCAGTTGAATATTTGGTATCAAGAAGTAAGCATGTAATAGTCAATGAAGGTGATTTTGTACGTAAAGGTGATCTATTGATGGATGGTGACCCTGATCTCCATGATATTTTACGTGTGCTTGGGTTAGAAGCTTTAGCGCACTATATGATTTCTGAAATACAGCAAGTTTATAGATTGCAGGGTGTTCGTATAGACAATAAGCATTTAGAGGTGATCTTAAAACAAATGCTACAAAAAGTGGAAATTACTGATCCTGGTGATACTATGTACTTGGTTGGCGAAAGCATTGACAAGCTGGAAGTTGATAGGGAAAATGATGCTATGAGTAACTCTGGCAAACGGCCTACTCATTATCTTCCTATTCTGCAGGGGATTACTAGGGCAAGTCTTGAAACTAGCTCCTTTATTTCTGCTGCCTCTTTCCAAGAGACAACAAAAGTACTTACAGAAGCAGCATTCTGCGGGAAGAGTGATCCTTTAAGTGGATTAAAAGAAAATGTTATAGTAGGAAGATTAATTCCTGCTGGTACAGGTTTGATTATGAATAAGATCAGAGCACTTTCACTTTGTGATAATGTGGATAAATATGAAAAATATTTTGATATTGAAACTTATGACGAGGAATGGTTGATGGATAATGGTTGTCATTTACACTCTGGTGAGGAAGAGAGCGTAGTGGCATACGATCAGTCGAATTGAGTACAGCTAGTGTGTCTCTTGACCAAAAAAGCCAATAATATTTTCTTTCACTTCTGTGCTATCTGTCATGTTATTTACTCTCACACGAAATTCAGATGAGCCTTGAAGCCCGCTACTGTACCAACCTATGTGTTTGCGGGCCATCTTTATTCCTGTGTCATTTCCATAGTACTCAAGAATATTGTCGTAATGCTCGAGTATGATGCTTAATCTCTCTGAAGCTGTTGGCTCAGAAGTTTCACTTCCACTGAGAAAGTTCATTGCTTGATTAATCAGCCAAGGTTTACCGTAGGCACCACGACCTATCATCACTCCGTCTGCTCCAGATTCTTTGAGAGCATTCTGAATATCATTTAAATTTTTAATATCACCATTTACTATAACTGGAATTTTCACTTGCTCTTTAACATTTCTAACGAATTTCCAATCTGCTTGACCATTATAAAGCTGCGCTCTTGTTCTTCCATGCACAGTGATCATTTTTGCTCCTAAGTCTTCGGCAATTTTCGCAAGTCTCGGGGCATTGCGATTTTCATCGTTCCATCCAGTGCGCATTTTCACCGTAACTGGCATATTCACTGCTTTGACCACAGCTTCAATTATCTCAGCGGCTTTTTTCTCATCACGCATTAGCGCTGATCCTGCATAACCGTTTACAACTTTTTTAACAGGGCAACCAAAGTTTATGTCTATAATTTTTGCTCCCATGTCCTCGTTTAATTTTGCAGCCTCCGCCATAACATCTGGCTCACACCCAGCAAGCTGCACAGCAGTTAATGCATCGACTTTTGCTTTTTGCAAACTCTGGCGAGTTTGCATAATCATAGCTCTGCTTGCAATCATCTCTGAAACTAACAAACTTGCACCAAGTTTCTTCACAATACTTCTAAACGGATAATCAGTCACTCCAGACATTGGAGCTAAAATAACTGGAGAATCAATTGTCAAATTTCCTACTTGTAGGGACATATATTCTATGTGTTCAAACCTAGCGCATTTACACATACTGTTACAACACTTTGTATAGCCGAACTTACTTTTTCCATAAGAGAAGGCTCTACCTCTACTATCTCAGCTCTCTCATAATGACCAGGTGCCAAGTATACCGTTTCTTGTTCTTTATTTCCCCATAGCTCGTTGTTCTGCTGATAACCTTCATTTATCATTCCCGCATTTGGCAGAAACAATGTATTTACATCATTACCATTATTTTTATAGTAGACGTCAATTTCAATATTAGCCAGCGAAGCTAAGATAGAAATTTCTTCTATGAAAACATGGTAACTTTGGCTGCTGATTGCCTCTAGATAAGATCTATAAATGGATTTGCCATTGAGAAAAGAATTTGCTGCAGTATCACTATTATAATTTCTATCATATTTTCTTTCACTAATATTGAGATTACTAGCACTAATGCTTCTTAAATCACCTATAACTTCATTTTCTTTTAATGTCGTAAGACAACATAACTTTTTTATTAATTTATTAGTCTTTTTTTTGATCTTCTCTACCCGTCTGTTTGTATGCTGAACCAAATCTTTTATTGAGTCCGACATACCAATCAAATGATTTGGATTTTCTAAGAATGCACCAAAAACTTTCTGCATCTGTTCCTTCAATAACTCAGGCATCCTTGGATTATTCAAAGAGTTAAATTGACTTAAAAATTTGTGCCATTCCATTCTCATATCTTGTGCTTTTTCAGTTTTATATTGACCAGAGCTATTATCACCAAATACCGCATGGAAAAAGCAGTTGCCATCACCTGTAGTATTATATTGAACAATTTTTGTTTGCTTACTTTCTACTGAATCTAAACTTACTCCGCTATCTTTACGACTTATATTTCCTGGACCACCTAATACAGGGCTTGGCGTGCCAGCCCTGCTTTGTTCATCCTTTTTCAACGCTTTTGCAAATTCTTTTCTCTTCTCTATTAATTGCTCTGAACTAAGTTCATATTTTAGCTGATCATCAATTTCATCAAACGATTTGCCTGCTTTCAGCATATCTGTAATTTTCTTAGCATTCTCTAAGGCAAATATTCCACAATTATACTTATCATCTTGTTGTTTAGCTTTTGAGTTTCTAATACTACTATTGTCTATTCCTAGAGTTTTCTGTAGCGCACTTGATACCTCTTCTGGTAATGGTTCACCAAATGAATCGCAATAGCAAGCTCTAAACTTTTCACTCTTTTCGTCGTAAGAAACACCCAGTGTTACCCAATGGTTTCCATTTAAATTAAGGATTGAAGTGAACACTAAATCACTACCCTCTCGTTCTACTTTATTTTTATATTCTTTTAGTTCTTGCTCTAAAGATGATGTAGAGTCAGGACAAGCAAAAATCACACCTTCAGAAGTATCTTTTAAGCCTTTTTTATTTTTGTGTGCTATCCACCCATATTTGCTTTTTACAATATCTCTAATATCAGTAGTAGTTAATTTGTAATTATAATTCTTTTCTTTCTCTGTTTGATGTAAAAAAGAATTATTATCTATAGCTATTTCCGATGTAATAACACCACTATCCCTATCAGGAGTTTTCGGTCTTGCTTGCTTTTCTGGAGTCTTGCCTTGCAAATCTTGTAGTTCTGTATCTTTTTCTTCACTCTTTTCCCCCTTTGAAGCTCTTTTTCCATTAATATAGTTCTTCGCTAAGTAAAATAAAGGTTCAACAACCATTTTGTATGCTACTGTAAGAATTATTCCCATTAAAACCCAAACTACGGGGTTAGAGATGAGCATAGCAAGTGGAAAGGTCAATAGAGGGGATCCTATTACCGCCCCTAAACAGCCAGCAGCGAATGTGGCTGCTAGGCATACACAAGTAGCGTAGATAACGAATTCCTCACCAGCAAAGTAAGTGCTCTCTTTTTGATTATTTTTTGTAATGCCCAACATACTACACCCTATGAACGCTAAGTTAATTAAATTTTAACAAATTCTAACAAAAAAATCAACCATAATAATTTTAGTAGTATGAGAAAATATTGAATATTAAGAGCTTTTGGAGTACAGTAACAATGTTAGTAATAGCACAATATATGCACGATATAGAATATATACGCAAAAACCCTGAAGGATTTGAAAAGGCAATGAAAAGCAGGGGAATTAGAGAATCTACTGCGGAAGAGATATTAGAAATCGATCACGAGAAAAGATCATTAACCACTAAACTGCAGGATTTGAATAGGCAGCGCAATGAAATCACAGAGGAAATAAAAAAGCTTAAAATGAGCAAGAGCCCCTGTGAAGAGCAAATAGAGTTGTCAAAAAGCATCACAAATGAGATAGAGGCAATCAGCTTAAAAGAACAAGCAGAAAAGGATAAGTTAGTGAATGTTTTATCTAACTTGCCGAATATTCCTGCGCAAGATGTGCCAATAGGCGCAGATGAGAACTCTAATTTAGAGGTGAGAAGATATGGAGGAAAAAGACAGTTTGATTTTGTACCAGAATCTCATTATGAACTCGGAGAAAAATTAGGTTTAATGGACTTCGAACAAGCGGCGAGAATTTCCGGATCAAGATTTACGATATTAAAAGGACAGTTAGCTAAGCTTGGACGAGCGCTAATAAATTTTATGCTTGAAATGCATGTTAATGAATTTGGCTATACTGAGCTGTACCACCCGACTTTGGTGAAAAACGAGGCTATGTATAATGTTGGTCAGCTACCGAAATTTTCTGACGATTCGTATTTAACTACCGACGAATTGAGGTTGATTCCCACAAGTGAAGTGTTTTTAACAAATTTAGTTGCTGACAAAATAATGGAAGAAAAAGAACTGCCTATTCGCTTTACTGCATATTCGGAGTGTTTTCGTAAAGAAGCAGGCAGCGCAGGGCGAGACACGAGAGGTATGATAAGGCAACACCAATTTGGTAAAGTGGAATTGGTTAGTATCACAACTGAAGACCAATCAAATGATGAGCTTGAGCGTATGACGAGTGTTGCTGAAGAGATATTAAAAAAATTAGAATTGCCATACAGAGTAATGCTGCTTTGCAGTGGCGATATGGGTTTTGCTGCACAAAGGACTTATGACATAGAGGTATGGTTACCTGGGCAAAATAAATATAGAGAAATATCAAGCTGCTCAAATTGTGGTGCATTTCAAGCAAGAAGGATGAACGCTAAATACTCTTCAGAAACTGATAAAAAGATGAAAAAATATATTCACACTTTAAACGGCTCAGCTTTAGCTATAGGAAGAACGATTATTGCCATAATGGAGAATTATCAAAATTCTGACGGGTCGATTGCAATACCAAACGTGTTGCAAAAATACATGAGTAATGATACTGTTATAAGCAAATAATAATTTTGACATATAGAAAAGCGAGGAAATAAAGATGAAGGTTCTGGTTATAGGTTCTGGTGGGCGTGAGCACGCTCTACTTTGGGCTCTAAAAAAATCTCCTATCTTGACTGAGTTATATGTAACTCCTGGTCGCCAAGCTATGAAAGATCTTGGGGCTCTTGTGGATGTAAATATTCAAAATTCAGTGGATGTTACACAATTTTGCAAGAGAGAAAATATAGAGTTGGTTGTTATTGGTCCAGAACAACCAATAATTGATGGGCTTGCTGATGATTTAGTTGCGGAGGGAATAAATGTTTTTGCTCCAAGTCAAGCAACTGCAAAACTTGAGGGATCGAAGTCTTTCACCAAGGGACTATGTAAACGATATGGTATACCAACTGCCAAGTACGAGTGTTTTGTTGATGAAGGGTTAGCTAAAGATTTTATACGTAGCAATAAAATAAAGTTTCCACTTGTAGTGAAAGCAAATGGAATTGCAGCAGGAAAAGGGGTGGTTATATGTAATACAGAAAGCGAAGCTTTTTCAGCAATAAATTCAATGCTAGTGGAGAAAAAATTTGGTGAATCAGGTGAAGAAATAATCATAGAAGAGTTTTTAGTTGGAGAAGAAGTAAGTTTTTTTGCTCTTATTGATGGGTTGAAAGTAGTAACTCTTGGGTGTGCAAAAGATTATAAGAGAGTTGATGAAAGTAATGAAAGCCAAAATACTGGAGGTATGGGGTCGTACTCATCACCTTCAATTATAAGTAAGGACATGGAGCAAAAAATTATCCAAAAAATAATATACCCTACAGCTCAAGCATTGGTTAACATGGGTACGTCTTATAAAGGAGTACTCTTTGCTGGTTTAATGATTTGCAAAGATAGCCCAAAACTTCTCGAGTATAACGTTAGATTCGGTGATCCAGAAACGCAATCTATATTACCTAGATTTGATTCAAATTGCGATTTGTTAAAATTGATGTTGTCAGTTGCAGAAGGAAAGTTAAATGTCAAAATGGTGGAACTTAACAACAAATCTACAGTTTGTGTAGTTGTTGCAAGTAAAGGCTATCCGGGTGATTATCAAAAGGGAGAAGTAATTAAAGGATTAGATAAGATTGAAAGCATTCCTGGTGTGTTGGTGTTTCATGCTGGTACTAAATTCGATGAAAGTGGTAACTTAGTTTCCGATGGCGGAAGAGTGCTAAATATAGTAGCAGAAGGGAGCACTATAGAGGAAGCCAAAAGTAAGGTGTACTCAGCATTAAATTTTTTAGAATGGCCAGGGGGCTTCTTCAGATACGATATCGGTAGTTAATGTTAGCTGTCGGTTAGCAGGTGGTTCACAGAAACGAAAAACTTCCTTGACAAACTCCGCCAGCCCCCTTATCATGAAACTGAAGCTATTGTATTTGCTTTCGCCAATTTGCAGATTAAAAGGTAAGGATTACTTAATGTATCGGCGTCTTATGTTCAATTTTTTGCAGTATATAGATACTGTATGTCTTTACAAAACTTCATCTACATCTAGATTTTTATCTAAATAAGCTGAACGCGCTTATAAAGCGTTACAAGACATCAAAAAATGCCAATACTCGACAGAGATAGTAAAAGACTAGCTAACTCGGGGATTCTTTGTCTTTTTTTCTGCTTGGTAAATTTCTTAAACATTTGCAGCATAGGTTAGTTGCAATTAAAAGCAGCTAAATCTTGCTTGTCAAGCGTTTAAAACATAAAAAACGCCAATATTTTAAAGCAGATAATAACCCCAGGGCTTCTTTTGCCTTTTTTTTTATTTGGTAAATTTCTTAAATATTTATGGCTAAACGACAATCGTCATCCCGCTACTTGTTAGCGGGATCTAGAGATACCGCGGCGGTATGACGTAGGGAAACCTTTCTTGGGTTAGCTATAAAACTAATCAGCATCTTGTTTAGCACATATAAATTAAGTTTCACAAATATAGTGCTAAACCTTGAAAATATGTTATAGCTACTTCTTCCAATTTAGTGGTGGGTTTTGACAGTACACATGTTATTTTACTAGCTACCAACTCAAGTGTCACAGAAGTTGCAATCACTGCATTTATATTCTGTACTTTAACATTTACTCTACTTTCTATTAGAGGCTTTACCCCCCTTACATCATTACGTACAGCAGTATGATTTATTTCATTTTCAATTCCACTACTATGCTGCAACAAGATATCCCCATTAACTTTTATTTCAACATTTTTGTCACTACTACCATTGTTAAAATTTAATCCCTCATCTCTTCTACTTTGTCTTTTTTCTTTTAATTTTAATTCAGTTTCTCTTTTATCAAGGGTAGGAAATGGGATGTGAGTTTTTTCCTGACCATCTTGATTTATAGCTCTTGTTGTATTAAAAGCTTCGTTGCTTTTACATGATATTGTATAAGTAGTGGTGTGTAGATTTTTTCTTCACTATCTGGATATTTTATAGTTATTGTTGCATTAAGAATGTCTTTCAGAATATCATTTTCTCTAGCTATGTCTAAAATTTTTTGAATAACTTTGCGATCATGTAATGCGGCAAGTAACTTATCAGTTACTTTTTGATTATTTTTATGTTTTATGGTTATTGTTGTGTTAAGAATGTCTTTCAGAATACCGTTTTCTTTAGCTACTCTTAACATTTTCTCAACAGCTATACTATCTTTACGTAGTATAGCATAAGCAAGTGGTGTGCAAGTTTCTTCCTGACCATCTGGATATTTTATAGTTGTTGTTGCGTCAAGAATGTCTTTCAGAATACCGTTTTCTTTAGCTACTCTTAACATTTTCTCAACAGCCATACTATCTTTACGTAGTATAGCATAAGCAAGTGGTGTAACAGTTACTCTCCGACCATCTAGACATTTTATAGTTATTGTTGCGTTAAGAATATCTTTCAGAATACTGTTCTCCTTAGAGATTTTTAAAATTTCTTCAATAGCTATACTATTTTCACGCAGTATAGCATAAGCAAGTAGTGTGTAAGTTACTTCCCGGCTATCTGAATGTTTTATAGTTGTTGTTGCGTCAAGAATGTCTTTCAGAATATCGTTTTCTTTAGCTACTCTTAACATTTTCTCAACAGCTATACTATCTTTACGTAGTATAGCATAAGTAAGCGGTGCGCAAGTTTCTTCATGACCATCTGGACATTTTATAGTTGTTGTTGCATCAAGAATATCTTTCAGAATACCGTTTTCTTTAGAGATTTTTAAAATTTCTTCAATAGTTTTGCTATTTTTACATGATATAGCGTAAGTAAGCGGTGTGTAAATTTCTTTCTGACCATCTAGATATTTTATAGTTGTTGTTGCGTCAAGAATGTCTTTCAGAATATCGTTTTCTTTAGAGACTTTTAAAATTTCTTCAATAGTTTTGCTATTTTTACATGATATGGCGTAAGTAAGCGGTGTGTAAATTTCTTCTTGACCATCTAGATATTTTATAGTTGTTGTTGCGTCAAGAATATCTTTCAGAATACTGTTCTCTTCAGCTGCTACTAGAATTTCTTTAATAATTTTGCTATCCTTCCGGAACATAGCAAAAGCAAGTGGTGTGTAAGTCACTTCCCGGCTATCTAAATGTTTTATAGTTATTGTTGTGTCAAGAATATCTCTCAGAATACCGTTTTCTTTAGCTACTCTTAACACTTTCTCAACAGCTATACTATCTCTACGTAGTATAACATAAGCAAGTGGTGTGTAAGTCACTTCCCGGTCTAGATATTTCATAGTTGTTGTTGTGTTAAGAATATCTTTCAGAAGAGTACTGTTCCCTTTAGCTGCTACTAGAATTTCTTTAATAGCTTTGCTATCCTTCCAGAACATAGCATAAGTAAGTGGTGTGTAAGTCACTTTCTGGCTATCTGGATATTTTATAGTTGCTGTTGTGTTAAGAATATCTTGTATCTTGAAAAAAGCATCTAATGCTTTAAGCTTAAGCATTAGATGGAGAAGGGAAAAACTCTGGGCAATACCTTAGATATAAAATCTGTGGGAAAGAAAAGAATTCCCTTCTCAAAAGTAGAGGCTGGACGGTATCGTAGAAAAACCTAAATGGTTCTAATTCTGTATTCACAAGGTAAGCCTTACTTTTCATTTTTAATAGTAGTATATGGAGTTATATATGATCAACAACTTTTTAGGTATAGATGTTTCAAAAGAACGTTTTGATGTTTCTCTCTCATTCATAAGTAAAAAAGGAAAGCGTGAAACTAGGAAAAGGAAATTTAAAAATGATGATACTGGGTTTCAAGGTCTGCTGAACTTTCTACAAAAACATAACATAGAAGAAGTAAAAGCTTGCATGGAATCCACTGGTTGTTATAGCGAAGCTTTGGCTGAGTTCCTCCACAACGCTGGATATTTCGTTAGTGTTGTAAACCCAGCTTGCATAAGGTTTTATGCAAAAAGTAAGCTTACACGACAAAAGAATGACCAGACTGATGCAGAGATTATTGCAGATTATTGTCAAAGACAGAAACCTTCTCGTTGGACACTACCTTCTCTTGAAAAGAAAAAATTAAAACATCTTTATCGTTGCTCAAATGCGTTAAAGGATGAGTTAACATTAGCAAATAATCATTTAGAAAAAAAAGAGAGGCTGCCTAAAGAAGTTGCAAATGCTTGGGAAGACCTTGCAATGAACATAGAGCAAAAAATAGAAACAATAAAAAACTCCATACGCGAACTATTAAAACAACACAAAGAATTGTTGGAAGATTTTCAACTCCTATTAACTATTCCAGGAATAGGAGAGGAAACAGCAATAGCTATTTTAGCTGAAATTCCTGGTATAAAAGCCTTTATAAATGCTAGGCAATTGGCAGCATATGCTGGAATTATACCACAAAATATAACATCAGGCTCATCCGTACATGCCAAGCCCAGATTAAGTAAAACCGGTTCACGAACATTACGTAAGGCAATGTACTTTCCTGCTATAGCAGCTAAAAAGCACAATCCTATCATTATGGCTTCTTGCGAAAGATTAAAAGAGAAAGGCAAGCATGCTATGGCCATAGTTGGTGCTGCAATGCGTAAGTTACTTCATATAGTTTTTGGTGTTTTAAGTTCAAAAAAGGCCTTTGATCCAGATCATATCAAGAACTATAGGGCTAAAAGGTTAACTGAAGGTTTAGTACTTTAAAATCAAAAAATGCTTCTAATTCATCTTATGTAAAATGGCATCTTACACAAATTTATTGAATGTTGTTGGTTAGTGGATATGTTGATAAGTAAATTTCTGCTGTTTTATATGTAACTAATTTACTTATCAACATATCCACTAACTATAATCTGTGTACCGCTACACAGGATATGAATAAGAAGTATTTTTTGATTTTATGATGTAACTTGAGCAATTTTTATAATTTTTTTGTTGACTGGTGAGACGGTATCTTTTTCTACTTAGTTTAGGTTATGCAAGAAGTCTAATAACATTTATTGCTATTTTGCCATGTATCCCTTATACTATAAAGTAGAACATTATAGGTTTCAGCAATGATAAAAGAAATTGAAGAACTAATAAAAATTGTTGGTAAGGGTAATTTATTAGAGACGTTATTTATTTTTTTAGGTAGCTTTCAACATGCTGACTTAGGTCGTTTTATGGATCACAGAAATCATTTTGGTTTGTCTGAATTCATTAGAAAAAAAGAGGAACCATTAGATAAATATTTTAACTTAAAATTTAGTCTACAAGGGCTGTTTTTAATTTATGCTCAAGCTTATCAAATTCTAAGTGAAAACAATAACCTGAATACTAAAGATGTCATAGATAAAATATATGAAGTTATTAAAGGATCTGAGTTAAATGAATATATAAATGAAGTAGTAGATGGAAGAAAATTAGATTTACTTAACATCTTAGCAAATCCAAAGAGAGAACCAATATTTAAAACAGAAGAAGATTTTGAAAATAAAGTACTCATTGGTCTTAGAAAGTTACTAAGTGAAGGAAATACATTAAACAAATATGACAGAGAATTTGCATTAAATAAGTGCGTTATCAGCAGCTATTATTCCATTCATGACATAAAAGCAGATAAAGATATAGCATTGTTCTTTTCTTTGGGTGGTCACTATAAAGAACTTTCGTCATCTAACAAAACAGTAAAAAGAGAAGTATTAGAGATATGTGAGAATCAGTTAATAGAGAGCTATATAATGTTCTTAGCTGGCAAACTACACATGATCGGATTATCAAGTAGAGATAAATATACAATCGACCATGAGAATGTGGATCGGCAAGAGAAAGCATTGAAAATGGATGGATTAATATATCCTATAAATACAAAAAACACCCTAGAGCAACTGTTAAAAAACCAAAATAGTGATGAATTTGAACAATTAATAACGAGCCCTGATAATATATACTACTCAGTGCTGCAAGAAGAGAATGAATGTAGGCCAAATCCTATCACCAGCAAGAAAAAAGAAAAAGACCATAAAAACACAGTCTGTAAACTTATTTTAGGTATGTTTGTATTATCTGTTGGGTTATATGCTTACTTTTACCCACAATTTTGAGAGGTTATGATGTGAAGCATAACAATGCTCTCCTTAAGGTTTTCATAGCCCCGCCATAGAGTCATAGACCCTGGTAAATTATCACTTTTTCTATTCATAAATCACCCAATTTTCCTAACCAAATAATAGCTTGTTTTATGTTTGGAGGTTCTTCGGGTAATGTTGCTACCCGATACTCACGCATGTAAAGGACCTTCCACTCTTCGTTGCTTAAAATTTTAGTACAAATTTCCATGGGATTTGATAAAGCCACTTTTGTCAAATATAAAATTTTAAACGCGATTATACTTTTTATAGCAATTAACTTCTGTAATCTTTCTTTTGTAGCTAAGCGGGAGCTTTCTATCTTACATCCTGATTTTAAAATCCTAAAATACTCTTCAATTTTCCACCTTAGCTTATACCAATTTATCTTTTCTATGGCATCTAAAGTATTATTAATCGGTACATTAGTTAGTAGAGTCCAGTCGATAGCTTCCAATCCATCAGGAGGATTTGTTTCTTTTGCACTTACCACATATACAGGGATTTTATCACTTATTTTATGTATTGTATCTTTTGACCCATAAATGGAAGAAGATCTGATAGGTATATAGCCTTTCATATACTTAACTTCAATATTAGCTTTCCTTGATCTCTGGTTTCCACCTTTAGTAACTTCTAGAGAAATTTTCTTTTTTACTGGCAGTTGAGTGATGCGTGTTTGCAAATCTGTTTTTCCGACTTCAGTACAGATAAATCTTCTATTAGCTCGATTGCGGATTACATAAAAACTACCTAACGTCTCAGCCACCCATAAAAATTTGAAGATGTCTGCTTCCCTATCACCAAGGGTAACAAGTTGTACATTTGGAGGAAGGTTGTTTATAGTTTCTTTAAGAGCTGTTATCCACTTATAACTTTCTTTTTCTTCTATGGAGGTACGGTATTTTCTGTTTGCTTTTTCTTGTGCCGTTTCTTCTTCCCTAATAGAACGCGCCCAACATTGTTGGGAAGATAGACCTAAAGGTAATCCGTCTCTGCTGACTATTAAGGCACTATGCAACAGTAAACCCATTTTATGCTTTGTATAAGCTTTAGAAATACTGCCTAGTCTCTTGGTCTTTATACTTACTTTTACCCACAAATATAAATGTTTGTTGCATAGCTCTTAATGGCATAACTTTTGCTTGAAATAACTGTTTATATGGTGCAATTTACAGCTTTTAGTTGCTAAAATTATAACTCTTAGTTTAATAATTTTAATCTAATAAGCTTTCAGGTTAATAAAATTAAATTATTTGAGTAAATACAATACTATGTTTTTATTTGTGGGTAATAGTAAGCCCTTAATCTTCTTTGTCCTTTAAATCTGTAATATAATGGCTCACCAAGGTTAATGGGATCAACTGTAAGGCGCTTATTTATCGCATTTATGATCCTTAATCTTATTGTTTTTGGAAGAGCTGGAAGGTCTTTCTCAAGAACGCTTTCTATGAAGATAATATTGTATTCCAGTCTACATCCTCACTTCTAATTTTCTTTACACCTGAAACATTACGTTTAGCAGCACGCTCAATTAGTATTTTATCTTCCTCATTTTCAATTGCTTCTTGTATTAGCTTCTCTGTTAGTTCTTTAATGGACTTATTTCTTATTTTAGCCAGTCCAGCAAGACACTCTGAAATTTCGTTGTTGAAAGTTATGCTAAATTTTGAGTTTGCCATATATTTTACCTAAAATCTACTAATAATTATACAACATTTTTCTGAATTTTTCAATAAAAAAAGTTGCCTATACGTAAAGAGGACCTGTGTTGACAAATAATTAAACATTTGTCATGTACTATGTTTGTTAAGGAGAAATAGCACAGAAGTTAGTATTAAGTATATTAGGAATAAGAAAGGCTGCGCCCAGTGTCACACACTGGAATAACAGGAAAAAACGAACTGCTATACTAAAAAAAAAGAAATAGAATATGACAGAATGGCTAATATCTAATCAGCTTATTGATTATAACTGTGCTGTAAAATCCATGGAAGAGAAAATTCAACAAATTCACAATAATTCAGCAGACGAATTGGTATGGCTACTCCAGCACCCTCCACTTTATACTGCAGGAATCAGTGCAACAGCTGATGATATTGTTGAAAAACTATTTCCCATATATAAAACAGGAAGGGGTGGTAAACACACATATCATGGTCCAGGACAGCGCATTATATATTTAATGTTAAACCTTAAAAAAAGAAACAAATGCGATATAAAGCTATATATTAGAGATCTAAGTAAGTGGATCATAAATGTTTTAAAGCAATTTAATATACTTGGAGAGTTTAGAGAAGATAGAATAGGTATTTGGGTAAACCATAACGGAGTAGAAAAAAAAATTGCAGCTTTTGGTATCCGTTTAAGAAAATGGGTAACTTATCATGGCATAGCGCTTAACGTCTTTCCAGACCTCTCTCATTATAAGGGTATTATTCCTTGTGGACTGCAAGATTATGGCGTCACGTCAATGGAAGAACTAGGAGTGAAAGTTCCACTCTCTGAATTGGATGATATACTAAAAAAAGAGTTTTATAAGATATTTTAATGATTGTTTATCTTTTATATTTCATTCTCACTTTATGTGCTAACACAAGTATTCATGCAATCGACCAAGTTGATATTATTGCTCCTTCTTCGAAGGGAAAAGAATCAGATCTGACTACTATAAAAGAATATGTAGAAGCTTTGGATTTTAATCCCCATATTTCGGAGAAAATATATAGTAATGATAATCCATTTTATTCCAACTCTGATGAATTCAGAGCAAATGATTTGGTTAGTGCACTAACCGGTGATAGTAAAATAATCTGGTGTATCAGAGGAGGAGAAGGGGCTTCTCGGTTAATTCCCTATCTAGAAAAGTTACCCAATGATAAAAAAGAAAGGATTGCTCAAAACAAAAAGATCCTCATAGGCTATAGCGATATAACTGCCTTGCACATCCATCTACAAGCTAAATATGATTGGCAAACTCTTCACGGCACCATGTTGGAAATGATAGTAAATAACTCCGTTTCTGAAAGCTCTGTTGAAAAATTGAAAGAGTTAATTCTTAACAAGCGGGATTCTATCAGATTTGATAAGCTAAAGATGATAAATAATGGCATTAGACTAAAAGATGGCAGATTAAAGTCTAAAATCATCGGTGGTAATATGACTTTAGTTGAAAACAGTATAGGAACTGTTTGGCAAATAAATGCGAAAGGTAAAATTCTATTTTTAGAGGACATAAGAGTCTACCCATACGCAATAGAGCGCAGTTTAGATCACCTAAAACAAGCTCACATCTTTGATGGAGTACATGCAGTAATCTTTGGGGATTTCGTTAACTGCTATAACGATAACCTTGTTGAAGTTGTAAAAGAAAGGTTTGCAAAAAGTGTTAACTTTCCTGTATTTACAATGAAAGGGGTAGGCCATGGACATACAAATGATCCTTTACCTTTTAACACTCACGCTATTATTAGCGTTCAAGACGAAAAAGAAGGTTTGTTTTTTATGGACGTGCAGAATGTTAGCTACACATAGCTGATAGCTCAATGGCGTCAACTTAAGGAAAAATATCAGCGATAGTGTATAAAATTTCTCTCTAAATTTTTTATCATTAAATTATCCAAAGAGTGCAATAAACAGCACTTTTGTTTCTATTTTATTTCAACAAAGAAGTTTAAAATGTGTCCTTTTTAGGTGAAACATGCGTGCGCCAAGCAAAGTGCGTAAAGTCCAGTTGGTGAAAATCCAACCCAGGCAAAGCCTAGCCAGCAGGCTGGAACAAACCACTATGCTGCGTAAGGTAACGAGCGTAGTAAAGCTAGTGGAATGGACAACACAGGGTACAACGAAAGTGAAGGTATTGAGTCCCGAAATTCTCGATGTCATAGAGGTCGACACGTTGCATATAGTGGAAGACAGCAAGAAGGGTAACAATAGGGCAAGTTATCACTCACTCTATCGGGATCTGAGGCCGTATCACGTGTTGAGATGGAGTTTACGTAAACTTGGGAGATCCTTTGTATTCCTATTAAGGTACGTTGGAACAAGTCAACAAAGGCGAGTACTGACGGAAGATATAAAGGAAGTCGGACTGATTGATAGTACTCAGAGTGTGGGAAAGCCACATACAAGGGGAAGCGGTCAGCAATATAGTGACTGGTTTAGGAATTGCTATGCCAATACAACGGAGGTTGGAATAACGTGCAAAGAAAACTAAATCAGATAGCAGTAAGAGCCAGGCAAGATAAACGATTGAAATTTAATCGTTAATTCATCTGATAAACGCAGAGAATCTTGCTGAATGTTATAAAGAGCTAAAGCATAACAAAGCATGCGGTATAGACCAGGTGACAGTAGAAGCTTATGGAGAAAATCTTGAAGAGAAGCTCAACACTCTGGTGGATAGTATGAAAAGAAAGCGATATCAACCGCAACCAGTGAAAAGAGTATATATACCAAAAGCTGGAAGCAAAGAGAAACGCGGGCTTGGAGTACCGTCTACAGAAGATAAGTTAGTCCAGATAATGCTGAAGAAGATATTAGAAAATATTTATGAAGCTAACTTTCTGGATAACTCATATGGTTTTCGTCCTGGTAGAAGCTGTCATCAAGCGGTAAATGCACTAAATAAAGCAGTTATGTACAGACCAACTAACTATGTAGTAGAAGTTGATATCAAGAAATTCTTTGATAATGTCCAGCACAAATGGCTAATGAGATGCTTGAGAGAACGGATAACAGACCCAAACATACTGTGGTTAGTAAAACGATTTCTTAAGGCAGGAGTAGTCGAAGCAGGACATTATGAAGCAACTGAACTAGGCACACCTCAGGGGGGAATAGTAAGTCCTATACTAGCTAATATATAGTTGCATTATGTGCTGGATTTGTGGTTTGAAAAGAAATTCAAGCTAAGATCTAAAGGTTATATGGAGCTAGTTAGGTATGCAGACGATCACCTGATTTGCTGCGAAAGAGAAAAAGATGCTAGAGAACTCTTAGAGTCACTGAAACAAAGGCTAGGAAAATTTGGACTGGAAATATCTGAAGACAAAACAAGAATAGTAAAGTTTGGCAAAAAGGAGTGGCAACAAGGAATAAGGGAGAAACGAAAAACGGAAAGTTTCAACTTTCTAGGATTCACCCATTATGGTACAAGGAGTCGTAAAGGTAGAGTAATGGTAGGTCATAAAACCTCGAAAGAAAATCTATCTAGAAAACTTAAAGAAATCAAAGAATGGGTGAAAAAGATTCGAAATAAAGTTCACCTTAAAGATTGGTGGTCAATACTTAAAGCAAAACTAACAGGACACTATAACTACTTCGGAGTTAGCGGAAATTACCGGTGGTTGAATAAATTCTTCTGGCGGGTAATCAAGCTAGCGTATAAATGGATAAACCGACGTAGTCAGAAGAAGAGTATGAATTCAAAGCAATTTATACACTATCTACAAGTTAATCCATTACCAAAACCAAGAATATGCTACTCATTATATACAAAATAGGAAATGCTGTGAATACTACATTGTGGAGCCGTGTGCGGGAAAGCTGCAAGCACGGTTCTGGTGGGGGAGTCATAGCGATAAAACTTAATCAGGAGGATTTAAAACTATGACTTCTACCAAACAAAAAGGAAAAAATTTTATTCTACAAATTAAAAATATAATATACTCGAAAGCTTTTCAGAGAATCCATTGTGTTGAGTTTTACACGAACAAGAAAACTTCCTTTTTCGGCAGTATTTTCTATGATTTTAAAGTTAGTTAAAAAAAGTTTGGGAATAGAATGTGAACTTATGGAGCCATTGACATGTACCCTCAAAGCAAGCTTTTTCTAAAGCAAGATATAAGATTTGTCATACAGGTTTTAAAGAATTTAAGCATCCAAACAGCCTATCAAGATGAGCCTGAGTTGGAGAGGCTATAGGCTTATTGCAGCAGATGGTTCTGGTATGAGATTACCGAGCTCTGAAGAAATTGTATCCGAGTTTGGCCGCTTTAAACCAAATGGAACAACAGGCACAATGCCACCATTGGCAATTTGTTTGTTGATTTATGTACTTCGCTGATTTGCAGTGCTCGCCTTGCGGCTTGGAATGTGGGTGAGCAAACGTTAGCAGAAGAACAATTACCTGAAGTCGTTACTCAAATGCGTTCATTAAATCAAGATAGATTATTATTTATCTACGACCGTCTTCATTAAAATTCATTCAGCAGCATTATGAATTGAAAGTAGACTTTATTTTTCGCTTGCAAAAAAGAAATTATAGCAAGCTATGGGAACGAATTTCATCTGGTGAATTAGATTTTGATTTTGTGCTAGAAAATAAAACGAAAAGCCAAAAAGTAAGAGTAATAGTGCTGACATTAGCCAACGGAGAAACAGAGGTATTGGTTACTTCACTTTTTGATCGAGAAAAATTTACTTTGGAAGATATCAGCAAAGCTTATGTATTAAGGTGGCATATAGAGGAGTGCTATAAACGACTCAAAATAGGTGCAGAGTTAGAGAATTTTTCTGGCGTAAATTTAGAGGCTGTATTACAAGAATTTTGGGCAAACTTAGTCATGTGTAATATATTGTCGCTTCATATGTGTGATGCACAAGGGCCTTGGAATCCAGATCAAATTGCTGAGTATCGTTTAAATTTTTCGGTTTTATTTGGTGTAATGAGGCAGAAACTCTATCAGGTACTTATTGCGCCAAAAAACTTTCAAGCCCTTTTTGATAGAGCAAGTATACGCGCTAAAGTTAAAATCCGACCGGGACGATTGTATAGCCGCGATAAGGTAGATAAGCCCAAACGCCATCATGTCTTTAGGAGAGTTTGCTAATGAAAGTTCTTAAGTTGACGCCATTGTCTGTTCAGATGCATGGCTAATGTACAATACTGAAATAAAAATTCCAGTGCTCCCTTTCTTGTCATCCCAGTGCTTGACACTGGGATCCAGCTTTCTTTACAAATTCACCAAAAGTGCTTCATTCTATAACGCAAAACCCATACTCACCAAACTCAATGCATTACTTGCAATTAAGTTTCCTGGATGCCAGTGTCAAGCTACTCGGATGACACCATTCTTTTTCCTGGATCCCAGTGGGCTTTGTTGCATCGCTAGCTATGATGGATAAAGATAAAAAAGGTAGAGAATATCAGTAGCTTATTATTCTGGTATTTATAACAAGAACGGTCAGTGAATACCTAAATTTGAGTAAAAGAAATTTCACTACCACTCACTAATCCGGCTAAAATTCAAGAATTTCAATGCTTTAGCTATTTTCAATAGAATTAAATTTATTAATATAAATAATAAATTACTATTCTTAAATTTGATCAGATTGATTGCAAAAAAACAAGATTTTCAATAGGTTGCTTATAATCCTAACTATAGTTAGCCTTTCATAAGTAGCGATGCAACAAAGCCATCCCAGTGTCAAGCACTGGGATGACAAGAAGAGGGCACTGCCCTCTTGGATGGAAGCCAGTGTTAGCTACTTTCATGACACCCTGATAACCGTCATCCCGCTACTTGTTAGCGGGATCTAGAGATACCGTGATGGTATGACGTAGGGGTTGCCGAGAACTTGTCATCCCAGTGCTTGACACTGGGATCCAGTTTTTCGTATAATTTTGTCAAAATCTATTGTGCTAGCAAGTTCACTAGCGTCACGCGCTGGTCTGTTAGACATTTACGTGTAGGGTGAAGAAATTTTGAAAAAGACATACCAAATATGAAAGGCCTATATATTAAAACTTACGGCTGTCAGATGAACGTTTATGACTCCGTTTTAATGGAAAATGTAATTAAACCTTTGGGGTTCAACGTTGTTAGTGATGCAGGGAAAGCCGATTTAGTGATACTGAATACTTGTCACATTAGAGAGAAGGCAGCAGAAAAACTTTACTCAGAGCTTGGGAAGATTCATTCGTTACGAAAAGAAATGACTATAGTGGTGGCTGGGTGTGTAGCGCAAGCAGAGGGAGAAGAAGTGTTCAGAAGGGCTCCTTTTGTTGATATTGTTGTTGGTTCGCAGAGTATCGCTACCTTACCGGAGCTGATAGTCAAAGCAAGCAGAAGTAAAGGTCATGTAATAAACACTGATTTTCCTGAAGTTGCAAAGTTTGATAAATTGCCAGATGAATGCTATGGCAATAGCCAGGGGTCTTCTGCGTTTCTTGCCATACAAGAGGGTTGTGATAAATTTTGTACGTTTTGTGTAGTGCCCTATACTCGTGGAGCTGAGTATTCACGGCCAATGAATGAAATATTTCGTGAAGCATTGAAATTAGTTGCAAATGGGGCAAATGAGATCAATTTGCTTGGTCAGAACGTCAATGCTTACCATGGGGAGTGCGAAGGGGAAGTGTGGAATTTAGGAAAATTAATTAGTCATATTGCTAAAATTGAAAAGCTAGAGAGGATTCGTTATACAACTTCTCATCCAAGAGATATGCATGAATCTCTCTACTTGGCACATGCGGAAGAGCCAAAGCTCATGCCGTTTGTTCACCTGCCTGTGCAGTCTGGTTCGAATAAAATATTGCACGCGATGAACAGGAAACACACTGCAGAGGAGTATTTGGAAATAATAGACAGATTTCGCAAATTGAAACCTGAAATCGAATTTTCTTCTGATTTTATTGTTGGTTTTCCTGGAGAAACCGAAAAAGATTTTGAAGAAACTATGAAATTAGTAGAAAAAGTTAGATATGCTCAGGCTTATAGTTTTAAATACAGCCCAAGACCAGGCACACCGGGAGCGGAAAGAAAAGATCAAGTACCAGAAGAGGTTAAAACAGAGCGCCTTCTTCGTTTACAGAAATTAATTAGTAAGCAACAACTTGAGTTTAACCAGAGTATGGTAGGTAAAACTATACCTGTTCTATTTAGCGATAAAAAAGGTAAACACCAAAACCAAATTATTGGTAAAAGCCCATATATGCAATCAGTGTGCATTGATGATTCTGAAGATAAATACAGGGACAAAATAGTAAATGTGAAAGTGTTGGAAGCTCGGCAGAGTAGTTTGCTGGGGTGTGCATTTCACTGATTTTAAGCAGCGTTAAATATAAATCTTAAGCAAAGAGTATTGAAAAAATGCAATCATAATCTTTTTCAAAAGTTACAAAGTTTAATTGCTACCTCTGCTGAACGGGCAATGGCGTCAACTTAAGAACTTTCATTAGCAAACTCTCCTAAAGACATGATGGCGTTTGGGCTTATCTACCTTATCGCGGCTATACAATCGTCCCGGTCGGATTTTAACTCTTACTATTACCCACAAATAAAAACATAGTATTGTATTTACTCAAATAATTTAATTTTATTAACCTGAAAGCTTATTAGATTAAAATTATTAAACTAAGAGTTATAATTTTAGCAACTAAAAGCTGTAAATTGCACCATATAAACAGTTATTTCAAGCAAAAGTTATGCCATTAAGAGCTATGCAACAAACATTTATATTTGTGGGTAATAGTAAGATTTTAACTTTAGCGCGTATACTTGCTCTATCAAAAAGGGCTTGAAAGTTTTTTGGCGCAATAAGTACCTGATAGAGTTTCTGCCTCATTACACCAAATAAAACCGAAAAATTTAAACGATACTCAGCAATTTGATCTGGATTCCAAGGCCCTTGTGCATTACACATATGAAGCGACAATATATTACACATGACTAAGTTTGCCCAAAATTCTTGTAATACAGCCTCTAAATTTACGCCAGAAAAATTCTCTAATTCTGCACCTATTTTGAGTCGTTTATAGCACTCCTCTATATGCCACCTTAACACATAAGCTTTGCTGATATCTTCCAAAGTAAATTTTACTCGGTCAAAAAGTGAAGTAATCAATACCTCTGTTTCTCCGTTGGCTAATGTCAGCACTATTACTCTTACTTTCTGTCCTTTCATTTTATTTTTTAGCTTTTCATTTTCTAATATAAAATCGAAATCTAATTCTCCAGATGCAATTCGTTCCCATAGCTTGCTATAATTTCTTTTTTGCAAGCGAAAAATAAAATCTACTTCCAAATCATAATGCTGCTGAATGAATTTTACTGAAGACGGTCGTAGATAAATAATAATCTATCTTGATTTAATGAACGCATTTGAGTAACGACTTCAGGTAATTGTTCTTCTGCTAACGTTTGCTCACCCACATTCCAAGCCGCAAGGCGAGCACTGCAAATCAGCGAAGTACATAAATCAACAAACAAAGAAACCCTTGCTAATGGTGGCATTATACCTGTTGTTCCATTTGGTTCAAACTCGGATACAATTTCCTCAGAGCTCGGTAATCGAATACCAGAACCATCTGCTGCAATAAGCCTATAGCCTCTCCAACTCAGGCTCATCTTGATAGGCTGTTTGGATGCTTAAATTCTTTAAAACCTGTATGACAAATCTTATATCTTGCTTTAGAAAAAGCTTGCTTTGAGGGTACATGTCAATGGCTCCATAAGTTCACATTCTATTCCCAAACTTTTTTTAACTAACTTTAAAATCATAGAAAATACTGCCGAAAAAGGAAGTTTTCTTGTTCGTGTAAAACTCAACACAATGGATTCTCTGAAAAGCTTTCGAGTATATTATATTTTTAATTTGTAGAATAAAATTTTTTCCTTTTTGTTTGGTAGAAGTCATAGTTTTAAATCCTCCTGATTAAGTTTTATCGCTATGACTCCCCCACCAGAACCGTGCTTGCAGCTTTCCCGCACACGGCTCCACAATGTAGTATTCACAGCATTTCCTATTTTGTATATAATGAGTAGCATATTCTTGGTTTTGGTAATGGATTAACTTGTAGATAGTGTATAAATTGCTTTGAATTCATACTCTTCTTCTGACTACGTCGGTTTATCCATTTATACGCTAGCTTGATTACCCGCCAGAAGAATTTATTCAACCACCGGTAATTTCCGCTAACTCCGAAGTAGTTATAGTGTCCTGTTAGTTTTGCTTTAAGTATTGACCACCAATCTTTAAGGTGAACTTTATTTCGGATCTTTTTCACCCATTCTTTGATTTCTTTAAGTTTTCTAGATAGATTTTCTTTCGAGGTTTTATGACCTACCATTACTCTACCTTTACGACTCCTTGTACCATAATGGGTGAATCCTAGAAAGTTGAAACTTTCCGTTTTTCGTTTCTCCCTTATTCCTTGTTGCCACTCCTTTTTGCCAAACTTTACTATTCTTGTTTTGTCTTCAGATATTTCCAGTCCAAATTTTCCTAGCCTTTGTTTCAGTGACTCTAAGAGTTCTCTAGCATCTTTTTCTCTTTCGCAGCAAATCAGGTGATCGTCTGCATACCTAACTAGCTCCATATAACCTTTAGATCTTAGCTTGAATTTCTTTTCAAACCACAAATCCAGCACATAATGCAACTATATATTAGCTAGTATAGGACTTACTATTCCCCCCTGAGGTGTGCCTAGTTCAGTTGCTTCATAATGTCCTGCTTCGACTACTCCTGCCTTAAGAAATCGTTTTACTAACCACAGTATGTTTGGGTCTGTTATCCGTTCTCTCAAGCATCTCATTAGCCATTTGTGCTGGACATTATCAAAGAATTTCTTGATATCAACTTCTACTACATAGTTAGTTGGTCTGTACATAACTGCTTTATTTAGTGCATTTACCGCTTGATGACAGCTTCTACCAGGACGAAAACCATATGAGTTATCCAGAAAGTTAGCTTCATAAATATTTTCTAATATCTTCTTCAGCATTATCTGGACTAACTTATCTTCTGTAGACGGTACTCCAAGCCCGCGTTTCTCTTTGCTTCCAGCTTTTGGTATATATACTCTTTTCACTGGTTGCGGTTGATATCGCTTTCTTTTCATACTATCCACCAGAGTGTTGAGCTTCTCTTCAAGATTTTCTCCATAAGCTTCTACTGTCACCTGGTCTATACCGCATGCTTTGTTATGCTTTAGCTCTTTATAACATTCAGCAAGATTCTCTGCGTTTATCAGATGAATTAACGATTAAATTTCAATCGTTTATCTTGCCTGGCTCTTACTGCTATCTGATTTAGTTTTCTTTGCACGTTATTCCAACCTCCGTTGTATTGGCATAGCAATTCCTAAACCAGTCACTATATTGCTGACCGCTTCCCCTTGTATGTGGCTTTCCCACACTCTGAGTACTATCAATCAGTCCGACTTCCTTTATATCTTCCGTCAGTACTCGCCTTTGTTGACTTGTTCCAACGTACCTTAATAGGAATACAAAGGATCTCCCAAGTTTACGTAAACTCCATCTCAACACGTGATACGGCCTCAGATCCCGATAGAGTGAGTGATAACTTGCCCTATTGTTACCCTTCTTGCTGTCTTCCACTATATGCAACGTGTCGACCTCTATGACATCGAGAATTTCGGGACTCAATACCTTCACTTTCGTTGTACCCTGTGTTGTCCATTCCACTAGCTTTACTACGCTCGTTACCTTACGCAGCATAGTGGTTTGTTCCAGCCTGCTGGCTAGGCTTTGCCTGGGTTGGATTTTCACCAACTGGACTTTACGCACTTTGCTTGGCGCACGCATGTTTCACCTAAAAAGGACACATTTTAAACTTCTTTGTTGAAATAAAATAGAAACAAAAGTGCTGTTTCCTGCGGCTTCTGGATAATTTAATGGTAAAAGTTTTAGAGAGAAATTTTATACACTATCGCTGATATTTTTTCTTAAGTTGACGCCATTGCCTGAACGGATACCTTGGGTTAGCTATAGCTAACACCACAATTGTACTAACATTGTGATTTGAGAACAACCTTCACCAGAAAGGGTGTCATTCCAGTGTTAAGCACTGGAATGACGAGAGGTAACGCAAGAAGTTTACTCTTAATAAAAACCTGATGATGAATCATTATTACCAAATTTCGGCCTATTTCTGTTGCTGAAACCAGAACGAGGACGAGGAGGCCTCTTATGGTGACTTCCTCCAGGTTTTCTACTAAATGAATTATTGTAATAATTATCCCTGTCATTTGGACCATCTTTCCTTTCCTCGTTGTAAAGCTCACCTTCAAAAAACTCTCCCGTCTCTTGATCAACCCGACGTCTTGACAACTTTGGACACCCACCTTTTTCGAAGTCAATTACTAGTGCTTTGAAAGTATCATCTTGTTTAAGTACGCTCTCTATAGAATCTATATGTTCATTAGCTACTTCACTTATGTGCATTTTTCCTTTTCTGCCATTAAGAAATTCAAGCTCTACAATAGACTTCTCTATTCTTACAACCTTGACATCAACTATAGAACCTTGTTCTAGTTCTGTTATTGAATCAATCATCATACTCTTTGCAATTTCAGCTTCAGTGCCACTCGTAGCAAAAACAGAAACTTTACCATCATCTCCTATTTCAATTTTTGCATTACTTCTTTCACACACACTGCGTATATTTTTCCCCTTAGAACCTATAGCAGCAGAAATTTTGTCTTTATCTATGTAAAATGATAACATCCTTGGTGCATGGTCTTTGACATCATCACTGTGTTCTGAAATCACTGCATTCATTTTTTCTAAAATATGTAATCTTCCAGCTTTTGCCTGTTCTAAAGATTTTTCAACAATTTCAAAGCTTATACCAGAAATTTTCATGTCCATTTGTAGCGCCGTAACCCCTTCACTAGTTCCTGCTACTTTAAAGTCCATATCACCAAGATAATCTTCATCACCAAGTATATCGGAAAGTATTACATACTCGTCTTTATCTTTGATGAGACCCATAGCAATTCCAGCAACAGGGGCCTTTATTGGCACACCCGTATCCATTAAAGCAAGAGAAGTCCCACAAACTGTTGCCATAGAAGAAGAACCATCAGACTCCAAAATTTCGGACACTACTCTTATTGTATAAGGAAATTCAGACTTATCGGGTAAAACAGGATGAATTGCTTTCCAAGCAAGTTTGCCATGACCGATTTCTCTTCTTCCTGGTGCACGCGCAGCAGAAGTTTCTCCAACAGCAAATGAGGGAAAGTTATAATGCAACATGAAATGCTCACGTCTATCCCCTTCAATATCATCCACAATTTGCTCATCTTGAGTGGTGCCAAGAGCAGTAACAACCAGTGCCTGAGTATTGCCTCTTGTAAATAGTGCAGAACCGTGAGTTTTGGACAGAATATCAACTTCAACTTCTATCTGACGTATCTCATCATGCTTACGACCGTCTATCCTTACACTTTTCTTCCTAATTATTTCACGTACTAAAGATCTTTCAAAGTTTTTTACTGCATACGTAATTAACTTTTCGTCTTTTCCAGTTTCTTTAAGAGTATTCAATATATTCTCTCTAATCGCTTCTAGAGCTTGAACTCGCTCTTGTTTTACTGTTTGCGAATATGCTTTTTCAAAATCTTTACCGTATTTTTCGAGCTCTTGTGTTATATCTGATGCATCAATAGGGGCAAAGCTCTCAGGTTTATTGCCAATTGTATCAGCAAACTCTTTTATGAGCTTAATGACAGGCTTAAGGTGTTCATGGCCAAATTTTATTGCATTAAAAACATTTTCTTCAGAGAGCTCTTTCACTTCTGATTCAACCATTAAAATTGAATTTTCATCACCAGACAAAAACAGATCCAAGCTGCTTGCTTTCATCTCTTGAACAGAAGGGTTGAGTATATAGTTATTATTTTCATCACAACCAACCATCACTCCAGCTATAGTAAAGTGAAAGGGAACACCAGAAATTGCAAGAGCTGCAACAGCACCAATCAATGCTGGCACTTCAGGAGGATTGACTGTATCATAAGTTAATAGATTGCACACCACACTAATTTCATCATGAAATCCTTCTGGGAATAGTGGTCTTATACTTCTATCTATTACTCTTGAGATTAAAGTTTCTCTATCAGATGGCTTGCCTTCTCTTTTAAAAAACCCGCCAGGGATCTTACCCATGGCATAGCTTTTTGCGATAAACTGCACATTTAAAGGTAGGAAATCAACGCTTTCTTCCTTCTTTTTACGTACAACAGTTACTAAAACAGAAGTATCACCGTAATTTACAACTACTGAACCATGAGCTTGGCGTGCTATTTTTCCTGTTTCTAAAGATAAGGCACGACCACCCCACTCTATAGATTTTTTTATAATTTTAAACATATTAAATTCCTCGATTATTTTCTAATGCCTAACTTCTCTATTAATTCCTGATAGGCTTCATTACCAAATTTACGCTTTATATAATTTAAGTGCTTGCGTCTTCTACCTATCAATATAAGTAAACCACGCTTAGAGTGATGGTCATGCTTGTGCACTTTAAAATGCTCAGTTAAGTTACTGATCCTCTCGGTCAAAATTGCACATTGTACAAAAGATGAGCCTGTATCATCTTCTTTAATTGCATATATATTTATCAAACTCTTTTTCTTTTCGGATGTTATCGACATCTAAACCTCATTTTAAATATTAAAAACACGAATAGGTTTCACACAACCATAAATAAAACTGCAGATTGCAATAGGTACACTACCCACCACCGTACAACAAATATCATGATTCTTTAAATTATGCAAGTTATTTAATACAACTTCCTGACCTTTTTTGATTTTCCCCGCATCTTCTAGGGAAATTTCAACTTTGAACATCGATTTTAAAGCCGATTCAATGGGGATGACGAAACTTTTTGTATTACTCCCTGTCACTCCATCATCTTCTGTCATCCCACCCCCCTCTGTCATCCAAGTAGCTGACACTGGGATGGCTTTGTTGCATCGCTCAAGTGAAAAGAACTGGCAGTTACTGACAAAATTCATTATAAATAGCCATTTAACTGTTGAAGAAAAAATATGCCACAAAAAATGAGAGTCAGTAACTGCCATGAATATAACAAATTTCTCCAAGAAAGAGGAAGCATTTTTTGTTATATCAATGACGCCATAGAAAATTGGTACGAGAATTGTCCAAAAATGCAGGGCGGCAACTATATTTATAGTGATAAAGTTGTGATTTTGGTGCATATAATCGTCAGTTTCTTTAGAATTGGTTTAAGACAAACAGTCGGGTTTATAAAAGGGTATTTGCAACAAATAGGAAGAGATTTGGCAGTTATCAGCTATTCACAAGCATCAAGAAGGTTTAAGAAACTTAATATTAAGATAAATGATTGCAGAATTGATAAAAATAATATGGAAGATATCGAAATTGCTATAGACAGTACAGGAATTAGTATATACAACAACACTCCTGGTCACAGCAAGGAAAATAGCACTGACAGAAAATATCGTGGCTATGAGCAAACGAGAAAATTGCACGTAATGTTGAATATAAACAACAAAAAAGCCATAGCTGTAAAATACAGTAACGGTGTCTACTCTGATCACTATGGAGCTTGTGATTTGCTAAAAGAAGTTGATTTTCAGCATGCCATAAAAGCACTATATGCAGATAGAGCATGTGATAGGCACAAGTTTTATAAGTTGTGTAACAAATACGATATAAAGACAAAAATTCCACCAATAAACAATGCGGCAGAACATCCAGAAATAGATTATATGTCTGACAGGAATGCTGCTATTAGGTTAATAAAATTATACGGTGAAGATGGCATGAAAGAATGGAAAAAAGAAGTAAATTATGGGAAAAGATCTTATATTGAAGGGTTTTTCTCAAGATTAAAGCAAATATTCGGATTTAGTTTTAGGAATAAATCTGAGATAAATCGAGAAAAAGAACTGCTAATCAAATGCTATTTGCTTAATAAATTCACTGATATTGGTATGGCTAAATTTGAGATAGTTACATGAATTTACCATAAATCACCATCTCATAAAGTGTGATGCAACAAAGCCCACTGGGATCCAGCCTATTTCATCACGAACATTGTTTTTGACATATGCTCCTAGAATCTTTTGTCCATTACATGATTTGTAAGTATTTGTATATCTGGATCCCAGTGGGCTTTGTTGCATCGCTAGCTATGATGGATAAAGATAAAAAAGGTAGAGAATATCAGTAGCTTATTATTCTGGTATTTATAACAAGAACGGTCAGTGAATACCTAAATTTGAGTAAAAGAAATTTCACTACCACTCACTAATCCGGCTAAAATTCAAGAATTTCAATGCTTTAGCTATTTTCAATAGAATTAAATTTATTAATATAAATAATAAATTACTATTCTTAAATTTGATCAGATTGATTGCAAAAAAACAAGATTTTCAATAGGTTGCTTATAATCCTAACTATAGTTAGCCTTTCATAAGTAGCGATGCAACAAAGCCATCCCAGTGTCAAGCACTGGGATGACATCGGAGAGTAAGTTGCTCAATTGTCACTGATTCATTTTCTCTAAAGTCACCTACCATAGTTCTTCTTAATTTTGTAATGTGTCCAAAACAATTTAATGCAATTCCAAGATCACGAGCAATTGATCTTACATATACACCACTACCGCATATCATAGAAAAATTTGCACTATTATTTATCTTACTATTACCCACAAATATAAATGTACTTATAAATAAAGTATTACAATATTAGAGTTTGCAAATATTGAGGGTATAAAAATGGCAAACGAGAGTAATGAATGGGCTAAAAATGAATTTGGAGATGCTGTACTTGGAGATAAAAGATTAACTGACCGATTAGTAAATATTGCTGACAGTTTGATAAGTTTACCTGAAAGCTCAATTAATGAGGCATGCGGAAGTTGGTCAGAAGCAAAAGCAGCATATCGTTTTTTTTAAAATGAGAACGTAAAAGAAGTCGATATTCTAGCTTCACACATTGATAAAACAGTTGAAAGAACAAAAGCTCACAAGAGGGTTCTTGTCATTCAAGATACCAGTTACATTGTATATAATAACCATAAAAAAACAAGCGGATTAGCAAATTTGTCCAGTTATGATACTGCAAAAGGTATTATAATGCATACAGCTCTTGCCGTTAGTATAGAAGGTTTGGTACTAGGGATACTAGATCAAAAAGTTTATTCAAGACCTGAAGAAACTGAGAACCTTAAAAAAAAGAGCGATCGCATTGAAGATAAAGAAAGCGTAAAGTGGTTGGAAACTTTAAGAAAAACAAATAATATTATTGATCCAACTCAAACTGAGACTATAACTGTATGCGATAGAGAAGCAGATATATATGACTTTTTTGAGCTTGCACATAGTCTTAATTCGGCAGTGCTAGTTAGAGCATGCAGAGATAGAGCAGTAAATAGAAAATCTCGATATCCTGAAAAAGGTGAGCAGAAGTTATGGGCATTTATTAAATCCTCTCATTGTGCAGGTACGGTAGAAAAAGAACAGCACGTTTGGAAGTTAGATTTGGAAAGTTTATGATGAATCCATCTAAGAATAATATTAGGCATAAGACGGAAGAACTACCTAAATTACCACTTTATGCAGTTTATGTTGTTGAGAAAACTCCCCTTCCCTTAAAAAAAACCGCTAGAATGGATGCTATTAACGAATCTTTCAGTTAATACTTTCGATGAAGCTGTTGAAAAAATTAGTTGGTATCAACTATGTTTTTTAAAAATTTTTTTATTTGTGTAATTTTGCAAATTATATGGGCAATAAAAACCCGTTTGTCATAGAAATAGAATTTTATATCAAACAGCTACCACAGCAATTTCTGCTTAAGCTAATGAATATGTGCTTTAAGTCTGTGTGGACGCACATATTCATTAGCCAATTTCAGTTACCGTTGTGAAGATTTTTAAGTATGCAAATTAATTGCTTCTTTAAGTCTTGTATTAGCAATTACTATAATTTTACGCATTAGGGCTGTTATAGCCACCATCTTCTTCTTACCACTTTCAACAAGCTTAGAATAAAAGGCGCCAAGTATAGATTTTGACCTTGTAGCAGCCATAGCGGCTGTAAAGAGCTTTGAACGAACGTTACTTCTACCACCTGTAATCCTTCGGTAACCAACAGCTTTACCACTTTCTTTTGGATGCGGTGCAACTCCGGCAAGACTTGCTACTTCTTTTCTATTTAAGTAACCAAGCTCTGGCATTAAACACAAAAAATCTTGTGATAACTTTTTACCTATTCCAGGAACTGTTTTAAGAATTTTTTGGCGTTGTTGTAATTCGCGGCTTTCATCAATAATCTTTTGTATAGTATCATTGAGTTCGTTTATTTGACTATCGAAAAACTCAATGGTCTTTTGACAGCTTTCTTTTATATGATCATTTTCCGGTGCTTCAAGTCTGCATTTTTCTTGAGTTCTCATTTGCGTAATATCATCACGACGTTGACAAAGTGCAGCCAAAGTTGATTGTTCTGTAGAGGTAGGTACAAATAGAGAGATAGTTCTATGGCGTTCAAATCCATATTGAGCAAGAGCTCTTGCATCTAGACTTTGCTAAAGTTCCGTGAGATAAAATAAAGCTTTTTACTTTACGAGTATTAGCTCGATGCACGGCAATATTTTTGTCGGTAAGAAAATGTGATAAGCCAAGCTCATATTTCCCTGTATTTTCTAAAGTCACTAAAGCATTAGGTAGAATATCTGAAAACTCTTGAAATAATTGTTGCCAACCAGAAGCATTATTATCAAATTCGACAGCATTCTTCTGTTTGTAAATTGCAACGACATTTTTAAATTTTCCGATGTCAATGCCAATAAAATTTTGATAAGATGTAACCATAATAAACCTCGATAGTTTTAGTTAATTTAAGATTGTAAACGGGTGCATATATATGTCCCAAGCAACTATTCAAACGTATCGAGAGATAGGGCTAGCGTACCTTGATACCAACGGTTGTAATACCAATTTCCTTTCGGTCGCGCACGCCCGCTATTCCTAGTGAGCAGGGTTATCTTTCTCTCTTATCTCTTTTATATCACGTTTTTAACTTACAATTGCCTTAGATGGAAAATAGAGATATTACATAAAATTTTAAATCCGGTCTCAAAGTTGAGGAATGTAGACTTGGAACAGCAGAAAGATTAATGAGGTATTTAACAGTCATGAGCATTATTGCTTGGAGAATTTTCTTTATTACATCAATTGCAAGAACTAACCCAACATTACCATGTACTGCCTTATTAGCTGAGGAAGAATGGAAAGTTTTATATGTTAAAATACACAGGAAACCATGTCCAAATATAGCCCCTACTATAAAAGAAGCCGTTTCGTGAACTTGGAGGTCATTTAGCAAGAAAAAGCGACCCAAAACCAGGACCAATTACTCTTTGGAAAGGATATAAACGTCTCTTTGATTTAGCAGAAGGATGGCGACTTGCTCACGAACCTCATATTTGTGGGTAATAGTAAGTCTTTTACCAGAGGGTCTATATCTTCTCGCGTTAGTAAAACTTCTATTGTTTTAAGTCTTTCAGCGTAATGTAGTGGTGTTTTATTTTCGTAGTCTTGTAAATTAACTTGAGCATTAGGCTCCTTTATTAAGGATTTGAGGATATCAAGACATAAGTCTCTTTCATCGTAATTAGTATTACTTACAGCTATATGCACAGGCGACAATTTCATTGAGTTTTGTCCCATACGTGCACTATTTACATCTGCTCCTAGCTTCAGCAGTAACTTTACTATCTCCAACTTTTTATTATTAACTGCATAGTGCATTGGTGTCTGATTTCGTGCATCAAAGACATCTATTTCGGCTTTTCCTTCTTTTACTAAAATTTTGACAACATTTCCATGTCCTATCCCTGCTGCTAGATGTAATGGAGTATGATGCAGAGCATTTCGTACATTAACGTCAATACCTTGTATCTTGAAAAAAGCATCTAATGCTTTAAGCTTAAGCATTAGATGGAGAAGGGAAAAACTCTGGGCAATACCTTAGATATAAAATCTGTGGGAAAGAAAAGAGTTCCCTTCTCAAAAGTAGAGGCTGGACGGTCAATGGCGTCAACTTAAGAACTTTCATTAGCAAACTCTCCTAAAGACATGATGGCGTTTGGGCTTATCTACCTTATCGCGGCTATACAATCGTCCCGGTCGGATTTTAACTTTAGCGCGTATACTTGCTCTATCAAAAAGGGCTTGAAAGTTTTTTGGCGCAATAAGTACCTGATAGAGTTTCTGCCTCATTACACCAAATAAAACCGAAAAATTTAAACGATACTCAGCAATTTGATCTGGATTCCAAGGCCCTTGTGCATCACACATATGAAGCGACAATATATTACACATGACTAAGTTTGCCCAAAATTCTTGTAATACAGCCTCTAAATTTACGCCAGAAAAATTCTCTAACTCTGCACCTATTTTGAGTCGTTTATAGCACTCCTCTATATGCCACCTTAATACATAAGCTTTGCTGATATCTTCCAAAGTAAATTTTTCTCGATCAAAAAGTGAAGTAACCAATACCTCTGTTTCTCCGTTGGCTAATGTCAGCACTATTACTCTTACTTTTTGGCTTTTCGTTTTATTTTCTAGCACAAAATCAAAATCTAATTCACCAGATGAAATTCGTTCCCATAGCTTGCTATAATTTCTTTTTTGCAAGCGAAAAATAAAGTCTACTTTCAATTCATAATGCTGCTGAATGAATTTTAATGAAGACGGTCGTAGATAAATAATAATCTATCTTGATTTAATGAACGCATTTGAGTAACGACTTCAGGTAATTGTTCTTCTGCTAACGTTTGCTCACCCACATTCCAAGCCGCAAGGCGAGCACTGCAAATCAGCGAAGTACATAAATCAACAAACAAATTGCCAATGGTGGCATTGTGCCTGTTGTTCCATTTGGTTTAAAGCGGCCAAACTCGGATACAATTTCTTCAGAGCTCGGTAATCTCATACCAGAACCATCTGCTGCAATAAGCCTATAGCCTCTCCAACTCAGGCTCATCTTGATAGGCTGTTTGGATGCTTAAATTCTTTAAAACCTGTATGACAAATCTTATATCTTGCTTTAGAAAAAGCTTGCTTTGAGGGTACATGTCAATGGCTCCATAAGTTCACATTCTATTCCCAAACTTTTTTTAACTAACTTTAAAATCATAGAAAATACTGCCGAAAAAGGAAGTTTTCTTGTTCGTGTAAAACTCAACACAATGGATTCTCTGAAAAGCTTTCGAGTATATTATATTTTTAATTTGTAGAATAAAATTTTTTCCTTTTTGTTTGGTAGAAGTCATAGTTTTAAATCCTCCTGATTAAGTTTTATCGCTATGACTCCCCCACCAGAACCGTGCTTGCAGCTTTCCCGCACACGGCTCCACAATGTAGTATTCACAGCATTTCCTATTTTGTATATAATGAGTAGCATATTCTTGGTTTTGGTAATGGATTAACTTGTAGATAGTGTATAAATTGCTTTGAATTCATACTCTTCTTCTGACTACGTCGGTTTATCCATTTATACGCTAGCTTGATTACCCGCCAGAAGAATTTATTCAACCACCGGTAATTTCCGCTAACTCCGAAGTAGTTATAGTGTCCTGTTAGTTTTGCTTTAAGTATTGACCACCAATCTTTAAGGTGAACTTTATTTCGAATCTTTTTCACCCATTCTTTGATTTCTTTAAGTTTTCTAGATAGATTTTCTTTCGAGGTTTTATGACCTACCATTACTCTACCTTTACGACTCCTTGTACCATAATGGGTGAATCCTAGAAAGTTGAAACTTTCCGTTTTTCGTTTCTCCCTTATTCCTTGTTGCCACTCCTTTTTGCCAAACTTTACTATTCTTGTTTTGTCTTCAGATATTTCCAGTCCAAATTTTCCTAGCCTTTGTTTCAGTGACTCTAAGAGTTCTCTAGCATCTTTTTCTCTTTCGCAGCAAATCAGGTGATCGTCTGCATACCTAACTAGCTCCATATAACCTTTAGATCTTAGCTTGAATTTCTTTTCAAACCACAAATCCAGCACATAATGCAACTATATATTAGCTAGTATAGGACTTACTATTCCCCCCTGAGGTGTGCCTAGTTCAGTTGCTTCATAATGTCCTGCTTCGACTACTCCTGCCTTAAGAAATCGTTTTACTAACCACAGTATGTTTGGGTCTGTTATCCGTTCTCTCAAGCATCTCATTAGCCATTTGTGCTGGACATTATCAAAGAATTTCTTGATATCAACTTCTACTACATAGTTAGTTGGTCTGTACATAACTGCTTTATTTAGTGCATTTACCGCTTGATGACAGCTTCTACCAGGACGAAAACCATATGAGTTATCCAGAAAGTTAGCTTCATAAATATTTTCTAATATCTTCTTCAGCATTATCTGGACTAACTTATCTTCTGTAGACGGTACTCCAAGCCCGCGTTTCTCTTTGCTTCCAGCTTTTGGTATATATACTCTTTTCACTGGTTGCGGTTGATATCGCTTTCTTTTCATACTATCCACCAGAGTGTTGAGCTTCTCTTCAAGATTTTCTCCATAAGCTTCTACTGTCACCTGGTCTATACCGCATGCTTTGTTATGCTTTAGCTCTTTATAACATTCAGCAAGATTCTCTGCGTTTATCAGATGAATTAACGATTAAATTTCAATCGTTTATCTTGCCTGGCTCTTACTGCTATCTGATTTAGTTTTCTTTGCACGTTATTCCAACCTCCGTTGTATTGGCATAGCAATTCCTAAACCAGTCACTATATTGCTGACCGCTTCCCCTTGTATGTGGCTTTCCCACACTCTGAGTACTATCAATCAGTCCGACTTCCTTTATATCTTCCGTCAGTACTCGCCTTTGTTGACTTGTTCCAACGTACCTTAATAGGAATACAAAGGATCTCCCAAGTTTACGTAAACTCCATCTCAACACGTGATACGGCCTCAGATCCCGATAGAGTGAGTGATAACTTGCCCTATTGTTACCCTTCTTGCTGTCTTCCACTATATGCAACGTGTCGACCTCTATGACATCGAGAATTTCGGGACTCAATACCTTCACTTTCGTTGTACCCTGTGTTGTCCATTCCACTAGCTTTACTACGCTCGTTACCTTACGCAGCATAGTGGTTTGTTCCAGCCTGCTGGCTAGGCTTTGCCTGGGTTGGATTTTCACCAACTGGACTTTACGCACTTTGCTTGGCGCACGCATGTTTCACCTAAAAAGGACACATTTTAAACTTCTTTGTTGAAATAAAATAGAAACAAAAGTGCTGTTTATTGCACTCTTTGGATAATTTAATGATAAAAAATTTAGAGAGAAATTTTATACACTATCGCTGATATTTTTCCTTAAGTTGACGCCATTGCCTGAACGGATACAACTTAATTTTTAATCTGCAGGAGTCAAGTTGAGAATGTCCAATTTTCCACTTTCTTTATAGCATAACATACTTCAGCGCCTCTTGCTCCTCTTGAAGTCCAATGGGCTCACCACTTATGTGTAAATTAATCGTTAATGTTGTACACGTTCTTTTCTTTTTCTACTCTCTCTTGCTCTTCAATACAATATATAGCAAGCGGATTAGCTTTAAGTCTTTCGACTCCTATTTCTTCTCCTGTTCCATCGCAGTAACCATAAGTGCCTAATTTTATTTTTTCTAACGCCTCCTTAATTTTTTCTTTTCTATCTTTTCGACGCTTGATTAATTCCTCGTTTCCACTATCTCCATCAGAATAGTATGTATCAATACTATTCTCTTCTAGTTCTTGTTTCTCCAGCTCAGCGAGTATTGACTGTAACTTTAAGCTGAAGTATTCCAGTTGTTTTACGCTCATATATTCTTCATCTTCTGAAGGAGTGTAATCTTCTGGTGACTTTATTTTTGGTAACTTTTCCATAATTGCATTATTAAAAAAATAATAAAACCTATATAATTTATGAACAAAAAATTATACTACCTCAAAGTAAACACTATAATTTATAATAAACATTTAAAAGCCTAGTATGATCGACTCAGTAAAAAAATTAGTAATAGATGATAAGAACTTTACCTATATAGTATGTATTTTTATCATAATGTTAAGTTTATCTTCATTTACACTTAAAAACAACAATAAACAAGAAGTTATGTTAACATTAACATGGATATGTGCTACATTTGTTTTGCAGATTTCTACAAATAATTTGTTTACATCTGATTATCATGATGGAATATTAGAGCAAATCTTTGTACAGCCACTCTCTTCTAGGCTTATAGTTGCTTATAAAATTTTCGCTCACTGGCTATTATTTGGATTACCAATTTCAGTGATTTCTTCCATATTCAGCTTTGCAGTTCTATGCAATAGTATTGAACACTCAATAGCAGTTGGAGTGTCTTTATTATTTAATACGCTGATAATCACTAATATTTCAGCTACTGGAAATGCATTGATGATTGGTCAAAACAACTTAGCATCAGGAGTATCGCAAATTCTTGTTTTGCCAATGATAATGCCAACCTTTGTGTATTTTAAAATGCTAACTCAATTTGAAAATTTATCCTTGAATATTTATACACTACTAATCACCATCTTAGTTTTTGTTATTTTGATTGTTAACAGCACCATAACTACTCACATGGCACTAAAATTTGCTGTGGAACAGGATTGAAAAATCTTACTGTTATTCAGTAGACTTCTTGCATAACCTAGAAAAAAGGCAAATAGTTATTATAGATTTAGGTTTATCGACAATTTGAAAAACCTTCATTCCAGCATCCTTCCCTGTCATCCAAGTAGCCCTTCGTTGTCATCCCAGTGTCAAAAACTGGGATAACAGCTAACCTGACAACCGTCATCCCGCTACTTGTTAGCGGCTAAGAGATACCGTGACGGTATGACGGTTCGCGGTGGCATGACGATAAGCCTCATCATCCCGCTACGTGTTAGCGCCGCGGCGCATAAGTGTTGAAAGTAACACAAAAAAGACATAAAGAACTATTATTGCAAGAAAATGGAGGCAATAATGGATCAAATAGAAAGAGTACTAAATTTAATAAAAGATGAGGATTTAGAAAGGCTAGGAAAATTAAGTGAAGTAGATAAATGTAATACTAAATTGTTGGGCAAGATTATATTTAAAGGTCTAATGAAGTTAATATTAATGGGGCAAAAAACAAGCCTAAGAGCGCTAGAAATGGTAATAAACAGGTGTATAATGGATAAGAATAGCGATAAAAGTACAGTAACATACAGTGGTTTGTCAAAAAGGTTAAAAGTTATAAATCCAGAATATTTTAAGGGAGTATATATTGATTTGATGAGCAAGATTAAAAAGCTATTACCCCAAAAAACATTAAATAACTTACATAAGTTTGATTCGACGATCATAAATTTATCGGGATATCTCATAAAAGATGGGCTAAAAATAGGCGGTAAAAGTAACGACAGTCAAGTTAAAGTGAGTGTAGGATTAAAGGATCAATTGCCGACAAGTATAAGATTTTGTAAAGGACAAGAAGAAAGTAGTGAAGATATAGCATTAGTGAGAGCAATTAATGAAGCTAAAGTTGAAAAAGAGGATATTTTATTATTTGATAGAGGAATCAGAAAAGTTGGAACTTTTGCCGAATTTGATGAAAAGGAGTACAAATTTATCACAAGAGTTAAAGTAGGAAGAAAACATGATGTTATAAGCAGGAACAAAGTTATAAGAGAACAAAAATCGGATGGATCAGAGATTTTAGAAGATATAATAGTTAATCTTTATCGTGCACGAGGTAAAGTGGCAGAAAAGCATGATCTACGGCTAATAAAAATCAGAAATAAAATTGGAGATGAAATATGGTTTTTGACAAACTTGTTTGAAATGCCAGCTTATGAAGTAACAGAGCTATATAGGCGCAGATGGGATATAGAAGTGTTCTTTAAATTTATAAAGCAAAATCTTGGATATAAGCACTTTTTAAGCCATACTATGAATGGCATGAAGGTGTATATTTACATGATTATTATTACGGCTTTGTTATTTCTTGTTTATAAAATCAAAAATAATCTACATGGGTTCAAAATAGCATTACTGCAATTCACATTGGATCTAAATGACTCTTTTATACGTTCGATTGTTTTACTGTCGGGAGGTAATTTACATGCCGTTGATCATCTCATATCACGTTATTTTTGATACTTTCAACACTTATGCGCCGCGGCGGTATGACGATTCGCAGCGGCATGACGAGAAAGGGGCTACTTGGATGATACCTTTTTTCTACTTAGTTTGGGTTATGCAAGAAGTCTATTCCTTCATAAGGAGAAGTAATTAAAGGAATTTACTCTATTTCTCCCTCTTTTTTTATTATTTTTAATCTATAGTTAACGTAAAAGAGATATGCAAAAACTCTATTGATCCATAGTCTGCAAATTATTAATAACACTTACTTTAAAGAACCTCACTTTACGCTGATCTTTGAGCGCTCTTCTGTGGTATTTTGTAAGAGTATAACTTGTGAAATCGTCTTCCCTATAGATTAAAGAGTTACACTGCTTTATATGTGATGCTATCCACTCTGCATAGTCCTGATGATCGGTTGCAATGAATATTTCCCCTGTTATAAGTATTTTTTTTGCTAATAAATTTAAAAATTCCGTATTAATTAATCGTCTTTTATTGTGACTTCTTTTTGGCCATGGATCTGGAAAGAGAATAAAGAATCTTTCAACACTGTTATCAGGAAAATTTGCAATCAATTCTCTTGCATCTTCTGTCCACATTAAAATATTTTTTATGTTCTGTATTTCTATGTTTGTCAGCAAGCGAGAAACCCCCTTTAAGTAGGGCTCACATCCTATAAATAATAGATCAGGTTCATTGAGCACCTGGTAAAGCATATTTTCACCGTTGCCAAAGCCTATTTCTACCCATATTCTTTTTTGTGAATTTACAATTTTCTCTATAGATTCCTTGCTGTTTTGAATAGAATATTTTTCCAATATTTCATCAACATCAGGTTTTAGCCTGGACCTTCTGGAGAACGATCTAATCCACTTGCTATTCTTAAATAGCATATTCTTGATACATATATAATTTTCTCACTATATTTTATATAGCTTAAACAATTCTCGAAATGAGTTAATGAAAAATTACTTGTCAATAATTGTTAATATTATATAATATATGAGTTCTAATAAAGTTTAAGTTAAAGGTATGAATAATAATAATCCAGTCGTAAATCTACCGGTTACTATCAGAAAGCTATCATCAAACAAATTTATAGAAGAGATATGTCAAGGCCAATTTGAGGATCAAGATAATACCTTGTTTGAAGATTCTTTTGTTAACAAAATTAAAGAAGGAGATGTGGTAGAAGGTGTAATTACAAGAATAAACCCTAACGACGTTGTGGTTGATATTGGTTTAAAATCTGACGGGAGAATTCTGATCAAGGAACTCGGTTGTAATGATGAGGTCATTATTGGCTCGAAAATCAGAGTTTATGTGGAAAGAATTGAAGATTATCATGGTAATGTTGTTCTTAGTCGTGAAAAAGCAATTAGGGACGAAAAATGGAATAAGTTGGAAGAAGATACAGTTACAAGGGCTGAAGTAAGCGGAGTTATTAAACGCTCAATTAAATGTGGCTTTATTGTTGATCTTGGTGACGGAATAAGCGCTTTTTTACCGCTGAGTCATGTGGATTTGAAGCAAGTAAAAGATGCGAAGCACCTTATTGAAACTGAACAAAAGTTCATCGTGCTTAAAATGGATAAGAAGCAGGGCAATATTGTAGTATCAAGAAAGCTGGTGTTAGAAAAATTGCACGCTGGTGAAAAAATTAAATTTTTAGAATCTTTAAATGAAGGCGATATAATAGAAGGGAAAATAAAAAGTATCACTCATTACGGTGTATTTGTCGGTATTCATGAATCAGATGTAGTGGGAGTTATAGATGGATTGTTACATATTACAGATATCTCTTGGAGTAGGGTAAGTCATCCGTCTGCAGTTTTTACTTGTGGTCAGACTATAAAAGTTAAAATTATAAAAATAGACAAGGAAAATGCTAAAATTTCCTTGGGTGTGAAGCAGCTAGAAGATAGCCCTTGGCAAGATGCAGAGTCAAAATATCCAGTTGATAGTGTGCATAAGGGTTATGTAACAAGCATAGAAGATTATGGATTATTTGTTGAGCTTAGACCTGGAATTGAAGGTTTAGTGCACTCGTCAGAAATAACTTGGGTTAAGAGTAATTTACCAGTTAGTAGTCTCGTAACAAGGGGACAAGAAGTATATGTAAAAATTCTCAGTATTGACATTGCTAAGAGTAGGATGAGTTTAAGCATGAAAAGGTGTGTAGACAACCCTTGGCAAGTATTTATCAATAAATATCCTCCTGGTTCTATTGTTTCTGGTGAAGTGAAGAATAATACCGGCTCATATGTATCTGTTGCTTTCGGTGATTCTGAAATAGATGAGAACGTAGAAGGGACAATATATGTGAAAGATTTTAGTTGGTCTAAAAATGGTTCAGATGAGATAAAGAAGTATAATGTAGGTGATAAAATAGAAGCAAAAGTAATAAGGGCTAACGTGAATCGGGCAAGAATTTACCTTGGAATAAAACAAATAGAGTATGATCCTCTTGAAGAACTGATAAAGAAAGTTAAGGTAGGTGATAAAATACAGGTTATTGTAGGTAAGAGAGAAGATAATGGACTAGTCGTTGAAGTTGAGAACGATGTAACCCTTCTAATAGATCAAGAGCATTTACCAGAGAATAAAAAATTCTCTATATCAGAAAAAATAGAAGTTGAAGTATTGGGTGTTGAAGAATATAACATAGCATTATCTGCTAAGTGATAAGGTTTACTTATTTTGGCTTCATATAAATGGCAACAAAGTCTGATATAATAGCGAGGGTAGCAAAAAGACATCCTTTTTTAGATAAGATTGTTATAGCAGCTATAGTTGATAGATTTTTTGGGATACTTTCAAGCACATTGAAACATCATAATAGAGTTGAAATTAGGGGGTTTGGTTCTTTTTCAGTTAGAAGTTATAACTTGAAAGAAACAAGCCATTTAATGTTACAGAAGTTTACAAAGAATCAATACTTTAAAACATATTTTCGTAGCAGTAAAAAATTATCTGATTTGATAAATGAATAAAAATTTATACCATAAATAAGATGAAAGTAGGGGTTTGAGTTTATACTGTACGATAGAAATTTTTAGCACCATATGCAAGTAGTAGAAATAGTTATACGTAATAATACATATAAAATATCTTGCGAAAGTGGGAAGGGGAATCATTTATTACGCCTTGCTAATAGTTTTGACAAGTTAGTTAGTTCTGTATCTCAAAAAACTGGAGGTAAGGGTTCGGATGCATTAAATTTCTTACTTGCAGCACTAATTCTTGAGGATAAAATTTTAGAATTAACAAAGCGATTAGATGAAGTAAATCAAGAGCGCGAAAAGTATAGAAACGAGAAAAGAATAGAATATACTGAGGTACTAGATAAGGTAAATAAGATTATCACTAATCTTGAGTGCATAAAGGATTAGCTTCAATAAAGCAAGCAATTAAATTGACTATCTGACTATTCAAGCCAGGAGGGAGGTTTGTCTTACGAGTTATGTAACAATATAATTCGTAATCATCAAGATCAACTATTTTTTCGTATTCGATTAGTTCGCTTAAGGAAAATTTATCAAGATATTTCAATGCGAAATGCCCTAAAAGTATATCGGTTTCTTTGCAACCCCTATGCCAGCTTCTATATATTAATTTTCTTCTGAGTAGTGAGGTATCTGTCATTACAATTAAACTTTTTTTAATTTAAAAGTTAAACTAAATACTTGTCAAGCGAGGCGCATTTTAATATACTTAACATTTTGTTAAGATCTAAATATACAGGTGGAATTAATTTCTAATCTTATCCATCAATTTAGCGATGGAATATATTATTTTTTATCATTTTCTTTAATAATTTCTGTCATAGTATTCGTGCATGAATATGGGCATTATGTTGTTGCCAAAGCATGCAAAGTTAAAGTTGAATCTTTTTCCATAGGTTTTGGTCCTGAAATTTTTGGTTTTAACGATAAGTCTGGAACTAGATGGAAATTAAGCGTTGTTCCATTGGGTGGTTATGTTAAAATGCTAGGAGATACTAATGCAGCGAGTGTCCCAGCTGATCAACAAGAATTAACGGAAGAAGAAAAATTGTATTCATTTCATACAAAACCGCGTCATAAAAAAGCAGCAGTAGTTTTTGCAGGGCCTTTTGCAAACATGGTATTTGCTGTTATAGCTTTTACAATATTTTTTAGCATAGCAGGTTATTATCGCACTCCACCGGTGATTGAAAATGTAATCGAAGGTAGTGCAGCTAAGCAAGCTGGTTTGTTGCCAGGTGACACTATTACACAAATCAATGAGCATAAAATAAAATACTTTGAAGATATTTCACGTGTGATAATGTCGAATCCTAAAACAAGAATGGAGATTGAGTATAGCAGAAATAATGAGAAGCACAGGACCAGTTTAACTCCATTAATAATCAAGGACAAAGACGTTTTTGGCAACACAATAGAAAGAGAAACTATAGGGATTATTTCAGTCAATACATTAAAGCAGTCGTCTTTTCTTGGGGCTGTGAGCTTATCAGTAAGTGAAACTTACCACACTATGTGCTTAACGATCAAAGCTCTCTTTCACATTATTGTTGGTAAAAGGAGTATCAATGAAATAGGTGGGCCAATAAAAATCGCAAAGTATTCAGGGCAATCAGCTAAAAAGGGGGTCGTTATGGTTGTGTATTTCATGGCAATTATTTCAGCTAATTTAGCTGCAATTAACTTGCTGCCAATACCACTGCTAGATGGTGGGCATTTATTTCATTATATCATAGAAGCGGTTATACGTAGGGATTTAAGCTTGAAATGTCAAAAATATGCAGCTATTTTTGGTGCTTTAGTGTTGTTTTTGCTTATGGCAACTGGAATGTCAAATGATATTAGGGATCTTTTTTGAAATAAAATATGAAAAAGCTATTTTATATACTGGTAGTGGTTTTTATTTCTTTTCCTGCCCTGCTTGTTGCTTTAGGAACTGCGGAAAAAGTGCAGGTGAAAGATGTCAAATGTATTGGTAATGAGAGGGTAAGCAACCAGACAATAGGGTTCTATATAAAACTAAAATCTGGTGATTATATAAACGACGATGATATAGACTCAATTATAAAAGATCTATATAAAACAAAGTTATTTGCTAGTGTTAATGCTTACATAGATGATAAAAAAAATTTAGTAATAAAAATTCAAGAAAATCCACTGATTAACAAGGTAGTGTTAAAAGGCAATAAGTTATTTAACAGCAAAGAGCTGCTAAGTAATGTGATTCAATCAAAGTCGCTAACTATTTTAACTGAAACAAAATTGCAAAACGATTTAGTGAATTTAGTCACTACTTATAGAAATAACGGTAAGATTGGTGTTAAAATTGAATATGACCTGAATAAGCTTGATGGCAATAGGGTCAATCTAATTTTTAAAATAAAAGAAGGCAAAACCTCTAAAATTAAGGATATAAGATTTATAGGCAATAAAAACTTTTCTGAAAATGAGCTAGAGCAAGTTATCAAAAGACATAGTAATGACATATTTAGTAAGTTATTTAGAGCTATTTTTAAAGGCGGAAATCATTATTCACCGCAATATCTATTGATTAACACAGAATTGCTCGATCATTTTTATTCATCTAAAGGATATATTCAAAATAATATTCAACCAATTGTTGAGGTTGATAATAACAATCAAACAGAGTTAACTTTTTTGATTGACGAAGGACAGCAGTATTTATTTGGAAATAATGAGGTTAATATTGAAACTGAAATTCAGGATTTGAGCCTAAAAGAAGAAATATTGGATTTTATAACAGAGGAAAACGATAAGATATTTAATAGAGTTAAAATTAATAATACAGTAGAAAAAATAAACAAATATTTAAATGAGAAAGGATATATATTTGCAAAAGTTAATCCAGAGTATGCACAACGTGACAATGTTGTAGATGTAACCTACAGAGTGCTGCCGGGTAAAAAGATTTATATAAATCAAATTACAATTGATGGTAACGATCGCACTTTAGATAAAGTGATCAGAAGTAAGCTAAGTGTAGCAGAAGGTGATGCGTACAATATATCTGAGATTCAAAAGTCACGTAAAAAACTAATGAGTAGTGATTTTTTTGAAACAGTGAAAGTAAATAGTTATGCAGTTAATGATAATGCAGTAAATCTTGACTTAAGTGTTAAAGAAAAAAACACTACTTCGTTGTATTTGGGAGGAGGTGTGTCTCTTCCTGGTGGAGCATTGATTAAAATTGACCTCAAAGACCGTAATTTATTTGGTACTGGAAAAGAGCTCTCTTTTGCTCTTGAAAAAAGTCAATACGTATTTTCTACTGATTTAGAGTTTGTTGAAAATAATTTTAACGATTCTGATACGTCACTAGGCATGGGTGTATTTTATGAAAAACAAGATAAACCAAACACTACTTTTGATAGTTGCGATATGGGATTTTTTACAAAGTTATCATATAAAGTCACAGAGAACTTAACTAATTCCCTTCGCTATTCTTATAAGTATAATCATATACACATGGATAATAAGGGTGGACAAGACACCGATATCTCTGAAATAATACTGGACCGAAAAGGTAAACATCAGATTTCATCAGTGGGATACACGTTGGCATATAATAAACTGGATAATCTATATGCTCCAAAAGAAGGGTATTTACTGCGCTTAAGTCAGGATATTTCAGGATTGGGAGGAAACGTGAATTTCCTAAAATCTGAATTCTTATCTTTTTATACGCACCCTATATTAAGCAAAATTGACGATGATATAACGCTACGCTTTAAGATGGCGGCAGGTCATATTTTTTCTTATACTGATGAAAATCTAAACATTGGCCAGCACTTTTTTAAAGGGGGTAATGAGATTAGAGGGTTTGACCTTTCCGGTATTGGACCAAGAGCAGAAGACAAAAATAAAAGCTCATTAGGAGGCAAAACTTATTTTAATCTAACACAGCAAGTGGATTTTCCTCTACCAAAACTATATGACTATGCTGGTATCAAAGGCTCACTATTTGTTGACTATGCGACACTTTTTGGCTTAGATGATAAAAATAAGAAGTATGAAGGGAAATACTATGATAGCAAGCTTGTGAGAGTGTCACCAGGTTTTGGCTTTTCAATGCTTTCTCCTTTTGGTAGACTTAGATTGGATTTCGGGTTTCCTTTAGTAAAGGAATCTTATGATATAATACCATCACCAAATGTTAAATTTTCTATTGAAGCGGGGATTTGAATGAAATATATACAGTTATTTATATCAGTTATTGCCTTAATTATTTCCTTATTTGTGGGGTATAAGTTTGTAGGATATCAACCTCAGAACACAAAGGCTGCCATTATTGATAGTGATAAAGTTATCAATGAATCTCTTGCTCTGCAAAACATACAACAACAAATAAAGGAGCAGAATTCTAGATTACAACAAGAATTTGAAAGTGAGTTAGAAAAACTTAAGCCATCAAAAGAAGAATTTGAACTTTTGTCAGAAGAAGCAAAAAAAGAAAAGACAGAACAGTTTAATAAGCATACTGTAAATACTAGAGATAATTACGCTAAAAAAATGTTACATTTAGAAGAAAGCTATAGAGAAGCAGTAGAGAGTGTCTTTAATAAAATAAAAGAAGTTGCTAAAAGAACGGCAGAAAAAAACAACATAGATTTGGTACTATTTATTTCAAAAAAGAACCAAGTTTTATACTCTATGGACGAAGTTGATTTATCAGATGTGGTACTAAAAAATGTAAACAAGGAAGTACCTGAATTTGCTTTACAAAGCATTGAGTAGGCTTATGCAATTTAATATCAGTGATATTATAAAAATATTACCACATTCTTATCCGTTTCTCTTAGTAGATAGAGTTATAGAGTGTGATCCTGGTAAAAGTATAAAAGCAATCAAAAATGTGACTTTCAATGAGCCATTTTTTATTGGCCACTTCCCTGGTCATCCAATAATGCCAGGAGTCTTGATAATTGAATCTCTAGCTCAGGCATCTGCTATATGTGTTCTAGGTAAAGAAACAATAGAAAATAAAGTTGTTTACTTGAGATCCATTGAAAATGCAAAATTCAGAAAGCTAGTTACTCCAGGGGACACATTGATTCTTCAAGCTAACATTCAAAGTGTGTGTTTAGGTGTACACAAATTTAGGTGTATTGCATCTGTTAGCGAAGAAAAAGTTGCAGAAGCAACAATCTCAGCAGTATTGCAAAATAAATAAAATCTTCATCTGTAAGAAACAGCATGTACACTGTATAGTATAGCAATGAAGCTGAATTTCAACATCTCATTTTCTAATCTATATACTCGCAATGGATTAATAAAATTAGATGAGACATTTTTGAATTATATCAAATCATGTGATGAGAGCTTGTTTTGTTCATTAATTGAAGCAAGAGAAAAAGCAGCTTCTTCTTCGATGTCATCCCAGTGTCACCTCCCATCATCCCAGTGTCACCCCCCGTCATCCCAGTGCTTGACACTGGGATCTAGAAAACAAGAAGGACGGTCAGCTACTTGGATGACAGATAGTCAGTTAATAGTAGACCTCTCATATTTACTTGATGAATTTATTGCAAAACTTTTCAATGTTGAAAAAGAAATAGAGGAGCTAAAGAAAAAGCACAACGACTTTGCTGTAATATATAAGTGCAAAAGATTATTTGTCCAACGCTATGCATTGAAGAAATACACTAATGTGGCGAATATAGATATTACTAACAAACTAAGTCATTTTCTCACTTTGCCAACAACAGAAAAAAATTTTGCTGAGCAGGTGATGCATTGGTTTGAAGATAAAGAAAATCACAAAGAAGAAATAGAACTTGCAGCACAATATGCAGTGTGGAGAGTAAAAAATAAACAGAGTATATTATTCAGTATTCATAAAAAAATCGACCACGAAAACCTCATACCATTTTCTAAAAAAGAAGTGGACAAAGTTGAAGTGCTGTATTCAAATGAAGTAAAAAGACGATACGGTTTTGATCTAACAAGCAAAAAGGTGAGTTTGAATAAAGCACTAGATAATGCTCACTACTGCATATTTTGTCATAAGCAAAGTAAGGACAGCTGCTCAAAGGGGCTAATTAATAACGACAATACTTTTAAACAATCTCCACTAAAAGTTGAACTGCACGGCTGCCCACTAGAGCAGAAAATATCAGAAATGAATCTGGTGAAAAGCGAAGGGTACAGCATAGCAAGTCTTGCAATTGTGATGATAGATAACCCATTATGTGCAGCCACTGGGCACAGAATATGCAATGACTGCATGAATTCGTGCATATATCAAAAACAAGAACCCGTAAATGTGCCAGCAATTGAAACAAGGATTCTGGATGATGTGCTCAGTTTACCGTACGGATTTGAAATATATTCTCTGCTCAGCCGTTGGAATCCTTTAAATTTTCAGCGTTCATTGCCAAGAGAAAACACCGGAAAAAACGTTCTAGTTGTAGGCCTTGGTCCTGCTGGTTTTAATTTAGCTCATCATTTGTTGAATGATGGGCATAACGTTATCACCATTGATGGACTAAAGATTGAACCTTTGATCGATAATTTCCAGCTAATTAAAGATTTCAAACACGAAAAATTGAGTGAACGCACGGCAGGAGGGTTTGGTGGGGTGGCAGAATATGGTATTACTTCTCGGTGGGATAAGAATTACTTAAAGATTATTAGATTACTGCTGGAAAGACGTGAGCATTTCGCACTTTATGGAGGCATTCGTTTTGGTGGCACGATTAATGTTGATGACGCGTTCAACTCGGGTTTTGATCACATCGCCCTAGCACTTGGCTCTGGTAAGCCACGAATGATCAAAATAAAAAACATACTAGCTCGTGGAGTACGCATGGCATCTGATTTTCTGATGTCGTTACAACTGACTGGCGCTCTTAAATTTGATTCTATAGCAAATCTGCAAGTTCGTATGCCGATAGTTGTCATAGGGGCGGGGCTTACTGCGATTGACACTGCCACTGAAGCTTTAGCGTATTATCCAATTCAAGTAGAAAAATTTCTTCTTCGTTATGAGATATTAGTTGATAAGTATGGAAAGGACTGTGTTGAAAAAGATTGGACAGAAGAAGAGCGCGAAATTGCGAATGAGTTTATATCGCACGCACAATTGATCCGAGAAAAGCAAAAGTTAGCAAAAAAAGAGAATAGAGAAATAAAAATATTAGAGTTAATGCAGAGCCTCGGGGGAGTGAAAGTTATATATAGAAAAGAGCTAAAAGATTCACCAAGTTATCGATTAAATAGCGAAGAGGTGCAAAACGCATTATCAGAAGGGATTTACTTTATTGAAAACTTAGAGCCAGTTGAAGTTGTGACGGATAAATATAACCATGCTGAATTAATAAAACTGATAGACACAAAATCCGGCGAAATCAAACGTATAAAAGCACGTTCTATTTTTATAGCAGCAGGTACTGAGCCAAATACAGTTATTGCAACAGAAGATAAAAAGCATTTTAAATTAAGTAATGGGTATTTTACTCATTTGAATTCATCAGGAAAAGAAATAGACCCAATATTTTCTCCTAAAATGCAAAATAAAGATAGAATATTAGTGTATAAGCAAGGCAATAAAACAATCAGCTTTTTTGGTGATCTTCACCCTTCGTATAGTGGCAGCGTCGTGAAAGCTATGGCAAGTGCTAAAAACGGCTACCCTATTATTTCTCAGCTTTTGAGTGGAGTTAATAGCTTCGTTTCTGTCATTCCAGTGTGTGATGTTGTGGGCCAGAAAAAAAATGCGTGGTCAAGCATTGAAGATCTGGCTAATAAAGAATTCTTCAATAGAATCAAAGAGCAATTCACTGCAAAAGTCATAAAAGTTCAATATTTAACAGATAAAGTGATAGAAATAGTGATTAAAGCACCACTTGCGGCAAAGAATTTTAAGCCTGGGCAATTCTTTAGATTGCAAAATTTTGAAACCAATGGCAGAAAAGCCAATAATACAAACCTTGCTATGGAAGGTATAGCCGTAACCGGCACTGAAGTAGACAAAAAAAAAGGAATTATTTCCACTATTGTGCTGGAAATCGGCGGCTCCACTAATTTATGCAGACACTTAAGAGAAGGCGAGCAAATAATTCTTATGGGCCCAACTGGCAGACCTACTGAGGTTTACTAAGTCTCAATATTAAAGTGATGCCAAATTTTATTTCAAAAAGTAAATAATTTACTAACGCTCGTGCACAAATTAAAAATAAATTATGCACGAGTGTAGCGTTATGAATTAGGAGTGCTATATTAAAGCTTACCTCACTATTAAAGCTATCGGTCAGATTAGATTAAAAACCTAATCTGACCGGTTTCTCTATAACCCTCTAAACTCTGATATAATTATATGATAATTAGTTTAATTAGTGGTTAATATGCAAATTGATTTTATTCATATATTGAGATAGCATAAACCATATTGGTTTTAATTATTGTGCAACTTTATAAATCGTCACTGTTACTTCTACTGACTGTATTAATAGTTATAGTCCTAAAATTACCTGAAAATTTGAGCATTGCAGTAAATTGGTCTCTCCCAATTCTAGATTTTGATTTATCTTTTCGTACCATACTAATATCTTTTTTATCAGTTGCATTTTTAGCTGTTCTACCAGCACAAAATTTGACTTTTTCAGAGATGCTATCTTTTGCTGCTTACACTATTAGTTCACTTTATGCAGTTTTATCTGAACATATGATATTGGTTATAATATTCTGTGAATTAATGACCATCAGTGCATTTTTTATTATCGCAGCTAGCTGTAGAGATAGTGGACCTGCAATAAGGTACGCTTGTGTACACTTTTTCGTTGGAGTTATATTAATAGCAGGATTGGCACTTCAAAGCACTAACCTGATAATTTTGGGTTTATTGATAAACTGCGCTTGTTTTCCTTTTTCATTTTGGGTTGTTGATGCATATCCTGCTGCATCGCTACATGGCACCACATATCTCTCTTTATTTACCACTAAAGTCTCTTTTTTAGTGATGCTTTTACACACTTATAACCTATGGCAAGATTGTACTGAAATATTAGCGCTTGTAGGCACCATCACTGCAATTTACAGCATTATATTTGCTTCTCTTGAGCAAAATATTCGCAGATTTTTATGCTATAACGTTGTAGGACAAATGGGCTTGCTGATTATTGCAGGAAGTTTGCTCAGTCCTTCGGAAAAAGCAATACCAATTTTGATACTGCATATAATCTTCTCTCTTGTTTATCAATCATTATTGTTTGTGGTCAGTAATTCGATTATTTCACAAACAAAAACAATTAGTTTTAATGGAGTGGGTAAACTGATGTCAGTGGAAGGCATGTGTGCTATAATCGCAATACTTACAATGGCTGCATTTCCTGGAACCGTTGGATTTATCAGTAAATCATATATCACAGCTGAAATTGAAATGAACACTGTTGCCTTAAAAGGGTATAAAAATTTATATAAGCTTCTAAATTTGCTGCTTCATTTAAGCGTGGGGCTAAAGTTTCTTTATTACTTATTTATTGCAAAAAGTAAGTCAAAACCTTTAGCAGAGAGAGGAGGCAAAATGACTATGATTATTTTAGCATTTATATGCGTAATCGCTGGCAATCCTTACTTACCTATTTACAATAAGCCTTCAATTTTTAATCTTGCGTACAACACAAAAAATATTTGGTCGCAATTTAATTTATTACTATGTACCACTTTATTGTTTATTCCTTTACGCAAGTTATTTTACCCGAGAGTAAATTTTAAAATGGATGTTGATTGGATTTTTAGAGCTTTCATACCCTATATTATCTTGCTGTTCAATCAGTTAGTCTCTAAAACTAGAGAAATGTTTGCCAGCGTAGTACAAAACTTGACTAATCCACTTGTTGGTTTATACTTCAATAATATTACTAAACTTAAAGAAGTGCTGAGTTATAACTCAGTGAGTTTTGTTTCAGCTTCTTCTCTCTTTTTAATGAGTATTCTACTAATGCTATTATGTTTAAATCGTTAACTGAAAGTTTAAATTCTGTATTTAGTAAACTGAGAGGAAAGTCAATCATTTCTGAAGATGATTTTAATCTTGCCATGCGTGAAATACGCATAGCCTTAATTGAAGCTGACGTTTCACTTGAAGTTGCAAAAAAATTCATCAACGACATTAAAGATAAAGTGATTGGGGAAAAAGTCATAAAAAGTGTTTCTCCAGCACAAATGATAATTAAAATTGTACAGGATAATTTAGTTGCAGTTCTCGGATCAGAGAAAAGTGACTTAAATCTAGCAGTTAAACCCCCTGCTGTGATTATGATGGTGGGCTTACAAGGTGCAGGTAAAACAACTACCTCAGGAAAGCTTGCTTTAAAACTAAAAAAGCAAAAGAAAAAAGTGATGCTTGCCTCTTTAGACATTTATAGGCCTGCTGCCCAGAAACAACTTGAAGTGCTAGGTAAACAAATAGATGTGCAAACTTTACCTGTAGTAATAGATGAGAAGCCCATTACAATTACAAAAAGGGCAATAGCAATAGCAAAGAACGATAATTATGATGTATTAATACTAGACACTGCAGGCAGGCTTCATATTGACAATAATATGATGAATGAGTTGAAAGCCGTAAAGGAAATAGCTTCACCTGCAGAAGTTATTTTAGTAGCCGACGCAATGATAGGCCAGGATGCGGTCAACATTGCCAAATCATTCAATGAGGTAATAGGTGTAACCGGCATTATTCTCACCCGTGTTGATGGTGATGCACGTGGTGGTGCTGCTCTTTCTATGAAAATGATCGCCGATTGTCCAATTAAATTTATTGCTTGTGGTGAAAAATTAAGTGACCTCGATGATTTTTATCCCGATAGAATTGCAAAAAGGATACTTAGCATGGGTGATGTTGTATCATTGGTTGAAAAAGCTGCTGAGATTGTTGGTCAGGAAGAAATTGATAAGTTACAAAAGAAAGTGAAAAAAGGTAAATTCGACCTAAACGACCTAGTGGGAATGTTAAAAACTCTGAGTAAAATGGATGGCATTAGCAACATAATGAAATTCATTCCTAGTTCATTTACAAAAAAGCTAAGTAGCAGTGTACCAGATGACAATAAAGTGAAAAAATATATAGCCATCATAAACTCAATGACTGAAAAAGAAAGGCAAAATCCAGATATTTTAAATGGCAAAAGAAGACTTAGAATTTCTAAGGGGTCCGGAACAACTGTAACTGACATTAATCTTCTAATTAAGCAGTATAATCAAATGAGCTCTATGGTAAATAAGTTCAGTAAAGTTGACCATAGTAAACTCAAAGAATCTGATTTGATGGATATGCTAAGCAGAAAGTAAGTGACCTTACCTTTAGCTATATCAAAAGCCGGCTTAGGTCTCGCAAAAAAATTTACAGCTTCTTGCTAGCCAAGAAATTTATTATTAATTTTAAGAAATACTATAGCTGACCCAAGCAACACGTCATACCGCAATTCATTTCATAACTGTACGAACATTGTAGTGTGGGCCACCAGTGGGGTGTCATCCGAGTAGCTTGACTACTTGGATCCAGAAAAAAGAATGGTGTCATGCAAGTAGCCTCCTTCTCCTGTCATCCCAGCGCCCAGAGGTGTCATCCGAGTAGCTTGACTACTTGGATCCAGGAAAAAGAATGGTGTCATGCAAGTAGCTGACACTGGTCTCCATCCAAAAGGGTGTCATCCGAGTAGCTTGACTACTTGGATCCAGGAAACTTAATTGCAAGTAATGCATTGGGTTTGGTGAGTATGGGTTTTGCGTTATAGAATGAAGCACTTTTTGTGAATTTGTAAAGAAAACTGGATCCAAGTAGTCAGGGCACTGGGATGACATCATCCTTTTTTTTGGATTCCAGACTGGAATGACAGCAGTCCTACGTCATACCGCGATTCATTCGCGGTATCTCTAGATCCCGCTAACAAGCAGCGGGATGACGGTTGTCGTTTAGCTACAAACATTAAGAAATTTACCAAATAAAAAAAAAGGCAAAAGAAGCCCCGTGGTGGTTGGCTATTTACCATGTACTAAAATACCGGCGTTTTTTTTATTCTAAAACGCTTGATTAAGAGCGATTTAGCTGCTTTTAACTTGCAACTAACCTACACCGCAAGTGTTTAAGAAATTTACTAAGCAGGAAAAAAGGCAAAGAAACCCCGTAGTAGCTAGCATTCAAATTCTCCCTTGTCAATTTGACGTTTTTTGCTGTCTTAAACGCTTTGTAAGCGCGTTTCGGCTTATATAGGTAAAAACCCAGAAATTTTTAAAGACATGCGATGCACGTAGTGCGAAAAATTAAACATGAGACGCCAAATACCCTAAGTTTTTTGTCATTAACCTGCACAGATTGCGAAGATAAATAAATAGCTTCAGTTTCATGATAAGGGGGCTGGCGGAGTTTGTCAAGTAAGTTTTTTCGTTTCTATTGTAATGACAGTTATGGCCTGTGCAAGAAATCTATTGATTTACAGCAGGTTCTTTGTTACAGTCCACAGTTATGCAAAGAAACTTAAAGCCTCATGAGTTTATTTACAGCCAGTGGTTTACATAATTTGGAACTGTATAGCTGAGTATTGTATATGATAATATTGATAACAAACGATGATGGCTTTGGAAGTGAAGGAATAAAATTACTCAAAGAGGTTGCACGGAATTTTGCGTCAGAAATATGGATAGTGGCACCAGATACTGATAGAAGCGGAGCTGCAAGATCTCTTGATTATCCAGTGAAACAATCTATTGGAATAAAACAACATAGTGAAAGGGAATTTAGTGTGTCTGGTGCTCCTGCAGATTGTGTCATTATTGCGCTAAATAAAGTTATGAATAAAAAACCAGACTTAATATTGTCCGGAGTAAATATTGGATCAAATGTCGGGGACGATATTTGTTATTCAGGAACAATTGGTGCTGTAATGGAAGGTGCTGCAAGGTCTATACCTTCTATTGCGCTGAGCCAAGTTTATCATGATAAAATAGACTGGCACAATACAAAGGTTTTTGCACCAAAGGTTATTGCCAAGCTAGTTAAGGTTGGTTGGCCTAAAAACATAGTGATGAGTGTAAATTTTCCTGCTACGGAAAAAGTAAAAGGAGTAGAATTTGCTGAACAAGGTGAATATAACATTGATGGGGATTTAACTTTTACTGAAAATTCGAATGGCTCTTTTAGCTTAAATTGGTCTCGAGAGCACTCAGGCAGTGGTAGTATAAATAAAATAAAAGAAGGATTTATTACTATTACACCGGTAAAATTAGATTTTACAGATTATGATACATTGAATACTATGAAAAATTCTTGTGCAGACGAATTTTCTTCTATAGCTGACTGAGAAAAACATTTGCATTGCTCCTAATAGATATTTTCTATTGTGTTATCGCGAGCAATTATTTTTTCTTCACCTGTATCCATGTTTTTAATCTTTAAAGTTTTACTACTCAATTCTTCATCGCCAAAGATTAAAGCAGCTTTAGCATTTGCTTGATTTGCTTTTTTCATTCGGGTTCTGAGCGTTCCGCTATATTCATAGATTACATATAAACCATTTCTGCGCAATTCATTTGCAAGTGTTAAAGCATGTTTTTCAGCCTCTCTACCAATTGGAATTAGGTAAATAGGTCGCTCTTCTTTCGGAGAATAATTGATTAACTCCATTATGCGTTCAATACCTCCTGCAAATCCTATCGCTGGAGTGTGTTTTCCACCCACTGAAGATACTAGATTATCGTATCTTCCACCGGCAAAAACTGCCCCTTGTGCACCTAAATCCTCTGTAACAAATTCAAACACTGTGTGGCAATAATAATCCAAACCTCGAACTAGTTTATTGTTTACGGTATAAGGTATATCAAGAATTGTTAATCCATTTAGTATTTGTTCAAAGAAATCTGAGGACTCTTTCGTATAATAATTGCTGATTTTAGGCGCATCAGAAATTATTGATTTATCTTTCTCATCCTTGGAATCCAGTATTCTGAGTGGATTTTTGATCAACCTATTTTTGCTATCTTCTGATAGATCGTTTTGATACTTTGTAAAGTATAAGATCAAAGCTTCCCTATATTTAGTGATTGTTTCACCATCACCTAAAGAGTTGATTTCCAGCTTTACATTTTTATTGATGCCAAATTCAGTTAGTAAGTGCTGAGCGAGTGATATCAATTCAATATCAGCTTTTGTATCTTCTATACCAAAAACCTCAAAATTTATCTGATGAAATTGCCTTTGTCTTCCCTTTTGCGGTCTTTCGTAACGAAATGCAGGCCCTGTTGAAAATAATTTTATCGGCGTTTGCAGTTTTTTTTCAATGAGTAGCCTGACAATCGCTGCAGTGAACTCAGGACGTAAAGTTATGCTCTTTCCCCCTTTATCATTGAAGCTATACATCTCTTTAATGATGATATCTGAGCTATCACCTAAGGTTTTTGTAAAAACCTCCGTGTACTCAAATATTGGAGTTTGGGCGGGCAAAAAGCCGTATAGACTTGAGATTCTATTTGCTGTTTGCTGAATGTATTTAAACTTATACCACTCATCAAATAGAAGGTCTTTCGTTCCTCTAACTGTTTGATTAGTCATAGTGTGGTCTCTATACCTGCAACCTCTGGTATGTGGTAGCTCAGCATATTCTGCACTCCTTGCTTAAGAGTAATTGCAGCACTTGGGCATCCAGAGCAAGCTCCTTGTAATTCAACATAAACTATCCCGTCTTTATAGCCACGAAATTTGATATCGCCACCATCTTGAGCAACTGCAGGTTTGATATAACTTTCCATCAATTCTTTTATTCTATTTACAATTTCTATATCACTTTCATCAAAAAATTCCTTATCTGGATCATTCACTCCTTCTTTATCTAGTGCTTTTCCACCTGAAGTAAAGTGATCCATAATTGTAGTTAAAATTTCCACTTTTAATATATCCCAATTAATCCCACCAGATTTTGTCACTGAAATAAAATCATGACCAAAAAATACTCTCACTACATGTTCTGTTTGAAAAAGATTTGCTGCTAACTTGGAGTTTTTTATTTCATCTGCATTTGAAAAATCAGCCGTTTCTCCCTCGTTTAGAATTGCAAATCCAGGGAGAAATGTCAGTGTGTTTGGATTAGGTGTTTCTTCAATCTGAATGAACATGTTATTTACCATGACGATTATAATTGTTACTATTTAATCATAAAATGATAAAAAAATATACATGTCATTCATCTTTTTCCTTTTTTTGATATTCATAGTAGTGACATTTGTCTTGCCTAGCGTTGTTGTATTTTTTCTTTTCCTGACAAAAAAAAATAACATAAGTTTCATGATGAACTCTATATTGAGTAAGTTTTTGAACGAATTTAATAGCAGTAGAAGTTGTACTGAAAATTACACTGGTGACAACATGTCCAAAGATGAAGCATTAAAGATACTGGGGCTGAATCCTGAGGCAAGTCAAAATGAAATCAATAAAGCATATCAAAATTTAATGAAATTAGTTCACCCAGATAAGGGACTTACTATTACCCACAAATATAAATGTTTGTTGCATAGCTCTTAATGGCATAACTTTTGCTTGAAATAACTGTTTATATGGTGCAATTTACAGCTTTTAGTTGCTAAAATTATAACTCTTAGTTTAATAATTTTAATCTAATAAGCTTTCAGGTTAATAAAATTAAATTATTTGAGTAAATACAATACTATGTTTTTATTTGTGGGTAATAGTAAGGATAAGGGAGGCTCGGAATATTTTGCACAAAAGTTAAATGCAGCACGTGATAAGTTGCTGAAGAGGTGATTAATATTGCTTTAAAGTTTTTATTTGTGTGTAAAGGATAAGTTGCTACAATAAAAAAATAAGATAAAAGTAGCAATGGACATGTGTTCAGAAAGGTTTAAGTTATGCAGGAAGATAACAAGAAAGAAACAATAAAAGAAGAAAAAGGCATATTAGGATGGATAGAATATAGATTGCCTATATTTTCTTTTCTAAAACACACCGCTTCTTATCAAGTGCCAAAAAACTTAAATTATGCTTGGAACTTTGGCTCTTTGGCTGGTATAGCGCTAATTTTACAAATAATAACAGGTATATTTCTTGCTATGCACTACACTCCGCATGTTGATTATGCGTTTAATAGTGTAGAGCGCATAATGCGGGATGTGAATTACGGGTGGTTAATACGCTACACTCATGCTGTTGGAGCATCACTTTTCTTTATGGTAGTTTATATTCATATAATGCGTGGATTATATTACGGATCTTACAAGAGGCCACGAGAGATGGTGTGGTTTGTTGGTATATTTATATTTTTTGCAATGATGGCAACTGCCTTTATGGGATATGTATTGCCTTGGGGACAAATGAGTTTCTGGGGTGCAACAGTTATAACCAACTTATTTTCTGCTATACCTTTAGTTGGCAATAAAATAGTTATATGGTTATGGGGTGGTTTTTCCGTTGATAATCCAACACTTAACCGTTTTTTCGCTCTGCATTATCTTCTGCCTTTTGTTATTATTGCTTTAGCTATGCTTCATGTGATAGCTCTGCATAGGTTTGGCTCTGGTAACCCAAGTGGAGTGGAGGTAAAATCAGATAAGGATACCATTCCTCTCTATCCTTATTATATAGTCAAGGATTGCATAACTTTTGGTCTGTTTTTTGTAGTTTTGTTCGCATTTGTTTTCTATGCTCCTAATTATCTTGGACATCCAGACAATTATATAGAAGCTGACTCTATGGTAACTCCGGTACACATAGTGCCAGAGTGGTATTTTTTACCTTTTTATGCAATGCTACGTTCAATTCCAGATAAACTTACTGGTGTGCTTACCATGTTTGCGTCTATTTTAGTGTGGTTTTTGTTACCTTGGCTTGATAGATCAAAAGTTAAAAGTGGTGCTTATCGTCCGGTGTTTAAGAAATTTTTTTGGGTTTTTGCAATAAATTTTGCACTTCTTGCCTGGCTTGGGGGACAAGAGGTAAAAGAGCCTTACATCACTATGAGTAGGCTATCTACTCTTTACTACTTTGCATACTTTGTGATGATTTTACCACTGCTTAGTAAGTATGAAAAGCCAAAAGAACCACCAAAAACCTTAAGTGATTCTGTGCCGGAGATGAGGTGATGTCAACTCAAAGCAGATCTCTTACAAAATTCTCTGTCATCCCAGAACTCTCTTCTTTCACCCCAGAGCCCTCTTCTGTCATTCCAGAACTCTCTTCTGTCATCCCAGCACCCTCTTCTGTCATCCCAGTGCTTGACACTGGGATCCAGAAAAAAAATAAATGGATTCCAGCATCATGTACACAACTGTACGAACGTTGTATACAACACACAGTGTCATTCCACTATCTTCCGTTGTCATCAATTCGAAATTTACTAAAACAGTGGTTACGCATGGGATCTAATGTATTTGCAATCTTCTGCATGTTATTTCTATCTAGTCTTATATCTGCAGAAGAATTTAAATCATCACCAAATAAGAAAATAGACTGGAAATTTGATGGAATTGTCGGATCTTTCGATAGAGAGTCAATTCAGCGTGGCTATAAAGTGTATAAAGAAGTCTGTGCTGCTTGTCATTCAATGAATAGGGTAGCATTTCGTAATTTGCAAAATGTTGGTTTTTCTGAAGAAGATGTAAAACAGATTGCAGCTTCTTATCAAGTTAAAGATGGCCCAAATGATTTGGGTGAAATGTTCGATAGACCTGGAATACCTTCGGATTATTTTATTGCACCTTTTGATACAAAAGAAGCAGCTGCAGCAAGCAACAATGGTGCAGTCCCACCAGACTTATCATTAATTATTAAAGCAAGGCATGATGGTGCAAATTATGTCTATTCATTGTTAACAGGCTATCAAAACGGCGAACACGATGAAAATGATTTATATTTTAATTCGTATTTTCCAACAGGCAGATTAGCTATGGCGCCACCACTTTCTGAAGGAATGGTGGAATATGATGGTGCAAGGCAAGCCACAGTTGAAAATATGGCGTATGATGTGATAAATTTTTTACAATGGGCAGCAGAGCCAGAATTAGAGCGCCGGCATAAACTTGGATTAAAAGTAGTGGCGTATTTTATAATTTTAACAGTGTTTTTTGTATTAACTAACAACAAAGTTTGGAGCAAGCTCTATAAAAAGAAGTGATAGTCAATTTTGCCTCAAGCACAATGGTTGTCATCCAAGTAGCTAACACTGGTTCCTTTATGACAGTGTCATCCGAGTAGCTGACACTGGGATAGCTTTGTCGCATCGTACCTTATACGGTAATAATTTACGATAAATTCATGTAGCCATTTCGAATTTAGCCATACCAATGTCAGTAAATTTATTAAGCAAATAGCACTTAATGAGCAGTTCTTTTTCACGATTTAGAGGTTGTCCACAAACCAGTAAATCAAGCATATTCCCTACTTAACATAACTTTACTCATAGCCAGATATATGAAACTTTCAGTAGATGTTGTAAGTAAATCGTACTCCTTTGATAGCCTTCTATTTCTATTGATCCAAGCAAAAGTCCTCTCTACCACCCACCTTCTCGGCTGTACTGAAAATCCAGGATCCCGTTGTGGCAATAGTTCTAGTGGTGTATCTTTATGCACCCAAAACCTACATGGAGGCCTTTTGACAATTTCAATATCTATCCCATATTCTCTCTTTACGTAATCCTTTAAATCTTTTCCTTGGTATCCCATATCAGCCCACATTTTCTTAATATTGCTGTATTTTTCCTTCATATTGTCCAATGCCATCTTCACCCCATCTCTGTCATTTTCGCTTGCAGCTCCTACATAGCAACCAAGCACAAATCCTTGAGTATCTGTGATTATATGTCTTTTTCTCCCCTTTACCTTTTTCGCACCATCATAACCTTTGACCCCCCTTTTTCCGTGGTTTTTACCGATTGACTGTCCACTATGCATGCGCTCGGCTTCCCATTTTTGACCTACTATATTTAGTGATATCATAGTTCATTTTCTCAAAAATTCCCTGCTTTTTCCATCTTCTAAACTGTTCATGCACAGCCTTCCACGGCGGAAAATCGTGTGGTAAATAGCGCCATTGACATCCTGTGCGCAGTATATAAAGAATTGCATCTACTATCTCACACTTACTGTATTTTGGTGGCCTTCCTCCTTTCTTGTACGATACTCTGAAGTGTTTTTCTATTCTTGCCCATTCCCTTTTACTTAAATCTGTTGGATATTTTTTCCTCATCTCTTACCTCAATATTCTTTCTTTATATACTACGTATTCCTTGGTTTGTGGACAACCTCTTATAGCTCTTTTCATAGAAGTCCGGATGTGATAAGGATAGATAATGATAAGGAGGTTGAATGCCAGCAGCATATAGTTATGATTTAAGAAAAAAAGCAATGGAGACGCTAGACGAAGGAGAAAGCAGAGAAGCAGTGGCAGCAAGATTTAAGATTGGACGAACTACTTTATGGGAGTGGCAGCACTGTAGGCTTGACCATAAATTATGTTAAGATAGAAAATGACTATTTTAGATAGAGCTTGATGTAATGCAGTGCGATACAAAATAACGGTAGAATATAATGGTAGTAATTTCTCTGGTTGGCAAAAACAGCAACACTCTGCTAACTCAATCCAGGAGAAGATAGAAAATGCTATATTTAATTTTAGTGGTGAGAAAGTTACTTTGTACTGTGGTGGCAGGACTGATGCAGGAGTTCATGCTTTAGGACAAGTTGCTCATTTTGATATGGAAAAGGAATTTGAGCTTTATAGAATAAGGAATGCAATAAACTATCATTTAAAATCAATTCCTATAGTCGTGCTTAATGCAGAAGTTGTAGATGATGCGTTTCACGCACGGTTTTCAGCAAAAAAAAGATATTACGAATATAGAATAGTTAATCGCTATGCTCCTGCCGCTCTGGAGACGGGTTATGTATGGCAAGTGTTTAGCCCACTTGATGTAAATATTATGCGTGGAGCTGCTAAACATCTACTTGGAAAACATGACCTTTCAAGTTTCCGTTCAAAAGATTGTCAAGCCGCAAATCCGATAAGAACAATTGATGATATCGATATAATACAAAATGGGAATCATATACACATCAAAATATCTGCTATTTCCTTTTTACATAACCAAGTGAGGATTATTGTGGGTACTTTAGTTGAATTTGGAAAAAATAGAACCAATCCGCAAGAAATGCTAAATATATTAAACCAATGCAAAAGAAGTGCCGCTGGAGTTACTGCACCACCTTTTGGCTTATATTTGGTAAAGATAGATTACTAATTTAATAAAAGCTAGTGAAATAAGTGCCATACCGCCACGGTATCTCCAGATTCCGCTAACAAGCAGCGAGATGACGAGTTTAAGTTCTCATTGGCATTACTACATATAATGCACTTGAATCGTCTTCATCAGTGATAATTGTAGCACTATTACCATCGGCTAAGCTAAACTTACATTTATTTTTTATGCAGGATAGAACATCAAGTAAATAACGCGAGTTGAACCCTATTTCTATAGGGGCTTCATTGTAGTCCACTTCTATGGATTCAGTTGCATCACTGCACTCTTGGGAGTTTGAATGCAGAGTTAGCAGCTTTTCTTGTAGTGAGAATTTAATAGATTTTACTTTATCAGATACAACAACGGAAACTCGATCTATAACGTCTGAAAGTTTTTTACTTTCAATAATCATATGCTTATCTTGAGATGCTGGAATAACTGCTTTATAATTTGGAAAAGTTCCATCTATTAATTTTGATATTAGAATATATTCACCGCATGTAAACTTGATTTTTCTGTCTGAGAGTTTTACTTTAATTTCATTACAATCGTCCAATATTTTTAACAGCTCCATAACAGTTTTACGTGGAATGATCACACCAAATTCGCCATTGATGTTCCCAGGCTTTGGCCTCTTTATACATGATAAACGATGGCCATCAGTTGCAACGCAGTACAGAAATTGCTCATCTGTATGTAGATATATTCCATTTAAATTATACCTTGTATCATCTAGTGATACAGCAAATTTTGTTTTAGTTAATAAGTCTATCAGGTCTGTATTTAGTAGAGTACAATCATGTTTATAATTGTCTTCTTCAAGAGCAGGAAAGCTGCTTGAAACTACATTCGGTAAAGAAAAGTTTGCATTTCCGCAAGACATCAATAATTTTCCTTGGTTGTTTACTTCAAAATTGACATCCAAATCAGCGGGTAACTTCTTCACTATGTCATGTAAAGTATGCGCTGAAATTTTTACTTCTCCTTCTGTTAATACGGTTGCAGCAAGTGAGGCAAACATTGAAATGTCAAGATCAGTTGCCATTAATTTTATGCTGCCGTGTTGTGCTTTGATATTTATACACGCCAAAACATCTATTGCATTACGCCTTTCAACCACTCCACTTACTCTGGATAATGTATTTAAAAGACTTGTGCGGCTCACGCTAAAACGCATCTGCTCGCACACAGAATTTTGCTTTTTGATTTCTGTATCTACACCTGCAACCTCTGACATTGCTAACTCTCAAAAATATATTTTAAATGATATCCACATCCCATATAAAGTAAAGTGCTATTTATCGAAAGGGCAGTCTGTTTTATACTACAACTGGAAAATTACCTATTCTGTTACAATAATTTACTTTGTATGGCATAAATCATGCATTTTTTGATACGCTTTTTGAAAACCAAGTAGGGAATAAGTATCATCAATGGTCACTGTTTTTGTTTTTCCATTAACTACCATTGATAATCCCTGCTTCATTTTTAGAATGAGATCTTGATCTATTTTTGTATGCTCTGCCCACGCAAAACTTCCCTGTATTATGGGCAGTGTATATTTAATTTTTTTGTCGATATTGAGAGCTACAGGCTCCTTATCATACTGAAAACCAGAGGTAACGCTTACCTCATCTGCTTTTTTATCAACATAACTAACCATTACATACGGCTTGCGATTGGTTGTATAATATTCGCTTTTTTTTTTAGGATAGGATACAATATAACATACTTTCTCTCCATCTTCCAATGCAGTATACACGAGCCAATCTTTATATTTTTCCTTCAATTGTACATCACTAACCGATGCAAAAGCGCCTATCGAAAAAAATATTAGAAATATAAAAAAACTACGCATGCAAACCAAATTTCAAACTTTCAGATTGTATATATTGTTTTACCTTAGCCATCGCCTGCTCAGCCAACTGCCTTATTCTTTCTCTTGAAACACAATATTTTTTACTAAGTTCATCCAGAGTTTGAATGTTTTCAGACAAATATCTACTGATAAAAATGTCTCTTGCCCTTTCGTTGAGGCTCGCTAGTGCATTGTTTAAAATTGTTTCTTTTAATTCTTTTTCTTCATGATTCTGATAGGTTACTTCTTGACTAACCAAGTTACATGGGATCATATCTTGTAGCTCCCTTTTAGAGTCATCACCTATTTTTATGCAATCGTTTAGCGACTGATCCTTACAAGCCATACGGTAATTCATCTGCAGAACGTCTCCTTCGGATACAGAAAGCTCATTAGATATTGCTTTTATTTCTTCATTATTTAAGGTTTCCCTGTTTGTATACTGTAAAATTCTTTTTTTTATTTTACGTAAACTAAAAAACAATCTTCTTTGTGCTTGCGTTGTGCCTATTTTCACAAACGACCAAGATTTCAATATAAAGTCTTTTATTGAAGCTTCAATCCACCACACCGCATAAGTTGAAAAACGAAACCCTAAATCAGGATTAAACTTTTTCACTGCATGCATTAAACCCATATTTCCTTCCATGACCAGGTCCATCAACAATAGTCCATAATTTTTGAATTTCATTGCAATTTTCACTACCAAATTCAAATGGCTGGTAATCAATTTATGAGCAGAAGAAACATCCTTATATTGGTTCCAATTTTTTGCTAATCGTACCTCTTCCTCTTGAGACAGCATAGGAAATTTTTGCACCCTAGCAATATATTGCATGAGATTGGTTCTGCTATCGACACATAAGCTTGCCATTGGGGTCAACATAACAACTTAAATTAAAACTTCATGCATATAATATATTGATTTTCCAGCAAAAATTCAAGCTTTGATTTGAAAAAAGTACAAATTTTTCATCTAATTTCTTGGAGACAGTAGGCCGCAGTGTTAGCTAATTGGATAACATTATGTAACTTTAGATGATATTCTACCAGTACAATGGTAAACGTTACAGCTTAAACACATAGCAAATAGTGTTATTCCAGTGCCTTGACACTGGAATCCACATTTCTTTTTTCTAGATCCCAGTGTCATGCTACTTGGATGACAAGAAAAACCCCACTGGGATAACAAGACTGAGATAGACTAGAAATTAAACGCTACTCCAGCTTCTGCACCAACAGTGCTGTAAAGAACTTTGAGTTCCCCTTTGTCTTTGCCTGCAGCAGCATCTTTATCAAAATGAGCACCAAAAGAACCGAAATAACGAGCTCCAGCATAAAGTTTGACTTCCGGAGTTACATCATAACTAACACCAGCTTTTACTTGACCAGCAAAACCAAATTTACTTTTTTGATCATTCACAGCGTCTTTCAAAGGAGTGCTAATATACGCTGCACCAACACCAACACCAATATATGGAGTGATAGGCATATCTTCAATTGCTATATCGTAATAAACGTTAACTAGTCCTGAAATTGCTGTTAAACTGTCTGCAATAGTATCTGGCGTAAATTTTGCATCTGTAACATCATTTTTGTTTAGGTATGAATAAACTCCTTCAACATCAACCCTGATGTCGTCCATTTTGTAACCAAACGCACCACCACCAGCTATAAAAGACGCTTTTAATGGACTGTAATCACTATTGTCTTTCTTATAGGTAATACCATCAACTTTTGTGAAAAGAGGTAAAATTTCACCGTTGTATTGCAAACGAACGTAGTAGCTAGTTTCTTCATCACTTATTGGACCAACAGGATCTGAAAAAGCAGAGTTTGATAAACTTAGCAACGTTGCTAAAGCGGCTGCTGAAAAAAACTTTTTATAATGCATAATTGTCCTCGTAAAAAAAATTAAAATTCCACTTTAGCAGTCTAAGTAACAACTAAAGTTAAGTCAAGTGCTAACTTAATAACACAAAATATCCTACATTTTAACTAATTTTTAGGAGAAGACAAAGATTTTATTAATGAATAAATAGAGTTACACGACTTTTTTACTCTTGATTTTTTGGTATAGCTAACATAGGTAAGATTTACTATCGAAAGACCTCGTCATTCCGCTGCTTGTTAGCGGATGAGATACCGCGAATGAATCCATAACTACACGAACATTGCAATTTGAGTCTACCAGGAGGGCAATGCCTCTTATTCAAGTACCCTCTTCTTGTCATCCCAGTGCGTGACACTGGGATGGCTTTGTTGCATCGCTCAAGTGAAAAGAACTGGCAGTTACTGACAAAATTCATTATAAATAGCCATTTAACTGTTGAAGAAAAAATATGCCACAAAAAATGAGAGTCAGTAACTGCCATGAATATAACAAATTTCTCCAAGAAAGAGGAAGCATTTTTTGTTATATCAATGACGCTATAGAAAATTGGTACGAGAATTGTCCAAAAATGCAGGGCGGCAACTATATTTATAGTGATAAAGTTGTGATTTTGGTGCATATAATCGTCAGTTTCTTTAGAATTGGTTTAAGACAAACAGTCGGGTTTATAAAAGGGTATTTGCAACAAATAGGAAGAGATTTGGCAGTTATCAGCTATTCACAAGCATCAAGAAGGTTTAAGAAACTTAATATTAAGATAAATGATTGCAGAATTGATAAAAATATAGCTCTTTCCATAAAAGTCCGGATGTGATAGGATAAGGATAGATGATGATAAGGAGGTTGAATGCCAGCAGCATATAGTTATGATTTAAGAAAAAAAGCAATGGAAGCGCTAGATGAAGGAGAAAGCAGAGAAACAGTGGCAGCAAGATTTAAGATTGGACGAACTACTTTATGGGAGTGGCAGCAAAGAAGAAAAGAAACAGGAGACTTTCAATCAAAAAAACTTGGAAATGGGGGTTACAATCACAAAATTACCGACTGGGATACCTTTGCCAAATTTGCCAGAGAACACGGAGGAAAGACTCTATCGGAAATGGCTAAACTTTGGAACAACGTTAGTATCCAAACGATCTATCGAGCCCTTAAAAAAATTGGATTTACGCGCAAAAAAAGACATATGGATACAAGGAAAGAAACGAAGAAAAACGTGCTGAATTTTTGAAAATTATAGCGACAAAAGAACCTAAAAACTTAGTGTATATAGATGAGTCTGGCATTGATAACACCGAAGACTACCCCTACGGATATTGCCAGAAAGGACAGCGGTTTTATGCCTTAAAATCTGGAAAGAAAACTCAACGAATCAGTATGGTTGCAGCCTTAAGTGGAAGAAAGATAGTTGTTCCGTTAACCTTTGAAGGCCACTGTAATATGGATGTTTTTAATGGATGGTTTGAGCAATTTTTGACACCGATCTTGGAACCTGGACAGACTGACCTTACCCAGAAAAAGTGGAGAGAAAGAAAAGAGTTTTTTTGGGTAAAATAAAATTTTGGAGGATTAGAAATGGCAAGAGAATATACGGCAGAATTTAAATTGGAAGCTGTTAAGCTGGCAAATGAACAAAGAAAGGTAGGTCAACCAGTTGCAAAAGTAGCAAGAGATCTAGGAATAAGGGATAGTGTATTAGGAAAATGGATGAAGAAATATAACGAAAAAAAGTCAGCGGCAAATGCATTTCCAGATGTAGCACCTTATGACAAAGAGAGATTTGATTTACAGAAAGAGTTAGCAAAAGTAACAAGAGAAAGAGACATTTTAAAAAAAGCCCTGGCCAGTCAAAAAGAGTAAAATATTTTTTCATAAAAGAGCATAGTAAACACTATAAAGTGCAGGAATTATGTAGGGTTTTCTGCTAGTGGCTACTATAAGTGGACTACAAGGAAAATAAGCAGTAGAGAATCAGCAAATAAAGAGTTATTAGCAGATATTCAAAAAATATATCAAGCTTCTAAATGTAGATATGGAGCTCCTAAAATTCATGCTGAATTAAAGGCTTTGGGTAAAAGTTGCAACTTAAAAACAGTGCAAAGTATTATGCAGAAAAATGGTATTCAGGCTATATTGAGAAGAAAATTTAAAATTAAGAAACAACAAACGGACAGTAGCTCCCAATATATTAGACCAAAACTTTATTGTCGATCAACCAAATAAAGTATGGGATTACTTATATAAAAACCAAAGAAGGATGGCTATATTTGGCAACAATAATCGATCTATATTCACGCATGGTAGTTGGCTGGTCAATGAGCAGTTCAATAAATAAACAATTGGTTATGGACTCTTTATTAATGGCCGTTAACAAGCGTAAACCTGCCAAAAATCTACTATTACATAGTGATCAAGGTTCACAATATACTTCGCAAGGTTATCAATATCTCTTATCCATAAAAAACATAGATGAGTCATAAAAGTTGTTGTTACGACAATTCTGTTGTGGAAAGCTTCTTTAGCTCATTGAAAAGAGAAATACTTATTGATACTTCACAACACTCTGCTCAACAAACTAGAACTGCAATATTTGAATACATAGAAATTTTTTATAACAAACAACGTCACTATTAACTATTGCATTCCTGAGCATTTTGATTCATCATTCTCTTTGTGAAAAACATTCCAAACTTTCTCTCCACTTTTTCTGGGTAAGGTCAGTCAGCTACTTGGATGACAGGGGAGGGAGGTGCTACCCTGACAATCGTCATCCCGCTACGTGTTAGCGGGATCTAGAGATACCGCGAATGAATCGCGGTATGACGGTCTGCGGCGGTATGACGTAGGGCTGCACTAGCTATATCATGCATTTTATTAACCGACACTATAAACAACATCCTTACAATTATGAGATTGAACCACAACTTGCTCAAGCGTTAAGCTGCTGCGTTTAGCGTCTTTACCGTGGTTTTCCCCAAGAACATTTGTTCTTTCGTGTTTTATTTCTTCAATGAATTTCTTGTTAACGCTTTCAGGGTCAATCTTTTCCTGCGAATATATAAGATTAGTGCAATTTATTTTTCTATAATAATGTATGCCAAAACCCACAATGAGTAATGCAAGTATACCAGAACCTATAAGTAATGATAATCCTATGTTATTAGTCAAAGGGTTTTGGTAAAATTTTTGTACATCATTAACACCATGTGTTGCAAGTAGCCCTAGAGGAAACGCTATATTTGCAGCAACTACACCAGTAAATAATGCAGTAAATATTGGTCTGTCGTTAATTACTGATTTTATTTTATTAGTTCTAGTAATTACTTTTTCGTCAATGTTAGTGAAGCCTTGTTTAGCTTCCCAAGCATTAAGTACAAAATTTGAATGAGTGCCATTGCTATATTCCAGTCTTACAGATTTTATAGCTTTATCTTTTGGCTGGTGCTCCAACACCTCAGCTAAAATTTTATCCGCATCTTTTTTTTGAATGGAATGTTCTTCAGTATCTATAAATTGCCTTGTTGCAAAAAATATTGGACCAATTGTAAGCAATGCAGCAAGTGCGATAACTGGTATAGTGATATATTTTGGGCTGTTTGTAAAAAATGCAATAAATTTTGCTTTATCTTGTAAATATAATAAAGCTGCAGATATACTGAGTATAATAGCACTTGCACCAAAAATTATAAAACCCTTCTGCTGCATGGCATACTTTGCTCTTGGCAAGAATCTGTTTGTTTTTTTATTTGTTGTGCTACCTATATCAGAATTTAGTGACAAAGACTCTTCAGAGTCATCTTTGCTTTTATACGATGGTAAAGTATTTGAAGACGCACCTAAATCATCTTTTGAGTTTTGACCACCTATTCCACTGTCTAAACTCTTTTTCGAAGATTTTGTATTTGGGTCTATAGCTGCATAAATATGTTCTTCTGATCCATTACCAGATAATCCTCCTAAACCTAAACTTGCTGTTTGTGATACCCAATCATGAGTCTCACCTTTTGTTTCTTCTAGGGAAGGAGGTAGTACTTCAGTACTAAGACCAAACAAATTTTTGTCTTCTTTGTCTTGTAAACCTGGAGCTTTTGGCAAAATCGGTGGTGCTCCATCACCATCTTTTTGTCGATTTACAGATGCATAAGTAGGATCCACTTCCTCATCATCTGATTCTTCATGTGACATTCCCTGCACACGTGGTACTACATTCAGTACACTTGAGATAGCATTTCCTGCTTCTTCAGGCGATGGTGGATCTTTTAGTGTTATCTTGCTATTGTCACCTGTTTGTTCGTAAGAAGTTAATTTTACTGTTGATTTTTCGACTGACCCATGCATATTCACTCCAAAGTTAATTACTATGCTGCATTGATTACGCTATAGTTATTAAGATGTAGTAAATACCAATTTACAGATAATGTATCTGTTTAGCAGAGTGGCAAAATAAGGTAGACGAGAAAAGACAACTATAGGAACAAATGGGTGTCATCCCAGTGTCAAGCACTGGAATGACATCACAGGGGCACTGGAATTTTTGTTTCAATATTTGTACATTAGCCATGTATCTGAACAGACAATGGCGTCAACTTAAGAACTTTCATTAGCAAACTCTCCTAAAGACATGATGGCGTTTGGGCTTATCTATCTTATCGCGGCTATACAATCGTCCCGGTCGGATTTTAACTTTAGCGCGTATACTTGCTCTATCAAAAAGGGCTTGAAAGTTTTTTGGCGCAATAAGTACCTGATAGAGTTTCTGCCTCATTACACCAAATAAAACCGAAAAATTTAAACGATACTCAGCAATTTGATCTGGATTCCAAGGCCCTTGTGCATCACACATATGAAGCGACAATATATTACACATGACTAAGTTTGCCCAAAATTCTTGTAATACAGTCTCTAAATTTACGCCAGAAAAATTCTCTAACTCTGCACCTATTTTGAGTCGTTTATAGCACTCCTCTATATGCCACCTTAATACATAAGCTTTGCTGATATCTTCCAAAGTAAATTTTTCTCGATCAAAAAGTGAAGTAACCAATACCTCTGTTTCTCCGTTGGCTAATGTCAGCACTATTACTCTTACTTTCTGTCCTTTCATTTTATTTTTTAGCTTTTCATTTTCTAATATAAAATCGAAATCTAATTCTCCAGATGCAATTCGTTCCCATAGCTTGCTATAATTTCTTTTTTGCAAGCGAAAAATAAAATCTACTTCCAAATCATAATGCTGCTGAATGAATTTTACTGAAGACGATCATAGATAAATAATAATTTCTTTTGATTTAATGAACGCATTTGAGTGATAACTTCGGGTAATTGCTCTTCCGCCAACGTTTGTTCACCTATATTCCAAGCCGCAAGACGAGCACTACAAATCAGCGAAGTACACAAATCAACAAACAAATTGCCAATGGTGGCATTGTGCCTGTTGTTCCATTTGGTTTAAAGCGGCCAAACTCGGATACAATTTCCTCAGAGCTGGGTAATCTCATACCAGAACCATCTGCTGCAATAAGCCTATAGCCTCTCCAACTCAGGCTCATCTTGATAGGCTGTTTGGATGCTTAAATTCTTTAAAACCTGTATGACAAATCTTATATCTTGCTTTAGAAAAAGCTTGCTTTGAGGGTACATGTCAATGGCTCCATAAGTTCACATTCTATTCCCAAACTTTTTTTAACTAACTTTAAAATCATAGAAAATACTGCCGAAAAAGGAAGTTTTCTTGTTCGTGTAAAACTCAACACAATGGATTCTCTGAAAAGCTTTCGAGTATATTATATTTTTAATTTGTAGAATAAAATTTTTTCCTTTTTGTTTGGTAGAAGTCATAGTTTTAAATCCTCCTGATTAAGTTTTATCGCTATGACTCCCCCACCAGAACCGTGCTTGCAGCTTTCCCGCACACGGCTCCACAATGTAGTATTCACAGCATTTCCTATTTTGTATATAATGAGTAGCATATTCTTGGTTTTGGTAATGGATTAACTTGTAGATAGTGTATAAATTGCTTTGAATTCATACTCTTCTTCTGACTACGTCGGTTTATCCATTTATACGCTAGCTTGATTACCCGCCAGAAGAATTTATTCAACCACCGGTAATTTCCGCTAACTCCGAAGTAGTTATAGTGTCCTGTTAGTTTTGCTTTAAGTATTGACCACCAATCTTTAAGGTGAACTTTATTTCGAATCTTTTTCACCCATTCTTTGATTTCTTTAAGTTTTCTAGATAGATTTTCTTTCGAGGTTTTATGACCTACCATTACTCTACCTTTACGACTCCTTGTACCATAATGGGTGAATCCTAGAAAGTTGAAACTTTCCGTTTTTCGTTTCTCCCTTATTCCTTGTTGCCACTCCTTTTTGCCAAACTTTACTATTCTTGTTTTGTCTTCAGATATTTCCAGTCCAAATTTTCCTAGCCTTTGTTTCAGTGACTCTAAGAGTTCTCTAGCATCTTTTTCTCTTTCGCAGCAAATCAGGTGATCGTCTGCATACCTAACTAGCTCCATATAACCTTTAGATCTTAGCTTGAATTTCTTTTCAAACCACAAATCCAGCACATAATGCAACTATATATTAGCTAGTATAGGACTTACTATTCCCCCCTGAGGTGTGCCTAGTTCAGTTGCTTCATAATGTCCTGCTTCGACTACTCCTGCCTTAAGAAATCGTTTTACTAACCACAGTATGTTTGGGTCTGTTATCCGTTCTCTCAAGCATCTCATTAGCCATTTGTGCTGGACATTATCAAAGAATTTCTTGATATCAACTTCTACTACATAGTTAGTTGGTCTGTACATAACTGCTTTATTTAGTGCATTTACCGCTTGATGACAGCTTCTACCAGGACGAAAACCATATGAGTTATCCAGAAAGTTAGCTTCATAAATATTTTCTAATATCTTCTTCAGCATTATCTGGACTAACTTATCTTCTGTAGACGGTACTCCAAGCCCGCGTTTCTCTTTGCTTCCAGCTTTTGGTATATATACTCTTTTCACTGGTTGCGGTTGATATCGCTTTCTTTTCATACTATCCACCAGAGTGTTGAGCTTCTCTTCAAGATTTTCTCCATAAGCTTCTACTGTCACCTGGTCTATACCGCATGCTTTGTTATGCTTTAGCTCTTTATAACATTCAGCAAGATTCTCTGCGTTTATCAGATGAATTAACGATTAAATTTCAATCGTTTATCTTGCCTGGCTCTTACTGCTATCTGATTTAGTTTTCTTTGCACGTTATTCCAACCTCCGTTGTATTGGCATAGCAATTCCTAAACCAGTCACTATATTGCTGACCGCTTCCCCTTGTATGTGGCTTTCCCACACTCTGAGTACTATCAATCAGTCCGACTTCCTTTATATCTTCCGTCAGTACTCGCCTTTGTTGACTTGTTCCAACGTACCTTAATAGGAATACAAAGGATCTCCCAAGTTTACGTAAACTCCATCTCAACACGTGATACGGCCTCAGATCCCGATAGAGTGAGTGATAACTTGCCCTATTGTTACCCTTCTTGCTGTCTTCCACTATATGCAACGTGTCGACCTCTATGACATCGAGAATTTCGGGACTCAATACCTTCACTTTCGTTGTACCCTGTGTTGTCCATTCCACTAGCTTTACTACGCTCGTTACCTTACGCAGCATAGTGGTTTGTTCCAGCCTGCTGGCTAGGCTTTGCCTGGGTTGGATTTTCACCAACTGGACTTTACGCACTTTGCTTGGCGCACGCATGTTTCACCTAAAAAGGACACATTTTAGACTTCTTTATTGAAATAAAACAGAAACAAAAGTGCTGTTTATTGCACTCTTTGGATAATTTAATGATAAAAAATTTAGAGAGAAATTTTATACACTATCGCTGATATTTTTCCTTAAGTTGACGCCATTGCCTGAACGGATACAACCCAAGAAAGGTTTTTCTACGTCATACCGCCGCGGTATCTCAGCATAGATTCCGCTAACGAGTAGCGGAATGACGAATTTGTTGTTTTTCAAATTGTAGGTAAACCTAAGCCACTTTAGCTATATAGGGTCACAACAATAGATTTTTAAGATCGTTTACGGCCTTCTTAATATCTTCAGCCTTGAATATCGCCGATCCCGCAACTAAAATATCAGCGCCTGCTTTTATTATATCAGCTGCGTTAGAAAAGTTAATTCCACCATCTACTGAAATTTGTGTTTTAAGATTACGCTCCTGTATCATTTTTTTTATAGTAGATATCTTGTTCAACTGTGAATGAATAAATTCCTGCCCTCCAAAGCCAGGGTTGACTGTCATAATCAGCACAATATCTAGCTCATGTATTATATATTCAAGCACACTTGGGGAAGTTGAAGGAACAATTGAGACTCCAGCTTGAATCGGTTTTTTTGCATCGTTTACATTTTTGTATGACTTTATCTTTCTTATCAACCTCTCAAGGTGTATCTCTGCTTCTGCATGTACAGTGATAATATCAGCACCAGCATTTATAAAGCTTTCAATGTGGTTACCAGGAGATTTGACCATTAAATGCACATCAAAAGGAAGATTGCTATATTTACGTATTGCAGAGACAACGCTAGGACCAATTGTAATATTTGGAACGAAATTCCCATCCATAACGTCTATGTGTATGTAATCCACACCTAAATCGCTAATTTTTCTTACTTCTTCCCCTAATTTTGCAAAATCTGCTGAAAGTATAGAAGGTGCAATTTTAATACTCATGAGCTGCCTTTTTTGCTAAAAAATAACTTATTTTCAAAACTCTGTCACCCTAATACTATGCGCACCATCTGAGTAGCTATAGAAACTGAATACCGATACCGGCGACGGCTTATGCCTATTTAACTAGATCTTAAATTAGATAAAAAAAGGTAGTCTTGATAAAACTTATTTACAGCAAGTTTTTTTACATTTGGACTTTCTGTTTGTTCTTTTTTGTACCCTAATTTATAGCTTATTGAATCCTTGTATAAACTGATCGTTTTGTATGCTTTGTTCATCTCTCTAGGAAAGATGCCGTTAGCAATTACGACGCATAACCCTGTAGCTGTTGCAAAAGCTAGAGTGGTAAATGCTAGATTTTGTAAAAAATTTCTTCCACTAACTTTTTTTTCCTGTATATTAGCAGAGTGCTGTTTGTTTGACACTTCTTCTAGATATTCATGCCATATGTGATTGCAGTTCGTACATTTTACCTTTCTTCCAGATGCACCTATTTGCTTGTGAGATACTAAGTAAGTCTTAGTACAATTATAACATTGTATTTTCATAGTACTTACGTATAAAGTAGTAACAAGCTCAAATGATACAGAGCTACAAATTTAATATCAATATATATATAACAAATGGAAGGTTTGCAACTAAAAAAAACACAGAGTGAGATAGAAGATATTTGGAAAAATAGAGAAAAATTTAATGACTGTAATCTAAAGAAAACAGCAAGAATAGCAATTAAAGAGGTAATTGAGCTCCTTGATAGTGGCAAAATTAGAGTAGCAGAAAAGCTATCAAGTGGAGAATGGGTAGTACATAAGTGGATAAAGCAGGCAATATTATTACATTTTCTCACTGAAGAAAGCAAAATAATAGACAATACCAATTGCTGGTTTGACAAGATCGGTAACAAGTTTAGTGAATGGAATGAGGAAAAATTTCGCCGGTTAAAAATTAGAGCAGTTCCTGGGTGTTTTGTTCGCCGATCTGCTTATATAGGCACAAATGTTGTTCTAATGCCAAGTTTTATCAACGTTGGTGCATATGTTGATTCAGGAACAATGATAGATACCTGGTCAACGATTGGTAGCTGTGCGCAAATAGGAAAAAACTGTCATATTTCCGGTGGAGTGGGAATAGGTGGAGTTCTTGAGCCTATTCAAGCTTCACCTGTCATTATAGAAGATAATTGCTTTATTGGAGCACGTAGCGAAGTGGCCGAGGGTGTGGTAGTGAGAGAAGGATCAGTCCTTGGCATAGGCGTGTTTATTGGGGCATCAACAAAGATTATTGATAGAGAAACTAGCAAGGTATTTTACGGCGAAGTGCCACCTTATTCTGTAGTGGTACCAGGGTCTATTCCATCTAAAAATAATATTTCAACCTATTGTGCAGTCATAGTAAAAAAAGTGGATGAAAAGACGAGATCGAAAATCTCTATAAATGAAATATTGAGGGATTAAACTATATATCTGTAATATGACACAATATTACATAGTAAATGATGTCATTTCAGTACTTACTGTACGAACATTGTAATTTGTAGGCAATTTGTGTGGCAGGTGGTGTCATTCCAGTGCTTGACACTGGAATCCAGTTTTTCACGCAACCCCATCAAAAACGTAGTGTTTTAATATAAATGAGATTAGCTACTTTTATATTCACCAACCTAGCTGGATCCCAGTGTCAAGCACTGGGATGACAAGAGAGAAGGTATAGGAAAGACAGGAAGAAGATATTGGATGATAAGAGAGCAGTTTGCTATTTTTTGCTATCGCTTTTTTTATCATTATTACTAACCACAGTAATGGCATACGCGCATAACTCTGAGAAAGAGACTCCATTTTCTTGAGATAGTTTATATAATTTTTGTAGACTTTCTTTTACTTTATTAGGAATATTCCCTCCACGTTCTTTTACAAGCCAGGAATCTTGATGATGAATTGGATGAGCATCACTTTTTGGATTTCCTATGTATATTGCAAAAGGTGAACTTTGCCCTTTGAAGTCACATTGTACAGTAAATTTTTTTATAGATTCAGCCATCTAAAGACCTCTACTTTTCTTTTTGGTCGATTTTATAGCAGGTGGAAGAGGTGGTTTCTTTATAAAATCTTGTCTATTGACAACACTTTCTCTACCTTCCAAAGCTCGGCGAACATCAGCTCTGCTTAATTGCGACTCTTTTGCTACCTTCATTCCATGCTTTGCCATAATATTAGCACATGCTAGTACTTTTTTTACCAATTCTAGATCACCATTTAGCATTTGAACTAGCACTTGAAACACTTCCGCTAAAGTTAGCCCATCAGCATTTATAACCTTGTTTTCTATAAAATTGACAGCTTCTTCAAATTTGTATTCAATACTATCATCTTGAGGTATAAGGGCAACATAATCGGTGTTTTTGTCGTCCATAACTGAAGCACTATTACTCACAAACTTAAGTTTATACTATATATATAAATACTCTACTATTTTATATTATGGCACGCTATAGTTAAACATTTATTAATAACATGCTCACTTATATACACGAATTAATTGACAAAAGTCAAGGATCAATATCCATCAGTGATTTCATGAATGCCGTTTTGTACCATGAAAAATACGGCTATTATACAAGTAAATTACCGCTTGGTAAGGATGGTGATTTTACTACCGCACCTGAGATCAGCCAATTATTTGGTGAAGTAATTGCAGTTTGGATAATGCATACATGGGAAAAATTAGGAAAGCCATCAAAATTTTCTCTAGTTGAACTTGGGCCAGGCAAAGGAACACTCATTCACGATATAATAAGAGTCACTAAAAAATACAGCAGCTTTTTTAATTCAATGTTGATCCACTTAGTTGAAATAAGCCCTACTTTACGGAAGATACAAAAGGAAAAATTAAAAAGCTTAGATGTTAATTGGCACAAAAATATTGACAACCTACCAGAACAACCAACCATTTTTTTAGCAAATGAGTTCTTTGACGCTCTTCCGATAGATCAGTTTGTATATCATGATGAGGGGTGGTATGAAAATATGGTGACAAAACAAGATGATGGCAGTCTCTTGGTGTCATGCCAGTGCGTGACACTGGAATCCAGAAAAAAAGAATCATGGATTCCAGTGTCAGCTACTCAGATGACAAATGGAAAATTTTTTAATGGTGCAGTGGTGGAAATATGTTCAGTTGGGGTTGAAATATTAAAAAAACTTGAGAAGAAGATATATAATAATAAAGGAGCTGCTTTGATTGTAGATTACGGTTATGTATACCCCGCATATAAGAGCACTTTGCAATCGATAAAACAACATAAGTATGCTAATTTTCTTGAGAATGTTGGTAATAGTGATATTACCGCACTTGTAAACTTTCAAGCATTAAAAGATTCATTAAAACACGTAGATTGCGAGATTTTAACTCAAAGAGAATTTTTATATCTTTTTGGCATAAAAGAAAGAACCCTGGCTTTAATGAAAAGCGCAAGTGATGAACAAAAGAATAGGATCTTTAGTGAATTCTTAAGGTTGACTGAAAATATGGGCACTCTTTTTAAAGCAATGCTATTGATATAGCTAACCCAAGAAAGGTTTCCCTACATCATACCGCCGCAGCGCATAAGTGTTGAAAGTAACACAAAAAAGACATAAAGAACTATTATTGCAAGAAAATGGAGGCAATAATGGATCAAATAGAAAGAGTACTAAATTTAATAAAAGATGAGGATTTAGAAAGGCTAGGAAAATTAAGTGAAGTAGATAAATGTAATACTAAATTGTTGGGCAAGATTATATTTAAAGGTCTAATGAAGTTAATATTAATGGGGCAAAAAACAAGCCTAAGAGCGCTAGAAATGGTAATAAACAGGTGTATAATGGATAAGAATAGCGATAAAAGTACAGTAACATACAGTGGTTTGTCAAAAAGGTTAAAAGTTATAAATCCAGAATATTTTAAGGGAGTATATATTGATTTGATGAGCAAGATTAAAAAGCTATTACCCCAAAAAACATTAAATAACTTACATAAGTTTGATTCGACGATCATAAATTTATCGGGATATCTCATAAAAGGTGGGCTAAAAATAGGCGGTAAAAGTAACGACAGTCAAGTTAAAGTGAGTGTAGGATTAAAGGATCAATTGCCGACAAGTATAAGATTTTGTAAAGGACAAGAAGAAAGTAGTGAAGATATAGCATTAGTGAGAGCAATTAATGAAGCTAAAGTTGAAAAAGAGGATATTTTATTATTTGATAGAGGAATCAGAAAAGTTGGAACTTTTGCCGAATTTGATGAAAAGGAGTACAAATTTATCACAAGAGTTAAAGTAGGAAGAAAACATGATGTTATAAGCAGGAACAAAGTTATAAGAGAACAAAAATCGGATGGATCAGAGATTTTAGAAGATATAATAGTTAATCTTTATCGTGCACGAGGTAAAGTGGCAGAAAAGCATGATCTACGGCTAATAAAAATCAGAAATAAAATTGGAGATGAAATATGGTTTTTGACAAACTTGTTTGAAATGCCAGCTTATGAAGTAACAGAGCTATATAGGCGCAGATGGGATATAGAAGTGTTCTTTAAATTTATAAAGCAAAATCTTGGATATAAGCACTTTTTAAGCCATACTATGAATGGCATGAAGGTGTATATTTACATGATTATTATTACGGCTTTGTTATTTCTTGTTTATAAAATCAAAAATAATCTACATGGGTTCAAAATAGCATTACTGCAATTCACATTGGATCTAAATGACTCTTTTATACGTTCGATTGTTTTACTGTCGGGAGGTAATTTACATGCCGTTGATCATCTCATATCACGTTATTTTTGATACTTTCAACACTTATGGATCATACACCTAAAGTACTCCGACACTGGGATGACACCCCGGGGTTTCTGGGATGACAAAAAAGAGCCCCCTGAGCAAAAATCTTATAGCCACTTGAATGATAATTGACTTTTTGCCTAAAATAACTAAGAAAGAAACTTCTCATCAAGATAACTTAAATATATACTAATTCTCTTATTTTTAAACGATTTCTCATCATGAATTGCACGATCAAAAACCTGAATTTGACTTGTTATAATGCTACAATTATTATTTGCAACTTCTAATACGCCACTATCAATTACAACCTTCTTTTCTGTTTGGTTACTCATTTTAACAGTAATCATACCAGGCAATAAATAAATTAAGTAAGGAGCATGGTGAGCTAAAATCATAAGCTCCCCTTCGAGCCCAGTTACTGAAAGAGAAACCACTCCACTGAATGAAATTTGATCATCAGGAGAGAAAAATTGCACTTTAAAAGTATTCATAATCTTTAACTTTTATTTAGCTTCAGCTTGTATTAATTCAGCCTTTTTTATTGCTTCATCTATATTCCCCACCATATAAAAAGCAGCCTCTGGTAAGTAATCATATTTGCCTTCAACAATCCCTTTAAAACTGGAAACAGTATCAGAAAGTGAAACAAATTTACCAGGCATGCCAGTAAATATTTCTGCAACGTGAAAAGGTTGAGAAAGAAATTTCTGAATCTTACGAGCCCTATCAACAATAATTTTATCTTCATCAGATAGCTCATCCATACCAAGTATTGCGATAATATCTTGCAGTGATTTATAAGTTTGCAATATACGTTTCACCTCAGAAGCTACATTATAATGTTCTTCACCAATGATTTCAGCAGATAAAGACTGAGAAGTTGAATCAAGTGGATCAACAGCAGGGTATATTCCCATTTCAGCTATTTGCCTTGACAACACTGTGGTTGCATCAAGGTGAGAGAATGTAGTTGCTGGGGCTGGATCAGTCAAATCGTCCGCAGGAACATATATAGCTTGCACAGAAGTAATAGAGCCAGAAGTTGTTGAAGCTATTCTTTCTTGCATTGCACCCATATCAGTTGCAAGGGTTGGCTGATAACCAACAGCTGACGGTATTCTTCCAAGTAAAGCAGAAATTTCAGAACCAGCTTGTGTAAATCTAAAGATATTATCCACAAAAAATAGAACATCTTGGTTTTCACGGTCACGAAAATACTCTGCCATAGTAAGTGCTGTTAAAGCAACTCTAGCCCTTGCTCCAGGAGGCTCATTCATCTGACCATAAACCAAAACAGCTTGAGATTTTTCATGCTCATTTATATTTATTACATTTGAAGTGATCATCTCGTGATAAAGATCGTTACCTTCACGCGTTCTCTCCCCTACCCCGGCAAACACAGAAAATCCTTTATGAGCTTTTGCTATATTATTAATTAATTCCATTATTAGGACTGTTTTACCAACACCGGCTCCACCAAATAAGCCAATTTTTCCTCCTTTAAGATAAGGTGCAAGAAGATCTATAACTTTTATTCCCGTAACTAAAACTTCTTCCTGTATTCTCTGTTCAGTAAAACTTGGAGGTGCTCTGTGTATAGGCTCTAAGTTATACTTTCCCTTCAGTGGACCACACTCATCTATAAGCTCTCCAACAACATTAAAAATCCTTCCTAAAGTTGAACGCCCAATTGGCACCGATATTGGTGCACCTGTATCAACAAATTCATCCCCCCTTGACATGCCATCTGTGCTATCCATAGCAATACAACGAACTATATTGTCACCTATATGCTGCGAAACTTCTAAAACCAGCTCCTTATCCTTATATTTTAGTTTGCTTTTTAAAGCATTAAATATTTTAGGCAATTCACCTTCAAATTTTATATCAACAACTGCTTGAGTTACCTTAATCGCTCTACCTATATTCATCTCTTTATTTTTATCACCTAACACTATAATTCCATAAAAGAACTTCTAAAGAAAATAAATTTTATATTATTAATAGAAATTTTGCAACATTAAAACGCTTACTAGTTACGCTTCATTACAAACAATGCAAATGCATTTAATAGCCAAGTAATAATAAACAATACTAAACTAAGCGCATAAGCAGCAAGAGTTTGTACACTATTGAAATCCTGATCTCCGGTAAGTAATGTAGCGATCTGCACGGTAATGGTAGTAACTGAATTAAGAGGGTTAAAAGTCAAATTTGCGTTGATTCCCACAGCCATTAGCACAATCATTGTTTCACCTATCACTCTTGAAATTGACAATAAAATTGCACTTAAAATTGTAGGCATTGCATAAGGTATTGTTATATGCCATATAGTTTCCGCTGGAGTTGCACCAAGTGCCATGAAGCCATAACGCAAGCTTTTTGGAACAGATCTTATGGCATCTTCGAGTAAAGAAATAATAAAAGGAAGAATCATTATCCCAATCGATAAACCGGCAACTAAGGCACTTTCTGAGTGTATACTTAAACCAAAAAAATTTGCTACCTGCTTTATAAAGAAAGACAAAAACACAACCGCGAAATATCCATATACAACCGTAGGAATAGCAGACAAAACTTGCAAAGTTGTATTAACAATATAACGCACTTTCTCACTCGCATATTCACTAATATATATTGCAGAAAATAAACCAAGCGGAACGACAACTAACATTGCTATAATAGTTATAAGTAATGTACCAACTAAAAGCGGCACTATACCAAAACATCCTATCTTCTCTTCATTGATAGTGACTACATTGTGGCCCCATTTCAAGCAAAACAAGAATTCTGAAATAGCTACTTTATTAAAAAAACTAATGGATTGAATAAAAATAGACAGCATTATAAATAAAGTGATAAAAAATGATATGGCCAAAGCCACAAATAACGAAAGTTTTATTATCTTATTTCTTTTATTTTTAAAGATAAAAGCAAGCATGAAAAAAAGTAACGCTATAGAAATAAAAGTTACAAAACAATTATTATAGAATACTAACAACCAAGTTAGCATCCATACACAACTAAGATATAGATAAGATTTAACCTTATTTACTTCTTGAAACCTACTAAAACAAAATAAAAGGATTAGTAAGACAGGTATGACTATCACCGAATTCATTCTTCCATGCATCAAATTTTATTCTACGAAAATGTCATACAAGTTCACCATTATTTGACAATAAAGTAAAACAATTTAAAATAAATAATTATATTAATATAAAAACAATGAAGAGAACATTTCAACCAAAAAATTTGATAAGAAAGCGCAGACACGGATTTCGTTCACGTATGGCAACAAGAGCTGGAAGAAAAATCCTTAATAGGCGCCGTTCATTAGGGTGTAACAAATTATGCGCATAGTAAGTATAAAAAAAAAGATTTTTCTTCTGCTTTCAAAAATAAGTTAGCACTCAACAGTCTTTTTTATCGTGGGCTTTATATATCACTGTACGCTATAAAAGAAAGAGAACCTGAAAAGTACATTCATACTATTAGAGTAGGTCTGGCTATCAGTAAAAAAACCGGAAAAGCAGCAAAAAGAAATAAAATAAAAAGGCAACTACGAATGCTTGCTAAAATTAGCATTTTAAATATAAGTAATATAGGGCACTACTACATAATACTAACTCATAGAAACATTATGCAAGCAAGTTATAAAAATTTACAAAAAGATCTAACTATTTGCTTAAAAAAGATAAAATAAAAAAAAATCTCAATTAAGGTATTTACAACTATATTTTTTATGATAATATAGGTAAAATTTTTAAAAATATTTAATGGGTGTGGTGAATGGTAGAGCATATAAAAGAGGTAAATAACACAGGCTTTGGTCAGATGTATCAATTCTTATTTCTTCCTAAAGGAACAGGAACAGATTGGAGGTCAGCATTTCGCCAACAAGAAGAATTATTTAAAAAAGTGGGAGGTAATGTAATATTACCAGAAATCAGTAATTCTCCTTCAAAAGGGAATCAATTAGGGGAAGTAGGAACAATGCTAAATAATGTAGAAAATGACCAAGAACATATAAGAAAAAAAAGATATCGTAGTTAAAGTAAAAACTTAAAGAATAGTAACAAAACAAGAAAGTTAAAATATAAGTATACCTACTGTCTAATTAACAAAGAAATTTTTATAAACTTGGCGGCGACCTACTCTCCCTTTTCAAGTACCATCAGCGCTAAAAAGTTTCACTTCCGAGTTCGAGATGAGATCGGGTGGTTCATTTTTGCTATAGCCACCAAGTCAATAAAAATTTCTAACTTAACAATTTTAACTTAATATTTAACACTGCATACACACATATAGAAAGCAAATAAATCAATCAGGCTATTAGTACTAGTTAGCTTCACATGTTACCATGCTTCCACACCTAGCCTATCAACGTGGTAGTCTTCCACGGCCTTAATTGGGAAATCTTTTTGAAGAGGGTTTCTTGCTTATATGCTTTCAGCAATTATCCCATCTATACATAGCCACCCAGCGATGCTATTGGCATAACAGCTGGTACACCAGAGGTATATCCATCTCGGTCCTCTCGTACTAGAGTCAGACCTTCTCAAATTTCCTTCACCCACGGCAGATAGAAACCGAACTGTCTCACGACGTTCTAAACCCAACTCACGTATCACTTTAATCGGCGAACAGCCGAACCCTTGGGACCTTCTTCAGCCCCAGGATGTGATGAGTCGACATCGAGGTGCCAAACGGTGTCGTCGCTATGAACGCTCGAACACCATCAGCCTGTTATCCCCGGCGTACCTTTTATCCGTTGAGCGATGACCCTTCCATACAGAATCACCGGATCACTATGACCGACTTTCGTCTCTGCTTGGCTTGTCAGCCTCGCAGTCAGGCAAGCTTATGCCATTATACTATCAAGCTGATTTCCAACCAGCTCTAGCTTACCTTCGCACGCCTCCGTTACTTTTTAGGAGGCGACCGCCCCAGTCAAACTACCCACCATACAATGTCCTAGTTCCAGATAATGAAACATAGTTAGATATCAAAAGTGTAAAGGGTGGTATCTCAAGGTTGACTCCATTATAGCTAGCGCCATAACTTCAAAGTCTCCCACCTATCCTGCACATCACACTTTTAATAGCAATGTAAAGCTATAGTAAAGGTGCACGGGGTCTCTTCGTCTAACCGCGGGTACCCCGCATCTGCACGGGGAATTCAATTTCGCTGAAGTGATGTTGGAGACAGTGGAGAAATCGTTACGCCATTCGTGCGGGTCGGAACTTACCCGACAAGGAATTTCGCTACCTTAGGACCGTCAGTGTTACGGCCGCCGTTTACTGGGGCTTCAATTCGGAGCTTGCACCCTTCCTATTAACCTTCCAGCACCGGGCAGGCGTCAGACCCTATACTTCCACTTACGTGTTTGCAGAGTCCTGTGTTTTTAGTAAACAGTCGCTACTCCCTATTTTGTGCCACCTACTCATAGTTGCCTAAAAGCAGGTTACCCTTCTTCCGAAGTTACAGGTATAATTTGCCGAGTTCCTTCAACATCATTCTTTCAACACCTTAGTATACTCTACTCATCCACCAGTGTCGGTTTGCGGTACGGCCTCATAAATATAAGTGCTATTTCCTGGAGCTTCTTTTAAGCATAGATCAATCCAATAAGATCTATACAAATACGAAACCCGTCACACTTAAGAGGTTTAGGAATATTAACCTAATTGCCATCGACTACTCCTTTACGGACTCGCCTTAGGAACCGACTAACCCTACGCAGATTAACTTAACGTAGGAACCCTTAGATTTTTGGTGAGAGTGTTTTTCACACTCTTTTACGCTACTTATGTCAGCATTCTCACTTCCGATATCTCCAGCAGTTTTCACAAACCACCTTCACAGACTTACGGAACGCTCCGCTACCGCGCCTATTGATCGAAATCAATAAGCACTCACATCTTCGGTATACAGCTTTAGCCCCGGTACATTTTCGGCGCAGAAAAACTTATTTAGACAAGTGAGCTGTTACGCTTTCTTTAAAGGATGGCTGCTTCCAAGCCAACCTCCTAGCTGTAATGGTTTTTCTACTTCCTTCCCCACTTAGCTGTAATTTTGGGACCTTAGATAGTGATCTGGGTTGTTTCCCTCTTCACCACGGACTTAGCACCCGTAGTGTGCCTGCTGTATAATTAATTGTTGGTATTCGGAGTTTAGTTAGATTTGGTAAGACGGTGAATCCCCCTAGTCTATCCAGTGCTCTACCCCCAACAACATACATACAACGCTCTACCTAAATAGATTTCGCGGAGAACCAGCTATTTCCAAGTTTGATTGGCCTTTCACCCCTAATCACAACTCATCCAATAATGTTGCAACATTAACTGGTTCGATCCTCCAGTGTGTTTTACCACACCTTCAATCTGGTCATGACTAGATCACTTGGTTTCGGGTCTAATCCATAAAACTAAAACGCCCTATTCAGACTTGCTTTCGCTACGCCTACACCTAACGGCTTAAGCTTGCTTCATAGATCAACTCGCTGACCCATTATGCAAAAGGTACGCTGTCACTCTAAATATCAATAAATTGATATAGAGCTCCAACTGTTTGTAAGCACTTGATTTCAGATTCTATTTCACTCCCCTCCCGGGGTTCTTTTCACCTTTCCCTCACGGTACTTGTTCACTATCGGTCGTTAAGGAGTATTTAGGCTTGGAGGATGGTCCCCCCATATTCAAACAGGATTTCACGTGCCCCGCTCTACTCAAGGATTTAAAAACTTTCTACTTATACAGGACTATCACCTTCTATGGTTACTATTTCCAGAGTATTCTAATTCTTATTCTTAAATCACTAGCCTTTTCCGCTTTCGCTCGTCACTACTAACAGAATCTCGGTTGATTTCTTTTCCTTTGGCTACTTAGATATTTCAGTTCACCAAGTTTGCTTTACATACTTAGTACGTAATAACTAGCTAAACTAGTTGGGTTTCCCCATTCGGAAATCTGCGGATCAAAATTTGTTGACAATTCCCCACAGCTTATCGCAGCCTGCCACGTCCTTCATCGCCTCTTAACGCCAAGGCATCCATCAAGTGCTCTTAATAATTTATTTATCCGACTATATGCAGAATATGCAGAGTTAAATATTATTAAAATTGAATTGAGATTAAATTAATCTCTACCATAAAACTTGTCAAACATCTAAAAACTAAATTAATCTTTTATATATTATAACCTAATAAATAATATGTCAACGCCTTTTTGCACAAAACATTTACTTATATTATCAACAACAATATACTAGCAATCCTAAACAGTATAATCTGAGAAATATGTGGTAAACTTATATATACAGTAAAAATTAATAAAAAAGATATTTTGTAAGATAAAATGTGTTAAAATCAATTGCCTAAAAATGATAATAAACATTCGGAGTATTTCTAACGTATGAAAAGTAATCTCTCTTTTATAAAAAACGTTGCTTTAAATTGTATGTCTAAGCTCATTGGCGTATTAAATATTAAGAAAGTAAAACACTTCATTGTGAATAAATATAATACTCTTCATAAAGAAATGACAGTGCTTCTTAAAAAATCTAAGAACCTGTTAAACACCAACATTGAAATCGGTTTATATCACTTTTATAAAGGTAGCATATCAGATGCAAAGTTACGATTTTGGTTAATTAGCATATTTTACCCCCATTTACCTATAATCTGGTATAACATCGGAAGGTGTCATTTTGCGGTAGGGAATACTAACAAAGCTTATAATTATTTAACAAGGACACTAAAATTAGATAATGACCACGAGGAGGCGTCTTACTATATAAAAAAAATGACAAACTCAGCGCTTATTACAGAATTGCCAAAAAACCTCATAAGACAATATTTTGATTACACAGGTGAATATTTTGTTGAGCATTGGTTGATTGCCAAACAATATAGAGGGCATGAACTTGTACACATGATAATTACAAAAATCTTCAACAACTCCACTTCTGAGCTCAATATACTTGACCTTGGTTGTGGGACTGGAATATGTGGTCATTTCTTAAAAATAAATAGTATTGGAAACCACATAACAGGAATTGACATTTCAAGTAGAATGCTAAATATCGCAAGAGGATGCTTTATAAAAGGTAAGCCTGTTTACAATGAATTAATACATATGGAAATGAAAGAGTTTCTTAAACAAGAGAAAAACCAGCAGTATGATGTAATTATCTTTGCTGAAGTGCTACATTATCTACATGACTTTCAAGAAGAATTGAAATTAGCAAAAAGATCTACGAGCAAAAAAGGAGTTATTGTATGTTTAATAAGAAGAAAGGAAGGTGAAGGTATTGACTTTGTAAATAAAGGAGACTATTTTCGTCACTCAGAAAGTTATGTTCAACATGTTGCAAAAGAAATAAATATGCAAATAAGTTATATGAGTTACTGTAAAATATATGGCAGTCAGGTTGACGGTATCTTGTTTGCATTACAGCATCAACAAGAAAATCCGAAAAACCTAACTTAAAAATCGCTCAAAATGACTTTTAAGTATCTATATATAATAAAAGAATAAAAGGAATTTTATGAATAACATTACCATTAATTACGCAAAGGACAGCAAATTAACCGACTTTGGAAAAGCAGTTCTATCAGACAGGTATTTAATAGAAAATGAAAGTTATCAAGACCTCTTTGCACGTATTGCTAATTACTATTCTGATAATAAAGAACATGCGCAGCATCTTTATGACTACATGAGCAACTTGTGGTTCATGCCTTCAACACCAATACTCAGCAATGGTGGCACTAAGAGAGGGTTACCTATCTCTTGCTTTCTTAATGAAACCGAAGACAGCTTGCAGGGGATAGTTGATCTATGGAATGAAAATGTTTGGCTTGCTGCACGTGGTGGTGGAATAGGTAGTTATTGGGGAAATTTACGCTCAATAGGCGAAAGCGTAAAGGGTAGCGGCAAAACATCAGGAATTGTTCCATTTATTGTAGTGCAAAATGCTCTAACACTTGCAATTAGTCAGGGATCCTTAAGGCGAGGAAGTTCAGCAGTTTATCTTCCTGTATCTCATCCGGAGATAGAAGAGTTTCTGGATTTACGCAAGCCAACAGGCGGTGACCCAAATCGCAAAGCGTTAAATATACATCATGCTGTAATAGTAACAGATAAATTTATGCAGGCTGTTGAGAATGATCAAGAATGGAATTTAATAAGCCCTCACAACAATAAGGTTATTTCAACTGTAAAAGCGCGGGATATATGGATCAAAATATTAACAGCAAGAGTTGAAACTGGAGAACCTTACATTATTTTCCTTGATGCAACAAATAACAATAAGCCAGAATCTTACAAAAAGCTCAACTTAGACATCAAGATGTCAAATCTATGCAGTGAAATAACTTTAACCACAGGTTATGATCACCTGAATAAGTCACGCACTGCTGTGTGTTGTCTATCATCCGTAAACCTTGAGTACTACGAAGAATGGAAAGACAATAAACTCTTCATAGAAGATATAATGCGCTTTCTTGATAATGTATTGGAAGATTTCATAAATAAAGCACCGAATGAAATGCAGCGAGCAAAATATTCTGCAATAAGAGAACGCAGTATTGGTCTTGGTGTGATGGGCTTTCATTCATTTTTACAAAGCAAAATGGTTCCTTTTGAATCAGTAACAGCACAACAATGGAATAAAAAAATATTTAAGTATTTACGCGAGCAAGCAGATATAGTTTCTAAAAAATTAGCAGAAGAAAAGGGAGCATGTTCTGATGCCAAAGAAGTTGATCTAATGGAAAGGTTTACACACAAACTCGCTATTGCTCCTACTGCCTCGATCTCCATTATTGCAGGTAATACCTCCCCTGGAATAGAACCATACGCAGCAAACGTATTCATACAAAAGACACTTACAGGCTCATTTGTAGTGCGAAATAAATTCTTGCAAAAACTATTAGCAGAAAAAAATCAAGACAATGATAAAATATGGTCTTCAATTTCAACAAACGAGGGTTCCGTTCAGCATTTAGATTTTCTTAGTGAGCATGAAAAATTGACATTTAAAACAGCGTACGAGCTTGACCAAAGATGGATTATAGAACATGCAAGTGATAGAACTTCGTATATTTGTCAATCTCAATCAGTAAATCTGTTCTTACCTGCCAACGTACATAAACGTTACTTGCACAAAATACACATGCTTGCTTGGAAAAAAGGATTGAAGAGCTTATATTACTGCAGATCACAATCAATGCAGAGAGCCGATAAGGTCTCGCATGACATATTCAAAAAAAGTGAAATATTGCAACAAAAAACAGATATTGACTACGATGAATGTCTGTCATGCCAATAGCGGCCTTACTCAAAAAAAGTAGAGAGAAAGTTAAGCAAATGGGTAAATAGACTTCTTGCATAACCATATAACGCACTTTTATTGGGAATAGAAACGAAAAAACTTTCTTGACAAACTCCGCCAGCCCCCTTATCATGAAACTGAAGCTATTTATTTATCTTCGCAATCTGTGCAGGTTAATGACAAAAAACTTAGGGTATTTGGCGTCTCATGTTTAATTTTTCGCACTACGTGCATCGCATGTCTTTAAAAATTTTTAGGTTTTTACCTATATAAGCCGAAGCGCGCTTACAAAGCGTTTAAGACAGCAAAAAACGTCAAATTGACAAGGGAGAATTTGAATACTAGCTACCCTAGGGTTTCTTTGCCTTTTTTCCTGCTTGGTAAATTTCTTAAACACTTGCGGTGTAGGTTAGTTGCAAGTTAAAAGCAGCTAAATCGCTCTTAATCAAGCGTTTTAGAATAAAAAAAACGCCGATATTTTAGTACATAGTAAATAGCCAACCACCATGGGGCTTCTTTTGCCTTTTTTTTCATTTGGTAAATCTTTTAATATTTATACGGAAGGTGTCATTCCAGCGCGTGACGCTGGAATCCAGCCTTTCTGCAATCTCATCGAAAACGTTTTTCTATGCTAATTTGCTTGCTCACAAGCAAACTTTCCTGGATCCCAGTGGGCTTTGTTGCATCACACTTTATGAGATGGTGATTTATGGTAAATTCATGTAACTATCTCAAATTTAGCCATACCAATATCAGTGAATTTATTAAGCAAATAGCATTTGATTAGCAGTTCTTTTTCTCGATTTATCTCAGATTTATTCCTAAAACTAAATCCGAATATTTGCTTTAATCTTGAGAAAAACCCTTCAATATAAGATCTTTTCCCATAATTTACTTCTTTTTTCCATTCTTTCATGCCATCTTCACCGTATAATTTTATTAACCTAATAGCAGCATTCCTGTCAGACATATAATCTATTTCTGGATGTTCTGCCGCATTGTTTATTGGTGGAATTTTTGTCTTTATATCGTATTTGTTACACAACTTATAAAACTTGTGCCTATCACATGCTCTATCTGCATATAGTGCTTTTATGGCATGCTGAAAATCAACTTCTTTTAGCAAATCACAAGCTCCATAGTGATCAGAGTAGACACCGTTACTGTATTTTACAGCTATGGCTTTTTTGTTGTTTATATTCAACATTACGTGCAATTTTCTCGTTTGCTCATAGCCACGATATTTTCTGTCAGTGCTATTTTCCTTGCTGTGACCAGGAGTGTTGTTGTATATACTAATTCCTGTACTGTCTATAGCAATTTCGATATCTTCCATATTATTTTTATCAATTCTGCAATCATTTATCTTAATATTAAGTTTCTTAAACCTTCTTGATGCTTGTGAATAGCTGATAACTGCCAAATCTCTTCCTATTTGTTGCAAATACCCTTTTATAAACCCGACTGTTTGTCTTAAACCAATTCTAAAGAAACTGACGATTATATGCACCAAAATCACAACTTTATCACTATAAATATAGTTGCCGCCCTGCATTTTTGGACAATTCTCGTACCAATTTTCTATGGCGTCATTGATATAACAAAAAATGCTTCCTCTTTCTTGGAGAAATTTGTTATATTCATGGCAGTTACTGACTCTCATTTTTTGTGGCATATTTTTTCTTCAACAGTTAAATGGCTATTTATAATGAATTTTGTCAGTAACTGCCAGTTCTTTTCACTTGAGCGATGCAACAAAGCCATCCCAGTGTCAAGCACTGGGATGACAGCTAGCCTGACAACCGTCATCCCGCTACTTGTTAGCGGCTGAGATACTGCGGCGGTATGACGTAGATTGCTGTCATTCCGCTACTAGTTAGCGCCGCAGCGGTATGGTGTAGGAAAATTAGCTATATAGCTAACTTGTACCACGCGTTAAAGCTTTTAAACAGGTCTTGGTTTACTTACTCCATTATTTTCTTTATTATCAGATATCATTTTAAATAATATGGAGGAGCAAATTGTCAGCAATTGCCATTATTGATTTTGGTTCACAGTTTACACAGCTTATCGCAAGACAAGTAAGAGGAATGGGTGTTTATTGTGAGATATTTCCAAGCAACATCAGTTTTGAAACAATATCAAAATTCAATGGGTTTATTCTCTCTGGAGGACCACAATCTGTAAATGATGATTGTTCTGAAACAAGTAGAGTAGTACATGAAATTATAAAACTTAATGAGGCAACAAGCGTTCCTATACTTGGAATATGCTATGGACAGCAACTCATTTGTCATTATTTTGGAGCAAAAGTAAAAGAGAGTTTCAAACAGGAGTTTGGTAGAACTAAAATCAAGATACTAAAAGAATCCCCCATTGTAAAGGATACCTGGGATGTTAATTCTGAAGTGGATGTATTAATGAACCATGCGGACAGTGTTGATACTATACCACAGGGATTTACTGTTATCGCATCAGGTGTGATAAATCAAACAATTGCAATGATTGTCAACGAACAGCGGAAGATTTACTGTACTCAGTTCCATCCTGAGGTTAAGCCCACAACAAATGGCAGTAAATTGCTCTCTAACTTCTTGGATATTGCAAATTGCAAAAGAGACTGGACAATGAAGTCGTTTATTGAGGAGCAAAAGGAAAAAATCAAAAATGTAGTAGGAGAGAAAAAAGTAATCGCTGCAGTAAGTGGTGGGGTTGATTCAAGCGTTGCAGCGGCTCTCACATATAAAGCTATAGGAAAACAATTGAACTGTATTTTTATCGATACTGGGTTGTTACGCAAGAACCAAACCATCGCTATGTTGAAAGAGATTCCGATAAATTACGTTGATAAATCAAATTTATTTTTGAGTAGGTTGAAGGGAATAACTGATCCAGAAGAAAAGCGAAAAATTATCGGTAACACTTTTATTGAAGTGTTTGAAGAAGAAGCAAAAAAAATAGGTGATGTGGATTTTTTGATGCAAGGTACCATCTACTCTGATGTAGTTGAGTCAGGGCATGCCTCAGACAACACTAGTACAATTAAGTCTCACCATAATGTTGGTGGGTTGCCAGAAAAGATGAACCTGAAGCTAGTGGAGCCTTTACGCTACCTCTTTAAAGATGAGGTAAGGCTACTTGGAAAAGAAATTGGGCTTTCAGATGAGATAATATTTCAACATCCATTTCCTGGACCTGGACTTGCAGTGAGGATTATAAGTGAAGTCGATGAAGAAAAGGTGCGAATATTGCAAGAAGTAGATGAAATATATATTAATACGATGAAAAATTACGATCTATACGATAAGATATGGCAAGCTTTTGCTGTATTATTACCAATAAAAACTGTAGGCGTTATGGGAGATGGTCGTACGTATGGATATGTTTGTGCTTTAAGGGCTGTAACATCATCTGATGGTATGACAGCCGATGCATTTCCATTTGAAGATAAGGATCAACACTTGCTAGTATTTTGGGATTTTTTACGCAATGTCGGCAGTATAATTGTTAATAATGTTCCCGGAGTAAATAGAGTTGTTTATGATATCACTTCTAAACCACCCGCAACTATTGAGTGGGAGTAAATCAAAAAGATCCCGCTGCTTGTTAGCTGGATCTAGAGATACCGCGAATGAATCGCGGTATGACGGTTAATTTTCTTTATTTTGCTTATAATTTCCACAAGCAGTGCAAACATAAATGAAGAATACAAATATCCTTTTGGTAATTCTATATGAAATCCATGAAGTATGAGGTACACACCGACAAGTAAAATAAATAAAATGGCGATTATTTTTAACCCTGGGTTAGATTTGATTAACTGGGCGGTATAACTTGATAAAAACAGCATTGCTAGCATGGAAAATGTAAATGCTGTAGCAATTATTACCATGTTATAAGTTAGTGCTATAGCAGTTAATATCGAATCAACCGAAAAAACTAAATCTATTAATATAATTTGTAGCACAACTAAAAAAAATTTTGATTTAACGTTTGCTTTCTTTTTATTTTTCTTACATACAAAGATGTCATCCCGTAACTCCATAGAGCTCTTAACAATAAGGAATAATCCCCCTGCGATCATAAGTAAATCCCTTGCTGATGCAGTGTGAAATATAGGTTTTTGCATTGATAATATAGATGATGTAAAAAATAGTATTACAAAACGCATTAATAGTGCTAATCCAAGGCCCATAAGGCGCACTCTTTCTCTCAGCGCATTTGGTACCTTATCTATTGCTAGAGAAATAAAGATTAAATTGTCTACACTAAGTATAGTTTCAAGTAGTGTAAGTGTCAGTAAAGTCCAAGCATTAGTTAGCATTTTTGTTTCAAATTCGGTTCTTCTTACTCTACAATAGATGTGTAAAAATTAAGTGACTTCACTCAGAAGTTTTATAGCAGTTCTCCAGAAAAACAGGATATATAAAGTTCAGCAGCTTCTTCTATTTTCGTTTTTGAGCAAAATCAATAATAAGAGAGTTTCTTATTTTCATGCACGCAAATAAGATAAAGCCTTATTTTCATTTTTGACTTTATTTGAAAATAATATATACTATAAAAATAGTGCGCTAGGTTGAATGAATGTATATTAAAGGATCACCATCAGGCAAAGTATTCGCTGGTTATCAGGCATTTATACCAAGCCCCTTGCCACCAAAATTTGAATGGGACAATGATTTAGTTAATAGTCTTTAAACCCTTACTTTACTATAAGGAAAGTGGTTGAAAACTTAGGTGTCGTATTTACAACAGCCCAAAGAGCAATCGTAAAGCTTGAAGATTTAGGCATCGTTTCACAAACTTCTCAAGGAAAGAGAGATCGGGTTTATTGTGCAACTGATATTTTGAATATTCTAGAAGAACCAACTAAGATTACAGAGAACTTCGATAGCACATTGTAGCTATTGTGATGAATAAATTCAGCAAACAGCAAGCTTAAAGAGTCTGATCCAATGGACATGCTGAACAAAAAGTAAGGAGCTCCTTTTGGAGGATTATATTAACTTATTAATTAATTGCTTGACTTTTAGCAGGATTTATTATATTATTTATTAATGAGCAATGCAATCAAACCCTTACTTTTACCCACAATTTTGAGAGGTTATGCTTCACATCATAACCTCTCAAAATTGTGGGTAAAAGTAAGAGTTAAAATCCGACCGGGACGATTGTATAGCCGCGATAAGGTAGATAAGCCCAAACGCCATCATGTCTTTAGGAGAGTTTGCTAATGAAAGTTCTTAAGTTGACGCCATTGGCTGAACAGATACATAAAGAAAGTGGAAAATTGGACATTCTCAACTCGGCTCCTGCAGATTAAAAATTAAGTTGAATAAAAATTGGATTTGACGCAGTTTTTTCCCATAGTTTAAGAAATTAAAAGTTTAACGATTAGAATTATAATTACAAACCACAATAAAAAATAGACTTTTCCATTTGATTTATTTTTAATTTGGATGTTTTCTAATTTTTTATCAGCTATTAGGTTTAATTTTTCTATAAGGCTAAATATCCCTTGGATTGTTTTTACAGGATAAGAACTTCTAATTTTTTCCCTATACCCTATTTTACTTTCATGTTGACTGCTTATCCACGCTTCAACTACTTTCCACATATTGATTTCTGGGTAGATCTTTCTACATGTCCCTTCCAGTAAAATCATAGTTTTCTGCAGCAATAACAATTGTGTTTGAACTTTCATATCAAAATCACCAGTTATTTTTAATAGCTGAGCAAGTAAACTAGCAAATGAAATCTTCTGTATAGGCTGCCCAATAATGGGTTCACCTATTGCCCTGCAAGCTGTGACAAAATTTCTATGCTGTGATGAAACGTAACCAGCTTTAAAGTGCATTTTTGCAACGTGATCATAATCCCGATTTAAAAAGCCTTTGAGTATCTCTATAACGTAATAGCATGTCTCACGATCTATTCTACCCATGATTCCACAATCCAGAGCAATAATATTGTTATTACTATCAACCATTAGATTTCCAGGATGCATATCAGCATGAAAAAAACAATCCCTGTATACCTGATTACAAAACGATTCTATAAGATTGATAGCTATTTGCTTATGATTATTCAGTTTTTCAACTTCGTATATTGGCGTTGCTTCTATCCATTCTAATGTTAAAACCTTTTTTGCAGTTCTATTCCAATCTATTTCAGGTACATAAAAACCTCTGTCATTTTTTGTGTTTTTCTTTAGTTCCGAAGAGTGAGCAGCTTCAAAACGTAGATCTAACTCTAATCGGCAAATTTCAGCAAAAGTTTTAACTAATTCAATTGGCCTCAGCCTTTTTGATTGTTCGCTAAATTTTTCTGCAATTTCTGCAAGCCAAGAAAGCATTTTTATATCTCTTGAGAATGTTTTCTCAATATTTGGCCTTAAAACCTTCACAGCAACTTCCTTACCCTCAGTTGTAACCGCTCTATGCACCTGAGAAATCGATGCTGCTGCAATTGGCTTTTCAGAAAAGCTTGAAAAAATGTCGCTCAATTTACAATTAAACTCACTTTCTATAGTTTTAACTGCTATTTTATGTGAAAATGATGGCAATCTATCACATATCAATAACAAGTTATTTGTTATATCTTCATTTAAAACATCAGTACGTGATGAGATAGACTGCCCAAACTTAATGAACACCGGACCTAATTTTTCAAGAGCACACTTTAGCTTGTGGCCTTGTATTTTATTTATTGATTTTTTTGATGGTGGAAGTAAATAAGGTAATATATTGTAACGCGTCAGCACCGTAGTTATGTGCAGAAGACGCAAAATATTTTGAATCATTTCGCTGCGTAACTGCTAAATATTTCATTTAGGGTTCTATTTTTCATAATCTCATCAGGCTTGCCTTGGCAATAGATAGTATTATTTATACAAATTATGTAATCTGAGGATGGTAGAGCAGAGTTAAGATCATGAGAAGTCATAAGAATCGATACCAATCGTTTTTTTGCTATTTTATTTATAATATCATAAAATTTAGCCCGCGCGTTAATATCCATTGCACTAACTGGTTCATCTAGAATGATCAAGTCAGGCTCTGCAATTAAACAACGTGCAAGTAGCAATAATTGTGTTTGCCCTGCAGAAATTTCTAACACTTGATTCTTCAAAATGTTACCGATACCAACCAACTCTATCGTTTCTGTAATAATGGATTGATTTTTCTTTAGTCTTTTCAAGGAGCTATTTAAAAGGAAATATTCAACTGTTATTGGCATCAAATTACTAATACTAAAATTTTGCGGCATATAGCCAATTTTTATGTTGTCAGCAAATACGATATTACCGGTACAGCTTTTATTTATGCCAGCAATTGCTTTCACTAAAGAGGTTTTACCTCCACCATTTGGACCAAGTATTGTAATTATGTCTCCTCTTTCCATGAACATATTGATATTGTCAAGGATTCTTTTACCATCATATGTGAGAGCAAGATTTTCTATTTTTAGAACACGATTATTGACATTATTCAATTTATTGACAAAATTTAACTTCTTCTCAACGTTTATATGAGACATTTACTGACTTTTTTTCTATTACTTTCATTTACACTATACTATAATATCGCCTTTTCATCCAATTTAAAAGTTGTAGCTACAATCAAACCTATCCACTCACTTGTAGCTTCTATTACAGAAGGGATTTTAGAACCGGAATTGCTTGGCTATGCAACATCTGCGCATAATTATATATTAAAGCCATCTGATGCGAGTAATTTAGAATCAAGTGACGTTATATTTTATGTTGACGATAACTTAGAGACGTTTGTTCAAACTTTCGCCAAAAATAATAAAGAACTAGTGCAATTGTCAAAGGCAATCAACCTACTTCCTACTCGGCCACATTCATTTTCTAGAAAAATTACTCACATTAAAGATGAAAAAGATTTACACATTTGGCTGAGTCCCGAAAATGCAAAGAGCATGATACTTTCTGTAAGTGCAACATTGTCTAACATAGATAAAGAAAATTCCCATCGATACAACTCTAATGCAACAAAAGCTATAAAAAAAATAGACCAAGAAGTAAAAGAAATCATGAAAGAACTGAATGATTTTAAAAATCAAAAATATATCGTCACTCACGATGCTTATCAATATTTTGAAAAATATTTTGGTTTAAATCACCCAAGCGCCATTCTTTCCATAGAAGAGGATTCTTACATAGGTATGAGGAGTTTAATGAAGCTAAAAAAGATAATGAAGGAAGAAAACGTTAAATGTATATTTGCTCATTCACAGGAAGACAGCATAAAGCCTAATGCTCTTTCTAATGACGCAAAAATGGTAGTTCTTGATCCTATTGGATCAGACATAGAGCCTGGAAAAGATGCATATCTAGCTATAATCAATAACATTGCACAAAATTTTAAGTCTTGTTTTGTTGAGTAATAAGTTCCCTTTTAGCTTACTGTTTTATTGTTCTGCATTTATTTGTCCTTTACATATTATGCAGGTTTAGAATTATGCTTTATTCTTACGTTTATGTCTTGGCCCAATACAATCAATAAGTTAAGCAAGTATTCTAAGGAGAACCCTTCGATTTTTGACCTATTGATTTGAGATACTTTAGGTTGATCAATCTTTAGAGCGTTTGCTGCTTTTTTCTGTGTTGTGTACTTCTTACTTATTAATTGTGCAATGACCTTTATTAATTTCAGTTTTGTATCTTTCACATCCCCCAACTCTACTATTATAGGATAACTTAATTGTAAATTTTGCATAATAATAAAATCCCTTATAAAAAAATTACTTTAGTTTTTCTTCTTTAAATAACACATGCCTTCTGACTACTGGGTCATACTTCCTAAACTCCAGTTTTTTGGTAAGCTTTTTTGGATTACGCTTTTTTACATAAAAATAACCTGTTGATTTTTCTTCACCAGTTTTTGTTGTCTTGATTGCAGTGCTAACTAACTTAACGAGCAAAGAAGCATTTTTTTTCGCCATACTTATAATGATATAATAAATTCTATGCGAGTTTATTACGCAAAACACTAAAAGTCAACCGAATAATGCAGATCGTAAAATTCTTGACAATCAACAGTGCATTAAGTAGCATGAAGTTAACTTCAGAATGAAAAGCAAACGGTAAATAAGTGGTAAATAGTGGTAAAAGGTTATTATTGATAGAAAATTCCACCTGTTCTAATGAGGTAAGAGTTGCCTTGTCAGTTAATAATAAGGTTGTAGAATTTGAACAAGAATTCAAGGAAAAAAAACAATTAAGAGGTAATATATACGTTGCTTATATAAAGCGTATAGAGCCTTCTTTGCAAGCCGTATTTATCGAATATGGAAAAAATAAGCAAGGTTTTTTGTCTTTTTCCGAGATATCTCTAGATTACTTCAATATTCCAGAAAAAGAAAAGGAAACTATCTTTGAGAGCTACTCAAATGACGATTATACAGAAAAAGGGAACGATACCATAGCAAATGTCTCTTCAGATTCTGCAGCTAGTAAGAATGTCAACGAGTCAGGTAGTGGTTTTGTAAGAGAGGTACCTTTATATAAAAAATACAAATTACAAGATGTTATTTCAGTAAATCAAAAAGTATTGGTTCAGCTAACTAAAGAGGAACGAGGCAATAAAGGAGCTTCATTTACAACATACATAACTTTAGTGGGTAGATACTGTGTTTTCATGCCAAATTCCATGAGTAAAGGTGGAGTGTCTCGCAGAATTGAAGATGCTAATGTCAGAAAGCAGTTAAAGGAGATACTGAGTTCAATAAACTTGCCAAAAAGGTCAGGTTTAATAGTAAGAACTGTTGGTTCAGGAAAAAATAAGAAAGAAATTGAGCAGGATTACAATTACTTATCCTCATTATGGCAGAGCATTCAAAAAAATGCCTTCTCTGTAAACGTTCCATCATTAATTTACAATGAAGCAGATGTAATTATGAGATCTGTTCGTGATTTTTGTAGCGATGGTATAGAAGTTATAGTGTCTGGAAAGGAAGCTTTTGAGGCAGTTAGGCAATATGCTAACAATGCACTAAAAGGTAGTAAGTTGCGCTATAGATTGTATAGAGGTTATGCTCCGATCTTTACTTACTACGGAATCGAAGATCAAATTTCTGAGTTATATAGCAATAGAGTAGAATTGCCATCTGGTGGGTCTTTGATAATAACTTTAACTGAGGCGTTTGTTTCGATAGACGTGAATTCAGGAAAGATGACAGGAGAAGATAGCATAGAAGAAACAGCTTATAGAACCAACATGGAAGCAGTACCTGAAATATCAAGACAGGTGAATCTTAGGGGCCTATCAGGATTAATAGTAGTCGATTTTATTGATATGTTGAAATATCAGTATTGCAGAGCTGTTGAGTCTGCTATAAAGCAAGCGTTTAAAGATGATAAAGCTAAAGTTCAATTTAGCTACATAAGTGACTTTGGTTTAATGGTATTTTCAAGACAAAGAATTAAACCAAACATACAAGAAATTAATACTACAGAGTGTTTACACTGCAAAGGTACTGGAAGAGTAAAATCAAACGAAGTAATTGTTTCATCAATACTAAGGGATTTACAATATATTGCTAACAAGAATCGAAATAAGTCTTTTGATTTAGTAGCACACAGTGCAGTTATAGCGCACATTTTTAATAACAAACGCAATACAGTTTCTACAATCGAAAAAGAGTTTAATATTACATTGAACGTTAGTATTGATAACAGTTTAGATATAAATACATTTGTTTTAAAACAAGGAGATGATGTTAATTTAAACGGTTATAAGCCATTACAGAACTCTGGATACCAAATTGGGGATAGCAGCAATGAAGAAGCTGATAATTCAAATAAACTACGAGGCAATTTTTGGCTGACTAAGTGGCTTTCGCGCCTTTTAAGTTCTAATAACTAATTAGAAACCTAAATTGGGCTTGTAATTAATGAGCCCTATACTTATATATTCTTATATCAGATAATATTTACAATGGGGTACTCATTATGGGAAGAGCAATAGGCATAGATCTCGGAACAACAAATTCTTGTGTTGCAATAATGCAGGGCAAGGATACAAAGGTAATAGAAAATAAAGAAGGGGCAAGAACTACTCCATCTATAGTTGCATTGACTTCTTCAGGAGAAAGGTTGATTGGTGCTCCAGCAAAAAGGCAAGCAACCACCAATGCAAGTAATACCTTTTTTGCTACTAAGAGATTAATAGGCCGTCAATATAGTGATCCTGAGATGAAAAATCTAAGTGTACCATACAAAGTATTTGCAGCAAAAAGTGGTGATGCATGGGTTAAAACAACTGATAATAAAGAATATTCTCCTAGTCAAATTGGTGCATTTATACTACAAAACATGAAAGAGGCAGCAGAAGCTTATCTTGGAGAGGAAGTAAAAGATGCTGTGATAACAGTGCCAGCATACTTCAACGACTCTCAACGTCAAGCAACAAAAGATGCAGGAAAAATTGCCGGATTAAATGTACTCAGAATAGTAAATGAACCGACTGCTGCAGCACTTGCTTATGGTCTTGATAAGAAACATGGGCACACAATAGTAGTATATGACCTTGGTGGTGGTACATTTGACGTTTCAATACTTGAAATAGGTGATGGAGTTTTCGAAGTGAAAGCAACAAACGGTGATACCCATCTTGGAGGTGAAGACTTTGATAATGGAGTAGTGAGTTATTTACTAGATGAATTCAAGAAAAGTAATGGCATTGATTTGAAAAATGATCCAATGGCTATGCAAAGAATCAAAGAAGCTGCTGAAAAAGCGAAAATTGAATTATCAAGTGCAATGGAAACGGAAATAAATCTACCGTTTATTACAGCTGATGCAAGTGGTCCAAAACACTTAAATATGAAATTAACGAGAGCAAAACTTGAAAGCTTAGTGAATGATTTAATCGAAAGAACTATGGCTCCTTGTAAAAAAGCTCTTGAGGATGCTGGTTTATCTGCTAGTCAAATTGGCGAAGTGGTTCTTGTTGGTGGCATGACTCGTATGCCAAAAGTCATAGAGAAAGTTAAAGAATTCTTTGGCAAAGATCCACATAGAGGAGTTAACCCTGATGAAGTTGTAGCAATTGGAGCTGCAATACAGGCGGGGATCATTCAAGGTGATGTAAGAGATGTGTTACTACTTGATGTGACCCCACTTTCTCTTGGTATTGAAACTCTAGGAGGAGTATTCACTCCACTTATTGAGCGTAATACTACAATTCCTACTAAAAAATCTCAGGTGTTTTCAACTGCAGAAGATAACCAAACAGCTGTTACAATTAAGGTGCATCAGGGTGAAAGAAAACTGGCAGTTGATAATAAGCTACTCGGTCAGTTTAGTTTGGAAGGGATACCTCCTGCTCCGCGCGGAAGGCCACAAATTGAAGTGACATTTGATATAGATGCAAATGGAATAGCACACGTTTCTGCAAAAGATAAAGCTACTGGAAAAGAGCAAAAAATACGCATTCAATCTTCAGGTGGTTTATCTGATGATGAAATAAATCGCATGGTAAAAGAAGCTGAAGAAAAAGCGCAAGAAGATGAAAAGCGCAAAAAGTTTATTGAAGTGAAGAATCAAGCGGATAGCTTAGTCCATTCTACAGAAAAGTCTCTGACAGAGTATGGTGATAAAGTTTCACCAGAAGATAGATCTGCTATTGAAAATGCAGTTAACGAATTAAAAGAAGTTAGTAAATCTGATAACATTGATGACGCTGATTCAATACAGCAGAAAGTCACTAATCTTTCTCAATTATCTATGAAACTTGGAGAAGCTATGTATCAAGCATCTCAACAAAATAGTGCTGAAAATGGCTTTTCATCAGAAGGAAATCCAAATGATAAAGAGGAAAAAGTAGTAGATTCTGATTATCAAGACATAGATAATAAAGAAGAGAATAAGTAATTGCGATTGTCATCCCAGTAGCTGATACTGGGATGACAAGAGGAGCATATTGTTGCTTAAAGAAACCATTATGGATATTATTAAAACAATAGAAGAAAAGATACGCGATTCGATAGATGTAATTGATATCAACATTATCGATGAATCAGCAAAGCATGCTGATCATTATTTTGCTTCATCTTCAACATTACCTTCGCACATTAAATTAATATTAATATCTGACGGCTTTATTGGAATGAGCGTTCTAAAAAGACACAAGTTGATTTATGAGTTATTGAAGGGTGAGATAGAGCTAATACATGCAATTTCTCTTCACTTGTATACGCAAGATGAGTACAATTTAAAAAATAAATAATAAAAATGTGAAGGAAGAGTCTATATTAGTTAAAGCAGGAAGAAAATTTAATGACTATAAAGGTTCCATGAACCCGCCAGTTTATCATTCTTCTACCATATTATTCCCTACTTACAAGGACTACTTAAATGCAGCAAATGGAGAAAGTATATACGATGTAATCAATGATGGTGTTGCAAGGGATTATAGCTACAGTAATGTTGGTACTCCTACTGTTCATTATCTTTCAAATGCACTGGCTGAAATTGAAGGGAGTGGACAAGCGCTTATTTATCCTTCCGGACTATTTGCACTTACTTTTGCTATTCTAACTTTCGCTAAAGCAGGCTCGCACGTTTTAATTCAAGATAATAGTTATTATAGGCTTAGGAGGTTTGCAGAAAATGAGCTACCAAAAAGAGGAACAGAAGTAACTTTTTATGATCCAACACAGGATATAACTGATTTAATTCAGAGTAATACTTCATTGATAATGATCGAGACTCCTGGTTCTGTAACGTTTGAGATTTCGAATATAGAGCATATAGTAAAAGTTGCTAAAGAACGTGGAATTGTAACCGTTTGTGACAATTCATGGGCCACTCCTTTGTTATTTAAGCCGCTTGATTATGGAGTTGATGTTGCACTATATGCGGTGACAAAGTATCTAGCCGGTCACTCAGATTTAGTGATGGGAGCTATGGTTGCTGAAGGTGAAACTTTTAAATTGCTTTATGAGAGCTATAAAAATTATGGAGTAACCATTCAATCGCACGACTGCTACCTTGCACATAGGGGACTAAGAACACTGCATGCACGTATGGCAAGGCACCAAAATACAGCAATGGAAGTGGCAAAGTGGCTAGAAAAACATTCAAAAATCAAAAAAGTTTTGTATCCAGCACTTCCCTCCCATCCTCAACACGAATTATGGAAAAGTTACTTCAAAGGAGCAAGTAGCGTATTTAGTATAATACTGGATAGAGAATATTCATGTGAAGAACTAAGCTGCATGGTTGATCATATGAAAATTTTTAGTATTGGTGCTTCTTGGGGAGGGTGTGACAGTTTGATATTACCAATAGATCGTAGATCTATGTCAAGATCTGTAATGAATTCAGATTATGGTGGAAGTTTCATGCGGATATTTTGTGGACTAGAAGATTCTGAGGATTTGATCTCTGATTTAAATGCTGCACTAGCAAGACTGCCATGTTTGAATATCAAAGCTGGCAGATGAAACTGAGAGAATTACTGCATAACATTATTGATGTTAACTTTGATATTGAAATCAAGGGCGTTACATGTAATCCCAAGAGAGTCAAGGAAGGTTATCTTTTTGTTTGTGTGTCAGAAAGGAGTAAAGAATACGCAACATGCGATACTGGAATCCATATCCTTCCTACTGAATCACAGTGTTACGTACACAACTGTGTAGACGTTGTGATACAAGGGGCCAAGAAAGATGTCATCCCAGTGCTTGACTACTTGGATCCAGAAAATTTAATTGTAAATGAACACACTAAGCAATTGTATAATAAAAACTGGATTCCAGTGTCAGCTACTTGCATGACAAATACTCCGGGTTTTGCAGTGCTTGAACACCTAAACCCTCAAGAAATATACAGCGAAATAGTCAGCAGGTTTTATCAATTCAAACAGCCCAAATATGTTGCTGCTGTAACTGGTACAAATGGTAAAACTTCAGTAGTAGAATTTTGCCGCCAGATCTGGCAAAACTCTGGCTATAATGCTGCGTCTATTGGAACACTTGGAACATGCATCAATAATGGCAGAAAAGGTAATAGCAACAGCCTTACCACTCCAGGTGCAGAAGACCTTTACGCAACATTGCGTGGTATAAGTGTAGAACACTTAGTGTTGGAATCATCAAGTCATGGGATTGATCAATACAGAATCCATGGATTAAAGTTGAGTGCTGCAGCTTTTACTAATTTCTCGCAAGATCATTTAGATTACCATAAAAGTCTTGGTGGATATTTAGAAACTAAAAAAAGGTTATTTTACGAAGTATTACCAGAAGGAAAAACAGCGATTTTAAATGCGGATATAGATGAATACGGCGCATTGCTTAAAATAGCTGAAAAACGCAGTAATAAAGTTGTGACTTATGGAAAAAAAGGCTCTGATATTACTTTATTAGAGCAAACACCAACCCCTAATGGTCAACATCTTACAGTAAAAATTGATAACCAAATTTACAATACATTTTTCCCAGTTTTAGGAAAATTTCAAGCATATAATCTGCTATGTGCAATCGGTATATCTGGATTAAATTACAGAGAAATATGCGTAGAAAAACTCATTTCTCCACCAGGAAGAATGGAAAAAGTGAAACCTTTTGCATTCGTGGATTACGCTCATACTCCAAGTGCGCTTAAACAAGCCCTATTGTCTTTAAAATGGCATATCAACAAAAAAATAATTCTAGTTTTTGGATGCGGTGGAAATCGCGATCAGACGAAACGTTCAGAAATGGGCAAAATAGCACAAATGTATGCAGATAAAGTAATAATTACAGATGATAATCCGCGTGATGAAGATCCGGCAAAAATTCGCCACGATATTTTGCTACATTGCCCTGATGCACTGGAGATAGGAGGTAGGAGAGAAGCTATAGAGAAAGGCGTAGATATTGCCTATAACGAGGGTATGATTCTGCTAGTTGCAGGAAAGGGAAATGAGAAATTTCAAATTATAGGCAACCAAACTTTTGAATTTAGCGATGTTGAGGTTATTAAAAATCATGCCTTAACATACTGATTTTCGCAATGGGCTTACCTCCGCTAATGTGCGAATATTGAAGCAAAAGTGATGTCATCCCAGTGCTTGACACTGGGATGGCTTTGTTGCATCGCTAGCTATGATGGATTAAAGATAAAAAAGATAGGGAATATCAGTAGCTTATTATTCTGGTATTTATAACAAGAACGGTCAATGAATACCTAAATTTGAGTAAAAGAAATTTCACTACCATTTACCAATCCGGCTAAAATTCAAGAATTTCAATGCTTTAGCTATTTTCAATAGAATTAAATTTATTAATATAAATAACAAATTACTATTCTTAAATTTGATCAGATTGATTGCAAAAAAACAAGATTTTCAATAGGTTGCTTATAATCCTAACTATAGTTAGCCTTTCATAAGTAGCGATGCAACAAAGCCCACTGGGATCCAGGAAAAAAAGAGCATAGATCCAGTGGATGGCAGGAATTGGTGTCATGAAAGTAGCTGATGCTAGAATTTAGCTTTTTATGCAGCCTTATCAATTTAGTATAAGATCAGCTATTTTTCATACTCAACAAATCAGTTTACAAGCAAACTTTCCTGGATCCCAGTGTCAAGCACTGGGATGACACCCTCCTTGGCAAACAATGTTCGTACAGCTATGTGCGTGACGCTGGCGCTGGAATCTAGAAAAAAATAGATCCAAGTAGTCAAGCTACTTGGATGATACTGACTGCTAATTTTTTATGCAAGAGGTCCAATCATTCACCGTTCTTGCAAGTGATAGCACTCTCACTTCTTTTGCACCGGAGTTTAAAATTTCCTGAGAGCAAGATCTTACAGTTGCTCCGGTTGTTACCACATCATCAACTAATATCACGATTTTATTTTTGATAATTTTCTTGTTGCTTGTTTTAAAAGCCTTCTTTAAGTTTTTTTCACGCTGTTTAAGTGAAAGACCAGCTTGAGGCACAGTATGGCGAAGGCGTTTTATTGCAAATGGCGTATAGGATAAATTGGACAACTTACTCAACTCTTTTGCAAGCAACGCTGCTTGATTATATTTACGTTTAAACAAGCGCATTTTATGTAACGGTATAGGAATTATGACCTCTGCGTTCTGAAATGTATCCTGATTAGCTTGGTGTATCCACTTTGCATAGATTTTTACGTAATTCAAATTATCAAAAAATTTGAAATTTATAATCATGTTTCTACTATGTTGATCATAAGCAAAAACTGATCTTAATACTTTAAACGGTGGAGGATTGATGATGCACTTACCACACGTATAAATATTGTCTGAGATTACTACGCCACAAACATTGCAGTAATGCTTAGTTAGAAAATTGATTTTTTTGTTGCATTCACTACACAGATTAAGATTTTCATCAATGATACATTCGCAACTTACGCATACGCTTGGAAATATGAGATTTGTAGCTTTTTTTAGTAAGAGAAGGTTCACAACTCATTAAATATATTATAAAATAATTTATATAGTATAGCTAAAGTAACTTAAGCTTACACTCTTTCACTTTTTATTTCATTTCAATATAGTTCAAACTGAGCCACTGCTGAGTGCTGTAGCTAGTGCAAGTCAGGTTTTCCTACGTCATACCGCCGCGGTATCTCTAGATCCCGCTAACAAGCAGCGGGATGACGAATTTGTCGTTTATCAAATCGTCGGTAAACCTAAGTCACTTTAGTTATAGTATCAAACATAAAGGTTGCAATATTATGTTGGCTGCTAAAATAGCACCAAGTGCACACAATGAATACACTTTCTCTGCCCTGTGACCCACGTTTATCATTATCTTGATAATACTTGTTATAATTGTCTTTACTCTCAACTCCACAAATTACATCTTTCACAGGTCCTAGCACATTATCAACGTAACGTACAGATTTATAGAAACTATTTTCTGGAACTAGTGTGTTATCTTCTGCTTTCTTAGCAGGTACAACTCCATATTCAACGTACCTTCTAAAGTATCGATATACTGACATTCTTATCTCCAAATCATAAATATGCAACCTAGCCTAATATAATTAAGAAATAGTTTATAATAAATACGTTTTAAGATACCTGCCTGTAACACTTTCTGGAATTTTTGCCACTTCTCCTGGAGTTCCAGTAGCAATCACTTCTCCGCCTTTTATTCCGCCCTCTGGTCCGATGTCTATTATATAATCTGCAGTTTTTATAACGTGCAAATTGTGCTCGATAACTATAACAGTGTTTCCCAGATCGACTAATCTATGGAGTATTTTTAGTAAGTTATTTATATCTTCAAAGTGTAATCCAGTTGTTGGCTCATCAAGAATATACAATGTTCTTCCGGTAAATCGTTTTGATAGCTCTTTGGACAGCTTTATTCGTTGTGCTTCACCCCCAGACAACGTTGTTGACGACTGTCCGAGTTTTATATAGCCAAGCCCCACTTCCTGCAAAGAAACCAACTTTTCTTTTACCATTGGAAGGTTTTCAAAAAAATCACAAGCTTGATCTATCGTCATATCAAGCACATCAGAGATTGATTTTTCTTTATAAGTAACTTCCAATGTTTCCCGATTATACCTTCGTCCTTTACACTGCTCACACTTCACGTAAACGTCCGGTAGAAAATGCATCTCTATCTTTAAGTGCCCATCACCTTTACAAGCCTCACACCTTCCCCCTCTGGTATTAAATGAAAACCGGCCTATATTATACCCCCTTGCTTTTGACTCCGAAAGACCTGCAAACCAATTTCTTATATGAGTAAACATACCGACATATGTTGCTGGATTTGACGCAGGAGTTCTACCAATTGGCGACTGATCAACTTCTATAACTTTATCTATATATTCAAGGCCTTCTATTCTATCACACTGACCATACCTTGCAGACGAATGATGTATCTTATGTGCTGAATATTTATATAACGTTTCTATGACTAAACTTGATTTTCCCCCTCCTGATATTCCAGTAACACAAATAAGATTCCCTATAGGAAATTTAACGCTCACATTTTTTAAGTTATTTTCACATGCATTTATTACTTTTATGAACTGAGTTGCTTGCTTTCTTCTCCTTGGAATTAAAATTTTTTTCTCTCCACTCAAATATTGCCCTGTTATGCTCCCCGAATTTCTTTGCACCTGGTCTGGTGTTCCTTCTGCAACAACTTTTCCACCATTTACGCCAGCTCCAGGACCAATATCAATCGCATAATCAGCAGCCATTATTGTATCTTCATCATGCTCAACAACGATTACAGTGTTACCCATGTCTCTTAAGTTTTTTAGTGTGGCAATTAACCGATCATTATCACATTGATGAAGGCCAATCGAGGGTTCATCAAGAACATATAAAACCCCCGTTAATCCTGAGCCAATTTGCGAAGCAAGTCTGATCCTCTGACTCTCGCCGCCAGAGAGAGTGCTAGATTCTCGATCAAGCGTTAGGTAATTCAACCCTACATTCTTTAAAAATGTTAGCCTCTTGATTATTTCACTTAGTATTTTATTTGAGATTTGCTTCTGTTGTTCTGTGAGCTTGTCTGGCAAATTTTCAAACCACTTAAGGGATTCATCGATGCTGAGCCTAGATATTTCACCTATATGTTTGCTATCAATTTTTACTGTAAGCGCTTCTTTTTTCAATCTATAGCCAGTACATTCTCTGCAGTGAGTGACAGAGCAATATCGCTCAACAAGTGTTTCATCATAATCCATCTGGTTCTCCAAGATACTGATCAAACCTTGAAATTTATTAGAGCCAAAGAGTATCATATCTTTTACTTCTTGATCTATGTTCTTCCACGGAATATCAAGGTTAAATTTGTAGTTTTCAGCCAGTGATAGAATTGCACTTTTTAGAAATCCATAACCTGTGTGCACTTGACGGAACATTGATCCCACTGGCTTTAAAGCACCCTCAGATATTGAAAGAGTTTCATCCGGTACTATTAGCTTTATATCAACACTTAGTTTTTTACCAAGCCCATTACACGAACCACATGCACCGTAAGGGCTGTTAAAAGAAAATAATCTTGGTTCTATTTCCTCAAGAGTGAAACCAGACTCGGGGCATGCAAAATTCTCTGAAAAAGTCAGAATTTGACCATTTTTATACTCGGAATTATGGTTGTCAGGTAGGTTTACTATTTCTACATACATTAGACCATTACCAAGTTTTAGTGCGGATTCTATACTACTTGGCAGTCGATTTCCTATATCGCCCAATATTGATATTCTATCTGCAACCACAAAAACGTCGTGTTTCTTGTTCTTATCGAGTTTAGGCAAGTCATCTACACTGTACACTTCACCATCTATTTTGAACCTTACGTAACCTTGTCTTTTAATTTCCAATATCTCTTTAAGATGTTCTCCCTTTCTACCACGCACAACAGGGGCAAGTATATATATCTTAGTTTCTAAAGGTAACGCAATTATAGTATCTACAATTTGAGACACCGTTTGTTTTGTTATTGGTAATCCAGTTGCAGGTGAATAAGGAACTCCTATTCGTGCATATACTAAGCGCAAGTAATCGTAAATTTCGGTAACAGTTCCAACTGTTGACCTTGGATTTTTTGAGATCGATTTCTGGTTGATAGATATTGCAGGAGAGAGACCTGTAATCGACTCAACATCTGGTTTATCCTGAATGTTGAGAAATTGACGCGCGTAAGCTGACAGGCTTTCAACGTACCGGCGTTGGCCTTCTGCATAAATCGTATCAAATGCAAGGCTAGACTTGCCAGAACCACTTAGCCCAGTTATAACAACTAGCTTATTTTTCGGTATATTGACGTCTACACCTTGCAGATTATGTTCCCTTGCGCCCTTAACTCTGATAAAATCGTCCATATTATACCATATAGCGTATTAACCATTATAGCCTCAAAATACGTGAATTTATAGTGATATATTGATTTTCTATTGATTTTTTCAACTGTTACGGAAAATTAAGCAGCGTTTGATAAATCGTCATTCCGCTACTTGTTAGCGGCTGAGATACCGCGACGGTATGACGGTTAAGTAGGCCAGTGCCCCATAAGTGTTGAAAGTAACACAAAAAAGACATAAAGAACTATTATTGCAAGAAAATGGAGGCAATAATGGATCAAATAGAAAGAGTACTAAATTTAATAAAAGATGAGGATTTAGAAAGGCTAGGAAAATTAAGTGAAGTAGATAAATGTAATACTAAATTGTTGGGCAAGATTATATTTAAAGGTCTAATGAAGTTAATATTAATGGGGCAAAAAACAAGCCTAAGAGCGCTAGAAATGGTAATAAACAGGTGTATAATGGATAAGAATAGCGATAAAAGTACAGTAACATACAGTGGTTTGTCAAAAAGGTTAAAAGTTATAAATCCAGAATATTTTAAGGGAGTATATATTGATTTGATGAGCAAGATTAAAAAGCTATTACCCCAAAAAACATCAAATAACTTACATAAGTTTGATTCGACGATCATAAATTTATCGGGATATCTCATAAAAGATGGGCTAAAAATAGGCGGTAAAAGTAACGACAGTCAAGTTAAAGTGAGTGTAGGATTAAAGGATCAATTGCCGACAAGTATAAGATTTTGTAAAGGACAAGAAGAAAGTAGTGAAGATATAGCATTAGTGAGAGCAATTAATGAAGCTAAAGTTGAAAAAGAGGATATTTTATTATTTGATAGAGGAATCAGAAAAGTTGGAACTTTTGCCGAATTTGATGAAAAGGAGTACAAATTTATCACAAGAGTTAAAGTAGGAAGAAAACATGATGTTATAAGCAGGAACAAAGTTATAAGAGAACAAAAATCGGATGGATCAGAGATTTTAGAAGATATAATAGTTAATCTTTATCGTGCACGAGGTAAAGTGGCAGAAAAGCATGATCTACGGCTAATAAAAATCAGAAATAAAATTGGAGATGAAATATGGTTTTTGACAAACTTGTTTGAAATGCCAGCTTATGAAGTAACAGAGCTATATAGGCGCAGATGGGATATAGAAGTGTTCTTTAAATTTATAAAGCAAAATCTTGGATATAAGCACTTTTTAAGCCATACTATGAATGGCATGAAGGTGTATATTTACATGATTATTATTACGGCTTTGTTATTTCTTGTTTATAAAATCAAAAATAATCTACATGGGTTCAAAATAGCATTACTGCAATTCACATTGGATCTAAATGACTCTTTTATACGTTCGATTGTTTTACTGTCGGGAGGTAATTTACATGCCGTTGATCATCTCATATCACGTTATTTTTGATACTTTCAACACTTATGGATGACACCCTGACAATCGTCATCCCGCTGCTTGTTAGCGGGATCTAGAGATACCGCGAATGAATCGCGGTATGACGGTTCGTGGTGGCATGACGATAAGGTTCCAGTGTCAAGCGTTTGGCATGCAAATTTCCTTAAACGTTCGTAAGCTTAAAACTTTACTTTAGATCAAACTGCTGTATAGTGACTTTATAGCTTCAATTTTGTAATGAACATACCTAGTATAGAAAATTGTGATCTTCACAATAAAACCGTCTTACTCAGAGTTGACTTCAATGTTCCTATAAAAGATGGAGAAATTCGTGATGTCACTCGTATTTTGAGAGCATTGCCTACTATTCAGTATTTAGTGAATGCGAGTGCAAAGATTATTATTATATCACATTTTGGACGCCCAAAGGCCAGAGACAATAATCTGTCGCTAAAAAATGTAATTGACACTTTATCGCAGTTACTAAATAAAAAAGTGAAATTCATTGACGATTGCGTTGGTGAAAAAGTACAAAGAGCAGTAAGTGTTATGGATGCAGGAGATATAATATTACTAGAGAATCTAAGATTTTATAAAGAGGAAGAGCAAAGTGACTCAAATTTTGCCAAACAACTAGCATCTCTAGCGGATATATATGTAAATGATGCATTTTCTTGCTCTCACAGAGCTCACGCTTCTATTTCACGCATTACAGAATTTTTACCTTCTTATGCGGGATTTTGCTTGCAAGATGAGCTAAAGTGTCTTGAAAAAGCTGTATCGTTTAAAGCTAAACCTATTACTGCGATAGTTGGGGGAGCTAAAATATCAACTAAAATAAAAGTGCTTATGAAGCTAACAGAAAAGGTTGATTACCTAGTTCTAGGTGGTGCAATAGCCAACAATTTTTTGTCATTTAGCAAAGTAAATATAGGGAAATCTTTCTTTCAAAATGGTGTTGACGACCTTCTACATAATATTGTTGAAACAGCAAATAAAAACAATTGCAAAATAGTTGTGCCAGAAGACGTTCTGGTTGCAGTAAACTCTGATTACAGCACTAGTATTTCAAGAAAAACTGAGTCCATTTTGGACGGTGATATAATTTTGGATATCGGATCACAAACTTTGAGTACAATAAGCAGTATAATAGCAAGCAGTAAGACTCTGCTGTGGAATGGACCTATTGGTGTTTTTGAACATTCAGCTTTTGCAAGCGGTACAATAGGGGTAATGAAAATCGTAAGTGACTTAACGCACAAAGGAAAGTTAACCAGCATAATAGGGGGAGGCGATAGTCTATCTGCAATAAGCGCTGCAGGCCTTACCGATAAGGATTTTACATATGTTTCCACTGGTGGAGGAGCATTTTTAGATTGGTTAAGTGGCGATGAAATGCCGGGAGTTGCTGCTCTGCAAAAACGATTAGATTAAAACTTTTTTAAATTATTTCTTATAGGCTAGCTTTTTTGTGAACGTGATTATGTCGAAGACAGTTAAACTAATTTTGTGTTTAATAATACCAATAATAGGATTTATTTTTTATATTAAGGATCATTATTTTCACACCGGCTATGTAGAAGAAAATGTTGAAGTCAATTTTGAACCATTTTTCAGTTCACAACCAGCCACCGTTTCAGAATTAACTGACTTCGATAGAGGAGTGTTGAAAGTTTGTGGAGATTGGGGAGCACATCCAGATAAAGAAGATTTCAAAATTTTACTTAGTTGTCCGCAGCATCAAGAAGTAGTGAAAGGAATATATAAGTGATTACGCCAGATGCGGATTTGGAGTTACTTAAAGATGAACTGGCTAACATTTGGTTTACAAATAGTGGAAGTGAAAAAGAAACTATAGGGTTTGGACATATTTTTTGTGGTGAGCCAAACGATAAACTAGGTGGTATGCATTTTGTAGGTAGATATGTTGAAGCTCAAGAAGATAAATGGGCAGGTGCAATTTGGAATGATAAGTCCCTATGCAATAAATCAGATATTAAGCCGCCAGTTTATACATTTGGAATGAAATATTTAGGTAAGGATGGGGAAGTGAAAGTTAAATGCCCAAATGGATACGCATATAACCTTCATGCCGATAATTTCTGCAACTAAGGCGTTTAAGGAATTAGGAAAAGATGGAATGTGTCTATATGAAATGGAAGATGACGATTATCAATCAGTGTTTGTAAGAAAGAATGATGCTATACTCACGTTCTATCCTGACTTAACACCAAAATGTGATGATAAGAGTACTTATTGTAGTTGCGGTAAATCTTAATTTCAAAACCAATAGGGTGAACAAATGATAAAAATGCTATAGGGTGTAGCAAATCCAAATGAGTTAAAATTTTGATTAAAGGGTTTTGTGAATAATAATGAAGAAGGGCATTATTCGTCTAATAAAAGCAATTCAATACTCTTGTGAAGGAATAAAATCAGCTTTTATATCAGAAATTGCGTTCAGACAGGAGTTACTGCTTTTTATAGTATGTGTCTCAATTTTGTTTGTTTTGGATGTAAGTAATCTAGAACGTGCAGTAATGATAAGCAGTCTATTCCTGGTGTTAATTGTGGAAATTGTTAACACTGCTTTTGAAACGACAATTGAGCGTATTTCCAGTGAACAACACATACTTTCAAAAAAGGTGAAAGATCTAGGTAGTGCAGCAGTTTTTCTTTCATTAATTAACTTCCTGATAACATGGATGATAATATTGACAGGTTAATACGAATGTTATTAAGATATGTTGTCAAACTCACCAATTAAAGTTTTTATATCTTGCGGTAAATCAGAGACAAATTCCATGTATCCCTTACTTTTTGGGTGGTATAAGCCCAGTGTATAAGCATGTAGTGCTTGTCTATTGAAATTACGAATGAAACTAGAGTTTTTAGCATATTTTGTGCTTTTACTACTATTTTTTCCATAAACTTGATCACCAACTATGGAATGTCCTATGTGGCTCATGTGGACTCGAATTTGGTGTGTTCTGCCTGTCTCTAAAGTGCATTTAACGAGGCTTACTTGTCCTATAACTTTTTGCACTAAATAGTGAGTGATTGCTAATTTGCCTGTGATTTTTGTTACACACATCATTTCTTTATTACCGCGTTTGGGAGCAATGTTAGTTTCTATAGTTCCCTGCTGGGAAGATAATGTTCCCCAAACTACTGCTAAGTATTCCCGCTTTATTTTGCGATTCGATAACAATTCAGACAAAAAACTATGGGCTGCTTCATTTTTTGCAATTACCATTAGCCCACTAGTATCTTTATCGAGTCTATGAACAATTCCTGGTCTTACATTAAGGTGAGCGATAACTGCGTTCAAAAGCGTATCATTGTTTGTCCCAGCACCTGGGTGCACTGTTAATCCACTTTGTTTACTCAGAACTATAATGTCCTCATCTTCATAGACGATATCAAGTTTTATGTCATAATTAGGCTCAATTGATGTGGATATGTCAGGTTGAACGAGATGTACTATATACTCTTCACCTGGTTTTACTATGTGATCATTATTAATTATCGGTATGCCAAGTAATTTCACCTGCTCATTTTGTATCAATCTTTGAGCTTTACTGCGTGATATGTTGCATTTTTCAGCTATATAGGTGTCTAACCTTAATTTCTCTTTATCATTATTAACACTTAAGGTTATTATTGAGTGATCTATAGTGATTTACCCCGCGCCATTTCCCATGCTGCTTGAACATTTGGGTCTGTAAACATTGTTGCACTAGACTCAATTTGCAGATCACCTTGTTTTTTAATATGGCAAATTGTTTGAGAGCCATCTTTCCAGTAGATTGTAACTTTATTATCAAAATCTCGTAATGTTGCCTCAACCTTTTTTTCTTTATTATCTTTTTCTTCCAGCTTAATAGATTCTAATAAATAATATAGAAAGTCACTTGGTTTGCCGTTGATTTTTTCTTTCCATTCATCTGTTTTTTCTTGTTCAGATTTTTTTTGCTCTAACTTTTCCTTCTTTTGCTGCAGCTTATTTTGTTCTGCTTCCAGCTCTAACTTTCTAACTGTGTCACGTAGTTCTTTGACTTTATTTTCTAATACTAATAATTTATTAGTATTATTTCCATTGTTAGCTTCTAAATCAGGCGTACTTGGTTGAGCTTGCTTCTTTTTTATTTCTTCTAATTCATTCCTTACTACGTTTAATTGCTCCTTCAATTCCGTTTTTTCCTCTTCTGTATCCTCTTTTAACTTTTTTAGCATGCTAAGGAACTCGTTATTATTAGACTGCGTAGTTGATTGAAGCCAGCCTACAAAGCGGCTTGGTTCAAATCGTTCAATTTTATCTTCAGCAATTTTAATAGCATTCTCTAACCTAGAAAAAGTACCTTCAATATCTAGTGAATGTGCTTTTTTTGTCAATTCTTTAGTGTTGTTTAAAACTTCTGAAATTTCTGCATGTAGCCAATCTAAATCTTTTTTGATGTCTTCTCTGATTTTTTTTAGGTGATCAAGCGTTTCTTTAATGTTAATATTTGCAGGCTTTAAAAGACTATTATCAAGTAAATCGCAAGCTTTTTTAAGGTTACTGTCAAATGAGTTGCAAAGCGGACTAAGTAGTTTTTTCATTAGAGATATTAGTTCATTTTCCCTTTTACCAAGCTTATTTTCTACTACTGATACAACCATGCCCTTTCCAGACCAGTATGGAAATAGAAGACCTAAAGAACTGTGTTTTCTAATAGTATGATTTTCATGATCCACGCTATTACTTATTAGATTGCTAAGTGTTGATATGATGCATAAAAGAATAGCGACTAATAAAGCTATTAATATTATTGGAGCATTAATGGATTGTGATATTGCTGAAACTACTATAATAGCACCAAATACATATGATCCTGTAAACAAGAGAATCCTATTTCTATTTTCTGCTTCTATATCTTCTAGTATTTTTCTCTGCGTCTTAGAAATTGGTAAAACTATTGAAAGCTTTTTCCTCTTACGATCTAAATTTGTTACAATTTCAATTTTTTCGGCTTCTTGAACAATCTGGCTGTACTGTTCATCAACTTGATAGTTTCCTACTTTTTTATCTATCTCATTCTCTTTTATTTTTTGTGTATTTATAAAGTTTATAACAGCAGTAAATAAGAAAACTGCAAGAGGAATAAAGGCAAGAGGTGCTGGCGTGAACGCAAATCCAGCAATACTTACTATAACAGGCTGAATAGAAAAGGTAGTAAATGCTATAAGAGTAGCAATGGTACTTGCTATCGATATAGTACCAGAATACTTTCTTATAGAGCTCAAAATTCTACTGGGCTGGTCAGAAAGTTTTCTAAATCCTAAAAAATCAAAATAGTCTTTGAAAGGATCTTGAGTGTCTGTAACCATAACATTTTTCTAGTTTAAACTTATTTAGGTATACATTAACCAAACCTTAAAATCAAGTTTCTTAATTTTTCAACATGTGCCAAGGCCTATTGGAGCGCACTGTATTAATCTTTACGTAACGATTTGTTAACCAAACAGAATGTGTGCCATACGTTTCTAGATCAGCATGTTTAATAATTTTAGCGTTGCAAGCTGAATAGTCGAATTCACTTAATTCTTACTATTACCCACAAATAAAAACATAGTATTGTATTTACTCAAATAATTTAATTTTATTAACCTGAAAGCTTATTAGATTAAAATTATTAAACTAAGAGTTATAATTTTAGCAACTAAAAGCTGTAAATTGCACCATATAAACAGTTATTTCAAGCAAAAGTTATGCCATTAAGAGCTATGCAACAAACATTTATATTTGTGGGTAATAGTAAGCACTTAATTGAATTGTTAAATCAACTTTATCACAATTTTCTGAAATATCTTCTTTTTTATAAGCTAGCAGCACTAATTTATTATTTCCTTTATTATATATGCAGCCATAATCGTTACACTTTAGCCTTTTATCTGAGTTATTGTATTTTTTATGATTCAAAATTTGGTTCTGCCCATTTTGCTTCGCCCATGTTTTGACAACAAAGTTCCTATTTTTTCTGGTGAGAGAATATAGTAAGTTATCACTTTCTTTTACAGCAACATTATCAGCCTTTATCAAGATATCAGGAGTTCTATACATAGCACTAGAGAAAATACCCAGCACAATAAAGAAAATTCCGAAGAAGCGCCAATTTCTTTCCCACAAGCACAGCCACAATAACCCAAATGTTATTATAATAATTGATGAGGCAGGAAAAGTACGAATGGGAATAACCAAATACTGAAGACTAGCGATTGCATTTGTTATATACAAGATACTGTCAATTGGGCGCTCTATAAATGGCGCTATAATCCATTCAATACCTAAAGGAATCAATAAGACATAAATTATTCCAAGTGGAATAATAATTAATGTAACTATTGGTATAGCAACTAAATTTGTGATAATGCCACTAATTGAAAAATAATTAAAATTATATATCGTATACGGAACAGTTGCTAAACTTGCTATTACTGAGCTGATCATTCAATGGCGTCAACTTAAGGAAAAATATCAGCGATAGTGTATAAAATTTCTCTCTAAATTTTTTATCATTAAATTATCCAAAGAGTGCAATAAACAGCACTTTTGTTTCTATTTTATTTCAACAAAGAAGTTTAAAATGTGTCCTTTTTAGGTGAAACATGCGTGCGCCAAGCAAAGTGCGTAAAGTCCAGTTGGTGAAAATCCAACCCAGGCAAAGCCTAGCCAGCAGGCTGGAACAAACCACTATGCTGCGTAAGGTAACGAGCGTAGTAAAGCTAGTGGAATGGACAACACAGGGTACAACGAAAGTGAAGGTATTGAGTCCCGAAATTCTCGATGTCATAGAGGTCGACACGTTGCATATAGTGGAAGACAGCAAGAAGGGTAACAATAGGGCAAGTTATCACTCACTCTATCGGGATCTGAGGCCGTATCACGTGTTGAGATGGAGTTTACGTAAACTTGGGAGATCCTTTGTATTCCTATTAAGGTACGTTGGAACAAGTCAACAAAGGCGAGTACTGACGGAAGATATAAAGGAAGTCGGACTGATTGATAGTACTCAGAGTGTGGGAAAGCCACATACAAGGGGAAGCGGTCAGCAATATAGTGACTGGTTTAGGAATTGCTATGCCAATACAACGGAGGTTGGAATAACGTGCAAAGAAAACTAAATCAGATAGCAGTAAGAGCCAGGCAAGATAAACGATTGAAATTTAATCGTTAATTCATCTGATAAACGCAGAGAATCTTGCTGAATGTTATAAAGAGCTAAAGCATAACAAAGCATGCGGTATAGACCAGGTGACAGTAGAAGCTTATGGAGAAAATCTTGAAGAGAAGCTCAACACTCTGGTGGATAGTATGAAAAGAAAGCGATATCAACCGCAACCAGTGAAAAGAGTATATATACCAAAAGCTGGAAGCAAAGAGAAACGCGGGCTTGGAGTACCGTCTACAGAAGATAAGTTAGTCCAGATAATGCTGAAGAAGATATTAGAAAATATTTATGAAGCTAACTTTCTGGATAACTCATATGGTTTTCGTCCTGGTAGAAGCTGTCATCAAGCGGTAAATGCACTAAATAAAGCAGTTATGTACAGACCAACTAACTATGTAGTAGAAGTTGATATCAAGAAATTCTTTGATAATGTCCAGCACAAATGGCTAATGAGATGCTTGAGAGAACGGATAACAGACCCAAACATACTGTGGTTAGTAAAACGATTTCTTAAGGCAGGAGTAGTCGAAGCAGGACATTATGAAGCAACTGAACTAGGCACACCTCAGGGGGGAATAGTAAGTCCTATACTAGCTAATATATAGTTGCATTATGTGCTGGATTTGTGGTTTGAAAAGAAATTCAAGCTAAGATCTAAAGGTTATATGGAGCTAGTTAGGTATGCAGACGATCACCTGATTTGCTGCGAAAGAGAAAAAGATGCTAGAGAACTCTTAGAGTCACTGAAACAAAGGCTAGGAAAATTTGGACTGGAAATATCTGAAGACAAAACAAGAATAGTAAAGTTTGGCAAAAAGGAGTGGCAACAAGGAATAAGGGAGAAACGAAAAACGGAAAGTTTCAACTTTCTAGGATTCACCCATTATGGTACAAGGAGTCGTAAAGGTAGAGTAATGGTAGGTCATAAAACCTCGAAAGAAAATCTATCTAGAAAACTTAAAGAAATCAAAGAATGGGTGAAAAAGATTCGAAATAAAGTTCACCTTAAAGATTGGTGGTCAATACTTAAAGCAAAACTAACAGGACACTATAACTACTTCGGAGTTAGCGGAAATTACCGGTGGTTGAATAAATTCTTCTGGCGGGTAATCAAGCTAGCGTATAAATGGATAAACCGACGTAGTCAGAAGAAGAGTATGAATTCAAAGCAATTTATACACTATCTACAAGTTAATCCATTACCAAAACCAAGAATATGCTACTCATTATATACAAAATAGGAAATGCTGTGAATACTACATTGTGGAGCCGTGTGCGGGAAAGCTGCAAGCACGGTTCTGGTGGGGGAGTCATAGCGATAAAACTTAATCAGGAGGATTTAAAACTATGACTTCTACCAAACAAAAAGGAAAAAATTTTATTCTACAAATTAAAAATATAATATACTCGAAAGCTTTTCAGAGAATCCATTGTGTTGGAAAAAACAGTTTTACACGAACAAGAAAACTTCCTTTTTCGACAGTATTTTCTATGATTTTAAAGTTAGTTAAAAAAAGTTTGGGAATAGAATGTGAACTTATGGAGCCATTGACATGTACCCTCAAAGCAAGCTTTTTCTAAAGCAAGATATAAGATTTGTCATACAGGTTTTAAAGAATTTAAGCATCCAAACAGCCTATCAAGATGAGCCTGAGTTGGAGAGGCTATAGGCTTATTGCAGCAGATGGTTCTGGTATGAGATTACCCAGCTCTGAGGAAATTGTATCCGAGTTTGGCCGCTTTAAACCAAATGGAACAACAGGCACAATGCCACCATTGGCAATTTGTTTGTTGATTTGTGTACTTCGCTGATTTGTAGTGCTCGTCTTGCGGCTTGGAATATAGGTGAACAAACGTTGGCGGAAGAGCAATTACCCGAAGTTATCACTCAAATGCGTTCATTAAATCAAAAGAAATTATTATTTATCTATGATCGTCTTCAGTAAAATTCATTCAGCAGCATTATGATTTGGAAGTAGATTTTATTTTTCGCTTGCAAAAAAGAAATTATAGCAAGCTATGGGAACGCTGGCGAATTAGATTTCGATTTTATATTAGAAAATGAAAAGCTAAAAAATAAAATGAAAGGACAGAAAGTAAGAGTTATAGTGCTGACATTAGCCAACTGAGAAACAGAGGTATTGATTACTTCACTTTTTGACCGAGTAAAATTTATTTTGGAAGATATCAGCAAAGCTTATGTGTTAAGGTGGCATATAGAGGAGTGCTATAAACGACTCAAAATAGGTGCAGAATTAGAGAATTTTTCTGGCGTAAATTTAGAGGCTGTATTACAAGAATTTTGGGCAAACTTAGTCATGTGTAATATATTGTCGCTTCATATGTGTGATGCACAAGGGCCTTGGAATCCAGATCAAATTGCTGAGTATCGTTTAAATTTTTCGGTTTTATTTGGTGTAATGAGGCAGAAACTCTATCAGGTACTTATTGCGCCAAAAAACTTTCAAGCCCTTTTTGATAGAGCAAGTATACGCGCTAAAGTTAAAATTCGACCGGGACGATTGTATAGCCGCGATAAGGTAGATAAGCCCAAACGCCATCATGTCTTTAGGAGAGTTTGCTAATGAAAGTTCTTAAGTTGACGCCATTGCCTGAACGGATACGGTTTAAGACATAAGATCCTTTTTCATAGCTATACTACGTTATCCAGCGTCTGGGCACTGGTTTCTTGGTACTTATTCCGCAATAATTTTTTTTTCCTTCAATAAACTTTGCAGTTCGCCTTTTTCGTACATCTCGCGAGTGATGTCGCAACCACCAATAAACTCTTCCTTTATATATAATTGTGGAATTGTTGGCCAATCAGAAAACTTTTTTATAGATTCACGTATTTCATCATTCTCCAACACGTTAATATACTTAAACTTCACGTTCAATTTTTTTAGGATTGACACGACGAGTCCAGAGAATCCGCATTGAGGAAAATCAGAAGTGCCTTTCATATACAATACCACATCATTTTCTGTTATATCTTTTTTTATTTGTTCAAAATTGCTCATAAATTCACCTTATTTTTAAGTATTAGTTTCCAGTTGCAAGGCGTGTATAGACTGACCTTCCAGAGCTTTATATACCATTTTATGCTGTTCTATTTTTGTCTTTCCAAGAAAACACTTGGAGTTTATTTTTAAATGATAATGGTCATCATCTCCAGCAAGATCATGAATCTTTATATCAGCGTCGGGGAACGATTGTTTGATGATCCTCTCTAATTCGTGAATTGCAATAGTCATTGATTTGCTTTAAATTACAATACTTTCATTATAAATCTAAAACGATTGAGCGCAATAAAAAGTTGCTATCATAAAAAATAGAAGCATACTATAATAATGGAATGACAAGTTATGCAGGGAGGCTTTGTGGTGGGCGAAAGATTTAAATTCACATATCTATTGGTTTTGCTAACTTTTTCATTTAGGTGCTTATCTTACGATGATAAAATAAATAACTTAGAGAATGTTTACATCAAAGCTAACTATTTTGGAGCATTCTTCAATGCAATAGGTTCTCTAGAAGGAAAAGAAGATGCAGGTGACAATATAACAGAGGGGGTTTTTAGTTTTAATAAGAAGGAGCGAATTGAAGCTGGATACAGTCCTAAATATGTTCCAGGGTTTGCCGGTAGTGCTGCAATAGGGTATTTATTCAAAAATATGAGAGTTGAGTTTGAAGGCTTATATTCTCAGACTAACTTATATGATGAAGATTATTCAGATAAGAAAAAAGCAAGATATATTGAACTTCGTCGTCACAATGATGCGTCTACTGGAGCGGAATGCAATTCACCTTGGAGAAGTGGAAAGGTTGATATTCACATTCAAGAAAATTGTAGTGTTGAAGCAGAGTTCAGAGCTGCATTTAAGATGAAAAATGAAGGTTTTAATAACTTAGCTGGAATGGTCAATGTATATCGTGATTTTAATATAGCAAAAATGCCATTCACCCCATATGTTGGTATTGGTGCAGGTGTAACTAGGGTTAAATTTCTAGGAAAAACCAGATATGCCTTGGCTTACCAAGCAAAACTTGGTATCAATCACCAACTTACAGCACAAACTCAAGCATTTGCTGGTTTACGCTATTTTGGTATCCTTGATAACCAATTTAAAGATATTGTACCAGGAATAAAGATACTAGCTGGTGAAGGATATATTCCTGCCGGTGGAGGAAGTAAAGTTGATGAAACTGCACGTGTTGAATCAACAACTGCAACCATTACCAATAGGTTTGGCATATATGGCTTAGAGTTTGGGTTGGTTTATCACTTTTAACTTTATCCAATAAATTACATATGTGAAGATAGTAAATTCAGCGTGCTGAGAACATTAGAAAGACGAGATTTTAATTGATTTTCATATTTACTCCAATCTTGTATTGCCTTTCTTGCAACACCTGAATCAACTGCGGCTTTTGCAACAGCAGGAGCTACTATAGAAATTAATCTTGGGTCAAATGGAGTAGGTATTATATATTCACGTCCATAGCCCATTTTACGACCGCCATAGACTGCAGATATCTCACCTGGTACTGGCTCACGGGCAAGCTTTGCTATTGCATCTGCAGCTGCAATTTTCATTTCATCATTTATTGTTGTTGCATGTACATCAAGTGCCCCTCTAAATATATAAGGAAAACCCATTACGTTGTTGACTTGGTTGTTGTAATCTGACCTACCAGTTGCAATTATTGCATCTGGCCTCACAGATTTTGCAAACTCAGGCCTTACTTCTGGATCGGGATTGGCAAGAGCAAAAATAATCGGGTCTTTGCCCATACTCTTTAACATCTCTTCATTTAACACATCTTTTGCAGATAGTCCGATGAATACATCAGCGCCTTTTATTGTATCAAGTAGAGAACGTTCGGAAGTATCAATTGCATACTTTTCCTTCCACTCATTCATATCCTCGTTTCTACCTTTGTATATTACTCCTTGCTTATCACATAGCACTATATTTTTAGCGCCCATGGACTTTAGTATTTCTAAACATGCAATACCGGCTGCTCCAGCACCATTCATAATGATCTTAACGTCCTCTAATTTCTTTTCAACAATATCAAGAGCATTTTCTATGCCAGCTGCAACAACCACCGCAGTTCCATGCTGGTCATCATGGAACACTGGAATATCCATCAGTTCATTCAGGCGTTTCTCTATTATAAAACAATCGGGAGATCTTATATCTTCTAAATTTATCCCCCCCCAACTTGGCCCAAGATACCTTACTGCATTGATGAAATCTTCTATATTTTCTGTACCAACTTCTATATCAACTGCATCAATATCAGCAAAACGCTTAAATAAAACAGCTTTGCCTTCCATGACAGGTTTTGCAGCAAGAGGACCGATATTACCAAGTCCAAGCACTGCAGTGCCATTTGAAATGACAGCAACACAGTTGCTTTTTGCTGTATAATCATAAACAACCTCAGGATTTTTAGCTATTTCAAGGCACGGAGCTGCAACACCAGGGGAATAAGCAAGTGACAAATCATACTGGGTAGATAAAGGTTTTGTTGGCATGATTGAAATTTTACCAGGGTTACCACCTCTGCTGTGATACTTAAGCGCTTCTTGTTTTGTGGTACTATCTAAATCATCGTTCATCATTACATCCTTATATTTTAAGCTTGTATTTTTTAAGTATATGGAGTTTTTATAAATGTTCAATTGTAAACTATTAACTTGTGAACTCTGTTGTACTTCTGTATAAGTTTACCTATTACGTAAGATGATATTACATGCTTAAAAAAAACGTGCCTAATTTGCTTACAATTTCTCGTGCACTTGCAATACCAGCAATAATATTAAGTTTTTATATAGAAAATAAATATGCAGGCCTGATAACAATATCAATCTTTGTGTTTGCGTGCATTACGGATTTTTTTGATGGTTACCTGGCGCGTGCGTGGAAAGTCCAATCAAAGTTTGGCAAGCTATTTGATCCAATTGCTGACAAATTAATAGTGGTTTCAACGATAATTATGCTAGTTTATAAGCATAAGATAAATGATTTTACAATAGTACCATCGATTATCATCATCTGTAGAGAGATATTAGTCTCGGGTTTGCGGGAGTTTTTGATAGCTACAAATGTTAGTCTACCTGTAAGCAAAGCTGGCAAAATTAAAACATTTTTGCAGATGGTTGCTGTAGTAGCGCTAATAATGAACGATTATTATATGATTCAATATACAGGTGCGATTTGTTTATGGGTTGCAGCTATTATAACTATGTGGTCAGGCTATAATTATATCCTAGCCGGCATCAAACAGATTGATTAAATCTCCTAGGAAATAGTTAATAGACAAGAGTAGTTAATATCTTAGTGATATTGACTCAGAAAGCAAAAAGGTGTATAATTATATTAACTTACAACTAATTAGGTTAATATTATGAAAATACCTAGTGGCAAATTTTCTTCTACTAAAAAGGTTCCAGGAAAGAATAAGAAAAAAAGAGATTTTGAACCATTAGAAGAGTTTTTTTGGGATTTTTGGCCAACAGTTGATAAAGAAGTCAAAAGAGAAAGGCTAGAACAAGAACTATTAGCACTAAAAAAAAGAGAGCTATATAGAAAATGTGCATCATTGGCAACAATGGTCCCATTTACATTGCTGATGGCGATTGAACTGGAAAAAACATATAGCGATCAGGTATTACTTGGCGTGATAAGTGGCGCGCTAAGCCACACTATATTACCTTTTACAGTCTTATCTCTTATTTGTACGCTATATTTAATTTACAATAATAGGAAGATAGCACAAAAAGAACGAGAGTTGGAGATTATTGAAAATGGAGAGGAAGTAAAGGAAAAAGAGCACAATATTTCTGATATAGGTCAGTGTTTGATCTATATTGAGGCTATAACAACTGCACTGGTTATTGTAGGTATGATAATGGGTGAAACATCTTCACTTGAAGCAGCAGAGGATGCAATTTTATTTCTTGCCAATGCAATTGCTTTTCTTGCAACTCTTGTTTCTTATATTGATAAGCATGAAAAAAATAAGAAAAAGGAAATAGAAAAGTCTGATCTTGATGAGAAATCTAGCAAGAAAACTAGCAATATATCTGTAGCCGGATTGGCGCTTGCTGGTTCTTCTGTATTTTTAATAAGAAGGATAATGTTAATAGCATTAGCATCGTCCTTAAATCCTGCTGTTGGACCTACTTTAGGCTTGATAGGTATTGCAATTTTTATGGCTGTACAGGTCTTAACTATACATTCCTACAGTAAGACGCTGAAAGATCCAAAAGTGGAAGGACGAGGTGAATCAAGAAATGCAGGTAGTTCTGACCGTAGTTATAAAGAAGAAGGACCGGCTCTTGCCTAAGAAATTTATTTATTTAAGTAATATTTAGGTCTATACTTTATTTTGATCGAAAAAAATCTTATGTATAAGACTTTAATCACGTGCTTTATTTTCCTAATTTGCTCCTTTACACAATCGTATGCGGATGATCTTGAAAAAACTGAAACTGAACTATATGAAGAAGCAGTTGAACTTTTTGACCAGAAAAAATATAAACAAGCTATTAGGGCATTTCATAAGATAGAGGATTTGTATCCTTTTTCTTATTGGGCAATGAAAGCAAAATTATTATCTGGGGTCTCTCACTATAATATGGGTAACTATAGCAGTGCTGCAAGTGATATGGATGATTATATATATGTTTATTCAAATGGTGAAGATTTACCATATGTATACTACTTAAGAGTATTATCTTATTACATGCAAATTAATAAAGTGCAACTTGGACAGCAAACTGCATATAAAACTTTAGAGCTAGCCACTGAGTACATTAATCTCTTTCCAGGCAGCGAATATGTAGACGAGATAAAGGAAAGAGCAAAATTAATCACAGAACATATATCAACAAAAGAGTATTCTATCGGTAAATTTTACCTGAGGCGTGGTGAATATTTAGCAGCAATTAAGCGTTTCCAGAATATGGCAAGCTATAAGGATTCTAAATATTTTTCTAAGTCTATTAACTATTTAATAGCAGCCCATTCAGCTATTGGCCTTGACTTAGAAGCTGAGCAGTATGAAAGTATGTTATTAGCAGAAAACCTGCAAGATGCCAAGCCGGAGGCTTGAAAATTTGCTTTAGCTTTTTCTATGCTTTGATATATAATTAGGTTTTTAACTATTTGAATATGGCTGGTCATTCACAATTTTCAAATATAAAACATCGGAAAGGCGCTCAGGATGCAAAGCGCTCTCAAAAATTTACGAAGATGATTAGAGAAATAACAGTTGCTGCAAAGCAAGGGCTGCCCGATCCCGAACTCAACCCGCGCCTTCGCTCTGCTATATTTGCTGCACGCAAGGAAAATCTACCAAAAGATAAAATAGAAACAGCAATAAAAAATGCAACTGGTAACGTTGCTGGAGAAAATTACGAGGAAATACAATATGAAGGTCATGGGCCTTCTGGCACTGCACTCATTGTCCATGCCTTGACTAATAACCGCAACCGTACTGCTTCTGAGGTACGTTATATCTTTTCTCGTAAAGGTGGAAATTTAGGAGAAACAGGAAGTGTTAGTTACCTTTTCGATCATGTAGGCTTAATCGTCTATAAAGCAGAGGGTGTGAATTTTGATGATTTATTCAGTCATGGAATCGAATTAGAAGTATTGAATGTTGAGGAAAATGACAAAGAAGGATTACACGTTATAACTTGTGAAATAAAAGATTTTGGTAAAGTACGCGATGCCTTTTATGCAAAATTCGGAGAACCAGAACTTGCTCGTCTTTCATGGCAGCCAAAAGATCTGATTGAAATTAGCGATAAAGAGTTGATTGATAAATTATCTGCATTGGTTGAAGAGCTAGAAGATAACGACGATGTACAGTATGTGGAAGGTAATTTTACTTTTGTTGATAAGCTATGAGGCTGGTAATATTTGTATTGCTTTGTATTTTACCAGCATATGCTACTGAAACATCAACAGATCTTGCAGTGCTGTTCCAGTGTGTAGGGTGTCATCCCAGTGCCCAGACACTGGGATCCAGAAAAATTCAAGCACACTATGCAGCATTGTCAGTCAAAGAGCTGGATTCCAGTGTCAAGCACTGGAATGACACCACCCGCAAATTGCAATGTTCGTACAGTTGTGTGCCTAGACACTGGGATCCAGAAAATTCAATTACAAATGAACACATCAAGCGATTGTATAATAAAAACTGGATTCCAGCGTCAAGCGCTGGAATGACAGGAGAGGATTTTGAGGTGACAGAAAGCAACCATGATAGAAGGTTATTATTCATATCCAGTACCATAAAATCTTCCTTTTTTGCCACGGGAATTGAGCAAGGGTTGGCGCCAAATACAGTGGTGAAATTGATCAACATATATAAAGATTTCGGTGTTGATTTTAAAAAAGACATTGTGCCGAAGAGTAAATTGGAGGTTCTTTTTGAGAGATTGCCTAATAATCAGAAGACTGAAGAAAAAATTTTATATGCTTCACTGACAATAAACAAGAAAGCTATTAGTTTATATCATTATAAATCGCAAGACGGCAAAGAAAGGTATTTTAATAAAGAAGGAATAAGCTTAAAAAATGGCGAAATTTTTGCAAATCCTTTAAATGGAGATTATCGCATATCCTCAAAATTTGGCAATAGAAAGCATCCTGTTCGCGGTAAAATTGCTTTTCACAAAGGAGTGGATTATGCAGCTAAACTTGGCACTCCCATATACGCTGCTGCAGAGGGTGTGATAGAATATATAGGAAAGAATGGTGGCTATGGAAATTACATCAAAATAAAACACAAAAATGAATATTCAACCTGTTACGCGCATATAAGTAGATTTAGTGGCGATATAAAGTTAGGCTCTAAAGTAAAGCAGGGGCAGATCATCGCTTATGTTGGTAGCACTGGTGTTGCAACAGGACCCCATTTACATTACGAAGTTATATATAATGGCAAACACATTGATCCGCTTACGATAGCACATAAAACTGAAGTAAAATTGCCTGATCATGAATTAAGAGAGTTTAAACTATTTGTAAATAAGATAAACAAAACGATCAACAGAGAGAGTTCAAGTGAAAAAGAAGTTTAAAGACAATATGGATAAGAATACGATAAACGATAGAAATTTGAGTCAAATTCGGGCTTTTCCTGTACTAATAGCGCTAGGATTAATTTTATCGCTGCTTTTTTTGGCATATGACAGCACAATTGCACTTGGAGTTGCTGCCGTTTCAATTTTGACTTTTCTTCAAGGATTTTTTATTAATGACCCTAATGAAGCAAGAGTGATAGAATTTTTTGGTCATTATATTGGAACTTATTTTAAGTCTGGAATATGTGTAACGCTTCCCTTTTCAAGCAAATATATAGTTTCCCTAAAATTTCAGAATATTAACACAGAAAAAATAAAAGTTAATGATGCAAATGGAAGTCCAATAGAGATTTCTGCAGTAATTGTTTGGAGAGTGAGCAGTCCTGCAAAGGCGTATTATAATGTTAACAACTATCACGAATTTGTTTTTGTACAAAGTGACTCAGTAATAAGAGAATTAGCTAGTAACTATCCGTATGACAGCGAGAGCAATGAGGAATCTTTACGTAAAAATTCTGATAAAATTTCAGATGAATTGCGGTCAATGTTACAACAAAGATTAGATATTGCAGGAATTGAGATTACAGAAGCAAGAATATCGCATTTGGCGTATTCGTCCGAGATTGCACAAGCAATGTTAAGGCGTCAACAAGCACATGCTATCACTTCGGCAAGAAGGCATATAGTGCAAAATGCAATAGGAATTGTCGAGGAAGTAATAGCTCATTTTGAAAAAAACAAAAGCTTACAATTAGATGGCAAGCAAAAGGTTCAATTGATAAATAATTTGTTGGTTGCCCTAATCTCTGAGCAAGATGCACAACCGACGATTAGTTTAGATAATAATTAGCATAGAAGCCGATTGGGTTTCATAAATGCAAGTCACTATTAATTTCTTGATTAATAGACTAAATGATGTTATAAATTACACGCATTAGGGGTGCTCTAGAAAAGCTGAGAGTACATAAAGTACAACCCTTTGAACCTGATATTGTTAAAGCAAGCGTAGGAAAATGTATGTATATAAATATTGAAGAATGCTTCGGCTTCATTGCGTTAATTGCATCTCTAATTGGATTATCACCTCAAGTATATAAAGCATATATCACTAAAGTTACTCGTGATGTATCGATGTTAATGTTAGTAAACTATCTTATTTGTTCATTGTCTTGGATTGGCTATGGTCTTTACCAGAGCTCAATTTTTGTGGTGCTTAGCAATATTGCTGGATTAGTGATTAGCATAATATCAATTATTCAAAAATGTTACTACGATGCAAAACCTGCACCATGATCATGTGCTGCACTGCAGTACACAACAACAATATCGTTCTATTGTAGTGCTAAATGGAAAAATACCGAGCTCATCGTTTTTTAAACGAGATATACCTATTATTGCTGTAGATGGAGGAGCAAACAAGCTTCTATCAATTGGCGTAAAACCTGATCTTGTAGTAGGAGATTTGGATAGCGTAAATCTGGATTTACGTGCTAATTTGAATACGATATATCTACCTGATCAAGATTATTGCGACTTTTCTAAAGCAATGGCTCACTTAAAAACAGTAAAGATACCGTCTCACCAGTCAACAAAAAAATTATAAAAATTGCTCAAGTTACATCATAAAATCAAAAAATACTTCTTATTCATATCCTGTGTAGCGGTACACAGATTATAGTTAGTGGATATGTTGATAAGTAAATTAGTTACATATAAAACAGCAGAAATTTACTTATCAACATATCCACTAACCAACAACATTCAATAAATTTGTGTAAGATGCCATTTTACATAAGATGAATTAGAAGCATTTTTTGATTTTAAAGTACTAAACCTTCAGTTAACCTTTTAGCCCTATAGTTCTTGATATGATCTGGATCAAAGGCCTTTTTTGAACTTAAAACACCAAAAACTATATGAAGTAACTTACGCATTGCAGCACCAACTATGGCCATAGCATGCTTGCCTTTCTCTTTTAATCTTTCGCAAGAAGCCATAATGATAGGATTGTGCTTTTTAGCTGCTATAGCAGGAAAGTACATTGCCTTACGTAATGTTCGTGAACCGGTTTTACTTAATCTGGGCTTGGCATGTACGGATGAGCCTGATGTTATATTTTGTGGTATAATTCCAGCATATGCTGCCAATTGCCTAGCATTTATAAAGGCTTTTATACCAGGAATTTCAGCTAAAATAGCTATTGCTGTTTCCTCTCCTATTCCTGGAATAGTTAATAGGAGTTGAAAATCTTCCAACAATTCTTTGTGTTGTTTTAATAGTTCGCGTATGGAGTTTTTTATTGTTTCTATTTTTTGCTCTATGTTCATTGCAAGGTCTTCCCAAGCATTTGCAACTTCTTTAGGCAGCCTCTCTTTTTTTTCTAAATGATTATTTGCTAATGTTAACTCATCCTTTAACGCATTTGAGCAACGATAAAGATGTTTTAATTTTTTCTTTTCAAGAGAAGGTAGTGTCCAACGAGAAGGTTTCTGTCTTTGACAATAATCTGCAATAATCTCTGCATCAGTCTGGTCATTCTTTTGTCGTGTAAGCTTACTTTTTGCATAAAACCTTATGCAAGCTGGGTTTACAACACTAACGAAATATCCAGCGTTGTGGAGGAACTCAGCCAAAGCTTCGCTATAACAACCAGTGGATTCCATGCAAGCTTTTACTTCTTCTATGTTATGTTTTTGTAGAAAGTTCAGCAGACCTTGAAACCCAGTATCATCATTTTTAAATTTCCTTTTCCTAGTTTCACGCTTTCCTTTTTTACTTATGAATGAGAGAGAAACATCAAAACGTTCTTTTGAAACATCTATACCTAAAAAGTTGTTGATCATATATAACTCCATATACTACTATTAAAAATGAAAAGTAAGGCTTACCTTGTGAATACAGAATTAGAACCATTTAGGTTTTTCTACGATACCGTCCAGCCTCTACTTTTGAGAAGGGAACTCTTTTCTTTCCCACAGATTTTATATCTAAGGTATTGCCCAGAGTTTTTCCCTTCTCCATCTAATGCTTAAGCTTAAAGCATTAGATGCTTTTTTCAAGATACAAGGTACTGGGAGACATCCTTCCTGGTAGACCCAAATCACAATGTTCGCACAGTTGTGCGTCACGCGCTGCCGAACACTGTATGGTTATACAAGAAAAATTAAGGCTTAAAAGGAATTTTAAGTATCAGGACTCAAGGTTTTTATTCCTTCTTAATAAAACATAAAAAGCCCCTTTACCACCATGTTTTTTCGTAGCTTGTTGGTAGTATAGAACCATATGCTGGATTTTAGTGTCATTTAACCATTTATTTAAGTTACTCTTTATAGTGTCTGTTTTATTTGTTGCACTGCCGTATCCCGTAATTACCAATAAACATCTATTTCCTGCTCGATAATTTTTGATAATAAAATCTATCAATTTACAGTAAGCATCCTCTATACTATAGCCGTGCAAATCGAGCTTATCGCTTATAAAATATTTACCCCTATCAACTTTTGATTTTGTGTTTTTGTCAAGACAAAATGATGAGTTACCATTATTGGTATTAAGAAAATTCCTTTGTAAGTCGGAGGTACCTTTATCAACCATAGACTTTATATTTACTTTATGATCAACTTTCAAAGTAACTTTTCCACATTCTATTGGCTTAACATTTTTTTGCCAATCCAACTCATCGTCCGACATAAACGCATTAATCGAATTGTATAATTTTACAACAATATCCAAACATAGTAAAATGTTGCTTATTCTATAAAAACCCGATTTTCGATAATACGATGAAATCGTCAAAAACTAATGAGAATTTTTGGCTGTATGGAAAGCACACCTGCATGTCAGCACTGAAGAATAAAAATAGGCAGTGTATAGAACTGTTAGTAACAGAAAATTTCTATAGAGAACATGAAAAAGAAATTAGGCAATGTGTAAATAGTAAGGACATTAAAGTTCGATTAGTAGAAAACAAAATACTTAATGACGTTTTATCTAAAGGTGCTAACCATCAAGGAATTGCTTTAAATGTTGCCCCTATTCTTTATAACTTAAGCATCGAAGAAGTAGCTGAAAGCTCAAACGACAGCTCTACTATAGTCATTTTAGATCAAGTCACTGACACGCACAATATTGGGTCGATTTTAAGAACTTCAGCTTGTTTTAATGTCAACGCATTGGTTTTACCACATAACCATTCACCGAGTGAAAATGCATCTATTGCAAAAGCAGCAAGTGGGGCTTTAGATATTGTTCCGCTAATATACGTTACAAATATAGTAAAAACTATGCAGTATTTAAAAAAGGTCGGCTACTGGTGTTACGGGTTTGATTGCAATGCTAAAGAAAATATAGATGAAATAAAGAGTCTTGAGAAAAAAAGAGTAATTATTTTTGGTTCTGAAGAGAAAGGAATGCGGAGGTTAGTTAAAGAAAATTGTGATTATCTTTTAAAGATCCCAATATCAAACGTAATTGACAGCTTAAATGTTTCAAATGCAGCAGCAATAGGCCTATATTCTATTTATATTAAAACAAATGCCAGCGCATAGCTGTTTATAATAAAAACACTTGATAAAAATGTGGTTTTATATTATAATGTGTTAAATAATGGACAAAAGGAGTTATATTATGTCTTATATGAGAAATGAACAGGATATTCGCTCTCAAGGCGTTTACTATAGCGCTGGGCTTAGAAGTTACCTAACTAAAGTATACAATTACATGGCTTTAGCTTTGGGCGTCACAGGGCTTGTTGCATTTTTAACAGTATTTTCTGGTCTTTTTCAAGTAATTTATTCTAATCCCGTTCTATCGCTTGTGGTAATGTTATCTCCGGTTGCATTGGTGTTCTACATGTCTTATAGAATTCAACACCTAAGTGCTCAGTCTGCCGTTACTATATTTTTCTCGTTCTCAGTGTTAATGGGGCTTTCCTTATCTTATGTTTTTATAGTTTATACTGCAGAAAATATAGCAAGGGCGTTTTTCATTACATCAATCATGTTTGGCTCTATGGCTTTATATGGCAATACTACAAAAAGAGATCTTACAAGTATGGGCTCTTTCTTGATTATGGGAGTTTGGGGGTTAATCATTGCGTCTATAGTAAATTTATTTCTTGGAAGTAGTCCTCTCCACTTTGCAATATCGTTCATATCAGTAATAGTCTTTACCTTAATGACTGCGTATGATGCTCAAAGAATCAAGGACGTTTATTATAAACATAATGACGGATCAGAAGTTGCTACTACTAAATTGGCAATACTCGGTGCAACTAATCTTTATTTTGACTTTATTAATATATTTCTCAATCTACTCAGGTTACTTAACTTGTTCAACAATAGGGATTAGATGTTTTCCTTTTTAAGGAAAGGCAGTAAGAATTCTATAGTTTTCTTTTTAGTATCTTTAGTTGTGTCGATGATATGTCTTGCATATGCATCGGTACCTCTATATAGCATTTTCTGTAAAGCTACTGGGTATGGTGGCACAATAAGAAAAGTAACTAACACAACAACAAATATAACTAACCAAAAGATCAGGGTCCATTTCAATGCTGATATAATGTCCGATCTACCTTGGGAGTTTAAATCAGAAACTAACTACGTTGACGTAAACATAGGAGAACAAAGTTTAGCGTTTTATTACGCAAAAAATCTATCTGATCAGCCTTCATTTGGAATGGCGGTGTATAACGTTACGCCTTTCAAAGCAGGTAAGTATTTCAATAAAATTGCATGCTTTTGTTTTGAAGAACAAATGTTGCTACCAAAACAAAAAGCAGCTATGCCCGTATCTTTTTATATAGATCCTGAGATAATGCTTGATAACAATACAAAAGATTTGAGCGAAATAACACTGTCATACACGTTTTTTAAGCTTAAGTAACAGAATGTTTGCAAACCATGTCATTTCAGTAATCAATAGGGTGTCATCCAAGTAGCTGACACTGGAATGACAGGAGGTAACGCAAGAAGTCTATTGATTGTGAAAACAATAACTTTGCAAAATATTAATTGTTAGATAACATAATCAAAGTTTTTGTCTTAATATTCATCATGGTTAGAGCTATACAAATTAAAAAAACTGGGGGACCAGAAGTATTAGAATTTGTAGATAAGAGCATAGGTGAGCCAAAAGGCGAGGAAGTCTTAGTGCGTCACACAACTATCGGCTTAAATCGTTATGATTTAGAGCACAGAAAAGGTACACGCAAAATTAAAAATTTACCATCAGTGCTTGGAGTGGAAGCAGTTGGGGTTATTGAAAAACTTGGTAAAAAAATCAGTGATGGATTCAAAGTTGGAGACAGAGTTGGATATTGCACAGCTCCTCCAGGGGCATATTGTGAAAAGCGCATTATACACCAGAAATATCTGATAAAAATTCCAGATGACATATCTGATGAAGTTGCTGCTGCAGTGCTGTTTAAAGGTATGACAGCTCACTATTTAGTTAATCAATCTTATAAAATCAGGCCTGGTGCTTTCGTGCTAGTTTATGGAGCTAATGGTGGCTTAGGGCAAATAATATGTCAATGGGCAAAGGATAAAAAAGGTGTAGTGATAGGTTCTGTAAGCTCTGATGAAAAAATGAAGATAGCTTTACAAAGTGGCTGCACATACGCAATAAACTACAATGATAAAGACTTCGTTTCTAAAATTATGGAGATTACGCAAAACAGAGGAGTAGGTGCAGTGTATGACCCCATAGGTTACGCTACAAGTAAGCTCTCTTTTGAATCTTTAGGCAGGTTCGGCATATACGTTTCCTATGGGCAGATATCAGGTAACGCTCCTATTAGTTTTTCTTTACTTAGTTCACGTTCGTTATTTGCAACTGGAACCTCAATATACCATTATAAGCATGATAGATTCACATTAGTGCTTACCACAATGGAAATCTTCGAGATGATAAGAAAAAAACTTTTAACTGTACGGATCAATAAAAAATATAAATTTGATGAAATAATTCAAGCACATCGTGATATGGAAAATAGAAAAGCGAGTGGGCTAAATATCATCAAAGTCTCTTAAATAAATTAGTAATTTAAACTAACCATTCATTAAATTATATCAACTAGAATTTCACATATTTCATTCTCCTTTTGGGGGAATTAAAAGCATATAGCTAAACTGACTTAGATTTACCGACAACCGTCATCCCGCTACGTGTTAGCGGAATCTATACCGCGAATAGACTTCTTGCATAACCCAAACTAAGTAGAAAGAAGGTATCATCCGAGTAGCTGACACTGGTTCCTTTATGACGGTAGTAGCCCCCCTTCTCCTGTCATTCCAGTGCTCTCTTCTTGTCATCCCAGTGCCCAAACACTGGGATCCAGTTTCACCTTATGATGGTGTCATGAAAGTAGCTGACACTGGTTTCCATCCAAGACGGTGTCATTCCTTACTATTACCCACAAATATAAATGTACTTATAAATAAAGTATTACAATATTAGAGTTTGCAAATATTGAGGGTATAAAAATGGCAAACGAGAGTAATGAATGGGCTAAAAATGAATTTGGAGATGCTGTACTTGGAGATAAAAGATTAACTGACCGATTAGTAAATATTGCTGACAGTTTGATAAGTTTACCTGAAAGCTCAATTAATGAGGCATGCGGAAGTTGGTCAGAAGCAAAAGCAGCATATCGTTTTTTTTAAAATGAGAACGTAAAAGAAGTCGATATTCTAGCTTCACACATTGATAAAACAGTTGAAAGAACAAAAGCTCACAAGAGGGTTCTTGTCATTCAAGATACCAGTTACATTGTATATAATAACCATAAAAAAACAAGCGGATTAGCAAATTTGTCCAGTTATGATACTGCAAAAGGTATTATAATGCATACAGCTCTTGCCGTTAGTATAGAAGGTTTGGTACTAGGGATACTAGATCAAAAAGTTTATTCAAGACCTGAAGAAACTGAGAACCTTAAAAAAAAGAGCGATCGCATTGAAGATAAAGAAAGCGTAAAGTGGTTGGAAACTTTAAGAAAAACAAATAATATTATTGATCCAACTCAAACTGAGACTATAACTGTATGCGATAGAGAAGCAGATATATATGACTTTTTTGAGCTTGCACATAGTCTTAATTCGGCAGTGCTAGTTAGAGCATGCAGAGATAGAGCAGTAAATAGAAAATCTCGATATCCTGAAAAAGGTGAGCAGAAGTTATGGGCATTTATTAAATCCTCTCATTGTGCAGGTACGGTAGAAAAAGAACAGCACGTTTGGAAGTTAGATTTGGAAAGTTTATGATGAATCCATCTAAGAATAATATTAGGCATAAGACGGAAGAACTACCTAAATTACCACTTTATGCAGTTTATGTTGTTGAGAAAACTCCCCTTCCCTTAAAAAAAACCGCTAGAATGGATGCTATTAACGAATCTTTCAGTTAATACTTTCGATGAAGCTGTTGAAAAAATTAGTTGGTATCAACTATGTTTTTTAAAAATTTTTTTATTTGTGTAATTTTGCAAATTATATGGGCAATAAAAACCCGTTTGTCATAGAAATAGAATTTTATATCAAACAGCTACCACAGCAATTTCTGCTTAAGCTAATGAATATGTGCTTTAAGTCTGTGTGGACGCACATATTCATTAGCCAATTTCAGTTACCGTTGTGAAGATTTTTAAGTATGCAAATTAATTGCTTCTTTAAGTCTTGTATTAGCAATTACTATAATTTTACGCATTAGGGCTGTTATAGCCACCATCTTCTTCTTACCACTTTCAACAAGCTTAGAATAAAAGGCGCCAAGTATAGATTTTGACCTTGTAGCAGCCATAGCGGCTGTAAAGAGCTTTGAACGAACGTTACTTCTACCACCTGTAATCCTTCGGTAACCAACAGCTTTACCACTTTCTTTTGGATGCGGTGCAACTCCGGCAAGACTTGCTACTTCTTTTCTATTTAAGTAACCAAGCTCTGGCATTAAACACAAAAAATCTTGTGATAACTTTTTACCTATTCCAGGAACTGTTTTAAGAATTTTTTGGCGTTGTTGTAATTCGCGGCTTTCATCAATAATCTTTTGTATAGTATCATTGAGTTCGTTTATTTGACTATCGAAAAACTCAATGGTCTTTTGACAGCTTTCTTTTATATGATCATTTTCCGGTGCTTCAAGTCTGCATTTTTCTTGAGTTCTCATTTGCGTAATATCATCACGACGTTGACAAAGTGCAGCCAAAGTTGATTGTTCTGTAGAGGTAGGTACAAATAGAGAGATAGTTCTATGGCGTTCAAATCCATATTGAGCAAGAGCTCTTGCATCTAGACTTTGCTAAAGTTCCGTGAGATAAAATAAAGCTTTTTACTTTACGAGTATTAGCTCGATGCACGGCAATATTTTTGTCGGTAAGAAAATGTGATAAGCCAAGCTCATATTTCCCTGTATTTTCTAAAGTCACTAAAGCATTAGGTAGAATATCTGAAAACTCTTGAAATAATTGTTGCCAACCAGAAGCATTATTATCAAATTCGACAGCATTCTTCTGTTTGTAAATTGCAACGACATTTTTAAATTTTCCGATGTCAATGCCAATAAAATTTTGATAAGATGTAACCATAATAAACCTCGATAGTTTTAGTTAATTTAAGATTGTAAACGGGTGCATATATATGTCCCAAGCAACTATTCAAACGTATCGAGAGATAGGGCTAGCGTACCTTGATACCAACGGTTGTAATACCAATTTCCTTTCGGTCGCGCACGCCCGCTATTCCTAGTGAGCAGGGTTATCTTTCTCTCTTATCTCTTTTATATCACGTTTTTAACTTACAATTGCCTTAGATGGAAAATAGAGATATTACATAAAATTTTAAATCCGGTCTCAAAGTTGAGGAATGTAGACTTGGAACAGCAGAAAGATTAATGAGGTATTTAACAGTCATGAGCATTATTGCTTGGAGAATTTTCTTTATTACATCAATTGCAAGAACTAACCCAACATTACCATGTACTGCCTTATTAGCTGAGGAAGAATGGAAAGTTTTATATGTTAAAATACACAGGAAACCATGTCCAAATATAGCCCCTACTATAAAAGAAGCCGTTTCGTGAACTTGGAGGTCATTTAGCAAGAAAAAGCGACCCAAAACCAGGACCAATTACTCTTTGGAAAGGATATAAACGTCTCTTTGATTTAGCAGAAGGATGGCGACTTGCTCACGAACCTCATATTTGTGGGTAATAGTAAGATTTGAGAGGTTGTCCACAAACCAAGGAATACGTAGTATATAAAGAAAGAATATTGAGGTAAGAGATGAGGAAAAAATATCCAACAGATTTAAGTAAAAGGGAATGGGCAAGAATAGAAAAACACTTCAGAGTATCGTACAAGAAAGGAGGAAGGCCACCAAAATACAGTAAGTGTGAGATAGTAGATGCAATTCTTTATATACTGCGCACAGGATGTCAATGGCGCTATTTACCACACGATTTTCCGCCGTGGAAGGCTGTGCATGAACAGTTTAGAAGATGGAAAAAGCAGGGAATTTTTGAGAAAATGAACTATGATATCACTAAATATAGTAGGTCAAAAATGGGAAGCCGAGCGCATGCATAGTGGACAGTCAATCGGTAAAAACCACGGAAAAAGGGGGGTCAAAGGTTATGATGGTGCGAAAAAGGTAAAGGGGAGAAAAAGACATATAATCACAGATACTCAAGGATTTGTGCTTGGTTGCTATGTAGGAGCTGCAAGCGAAAATGACAGAGATGGGGTGAAGATGGCATTGGACAATATGAAGGAAAAATACAGCAATATTAAGAAAATGTGGGCTGATATGGGATACCAAGGAAAAGATTTAAAGGATTACGTAAAGAGAGAATATGGGATAGATATTGAAATTGTCAAAAGGCCTCCATGTAGGTTTTGGGTGCATAAAGATACACCACTAGAACTATTGCCACAACGGGATCCTGGATTTTCAGTACAGCCGAGAAGGTGGGTGGTAGAGAGGACTTTTGCTTGGATCAATAGAAATAGAAGGCTATCAAAGGAGTACGATTTACTTACAACATCTACTGAAAGTTTCATATATCTGGCTATGAGTAAAGTTATGTTAAGTAGGGAATATGCTTGATTTACTGGTTTGTGGACAACCTCTTAAATTCTTGAAAGCCTGTATGGCAAATCTTATACCTTGCTTTAGAAAAAGCTTGCTTTGAGGGTACATGTCAATGGCTCCATAAGTTCACATTCTATTCCCAAACTTTTTTTAACTAACTTTAAAATCATAGAAAATACTGTCGAAAAAGGAAGTTTTCTTGTTCGTGTAAAACTCAACACAATGGATTTTCTGAAAAGTTTTCGAGTATATTATATTTTTAATTTGTAGAATAAGGTTTTTTCCTTTTTGTTTGGTAGAAGTCATAGTTTTAAATCCTCCTGATTAAGTTTTATCGCTATGACTCCCCCACCAGAACCGTGCTTGCAGCTTTCCCGCACACGGCTCCACAATGTAGTATTCACAGCATTTCCTATTTTGTATATAATGAGTAGCATATTCTTGGTTTTGGTAATGGATTAACTTGTAGATAGTGTATAAATTGCTTTGAATTCATACTCTTCTTCTGACTACGTCGGTTTATCCATTTATACGCTAGCTTGATTACCCGCCAGAAGAATTTATTCAACCACCGGTAATTTCCGCTAACTCCGAAGTAGTTATAGTGTCCTGTTAGTTTTGCTTTAAGTATTGACCACCAATCTTTAAGGCTTACTATTACCCACAAATAAAAACATAGTATTGTATTTACTCAAATAATTTAATTTTATTAACCTGAAAGCTTATTAGATTAAAATTATTAAACTAAGAGTTATAATTTTAGCAACTAAAAGCTGTAAATTGCACCATATAAACAGTTATTTCAAGCAAAAGTTATGCCATTAAGAGCTATGCAACAAACATTTATATTTGTGGGTAATAGTAAGTCTTTAAGGTGAACTTTATTTCGGATCTTTTTCACCCATTCTTTGATTTCTTTAAGTTTTCTAGATAGATTTTCTTTCGAGGTTTTATGACCTACCATTACTCTACCTTTACGACTCCTTGTACCATAATGGGTGAATCCTAGAAAGTTGAAACTTTCCGTTTTTCGTTTCTCCCTTATTCCTTGTTGCCACTCCTTTTTGCCAAACTTTACTATTCTTGTTTTGTCTTCAGATATTTCCAGTCCAAATTTTCCTAGCCTTTGTTTCAGTGACTCTAAGAGTTCTCTAGCATCTTTTTCTCTTTCGCAGCAAATCAGGTGATCGTCTGCATACCTAACTAGCTCCATATAACCTTTAGATCTTAGCTTGAATTTCTTTTCAAACCACAAATCCAGCACATAATGCAACTATATATTAGCTAGTATAGGACTTACTATTCCCCCCTGAGGTGTGCCTAGTTCAGTTGCTTCATAATGTCCTGCTTCGACTACTCCTGCCTTAAGAAATCGTTTTACTAACCACAGTATGTTTGGGTCTGTTATCCGTTCTCTCAAGCATCTCATTAGCCATTTGTGCTGGACATTATCAAAGAATTTCTTGATATCAACTTCTACTACATAGTTAGTTGGTCTGTACATAACTGCTTTATTTAGTGCATTTACCGCTTGATGACAGCTTCTACCAGGACGAAAACCATATGAGTTATCCAGAAAGTTAGCTTCATAAATATTTTCTAATATCTTCTTCAGCATTATCTGGACTAACTTATCTTCTGTAGACGGTACTCCAAGCCCGCGTTTCTCTTTGCTTCCAGCTTTTGGTATATATACTCTTTTCACTGGTTGCGGTTGATATCGCTTTCTTTTCATACTATCCACCAGAGTGTTGAGCTTCTCTTCAAGATTTTCTCCATAAGCTTCTACTGTCACCTGGTCTATACCGCATGCTTTGTTATGCTTTAGCTCTTTATAACATTCAGCAAGATTCTCTGCGTTTATCAGATGAATTAACGATTAAATTTCAATCGTTTATCTTGCCTGGCTCTTACTGCTATCTGATTTAGTTTTCTTTGCACGTTATTCCAACCTCCGTTGTATTGGCATAGCAATTCCTAAACCAGTCACTATATTGCTGACCGCTTCCCCTTGTATGTGGCTTTCCCACACTCTGAGTACTATCAATCAGTCCGACTTCCTTTATATCTTCCGTCAGTACTCGCCTTTGTTGACTTGTTCCAACGTACCTTAATAGGAATACAAAGGATCTCCCAAGTTTACGTAAACTCCATCTCAACACGTGATACGGCCTCAGATCCCGATAGAGTGAGTGATAACTTGCCCTATTGTTACCCTTCTTGCTGTCTTCCACTATATGCAACGTGTCGACCTCTATGACATCGAGAATTTCGGGACTCAATACCTTCACTTTCGTTGTACCCTGTGTTGTCCATTCCACTAGCTTTACTACGCTCGTTACCTTACGCAGCATAGTGGTTTGTTCCAGCCTGCTGGCTAGGCTTTGCCTGGGTTGGATTTTCACCAACTGGACTTTACGCACTTTGCTTGGCGCACGCATGTTTCACCTAAAAAGGACACATTTTAAACTTCTTTGTTGAAATAAAATAGAAACAAAAGTGCTGTTTCCTGCGGCTTCTGGATAATTTAATGGTAAAAGTTTTAGAGAGAAATTTTATACACTATCGCTGATATTTTTCCTTAAGTTGACGCCATTGTCTGTTCAGATGCATGGCTAATGTACAAATATTGAAACAAAAATTCCAGTGCTCCCTTTCTTGTCATCCCAGTGCCCAGACACTGGGATCCAGGATTTTGATTAGCACTAAGTTGGTGAGCATATAAGTGTTATGTTAAAATATAACGTTTTTACGGAAAGTCTGGATCCCAGTGTCACGCACTGGAATGACATCGTTTACTATGTGCCATATTGCAATGTTCGTACAGTTGTGCGCGGTATAGATTCCGCTAACAAGTAGCGGAATGACGAATTTGTTGTTTTTCAAATTGTGGGCAAACCTAAGCCACTTTAGCTATAAATCAATAAAAACTAATTTCTGCTTTTTTCAATGATTTTCTTTGCTTCTTCCACACCAACCCATTCTCCAACTGCTACCGTTTTTCCCTTTTCTAGATCTTTATAATGAGAAAAGAAATGAGTAATTTTATCTAGTAGGCTTTTAGATAAGTCAGAATAGTCCTTTATATTGTCATAATAGCTATCAACACTGGAAACAGGCACAGCTAATATTTTCTCATCTTCTCCTTTTTCATCTTTAGTGAGTAATGCGCCTATCGGACGCACCGATATTAAAACACTAGATGCTAAGGGAAACTGAGTTAGCACCAAAACATCCACAGGATCACCATCACCTGCGCAGGTATTTGGTACAAACCCATAATTGCAAGGATAAGTCATTGAGGTAGATAAAAATCTGTCAACTTGTAACAACCTAAACTCTTTATTAAATTCATACTTTACAGGCTCAGCATTCGCACTTATTTCAATTACCACATTCACCGCATTTGGTCCTGCTGTTATTTTACTTAAATCCATAAATTACCTCTTAACTTAAGAATAAGCATTATACAATATATGCTTTTAAGTTGCTACATTTATGTAATTCTAAACTTATTTTGCACGGGCTGTCCTAAATTTTCATTCGTCATCTTATTGACTGTTGAAAGTGGTGGTTCCTGTGATAATTGAAATAAAGCATATACTATTACGATAGTAAGCACTGCAGCAATTACTAGATTAGCAAAATTATCCTGTGGTAGGACACCTTTTATTGGATTAAATAATTTTTGCTCCATAAAGAAATAATCAGCAACATATAACCCTTACTTTTACCCACAAATGTAAAAAGTGAGTAAGCTAAATAATTTAGGATCAAAATGATAGAAACAAGTACAAGCGTGCAATATACAGATGGCTTATGGGATAAATGGCTGGAAAGAGAGTTAAAACACATTAATTTGGGAGATAAAAGGCTTAATAAAAGGCTTATAAAAACAAGTTATTGCATAGAGGGTAAGGCATCTGGTTCAATTAATCAAAGCTGTAGTGGGTGGAAAGAAGCTAAGGGTGCATATAGATTATTTAGCAATGAAAAGCTTGAAGATAAGGAAATTTATTCTTCCCATTATAAAGAAACTAAGGAAAGAATAAAAGGAAACCAGTTGGTCTTTTCAGTTCAAGATACAAGTTATTTGGATTTTGACTCTCATATAAAGACCTTACTTTTACCCACAATTTTGAGAGGTTATGATGTGAAGCATAACAATGCTCTCCTTAAGGTTTTCATAGCCCCGCCATAGAGTCATAGACCCTGGTAAATTATCACTTTTTCTATTCATAAATCACCCAATTTTCCTAACCAAATAATAGCTTGTTTTATGTTTGGAGGTTCTTCGGGTAATGTTGCTACCCGATACTCACGCATGTAAAGGACCTTCCACTCTTCGTTGCTTAAAATTTTAGTACAAATTTCCATGGGATTTGATAAAGCCACTTTTGTCAAATATAAAATTTTAAACGCGATTATACTTTTTATAGCAATTAACTTCTGTAATCTTTCTTTTGTAGCTAAGCGGGAGCTTTCTATCTTACATCCTGATTTTAAAATCCTAAAATACTCTTCAATTTTCCACCTTAGCTTATACCAATTTATCTTTTCTATGGCATCTAAAGTATTATTAATCGGTACATTAGTTAGTAGAGTCCAGTCGATAGCTTCCAATCCATCAGGAGGATTTGTTTCTTTTGCACTTACCACATATACAGGGATTTTATCACTTATTTTATGTATTGTATCTTTTGACCCATAAATGGAAGAAGATCTGATAGGTATATAGCCTTTCATATACTTAACTTCAATATTAGCTTTCCTTGATCTCTGGTTTCCACCTTTAGTAACTTCTAGAGAAATTTTCTTTTTTACTGGCAGTTGAGTGATGCGTGTTTGCAAATCTGTTTTTCCGACTTCAGTACAGATAAATCTTCTATTAGCTCGATTGCGGATTACATAAAAACTACCTAACGTCTCAGCCACCCATAAAAATTTGAAGATGTCTGCTTCCCTATCACCAAGGGTAACAAGTTGTACATTTGGAGGAAGGTTGTTTATAGTTTCTTTAAGAGCTGTTATCCACTTATAACTTTCTTTTTCTTCTATGGAGGTACGGTATTTTCTGTTTGCTTTTTCTTGTGCCGTTTCTTCTTCCCTAATAGAACGCGCCCAACATTGTTGGGAAGATAGACCTAAAGGTAATCCGTCTCTGCTGACTATTAAGGCACTATGCAACAGTAAACCCATTTTATGCTTTGTATAAGCTTTAGAAATACTGCCTAGTCTCTTGGTCTTTATACTTACTTTTACCCACAAATGTAAAAAGTGAGTAAGCTAAATAATTTAGGATCAAAATGATAGAAACAAGTACAAGCGTGCAATATACAGATGGCTTAGGGGATAAATGGCATAAGTGTTGAAAGTAACACAAAAAAGACATAAAGAACTATTATTGCAAGAAAATGGAGGCAATAATGGATCAAATAGAAAGAGTACTAAATTTAATAAAAGATGAGGATTTAGAAAGGCTAGGAAAATTAAGTGAAGTAGATAAATGTAATACTAAATTGTTGGGCAAGATTATATTTAAAGGTCTAATGAAGTTAATATTAATGGGGCAAAAAACAAGCCTAAGAGCGCTAGAAATGGTAATAAACAGGTGTATAATGGATAAGAATAGCGATAAAAGTACAGTAACATACAGTGGTTTGTCAAAAAGGTTAAAAGTTATAAATCCAGAATATTTTAAGGGAGTATATATTGATTTGATGAGCAAGATTAAAAAGCTATTACCCCAAAAAACATCAAATAACTTACATAAGTTTGATTCGACGATCATAAATTTATCGGGATATCTCATAAAAGATGGGCTAAAAATAGGCGGTAAAAGTAACGACAGTCAAGTTAAAGTGAGTGTAGGATTAAAGGATCAATTGCCGACAAGTATAAGATTTTGTAAAGGACAAGAAGAAAGTAGTGAAGATATAGCATTAGTGAGAGCAATTAATGAAGCTAAAGTTGAAAAAGAGGATATTTTATTATTTGATAGAGGAATCAGAAAAGTTGGAACTTTTGCCGAATTTGATGAAAAGGAGTACAAATTTATCACAAGAGTTAAAGTAGGAAGAAAACATGATGTTATAAGCAGGAACAAAGTTATAAGAGAACAAAAATCGGATGGATCAGAGATTTTAGAAGATATAATAGTTAATCTTTATCGTGCACGAGGTAAAGTGGCAGAAAAGCATGATCTACGGCTAATAAAAATCAGAAATAAAATTGGAGATGAAATATGGTTTTTGACAAACTTGTTTGAAATGCCAGCTTATGAAGTAACAGAGCTATATAGGCGCAGATGGGATATAGAAGTGTTCTTTAAATTTATAAAGCAAAATCTTGGATATAAGCACTTTTTAAGCCATACTATGAATGGCATGAAGGTGTATATTTACATGATTATTATTACGGCTTTGTTATTTCTTGTTTATAAAATCAAAAATAATCTACATGGGTTCAAAATAGCATTACTGCAATTCACATTGGATCTAAATGACTCTTTTATACGTTCGATTGTTTTACTGTCGGGAGGTAATTTACATGCCGTTGATCATCTCATATCACGTTATTTTTGATACTTTCAACACTTATGGGATAAATGGCTGGAAAGAGAGTTAAAACACATTAATTTGGGAGATAAAAGGCTTAATAAAAGGCTTATAAAAACAAGTTATTGCATAGAGGGTAAGGCATCTGGTTCAATTAATCAAAGCTGTAGTGGGTGGAAAGAAGCTAAGGGTGCATATAGATTATTTAGCAATGAAAAGCTTGAAGATAAGGAAATTTATTCTTCCCATTATAAAGAAACTAAGGAAAGAATAAAAGGAAACCAGTTGGTCTTTTCAGTTCAAGATACAAGTTATTTGGATTTTGACTCTCATATAAAGACCTTACTATTACCCACAAATATAAATGTTTGTTGCATAGCTCTTAATGGCATAACTTTTGCTTGAAATAACTGTTTATATGGTGCAATTTACAGCTTTTAGTTGCTAAAATTATAACTCTTAGTTTAATAATTTTAATCTAATAAGCTTTCAGGTTAATAAAATTAAATTATTTGAGTAAATACAATACTATGTTTTTATTTGTGGGTAAAAGTAAGTATAAAGACCAAGAGACTAGGCAGTATTTCTAAAGCTTATACAAAGCATAAAATGGGTTTACTGTTGCATAGTGCCTTAATAGTCAGCAGAGACGGATTACCTTTAGGTCTATCTTCCCAACAATGTTGGGCGCGTTCTATTAGGGAAGAAGAAACGGCACAAGAAAAAGCAAACAGAAAATACCGTACCTCCATAGAAGAAAAAGAAAGTTATAAGTGGATAACAGCTCTTAAAGAAACTATAAACAACCTTCCTCCAAATGTACAACTTGTTACCCTTGGTGATAGGGAAGCAGACATCTTCAAATTTTTATGGGTGGCTGAGACGTTAGGTAGTTTTTATGTAATCCGCAATCGAGCTAATAGAAGATTTATCTGTACTGAAGTCGGAAAAACAGATTTGCAAACACGCATCACTCAACTGCCAGTAAAAAAGAAAATTTCTCTAGAAGTTACTAAAGGTGGAAACCAGAGATCAAGGAAAGCTAATATTGAAGTTAAGTATATGAAAGGCTATATACCTATCAGATCTTCTTCCATTTATGGGTCAAAAGATACAATACATAAAATAAGTGATAAAATCCCTGTATATGTGGTAAGTGCAAAAGAAACAAATCCTCCTGATGGATTGGAAGCTATCGACTGGACTCTACTAACTAATGTACCGATTAATAATACTTTAGATGCCATAGAAAAGATAAATTGGTATAAGCTAAGGTGGAAAATTGAAGAGTATTTTAGGATTTTAAAATCAGGATGTAAGATAGAAAGCTCCCGCTTAGCTACAAAAGAAAGATTACAGAAGTTAATTGCTATAAAAAGTATAATCGCGTTTAAAATTTTATATTTGACAAAAGTGGCTTTATCAAATCCCATGGAAATTTGTACTAAAATTTTAAGCAACGAAGAGTGGAAGGTCCTTTACATGCGTGAGTATCGGGTAGCAACATTACCCGAAGAACCTCCAAACATAAAACAAGCTATTATTTGGTTAGGAAAATTGGGTGATTTATGAATAGAAAAAGTGATAATTTACCAGGGTCTATGACTCTATGGCGGGGCTATGAAAACCTTAAGGAGAGCATTGTTATGCTTCACATCATAACCTCTCAAAATTGTGGGTAAAAGTAAGCATTAAACCAAATGGTATTGCGATAAATAAAATACAATCAACTATAAATGCTAGAGTACGTCTTGTCATCGTTGAGTAGTTTACTTTTTTATCCATGTACTACCTATAAAGAAAAATATCAACTAGATTTATAGTCTATCACTACTGTTTTTGCAATTTTATCGTAAAAAGTCTGTTTGCGTTGATCAAATACTGCAAACAAAAATAAAATTAGCACAATTAAAAGATATAGAAAAGTATAACCATGATAATGCAGATGAAGCAAAAAGCGAAAAATAATCCAGATGCTTCCCTTAGAAATACATCTTATTGTTGCTTGCATAAGGGTAACATTTGTAAATGTATTAGCATCTTTAATATGCATACCACACAATAGTTTTCCTGGGGTACCACCAAGTTTTGTTACCATTAATATTTTGGATATTGTTAGTACTAATGTTGCGACCACTGTAGAAACTATAAATGGTATTTCTGTTGCTAGTTGTGCAAGTTCCTGAAAAGAGTCTTTATCTTGATCTTGTAATGATACGATGAATACACCATAGATAAAACCGAAGATAAAATGAGGGGAAAATATGATGAGGTCAAGTATTTCTGCTACAATACGCCTTGTAAATCCTACATAATTTACTTTAACATTTATTTCAGTATTCATAACCCCACCTATATTTCATAATATCATCATATAATATAAAAATACGTTATTAAATAACCGTAAATATACTAACTTGGGTAATATTAGCTACTTGTGCCACTCTATTATTTAAATTAATATTAAATCATTTATAACTAGGGAAGTTATGTCAACACCAATCACAGTTGCATATGGCGACGGTATCGGACCAGAAATCATGGAAGCGGTGCTGTCGATATTGCGCGAAGCAGAAGCGAAAATCTCAATAGATATTATTGAAATAGGGGAGCGTGTTTATAGTAAAGAATGGTCTCACGGAATTTCTCCAAGTGGTTGGGAATCAATTGAAAGGACAAAAATATTATTAAAATCTCCAACAACAACTCCTCAAGGTAAAGGCCACAAAAGCTTAAACGTTGCACTCAGAAAAAATCTAGGGTTGTATGCAAATATCAGACCATGCATTTCATATCATCCTGTTATAGAAAATAAATTCGATAAGTTTGATATCGTAGTAATACGTGAAAATGAAGAGGACGTTTACACCGGAATAGAGCACAGGCTCACTGGTGACTCTTACCAATGCACTAAAATTATTACTAGATCCGGCTCAGAAAAAATATGCAGGTACGCTTTTGAATATGCAAAAAAACATAGTAGAAAGAAGGTAACTTGTCTTACTAAAGATAACATAATGAAAATGACTGACGGAACTTTCCATGCGGCGTTTGATCGTATTGCAAAGGAATACCCGGACATAAAGGCAGAACATTATATAGTCGATATTGGGATGGCACGTGTTGCCACAGAACCGGAGAATTTCGATGTTATAGTAACCGAGAACTTATATGGCGATATATTATCGGACATTGTGGCGCAAACCTCTGGATCTGTTGGACTCGCTGGAAGTAGCAATATAGGTAATGAATATGCAATGTTTGAAGCAGTGCACGGTTCTGCTCCTGATATTGCAGGAAAAAACATAGCTAATCCTTCTGGACTTTTGAATGCTGCAGTGCATATGTTGGTCTACATCAGTCAAGTGAGTACTGCAAAACTAATTTACGATGCATGGCTCAAGACTTTGGAGGATGGAATACATACCGCCGATTTATATAAAGAGAAAAAGAGTAAACAGAAAATTGGTACCAAAGAATTTGCAGAAGCCGTTATAGATAATCTAGGAAAAAAACCGAAAACATTATCTGAGCTTACAGTCGGTAGCAGTACAAATAGCAAAATAAGTGAAATACAAAATAGCTATGAACAGGACTATAAAACCAAAAAGCTAGTAGGTAGTGATATAGCGCTTGCTTGGGACAAATCCAGCAACTTTGACCAAATAGTTAGGTTATTTGAATCGAGTAATCTGCAAATGATAGCAATATACTCAAAAGGTCTTGCGATTTGGCCAGGAAACTCAAAACCTTCAAGTGATCAAATAACCTGTAGGTTTATCGCAAATAATGAAAAGCAAGCTATTACAAATAGTGATGTGAATAACTTGCTAATCAAACTTGAAGAACACAATTTTGACGTGGTGAGAATGGACAAATTGTATTTGTATGATGGGAAAGAGGGGTTCTTTGTTTAAATATTTAAAAGAGGTGTGGTAAATGAAATGGACTCAAAAAAAGTAGAACTAATATTTGAAAAGTTTCAACAATCAAATCCTGCGCCAAAAATAGAGCTAAATTATACCAATCATTTTACGTTACTGGTTGCGATAGTTTTATCAGCGCGGACAACTGATGTAAGCGTTAATAAAATTACAAGAGAACTATTTAATATCGCTGATACGCCAGAAAAAATGCTGAGCTTTGGGCAGAGTGAGCTGAAAAAATGCATAAGCAGTATTGGTTTATATAATTCCAAAGCAAAAAATATAATCGGGCTTAGTAAAATATTGGTAGAACGATACAACAGCAAAGTACCTACTAATTTTGATGATTTGGTGTCTTTGCCTGGAGTGGGGAGAAAGAGCGCTAATGTGTTCTTAAATTCGGGGCTGGGCATTCCAACATTGGCAGTTGATACTCACGTTTTTAGAGTGAGCAATAGAATTGGGCTTGTGAAAGAAAAAGATGTGTTTAAAACAGAGCAATCTCTTTTAAATGTGGTTCCCAAAAAATACCTGCTTTATGCTCATCATTGGCTAGTTTTGCATGGTAGATATGTTTGCAAAGCACAGAAACCTTCGTGTGAAACGTGCATAATTCATGATTTATGTGAATTTGAGTGCAAAAGGTATAAAGTCTAGTATTTCTTCTTTTGTCATCCAAGTAGCTATAGAAACGAAAAAACTTACTTGACACATTTTGCTGGAATGATACAAGTTATTATTCAAACAACAGTTATGCAAGAGATCTGATTACATCTAAGCTAACAATGGACCACTAGATATATTACTAACCACGTTGACCTGATTCAATATTTTATTAGTGGGATTGAAATAATTTTCTATAAATTCCTTATATATAGCTGTTAACTTGTGTATATCGTTTACTGATACGCATTCGTTTATCTGATGTGCAGTTTTGTTGATTATACCAAATTCAATCACTGGACAAACATCTTTGATAAACGCAGCGTCAGATGTGCCACCACTTGTGCTCAACGCAGCATCAATACTGGTAACTTTATTTATTGCATCAAGCATAATATCAGTATTCCTATCGGGAGTAGAGAGGAAAACGTCCCTGCTGCTATGCATAAAAAGCTTATAATCGTTAGTTACACTAGAGCATATTTCATCAATCAGCTTATATAAGCCACCCGGTGTTTGTTCATTGTTATATCGAATGTTAAAACGTGTAGTTGCTGAGCCAGGTATTAGATTGCTAGTATTATTTCCAACATCGATAGTAGTAACTTCGCAATGTGAAGGCTGAAAATATTTATTACCATGATCAAAAGTAGTATTTTTTACCTTACTCAATATCGATATTACCTTATATATTGGATTGTCTGCTAGGTCTGGGTAGGCAACGTGCCCTTGTTTTCCATGGCAAATTAATTCAAATGTTACAGAACCTCTTCTGCCTATTTTTATGGTATCACCTAATTTCTTACTACTGGTTGGTTCGCCAACCACACAAAAATCTATCTTTTTCTGCTTATTTTTCATCCATTCCAAAACTGCCTTTGTTCCATATTCTTCCATGCTTTCTTCAGCACTGGTAATCAATGCACTTATCGAACCATTAAATTGAAACTTCTCTGCAATCAAATTTACCATAGCAGCAATAAATGCAGCTACTCCGCTTTTCATATCAGCGGCCCCTCTTCCATATAGCATTCCATCCCTCACTTCTGGATTAAATGGACCAAATGCCCAATCTTTTAACTGACCCGGTGGTACAACATCAACGTGCCCAGCAAAGCACAAATTTGGTACTCCATTTATATATTTCGCATAAAGATTTTTAACTTTATCACCAAATTCTAAAATCTCACAATCAAAGCCGCTCTTCTTGAAGATTGTTGCTATATACTCTATTGCCCCGCTGTCTTCTGGTGTTATACTCTCAAAAGAGATCAATTTCCTAGTTAGCTCTACAGGGTCAATTTTCATGTCAATCTTAAAATACTTATACTGCTATATTGTAAACACTCTATGCACTATTTAAAACAAATATTACATCAAACCGAACAAACTTTTCTAAGGGAAGTAATAACAGATTACTACCTTGCTGATGATATCTATGAAATATGCACACGACACGGAAATGACGTCTTTCTAGTTGCAGATAAAAATACAGCAAAACTTTTAAACAAAAACGTACTTAATAAAATTCCTAACTTAATTATTCCAGCTCCACCTGTCATTCCAGCGCGTGACACTGGAATCCATAAGTTGTTTTCCTGGATCCCAGTGTCAGCTACTTGCATGACACCAAGCAGAGCTGCCTCTCTTGAAACCGTAAATCTAGTTAGAAACAAAGCAAAAGACAGTGACTTAATAGTTGCATTTGGTAGCGGCACTGTTAACGATATCTGCAAATATGCAAGCTACCTCGAGAAAAAAGATTATATATCGTTCCCAACAGCCGCTTCTATGAATGGATATACCTCTGCAAATGCTTCAATATTAGTAAATGGATATAAAAAATCGTTCAAAGCACATCTTCCAAGAGCAGTATATATAGATATAGACATACTTGCCAATGCACCACTGCGTCTCACATTAAGCGGATTTGCAGATTTCATTTGTCGTTCAACAGTTCAGGCTGACTGGCTACTATCTCATTTGTTGCTTGGCACAGAATACAATGAATTACCTTTTACACTTGTTCGCGATTTGGAGCAAATTTTGCTAAGAGAGTATACGGCGCTTACTAAAAGAAGTAGAAAAGTGGTCCTATTACTTATGGAAGTTCTACTAATTTCAGGACTTGGAATGGTAATATCAAAAGGCAGCTATTCTGCAAGCCAAGGAGAGCATATGGTAGCTCACGCAATGGAAATGGTAACAAGAGATCATTCCTTACTACATGGCGAAAAAATTGCTGTTACGACGATTACCATGGCTAATTTGCAGGAAAAGATATTATCAATACAAAACCCGATTATCAAACCGACCACTTTAGATGTAAAACATATAACTCAGTGCTTTGATAATATCGAATTTGTAAGAACTTTTGAACAGAAGCAAATTATGCAGCAAAAAATCCAAGAGATTATTTGTAAAGAATGGCATAATATTTCCAGTTTAATTAAGCAAAATTTACTACCTGCAAAACACCTGCAAAAAATATTTGAAGATCTATCAATTCCACACTTACCAGAGCACCTCAGTTGGAATAAAGAACAATATTGTAAAGTGGTCGATCTTGCGTTTACAACAAGAGATAGATTCACCTTTCTTGACTTAGCTAACTGCATAGAAGAAAGTTAAGTTTTGTAGTGAAATTCTGTCATTTAAAGAGATCATAGGCCAAAAGCTAAACCCTTTTCACAATCTCTTATCCATTGTCTCCTCACCTGAGTGGATATACAACTCATTCCAAGTAACTGACACTGGGTTTCACCAATAGCACTGCTTTGCTAAACATAGTTTAGTTCGAGTGGCTGAGGAGGGACTTGAACCCCCGACCAAGAGATTATGATCCTCCTGCTCTACCAACTGAGCTACTCAGCCTAATTAAAAACCTTATTATACACACGATCTATATGTTTCGTATAATACTTCAAATCAAACAAAGATTCAAGTTTTTCCGAGTTAATAACCTTAAGTAAGGGTTTATCTTGTTTCAATTCGGCCAGAAAATCACTGTTGTTTTGTTTCACTTTCATTGCATTGCTCTGAACAATTTTATACGCCTCTTCCCTCGCCAAACCACTATTTACTAACTCAAGCAATACACGCTGTGAGAAAACTAAACCTTTTGAAGAATTTAAGTTCTTTTCAATGTTTTCCTTATTGATCACCAATTTATCTATCAAATCTGTTAATCGCACTAAAGCAAAATCCATTGTTATACAAGCATCAGGAGCAATGCATCTTTCCACAGACGAGTGTGATATATCACGTTCGTGCCACAATGCAACATTTTCTAACGCAGGAAAAACATAACTGCGTATTAAACGTGAGAGTCCAGTCAGATTTTCACTTAAAATAGGATTACATTTGTGTGGCATAGCAGAGCTTCCCTTCTGCCCAGTGGAAAAATGCTCAGAAATTTCGCCGATTTCAGTTCTTTGCAAATGACGAATTTCAACAGCAACATTTTCTATTGAGCTTGCAATCACTCCCAAAACTGAAAAGAACATAGCATGTCTATCACGAGGAATGACTTGAGACGATATGATTTCAGGTATGAGTCCTATTTCTTTCGCTACATATTCTTCAACAAACGGATCAACATTTGCAAAATTGCCTACTGCACCTGATATTTTACAAATTGAGATCTCTTTTTGCGCGCTAATTAATCTCTGATAATTGCGTTTAAATTCAGCATAAAATCTGGCAAATTTTATTCCAAGAGTTGTTGGTTCTGCATGCATTCCGTGACTGCGTCCAACACAAACAATATCTTTATAGTCCTCAGCTTTTTTTTTCAATGCTGCAAGTAAATTTTTTAGATTCTCGAGCAAAATATCACAGGACTCTTTCAGTTGCACCGCAAGGCATGTATCCAAAACATCAGAACTTGTCATTCCATAATGAAGATAACGAACATCAACTCCCGCTTTTTCAGCAACATATGTCAGAAAAGCTATAACATCATGTTTTACAATGGATTCAATTTCGTTGATATATTCAACATCAAATTCAATAGCACCAGAGAGGTTCTCAGCAATATTATTCGGAATCACTCCTAACTTTGCTTGAGCTTCACACGCTAATTTTTCTATTTTAAGCCATATATTAAATTTATTATTTTCCTCCCAAATGGAAGACATTTCTTTTCTGCTATAGCGGGGAATCATTTTTGATTTATTCCAATAATGGTGTCATTCCAGTGCGTGACACTGGAATCCAGATATAAAAGTATTTGCAAATTATTCAATGGACAACGGATTCTAGAAGCATAAAATAATGTCCATGATGAAATAAACTGGATCCCAGTGTCACGCACTGGGATGACATGAGGGGAGCACTGGGATGACACCAGCTTAGCCATGGCAGACATTTCTTTACGACTATAACAAGGGATCATCTTTGATCAGCTATCATCACCATCAGTAGCTTCTTTATTCGCATCTTGCTCTGCCTCTTGTTGCTCAGACTTCTGATTTTGCAATTTTACTTGCCTTAGCTCATTTGCATCTGTTTCGGATTTTACGACGTATATAGTAATTGGTACTACTACTTCACTATGTAATTCTACGTTTACTTGGTATTCACCCAAGTTTTTGATGCTTACTCCACCAAAAGATAAACTACGGTGATCTATCACATGTCCTTCTTGTAGTAAAATTTTCGCAATTTCACGTGTTGTTACAGAACCAAAAATTTTACCATCCTCTGAAGCTTGCTTTATCAATACCACAAACTTATCATGTAGTGACAATGCAAGCTCTTTTGCTACATTTAATCTTTTTATATTCTCTTCTTCCAGTAATAAACGTTGCTCCTCTAGCTTTGTTAAATTTTCCTTGGTAGCTTTCACCGCTTTTCTTTGTGGAAAAAGAAAATTACGTGCATAACCTGGTTTAACTTTGACAACTTCACCAAGCTTACCTAAAGTCCTTATATTTTCCTTTAAAATTATCAACATAAATTACCTAAACTTTTTTAGTACAGTAAGGAATAAGAGCTAAAAAACGTGCCCTTATGATCGCTAAGCGTAACTTCCTTTGTTTTTTTGCACATACGCCTGTTAATCTTCTAGGTAATATCCTACCATAGTCAGAGGTAAACTTGGATAATAAATCTATATTCTTATAATCTATGTCTTCATCTTTAGACGCAGCAAGAGGGCAAACTTTAGAACGCCTAAAGCCAGTCCTATTATTTACAGATACGTAAGAATTATTAAAACTATTTCGTCTTTTCATCATTATGCGCTTTGCTCCTCAATTTGTTTATTCATCATATGAGATTTACCTTCAAAAATTTTATCAACCTGCACAGGAAAGTGGCGAATAACGTTCTCATTAAGTTTCATTCTACGCATAAATTCATCCAGAATGCTTGCAGTAGAACTTATGCACATTATACAATAATGACCGCTCTTCATTTTATTTTTGTGATATGCAAAATCCAAAAGACCCCAATGTTCATACTTGATTAATCCTGATGCTTCAATGTTTTTCAAAAGCATTTCCAACGCTTTGCTCGATTGAGTTGGACCGTTTATTCTAAAATCTTTCAAAATATCTTGAAAAATCTTTATTAGATGTTCTGAAATATTTCTCTTCAAAGCATTTACTGCGTTATGGATAAACGCACTTTTAGTACTGCCTCCTAGAAATTTTGTAAAATCTTGCGTTATTCCTAAATCTTTTAGGTCATCTTTCAACTCTTTATCGATTTTTGACTTCACTTCTTTCAAATTTGAAAGATCTTCTTCCAATTCAACCCATAAAATTTTTGTAAGATCTTCCAAGAAATCAGAGTAAGCAACTAGACCTTCTTTAATGTTTTCAGCACGCACTTCTAACTCTTGTGTTGTAAGCTTGTCATTTCCTTTTTTCAGAATATCCCTGATTTGCTGGAACATAACATCTGCTTTAATATTTTTCAATGAAACAGCTAGCTCTTGGATCATCTCCTCTACTTCTTGCTGTAATAATCCTTGTTGTGTTATAAAAGTAAATTCATAAAGATTCACTATATCTTCCTTTAATACCGATTAAATATTTCATTATATAAAGCTTTTTTATATAAGCAAGTTATTTGTGTTAATTTCTACGCCTTTAATCCAGCTTAAGTTAGATATTTCATACATAACTTGAGGAGCAATTGAGTACGCACCTGGTAATAAGATGCTCACTTTATGTTTTTCGAGAAGAAGTTTTAGCATTATTTTGGTTCTGCCTTCATCTTTCAATATTGCGTTTAATTCCATAGCGGCTTTTTGCGAATCCGTGCACTCAGTGGTGAGAACTAATTCTTTTATTGTAGAAGTGATTCTTTTTGTAAACTCAGATATATCTTTGCCTGCCAATCTTGTTGTATTTTCCGAAGCTTCAAGATCAATTATCACAAATGTTCCTGGTGAAAATAAATCTCTTTTTTCTTCTATTATTTCATTATTATAGAATGCTATTTCAGAAACGTTATGGGGATCAGAAAGTGTGAGGATAACAAACCTTCCACGCTCTGAAGTTCTCATACGTGCATTTAATATTACCCCAGCAGTTTTTGCTGTTCTATTTTCTCCGATAAACCCAATATTTAACTTTTCCAGAAGAGTTCTAAATTTTTCAAGCGGATGATTAGTTAAATAAAATCCTAGTGAAAATAACTCATGTTCTAATTTTTCCTCTTCATCAAAATCTTCCACATTCTCAAGTTTCGGTTTGAGGACATCAAGACTACCAAACAAAGCAGCTTGACTTGATTCTCTATCCTGTTTGTTTTTATTTGCAAAGTAAATCAGCGTGTCCATTGACTCATATAGCTGCTTTCTGTTCTTATGCACGCTATCGAATGCTCCGGATTTAATCAGGCTTTCTAGCGCTCTCTTATTTATTATATGACCTGAATTTTGAATGAATTCCCATATGTCCTTACAAGCGCTTGAACGTACGTTCACTATTCCTTCCGCTATAGAAAAACCAACATTCCTCAAGGCAGCAATACCATAACGTATGCGTTCATCCTCTATTGAGAATTCAGCTTGAGACTTGTTTATATCAGGTGAAAGAACGGTAACGCCACTAAACTTTGCTGCATGATAAAATAAATTCAGTTTATCTCTATCATCAATATTCAGATTCATTAGTGCTGTAAAAAATTCTAATGGATAATTAGCTTTAAGGTAAGCCGTTTGATAAGATATAACCGCATATGCTGCAGCATGAGATTTATTGAACCCATAACCAGCAAATTTTGCAACAAGGTCAAAAATATAACTTGCCCTGTCATAATCAACGCCATTTTTTGTTGCCCCTTGGACAAAAAGTTCACGTTGTTTATCCATCTCTTCCTTAATTTTCTTACCCATGGCACGTCTTAGCAAATCTGCTTCTGCGAGACTATATCCAGAGAGAATACGCGCTATTTCCATCACTTGTTCTTGGTAAATTATTACCCCAAATGTCTCTTTTAATACTTCCTCAAGTAACGGATGAATATAATCTGGCTTCTCAAGTCCATGCTTTCTTGCAACGTAAGTTGGAATGTTATCCATAGGTCCTGGACGATAAAGGGAAATTAAAGCGATAATATCCTCAATACAGTCCGGTTTTAGTTTAATTAAAGCTTCTCTCATTCCCGAACTTTCAAGCTGAAACACTCCAATTGAATCACCGCTTGAGAGTATCTCATAGGTTTTTTGGTCATTCAAAGGAACTGAAGAAATATCAATCTTTTTTCCATCACGATTAATTAAACGACATACATGATCTATTAGCGTTAGCGTACCAAGTCCAAGAAAATCAAATTTTATTAGCCCAGCTTTCTCCACATATTTCATGCTGTATTGAGTGATTGGCAGAGCCGAATTTGGATCGTAGTACACAGGAACAAAATTTTCCAACTTTTGATCACATATTACAATTCCAGCAGCATGAGTTGAAACGTGACGATATATTCCTTCGAGCCTTAGCGATATATCAAGAAGCTTTGCAATTACCTCATCACTATCCCGCTCTTTCTGCAGGTTTTGATCAAACTCTATCGCTTGTGATAAAGTTACAGGATTTACTGGATTAAATGGAACCATTTTAGATATTTTATCCACTTGAGAGTAAGGCATTTGCAATACTCTACCAACATCACGCAATACTGCCCTTGCTTGCAATTTTCCAAAAGTGATTATTTGAGCAACATAACCGTACTTTTTCTGAACATAATCAATAACCAGGTCCCTTTTCTCTTGGCAGAAATCGATATCAAAGTCAGGCATCGATACACGATCAGGATTCAAAAATCTTTCAAATATTAGGCCAAACTTTATTGGATCAAGGTCTGTAATCTGCAAGCCCCAAGCAACAATTGATCCAGCACCAGAGCCTCTTCCTGGACCAACTGGAATGCCATTTGCTTTGCTCCAACGAATAAAATCAGAAACTATCAAAAAGTAGCCAGCGTAGTTCATCGAAGTTATCACACTCAGTTCGTAATTCAGCCGATCGTAGTATTGTTTAAGGTCTATGTCTGTCTCATTCGCAATACGGAATTCTAATCCTGCAACTGCCTGCTCCCTCAGTTCTTCATTCTCAGTTTTATTTTCTCGACAAGGAAATTTAGGCAAAATAGGCTGCCTGCTTCTTGGCATGTAAGAGCACCGCTTAGCTATCACTAAAGTGTTATGAATTGCTTCGGGAATGTCGCTGAACAGCTCCTCCATTTCTGCCACAGACTTGAAGTAATGCTCGGTAGTTAACTTCTTTCTGTTATTCTCCAGGGCATAACTCCCCTCCGATATACACGTTAATATATCATAAGCCTCATAGTCAGACCTATTTGGAAAAAACACATCGTTCGTTGCAACTAGTGGTATATTGCGCTGATAAGCAAAGTCTATCAAAGCTTCTTCAAGCTCTAGCTCTTTATTCAACCCATGACGCTGCAATTCAACATATAAATGACCATTGAATGCTGAAAGCAGTTTTTCAACCGTTTCTTTATCTTGCCCCAACAATAGTTGAGCCAAATATCCACCGGTTAAAGCGATCAGACCCGTACTTAAATTCAATAGCTCATCAAAATCAACGTAAGGAATATCGCTGTTATTCTTGCGCTTTCTAAAAGACTCACTCACCAAAGTGACTAAATTAGTGTACCCTTGCTCATTTTTTGCAAGCAATAATATAGGTAAATTTTGTTCTGAATGTTTAACTATAATATTGCATCCTATTATTAGCTGTATTCCCCTACTTGCCGCATATTCTGCAAACTCAAGTGAACCAAATAAATTACCTGAATCAGTAATTGCAACCGCTGGCATTTTATTTCGCAAACAAAGGCCGATCAGCTCCTCAATTTTAACCGAGCTTTCAAGCAGCGAATAAACACTATGAACACGTAAGTGTATGAACATAAGAAACTTTAGATCAACAAAAAAGGATAACATTAATTTACTCATGAGAACATAATTTTCATGAGAACAAAAGCCTATAAAATTCTAAAATTAAAATACAAAAACTTACTTGACAAACTCCGCCAGCTCCCTTATCATGATAGTGAAGCTATTGTATTTGCTTTCGCCAATCTGCAGATTAAAAGGTAAGGATTACTTAATGTATCGGCGTCTTATGTTCAATTTTTTGCAGTATATAGATACTGTATGTCTTTACAAAACTTCATCTACATCTAGATTTTTATCTAAATAAGCTGAACGCGCTTATAAAGCGTTACAAGACATCAAAAAATGCCAATACTCGACAGAGATAGTAAAAGACTAGCTAACTCGGGGATTCTTTGTCTTTTTTTCTGCCTAGTAAATTTCTTAAACATTTGCAGCGTAAGTTAGTTGCAATTAAAAGCGGCTGAATCTCGCTTGTCAAGCGTTTAAAACATAAAAAACGCCAATATTTTAAAGCGGATAATAACCACGGGGCTTCTTTTGCCTTTTTTTTCATTTGGTAAATTTCTTAACGTTTGTAGCTAAAAGAGCCCAAGAGAGGTCAGTGCTCCTTTTTTTGTCATCCCAGTGCCCAAACACTGGGATCCAGGAATTTTATTAAGTTGGTGAGCATAAAAATAGCTGTTTTAGTTAAAATACAATGTTTTAATGATTATGGAAAGGCTGGATCCCAGTGTCTGGGCACTGGGATGACAAGAAAGAGGCTACTTGGATGACACCCTGACAATCGTCATCCCGCTGCTTGTTAGCGGCTAAGAGATACCGCGAATGAATCGCGGTATGACGTAGGGATTGCATTAGCTATAATTCTTTAGTTTTCACTTTTCTTTTAACCTTGCAATGATATTTTCTTTGCCGATAAAAATTAATAATTTAGCGAGCTCTGGTCCTGTTTCTGTTCCTGTTAAAGCTAAGCGCAACTGCATAAATAGGTCTTTTGCCTTTATATCTACTGTGTGCCGAATAGTTGTGACCCACTCTGATAATGTGTTTTCATTATAATCGTCTTGAGGCAATGTATTGAGCGCGATTTTTATAAGCTCCTTATCAAGAATCACAGGCTCTATATCGGATTTGCATATTTTCCACCACTTGGCCACCTCAGAAAACCTTTCTATATTGTTCTTTATAAAATACCAAAACTCTGAGGAGTCCACTCCAATTTGATTTAAACGTTCTTGTATAATTTCAAATGGCATTTGTTGCAGCACTTTGCTATTTAGCTTGTATGCTTCACTCAAGCTAAATTGCGTACATGCTGAGCTAAATTTTTTAATGTCAAATGAATCAATCAAAGATTGCATACAGGCGCAAGCTTCAATTGGATTGGATGTTCCAAGCTTCACTAAATAACTAACTAGTGCCATCGGTTCAATTTCATCTTCTTTTATAGATTTAATGTCCAGCACGCCGGTTCGCTTGGATATTTTGCTATCATCAAAATGTAGCAGAGAAAGGTGAGCAAATGTAGGGATTTTCGCTTTTAATGCTTTAATCATTTGGATTTGCACTGCGGTATTAGTTACATGATCTTCCCCGCGTACAATATGAGTTACATTAAAGTCAACATCATCAGTAACAGAAGGTAACATGTATGTGTAAATTCCATCTTCTCTTTTTACCACAGGATCGCTGATGTGACTTGTTGCAATATTTATTTCACCTTTAACTTCATCATTCCATTTAACAACTTCATTTCTATCCAACTTAAATCTAAAATGTGGTCTTCTTCCTTCTTGCTCATAACTAATTTTCTCTTGCTCAGTTAGAAGTAACGCGCTTCTGTCATATACAGGGGGAAGTCCTTGTTTTAACTGCAATTTTCGTTTAATGTCTAACTCTTCTCTTGTTTCATAGCATGCATAAATATGCCCTTCTTTTATTAACTGCAAAAACACCTCATTGTAACGCTCAAAGCGCTCTGATTGCTTGAAACTTGCATCCCAATTGATACCAATCCATTTCAAATCTTGTATGATATCATTTATATATTTGACATCTGAACGCTGAAGGTCAGTATCATCAAAACGGAGTAAAAATTTTCCATTTTGATTGCGTGTGTACATCCAACAAACCAAGGCAGTTCGTACGTTTCCTACGTGGAGGTAGCCAGTTGGGCTTGGAGCGAATCTTGTTAGCATTTAAATAGCAATATTGTTTACTCTAATTTATTTTAATTTTATATAAATATATGGCTAGAGCAAGCGAGATCTGCTAATACAATTGAGCAAGAGAAGAATAAGTATGGCTATAGCATTGTGGCACCTTTGATATTTGATGGATTAAGACCATATGATAAATTCAAGAAAATTCACAGCTTGACGACAAAGGCTAATGTAGCATTATATTGGTATCATGACTAACTTAGAAAAGATGAGAGAAAAACTGCAAGATCAAATAAATTATCATAATGTTTTGTATCACCAAAAAAATAAGCCAGAAATAAGTGATGCTGAATATGATGAACTGAAGAAAAAGTTAGCTGAAATAGAGCCAGAAATTTATGCAACACAAGATAGTGTTGGTGCTCCACCTGATGAGAGGTTTTCTAAGGTGGAACATCAAGAACCTATGCTTTCCCTTGAGAATGCTTATGATGAACAAGGTGTAGAGAAATTTTTGTCTAAAATAAAGAGGTTTTTAATTGAGGACAAAATAGAGATATTATGTGAACCAAAAATTGATGGGTTGTCGTTTTCTGCAATTTATGAGGATGGAAGATTTGTTAAAGCTGCAACTCGAGGTGATGGTTTTGTAGGGGAAGATGTCACTCACAATGTTGCAACAATAAAAGGCTTTCCTAAGTTTTTGCAAGGTGTGCAAGGAAGACTAGAAGTAAGAGGTGAAATATACATCGGTAACAGCGACTTTTTAAAGTTAAATGAAAACGATGAATTTGCCAATCCTCGAAATGCAGCTGCTGGTTCTTTAAAGCAATTGGATGCAAACATTACAGCAAGTAGACCACTTAGATATTTTGCTTATTCTTTGATTGGTGGAGCAGAGAAAAGTCAAAGTGAAATACTAAATAAGCTTGAGGCACTTGGTTTTTGCGTAAATGAGCATCAGTCCTTAACGAGTAGTTTGGATGGAATGCTGAAGTTCTATAATGAAGTCTATAACTGTCGCTATAACTTGGATTATGATATTGATGGAATAGTCTATAAAGTAAATGATTTGGTACTACAAAATCGTCTAGGGAATACTCACAAAGCACCGCGCTCAGCACTTGCATACAAGTTTTCTGCGGTTTATGCAAAAACAAAGTTAAACAAGATATTTATACAGGTGGGCAGAACAGGGGTTTTAACTCCAGTTGCAGATTTAGTGCCAGTCAATGTTGGTGGGGTGCTAGTTAGTAGAGCAAGTCTGCATAACCAAGATGAGATAAAACGTAAAGACATAAGAGAGGGAGATATTGTAACAATTAAAAGGGCAGGTGATGTAATTCCCCAGATCGTTGAAGTAAGCAGAGATTCTCGTCTTCCAAATACACCTGAATTTGTGTTTCCTGAAGTATGCCCTGAATGTGGTAGTAAAGTACGTCAGGTTGAGGGAGAGGCTGCAGTAAGATGTCCTGAGGAATTTGCCTGTAAAGCTCAAATAATAGAAAAACTAAAGCATTTTGTATCGAAAGATGCATTTGACATTGTTGGCCTTGGTGATAAGCAGATAGAGTTTTTTTACGACCTTGGTCTGATAAAACAAATTCCCGATATTTTTACTTTAGAAGAAAGATTGGATGAATTTAATCTGGAAGAACAGTCTGGTTGGGGCAAGAAATCAATAGCTCATTTATTAAATGCTATACAAAGCAGAAGGGTAATAACTCTAGATAGGTTTATATTTTCTTTAGGTATTAGATTTATTGGCCAAGTTGCAGCAGAATTGCTTGCAGATTATTATGTTTCTTATGATAATTGGTATAATTCGATGATTGAACTGTCATCAGATAATACTGAGCTAGTGGGTATAGACGGCATAGGAAAAAAAGTGGCTGAATCTTTGGAATCATTTTTTTCTAAGGAACATAACATCAAAATGTTAAATGATCTTACTGCTTGTCTTCAAATTCTTCCTGTGAGCTCCAACTCTAGTAACTCTGTTTTAAATAATAAAATTATAGTGTTTACTGGTAAGCTACTTGCTATGAGTAGAGGAGAGGCAAAAGTAAGAGCCAAAACTCTAGGAGCAAAGGTCAGCTCACATCTTTCTGCTAAAACTGACTACCTAATTGCAGGAGAAAAACCAGGATCCAAATATAAAAAGGCAGTGGAATTAGGTGTAGAAATTTTAGATGAAGACCAGTGGCATAAAGTGATAAGTTTGGGAGTGTTCAAATGACACTTGGATTGTATATTAAATCAAAGTTGCAAGACTATTTAGAGAGTAGCCAATTCTTTCCATCCAAGAATCATTTTATTGACTTGCCTCAATTTTTCAACAGAAGGCAAGTCTTCTGTGCTGAGTGGTAGGCGGACAGTTTGATGTTCTATGAGCCCAATATCATGCAAAAGTGCTTTAGTGGGTATTGGGTTGCTGGCAATAAATAACGCTTCGCAAGCCTGTTGCCAGATATCTGCCTGAGGGTTCCTGCCATTGAGGCACTTCTTAACGTATTCATGCGCTATGCGTGGCCAAACATTGGCAGCAACGGAAACCAGGCCAGCCGCACCATAAGCGGCCATATCAGATATCATATTATCATCTCCGCAAAAGACCTCAATATTTGGTGCAACTTTCTTATACTGAGTTAAAGTATCAACAGTGCCACTTGAATCTTTGATAGCCCAAAATTTTTCGTGACTGGATAAGTTGTGTACAGTTTCAGCGTGAAGACTCACTCCTGCTCTCGATGGAATATTGTAAAACATAGCCGGCACATGTGCTTTTTCAAGTAGCTTTTCAAACCATAAAGTCTGCCCCATAATTCCGGGCTTTGCATAAATGGGAGTTGTCATTAGATAGCCATGAATAGGCATACCCTTGCAAAAATCAAGCCATTCAAGAGTCTGATATAGATTCACTCCTGGTACGCCAATTATAATTTTCGTATTTAATTTTAGCTTACATACGAATTCAACTAATGTACGCTTTTCAGAATCAGTAAGCGATAGGCTCTCACCTGTGCTACCTAGCAACACTACGCCATTTTCAGCTTTAACTTGCATTGTCAGTAAACGCTGCAAACTGCTATAATCTATGCTATCCCCATTGCAATTAAAAGGAGTAACACAAGCAGTCCATAAAAATGTAGATTTCAATTTAAATTGTTAAAATGGTATTTCATCGTCGAGTAGTTCATCTTTTATATCGTTGTCAAAACTTTCGTGTTTATCTTTTTGTTCTGTTTCACCTTGTTTGTATTCACTTGGCTTGTAATCAGAATTTGGCGCACTATTTCGTGAATCCAAGAGAGTAAGAGCGCTATTAAAATTATATAGAACCACCTCTGTTGTGTATCTTTCACCACCGTTTTGGTCAGTCCATTTTCTAGTTCTCAAAGAACCTTCAACATAAACTTTACTGCCTTTGCGTGCAAAATCTTTGACGATTTTTACTAATCCTTCACTAAAAATTACGATATTATGCCACTCTGTCTTTTCAGAGCGCATACCGGAAAGTTTGTCAGTCCAACTTTCAGACGTGGCTATTGAAAAACTTGCCATTTCTTTTCCATTTTGTGTAGTCCTAATTTCAGGATCTTTTCCTAAATTACCAACTAGTATGACTTTGTTTATGGTACCACCAGACATAATTATGCTCTAAATAAATCCTTTTATTATCTTATGTGAAAATACTATTGTCAAATTTAATTAAAAGTGCGCTTGGAGGGATTCGAACCCACGGCCTTTGCCTCCGGAGGGCAACGCTCTATCCAACTGAGCTACAAGCGCATGTATATTTAAGTTATTTAATAGATAAGCCATCCAAGTCAAATTTTTGTTTTGGATAAAGCGTAAACATAATACTCCCATATCCAAAATATACATTTTGAGAATCATTCGCATGCTTTTTTATTGCTTTTTGATCTACGGTCCATACAAAAGTTACATAATTTTCAGTGACTGAGTGCACTTTTAAATCCTTGGTATTTATAAACAGTTTTCCATTTACCCATATTTTCCATGTATCGGGAGAAAGATATAAAATTGAGTCTAAACTCACTACCTTACAGTTGAAATTATCTGATACCTCCTCTTTTACAGCTCTTGAAGATCGTAAATTGAACTTTTCCATTTCATTGACCATTCTATTAACTGGCTCTTCATCAAAAAAAATGCTTTTTACGTTACTATATTGTGACAAAACGTCAAAGTCACTTTCCACTGCTTCTCTTATTATATCGTCCCGATCTGTATAGCTTAGTTTTTGATTGTTGATAAAGAAACACTCTTTTGCACGCAAATTTGCTATATCAATAAAATCGTCGATTTCTTGATTGCCAACTTTAAGAATACTTTCAAAATATCTTTTTTCTATCATCATTCCATACTGAGAATGATGACAAACCATTTCATCATTACCTTGTTTTTCTATATATACGCATAAATTTCCACTATTTAATCCTAATATTTTATGCTCAATAAAATCTTCATTGCCAATATATTGTCGGCAAGAATACTCCTTACAAATTTCTATGCTTTCTATGATATCTTCACAACTGCAATATGCATTAACATTGGAAATGAGTAGCGTAAAAATAAAAAACAGCTTTATGTTCATCACCTTATCTACTTAATATAGTATACCAATCAAAGACTATATTAGCTCTCACTATCTCTATCATATTACCATTCAAAATCTGATTCATAGTTGCAGCATCAATATTTCTCTGCTTATTTAAAATAAGAGATTTGATCATAACATAACCGGGCAGATTTGGAATAGACTGTAGAAATAAAAAAATATGCTTATCGCTGATTGAGCTTAAATTTAGGACCACTTCACTTTTTATTACTTTTGTGCGTTCACTTTTGTTGTGGAGCTCAACTTCTTCGGGTATAGAAATTGATATTTCAGGTTCTAATATATAGTACTTTTTATATAACTTGCTAAGCTCGAAATTTAAATTTGCAATGTATCTGCTACTATGTAAATTTGAAGAAGAAATTTTTTTCCATAAATCTAGGTTTTTATTTAGAACAACTTCCTTTTTTTGAATTCCAGTAATCTGTAAATTAATAGAACGTATTTTATCAATCGCAATTTGGTTTTTATTATAAATCTTTTCGTTATAGATAACAACATATGTTAATAACCCTATTAATCCAACAGATAATAACAAATACGATATAAACTGAATTGTAGCTTTTCTTTTTAATTGAGAGATAGTCATTAATCTACATTGCCTCTCCTATTTCAACATCAATAGATAGATTTTGCTCTTTAGCAGCAGGTAAGCTAGAAATATTAATGTCATAGGTACGAAAATTATCGTTTAAATTTTTTCGTAGTTTCTCGTATTGATGAGAAATATTTTTACCGGATTGAAAATTAAACTTTAAAGTTGTGGTAATATAACTTTTTGCCTCATTATAATTCCATTCAAATGATCGAAGCTCTATACCTGGTATTTTTAACTTTTCTACATACTTAACTTGTGTAAGAGGAGAGTATTCTATTTTTGATAAAATATTATTGATATTAATAAAATCATAAATTTCATCTATTTTTTTTACATTATAGCTTTGGCTAAGTTTTGTTAATTGGTTATTTAAGGTGTTCTGCTTTGCTGATAAATTATCAGCGACATTGAAATTTGAATACAAATTTAGCAAACAAAGGGTGTTTATTATAACTAAAACCAGGGCGAAGTATAGAAAAATTCGAGGAGAGTTTAAATAAAGGTAATTGAATAGATAAAATTCTTTAGTTTCCTTTGTATTAAAAATAGCTGCTAATTTATTCTTAAAGCTATGAAACAAAATTATGGTATCGCAAAAGTTATCTTTTTCACTTATAGCTAGTTCTGCTCCTAATAGTTTGCCTAACTCATATGGAGTTAATATGTTCACACTGTTCTCTGAAAAATTTATGACTGATAAACTAGCTTTAATATCTTCTGACACTATGATACAAAGGTCGATAGGGTTATTTTTTTCAAACCCAAACTTAGTTAAGGATCGAATAGTATCTTGCACTTCCTGATATATTCCACCAGCGATAATTCCTGGTAAATTATCATTAGTAAATGATGTTAAGCGCGTAAATACCATTTTATTCTCTTTAAGAACCACTTGTCTATAGCCTCCCGTTTTAGTTGCAGCAACTATAATTTTCCAATTATTAGGATCTTTATGTAGAATCTTTTTTGTTATATTACTTATTTCTATAGGAAACATTAATATTCCCTTAAAGTTGGAGCCTATCTCAATAAACACATTCAACCAATATTCTACTAAATGCTTTGCTTTTGATGAAACAAGAAGATAGCACCAGTTTTGATTGAATTTGTTTGGCTTCTCAACCAAAAAAACTGAACTTATGTCATTATTACGAGAAAAATGCTCCATCTTTGTTTTTGCTGATAGATAGGCACTAATCTTGTTTGCCCTTGTAATAAACTGTAGCGAGTAATTTTGATCTGCATGATTAAGCACCAGGTATAAAGGTGCTTTTTTATCTGACGAAAGACATGAAATTAAATCGGAAACTGCTTTATCGTTTTTGCCCTTAACAAAATACCTTTTATTTAAAGTATTATTTTTAAAATATAGTAACATTATGCCTTCTTCTCCAATAGAAAGCATAAACTTACTTTTGGATTTTGAACTAAACATATTAACAAAGCATATACTTATCTAGAATTAAAAAGGCAATTTATTGAAATTCATTAAACGTTAGAGGGAAATATTGTTATAAATTTTCGCAGCAACATTATTTATATTATAATTTTTTTTATAAAATTACCACTAATATTAAGTTATTTAGATAACAAATTAAGAAAATTCATTAAGACGAATTTGTTGTTTTTCAAATTGTAGGTAAACCTAAGCCACTTTAGCTATATCTGCCGATTGACTTTAATTAATAAGAGTTATTAATCTATTTACTATTCTTGTAATATTATTTCTAATGGTAAAGAAATATATATTTTTCTGGAACAGTTGTTATTTCAGATACAGAATTTATTGTAAGTAAACTAACCATTTGCTGAAGAGCGCTCATCTTCTGTGGTACTTGATGATGGAGCAACTAATTTGCTCAAAATCTCATCTTTTGGTCCCATAGCGTAAATGACACCATCTGACATGAGGATCACCTTATCAACTACGGACAATAACGGTAGCTTGTGAGTGATGATAACAGTAGTAGTATTTTGTTTTCTTGCAATGCCAATTGCATTAATTAAGCATGCCTCTCCATTGCTATCTAAGTTAGCGTTTGGTTCATCAAGTACTAAAAGTTTTGTGTGACCATAAAAAGCTCTGGCAAGTCCAAGAAGCTGTTTTTGGCCGCCAGAGAGCGTTACTCCTCCAGGACCTCCTATTGTTGTATCATATCCATTTGGTAAGCTTAGTATTAGTTCATGTATTCCTGCAATTTTTGCTGCTTTGATTATTTCTTCAGGATTTGGATCTGGCCTCATGCGAGCAATATTAGCTTTGACACTAGTGTTAAATAACTCAATATCCTGAGGTAAGTAGCCAACATAATTACCAAAATTTTCTCGATTCCAAGTATATACATCAGCGCCATCTAGTCTGACTACACCAGATATTGGCTTCCATACACCAACAGTTAATTTTGCGATAGTGGATTTACCAGAAGCACTTGCACCAATAACACCAACTACACCTCCAGGATCTATAATGAATGATATTCCTTTTACTGTCGGCTTATTGCTTCCATAAGGAGTAAAAAATACTCTATAAAATTCCAATTTTCCTTCAGGTTCTGGTAGAGCCATCGTTTGCTCTCTTTTTGGCGATGTTAATATAAGTCTTTGTAGCCTTCCATATGACATTCTAGCCTGATTTAAAAACTTCCAAGTATGAACCGCAGCATCAAATGGTGCTAATACTCTACCCATTAAAATTGAAGCAGCGATGATGCTACCGGCAGTCTTATGAGCTGTGATTGCAAGTAATGCACCTGTTCCAATCACTGATATTTGCAGAGTTGAGCGCAAAAATTTAGTGATTCCAGTAATTACATTAGAGCGATTTTGTGCTTTAATTTGCATTGCTCGGTTCTGATCATTTCGTTTACACCAATCAGAGACTATGAATTCTGACATGCCCATAGCTTCAACCACTTCTGCATTTCTTGTTGCAACATCTATAGCATTGATATTCCGTATAGTTTCTTCGTTGGTTTCTTGTAATATTCGTTTAGTGGCAAGTTCATTCCATATTGCCATAGAGACTAATATAATAATTCCAGTAATAGCTATAAACCCCGTGGAGGTATGTATCATGAAAATCACAACAAGGTAAATTAACGACCATGGAGTATCAAACAGTGAGAATATACCATTTCCTGTAATGAAATTTTTTATCACTCCGAGATCTCGTATTGCTTCACCACTTGAAGTTGAGCTCTGCACTGACGTTAGCCTGATTGACCTTACTATCAGATCTGGTGTTGCAGTTTTATCGATCCAATCACCTATTTTTGCCATGGCTAAATATCGACAAGTTTCAAGCATTGCAGAACATGCAAATGCAGATAAAGTGATAATTGTCAGCATAGTTAGTGTTGATACACTTTCGCTCGATATCACCCGATCAAGCACTTGAGAGGTATAAAGTGGTAGGAATAACATTAATAAATTGATTCCCGCACTAAACCAAAAGATAAACCAAAATGCACTTTTGCATTTTTCTAGGCAAACATATAGAGTACTTTGCTTCAATTCTTTTTTTATTGATGGCGTAATTTCCACAATCTTCCTCTTAATTTGATTACATGCACCATATACAATTTTTATTACAAAAATATTAATAACGGTAGTTAGCTTACTTTAAGTGAGTAAAATATTAATATATGTGAATAGGAAATATAAACAATGGTAAAAAGAAGTATAGTTAATATTTCCTTCATTGCCTATAGCGAAGCTACGTCATACCGCGATTCATTCTATAGCTGTACGAACATTCATTTTTGAAGGTAAACTGCACAGCAGATGGTGTCATGAAAGTAGCTGACACTGGGATGGCTTTGTTGCATCGCTACTTATGAAAGGCTAACTATAATTAGGATTATAAGCAACTTATTGAAAATCTTGTTTTTTTGCAATCAATCTGATCAAATTTAAGAATAGTAATTTGTTATTTATATTAATAAATTTAATTCTATTGAAAATAGCTAAAGCATTGAAATTCTTGAATTTTAGCCGGATTAGTGAGTGGTAGTGAAATTTCTTTTACTCAAATTTAGGTATTCACTGACCGTTCTTGTTGTAAATACCAGAATAATAAGCTACTGATATTCTCCACCTTTTTTATCTTTAATCCATTATAGCTAGCGATGCAACAAAGCCCACCGATTCATTCTACTGCAACGCAGAAAATTCGTACAATTGTGCATAATGTGGGGCTTCTGGCTACATTTTTCTATTGAACTCACCTTTTCTCTATGTGACAGATTTCGTATTAAATTTTAAATTTAATGCGCCTAGATATACAAGCATTCCTAGCAAAACCATAGGTATAGAAAGCAACTGCCCCATAGTTAAATCAAGCCACAAATAGCCAATTTGATAGTCTGGTTCGCGAAAAAACTCAACGAAAAAACGTGCTATTCCATACCACATAACTGCAATACCAGTTAACGCACCGTGATACAGTCTTATTCTAGTTAAGAAAAACAGTGAATTTGCAACTGCAAAAAGTAGCAGTCCTTCAAAAAGTGCCTCATAAAGCTGGCTTGGATGACGCAGCAAATTATCACCACTCTCTGGAAATACCATACCCCATGGCATAGTTGTAACTCTGCCAAATAACTCTCCGTTTATAAAATTGCCTATGCGACCTAAAAATAAACCTATGGGAACTCCGCAAGAAACTAGGTCCAGTGCATAAAATATAGGAATGTTATGTCTTCTGCAGGAGATTATTACTGCAAGCAAAACTCCTATAGCACCACCATGAAATGACATCCCTCCTTCCCAGGTCTTCAATATCTCGATAGGGTTGCTTATATAAAGAACTGGATCATATATCAATACGTAGCCAAGTCTGCCTCCAAGGATAATACCTACAATAGTGGCTGTTAATAACGAATCGTAAAAATTCTTAGTAAATATTTTTTGGTCATCTAGCTTATGTAAATACCAATATGCAAACACTATACCTAAAACATATGCTAAAGAATACCAATATATAGAAACAGGACCGATGCTGAAAATTACTGGATTTAAAGACATATTTTGCTATAAATTATTCTTAGACAATCTACTTTTTTCACGATCCCACTCTCTCTGTTTTATGGTTGCTCTCTTATCGTAGAGTTTTTTTCCTTTTACAATGGCAATTTTAGTTTTTGCAAATCCTTTATCGTTAAAATAGACCGAAAGCGGCACAACAGTTATCCCAGCAGTCTTGATTTGACCAATTAGTTTATTTATCTCCTTTTTATGCAAGAGTAATTTACGTTCCCTTTTTGGTTTATGATTTTTTCGGTTCGCAGCTTTATATTCTGCAATATGCATATTGTGCAGCCATACTTCGCTATTCTTTTCAACAACGTAGGCGTCGGAAATATTTACTTTTCTTTCTCTTAGCGATTTAACTTCACTGCTTAATAAGACCATACCCGCTTCAAATTCTTCTAAGATGAAATATTCAAACCTTGCTTTCCTATTTTCTGCAATAACTTCCATATCTAAAGATATCTTTAAGCTTCAATATATTACAGAGTTTTTGACTTAATTCATAATAAAACAGTTATCCCAATAAATATAAGGTGCCAGGCTAGTCTGATAGCAACAGGATAACAAAAATCAAGTAAGTGCTTTTTCTGTCTCTCTAGGCACAAGTTCCTTTACTTCTTTCATTTCAGTTTTAGGCTTTGACATTATATATTGACCAGCACCAACTATGAGCGCAGATCCTGCAGCTAGTCCAATTATTGCTGGTACAGATAGGGCAGTAGCAAATGCAAGTGCAACACCAACTATCACTGCAGTTACAAAACACACAATAACACCTTTTACAATTGCATTTTTTGCAGATTGTTCTTTTTCTTTCACAATTGCATTTTTTCCAATTTGTTTTTCTTCCTTTTTCTATGGAAGCTGCATTACATCTTTATTTTCAGTAAGATCCTTTGGCGTTTTTTTATTCTCATTTTTTAACGTTTGCTTTTTTTCCGCTTCCTCTAAAAGCTGAATTATACCTTGATATTTAGTAAGGTCTCTTGGCGTTTTTCCATCAACATCTTTTAATGAAGGGTCTGCTTCAGTGTGTAGCAGAACTTCCACCACTTTTATTTTGCCATTTTCAGCAGCAAGATGTAAAGGAGTACGTCTATCACCATTGTTTGCATTAACCTCTGCTCCTTTTGCGATTAGAGTTTTTACTACATCTTCGTGGCCATTTTCAGCAGCAACATGCAAAGGAGTCCATCTATCAGCATCCTTTATATTAACATCTGCTTTCTCAACTAGAATTTTTACTACCTCTATGTGGTTATTTTCAGCAGCAAGATGTAAAGGAGTACATCTATCATCATTTTCTGCATTAACCTTTGCTCCTTTTTTGATTAGAATGTCTACTACATCTTTATGGCCCTCTCTGGCTGCAAGATGTAAAGGAGTCTCGTCCACAATACCTTCTGCATTAACATCTGCTTTCTCAACTAGAATTTTTACTACCTCTATGTGGTTATTTTCAGCAGCAAGATGTAAAGGAGTACATCCATCATCATCTTTTGCATTAACGTTTACTCCTTTATTTAATAGGTTTTTCACCTCCTCCTCCTCATTATTATGTTTAACAGCTGAATGCAAAGCTTTGATGTTCTCTTGTGCCTTTAATAGAGCTCCTTTTACCACTTCATGGCCTTTTTGAGAAGCAAATGTTAAAGGAGTCCATTTATAATGATCTTTCGCATTAACATCTGCTCCTTTTTCAATTAGAGTTTCTACTATATCTTCGCGGCCATTTGCAGCAGCAAAATGATCTTTCGCATTAACATCTGCTCCTTTTTCAATTAGAGTTTCTACTATATCTTCGCGGCCATTTGCAGCAGCAAGATGTAAAGGAGTCCACCCATCACTATTTTTTGCATCAACGTTGATTCCTTCTGCTTTTGATAGAACTTGTACTATCTCTTTGTGGCCATTTGTAATAGCAAGATGTAAAGGAGCCCATCCTTTATCATTTTTTGCATTAACATTTGCTCCTTTTCCAATTAGAGTGTTTACTACATTTTCGTGGTTCTTTTCAACAGCAAAATGTAAAGAAGTCCATCCATCACCATTTTTTGCATCAACAATTGCTCCTTTTCCAGTTAGAATGGTTACTACATCTTTGTGGCCATAGTGAGCAGCAATATGTAAAGGAGTAATTTTATTATCATGTTCTGCATTAATATCTGCCCCGTTTTCAATCAGAGCTTTTGCTACATTTGCATAGTTCCAATAAGAAGCAAGATGTAACAATTTGACTTTCTTAGAATTTTGACCACAAGATATAGTAAATATGTAATTTATGCCAGATCCACTATCGTTGTCAGGTTTACTCTTTTCCCACTCTTGACATAAATCTGGATCTTCTTCTTGTATCTTAGCTTTTATTTTTTCAACTATATTGTCCTTGCTCAAATCTGAAAGGTCATTTATTTTTTTTAATATTTCCATAAATTTGTCATATTTCATAACTTCCTCACTTAAAATACATAACTTAGTTGTTATATCTTTTAACATAGAAGTCAAGAACCTAAATATTCGTTATTATCTTTCCTTAAAGAGTCATTTAAGTTATATTACAGACTATGAAAAACCTCAACTTTAGGAAGGAAATCAAGTTTTTTTCTCTGTCATTTATAATTTTATTTGTTCTATGGACTGTATTGTCTGGTTATTTTGAGCCGTTTTTTATTTTTTGTGGAGTGTTTTCCTCTATATTCACATCGTTTATCTTTAGAAGGTTGATAAACGCTGAAAGAGCTCTTAGCCAGATTTTAAATAGTACGAGTAGACTGTCGTTTTATAAGTTAGTAAGTTATATACCATGGTTAATGTACCAAATCATTTTATCAAGTGTTTATGTAACAAAAAAGGTGCTACAACTCAAATCTAAGCTTGAGCCAATCATTATCCTAAGAAAATGCAAAGGGCATAATGATGAAAGCATTGCGTTATTTGCCAATTCAGTCACAATCACTCCCGGAACTTTAACTATCAATGTTGAAAGTAAGCAGAAAACATATTTCTCTACCATGTATTTGATAGATAAAGATCTTGAAAGCGGCATTTCTGAAATAGAAAATAAAATCTTAAAAATACTACGTTCAGTTAAGTAATTGCTTTAAATAAGTTAACAGCATCCTTATATTCCCTTACAAGACTTTCAAGCATTTCTTTTGGAAGGCTATTGTTAACAATAGAACATAAATAATTATACAAATCTTCTAACCTTAATATGTTATTTCTCTTCTTGCTGTTAAATTTATACGGAAAAATACCTTCCATAACTTCAATAGTAGTAGCCTTGTTTAAAAATACATTTTCACTTGTCACGCTTATTCTTGCTAAAACAGTGTTAATTTCAGGTTCGTCACTCGTATAAAAATCTGATAGCTGAGTTATTCTAATAACGTACAAAGTTACTATTTTTGACAAGCAATTATCAGCATATTCACAATTTTTTATTACCTCCCACTGAGTAACCTGAGATTTACCTATTTTTGCATTGTTCGGTAATTTACTCATTGAACTTTCTCCATTTAATCCAGTGTAATAAATTATACTAATACTTTGTTAAATAAATAATAACGCGATTACAAAAATATATACTTATAGTGGTATATTATACAAAAATAGCACAATATCTAAGCATTAAAGCTAGTTTTAGCTGGGTACATGGGGCTATTCGTTATTTTGTGTTGTCCAGTGAGGTTCAAAATTAGAGGTCCACTTATATAAAGAGTTTAGTCTGCCTTCTTTGCTATAAAATACGTTTTCCTTTTGAGCTATTTTGTTAGTATTAACTAAATTTTAAATTAACTGTGCTACAATGAAAAAGATAAAGCTCGGAATACTAATTTCAGGTAGGGGGTCGAATATGCAGGCCTTGATAGAAGCATGTCAAGATCAGAATTTTCCCGCAGAAGTTGCATGTGTTACCACAAATAATAGTGAAGCTACTGGTTTGAAAGCAGCAGCGCAAGCAGGAGTTCCAGCGTTTGTTGTTAAGGATAAACCGCTTGATGCTGGTAAAATTCACGAAATACTTGTTCAACATAAGGTTGATTTAATTTGCCTTGCAGGGTTTATGAGAATTCTCAAAGCTGATTTTCTGAGTAAATGGCATAACAAGGTTATAAATATTCATCCCTCTTTACTTCCGTCTTTTAAAGGTCTAAACGCTCAAGAGCAAGCTCTAAAAGCAGGTGTAAAAATTACAGGTTGTACTGTACATTATGTCACTCCTGAAGTTGATGCTGGAGCCGTAATTGCTCAAGTTGCCGTGCCAGTGCTACCAAATGATGATGTTCAAAGCCTTTCAGAACGCATTCTAGCTGAGGAGCATAAGTGTTATGTAGAAGCAGTAAGGTCAATAGCAGAAGATATATGACTGTAATAATTATTGACCTTGAGCGTTTTTTCCAACTTCAACAAAAAATAAATTTTCAGGTTCCAGTAAAGAACTTGCCAGTTCGTTTACTTCCTCTAATTTAACATCATTAATGATATTCGCATAATTATTTATACGGTTAACATCACGATCATTTATCTGCATATTATCTAGCAGCGTTGCTGTATTTGTGTTATTGGACAGGAAAAGGACAAGATTATTTACCAAGCCAATTTTTGCATCCTTGAACAATTGTTCGTCAATTCCTTGCTTTTTTATTCTGCTAAATGTATCTTTTACTGCTGATATAGCTTTGCCAGCAGTAGAACTATCAGTACTTATAAATCCAGATATAATATTTCCATGTTTATTGGAAATAATACTTGCATAAACACCATAAGTAATACCCAAGTTTTGCCTCAGTTCTGTCATTAATATTGAATTCAGCCTCATGCCACCAAGTGCATCAATTAAGACACCAGCGTTATAATAATTAGGATCTTCATAAGCTATACCTTTTTGAGCAAAAAGTATCACACTCTGTGGTATATCCATAAAAATATTCTTACTTTCTGCAGAACCAAAATTATTTTTTACAGGTATTTTTCTAACTTTTGATCTTTTTGACGGCAATTTAGATAAATATTTATCTAATAGCGTAATAATTTCTTCTTTTTTTGCACAACCAGCAACACTGATAACTATGTTATCTTTAGCAAAATTACGCTTTATGTATGTTAAAACATCGTCTCTAGTAATGCTCATTATAGTATCAAGAGTACCGTACACACTTTTTGAGTAAGGATGTTTTTTAAACAATAACGTATCTAATTCTTTTCCAGCAACAAAATAAGGATTTTTTTCAAGATTATTAAAATCAACTTTGGCTTTCTCGAAAACTCTATTCAACCCTTCAGGGTCAACTTTAGGACGCATTATAGTATCGCTCAGTAATGAAATTGCTTCCTCTAGATTGTCAGACAAAGTATTTAATGAAACCCTAAATGCTTCTAAATCAGCAATAAAATTTAAACTAATCCCTTTATCTTCAAGCTTTTTCGCAAAATCTTTGGCATCATTTTTTCCTGCCCCTTCTTGGATTACAAGAGAAGTAAACCAAGCAAGCCCCTGTTTTTCCTTATTCTCATACACATAACCTGCATCCTTGAACGATATATTTAGTGAAACTTTTGGCAAATCATGATTTTCTACAAATAAAAACTTAAATCCTTTACGGGTAGTGACCTCCTCTATATTTAGGTTACCACTTGCTTGTAAATTAAAGCCTAGACAGAAAAAAAATAGAAATATAATTTTACTTATTCTCATTGTTATCTCCTTTTGGTAATAAACGACCAATTAACTTATTGGAAGAAAAGATAGTACGAATTTTGTTATTTACATCCTCTAAATTAACATCATCTATTTTGCTATATGAAATATCTATTTCATCAAGTGGAATACCAAGTGCAAGGTGTGGCACATAGAACATCGCTATATGAGTTAAGTCAGATAGATTATCAAACTGTGCTGCTTTGTATCTATATTTCGAGCTTTGCAACTCCTCATCCGTTATTCCTTTAGACATGAAGTTATTAATAGCATTATCTAACTCTCTTTCAACAATATCTAAATTAACTCCGCTTTTTGGAATGACCTGAATATCAATGTAGCCATCACTAAAAGCTAGGCTATTATAATAAGCAAACACTGATACTGCCACATCTTCATCTAAAACCAGATCATTATACAGTTTGCTGGATTTGCCGCTACCTAAAATTTCAACCGCTAAATGAGCAGCGGAAGCTTCATTTATATGCTCAAATAAGGGTACACGATAACGAAAATATAAAACTGGTTCTTTTACTTCAGTGCTCTCTAAGGTCACCGATAGACCTGCATTATGCACTGGATCCTGATTTGGGTAATTTCTCATTACAGGCTTAGCTTTAATTTCGCCATATTTTTCTTCTGCTAATTTCACTACTTCATCAAGTTCCACATCACCCACAATCAGTAATATTGCATTGCCGGAGTGATAATAGTTATCATGAAACCTCGTTATGTCATCCAAATTGTAAGTTTTGATATCGCTCTCCCAGCCGATAACAGACCTACCATAGCCAGTACGGTAAAATGCACTATTCATTTCTTCCCATAACAAGTTGTTAGGATGATTATCAAATCTCATTTTTCTTTCTTCCAACACAATGTTTTTTTCTCTATCTATTTTGTCTTGAGTAACATTAAAGCTGCCCATTCTATCTGCTTCAACTTCCATTGCAAGTGGTAAATCTTTTTTGGGGACCAACTCATAATAACAGGTATATTCTTTAGTGGTAAACGCGTTAAATTGAGCCCCAATGCTACTCATAGTGGCTTCTATATCTGTGAACTTTCCTGTAGTTTCAAACATTAAATGTTCAAAGTAGTGAGCCAATCCTGCTTTGCCGATTGGATCATCCATTCCCCCAACTTTGTATATTACTGCATGTAAAACGGCTGGAATCCGATGATTAGAAACAACATAAACATCTAGTCCGTTACTGAGTTTAGTATATTTTATGTTGTGCTCTATGTTTAAAGCATTCGAAGAAATTGGGTAAGTAAAAAAAAGTACAGGTAGTATAAGAAAACTAAAAAACTTATGAAGCATTATTTCGACCTAATATAAAAACAATTATTTTATTCCTCATTTTGTTTAGAAATAAGCATATCGTATATATACCACTTATATAACAATGTAAACATTCCACAAACTATAGATAAATCTGCTAAATTAAAGGCTGGCCAATACCAATCATCAATATGAAAATATATGAAATCATATACAGCTCCCCAATAGATCCTATCAACTACGTTTCCGATTGCTCCACCAATCATCAGAGAAAAACCAAGGTAAGTTGACTGATCGTCAGACTTGTATATCAAATATGCAAGTATACCAATTATTAGTATTGAAAATGCTGAAAAAAAGAAACCGCCATGTGGTAAAGCGCTACACATTCCAAAACTAATACCTGAATTCCAAACTTCAACTAGTTTTATAAAACTAGCGATCTCAATTGATTCTCCTTCATCAATCAATGAGTTTATGTACAATTTGCTCGTTTGGTCAATCAATACTATAATTAATATAACAACTAAGCATAACTTTTTCATAAATTTGCCTTTAACCTATAAACTTTAAGTATATCATAATTTATCTGTTTTGTTAACTCCTCAATACTATGGAATTTTTTTTCTGACCTTATGAATTTTAAAAGTTGTATATTGACTTTATGACTATATACGTCTTCATCAAAACCGAATATGTGCATTTCTATTATAGGCTTTTTCAGATCCTTAAATGTAGGTCTCATACCAACATTGACTACTCCATATAACCAATTTGGATTACTATCAGGAAAAGTCACTCTAGCGTAATATGTGCCAAACTTAGGTTTTATCATGCAATCTTCTATAGGAATATTTATGGTTGGAAATCCTATTTCTCTACCTCTACATGCACCTTTTGTCACAACACCAGAAACTTGATAAGGCCTGCCGAGCAATTTATTAGCAATTTCTATTTCGCCCCTTTGTACATACTCCCTTATTGAAGAAGAAGAGCAAATTTTGCCGTCAATTGTTAATGGCTCTAATTTAGTCAAAGAGTATCCATATATTTCAGAATATTTCTCTAGAGTTAATATATTACCCAATCGTTTATGACCAAAAGTGCAATTTTCTCCGACAATTATGTGTTTAGCGCCATATTTATCTATTAAAATCTCACTGATAAAGTCATCGCAGCTAACCTCAGAAAAACCTCTATTAAAATTAATAATATATAAGTAATCTATACCATAGCTGCTGATTAGTTCCTTTTTTTGTTCTTGGTCTATTAACCTAAAATTGTTTCTACCAAATAAAACAGTTGATGGGTGAGGCTCAAAAGTTAAAACTGCAGAGGGTAATCCTCTTTCTTGTGCTACCTTCTTTAGAGTAGAAATTGCAAACTCGTGTCCTAAATGAATGCCATCGAAATTTCCGAAGGTTAGTGCTATATTATTTTCTATTCCTTGCTCACAATTATAAATAATTTTCATACAATTTGATGTTTTTACATGTTTCTTATATATAATAACTATATTTTAGTAAGCTACGGAGATAAATTGTGAAAAATGTTGTGATATATGTAAAGAAGGGCTGTCCATACTGCATAAGGGCAAAGGATTTACTAGATAAAAAAGGTGTGAAGTATGAAGAAATTGATGTGCTCAAAAACTCAGATCTATTTAACGACATAAAATCAAAGTATAACGTTAGAACAGTTCCACAGATTTTTATCAACGATAAGCACATTGGGGGGTGTGACAAATTGATGGATCTTGAAAAAGAAGGAAAGTTGGATGATATGCTAAATAATAATGACAATCACACTGATGTCACAACCTACACAAACAGCAATGATGAATGTGGAGAGTGTGTTATACCACATGATGATTTTATGTAACTTTTTATCTTGTTTTGTCGTGTAATACGTAAATGAAAACTAGTATGCTCACTTTAAACAATTCTTAATGAATTAAAAATACAATTCATTCAGTGAGTTTTTTTAGTGGGAAAAAATGACAAAAAATATTTCAATTATTAGCAGAAACTTAATTAGTATCGAATTAGTTAACAAACAAGATTTAGAGAATTTCATCAAGATTTTCACAGTGCTTGATAAACATATAGCAGCTAAAACACTTTTTACAGAAGAAGTGAGAATAGAGTATAAACAACACAACGGCATAGAAGTTGTTGAATTGCTAAAAGATACAGACTTTACATATCATGAGGTTGAAAATGTATTGAACCACCTGAGTAAACATGGAATGAAGGTGCCCAGCAGTGTTATAGCACACACCCTTTTTGCTGCATACAATCATGCACTTGAATTTAAGGATGTAGCATTTTCCTTTTCTGAAGGCTCTCCACAATTTAACATCAGAGTGAGTAAGAACACCTTCATAATAACTCCTATGAGTGAGGAGAATTTGGAATTGAATTCACAAAGTAGCAAGAAATTAATAGAGTCGTTACAGAGCGAAAAAAATATTTATGATTGTATAGTAGAAGAAAATACCATTAAAGTTATAGTGCATTCTGAAATACATCAAGCTATAAATTTGATTATAAAGTCACTGATAAAGTCTCGCCTTTTAGCAAAAGAGGAAGAAGGAAAATTCAAAGAGAAATTGAGACAACTTGCTTTTAAGGATCAAGCTTTTGTTGAGTATTCCAGTATCAAAACCATCAGTAGGTATCCACATAATCATCCTCTTAGAAAGCATGAAAGTGTTACTAAGGATATAGAAAATATTTTATGTGATTTCATAGCAAATGAGAATAGCGAGTTCGCTATAGAGCGGTTAAATAGGCTGAGCTCAGCAGTTTCTCCGGATACTCCAAGAATCATCACTAAAACTATAGATAAACTTGTTAAGTTTCACTAAGATATACGAGAGCCAATAGATTTCTTGTATTACCTTTTGTCATCCAAGTAGCCAAGGCTACTTGGTTCTTTTTTTGGGTTTCAGCTATGTACATAGCTGTATGAACATTGTAGCCGTTATTCAAGTAGCTATAGAAACGAAAAACTTCCTTGACAAACTCCGCCAACTCCCTTATCATGAAACTGAAGCTATTTATTTATCTTCTCTGTACAGATTAAATGACAAAAAACTCACGTATCTGGCGTCTCATGTTTAATTTTTTGCACTATGTGCACCTTATGTCTTTATAAAACTTCTAGGTTTTTACCTAATATAAGCTAAAATGCGCTTATAAAGCATTTAAAACATAAAAAAACGCCAACTTAAAAAATGGATAGTGAATAACTAGCTACCCTAGGGTTTCTTTTGCCTTTTTTTCTGTTTGGTAAATTTCTTAATGTTTACAATTTAGATTAGTTGCGGCTTAAAAGCAACTGAATCGCGGTTATTAAACGTTTAGAATAAAAAAACGCCATACTTGAAAGTATAATGTAAGTAATTAGCCAACCACGGGGCTTCTTTTGCCTTTTTTTTCGTTTGGTAAATTTTTTAACATTTATAGCTAAACGACAACCGTCATCCCGCTACTTGTTAGCGGGATCTAGAGATACCGCGAATGAATCGCGGTATGACGGTTCGTGGCGGTATGACGGTTCGCGGTGGCATGACGATAAGCTCGTCATCCCGCTACTTGTGAGCGGCTGAGATACCGTAGCGGTATGACGGTTCGCGGTGGCATGACGTAGAATTTTATACTCACCAACTCAGTATTCCAACCTGGATTGTATCTTATCGGTAAAAAAGAAGAGCTATTTTAGGAAGTTTTTATAGGACTAAAACCAAAGAAAACTTGCATATAAGTTTATCAAGATGTAAAATTGAAGTTATTTTAAAAGAATAGGTTAATTATGAATCTTGTAACAAAATCTGCTATCGATTTTACTGCTTCATCTGTTCTCTCTGACGGAGAAATTGTTGATGATTTCTGTCTGAGTAAGCGCATAAAAAATAAGTATGCTGTCCTTTTTTTCTATCCACTTGATTTTACTTTTGTTTGCCCAACTGAATTGATATCGCTCAATAATAGAATAAATGAGTTTGCAAAGCGTGGTGTTGAAGTGATAGGAATAAGTGTAGATTCAAAATTTTCACATTATAAATGGCGAAACACTCCAGTTAATGATGGTGGTATTGGAGAGATTAGCTACACTTTAGTGTCTGATATCAAAAAGTCTATATCAAGAGACTATGGGGTCTTATATGATGACTCAATTGCGCTGAGAGCAACTTTCGTTATTGATGATAAATTTATTGTACGTCATCAATCGATAAATGATTTGCCTTTAGGGCGTAATATCGATGAATTTGTTAGAATCGTTGATGCAATTAAACATAATGAGGAGCATGGTGAAGTATGTCCAGCAGGGTGGAAGAAAGGTAAGCCAGCAATGCAGGCAAGCGATGAAGGAGTAGCTGATTATCTAAACTCATACAGTGAAGAATTATAGATTTAGTACAAAAGTTCTTATTATTGGATCCGGGGCAGCGGGTTATGCTGCTGCTATATATGCAGCACGTGCAAACTTAGAGCCAGTTGTAGTAACGGGAATGCAGCCTGGTGGTCAGCTTACAATTACTACAGATGTTGAAAATTATCCTGGTTTTGTTTCAATACAGGGTCCAGAACTAATGGAGCAGATGAGGTTGCATGCAGAGAAGGTTGGAGCAAAAATAATAGATGATGAGATAAAAAGCGTTGAACAACTTGAGGACTTTAATGAGTATAGATTTAGATCTTCTGGTAATATCAATGACTACTACTCGGATGCAATTATAATTGCATCCGGTGCGCAAGCAAAATGGCTTGGTTTGGAGAGTGAAAAGGAATTTCAAGGTTACGGAGTTTCAGCTTGTGCAACTTGTGATGGTGCATTTTTTAGGAATAAAGTTGTAGCTGTGGTCGGTGGTGGAAACACTGCTGTTGAAGAAGCAATATTTTTAACTCGATTTGCCAAAGAAGTGATATTAATACACAGGCGTGATAAATTGAGAGCGGAAAAAGTAATGCAAGATAGGCTCTTTAAAAATGATAAAATAAAAGTAATGTGGAACCATACCGTGGAGCAGATTCTTGGAGAAGAAAATCCAAAAAAAGTTACTGGTATTATAGTTAAATCAACGGAAGCTCAAGAGTTAGAAGTGGATGGAGTGTTCATTGCAATTGGACACGCACCAAATACGGGTATTTTTAAAGGCTTTGTTGAAATGGATGAGCAGGGTTACATCATTACAAAACCTGGAACAACTTTAACTAGTAGGGCAGGAGTGTTTGCTGCAGGTGATGTTCAAGATAAGGTATATCGTCAGGCAGTAGTTGCAGCAGGAACAGGATGCATGGCTGCGCTTGATGCAGAAAAGTTTTTGGAGTCGTAGTTAATTCTAGGATTTTAGATAAATTGCTTGCAATTTTCCTTTTCTTTTACATAATTATGTTAGTAAATTATTAGATGGGTTTAATATGCTTTATGGAGAGAATAGGACAAATACTAATGGTTACAGATATCAGAGAACTCTAGATGCACCGACACAAAAGTTATTTAAAGCTATTGGTGAAGAAAACCTAGAAGCTTTTAAACAAGCTTTGGAAGGAGATGCGGATGTTAATGCGTTTGATGAAGAAGGCATGACACCTTTGATGTCTATTGCTAGAGCTTGTGATGTCACTTATGGTAGACAACCCATGTTAGAAAAAATGGCTAAATTGCTTATACAAAATAGCAGTATCGATATTAACGCTCGAAGTAGGGAATATGTTTATGAGGAAAGGCAAAAGAAAGACAGCCAAGGTCATGTAGTTTTTCAATACCTTGGAAAAGAAATAGTACGTGATGGTTTTTCGGGTTCCAAGCGCTTTACACTAAGAAATGGACGGGGATCAATAAACGCTAGTAAATTCAAGTACATTGATAGTAATGAAATAGTAACGAAAGATGATAATGAACCTATATGGTTTACTACTGATCATTTTGTAGGATATCATGAAGAAAATATTGGTTTCAAGGTTTTGACAGAAAGCTATGACGGTGTAAAGGAGGAGGTAAGGACACCCTTAATACAAAAAAATACAGCCCTACATATTGCTTGCCAAGTTGGAGCTAGAGATATGGTAAAAATATTGCTCACGCACCCAAATGCAAGCACTAATGTCAGAAATTATAAATATAAAAGCTCTGTGAATTGTATTGCAAGAGGATTTGAGGACACAATAAAACTAGAATTAGAAAGAGCACAGAAAGGAAAAGAATTATTAGATGCTCTTTCTAGCGGAAACATTTACCAAGCGAAAAGACCATTAAATCAAGAGTTTAACCCTAATTGCTGGAAAAGAAGCCGAAATGAAGAAATAGAAACGCCGCTTAGCTTAATTATTCAATCATGTTTACAAGGAATAACATTAGATAACGAAGAAGTATTGACTAAACTTTTAAAACATAAAGACCTAGATTTTAGTCAAATAAAGCCAATACAAGATATAGAGAAAAATCCATGGGTGAAGCAAATAATTGAACAAGCCATTAAAGAGCGATTAACCGGTACTATTAATAGAAAAGATCTAGATGATGTAAAAGAATTGGTAAAGGATAATTGCTTCATAAATCGTGCAATTGTTACTGCTGCATTGAGAAATGCTAGTGAGCCAACTGAGTCCATTAAAAATTATCTAAATGAAAAATTTCCTGCAAGTGTGGAACAACCTGTGGCAAATACGAATAATATATCAGCAGGTTTTGAGCGAGCTTTTCAAGAAGTTGTAATTGAGCTTGAAAAAATAAAAGCTCAACTTGCAGAAACAGAGCAAGAGCTAACGAATAAAACTAGCAAAATTTCACAATTAGAAAAAGATTTAAGGCAGGAAAAATCGGCTCAAAAAACAAAAATCAATGATCTAAATAGTGAAGTAACTCGACTTAATAGAATTGTGTATGGAAGAGCAAGTGACACTGTTGAAATTTCACAATTAAAAAGAGATTTGAAACAAGCAAGGGAAGAAAGAGATAGGCTTTCATCAGAAAATAGACTGCTCCGTACTAAAAGTCTGAGTAATAAAAACGAAAAACCCTCGCAAGCAATTTCTTCTGGTAGAAAACAAAGCAACTACGCTTCTGCTGCTTTTGTGTTGTCTGGAGCGTTTACTGTTGGTGCATGTTTAACAATACCTAATTTGGAAATATGTATTCCACTTGCTGTAACTGCATTTGCCTTTTTTACAATTGGATGCTACTTTTCATACAAAGCAAACACAACACTTAGCAACGTTAAAAGCACTCAGCTTGGTGATTTAGAACGAAGTTAAGGTTTTGATTTCTTCTCCAAACTCTGCTGAAAATTTTTATACATATTAAAAACATCTTGATAGTTGAGGTGAGTGTAAACTTGAGTAGTTTCCAGGCTTGAATGGCCAAGCAGTTGTTGTATTGATCTTATGTCAATATCTTCCTGAAGCAAATGAGTAGCAAAACTATGACGAAATGCATGTGGAGATAAGATTTCTGGCAGATTTAATATTCTCCTTATTTTCTGCAAACGATTAGCCACATAAGTTCTTCCCAATTTTTTTCCTCTTACTCCCAAAAAAAGATATTGTGTTTCATTATTAGTGCCAAGATAAGGACAGGCTTTTACATATTCTTGTATACACTTTTTTACTACCGGAAGAATGAATACCTGCCTTTGTTTATCTCCCTTACCTGTTACTATTAAACTTTCATTGTTAATATCACTAACCCTAAGGTTCAACGCTTCACTGATTCTTAAGCCTGTACCATATAGCAGGACGATAATTGCAATTTCTCTTTTTACCACCCAAGATTCGCCCAGATCGGATAGTTTCATTTCTTTCAATAAAGTTTTTATATTAGGTATTGATAATGCTTTGGGCAAAGTTCTTCTCTGAATTGGCCTTGATAAGGAAAATACAGCTTCATTGTCTATATTGTGGTTGTTTTTTATGTACTTGAAGAAATTTCTGATTACTGAGAGTGCTCGAGTGTTGGATCTTGCGTTTACACCTCTTGCGTAACGAGAGGTAAGCCAACTTCTTAACTCAGGTATGCTTAAATTTTTCAGAGTACCAACATTTACTTCTCCACCAATGTGAGTATTTAGGAAACTTATAAGATCCTTCAAGTCCCTCATGTATGATTCCAAAGTGTTTGGTGAATAAGATCTGTTGCACCTCAGCCACTCATACCATTTTTCAATGATTGAACCGAGGTCCACAATTATTTTTTAAAGAAAGCATCGATGCACGCATCTCGAAAGGCTTCATTTATATCAGGATGAGAGTGACAAATTCTGTATATATCCTCTGCTGCTGCGCCATATGCCATTGCAACCGCTGCTTCGTTGATTAGCGTATCAGCGTATGCTCCTATGATATGCACACCTAGTATTGTATCTGCTCTGCTACAAGTCAGCACTTTCACGAATCCTTCAGCATCATCAGTGATTTTTGCTCTGCCGTTTGCAGCAAATTGACATTTACCAACTTTGTACTTACGGCCAACACTTTTCAACTCCTCTTCAGTTTTACCGATTGAAGAAACCGCAGGGTGAGTGTAAATGACAGATGGTATAATTTCATAATCAACGTGAGGTACTTGCCCAGCGATTATCTCTGCAACTGCCACTCCTTCTTCTTCTGCCTTATGAGCAAGCATTGCTCCACCGATCACATCACCAATAGCAAATATTCCTTTCACATTAGTTTCATATCTGTTGTTAACTTGAACGAAACCGCGATTATCTTTTTCTATTTTTTCATCAATACCAAGATTCTCAGTACATGGTTTGCGTCCTGCTGCCACCAATACCTTATCCGCCTCTATAGTGTTTGTTTGATTATCTTTTACAGAGCAAACTTTCACACTCAAAGAATTACTACTTTGTTTTATCTCCTCAACTTTAGTGCTAAGTAAAAATTTTATTCCTTGTTTTTGTAGACTAGAAAATAGAGACTTACTTAATTCTCCATCCATTGCTGCAGCGATTCTGTCAAAAAATTCTACTACAGTGACTTCAGACCCTAGCCTCCTCCATACAGAAGACATTTCAAGCCCTATTGCCCCGGCTCCGATTACGACAAGTTTTTTTGGTACTTCAGTTAAAGATAGTGCACCGGTGGAAGAAATAATGTCTTTCTCATCGATATTAATTCCTGGCAAAGAAATAACGTCAGAACCGGTTGCAATTACTATATTTTTTGTCTTCAGCACCTTATCTTCAACTGAAACTTCAAGATTACCTTGGTCAAAAGAAGTAATTTTCCCAAGCCCATTGATTTTAGTGATTTTGTGAAGGTTAAACAGATATTCTATACCTTTTCCAAGTTCCTGAACTCTGGCGTCCTTATAGCCTAGCATTTCTTTTAAATCGAAACTTGCGTCCTTAATTTTTATGCCAAGCTTCGACAGATCATTTTTCGTGTGAGCATACTGATAGGAAGAATGGAGCAATGCTTTGGAGGGTATGCACCCAACCCGCAGGCACGTACCACCAAAAATGCTATTTTTATCTATGCAGGCAACTTTCAATCCAAGTTTTGCAGCAGCGATAGCACACTTATAGCCTCCTGGGCCACCACCTATAACAATTAAATCATAATCAGTCATAAAAAACAAACCTATTTTCTAAAGAATAAACACCTTTTCCCTCAGTTGTTACATATATCTTATTGCGAGTAAACACTGGAGTGTGAAACACATTACCAGGTACTTTGACTACCTTTCCTGCACTTTCAGATCCCGGAAAAGCAAACATTGAACCTTTATTGCTTGTCACCCACAGTGTATGCTTACTATTACCCACAAATAAAAACATAGTATTGTATTTACTCAAATAATTTAATTTTATTAACCTGAAAGCTTATTAGATTAAAATTATTAAACTAAGAGTTATAATTTTAGCAACTAAAAGCTGTAAATTGCACCATATAAACAGTTATTTCAAGCAAAAGTTATGCCATTAAGAGCTATGCAACAAACATTTATATTTGTGGGTAATAGTAAGCAGTGTATGGGCATGCATAATTGGAGCAAACAATTGCGTATTTTCTATTAAATCAGATGCCCAGACTGTTTCTCCATTTTTTATATCCAGGCCAATTATTTTATCGTCTTTAGTAACTATAAAAATTCTTCCGCCTTCTTTTTGCTCCTTTGGAGGAATAAGAGGACTGTAATATGATTCAATGTCTGATACACTTTTTACTTGCAGTGACTTTGACCATAAAATATTCCCTGATTTTACGTCAATACCATAAATATAAGAATTATTTGTAGCTATTAAAGTATCGCCAAGCACTCTCGGTGTAGTAGTTACATCTGTGAGCTGTGTATCCAAAAGGTTTGTAGCCAATTTTTGGCTCCACAATTTTTTACCGTCTTCATTAAAAGCTATTAACTCACCATTTGAAAATGGCGCTATTATTTTATCATTAGAAATTGCTGGCGATATGGAATACAAACCTCGAACCTCATTGATGCCGTTTTGATAAGTCCAAACGAAGCTGCCATCTTTTATATCAAACACGTACAGATAATTATCAATAGTCAATACTACCAATTTATTGTTTATTACTGCTGCTTTCCCTCTTACTGGAGCTCTCAATTCTTTTTCCCACTGAATCTCGCCGGTTTTTGCATCTATTGTGTGTAGAACGTTATCCACTATAAAGAAAACGTTTCCTCTGTGACGCAATAGGCTCATGTTACTAATTTTTTTTCTGTGTGAGAGGTGTAATTTCCAATTCATAGCCTTTGAGTTATCAATATCAAAGGAATATAAAGCGCCGTGCTTGTCTGATAAAATAACGCTATTTTCTGTAAGCACTGGAGCTACATATCCTTGAGATAGTTTTTTATCCACTAGACTTATTCTCTCGCTTGCCATTGTGTAACTGCTACACAATAACATTATCATGACAATTATTACTTTCATTATTTATTGAAAACAAGATTCATTAATATACATCTTAAGAACCTTAATTACAACGGAAATGTTCTTGCTGCATGTTAAAAACGTTGATTTATGAACGAAATATTATATTATTATGTGAGATAATGTATACTCTTAGAGGTAGTACACCTCATCCACTATGCGGCAACGTGCATAGCTGTACGAACATTGAGATATAAAAGTAATTTATACCAAGAAGAAAGATGTCATCCAAATAGCCTCTTTTCCTGTCATCCCAGTGCTTGACACTGGGATGGCTCTGTTGAATCGCAACTGAAAAAATCTGGTGGCTACTGACAAAATTCATTATAAAATAGCCATTTAACCGCTTAAGGAAAAATATGCCACAAAAAATGAGAGTTAGTAACTGCCATGAATATAACAAATTTCTAGAAAAAAGAGGAAATATTTTTCGTTACATCGATAAAGCTATCGAAAATTGGTATGAAAATAGTCCAAAAATGCAGGGCGGCAACTATATTTATAGTGATAAAGTTGTGATTTTAGTGCATATAATCGTTAATCTTTTTAGAATTGGCTTAAGACAAACAGTCGGGTTTATAAAAGGATATTTGCAACAAATAGGAAGAGATTTGGCAGTTATCAGCTATTCGCAAGCTTCAAAAAAAACTTAATATTAAGATCAATGATTGCAGAATTGATAAAAATAATATGGAAGATATCGAAATTGCCATAGATAGCACAAGCATCAGCATTTATAACAACACACAGCAAGGAAAATAGCGCTGACAGAAAATATCGTGGCTATGAACAGACAAGAAAATTGCATGTAATGTTGAATATAAACAGCAAAAAAGCCATAGCTGCAGAATACAGTAACGGTCTGATCACTATGGAGCTTGCGATTTACTTAAAACGCGAATTCTGGACTAAGGAAGGAAGAAAGTATAGGAAATAGAAGGCTTTTTGGATTTGATGGAATAGGAAATGAGAGTAGAAAAGATATGAACCAAAAAATTAACAGGGGATCTATGGCGAGTGTGTTCAATTTCTAGTCTATTTTTTAGGTAACCAAAAACAGTCTCAATGATAGACCTTTTTCTCAGTAAAATCTTCTCATTTAGCGAAATTAATGCATTTTTCATACCTTTTTTCACCTTGGTAACAAGTTTCAAACCTCGGTCAAACAGCTTCTGAAAAAGCTCTTTTGCAATATAACCTTTGTCACCAAACAAAAGGCCGGTTAATTTTCCCGTCAGATTTGGCACAGGTATCCTATCATCAACATTGCCTTTTGTTAGCGTAAGTGCATGAATTTCACCATTTTCATTGATTACCATATGTAATTTGAAACCAAAAAACCAGCCGTAAGTACTCTTGCTTAATTTTGCAATTCCAGCAAAAACTTTGTTTTTGGATATTCTTTTTGCATGACAAACTGCAATGGGAGTTGTGTCTATATATGAAATTCCAGTGTTTTCTGACTGTCCACAAAGCCAATGCAACAACATTGCTAAATGCCACAAAACCCTAGGCTTTAGAGCAACAAACCTGGTATATGAAGGCAACTTTGGAAACTCTGATTTGTAGAGCAACGTTAGGTAATGTAGGTAGAAAGTTTTGAAATTTTTACACGGAGATTGTTGATATAGCAGGATTATTGTCATGATTTCGGAGTGCTCAATTTCCGTTATTCTTGTGGGTTTTTTACCATTTGGCAGTAGTTTACCTGCAAAATTTTTCTCTATATCTCTGCAAAAATCATCGACCAAACAAAACAGTTTTGTTATATCTTCCATGGGTAACCTCATCTATTTTTTTATAACTGCTGAGTTTACCCTGTTTTCTTGCCTTTTCTATTCTCCTTTAATCCAGAATTCGCGTTAAAGGAGTTAATTTTCAGCATGCCATAAAAGCACTATATGCAGACAGAGCATATGACAGACATAAACTCTATAAATTGTGTGATGAATGCGGCATAAAGACAAAAATTCCTCCAAAAAAACAATGCAGCAGAGCATCCAAAGTATGGCAGAGAGAAATGCTGCAATTAGACTAATAAAGTCATACAGCGAAGATGGAATGAAGAGGTGGAAAAGGCAAACAAACTACGGAAAAAGATCTTATGTAGAAAGTTTTTTCTCGCGACTGAAACAAACATTCGGGTTTAATTTTCGGAACAAATCTGAAATTAATCGTGGGAAGGAACTGCTACTCAAGTGTTATTTGCTTAATCAATTTACTGACATTGGTATGGCTAAATTTGAAATGGCTACATGAATTTATCGTAAATTACCACCGCATAGTTGTAACATTGTACCATATTACAATGTTCGTACAGTTGTGTGCGCGACCGGGGGTTTTATACTATTCTAGAAGTAACATACGGAAAAGGGGGGATTCGAACCCCCGACATATTTTCATATGTGCACGCTTTCCAAGCGTGTGCTTTAGACCACTCAGCCACCTTTCCATGCTTATTCATAATATTGAAAATTGTACTGCTAAACAATATAAAAACCTGGTATATAGGGTTCACCACGAAAATTCACAGTATTGTTAAACTTGCTTCTGCAAGTTGGAAATGTTTTATCGCAACCTGCGAGTATTGAATATTTATCTCCAGCAAAAATTTGGTATGGAGGCGAAGTAAACAACGTAACTACTTTATTTTTATATTCTTTTACTACACCTTCAAACGCTATTGAGCCAAAGAATTTTACTACTCCGTGCTTATAATATTCATCACTCTCAGTTAAATTCGTGTCTTCAAATCTTCTTTCATCTATTACTTTAGTGATTGTACTTATTTTACTAAATTTTTTAGTATCGGCTTTACATTTATCATCGCAAAATTGTGCTCTGCATGCAGGAGAGTATAATTCTGCTATGCTTCTCTCAAGCTTTGCTGAGAGCCCTCTAATTTCAGCAATAAATCTTCCACTACTTAATGTCACTTTACCAAAAATTCCTGAATGTAGATTCATTGTTCCCTGGGTCAAGTCTTTATAATTCACAAGAAATATCTCAATATTTGCAAAGTCGTACTTTCCTGATAAAACATCTTTTTCTTTGATATCAACACTATTTAATATTCCCTCAATTTCCAAATTATCAGTCTTTAAATCGCTGTTTAATATTATACTACTGGCTGTAAATCCACTTGAAGATTTATAGAGTATATTATCAATATTTAAGTCTTCATCATAGTCAGTGAATCCCATTACTTCTCCACCTGCGAGCTTTAATTTCCAGCACGTAGCAGTGGTAAGTAATTCTCCAGCTAAATGATTTTTTAGTGTGGTTTGCATAGGGGCCTCCTGCTTAATTGATTAAATTTGAAAGTAGCTATACGGCCAGTAGAATAAGGGCAGTGTGTTCTTTTCTCATCATCTAAGTAGCCATAAAGCGTCATTCCGGTGACCATAGGGTGTCATTCCAGTGCTTGACACTGGAATGGCTTTGTTGCATCGCTCAAGTGAAAAGAACTGGCAGTTACTGACAAAATTCATTATAAATAGCCATTTAACCTTGAAAGAAAAAATATGCCACAAAAAATGAGAGTCAGTAACTGCCATGAATATAACAAATTTCTCCAAGAAAGAGGAAGCATTTTTTGTTATATCAATGACGCCATAGAAAATTGGTACGAGAATTGTCCAAAAATGCAGGGCGGCAACTATATTTATAGTGATAAAGTTGTGATTTTGGTGCATATAATCGTCAGTTTCTTTAGAATTGGTTTAAGACAAACAGTCGGGTTTATAAAAGGGTATTTGCAACAAATAGGAAGAGATTTGGCAGTTATCAGCTATTCACAAGCATCAAGAAGGTTTAAGAAACTTAATATTAAGATAAATGATTGCAGAATTGATAAAAATAATATGGAAGATATCGAAATTGCTATAGACAGTACAGGAATTAGTATATACAACAACACTCCTGGTCACAGCAAGGAAAATAGCACTGACAGAAAATATCGTGGCTATGAGCAAACGAGAAAATTGCACGTAATGTTGAATATAAACAACAAAAAAGCCATAGCTGTAAAATACAGTAACGGTGTCTACTCTGATCACTATGGAGCTTGTGATTTGCTAAAAGAAGTTGATTTTCAGCATGCCATAAAAGCACTATATGCAGATAGAGCATGTGATAGGCACAAGTTTTATAAGTTGTGTAACAAATACGATATAAAGACAAAAATTCCACCAATAAACAATGCGGCAGAACATCCAGAAATAGATTATATGTCTGACAGGAATGCTGCTATTAGGTTAATAAAATTATACGGTGAAGATGGCATGAAAGAATGGAAAAAAGAAGTAAATTATGGGAAAAGATCTTATATTGAAGGGTTTTTCTCAAGATTAAAGCAAATATTCGGATTTAGTTTTAGGAATAAATCTGAGATAAATCGAGAAAAAGAACTGCTAATCAAATGCTATTTGCTTAATAAATTCACTGATATTGGTATGGCTAAATTTGAGATAGTTACATGAATTTACCATAAATCACCATCTCATAAAGTGTGATGCAACAAAGCCCACTGGAATCCAGGAAATTTTGCTTGTAAGTAAGCAAACTGATTTGGTGAGCATAAAAAGTGGCTGATCTTATGCTGAATAAACGCTTTTGATGAAGTTGCATGGAAAGCTGGATCCCAGTGTCTGGGCACTGGGATGACATCCTTCTTGGTGGAGTGTCCTCAAATCACAATGTTCGTACAGTTGTGTGTCACGCACTGGGATGACAGGAGAGAGGACACCATATGTTTATTTGATCGACAAATAAACACTAACAGACAAGAATACACCACAGTTAACTGTGGTGTGTACTGGCTGGTTAGAAAGAAAACTTCACACCAGTAAGAAGGAGAATTCCTTGGTTAGAAGGTACATCAGCATCAGACTCATCTTTCAGCTTACCTGTTTCGTTAGTCATAAAATAATGGAGAGCTGCGTAAGGAACAAATTTGTTCTTACTGCATGCAGGAGACAGATCATATTGAACGCCAAGTGCACCATCATGAAGCATATCTTTGTCATTCATTCTGCTGCCAAAATACGTCAAACTTGTGTAGATATTCTCATGTTGATACCCAGCTCCTACAGTCCAATACATGGTATCTATACTATCTTTACCAAATTGAGCTTTCAGCCCTTCCACTCTTTTGCCATCAGTAGCATCTTTACTATCAATTTCCGTATAGGTATCACCAATTAATTTTTTAATACCCTTTGGTTGACCAGATTTGCCCAAGTATGCAAAAGAGGCAGCAAACTTTACGCCTTGATCTTCATTAATCTTATAATCAGCGCTTACACCAAAATTAACACCCATCAGGTCATTATACTCCACAAATTCCTTATAAAGATGCTTATCTTTACTTGGTTGCTTTGGAAAGCCATATTCACCAACTGCAGAAGTTTTAACTTTTATGTTATGTTTATCAAAGTCATATTCATATGATGCACCAGCACTTACTATGTGCTCATAGTCTGGGCCGACATGCTTTATCGTTTCCTTATGTTCTATCTTACCGCCTTTATCTTCTGAAACTGTTTCTTTTACAGTAAACAAACCACTATCATAACGAGGTGAGTAGCTGATACCAAATCTTGCGCCCATATAATTTGGTGAGTAGTAAGCAACTCTAAATGGCAGTGTAGTCATAACGCCTTTGTTATATTTCCCTGCCATACGGAAAGAGAATTTTTCACTTTCACTCGAAAAACTTTCAGTGTAAAGACGTGGTGTTACATAAAATGGAAAGCTAGCAGCGCTTCCTTCTAAGTTCACTTTTCTGAACCAGTCACTATCTGCAGCTCCGTCAACAGTCGCAATTCTTGTTGCATCAAGCCTCATCAGAGCCTCAGGACCAAATTGGTAACCAAGCTTCACGTCACCATATTTTGAGTTAACAAACACATGCGCACTTCTGCCTTTTGCAGCATAAACACCCTGTGAAGCTCCCTTACCTTCGGTCACTGGGACATGAAACTGCACGTCAGCACCATAAAGAAGACCTAAATCTTCATTCTTATTTTCTGCTCTGAGGTGCAATATTGCATCAGCAATCATACCCATATCGTTGCTGTAATCACCAATATTTCCTATTCCTTCATAGAATATTGGATTTGCTCCTTTTGTTATATCTGGAGTGGCATTATAATACTCTGTAGATCTGTTTGGCATAACGTTATAACGTTTATAATCTGCGCCACTTGGTCCAGCTTTGCCATAACCTTGAGCATCAACAACACCACCAAAAGTTATTCTTAAATTACTTTGCCCTTGATTGGTATCGATAATATCAACTCCACCAACTGAAACAACAGGACTTGCCTTACCTTTTTCCTCTGTATTTTTGTTAACAACTTTTATATCCTTCTTTACATCTTTAGCTTCAACTTTAGCATTCTTAGTTTTAGAACGCTTAGTTTTTGAAACTTTACCTTTTTCTATATTAGAATTCTTAGCGTTTAGAGCTTTCGCTTTTGAATCCTCTATAAGCTTTGCTTTTTTCTCATTTGCTAGCCTGATCTCCTCTTTTTTCTTCTGCTCGGCTGCTAATCTTAGCTCCTCTTTTTTCTTAAGCTCTTCAGCTTTTTTTCTTGGATCAGCATTACATATTCTGTCCATCTTTTCTTTCAGTTTTTTATTTGATGTTTTCATAACTTCTGTTTTTCCAGAAGTTTTTGTGCTCTCTTGCTTTTTTATTTCCTTCATACTCTCATCAGGAAAGTCAGCTGCAAAACTGCTGAAAGAACATAAAGTTAATAAAGAAACTAGAGCAGTTCTAGTATACATAGACTTTTTCATGAAGTGCCCCCAAAAAATTTCGAAATCATATCTTAAATGTAAATAGTATAAAAATGTTGAAAATTCAACTTAAAGCAACCTTATAACGAAAATAAAAGTAAAATGCAATACCTTAAAAGCAACTTTCTTAATATGCTCAACGTGTATATTAACCAAAATTTAGTACAGAGGCTCGCTTGTTAGTGCATTATAACTCGACTATTTATTCTATGGAAGTAAAATTTTTCCACCACAAGTTATTTGCCATTCTTCTTTAAATTTCTTTAGGTATTCTTTTTTTTCGCACTCTAAAAGTAGCTCTTCCACACTTTTGTTGTAGCTTTCAGTAGTAATCCTTCCCTGATGATGCATGAACCTTAAGTAAATCAAATAAGTGTTAATTACATCTGTTTCACAATAATCTCGAATCTCTTGTATCTTGCCGCTATCGTATAAGTCCATAACTTGTGACCCATCAACTCCAATCTTACCAGGAAGATTAAATGCTGCACAAACTTCGTTCATTTTTACTCTCGCAGAAGCTCCAAAATCAGAGAGGGATTCGAGCAAATCACAATGCCAATCACTGCTATATCTCTGATTGTAACTATTCCACTTATCGCCAGCTTTATGAAAATATTCTGCTTGAATGCCATGGACCATAGCACGATACTTCAGCACTGGTATATCAAAAGTGCGTCCGTTGAACGAAACTAATCTTGGCTTTTTCTCTGATATGTAGTTAAAAAATCCTTTCACTAGCTCCTTTTCACTGGAATTTAGTGTGCCTCCAGATCTTATTTCTTGCAGTGTGAACACCTCATAACCACTCTGGTAGCTTATATTGCAAAGTAAAAAACTAATAACTACAACAAGGTGAAAAGGCTGACGCAGAAAAGAGTTTTGCCCGTTTGTTATTTCAAGATGATATTTTGTTAATGCATCCCTCTTCTCTTCTACACTACTATCATCACTAATATTGAGTAAATTTTTGCAGGAATTTACATCTGGTATAGTTTCAATATCAAATACCAATAAAGAATTAAGCATTGCCTATATACTCCTCCGGACGGTCGATCCAAGGTCGCACTTTCACAAATAAAAAGAGGTGTACCTTGCACTCAAATAATTTTTCTAGTTCAGCACGCGCTTCGATATTAATTTTTTTTATATTACTGCCATCTTTTCCTAGCACTATTTTTTTATGACTATCTTTCAACACAAATATGATCTGTTTGATGACTAAACTCTTATCTTTTTTTTCCTCAAATTGTTCAGTTATAACAGCTGTAGAGTATGGCAATTCTTCACGCAAGTTCAAGAATAATTTTTCTCTCGTAATTTCTGCTGATAAAAAATTTGTCGAGGAATCGGTTATTTGATCTTCTTCATAAAACCAGGGGCTCACCGATGCAACTTCAGACAAGTAATTCATCAAATCAGAAAGTCCATCATTCTTTAATGCTGATATCATAAAAACCTTTTCAAATTTATAAAGCAAATTCAGATGCTCATGCGCCATCTTTAATTCAGGCCTTTTTACCAAATCAGTTTTATTGATAACCAAAATGCATCTGCCTTTTGTGCGCTGCAGCCGCATAAATATAGTCTTAATTCTTTCTATATTTTTCAAATAATTGCTTACATCAACAAGCAACAAAGTGATGTCACTATCCTTAACTGCCGACCATGCAGATTTGACTAAAGCTTTTTCAAGTTTTGTTTCTGCTGAGAAAATTCCTGGGGAGTCAGTAAAGACAATTTGTGTGTTGTTGCATGTTGCAACACCCCTTATTTGCGTCCTTGTTGTTTGCACTTTAGGGGTGACAATTGCAATTTTCTTGCCTATGATGCTGTTAATTAATGTAGACTTCCCAGCATTTGGTAAGCCAGCTATCGTTACAAATAAGCATTTTTGTTCTTTCACAAAGAAAATTATAAAGAAAACTGAATGTCAGCGTCAAGCTACTTATATGACAAGAAGTCAGAAAATCCATAGGAGGATTTGCTAATGAAGGCTCTTAAGTTGACGCCATTGCCAGAACGACTGCTTGATTTAAGGGTAACGTTTTAACCATAAGGTCACTAACTCCTTAATATGTGTGTTCATAATTTGATTTTCCACGAAAGACATAATAGCAATAACCAGTGTAAGTTAAAATGATTGGTAAAAGCGGTATTATAACAATGAGCATTAAAGATAAACTTGGCCCAGAAGCAGCTGCATCCAGAATGGTATATTGAAAAGGTATAATCCATGGGTAGATACTAATTCCTAAACCTAAATATCCCATAAAAAAAATAGCAATACTGAGAAAGAATGGACGGTACTCCCGTTTAGTATTCTGAAGATCAAACCACAGCATGAAAAATAGCCAAGATGTGAGTAATGGAATAGAAAATAAATAATAAAAATTTGGCATGCTAAACCAAAAGTTTTTAATACGTTCATTTAAAAATGGTGTCACTACACTCACTAGTCCCATGAAAATACCTACAAAACCAAGCGTATAAGAAGCAACCTTGCGTGCCCATTCTTGTGTTATATTTTCTGTCTTCATTATGAGCCATGTAGAACCTAAAAGTGCATATCCAAATATCACAGCAATGCCTGTCATTACACTAAAAGCACTTGCCCAATCAAATTGGCCACCAGAAAAGTTGCGTCCGTTTACTTCTACACCATGTATAAATGCACCTAAAATCATGCCTTGGCAAAATGCAGCACCAAGTGACCCAAAATGAAAGGCATAATCCCATAATCGCCTGTATTTTCCTTCTGCCTTAAAACGAAACTCAAAGGATACTCCGCGCACTATAAGGCCAAGCAGCATAATAATGATTGGAATATAAAAAGCAGGCATTAATATTGAATATGCAAGAGGAAAAGCAGCAAACAACCCTCCACCACCTAGTACCAACCATGTTTCGTTTCCATCCCAAAATGGTGCAATTGAACTTATCATGTGATCACGGCATTTATCTGACGGTGCAAAAGGAAGTAAAATACCAATACCTAAATCAAACCCATCCATTAAAATATACAGTAAAACAGCTATGGCAATTAGTAGTCCCCAGATTAGGGGTAAATTAATTAAGGAAGAAAAATCAAACATGATTGTTGCCCTTTCCAGATGTACCAGCATCAATCACTGAAGCTCCAATACCGTGTTTATAAAATTGCTCTTCTTCTTTAATGACAGGAATTTCTTTGTATATAAGTTTCAGGATATAGTAACTGCCTGCTCCAAATATAAGGGTATACATAACGATAAATGCAATCAAAGACCATGCAACCTGAGGACCGGTAATCGCAGGTGAAAATGATTCAATTGTGCGCATAATTCCATATACAGTGTAAGGTTGACGACCAATTTCAGTAGTGAACCAACCTGCAAGTAACGCTATGAACCCAGACGGCATCATTGATATCCACCATCCATGTAAGAAACAACTTTGGAATAATTTGCTACGAAGATACTGTATAACACTTACTAACCCAATTATGATCATTAAAATTCCAACTCCAACCATTATACGGAAGGACCAGAATACCCATACTACAGGTGGTCTATCTTCTTTTTTCCATTCCTTTAATCCTTTTACTTCTCCTAAAAAATCATGTGTTAAGATCAAGCTGGCAAGATTAGGAATTTTTATCTCGTAGTGATTAATTTCATTTTGCTGATCCGGATAAGCAAATAAAAGTAAGCCAGCCCCTTTTTCGGTTTCCCATATACCTTCCATTGCAGCAATCTTAGCAGGTTGATGCTTTAGTGTATTTAATCCATGCCTATCCCCCATGAACAGCTGAAATGGTGCAGCTAAAGCTACCATAATGGTTGCCATACCAAGCATAATTCTTGCTTGAGGAGCATGTCGTTTTCTCCAAAGATAAAATGCTCCTACACCACCAACCACAAAAGCTGTTGTAAGATAGGCTGCTGTTACCATATGAATAAAGCGATAAGGGAAAGAAGGATTAAAAATAATCTCTAACCAATTGGTTGGATATAGTAGACCATTCTCACCAATCGTGAATCCAGCGGGTGTTTGCATCCAACTGTTGGCTGCAATAATCCAAAAAGCTGAAATAAGCGTTCCCACTGCAACAATACAAGTAGAAGCAAAGTGCATACGAGAACTTACTCTATTCCATCCAAATAGCATAATACTCAAAAAAGATGCCTCCAGAAAAAAGGCTGTTAAAACCTCAAAGGAAAATAGAGGGCCGAGAACATTGGCTATGCGGTCAGAAAAAATTGACCAATTGGTACCAAGTTGATATGACATTACAACTCCAGATACCACTCCCATGCCAAAAGCAACGGCAAAAATCTTGATCCAGAATTTATAAACATCACGGAAACGTGTATCACCAGTCTTAAGCCAACACCATTCCAAAAAGGCTAGAAAACTTGCAAGCCCGATCGTGAAAGCAGGAAATATAATGTGAAAGCCTATTGTGAAGGCAAACTGAATTCGAGCTAGCAGCACAGAACTAAATTCAAACATTTTATCCAATACCCATGTATTACAAATAATAGCCAAATCTACCTATAATTCAATCCATTTTTTCAAAAAATATTTTAACAAGATACCATGTCAATTAGTGACCTTGCCCAGAAAAAGTAGAGAAAAAGTTAAGACGTTTTTGTCATGAGAATAAATTGTGCAGGAATGCAACTGTTCTTCCAATGGCGTCAACTTAAGAACTTTCATTAGCAAACTCTCCTAAAGACATGATGGCGTTTGGGCTTATCTACCTTATCGCGGCTATACAATCGTCCCGGTCGGATTTTAACTTTAGCGCGTATACTTGCTCTATCAAAAAGGGCTTGAAAGTTTTTTGGCGCAATAAGTACCTGATAGAGTTTCTGCCTCATTACACCAAATAAAACCGAAAAATTTAAACGATACTCAGCAATTTGATCTGGATTCCAAGGCCCTTGTGCATCACACATATGAAGCGACAATATATTACACATGACTAAGTTTGCCCAAAATTCTTGTAATACAGCCTCTAAATTTACGCCAGAAAAATTCTCTAACTCTGCACCTATTTTGAGTCGTTTATAGCACTCCTCTATATGCCACCTTAATACATAAGCTTTGCTGATATCTTCCAAAGTAAATTTTACTCGGTCAAAAAGTGAAGTAATCAATACCTCTGTTTCTCCGTTGGCTAATGTCAGCACTATTACTCTTACTTTCTGTCCTTTCATTTTATTTTTTAGCTTTTCATTTTCTAATATAAAATCGAAATCTAATTCTCCAGATGCAATTCGTTCCCATAGCTTGCTATAATTTCTTTTTTGCAAGCGAAAAATAAAATCTACTTCCAAATCATAATGCTGCTGAATGAATTTTACTGAAGACGATCATAGATAAATAATAATTTCTTTTGATTTAATGAACGCATTTGAGTGATAACTTCGGGTAATTGCTCTTCCGCCAACGTTTGTTCACCTATATTCCAAGCCGCAAGACGAGCACTACAAATCAGCGAAGTACACAAATCAACAAACAAATTGCCAATGGTGGCATTGTGCCTGTTGTTCCATTTGGTTTAAAGCGGCCAAACTCGGATACAATTTCCTCAGAGCTGGGTAATCTCATACCAGAACCATCTGCTGCAATAAGTCTATAGCCTCTCCAACTCAGGTTCATCCTGATAGGCTGTTTGGATGCTTAAATTCTTGAAAGCCTGTATGGCAAATCTTATATCTTGCTTTAGAAAAAGCTTGCTTTGAGGGTACATGTCAATGGCTCCATAAGTTCACATTCTATTCCCAAACTTTTTTTAACTAACTTTAAAATCATAGAAAATACTGCCGAAAAAGGAAGTTTTCTTGTTCGTGTAAAACTCAACACAATGGATTCTCTGAAAAGCTTTCGAGTATATTATATTTTTAATTTGTAGAATAAAATTTTTTCCTTTTTGTTTGGTAGAAGTCATAGTTTTAAATCCTCCTGATTAAGTTTTATCGCTATGACTCCCCCACCAGAACCGTGCTTGCAGCTTTCCCGCACACGGCTCCACAATGTAGTATTCACAGCATTTCCTATTTTGTATATAATGAGTAGCATATTCTTGGTTTTGGTAATGGATTAACTTGTAGATAGTGTATAAATTGCTTTGAATTCATACTCTTCTTCTGACTACGTCGGTTTATCCATTTATACGCTAGCTTGATTACCCGCCAGAAGAATTTATTCAACCACCGGTAATTTCCGCTAACTCCGAAGTAGTTATAGTGTCCTGTTAGTTTTGCTTTAAGTATTGACCACCAATCTTTAAGGTGAACTTTATTTCGGATCTTTTTCACCCATTCTTTGATTTCTTTAAGTTTTCTAGATAGATTTTCTTTCGAGGTTTTATGACCTACCATTACTCTACCTTTACGACTCCTTGTACCATAATGGGTGAATCCTAGAAAGTTGAAACTTTCCGTTTTTCGTTTCTCCCTTATTCCTTGTTGCCACTCCTTTTTGCCAAACTTTACTATTCTTGTTTTGTCTTCAGATATTTCCAGTCCAAATTTTCCTAGCCTTTGTTTCAGTGACTCTAAGAGTTCTCTAGCATCTTTTTCTCTTTCGCAGCAAATCAGGTGATCGTCTGCATACCTAACTAGCTCCATATAACCTTTAGATCTTAGCTTGAATTTCTTTTCAAACCACAAATCCAGCACATAATGCAACTATATATTAGCTAGTATAGGACTTACTATTCCCCCCTGAGGTGTGCCTAGTTCAGTTGCTTCATAATGTCCTGCTTCGACTACTCCTGCCTTAAGAAATCGTTTTACTAACCACAGTATGTTTGGGTCTGTTATCCGTTCTCTCAAGCATCTCATTAGCCATTTGTGCTGGACATTATCAAAGAATTTCTTGATATCAACTTCTACTACATAGTTAGTTGGTCTGTACATAACTGCTTTATTTAGTGCATTTACCGCTTGATGACAGCTTCTACCAGGACGAAAACCATATGAGTTATCCAGAAAGTTAGCTTCATAAATATTTTCTAATATCTTCTTCAGCATTATCTGGACTAACTTATCTTCTGTAGACGGTACTCCAAGCCCGCGTTTCTCTTTGCTTCCAGCTTTTGGTATATATACTCTTTTCACTGGTTGCGGTTGATATCGCTTTCTTTTCATACTATCCACCAGAGTGTTGAGCTTCTCTTCAAGATTTTCTCCATAAGCTTCTACTGTCACCTGGTCTATACCGCATGCTTTGTTATGCTTTAGCTCTTTATAACATTCAGCAAGATTCTCTGCGTTTATCAGATGAATTAACGATTAAATTTCAATCGTTTATCTTGCCTGGCTCTTACTGCTATCTGATTTAGTTTTCTTTGCACGTTATTCCAACCTCCGTTGTATTGGCATAGCAATTCCTAAACCAGTCACTATATTGCTGACCGCTTCCCCTTGTATGTGGCTTTCCCACACTCTGAGTACTATCAATCAGTCCGACTTCCTTTATATCTTCCGTCAGTACTCGCCTTTGTTGACTTGTTCCAACGTACCTTAATAGGAATACAAAGGATCTCCCAAGTTTACGTAAACTCCATCTCAACACGTGATACGGCCTCAGATCCCGATAGAGTGAGTGATAACTTGCCCTATTGTTACCCTTCTTGCTGTCTTCCACTATATGCAACGTGTCGACCTCTATGACATCGAGAATTTCGGGACTCAATACCTTCACTTTCGTTGTACCCTGTGTTGTCCATTCCACTAGCTTTACTACGCTCGTTACCTTACGCAGCATAGTGGTTTGTTCCAGCCTGCTGGCTAGGCTTTGCCTGGGTTGGATTTTCACCAACTGGACTTTACGCACTTTGCTTGGCGCACGCATGTTTCACCTAAAAAGGACACATTTTAGACTTCTTTGTTGAAATAAAACAGAAACAAAAGTGCTGTTTATTGCACTCTTTGGATAATTTAATGATAAAAAATTTAGAGAGAAATTTTATACACTATCGCTGATATTTTTCCTTAAGTTGACGCCATTGTGTGTACGATTGTTTGTCTGATGTCATTCAAGTAGCTAACTACTTGGATCCAGTTTATATAAACCTTTGCATTTATTGTACTTTAACTTAAAACCAAAAGCAACTTTGACTTTACAAAATAATAACCTTTTATATGCATAAATAAGCTTACTGGATTCTAGTACTTGCATGACAAGGTATAAACCTTATCGTCATACCACCGCGAACCGTCATACCGTCACGGTATCTCTAGATCCCGCTAACACGTAGCGGGATGACGAATTATTTAACCGTCATCCCGCGATTCATTCGCGGTATCTCTAGATCCCGCTAACAAGCAGCGGGATGACGGTTGTCGTTTAGCTATAAATATTAAAAAATTTACCAAGCGAAAAAAAAGGCAAAAGAAGCCCCGTGGTGGTTGGCTATTTACTATGTACTAAAATATCGGCGTTTTTTTTATTCTAAAACGCTTGATTAAGAGCGATTTAGCTGCTTTTAACTTGCAACTAACCTACATCGCAAGTGTTTAAGAAATTTACTAAGCAGGAAAAAAGGCAAAGAAACCCCGTAGTAGCTAGCATTCAAATTCTCCCTTGTCAATTTGACGTTTTTTGCTGTCTTAAACGCTTTGTAAGCGCGTTTCGGCTTATATAGGTAAAAACCTAAAAATTTTTAAAGACATGCGATGCACGTAGTGCGAAAAATTAAACATGAGACGCCAAATACCCTAAGTTTTTTGTCATTAACCTGCACGGATTGCGAAGATAAATAAATAGCTTCAGTACCATGATAGGGGGGCTGACAAAGCTTGTCAAGGAATTTTTATGGCCTAGCGTCACGTGCTGGAATGACATTTGGGAATATGTTATCCGTTTGTCACTTCTAAATGATAAGAGCCTCAATGAATTTATTAGTTTATTACATGTCTCTTTTCATGTATAAATCTATAGAAAGTTTTATACGGAAGTTGTTTTATGAGCAAAATTATAGAAATCAGAGCACCAAAAACTCTTGGTGGTGAATCAGTTACAGAAGGTATAGTAAAAATAAAGAAGGGTATTGGAGAAGCAGTAAAAGTAGATGACTTGATCTTTGAAATTGAAACTGACAAAACAGCACTCGAATTAACTGCAGAAGCTTCAGGGCAAATAACTGAATTTCTTATAAAAGAAGATGATGTAATAAGTCCTGATCAATTGTTAGCGAAGCTTTCCATGGGAGAAGTAAAAGAGGAAGCGAGAAAAGAAGATAAAAGCGAAAGTGCTGCTAAAAAAGATGCTCCATCAGCTCGTAAAATTATGGAAGAAAATGCAATCAGTGCAGAAAGCGTCAAAGGAACTGGCATGGGAGGCAGAATAACAAAAGCAGATGTGATAGGCCATATGAACAAAGCTGAACAACCTGCAATAAAACAATATGAATTGCCAAAAAGTGTAGTAAGTGGAGAGCAAAGAGAGGAACGAGTAAAAATGAGTAAAATAAGGCAAGTAATTGCCGCTCGTTTGAAAGCATCGCAAAATACTGCTGCAATACTGACCACGTTCAATGAAATTGACATGAAAAATGTCATGGATCTAAGAGCAAAATATAAGGACGCCTTTGAAAAAAAATATGGAATAAAACTTGGTTTTATGTCGTTTTTTATAAAGGCAGCGGTGCAAGCATTGAAAGAAATTGCTGAAATTAACGCTGAAATCTCAGGCGATGAAATCATATATAAACATTACTATGACATAGGTGTTGCTGTTGGCACTGACAAAGGCCTTGTTGTACCTGTTATTCGGAGTGCTGATCAGATGTCATTTGCAGAAATTGAGTTGACTTTAGTTGCTCTTGGCAAAAAAGCTCGCGAAGGTAAATTACAAGTATCAGAAATGGAAGGTGCAACATTTACCATCTCAAACGGTGGAGTATACGGTTCACTTCTTTCCACTCCGATAATAAACCCTCCGCAATCTGGAATACTTGGAATGCATTCAATACAAAACAGGCCAGTTGCTGTTGGTAATGCAGTAGAAATCAGACCTATGATGTACATTGCTCTCTCTTACGATCACAGAATAGTTGACGGCAAAGGAGCAGTAACTTTCCTCGTTAAAATAAAAAATTATATAGAAGATCCAAATAGATTAGTTTTGGAAGTGTAGCTCAAATGAATTGTTGTTAATCCAGTATTGCTAAAAACCTAAATGTCATCTAGTTCTGCCAGCAGTTTAGCAACTTCCGGATGATCAGGGCCATAATGTTTCTCAAAAATAGGCAAGGCCTGTTCAAGCAATTCCTCTTGTTTCTTGTGATCGCCCAAAGCGCCATAGGCAATACCAAGATTTGCCAGTAGTTTGGCAACTTGAACATGACCAGAGCCATAATGTTTCTCAAAAATAGGTAAAGCTCGTTCAAACAACTCTTTTGCTTTCTGATGATCGCCAAAAGTGCCATAAACGATACCGAGGGTTGCCAGTAATTTAACAACTTCAAAATGGTCGAGGCCGTAATGTTTCTTTCGAATTGCTAGAGCCTGTTCAAGCAACTCTTTTGCCTTCTGGGGATTACCTAAAACCCTATAAGAATTACCGAGGTTTGCCAGTGTTCTAGCAACTTCAAAATGGTCAGGCCTGTAATGTTTCTTTTTGATTGCTAAAGCCCGTTCAAGTAACTCCTTTTGTTTTTTATAGTCACCTAAATCCACATGAGAGATACCAAGGTTTGTCAGAGTAATAGCGACTTCAAAATAATCGGGGCCATAATGTTTCTCTTGAATTACTAAGGCTCGTTCAAGCAACTCTTTTGCTTTCTGAGGATTACCCAAATCCCTGTAAGCGTTACCTAGATTCACTAGTGTCCTAGCAACTTCGAAATGGTCGGGGCCATAATGTTGTTCATTAATTGCTAAAGCCCGTTCAAGTAACCCCTTCTGTTTCTCGTAGTCATCTAAATCCCCATGAAAGACACCAAGGTTTGTTAGTGTAATAGCAACTTCAAAATAATTGGGGCCATAATGTTTCTCTTGAATTACTAAGGCTCGTTCAAGCAACTCTTTTGCCTTCTGAGGATCACTTAAATTCCTGTAAGCATTACCTAGATTCACTAGTGTCCTAGCAACCTCAAAATGATTAGGTTTATAATATTTCTCTTGAATTACTAAAGCTCGTTCAAGCAACTCTTTTGCCTTTTGAGGATCACCTAAAGTACCATAAACGATACCCAGGTTTGCCAGTGGTTTAACAATTTCAAAATGGTCAGAATCGTAATGTTTCTTAAAGATAACTAAAGCCCGTTCAAACAACTCTTTTGCTTTCTGAGGATCACCTAAAGCATAATGAGCGGTGCCGAGATTTGTTAGTATGGCAGTAACTTCGAAATGGTCAGGGCCATAACGTTTTTCATTAATTGCTAAAGCCCGTTCAAGCAATTCCTTTTGTTTCTTATGATCACCCAAACCCCCATAAGCGATACCGAGGTTTGTTAGTGCTATAGCAATTGTGAAATGATCGGGGCCATAATGTTTCTCAGAAATAGGTAAAGCCCGTTCAAGCAACTCCTTTTTTTTCTTGTGATCACCTAAATCTCCATAAGCATTACCTAGATTTATCAGTGTTTTAACAACTCCAGAATGACCAAAGCTATAATGTTTCTCTTGAATTATTAAAGCTCGTGCAAGCAGCGTTTTTGCTTTCTTGGGATCGCCTAAAACTATGTAAACGCCACCTAAGTTTGTCAGTAGTTTAGCAACTATAAAATGATCAGGGCCATAATGTTTCTCTTGAATTATTAAAGCCCGCACAAGCAACTCCTTTTTTTTTCATGATTACCTGACGCACCATAGGCAATACCAAGATTTGCAAGTGGTATAGCAACTTCAGGATGATCAGGACTGTAGTGTTTCTTAAGGACGGGTAAAGCCCGTTCAAGCAACTCTTTTGCTTTTTGAGGAGTACCTAAAGCCCTATAAGAGTTACCAAGGTTTGCCAGTGTCCTAGCAACTTCGAAATGGTCAGGGCCATAATGTTTCTCTTTAATTGTTAAAGTCCGTTCAAGAAGCTCCTTTTGTTTATCATGATTGCCTAAAGTCCCGTAGGAACTACTTAGGTTTGTCAGTATGGCAGCAACTTCGAAATGGTCAGGGCCATAATGTTTCTCAGAAATAGGTAAAGCCCGTTCAAGCAACGTCTTTTTTTTCTTGTGATCACCTAAATCCCCGCAAGCGATACCGAGGTTTGTCAGTGCCGTGGCGACTATAAAATGATCAGATCCATAATGTTTTCTAAAGATAGGTAAAACCCGTTCAAGCGACTCCTTTTGTCTTCTAGGATTACCCAAGTAATAATATCCATCACTCATTCGTATTAACAAATCCACAAGATAATCCTTCTCTATTGTTTGCTTTTCTAAAGGATTTTTTCCTAGCCAATCATCTATATGTGATAAGAACGTTTCTAAATGTGGTAACAACTGTCGTTTCTTAGCATAATCTTCTAATTTGTCACTGTCGTCAGGGAAGCTTTCTTTTAATAATTGAAAAACGGTTTTTATATCTTTTTTAATTTTTCCACTTTCCTTTGACTTTAGCCTAATTACATCTTGTACTAAACAGTGAATAGAAACACTACTACTCTGCTCATTGGACACTAGCATCGAATATCTCAATAATATACCTAATACTTCTTCAAAAGGTTTTTCTTCAGAATTGTTCTCTACAATCTCAGGAAATATTCTTAACAAATCTTTAGGAATATCATTGTCTAAATATGCACAAGCTACTAACAACTTGCTTGCTAGTTTAGACTCATTACGAATTGCGTCCATTGTAATATCCCAAGTAATAAACACAGGCTCATGGTTAGAATCCTTAGGTAGTGTTTTATGAGATAATAAATAAAGCTTCCTTTCTGCATAAATTTCTAAGTAACGTGAGATAGTCATTTTGTTTTCTTTGATGTAAGCGCAAGCCTGAGCTAATGCCAAAGGTAATCTACCTAACTTTTCTGCCAATATACCTATATTTGGCCTATCGCTTTCTGAAACCTGGCCTAGAATTTTCTTAACATATAATTCTGATTCTGGGGGAGTAAAAACGTCTACACCTATACTCCCTTGTGGCCATTCAGTATTACGAGACGTAACTATTATTTTGCCGCCTTTTGTAGGTCTGAGCTTAGAAATGACTTCATAATTTGATACATTATCATAAATCAACAACCAGCCTTCACGTTTAGAATCTTCTAGCCAGTTTTTCACATAATAAGCTCGCTGTGCAATAGAAATGTTGTCTTCATCGTGAATAATATTTAATTTTCTTCCTAAATTAACATATTCACTGAGTAGTTGATCTTCATCTTTTGCATTAAACCAACATATTGCCTTGTATTCTTTCCCATGTTTTTGAATAAAATCTAGCACTGACTGTGTTTTACCTACTCCACCTAACCCGTACAAAGCAGTTAATATAACTGGCTCATTTTTTGTCTTTAGATGATTTACTATTTCTTCATTGAGATATTCTCGTTCAATGAAATTTCCACTAGCTATTTTAGGTGGAATGTTCCACCGTTCAAATAGATCTTCTCTAGGTTTGAGACTATAAAGATGTTCTATAACTTCCCTAAAATAATCGTCTTTTCTTGTTAGATAAGAAACTTTGCTACCCTGTTGTGCCCACCATTTCCCTACCTTGTCATATACACGGACAAAAACTGTATCAATATCTTCTTCCCCTGATATTTTGTATATATTCCCTATTTCTTTCTTAATAATATCATCTAATTTTGAATGATTAGGTTGATCAACTACAAACCTTATTCTAAGTAAAAAATCTTCTATTTCATCGTCACTACCACAACTGAAGTATTTTTTCAGTTCAGTATGATTTTTTATTTTGTAGCACGTTCCTTTTTGACCTTCATAAATATTTAAAGTGTTATCATTTGTTAACTTTGACTCTTCCAGATACTTCTCTAATGTTTCTACGCTTCCTTGCTTCTCTGTACCTTTTTTTAGGTTCACATTGACATTAGTATGAATGACAAGCGTAATATCACTGTTCTTACACTCAGGGTTTTGCTTAATCTCAGGATGAGATTCAAAATATTTGTTTAACCCGAAATCTTCTTTCTGTTGCTTTCTATCATTTCCATCAATAAACAAATCTTCAAAAGTAATATTCTTCGAAGAGCGATGTGTATTGCAGTGCTTAGCTTGAACCAAGATAATTCTCGATTTGTTCTTCTGATCTTTATACTCAAAAAAAATATCATCAAAGGCTCCAAAACCTTCTATGTTTGATGCTAACCAAAAGTCAATTTTACTACTTAACCCATGAAGTAGATACAGCATTAATAATTTTACTTCATACTTGCGACCATGATCACCTGTTGATGTGCCATCTCTCTTCTTAAATGTACGATCAATGGCGTCAACTTAAGAACTTTCATTAGCAAACTCTCCTAAAGACATGATGGCGTTTGCTACCTTATTGCGGCTGCCCTGGTCGAATTTTAACTTTATAGCTAACCCAAGAAAGGTTTCCCTACATCATACCGCCGAGGCGCATAAGTGTTGAAAGTATCAAAAATAACGTGATATGAGATGATCAACGGCATGTAAATTACCTCCCGACAGTAAAACAATCGAACGTATAAAAGAGTCATTTAGATCCAATGTGAATTGCAGTAATGCTATTTTGAACCCATGTAGATTATTTTTGATTTTATAAACAAGAAATAACAAAGCCGTAATAATAATCATGTAAATATACACCTTCATGCCATTCATAGTATGGCTTAAAAAGTGCTTATATCCAAGATTTTGCTTTATAAATTTAAAGAACACTTCTATATCCCATCTGCGCCTATATAGCTCTGTTACTTCATAAGCTGGCATTTCAAACAAGTTTGTCAAAAACCATATTTCATCTCCAATTTTATTTCTGATTTTTATTAGCCGTAGATCATGCTTTTCTGCCACTTTACCTCGTGCACGATAAAGATTAACTATTATATCTTCTAAAATCTCTGATCCATCCGATTTTTGTTCTCTTATAACTTTGTTCCTGCTTATAACATCATGTTTTCTTCCTACTTTAACTCTTGTGATAAATTTGTACTCCTTTTCATCAAATTCGGCAAAAGTTCCAACTTTTCTGATTCCTCTATCAAATAATAAAATATCCTCTTTTTCAACTTTAGCTTCATTAATTGCTCTCACTAATGCTATATCTTCACTACTTTCTTCTTGTCCTTTACAAAATCTTATACTTGTCGGCAATTGATCCTTTAATCCTACACTCACTTTAACTTGACTGTCGTTACTTTTACCGCCTATTTTTAGCCCATCTTTTATGAGATATCCCGATAAATTTATGATCGTCGAATCAAACTTATGTAAGTTATTTGATGTTTTTTGGGGTAATAGCTTTTTAATCTTGCTCATCAAATCAATATATACTCCCTTAAAATATTCTGGATTTATAACTTTTAACCTTTTTGACAAACCACTGTATGTTACTGTACTTTTATCGCTATTCTTATCCATTATACACCTGTTTATTACCATTTCTAGCGCTCTTAGGCTTGTTTTTTGCCCCATTAATATTAACTTCATTAGACCTTTAAATATAATCTTGCCCAACAATTTAGTATTACATTTATCTACTTCACTTAATTTTCCTAGCCTTTCTAAATCCTCATCTTTTATTAAATTTAGTACTCTTTCTATTTGATCCATTATTGCCTCCATTTTCTTGCAATAATAGTTCTTTATGTCTTTTTTGTGTTACTTTCAACACTTATGCGCCGCGGCGCTAACCTTACTATTACCCACAAATATAAATGTTTGTTGCATAGCTCTTAATGGCATAACTTTTGCTTGAAATAACTGTTTATATGGTGCAATTTACAGCTTTTAGTTGCTAAAATTATAACTCTTAGTTTAATAATTTTAATCTAATAAGCTTTCAGGTTAATAAAATTAAATTATTTGAGTAAATACAATACTATGTTTTTATTTGTGGGTAATAGTAAGGGCGCTAACGAGTAGCGGAATGACGAATTTGTTGTTTTTCAAATTGTAGGTAAGCCTAAAGCTATAGAAAAAAAGAAGAACCAGTTTCTTAGGTTTTCATTGACATAATCCACTTCATATGCCATAATAAAATTTTATATCTTGGAGAAAAAAATGCAGGGGTTAGGTCAAATACTAATAGCAGTCAATTGTAGCCAAAACCTGAACAAGGATAATATAGCCGATAAAATAAAAGCTGAAATAGAGGCTAAGTCCAATGAAAGAAATTTAGGAACTATAGAAAAATTTCTTAAACGGTGGGAAAAAAATAATTTTGATCTAAAGAAATTTCCATGTGGTGATTTACTACAATTCGCAGCTAAATTTAATTGTGCAAAATTAGCAGAGCATTTGGTGGCAAATGGTTTTGATATTAATGACAGCTTTCCTTTGCATTGTGCTGCTCAGCACGGACATACACAAGTAGCGGAAATCTTACTTGCAGAAAAAGCAGACGTTAGCATGCAGGACCGAAAGGGATTCACTCCCTTAGATTATGCTGTTCACCTTGGGAATAAGATAGAAATGGTAAGGCTTCTGTTAAGGGCAGGAGCTACTAATGTACAAAATGGATGTGGATTTACTCCTTTGCATCATACTGCTGAGTGTGGATATGTACAAATGGTGGAAATCCTACTAAAAGAAGGAAGGACAGATGTTAATGCGCGAGATAAAAAAGGAAGAACTCCTTTGCATTATGCTGCTGAGAACGGGTATACACAAATAGCAGAGGCTCTATTAAAAGCTTACTTTTACCCACAATTTTGAGAGGTTATGATGTGAAGCATAACAATGCTCTCCTTAAGGTTTTCATAGCCCCGCCATAGAGCTTACTATTACCCACAAATAAAAACATAGTATTGTATTTACTCAAATAATTTAATTTTATTAACCTGAAAGCTTATTAGATTAAAATTATTAAACTAAGAGTTATAATTTTAGCAACTAAAAGCTGTAAATTGCACCATATAAACAGTTATTTCAAGCAAAAGTTATGCCATTAAGAGCTATGCAACAAACATTTATATTTGTGGGTAATAGTAAGGCCATAGAGTCATAGACCCTGGTAAATTATCACTTTTTCTATTCATAAATCACCCAATTTTCCTAACCAAATAATAGCTTGTTTTATGTTTGGAGGTTCTTCGGGTAATGTTGCTACCCGATACTCACGCATGTAAAGGACCTTCCACTCTTCGTTGCTTAAAATTTTAGTACAAATTTCCATGGGATTTGATAAAGCCACTTTTGTCAAATATAAAATTTTAAACGCGATTATACTTTTTATAGCAATTAACTTCTGTAATCTTTCTTTTGTAGCTAAGCGGGAGCTTTCTATCTTACATCCTGATTTTAAAATCCTAAAATACTCTTCAATTTTCCACCTTAGCTTATACCAATTTATCTTTTCTATGGCATCTAAAGTATTATTAATCGGTACATTAGTTAGTAGAGTCCAGTCGATAGCTTCCAATCCATCAGGAGGATTTGTTTCTTTTGCACTTACCACATATACAGGGATTTTATCACTTATTTTATGTATTGTATCTTTTGACCCATAAATGGAAGAAGATCTGATAGGTATATAGCCTTTCATATACTTAACTTCAATATTAGCTTTCCTTGATCTCTGGTTTCCACCTTTAGTAACTTCTAGAGAAATTTTCTTTTTTACTGGCAGTTGAGTGATGCGTGTTTGCAAATCTGTTTTTCCGACTTCAGTACAGATAAATCTTCTATTAGCTCGATTGCGGATTACATAAAAACTACCTAACGTCTCAGCCACCCATAAAAATTTGAAGATGTCTGCTTCCCTATCACCAAGGGTAACAAGTTGTACATTTGGAGGAAGGTTGTTTATAGTTTCTTTAAGAGCTGTTATCCACTTATAACTTTCTTTTTCTTCTATGGAGGTACGGTATTTTCTGTTTGCTTTTTCTTGTGCCGTTTCTTCTTCCCTAATAGAACGCGCCCAACATTGTTGGGAAGATAGACCTAAAGGTAATCCGTCTCTGCTGACTATTAAGGCACTATGCAACAGTAAACCCATTTTATGCTTTGTATAAGCTTTAGAAATACTGCCTAGTCTCTTGGTCTTTATATGAGAGTCAAAATCCAAATAACTTGTATCTTGAACTGAAAAGACCAACTGGTTTCCTTTTATTCTTTCCTTAGTTTCTTTATAATGGGAAGAATAAATTTCCTTATCTTCAAGCTTTTCATTGCTAAATAATCTATATGCACCCTTAGCTTCTTTCCACCCACTACAGCTTTGATTAATTGAACCAGATGCCTTACCCTCTATGCAATAACTTGTTTTTATAAGCCTTTTATTAAGCCTTTTATCTCCCAAATTAATGTGTTTTAACTCTCTTTCCAGCCATTTATCCCATAAGTGTTGAAAGTAACACAAAAAAGACATAAAGAACTATTATTGCAAGAAAATGGAGGCAATAATGGATCAAATAGAAAGAGTACTAAATTTAATAAAAGATGAGGATTTAGAAAGGCTAGGAAAATTAAGTGAAGTAGATAAATGTAATACTAAATTGTTGGGCAAGATTATATTTAAAGGTCTAATGAAGTTAATATTAATGGGGCAAAAAACAAGCCTAAGAGCGCTAGAAATGGTAATAAACAGGTGTATAATGGATAAGAATAGCGATAAAAGTACAGTAACATACAGTGGTTTGTCAAAAAGGTTAAAAGTTATAAATCCAGAATATTTTAAGGGAGTATATATTGATTTGATGAGCAAGATTAAAAAGCTATTACCCCAAAAAACATTAAATAACTTACATAAGTTTGATTCGACGATCATAAATTTATCGGGATATCTCATAAAAGATGGGCTAAAAATAGGCGGTAAAAGTAACGACAGTCAAGTTAAAGTGAGTGTAGGATTAAAGGATCAATTGCCGACAAGTATAAGATTTTGTAAAGGACAAGAAGAAAGTAGTGAAGATATAGCATTAGTGAGAGCAATTAATGAAGCTAAAGTTGAAAAAGAGGATATTTTATTATTTGATAGAGGAATCAGAAAAGTTGGAACTTTTGCCGAATTTGATGAAAAGGAGTACAAATTTATCACAAGAGTTAAAGTAGGAAGAAAACATGATGTTATAAGCAGGAACAAAGTTATAAGAGAACAAAAATCGGATGGATCAGAGATTTTAGAAGATATAATAGTTAATCTTTATCGTGCACGAGGTAAAGTGGCAGAAAAGCATGATCTACGGCTAATAAAAATCAGAAATAAAATTGGAGATGAAATATGGTTTTTGACAAACTTGTTTGAAATGCCAGCTTATGAAGTAACAGAGCTATATAGGCGCAGATGGGATATAGAAGTGTTCTTTAAATTTATAAAGCAAAATCTTGGATATAAGCACTTTTTAAGCCATACTATGAATGGCATGAAGGTGTATATTTACATGATTATTATTACGGCTTTGTTATTTCTTGTTTATAAAATCAAAAATAATCTACATGGGTTCAAAATAGCATTACTGCAATTCACATTGGATCTAAATGACTCTTTTATACGTTCGATTGTTTTACTGTCGGGAGGTAATTTACATGCCGTTGATCATCTCATATCACGTTATTTTTGATACTTTCAACACTTATGCCATTTATCCCCTAAGCCATCTGTATATTGCACGCTTGTACTTGTTTCTATCATTTTGATCCTAAATTATTTAGCTTACTCACTTTTTACATTTGTGGGTAAAAGTAAGGTCTATACCGCATGCTTTGTTATGCTTTAGCTCTTTATAACATTCAGCAAGATTCTCTGCGTTTATCAGATGAATTAACGATTAAATTTCAATCGTTTATCTTGCCTGGCTCTTACTGCTATCTGATTTAGTTTTCTTTGCACGTTATTCCAACCTCCGTTGTATTGGCATAGCAATTCCTAAACCAGTCACTATATTGCTGACCGCTTCCCCTTGTATGTGGCTTTCCCACACTCTGAGTACTATCAATCAGTCCGACTTCCTTTATATCTTCCGTCAGTACTCGCCTTTGTTGACTTGTTCCAACGTACCTTAATAGGAATACAAAGGATCTCCCAAGTTTACGTAAACTCCATCTCAACACGTGATACGGCCTCAGATCCCGATAGAGTGAGTGATAACTTGCCCTATTGTTACCCTTCTTGCTGTCTTCCACTATATGCAACGTGTCGACCTCTATGACATCGAGAATTTCGGGACTCAATACCTTCACTTTCGTTGTACCCTGTGTTGTCCATTCCACTAGCTTTACTACGCTCGTTACCTTACGCAGCATAGTGGTTTGTTCCAGCCTGCTGGCTAGGCTTTGCCTGGGTTGGATTTTCACCAACTGGACTTTACGCACTTTGCTTGGCGCACGCATGTTTCACCTAAAAAGGACACATTTTAGACTTCTTTGTTGAAATAAAACAGAAACAAAAGTGCTGTTTATTGCACTCTTTGGATAATTTAATGATAAAAAATTTAGAGAGAAATTTTATACACTATCGCTGATATTTTTCCTTAAGTTGACGCCATTGTCCGTTCAGCAGAGTGGCAAAGTAGGTAGGCAAGATAAACTAAAAAATCAAGAAAAAGTGAGTGTACAACAAATGGTGTCATGCAAGTAGCTGACACTGGTTCACTTTATGATGGTGTCATCCCAGTGCTCCCTTTCTTGTCATCCCAGTGCTTGACACTGGGATCCAGCTTTTGATCGAAAATGTTGTATAGTGCACAATCAATTTTTCTGGATTCCAGTGGGCTTTGTTGCATAGCAACTGAAAAAATCTGGTGGCTACTGACAAAATTCATTATAAAATAGCCATTTAACCTTGAAAGAAAAAATATGCCACAAAAAATGAGGGTCAGTAACCATAGCGAATATAACAAATTTCTAGAAAAAAGAGGAAATATTTTTCATTATATCAACGAAGCCATAGAAAAGTGGTACGAGAATGGTCCAAAAATACCAGGTGGCAACAATATTTATAGCGATAAAGTTGTAATTTTGGTGCACATAATAACTTGTTTATTTAGAATAGGCCTGAGGCAAACAGTTGGGTTTATAGCAGGATACCTTGAGCAAATTGGGAAAAATTTGCAAGTTATCAGCTATTCACAATCATCAAGAAGGTTTAAGAAACTCAATATTAAGATCAATGATTGCAGAATTGATAAAAATAATATGGAAGATATCGAAATTACTATAGACAGTACAGGAATTAGTATATACAACAACACTCCTGGTCATAGCAAAGAAAATAGCGAAGATAGAAAGTATCGCAGCTATGAACAGACAAGAAAATTGCATGTAATGTTGAATACAAACAGCAAAAAAGCCATAGCTGTAAAATACAGTAACGGTGTCTACTCTGATCACTATGGAGCTTGTGATTTGCTAAAAGAAGTCGATTTTCAGTATGTCATAAAAGTACTATATGCAGATAGGGCATATGACAGAGAAAAGCTCTATAAGCTGTGTAATCAATATGGTATAAAAACGAAAATTCCTCCGAAAAACAACGCAGCAGAGCATCCAAAATTGGATTATATGCTTGATAGAAATGCCGCTATTCAGTTAATGAAATTACATGGTGAGAATGGTATAAAAAGATGGAAAGAAGAAGTAAATTACGGAAAAAGATCGTATATTGAAGGATTTTTCTCAAGGTTGAAGCGAATATTTGGGTTTAGTTTTAGGAGCAAATCTGAGATTAATCGTGAGAAGGAACTGCTACTCAAGTGTTATTTGCTTAACAAATTTACTGAAATAGGCATGGCTAAGTTTGAGATAGCTTCATGAATTTATTGTACGTTACCTACTATCCGAAGAGCGATACAACAAAGCCATTCCAGTGTCAAGCACTGGGATCTGGTAGACAATGTTCATACAGCAGCTACTCGGATGACACCTTGTGCTTGCTGGCTATAATTGCTAAGGATTTTTATTTAATTTAACTGCATCTTTTGCCTTATCCAATAACCCATTAATAAAACCAATTTCGCTTGGTTTATCAAGTAAATCAGATGCAATGTTAGTATATTCATTAATGACAACTGGAACTGGCGTATCACAATTAGCTAACTCACATATTGCAACACGCAAAATAGATAAGCTTATAAGATTTAACCGTGAAAGGGACCAACTTGGGTGTAAATAAGACTCTATTATTTTATCATATTCTTCACTGCTTTTTATAACCTTATATAACAAGTTTTCTAAGAACTGATGTTCAAATTCTTCACATTCAAATATATTTTTCAACTTATTTATGTAGTCCTTAAGCTCACAATTTTCCAGTTTAAAAGTGCTTTTGTTGTAACCTACGAAAATATTTGAATAGGCAATTTGTACAGCAAGAAATCTTGCCGTGCTTCTTTTTATGCGCCACTTTTTATCTACTGGTTTTTCCTCCATTATTTTAATTTATTGTGTAAATCTATCATACGCAAAACAGTTGAGGCTGCATGGCCACCAACGTTCTTTTTGTTTTTATCAGCTCTAACTAGTGCTTTATCTTTGCTGTCAGCGGTAATTACACCCATACCAAGGGGTATTGCATAATGCATAACAACCTCATTTAAGCCTTCAATTACTCCTTTACAAACATATTGATAATGATCGGTTTCACCGCGAATTACGCACCCAAGAGCTAAATAACCATCATAATTAGTATGCCCACTCTTGACTGCAAAAAGAATTGTAGCTGGTATCTCAAATGTACCAGGAACCTCAACTACATCGTAACTGGCATTACTGCCTTTTAATTTATCAATTGCACCTTCAAGCAAAAGGTTCGCTATTTCAGTATAATAAATCGAATTAACTATTAGTATTCTCGACATTTACTACCACTTTTTTTGTTAAAAACAACTTTATTAATGACTGTTGAATTAGAGTTATAATATTACTAAATATCCAATATATTACCAGGCCGGCAGGAAAAGAAGAAAAAATAAAGACAGAAATGTAAGGTAAAAACTTCATAACATTTACTTGAATATCATCTTTACTGGTTTGATCTTTCTCACTTAGCTTCTGCTGAATTATCATGGTGGCACCGAAAATTATAGGTAAAATGCCTATAGAAATAGGAAAGTTATAATTAAACAACCCAAATAATGTAAAGATGTTCGTTGGGTCAGGAGCTGAAAGATCCTTAATCCATAAAAAAAAAGGAGCATGCCTCATCTCTATAGTAACAAATAATACTTTATATAGAGCAAAAAATACCGGTATTTGTATTAGCATGGGAAAAATGCTCGACATTGGATTTACGTTGTTTCTCTTAAACAATGCAATTGTCTCTTTATGCTGCTTTAAGCTGTCATTTTTATACAACTCTTTTACACGAGTTAGCTCAGGCTGCAAGCTTTTCACCTTGAACATTGAAACATATGATCTATTAGATAAGGGAAGCATCAAAAGTTTGATTACTAAAGTCAGCAATAATATTGCTAAGCCAAAATTCTTTAAAACGAAGTTAAAGTATTCAAGCAGTAAAAACACTGGTTTAGTTATAAAGTAAAGAACACCAAAATCTACAGCTTTATCAAACAAAGGTATATTGAGAGTATCCTTATAAGAATCCAGTAAATTCAACTTTTTTGCTCCAGCAAAAAAATAATTCACATTAGAAGTGCTTGCACCAGGAAGTATACTCTTATAAGACTTAACAAAATCTACTTGAAATTTATCAATATCATTAGCGTTAGTATGTTTAATGCTTACATTTATTTTATCAGATTTTTCAGGTATGATGGCTGTGAGCCAGTATTTATCAGCAAAACCAAACCAATTTTTTTCACTCGTGCTTGCTTTTATTAAATGTTTTTTGGAAATATCCTTATATGTCCACTCCTCTAGTTTATTATCAAATGCACCCAGTACTCCTTCATGGGATATCCAATAAGATTCGTTGATATTGTCACGTTTACGGTTAATTTTACCATAAGGAACCAAAACTACATTATCCTTTGTATTATTTTCAACAACTTGCTCAACTTTAAACATGTAATTATCGTCGAGGTTAATTTTCATTCTAAATAAAATGCCATTCTCATTGTCCCAAGATAAATTGACCTCTTTTTGATTAAGTTTATCTGCTCGCCAGACTGCTTTAGAATCTGGAACTTTAATCTTGTTACTCGGATCGAGCCACCCAAATTCTGCAAAATATACATCTTTTGATTCTGCAGGTGACAGTAACACCACTTGTGGAGAAGAAGAACTCGGTTCTAAGTGGTAATTAGTTAAAATTAAGTCATCAAACCTTGCACCTTTCAGAGAAATTGATCCTTTAATCATGTTATTGGTTAAACTAACCCTCTGTTCTCGAGTAGAATTAATAATTTCAGAACGATTTTGGTATATTATAGGAGCAAGGTCGTTAAAAGATTCGATATGTTCAATCAATGGCTGGTTTTGGTTTGTACTAAAAAAATTATCATAAATAATACGCCAAGACACCATGATTAACATGGAAAGGATAGCTGCCAAAATTAAACTTTTTGCTTCTGACATGAAATTAAATCAAACATATCTTCTTAAAGTGTATACTAAATATTGTACTAAAACAATGAAATTTACTTATTTTTAATAATAACTTTTAACGCTGATCTTTAAAATTTATTTTAATAGCTTCAAATTTTAACAATATGAACGCGGTGAAAAATCTAGTTATTTGGTTGCTAATAATAGCCACTACTGCAATGCTTATTGATTCACAAAGGGACAAACTAAGCGACAGATTTCTCAGTACTTTTTTACCATATAAAGGAAGAATTCAAAATAGCGGTCAGAATAGTGGAAGTATTGAATTTACGAAGTCATATGATGGACACTTTTATATTCAGGCTCAAGTCAATGATCGCAATATAACGTTTTTGCTTGATACTGGAGCAACCGATATTGTTCTATCACAAAAAGACGCATTACATGTTGGTATTAACTTACAAAATGTTCGAGATTTTAAAATATATGAAACTGCGAAAGGTCAAATAAAAGCTGGAGTGGTTCAAATACCTCAAGTTAAAATAGGAAATTTTTTGATTAATGATGTACAGGCAAGCGTTAACACTCATTCTATGTCTCATTCACTACTTGGAATGAGCTTTTTAAGGTATTTTCATTTCACTATAAGAGATAATAAGTTGATATTATACCGCGACTAAACACTTCTACAATCTACTTATCAAAGCTCTGTAGGTTAATATAGGAGCAGAAATAAATATTGCAGAACAAGTGCCAATCAAAATACCAAAAAAAATGATCAAGCTGAAGTCTTTCACTGCATCTGTGCAGATTAATGCCAAAGGAAGAGCAGCAAGAAGGGTTGTACCCGAGGTTAATATAGTGCGAAATAATGTAGCGTTGATACTTGCATCTACTATCTCACTCATCCGCCCACTTTTACCACTCTTGCAATACTCTCGAATCCGATCGTATATAATTACTGAGTTATTGATTGAATAACCAATGACAGTGAGAAGAGCTGCAACTGATGAAATATTAAACTCAATGCCAGTTAGGCTAATAAAACCAACAGTTAAAATCACGTCATGAATCAGTGCTGTTATTCCACTGAATCCACATTGCCAATTAAATCTAAACCAAACGTAAAAAAATATTCCAACAATTGCGATCAACATGGATAACATTCCTTCAAATATTTGTGTTGAGCTTATTTGTGGGCCAACATAGTCTATTTTACGATAGCTTATTGAGCTCCCCAGCTTTTCTTCTAGTATGCTTTTTATCTTTTTGATTTTATCTTCATCTCCTTCATCTTTAAAACGCATGACTAAATTATCACCCGCTTTTGAACTCTGCACTGTAAAACCATTTTCTTTTAATGCATCGAGAATAGAGTGATTCTCATCTGAAGATTTTATCTCTATCAAAATTCCGCCTGCAAAGTCTATGCCTAAGTTCACTCCACGCAGCACAACAGTGAATATTGAAAAGATGATAAGAATAATGCTAATTAATGCAGTCAAATCCCTATATTTACTAAACTTGATATCGAGGTTGTCTGGAATGAGTCTAAGTGCCATGCTATTTACTTAAACTTGAATTTTATATACTTTTCAAAAAATTCACTAGTTTATTCTGTGATTGTTTGATTATGTCAATTTTTCCATCAGTTAATTCTTGTCTGTCAATTAAGTTCTATCTAGCTTGCATACTACCATTTTGAAGTACATTACAAAAGCGAAATACTGCCAATTTGGCCCATCATTTTATCTCTGCAAGCTTATCCCCCCCTTGCTATGTTAGCAACGCAACCTAAGCTAGGTTCCTTCATAGCAGTGTTAGGTACACTGCCATATCTTTCAAAACTTTCATGCTCTATAGCTTCCTCAACACTTTTTCCTCCTAAAAGACAGTTTTCCCCTAAACTTTTTCCCCTATTTTTTAACTCATTAAGCCTTGCTCTGTTTTCCCCATCAATCTCCACTTTTATTTTATTGCTGCCTTTCTCACTAGGACTTAGATAAATACTTATCTCTCCTACCTCAGTAGTAGAAGACATTTCAATACCACCTTTTGAGACATCCATGTAATTTCTTTTTCCCCCTATTTCTTCTACATTTTCAACTCTTACTATACTTTCTCCAATTTTGAGTATGCCAACTCTTAAATTTAAGTCTTTGGCTTTTTCATTGTTTAGGATTTCTGCAACTTCAACAATACTATCTTGCAAGTATTCTATACAAAAATATCTATTATCCTTGTCTACTCCTAATACATTTTGAGTCTGCTTGCTTTTGTTTACAATACTTTCATATGCTAAACCTTTTAGCTTGCTTTCAATTTCCTTACATTTCTCAGAAAGACCATCATCAAATCCATTACAAGTAACTATCTGCTCAAACTCATTCCCATCGAAAAAATTATGGCGTTTTACTTTCCCACCTTCTAACAATAAATTACTAACAATGCTTTTGATAATGTCCTCTTCGGACACTTCATTTTTTTTGTTACAGTTTTGACCTTTACTTTCTTTGTTACAGTTTTTATCTTTACTTTGATAGGGAAAGTTATCAAATACAAAAGTGTTACTTCTGTTACTTATATGACTACCACTAGTAAGATCTTTTATTTCTTCAAATACTGTATTTGTTACAGTTTTGTTACAACAACTACATTTTAAATTTAACATTACTTCTTTTTCTAAGTATTTAGCTACTATGCACTTAATACTTTCTGGAGTATTTTTTATATCTTTTTGTTCATTTTGTTCTGTTATACCTCTCACCTCCCCACAGCATTTATCAATCAGATCCTGTTTACTTTGAGTTAACGACATTTTTAGTTTCATAAAAAGTGAGTCTTTTAGAAAAGGATTATCATCTTCTAGGTCCCGATCATTTTCTGAATCCAAATCATCTGTTAACTCCATTGAATCAAGATTACCTGAACTATAGTACGAACCCTTTTTTGAGTCCGAACTATCTTCTGAGTTCCCATCACTATCTGACCAATTGTCAACTTTCGGAAATTCTGAGCTTTTCTGTTCACCTTCAAAAGTCTGATTACTACCACCAGCGCCCTTTGTCAAATTTTCTTTATTTTCACAAGAACCACCTAAAGAATAGCCTTGACCCTCTTCTTGATCTGAAGCACTTAATTTACTATAAGTTGCTTGACTATAACCATTGAAGTTATAACCTAAACCATTACTACCATGCTGTAAAGGATCGCTTTCAAAAGTTTGTGGATTATCACTTTCACCTAACAAACCACCATTTGTTGGATTACATACATTTTCTGTATATTTTTGATTATTTTGTGCTTCTATTTTCCTCTTCTTGTACAACGGTTCAAACTGATCAATTTCAATCGATCGTACTCGTTTCCTTGAAGGAAAGTCCTCTGGAATCTGATCCTCATCGTCAGAATTGTGACCTGAATCACAAATTACATGATCATTGCAGGTAGAATTATGCTCTTGACTAATCAAGGAAAGCTGAATTAGATTGCTAAAAACAATATTATCTAGCTGTACTGAATCAGTACTTTCAAAAATTTGTGGATTATTACTCACGTCTGGCAAATCACCTGATAAACCAGTCTGATGATTATTTTCACCTACCCAACCATCAGTTGGTGTTGGAATGCATATTCCTGTATATCTTTGGCTATCAAGAGAATCATTAGTTAATTGTACTGCTGTATAAGTTGTCCGGTCATCCTCATCATCGGAACTAATACCTGAATCATGGCCATCACCTTCTTCAATCTTTTGAGTTTCTATATCGTGTTCATTTATTTCGCTCGACGAATCATAGTTGGAAGGGTTATACTGTTGATTAGGACGTTTAAAAATTTGACGCCAATCGCTGTAAGGCTCCTTAAAATCGAAAGGAGTGCGTATAACTTTTTCCTTGCCTGATACCCCACCATTCATATTGTATAACCATTACTCACTAATCCCTTAGTGAATATCGTAATATATAGGTCTGTCAATAAAAAAATATAACTTTCTTTGGTTCTAACCTTTGCAAATCAGTATCTATAGCTCGGTAATTTCTCATACGTTGCACTCTGGACCTAGGAGCGTTGTTAATAAAATCCACGACAGCTAGACAATCCTTGCTCGTCCACTAAAAGGAAAAGCAGCAAGGAGCGAACCAAAAGCGATAAGAAAGGATCCAAGCCAGATTATAGACATTCCAGGTTTATAGTGCACTTTGGCTGCGATTTTGCTCTTACTCTTATCAATCTCTCCAATTACAACATAAATATCAGAAAGCAAATTGTGGTAGATACTGCTTTCAACATTTTTCTGACCTTCCGCAAGGTAAAATCTATATTCAGGAGTTACTTCACCTAATATCTTATTATTCAGCAAATTCCTGATATCCATTGTACCCCTCACTGCATGGAAATTTTTTTCTTTTATTAGCTCAATATTGCGTAAAGTAACTTTAAATTTATTGACTGTTATGCTATCCCCTATTTTTAAGTAATTTTCTTTTTTCTCCTGCCAACCAACTGAATAAGCTATACCAAGCACTAGAATTGCCACTCCAGCATGAGCAAGCATCATTGCATAGTAGGACTTAGAAACTCTTCTTGCTAATAAAATTGATTCACCAAATGCTACCTTAAATAAACGAATTCTTTTACTGTATGCTTCTAAAACAAAGATTAATAATGCTATGGAGATAGTAATTGATAGCACAATTATTAGCTCCATGTGAAAGATAAACGGCAAAATAGCTGCAGCACTGCAGAATGAAAATCTATATTCACGGAATATTGGCAATAGACTATTTCCCTGCCAACTGCAGTATTGCCCGATCATGGTGAGCACTAGAATAGCTAGTGCAATAGAGTTAAATAAAGAATTGTAATATGGTGCTCCAACTGAAATTAATTCACCGGTTAAATACTCAAGCACTGTAGGGTATAAAGTGCCAACGAACACGATGAAAAAGGCAGTGATGAATAATAAATTGTTCATCAGTATCATCGTAAAGCGTGAAAAGAATCTTCTACCCTCTGTCACTTGAGTAGCAAGTTTCTTTCTGGATTCCAGTGTCAAGCATTGGAATGACATCGCAGGCGTGTGATTTTTTCTCGTAAATACTAAAAATATTACTAAGCTACTGACTGTAATTACACCAAGTAGAGCTAATATATATAGTCCATATCTTGGGTCATCTGCAAACGTGTGCACTGAGGTAAGTATTCCTGAGCGGACTAGAAATGTTCCAGTCACACTCAATATAAAAGTTGTAAGCGTAAGTAAAATAGCAAAGTTCCTTAAAACATTGAAATTCCGTACCACGAGCAACAAATGTGTCAGCGCTACTGCAATTAGCCACGGCATCAAAGAAACGTTTTCCACTGGATCCCAAAACCAAAATCCACCCCACCCAAGTTCGCGATATGCCCACCAGCTACCCAAGCTGATGCCCAAAGTGAGCAGCGACCAAGAAATAAGTACCCAAGGCCTGACAATTTTAGCCCAAACATTTCCTTCAGTATTTAAAATTAATCCAGCTATAGAGAGCGAAAAAGGAACGCTAAATCCAAGGTACCCCAAATATAATATCGGTGGATGAATAGCAAGGCCTATATCCTGCAATATCGGATTAAAACCCAATCCATCTGTTTCAATGCCTGGCATTTTAGTGAAGGGGCTGGATTCAATTAAAGTGAACAGCAAAAAACAAAAGCAAATCAGCCCATGAGTGATAAGAGATATTTTTTTTAATTTACTACCATTAGTTCGTTCTGGTGTCATTCCAGTGCTTGACACTGGAATCCAGTTTTTATTACACTGCCATTTGATGTACTCATTTGCAATTAAATTGTCTGGATCCCAGTGTCTGGGCACTGGGATGACAGAGGGGGAAACTGGGATGACAGAGGGGGAAACTGGGATGACAGAAGGTATATAAATATCCATTAGTAATAAATACATGACAAGCACTAAGGTCCAAAGCAACATGGACCCTTCTTTGTTTCCCCAAACACCACAAATCTTGTAGATCAAAGGTTTTGTTGTGTGTGAGTGGTAGTATACGTTTTCAAGTGAAAAATCATTTGTAATGTGGCAGTAGATCAAAATAGCCATTGACGCTGATACACAAAAAAATATGGCAGTGGTAATAAACCGACAAGAACTAAGCGGTAAAAACAAATATGTCAAAGACAATAAGCAGGCTAGCAATAGCAATATATTCCCAAGTTCAGGCATAAAAAATTATAGTTTTTATATAAACAATATTACTGATGACAAGTTAGAAGTTAAAGTGTTAATTGATGCTAGCATAATGCTCCCGTAGTTAGCTGTGCTAGTATTAATTAAAAATTAAATATTAAATCTTTATACTTTTATAGATAGCGTTAATATTGAGGTAACATTGTGGGTACAACTAAGATTAGTAAATTTCCATTCAATATAAAAGGTAAAGTGGCAAAACAACATGCCGAACCAATAATCGAAAAAAATCTCTATACTATTTTAGGATTCAAAGATATAGAAGATTTTGAAAATAAGACAAGTAAACTTGTTAATAAAAAAGTTTGGCAATCATTTGTTGACTGTTTTGCAAAAGAAATAGATTATGCAGCAACCGAAGAAGTTGTAAAAAACATCGTTTGTAACATTGCAAAGAGTGATCAAGGTAATGCTTTTACCAAAACTGAACATCTCATATTAAATGAAAAGCAAGATAATAAAAAGAGAGAAAAAGCGATTAGAAAAGCTATTAGTATTTTGAGAAAAATCAATCCAGAAAAAGCCTTTAATGAACTTTCAGTAATAAAAAAACAAGCTGAAGATTTTTTACAAACCGATTTTTGTAAAGCACAGAGTAAATCACTTCAAGGATTTGCTCCCTCTGGTGGACAGCTCTTTGCGGAAACTCTGAAATATATAGAAACACTAGAAAGATTATCCGAAGTAAAAAAAGAAGGGCTAGTTAGAGATTTCTTGTTAAATCATGTTAGTTTATTGAATAAAAAGTATCCTAAATCACAAGGTAAAAGGGAAGATGCTATAACAATACTATCAAGTGATGAGTTGAAGAATTTTTACAATAAAGGTGTAAAAGAAGGAATGTTACAACCAATGGCATCTTACAAAGGATGCAGAAACCTGTATGACAAAATGAACCAGATAAAAAATGAATCCAAAAGTATAATTAAAAGAGAAGAACGGGAAGAAAATTTAAAGAAAATAGATAAGTCGATAATCAGCGCAATTAATGACATAAAAAAACATAGAGAAGCAATCCTTAACTGTAAAGACTTTCAAAATTCTTACATAAAAGAGAAAAAAGAACATCCATTTAGAGCTTACTTTTACCCACAATTTTGAGAGGTTATGATGTGAAGCATAACAATGCTCTCCTTAAGGTTTTCATAGCCCCGCCATAGAGTCATAGACCCTGGTAAATTATCACTTTTTCTATTCATAAATCACCCAATTTTCCTAACCAAATAATAGCTTGTTTTATGTTTGGAGGTTCTTCGGGTAATGTTGCTACCCGATACTCACGCATGTAAAGGACCTTCCACTCTTCGTTGCTTAAAATTTTAGTACAAATTTCCATGGGATTTGATAAAGCCACTTTTGTCAAATATAAAATTTTAAACGCGATTATACTTTTTATAGCAATTAACTTCTGTAATCTTTCTTTTGTAGCTAAGCGGGAGCTTTCTATCTTACATCCTGATTTTAAAATCCTAAAATACTCTTCAATTTTCCACCTTAGCTTATACCAATTTATCTTTTCTATGGCATCTAAAGTATTATTAATCGGTACATTAGTTAGTAGAGTCCAGTCGATAGCTTCCAATCCATCAGGAGGATTTGTTTCTTTTGCACTTACCACATATACAGGGATTTTATCACTTATTTTATGTATTGTATCTTTTGACCCATAAATGGAAGAAGATCTGATAGGTATATAGCCTTTCATATACTTAACTTCAATATTAGCTTTCCTTGATCTCTGGTTTCCACCTTTAGTAACTTCTAGAGAAATTTTCTTTTTTACTGGCAGTTGAGTGATGCGTGTTTGCAAATCTGTTTTTCCGACTTCAGTACAGATAAATCTTCTATTAGCTCGATTGCGGATTACATAAAAACTACCTAACGTCTCAGCCACCCATAAAAATTTGAAGATGTCTGCTTCCCTATCACCAAGGGTAACAAGTTGTACATTTGGAGGAAGGTTGTTTATAGTTTCTTTAAGAGCTGTTATCCACTTATAACTTTCTTTTTCTTCTATGGAGGTACGGTATTTTCTGTTTGCTTTTTCTTGTGCCGTTTCTTCTTCCCTAATAGAACGCGCCCAACATTGTTGGGAAGATAGACCTAAAGGTAATCCGTCTCTGCTGACTATTAAGGCACTATGCAACAGTAAACCCATTTTATGCTTTGTATAAGCTTTAGAAATACTGCCTAGTCTCTTGGTCTTTATACTTACTTTTACCCACAAATATAAATGTTTGTTGCATAGCTCTTAATGGCATAACTTTTGCTTGAAATAACTGTTTATATGGTGCAATTTACAGCTTTTAGTTGCTAAAATTATAACTCTTAGTTTAATAATTTTAATCTAATAAGCTTTCAGGTTAATAAAATTAAATTATTTGAGTAAATACAATACTATGTTTTTATTTGTGGGTAATAGTAAGGTCTTTATATGAGAGTCAAAATCCAAATAACTTGTATCTTGAACTGAAAAGACCAACTGGTTTCCTTTTATTCTTTCCTTAGTTTCTTTATAATGGGAAGAATAAATTTCCTTATCTTCAAGCTTTTCATTGCTAAATAATCTATATGCACCCTTAGCTTCTTTCCACCCACTACAGCTTTGATTAATTGAACCAGATGCCTTACCCTCTATGCAATAACTTGTTTTTATAAGCCTTTTATTAAGCCTTTTATCTCCCAAATTAATGTGTTTTAACTCTCTTTCCAGCCATTTATCCCATAAGTGTTGAAAGTATCAAAAATAACGTGATATGAGATGATCAACGGCATGTAAATTACCTCCCGACAGTAAAACAATCGAACGTATAAAAGAGTCATTTAGATCCAATGTGAATTGCAGTAATGCTATTTTGAACCCATGTAGATTATTTTTGATTTTATAAACAAGAAATAACAAAGCCGTAATAATAATCATGTAAATATACACCTTCATGCCATTCATAGTATGGCTTAAAAAGTGCTTATATCCAAGATTTTGCTTTATAAATTTAAAGAACACTTCTATATCCCATCTGCGCCTATATAGCTCTGTTACTTCATAAGCTGGCATTTCAAACAAGTTTGTCAAAAACCATATTTCATCTCCAATTTTATTTCTGATTTTTATTAGCCGTAGATCATGCTTTTCTGCCACTTTACCTCGTGCACGATAAAGATTAACTATTATATCTTCTAAAATCTCTGATCCATCCGATTTTTGTTCTCTTATAACTTTGTTCCTGCTTATAACATCATGTTTTCTTCCTACTTTAACTCTTGTGATAAATTTGTACTCCTTTTCATCAAATTCGGCAAAAGTTCCAACTTTTCTGATTCCTCTATCAAATAATAAAATATCCTCTTTTTCAACTTTAGCTTCATTAATTGCTCTCACTAATGCTATATCTTCACTACTTTCTTCTTGTCCTTTACAAAATCTTATACTTGTCGGCAATTGATCCTTTAATCCTACACTCACTTTAACTTGACTGTCGTTACTTTTACCGCCTATTTTTAGCCCATCTTTTATGAGATATCCCGATAAATTTATGATCGTCGAATCAAACTTATGTAAGTTATTTGATGTTTTTTGGGGTAATAGCTTTTTAATCTTGCTCATCAAATCAATATATACTCCCTTAAAATATTCTGGATTTATAACTTTTAACCTTTTTGACAAACCACTGTATGTTACTGTACTTTTATCGCTATTCTTATCCATTATACACCTGTTTATTACCATTTCTAGCGCTCTTAGGCTTGTTTTTTGCCCCATTAATATTAACTTCATTAGACCTTTAAATATAATCTTGCCCAACAATTTAGTATTACATTTATCTACTTCACTTAATTTTCCTAGCCTTTCTAAATCCTCATCTTTTATTAAATTTAGTACTCTTTCTATTTGATCCATTATTGCCTCCATTTTCTTGCAATAATAGTTCTTTATGTCTTTTTTGTGTTACTTTCAACACTTATGCCATTTATCCCCTAAGCCATCTGTATATTGCACGCTTGTACTTGTTTCTATCATTTTGATCCTAAATTATTTAGCTTACTCACTTTTTACATTTGTGGGTAAAAGTAAGCATTTAGAGGCAACGCATGTCAAAAAATGATTGATATATATCAAGAGAGAATTGTTGGATATCAGGAGAAAATTCGTCAAAACTTAAACCAAATAAAAGCGATATTAAAAAGTGCGCCGCAAGAAATGGATGATGTGGAAGAATTCGAGGAAATAATTGATGATATACATGAAGCAAAGCAGTGTGATGAAATTTTTGATTCAGCTTTAATTTGTTTATCGAACATACAGAATGAGCTAGATATTCAGCTGGAAAATCCTTCAACAGAACTCAGAGTTTCACACATTAACGTTAAAACTGAGCTAACTAGGTTATAAGAACCAAATCTTTAGGGTAATGAAAGCACTTTAATTCAAGACAGCTCTTAGTCTGTGTTTTAATTTGGTTGTGTTTTATTAAAAAAACTTTAAATTTATTTTATAATCGATACTCAAATATAATGACTCAAACTTGGGATTTGTTGCAAACAGGGCAAAAGGAAGGCTATAAAATTGCGTATACTAATGCTCGTATTATCGACCCGGAAACTAAACTTGATATAAAAGGTTCATTATTGACTGAAGGGGATAAAATTGTTGACTTTGGTGAATCATTATTTTCAACAAGTGGAGTTGATGAAACAATAGACTGTAAAGGGCTTGTTCTAATGCCAGGCCTTATTGACATTCACGTACATTTTCGTGAACCAGGCCAGGAACATAAAGAAACTATATATACAGGCAGCAAATCTGCAGCTGCGGGGGGAGTTACAACTGTAGTTTGTCAGCCAAACACTGTTCCAGCAATTGATAGCGTTATTTTGGCTAAATATTTGAAATATAGAGCACTTGAAACTTCACATGTAAACGTTGAATTTTACGCTAAAATCACCACTTCGGAAGAAAAGTTGACTGAAATGGCACTTTTAAAGGAAGCAGGTGCGGTTGGGTTCACTGATGATGGCATGCCAGTTATGAACCCAATGATTATGAGACAGGCGCTGCTTTATTCAAGTATGCTGAATGTTCCTATTGCTCAACATGCAGAAGATTTAAATTTATCTGCTGGTGGCGCAATCAACGAAGGTAAAATTTCTGAAGAATTGGGAGTAAAGGGGATCTTGAGTGCGTCAGAATCGGTTATGGTAAATCGTGATATACTGCTAATGAAGGATATGGAAAATGTGCACTACCATATTCTACATGTCTCTTCAAAAGATTCACTTGATGCTATTAAACGTGCAAAAGATTTGGGATTAAATGTTACGTGCGAAGTAACCCCTCATCACTTCACTTTGACTGAAGATATAGTAAAACAACATGGGGCAATTGCAAAAATGAATCCGCCGCTTCGCACTGAAGAAGATCGTTTAGCTATGGTTGAAGGTTTAAAGACAGGTGTGATTGATTGCATTGCAACTGATCACGCTCCGCATGATCGTAGTTCTAAAGATCTACCACTTGAAAATGCTGCATTTGGTATTGTTGGTCTTGAAACAATGCTGCCCCTTTCACTTGAACTCTATCACAGTGGGCAAATGGGTCTACTTGATGTGCTTGCAAAATTGACATATAAGCCTGCAGATATAATACACATACCACGTGGTCGTATACAAAAAAACCTTGCTGCAGACTTAATTTTAGTTGACCTCAATCATGAATGGGAAATTAAAACTGACAACTTTGCTAGTAAATCAAAGAATTCTCCTTTCGATGGTCGCAAAGTAAAAGGACACGTAGTACGTACTGTTGTGTCCGGCAAAACTATATACTCGCAGAAGAGTTAGTTATCATATCTTATCTATTCCAATTTGTTATCACCAGAATGGGCTAAGTGCACCTAAATTTAAATTAAGAAATCTTACACTGTCTCCGAATAAACACATCCTCTTATCTTTCCCTAATCTGTAAAGTTATTTTGTCTATCAATCTGATTCCAAAACAGCAAAATTATTGTATAATGTTACTTTGAAGTTTTATTTTCAATGCACAAGTTTGCAATACTTTTTTCTATACTGCTTGCAATAGTTGCTTACTACCTAAACAATGAAATCATATTTGAAATAGCAAAGCTATTTAGTGGTATCTTTATCAGCTTGCTCAAATTAATAAGCTTACCTCTGGTTTTTTTATCCATAGTTTCCACAATTTCCGGGCTCAAAGACTCAATTGAAATCAAAGTCTTAGTTAAGAAAACACTATTTTATACTCTGCTTACAACTATTATAGCTGCGTTTGTTGCATTATCGTTTTATTTGTTAATAGATCCAGCAAGAAAAAATTTCATAAGTAATACAATAGGGAGTATTAACAGCAATAACCACAGTTATTTTTCATATTTAAAATCACTCATTCCTTCTAATTTTGTGCAAGTTTTTCTTGAAAATAATATGATTGGTAGCATATTAATCGCTTTTTTGATGGGTGGAGCTATTGTTTCACTTTCAAAAGAAAAGCAGGATATATTATATCAAGTATTCTCTGCACTTTTTGATACGCTACTTAAAATTGCTCAAGGGTTATTAAAATTTATTCCGCTTGCTGTTTGGTCTTTTATTACTTGTTTTTTGCATGAATTAAAAGGCGGTAGTGAGTTCTACAATCTTTTATGGTATTTTGTTTGCATAATGTCTGCAAATTTTGTGCAGGCATTTCTGATCTTACCGCTATTTATGTGGTATAAAGGCATATCACCAATTCAAACGCTGAAAGGGGTTATGCCAGCACTCACACTTGCGTTTTTTTCTAAATCATCCAGTGCAACATTGCCAACAACTATAGAATGTGTGCAGAACAAGCTAAAGGTGCCAAAGAAATTATCGTCTTTTATTTTACCAATATGCACAACAATTAACATGAATGCATGTGCTGCATTTATACTAATCACTGTAATGTTTGTTGCAGAAATGAACGGATACGTATTTTCCTTAAGCGAAATGTTGATATGGATTTTTTTAGCTACAGGGGCTGCAATTGGTAACGCTGGAGTGCCGATGGGGTGCTATTTTATGGCAACCAGTTATCTCATGTCGATGAATGTTCCTCTGCATATTATGGGACTGATTTTGCCTATTTATACAATCATCGATATGTTTGAAACTGCAATAAATGTGTGGTCTGATGTTTGTATCACTCAGATAATTAATAAAGAATGTAATAGTGAAACTTAAAAAATGATATTAGACGAAAATAACCTAATAATAAAAGAATTTAAAGAAGCAGAAGCAATTTTGCATGGGCATTTTGTTTTATCATCCGGGCTGCATAGTGACACATACATACAGTGTGCGAAGATTTTTGAAAATCCAAGCAGAGCCATGAAAGTTTGCGCATTATTAGCAGATAAAATAAAAAAAGAATTAAATAGCTCCATAGATTTAATATTATCTCCTGCAATTGGTGGAATAATTGTGGGTTATGAGATTGGCAGGCAGCTTGGAATAAAGACAATGTTTTGCGAGCGCGTTAATGGTAAGTTTGAATTACGCCGTGGATTTAAGATCAAAAAGGGTGAGAAAATATTGCTCATTGAAGATGTAATAACCACAGGTAAATCTTCACTTGAAGCAGTGGAATGTGCAGAAGGGGAAGGAGGTAAAGTTGTTGCTGAAGCTTCTTTGATAAAGAGAAATAGTGAAACGAAACTGCCTTTTCCTGTCATATCTTTGATTGAACTGAACATCAAAAACTACAGCGAGGAAGAACTTCCAAGTGAATTAAAACAACTACCCATAACAAAACCTGGGAGTAGGGAATATTTAACAAAGTAATCCTATAATATCTTGGAAACACAGCATTTATACACAGCTTTAGTTATTTACTCCAAGTGTATTTTATGTATACTTATTACTAAATTAATTTTGAAATGATAGAAAATGAACGAATTTAAATCGATCCGAAATATAGCAATAATCGCACACGTTGACCACGGTAAAACTACTTTACTTGATAACATGTTAAAACAAAGTGGCACATTCCGCGAGAATCAAGAAGTTCAAGAACGAGTGATGGATAGTGGCGACCAAGAACGTGAGCGCGGGATTACAATACTTGCAAAATGCACATCAATAATGTGGGGTGATGAAAAAATCAATATTATTGATACGCCAGGGCACGCAGACTTTGGTGGAGAAGTAGAAAGGGTATTGTGCATGGCAGACGGCGTGTTGCTGCTGGTTGATGCTGCAGAAGGTCCCATGCCACAAACAAAATTTGTGCTCTCAAAAGCACTAAAAGCAAATTTGAAGCCAATTGTGATAATCAATAAGGTCGATCGACCAGACAGCAGAATTGATGAAGTATTAAATGAAATATATGAGTTATTTTTTAACCTTGATGCAACCAACGAGCAGCTAGATTTTCCAGTGTTGTATGCTTCAGGTAGAAATGGCTGGTGTGCTAAGGAGCTTTCTGATGAAAGAAAAGATTTAAGCCCATTATTTTCAACGGTTATAGATTATATAAAACCTTCTGTTTATAATCAAAATGCACCTTTTGCTATGTTGGTCACTCTACTTGAGTCTGATAAGTTTCTTGGCAGAATATTGACAGGAAAGGTTTATCAGGGCATTGCAAAAGTCAATTCAGATCTTAAGGTGCTTGACCTCGATGGCAAAGTAATTGAACGAGGAAGATTAACTAAGTTGCTCTCATTTTCTGGCTTGAAACGCATTCCAGTAGAACAAGCTGTGGCAGGAGACATAATTGCAATTGCAGGGCTTGAGGAAGCTTCAGTTTCAGACACTATAGCAGCACCAGAGGTTACAACTGCAGTAAGCTCAACTCCAGTTGATCCGCCGACAATGGCGATTACTCTGAGTGTTAATGATTCACCTTTTGCTGGGCAAGAAGGTACAAAGCTTACCTCAACTGCTATAAAGGATCGCTTGTACGCGGAGGCAGAAACAAATGTTGCAATTACTGTGACTTTAGCACCAAGCGGTGAAGCGTTTGAAGTAGGTGGACGTGGTGAGCTACAGCTTGGGGTGTTAATTGAAAATATGAGGAGAGAAGGTTTTGAGCTTTCGGTATCACGCCCTCGAGTGCTATTTAAGGAAGAAGATGGCAAAAAACTTGAACCTATAGAGGAAGTAGTAATTGATGTAGATGATGAATATAGTGGAATCATCATGGAAAAACTCAGCTTCCGTAAAGGTGAAGTAACTGACATGAGACCTTCTGGTAATGGCAGGACAAGATTAACGTTTTTAGTGCCATCAAGAGGATTAATCGGTTATCAAGGAGAGTTTTTAACTGATTCTCGTGGCACAGGCATAATTAACCGTTTATTTCACAGTTATGCTCCACATAGAGGTTCAATTTCTGGAAGGCGCAATGGAGTTTTAATTTCTACAGATAAGGGTGAGGCTGTGGCATATGCAATTTTCAATTTGCAAGACAGGGGAATTATGTTTATTAAGCCACAGGATAAGGTATATTGTGGCATGGTTGTCGGCCAGCATAGCCGTGACAATGATTTGGAGATAAATGTGTTAAAGGGTAAGCAATTAACAAACGTAAGAGCTTCAGGTAGTGATGAAGCTATAAAGCTCACTCCACCAAAGATAATGACACTGGAGGATATGATAGCGTATATAGATGATGATGAATTGGTGGAAGTAACTCCAAAATCTATACGTTTACGCAAGAAATTCCTTGATCCAAATGAACGTAAGCGTGCAGGAAGGGCAAAGAATAAGGAGTAATCAGAGGTTGAACATTTGCGAAAAATAGTGTATAATTATTCGTCTCCTAATTGTATTTAATTATGGCCTTTTCGAAATTTCTCGATCCAAAAAACAATTTCGCGTTCAAGAGAATATTTGGCACTGAGAAAAATAAAGATATTCTCATTCACTTTCTCAATGATATATTGGGCTTCGCTGGCAAAGATGAAATAGAAGAAATAGAATTTCTCAGCACTATCATGGATGCTGAGATTGCCTCTAAAAAACAAAGTATTGTTGATGTTTTCTGTACTGATTCTGCTGGAACCCAGCTAATTATTGAAATGGTGCGACCTGAAAGTCTTCGGTCATATTGTTTAAAAGGAGAGGAATTCCTTCAGAAAGAAACTAAAAGAGTTCTAAAACTTATTAAACCAGATGTTTTGCCATCTGAGTCTACGCATCAGTGCGAATCGGGTAATCGGTTGGTGCCAAGCGATGCGGACAATGAACCTCCTCTTGAAAAAGAAGATGCTCAATCGTGAAAGGAGCATAAACTACAAGCATCATGTGGTTGGAGAGCTAGGCTTAGTGGTATGGTGAACGTAAGTGAAGCTTCATAAGTATCGTAACGATTAAAGAGCTAAAGATGCTGATAAGCTCCGACCAAAAGGTAATGTGACATTTTTCATTTCTGGATGTACGCAAATCACCGGTATAGAGAAATCACCTAACCCACTGTTGTATGACAGAAGGAACAGGGTAAGACTGTATTTCCGCCTATATGGCAAGCAAACCGCAAGGAACGCTGATGAAAATGCAGGTAAAGGATAATGGAGAAAGCGAATGCCATTTTGTAACGAAATGTATAGAATTTGTAACATTAATTCGCGTGAAAACGAGCAGATTTCCATTTGGTCCCTCGTGACAAGAAACTTTGTTAACCACTTGAGGTAGAGAAGCAGATGACCTTACCCACAGAAATGATGAAGAAATTAGGAATATTTTTTACAAAAAGGACAATACTAACAAAAGAACTTTATTCTATTTAGAATATAAAGTTACAATAAATTTTCCTGTCATCTCCAAATAAATTACATTAACTTAGTATTGTATATTGTTAATAACTTAAATAATACAACCATTTTCAGCAACAAAAACCAAAGGTCTTGAGATACAAGATATTTGTATGGTTACTATGATAGTTCCTTTTTTAAGAAAGTTTTAAATTTCATACCTAACAATAAACAACTTTAGGTTTAAATTTATGAAATCAGTTGTTATATACATCAGCAAATACGAATTTAACTGGTGTTATGGACTTAAATAAATTTACCGAAAAAGCAAAAAGTCTAATTCAAAGTGCTCAAATGAAAGCGTTGGGAGCTGGGCATCAGATTTTTATGCCTGAGCATTTACTAAAAGTGATGCTTGAAGATGAATCAGGTTTAGTTCAGGATTTGATAAACGCTTGTGGTGGAAGTGTGCAAAGTATTTCTGATGCTGTGGATAGCGCAATAAAAAAGTTGCCAGTAATTGAAGGTCCAGGAAGTGGTGGCCTTCAACTTTCAAGAGAAATAGCAAAAGTTTTTGAAGATTCAATTGGTATTGCAAGAAGAAATAAAGATTCATTTGTTGCTGTTGAGCGTTTACTACAGGGCCTCACTGCACAAAAAGATGATACTGTAGGCAAAATTCTGGCAGAGAATGGTGTGACTCTACAAAAACTGAACTCAGTTATTGCAGAAATGAGAAAGGGCAGCAGTGCGGACTCGCCAAACAGTGAGGAAAAATTAAACGCGGCAAAGAAATATACAAAAGATGTTACAGAGCTTGCTATGCAAGGAAAGCTTGATCCTGTAATTGGTCGTGATGAAGAGATCAGAAGAACTATGCAGGTATCACTGAGGCGGACAAAAAATAATCCAGTGCTGATCGGTGAACCTGGTGTTGGAAAAACTGCAATAGTTGAGGGGCTTGCAAATAGAATTGTTGCAAACGATGTGCCACTTGGTTTGCATGATGCAAAGGTCTTAGCTTTGGATCTTGGAGCACTAATTGCTGGCACTAAGTTTAGAGGAGAGTTTGAGGAAAGGTTAAAAGCAGTGATTAATGAGATTTCGAGAGCGGAGGGAAAAATTATATTATTCATCGATGAATTGCACACTTTAGTTGGAGCAGGAGCAACAAGTGGTGCAATGGATGCCTCGAATCTGCTGAAGCCTGCTCTTGCGCGTGGAGAAATTCGCTGTATAGGAGCCACAACTTTAGATGAATATCGTCAGCATATAGAAAAAGATCCTGCACTTGCAAGGCGTTTTCAGCCTGTGTTTATCTCTCAACCAACTGAAACTGATACCATTTCAATACTCAGGGGTTTGAAGGAAAGATATGAGGTGCATCATGGTATAAGAATTACAGATGGTGCAATAATTGCTGCTGCAACGTTGTCCAATAGATATATAACAGATAGGTTTTTACCTGATAAAGCAATTGATTTGATTGATGAAGCAGCAAGCAGGGTGAGAATTGAAATGGATAGCAAGCCTGAAGTTATTGATGAACTTGAGAGAAAGGTTATACAGCTAAAGATTGAAGCAGAGGCTTTAAAAAAAGAAAGTGATGAAAATTCTAAACAGCGTTTAAAAAAGATAAATGAAGAGATCGAAAATCTAAACAGTAAATTTGCTGACTTGAACAGCAAATGGCAGATGGAAAAGAATAAAATAGCTAGAATACAAGAAACAGCCGAAAAATTAGATAACGCTAGAAAAGAGTTGGAATTAGTTCAGCGTAGTGGGAATTTGGGAAGAGCAGGAGAGCTGATGTATGGTGTGATTCCTCAGCTTGAGAATGAATTAAAAAATCAGGAAAAGGTTACTGATAGTTTCTTAAAGAAAGAAGTGACTGGAGATGATATTGCAAACATTGTTTCAAAGTGGACAGGAATTCCAGTTGATAACATGATGCACAGCGAAAAGGAAAAACTTCTCAACATAGAGAATGAAATAGGAAGAAGAGTAATAGGGCAGAAAGATGCAATAGAAGCGATAAGTAATGCAGTTAGGCGCTCTCGTTCTGGTGTGCAAGATACTAATCGACCTTTTGGTTCATTCTTATTCTTGGGTCCAACCGGAGTTGGAAAAACAGAATTGGCAAAAGCCCTTGCTGAATTTCTGTTTGACGATCAATCAGCGCTTTTGCGTTTTGATATGTCAGAATATATGGAAAAACATTCTGTTTCAAAGTTAATTGGCGCGCCTCCAGGGTATGTTGGCTATGAACAAGGTGGCAGATTAACTGAAGCAGTGAGGAGAAGACCATATCAGGTAATCTTATTTGATGAGATAGAAAAGGCAAATCCTGATATATTTAACCTATTGCTACAGATCTTGGATGAGGGTAGACTCACTGATAGTCATGGCAAATTAATTGATTTTCGCAATACCATACTGATTTTAACTTCTAATCTTGGTGCTGAGATAATGCTAAAGGGGATTGCTGAGTCTGTAAAAGATGAGGTAATGCAGATAATTAAATCAACATTTCGTCCAGAATTTTTAAACAGACTGGATGAAATTATTATATTTCACAGTTTAACCAGAAATGACATCTATAAAATTATAGATGTTCAATTTTCTTATTTACAAAAAACACTTGCTAAGCGTAAACTGAGTATAAGTTTGTCGCAGGAAGCTAAAGAACTAATAGCACAAACTGGCTATGACCCTGAATATGGAGCAAGGCCCCTAAAGAGGGTGATACAAGAGTGTATTCAAAATAATTTAGCTAAATTAGTTTTATCGGGGGAAGTAGTAGAAAATGATGAACTAATAGTGTACGCTCTTGATAATGAAATCTTAGTTAAAAAGGTTTAAGTTCACTGTGTATTTTTGTTAAAAAAAATGTGTATAGATCATAATGTTGACACTGAGTCTTTATTTAAGTTAGCTGATCAAGAAAATCAGCAAGATAAAGAAAAAATTAAAAAATTTATTAAGTATTTTTATAGTTTTGTTTATAAAAGCGACCTAAAAGCCAATGATAAGTTTTTGCTATATATTGTAAACGATGCTTACAATTTTGTTTCTCAAAAAGAGAAAGATGAAAGTAAGTTAGTAGTAAGTAATATAGATGATATACCAGGAATAGAAGGCGATTTTACCACGATTAAGATAACAAACGATGATATGCCATTTTTGGTTGACTCCGTTATTACAACTATTAAGTCGCACGATTTAACCATATGCTATTACAGCAACAGCATAATTAACATTAAAAGAAAAGATGGCCTAATAGATGAGATTTACCCTTTGGAAGAAAGTAATGGAATAAAAGAGTCAGTTATATATGTAATTATCAAAGGTATAAGTGACAGTTTTGTTGATACATTAAAAGAATCTCTACAAAAAACGCTGAAAGCAGTTAATTGTGTTGTGAAAGATTGGCACTTAATGCTTAAGAAACTTGATGAGGCAAGTCTTTCTGTCATCCCAGTACTTGATACTGGGATCCAGGAAAAGGACACGTGGATTCCAGTGTCACGCACTGGAATGACACCAGACCGAAATCAAGAGCAAAAAGATTTTCTAGTTTGGTTAAAGAATAATAATTTTGTATTTCTAGGTTATCAAGAATATATTGCTGGTAAAGATGAAAAACTCGTCTGTGATGGCAAAAAGGACCTTGGCCTGATGAGAGTAGGTCAAAGTACGTTGATTCCTTCTGCAAACCTTGATTCCCTATACATATTGAGATCAGATCTAATCTCAATAGTCCATCGGCGTACATACATGAATTGTATAGGAGTAAAAGAATTTGATGACCAGGGTAATGTAGTAAAGGAACGGCGTTTTTTCGGGCTATTTACTTCTGTAGCGGAGGTCCAAGATATTCGAACTATTCCAATAATAAAAGATAAAGTTAAAGTTATAGAAAAAAATGCAGGATTTGTAACCGGGGGCCACAACAATAAAGCTTTGATTTCTATTTTGCAAGTGTTCTCTTGTGATGAATTATTCCAATCAAATGAAGACGAATTATTTAAAATTTGCATTTCGATCATGTCTCTTGCGATTAGGCCAAGGGTCAGATTATTTTTAAGAAGAGTCGGGGATTTTATTAGTTGCATAGTGCTGATACCGATGCGTTATGCTAGCGCTAGGCTAATGTTCAAGATACGTGACATATTGAAGGATGAGACAAGTGCAGGAAGTTCAGATATTTATAACAATCACATTATCAATGAATATGATTTGATGAAATTGCATGTAGTGCTAAAGACCAAAAATGCTAGCGTTCTTGATGATGAAGTTTTGCGTATCGAAAACAAATTAAGAAACATTACAGAAAAGTGGGAAGATCGTTTTATAGACAATTTATACAATACTTTTAGCACTGTTGAGGATATATTCATCCGTTATTGCAAGGCATTTCCAATAAGCTATCAAGAGAGTTTCGAACCTCATGACGCATATTACGATATGAAAAAATTGGAGATAGTGAGGAAGAAAGGAGTTAGCGAGGTCGATTTAAGACTTACTCGTGATAATCTTAATTATCAATTAAAGGTTTATACTCCAAACAATGGAGGCCTTGAATTATCGAAGATATTAAGGATCACTAAGAATTTGGGAGCTAAAATTCTATCTCATAATGGCTATTACATAGAAATTAACGGTGGAATATGGATACACCATTTTGTGTTGTCAAGAGTCGATGAATTAATAGACAACATTACTCTAAAAGAGCAATTTGAAATAACACTTGCGAAAGTGTTTAGCAAGGAAATTAAAAATGACTATTTCAATAGTTTGATCATTATTGCTGGGCTCAAGTGGAAGGAAGTGCTTCTGATTAGAGCGCTAAGTGCCTATCTAAAGCAGACGTCATTTAACTACAACCCAGAATATATCCAAAAGGTAGTCTCAGAGTATCCAAAAGTAGTAAAGTATTTGATACAACTATTTCATGCAAGATTTGATCCTAACATAGACATTGATAGAGCAGAAACTACGGACATTGTCAGAGAAAAAATTGAGGAACTTCTAAAAGAGATCAGCAATGTTTCACATGATTACGTTTTGCGCTCGATATTTAACTTGATAATGGCTATTTTAAGGACCAGTTATTATCAAGACGATAAACCATATTTATCTACAAAATTTGACTCAAGTAAAATAAATGGTTTGCCTGATCCTCGTCCGTATCGCGAATTGTATATTTATTCAAACCTTTTTGAGGGAATACATCTAAGAGGAGGGAAATTAGCCCGTGGTGGCTTAAGGTGGTCGGATAGGACGGAAGATTTTCGCACTGAAGTTTTGGGGCTCATGAAAGCTCAGATGACAAAAAATGCGGTTATTGTCCCTGTTGGTGCAAAGGGTGGATTTGTAATAAAGCAAGCTTATAAAGATAAGAATATTTTAAGAGAGAAAAGTGTTGAGTGCTATAAGAGTTTTATTAGAGGAATGCTTGATATTACTGATAACGTGGTTGATGGTGAAATAATTCCACCAGAGAATGTGATTAGGTATGATGAAGACGATCCATACTTGGTAGTTGCAGCAGATAAAGGCACTGCTTCATTTTCTGATTATGCCAACCAGATAGCCTCTGAATACAATTTTTGGCTTGGCGATGCATTTGCATCTGGTGGATCAGCAGGTTATGATCACAAAAAAATGGGTATTACAGCCAGAGGTGCATGGATTGCAGCACAGAGGCATTTTTGGAAAATGAATAAGGATATTTACCAGGATGCAACTGTTATTGGAATTGGGGATATGGCTGGCGACTTATTTGGAAATGGTATGCTGCTTTCAAAAAATATACATTTAATCGGCGCATTTAACCATATGCATATTTTTGTTGACCCAAACCCTGATGCAAAAAAGAGTTTCACAGAGCGTAAACGTCTCTTTGAGTTACCATTTTCAACTTGGATGGATTATAATAAAGATTTGATTTCTAAGGGTGGAGGAGTATTTGAGCGTAGCAGTAAGCAAGTAAACATTTCTCAAGAAATAAAAAAGTGCTTTGATATAACAGAAGATATGCTACCTCCAAGTGATTTGATTAGATATCTGTTGAAAGCAAAAGTGGACTTCATATGGAATGGAGGAATTGGCACGTTTGTTAAGGCAAAGAGTGAAAATCATAGCATGGTCGGTGACAAAGCAAACGATGAGCTGAGAGTAAATGGTAAGGATATTAGAGCTTCTATGTTTATAGAGGGTGGAAATCTTGGTTGTACACAGCTTGGAAGAATAGAATATGCTGAAAAAGGTGGATATATCAATGCAGATTTTGTTGATAATTCAGCCGGAGTGATATGTTCGGACCTTGAAGTTAACATTAAGATTGCATTTGTTTCAGCTATGAAAGCAGGGGGTATTTCTTTAGAAAAAAGGAATGAAATACTGGCAAGTATGGTGGATGAAGTTGCATCCAAAGTGCTTGAGAACCACAACAAAATTGAAACAAAAGCATTACTTCTTGAGTGTTTGCAAGCTAAAGAGAGATTGGAGCAGCACCACAGGTTACTGCTCAGTTTAGAAAAATCTGGGCTGTTAAACCGAAGCGTAGAATTTCTTCCAACTGAAGAAGAGATAGCAAGGATGTTAACTGGTGCAGAAGGTTTCAGTTCTCCTCAGCTCTCTGTTCTAATGTCTTATACTAGAACAGCAATAAAAAATGAAATTATACATTCCGATCTGTCTGAAAAAGATCTTATATCTCATGACTACTTGCTAGGTTATTTTCCTAAAAAGATGGTAACAAAGTTTAAGGATTTCATATTAAAACACCAACTTCGTAGAGAAATTATCTCTACTTGCATTGCAAATGATGTAGTGAATAGAATGGGCTGTATATTCATCAATAATTTGGCTGAGAACACTGGAATTAAGATACAAGAAGCGGTTAACATATATATTGTTGTTAACCACCTGTATGATTTAAACAGCCTGTGGCAGAAAATTGATGAATTGGATGGAAAAATTGATGTTAACTCATACTTACAAATAGTGAGGAACGTGCAGAAATTTATTGGCAGAGTATCATTTTGGCTAGTGAAAAATCTTGGCAAGCTTAGCTTTGTAGAATTGGATGATGTTACAAAATTTAAAGATGCAATTGAAACTTTAGGCCAGAACTTAACTGATGTTTTAGATGAACACCTATTAAAGATCTATAGCCATGGATCAACTTCTTTAGTAAAACTTAATATAAATAAAGATCTAGCAAAAAAAGTTGCTGATCTATGCGTTCTTGCTTATGCACTGGACATTATATCTGTTGCTGAACAGACATCTTTGTCCATTCTTGATGCTGGTAAAATATACTTTGAGTTAAAGTCGCTGTTAAGATTCGATCTGATTAGAACAATTGCCATCAAGATGAAAAGCCGCTCTTCTTATTGGGATCGCAGCTTAGTTAATGATTTATTGGACGATTTAAGCAATTACCATCACAAGCTAGCTGTTAAAGTCATAAAAGCTACTGATAACCCTGAAGATAAGGTTCAAACCTGGGCTTGTAATGATAAGGACTACATAGAACGTTATAATAGTTTTTTAGATGAGATGGTTGCTTCTAAACTTGATTTAAGCAAATTAATATTTATAATCAGAAGGATTAAAGTACTTGCTTCATAGGAAAATGTTCAATATAGGTCTTTCAGAAATTTTAGTTGTAGCTTTAGTGAGCATAATTGTTCTTGATAAAAATAAGGTGCCTGTATTTATTGATCTTATTAGGAATGTGTATAAGTATCTTATGATTATAAAATCAAAAGCTAGGAGGTTATTGAAAGACGCAGGAGTTGAAGACTTATATAAAGAATGTAATGCTGAGAAAGTAAATTACATAATTGGTAAAAATGGTAAGCTTTATCCTACTTATGATATAGATAATACATCTAAAGATAATGACAGCAAAGATTCTGGTAGTAGATGATGTACTATCTAATGTCAAGCTTTTAGAAGCTCGACTAAAAGCAGAGTACTATACGGTTATCGTAGCTCATGATGGTGAAGAAGCTATAGATTTAGTAGCAAAGCAGCAGCCCGATATTATATTACTTGATATCATGATGCCAAAGATGAATGGCTTTCAAGTTTGTAAGGAGCTAAAGAGTGATCCCTTGACAACCCATATTCCAATAATTATGGTAACTGCGCTGCATGATACTCATGATAGAGTGCAAGGTATTAATGCTGGCGCGGATGATTTTCTGACTAAACCAATAAACGAAACTGCTTTATCTGCACGAATTAAGTCTCTCACACGCTTAAAGATGATTATTGATGAATTGCGTTTGAGAGGAGAAACTAACGCTGAGATTGGTGGAGTCGCAGGAAACAGTATTATGGATTATTCCAATCAGATTTTTGATGCTAACATACTTGTTATAGATGAGGATGTTCATCAAGCAGAGCAGATATATAATATATTAAAGCAACGCTTTAGGTCAATTAAAATACTGAGTGATCCAATGGAAGCATTGAAGGTTGGTATTGAGAATGGTTACGACCTGATCATTTCTGATATGCAATTTTCAAAAACTGACGGCTTGCGTTTGTGTTCTGAGTTTCGTAGTAAGGTGGAAACACGTTATACACCAATTCTGATTCTTTCTGAGGATTATGATAAAAACAATTTAGTAAAAGCACTTGATGTAGGTGCTAATGATTATTTAACAGTACCTTTGGATGAGGGTGAGCTAATAGCAAGGGTTAATTCGCAAGTAAAACGCAAAAGATATCAAGATGCCTTGAGAATGAATTTATTTAATAATGCGGAAATGTCTATAAAGGACCCATTAACTAACTGTTATAATAGAAGATATTTTGATGCACACTTAAGAAACATTGTTAAGGACTCTGTGGAAAAGGATAGAAGGTTGTCTCTTATGATACTTGATATAGACTATTTTAAGATAGTGAATGACAGTTTTGGGCATAGTGCTGGAGATGAACTTTTAAAGCAAATACAGAAAAGAATTTCTGAAAATATCAGAGTGACAGATTTACTAGCTAGGTTTGGTGGTGAGGAGTTTGTTGTTGTAATGCCAGATACCAATGTATCAGATGCGTATACTATTGCGAAGAGAATACGAAAAATTATTGCTAAAGAACCTTTTGTACTTGCGGATAAAAATACAACCCATAATGTAACTGTGAGCATTGGAATTGCAGAAATGCAAGGATCTGACTTTGATGATATTAAAAAATTTATAGTACGTGCTGACAGATATTTATATAAAGCAAAAAACAGTGGTAGAAATAGAGTGGTTACTGGCTATAGCTAAAGTGGCTTAAGTTTACCGACAACCGTCATTCCACTACTCGTGAGCGGAATCTATGCTGAGATACCGCGAATGAATCGCGGTATGACGTGTTGCTTGGGTTAGCTATAGATTTCTGAAATGATTTCAAAAAAATGATAACTAAGATTAAAGCGACAACATGAGGTTTCTCAGCTCTGGAAATTTCACGTTTAACTGCAAAAATAGATACTTATTTAAAAAATATCCTGTGACTTTCAGTCCTAACTGAAATTCTTGGAATGAGTAGCTGTTTTGTAGGGTATTATTGTATACATCATGCAACATTTGTGGAAAAGGTAGGAGTTTATCTGCATAATAATCTCCTACTTTTTTTGACACTGCTCTACCAGTTTTTGGAGAAATAAATTGCAGATTTTCCTTAACACCTGTTACAGCGCATTTGGATAAGTCTAACTTGAATCCCAATTGCGTAAGAAGCAGAAGCTCTAAGTTAAGATAATGGCTTTGCCAAGACTGATTGTTGTGTTTAATTACATCGATGAAATATCGAAAATTGTCATACAGCATGGCACAGGGTTCACTTTCTGGAAGCACTTTTTCTAAAATAGAGGAGAAAGAAACAATAGTAATGCTTTTTAACCTATCTTGAAAGAAATGATGGAATGGAGATTCGATTAATTCGCACTTAAAAAAACCTAGATTTTCAGGTAACTTAGCACTCCATTCTGCATGTAATAGATTACTTATCTGAAACTTATAATTGCTATTGTTTGTTAGCTTAGTTAATCCCCTGCGCTTTCCATGACTTTTTGTAAACAGAGAAAGAATTAAGTTTTTATCGCCGTATTTTTTAGCAGCTATAATGATGCCTTCATCTTTCCATCTCATTTAGAGTGTATTGACCGTATGATATTATAGGATAGTACACCTAGAGCTTGTAATCCATAAAAATCACTTACTCCGTTACTATTCCAAAGTTTCAAGGCTATGAGAGAGTAAGTTATTGGCTGCCACTCTTCTTCCTGAGCCTCCATGCTGAGCTTTTGGTTTGCTAAATAATTGTTTGAATGATTTTAGTAACCATTACTTTTCCTTATCTGAAATTTTGGATAATTCAGCTTCTAATTCTTCTATCGTCGGTAAAGCTGTTTTTATGTTCTCTGGTAGATTTTCAGTTATTCGATATTCCGCTAATCCTATTGGTTTATTTATGTCTTTGAGTGTATATTTAGCAAGTACATCGTCTTTAGATTTACATAAGATTAACCCTATAGAAGGTTGATCTGTCGAGTGCTTCAGTAAATCATCAACTGCAGAAAGATAAAAATTCATTTTACCAGCATATTCCGGCTTAAAATCCTTATCTTTTAGTTCAATCACTACGAAGCAACGTAACTTTAAATGATAGAATAATAAATCAATATAAAAGTCTTTATTACCAACATCTAAATGAAATTGTCTACCAACAAATGCAAATCCTTCACCGAGTTCTAACAGAAATTTTTCCATATGCCCTACGAGTCCTTTTTCTACTTCTCTTTCATGAGCATCCTTACCTATACTTAAAAAATCAAAAATATACGGATCTTTTAATGTGTAATGTGCTAGATCGGATTGTGGAGATGGTAATTTTTCTTTAGTGCGACCTGGAAGGTCATGGTTTTGTGGTGGTTAAATTCCATCTTCCCAGACATCAGGGATAATGTATATCTCACATTTCGAAGAGTGGCAACCTCTGGGATGCAAGCATGAGATAAAAGCAGGTAACACTAAATCTCGTGGTGAATCCCTGCAAACAGAGTTAGATATGATTACGAGAGAAACCTATGTTTGAATTGTCGTCAAAGCATAATATGCGAAAAGAGATTGAACTACGCATAGACCAAAATGGTACGAAGCAAAAAGGGAACTAAAGATTGAAGACTTTAGTTATTGATGTTCCAAGCTTCCGGCAAATAGTAGGAATCTAAGTTTAACGTGAAACGAAGCCATGGAACAGAGTAACCACATAGAAGCTCTTATATTCATTAAAATATAAGTAAGTAGCCAGCCACAAGCTACTATGTGGAAGGATTGTTTAAGAAGCTAATGCCCAAAGTAATATCTGGGATATGCAGACGTAAACACTTTAATTTGGAAGGTAAAGTGGTGAATAGTAGTGAATATGTTATGGACCAGCAAAAAGTTAGGTATGAATGGAATGGAATTCCTTGGCGCAAGCTAAAGAAATCTTCATTTAAGCTACAAAAACGAATTTACCAAGCTTCTAAATGTAATGATATCAAAAAGATGCATAATCTTCAGAGATTATTACTCAAATCAACAAGTGCAAAAACACTCGCTGTTAAGAAAGTAACACAGGACAATAGGGGGAAGAAGACTGCAGGTATTGATGGAAAAGCTAACCTTAATCAAAAAGAAAGATTACAACTATCATATTCTTTAGATATAAAAGAAAAAGCAAAGCCATCAAGACGTGTCTGGATTCCAAAATCTGGTAAGCCATCGGAGCATCGCCCACTTGGTATACCCACTATATCGTGTCGAGCAAAACAAACACTTGTAAAAATGGCTTTAGAACCAGAATGGGAGGCAAAACTTGAGCCAAACACTTATGGTTTTAGACCTGGTAGATCATGTCATGATGTGTAAAAGACAAGACTTAATCTGACAGACAAGAATTAACTGACAGAAGAATTGAGGTAGTCAAAACTAATATCAGTCTCTTGTGTAATGCTACTAATATTTTTCTGAAAAGCAACATGTTTGCTATCAAGAAAAGTCTGCATAGGCGTCTTACCATAGCAATATTTACCTGAATGCGGTCTTGTTTCATTGTAAGAACGCAACCAATAATCAACATCAATCTGTAGACCTTCCAAAGAATTGTAGATTTTCTTTCTGAAGATAATATTGTAACACTCATCTTGCATAGTTCTATGAAACCTTTCACATATGCCATTAGTCTGTGGAGAATTGGCTTTGGTCCTAGAATGATCGATATTTTCGATTCCCAAATAAAGCTGATAAGCGTGATTTTCAGGCTTACCACAATACTCTGTTCCTCGGTCTGTAAGGATACGCAATAATGGCACATTTTGCTCATCAAAAAATGGTATCACTCTATCATTCAGCAAGTCAGCAGCAGTAATAGCCGTTTTGTCTGTATAAAGCTTGGCAAATGCTACTCGAGAATAAGTATCAATGAAGGTCTGCTGGTAGATTCTTCCTATACCTTTTATATTACCTACATAATAGGTATCTTGAGAACCCAAATAACCTGAATGTTCGGTGTCAATTTCACCATGTGCTTCTCTTTGTTCTTTAACTTTTTCTAAAGCTGCAAGTTGCTCTTCGGTTAATATAATTCCATCTTGAGCTACTTTTGCTTCCAGTGCTTTAAGTCTTTTCTTGAAAGTTTCAAGATCATTTCTCAGCCATATAGATCTCACTCCTCCCTGAGAAATTATTATACCTCTTTTTCTCAGTTCATTTGCAGCTCTTTCTTGCCCATATGCTGGAAATTCTGTTGCTATACCAATCGCTGCTCTTTCTATATCGTCGGAAACTCTATTCGCTAATAGAGGTTTTTTCTTACTTATCTCATGTAATGCTTCTTCTCCTCCATTTTCGTACAACTCTTTGAATCGATAAAATGTATCTCTTGAGTATCCCATCACTTTGCATGCTTGAGATACATTTCCTAGTTGTTTTGCTAGTTCTAATAACCCTAGCTTTGGTTTTAGTATTTTTGTTTGTATTGTACTCATTTCTAACACTCCTTTCTTTTATTATTTTATAACTTACTTTTTTAAAGTGTCAGATCAAGTCTTGTTTAATACATTTTTATATTACCTACATAATAGGTATCTTGAGAACCCAAATAACCTGAATGTTCGGTGTCAATTTCACCATGTGCTTCTCTTTGTTCTTTAACTTTTTCTAAAGCTGCAAGTTGCTCTTCGGTTAATATAATTCCATCTTGAGCTACTTTTGCTTCCAGTGCTTTAAGTCTTTTCTTGAAAGTTTCAAGATCATTTCTCAGCCATATAGATCTCACTCCTCCCTGAGAAATTATTATACCTCTTTTTCTCAGTTCATTTGCAGCTCTTTCTTGCCCATATGCTGGAAATTCTGTTGCTATACCAATCGCTGCTCTTTCTATATCGTCGGAAACTCTATTCGCTAATAGAGGTTTTTTCTTACTTATCTCATGTAATGCTTCTTCTCCTCCATTTTCGTACAACTCTTTGAATCGATAAAATGTATCTCTTGAGTATCCCATCACTTTGCATGCTTGAGATACATTTCCTAGTTGTTTTGCTAGTTCTAATAACCCTAGCTTTGGTTTTAGTATTTTTGTTTGTATTGTACTCATTTCTAACACTCCTTTCTTTTATTATTTTATAACTTACTTTTTTAAAGTGTCAGATCAAGTCTTGTTTAATACACTCAATTTATATTGAAATACCTTTATTAGTATCTTTTTTTTGTTGTGACTCAGCAACCTGTTTAGCCCAATCTAGTGGTCTTTTATTTCTGTTAGCTAATGCAATTCTATTGCGATCATAACCATCAGTGTGTTCTGTTAAAGTATCTCCTCTTTCTTCTTCTATTACTCCAGCTTTCAGTTGTGCTTCATCTTTCTCTAGTAATTTATATAGTTCGCTATTTTTATCTACGGTTGGATTAGTGTCAGCATTTTCTCGTTCTGCCACTGTTTTTACATCTGTTGAGCTGTCTTTTAGCAACCCGGCTGCTAATAAATGTTCTTTGGTTTGTTCACTAATTCCTCTTTGATCCACTGGTTTTAGTGGAAACTTCTGAGTTTCTTTATCCAACTTACTGGTAAATTCCGTAAGTAGAGTATCATCTCTTTGTTCAACATTCATTAGGCTCGCTTTTAACTGTCCAGGATTTACTTGAGATTGTTCATTATTGTCATGAGTTGGAGATGAATAGCCCGAATCGTTTGCTTTTATGTCTGTTGAGCTGTCTTTTAGCAACCCAACTTCTCTCAAGCGTTTTTTAGTTTCTTCGCTAATCTGACTCTGATCAGCTGGTTTTAACCCGAGATTTTCTTGACCTAATGTATTTTTAAGTTCTTCAAATAGAGTTAGATTACTTTGTCTAATATGTTCTTCTAATTTCCTTCCTACCTGTTTTAAATCTGTTTGAGATTTACTATCACTATTAGTTGGAGATATATAGCCTGAATCACTTATACTATTTGGTGTTGAAGCAGAGACACTAACAGTTGGACCTTCCACTATTTTTACATCTGCTAAATCGTCTTTTTGCAATCCATCTTCTTTATCTTGTGACAGTTTATCAGTAGGATCAACTTGCCTTAATCCTCTATTATCCTGCTGTGATCTATCTCTGATTTCTTTAAGAAGATTTTCAGGTGGAGTTTGATCACTTTGTTCAATGTTCTCTAAGCTCTTCTTTAACTGTTCAGGATTTACTTGAGATTGTTCATTATTGTCATGAGTTGGAGATGAATAGCCCGAGTCACTTTTATTATTGAGTGCTGTAGCAGAGAGCGGCTGTTCACTTTCTTTCCACTTAGCATCACTAGCATCTTGGTTATCACTGTTATCTGGAGAAGATGAATAAGGAATTATGTCCTTTAATGTCTCTAACGGTGATGGGTTATTTTTTCTACTTCCTGCAATTGATGCTTTTCTATCATCAACATCAATGTGCCGTAAGTTGTTTTTCTTGAAATTTCTGATGTCTTGTAACAGATCGCCTTTGCTATTTCCTTCTTGTTGCTGGGTTTTAGGTTGTTGCTGATCATTAGGTGTTTGCTCACTTCTATCTGGTTTTTGGCTTCCAGGTACAGCATGTCCAAATGTAGGATTGTCATACCGTTCATCTTCTTGCCTATTATCTTGATTGTGGCTTACAGACTTGGTGAAAGTAGAACTATCTGAAGAATCAGAAGTTGCACCTTTTTGCTGATTATTAGGTGTTTGCTCATTTTCGCGCAAGTCATCTGGTTTTTGGCTTCCAGATTTGGCTCCCCCTTGCTCATCGAAAACACCTTTTTTAGGTGGTAGTGAACTAGTTCTAGGTGGAAGTGGCGGAGGAGTTTTTTTGTTCTGAGGATTCTCCTCAAAAAGCGATTGTAGGTTATAAACTTGACCTCCCGAATTTGCTTCTCGTGCTGCTTGTCTAAGCTCACGCTTTTCTTTAGCCTCCTGAGAATTAATTTTATCGTCAAAATCTTTTCCAATTCCGCTATCGTAAGACTGCCTTCTGCTGTTAGATTGTAGTCCAAAATGTGAATGGTGGTCTTCTTTTTTTTGAGTTATATCAGTAGCTTGAACGCTAACACCTCTATTAACATCAATTCTTGTTGTAGTTTCAGATGATAGCTCGTTACTGTCTTTATTATGTTGCATCTCATTCGCTTTTCCTTGTCCTTTCTCCCTGAATTGTATTTCATGCAAGAATAAACCACCTATTTTTACATCTCTGTTTACTTCTAACCGTTCTAGAGAAAAATCATCACCTTTAACAAGGTCTACACCGTTAGCATCAATCTTAATTTTGATCTTACATTCCTTCCCCTCCGCATACCACTTTAAAGTCATTTCATATGAACCATCAGTTACGACATAATGTCTTATTTTTTTCCCTTCTTCCTCGGCAACAAAACCATGCATTCCGCTCTTTCCATCACTATGCAATGTTGAAAATCCCGAGATTTCATTCTTCTCACAAAAATCACTGTTTAAAAATTCGCTGATTTTAAACTCTTTTTTGTTATTTCCCAGCGTAATACTTGCGTGATTACCGTATATTGAAACTCCTGCAACATCATCAACATACTCTTTCAACCTTTCTTTAACTTCACTTTCAAGGTCTTGTCCAGCTTTCTTTGTCTTGTCGCATTTCTGAAGAATAACTCCATATGCTTTATCTTTATTTTCTTCTTCGTCCCAATTCCAGTTGGCGTGTTTTGTTAAAAACTTTACTGTGTTAAAATCAACTCTAGCATTATAAATTGGGTCGTCTTCCTTTTTTATTTTATCAAATAAAGGAAAAATTTCTTGAATGCGCTCATTATAAATGTGTTCTTGTTGTGTATCGTTAGTGCCCATATATCCCTCACTAATAACCCTCTGCCTTTAGTTCTAGCTAATACTAGCTAATATAATTATCACAAGCATTGGTTGAATTTTTATTAAGGAAGGTTGTGTTACTAATGTGATGACACAAGCTATTTTATGGTAACATCAAACGATTTAAGTTGTCATTCCAGTCTGGAATCCAGCCTTTCACGAACCCCATCAAAAATGTTGTGTTTTAACATAAGATTAGCTACTTTTATGCTCACTAACTTAGTGCCAATCAAGATTCCTGGATCCCAGTGTCTGGGCACTGGGATGACATCCTTCTTGGCGGAAATCACTCTTATATCACAACAGCTGCATAGCCTAAATTGCTTTAGCTATAGCTCTGTTTTTGCAACTTCAAATATCTGCTACTCATAGTAAACACTTCTGGATCTTGAGAGGTTAGCTTGAGTATAGCGAGTATGTTGATAAACAACAAAGCAGCAATCGAGATATCAGCAACATCCCATAGCAACCGGACTTTACCTATCGCACCAAGCGGAATGATCATGGTAAAAATTACAATCCAGATTTTAGTGTATTTATTATCCATAGACACATAGCGTATTGTCTGTTTTGAGCAAAAAAACCAAGTAAAAATAGTAGTAAAGGCAAAACAAAACATTATGGCCATAATTAAATAGTCAATATAGGGCCAATTCATAGCTTTTCTAAAAGCAAATATGCACATGTTAGTACTCTCTAAATCAGTGACCCAAGAATCTGTGACAAGCAGTACCATTGTTGTAATAAACACTATGAATGCAACTATAAAAGGCGATATTATTGTGATTAGGCTCTGTTCAATAATAAATTTATTATTATTTTTCTTAGGAACAATTGAAGAATGTACGATTCCTTCGAGGCCAAGCCCTATATCTGTTGCAAAAATACCTCGCAAAGTTCCAACTTGAATAATAGTCAACATTTCTAAAATCAAACCTAGAGATAAACCAGAGTTAAAGCTACTAGTTGTAAAAAAACTGCTTGTTATTAGTTTTAGAGAAGGAAGAATATTTTCACTAAATTTAAATAATATGATACCGCAAAGTGTGAGGTAACTTACCGTCATTATCGGTATCATAGCCGATATAAAAATTTTAATTTTTTTTAAGCTGAGAGCTGCAACAACAAAAAATATTATGGCCATTACAATGCCACCAATGACTACAGGCACATCTATCATGTTAAGTGGTATTGATAGAGAATTTACCTGAACAAGGTTACCAACTGTTATTGAAACCATTATCATAACAACTAGAAACACAATTGTAGCTTTTCTAGAGTTAAATGCATCAGCCATGTAGGCTACAGGGCCACCTATAAACCGTCCGTTCTTTTCCTTTCTGGTTTTTATACTTAGATAACAAGTGACATATTTTATCACAGAAGTGATAACAATAATTATCGCCATCCACAAAATAGAGCCCGGTCCTCCGGTTTTTAGAGCAACAGCAGTTCCTGAAATATTTCCTACTCCTAAATTTCCCCCTAAAATTGTAAACAGAGCGGCTATAGAAGAAAATTTATTTTCTCCTTTTTTAGCTCCAAGGAGTGAAAGGGCGTATGGTAATCTAAATACCTGTAGCCATTTTAGTTTAATCGATAGGTAAACACCAGCAACTAGCATGAGTAATATTGTTGGCAGTAATAAAACAAACTTTACTGTATCCATCTGTAAAAGTGAGATTTTTATTTGAGTATACAACAAAAATTGAAAATACCTAACCTATTTTCTATGTATGACTTCGTTTCCGTCATTCTAGAAACCTTTTCTTGTCATCCAAGTAGCATGACACATAACTGTACGAACATTGTAATATGGTACAATGTTAAGACGATGTCATTCCAGTGCTTGACACTGGAATCCAGCTTTTAATGCAACCCCTCACCAAAAATATTGTGTTTTAACATAAGGTTAGCTACTTTTATACTCACCAACTTAGTGTCCAATCTGGATCCCAGTGTCTGGGCACTGGGATGACATCTTTTTTCTTGGTACAAATTACTCTTATATCTCAATGTTCGTACAGTTAGTGCGTGACACTGGGATCTAAATTTTTTATGCGAAACCATTATGTTTATATACTTGTAGGCCCAAGTTCCTCACATAGTGAACAAAAAAGTAAATGAGATTCCAGTGTCACGCGCTGGAATGACACCTACCCCATGAGAACTCTATTTTTCATACCACTCATTTATAAGTTTATTGATATCAGAATCTATAAAATCCTTTAATGGTTGCCTGATTTTTATCTCAACATTTTTAGGGATGCACCTATCTTTACATATCGCATAATTTATATGGAAGTTAAGGTCAATATACCCTTGATTTAAAAATATATTCATCTTAAAGGGAAATAATACCATATCCTCATATACGTTACTTACAAACGTCTCTCTCCCTACTTTATCTTTATGTTCCTTTGGAATAGGCCAGTGAATATTTATATCTGATGCATTACCTTTGTAACTAATAGACGTGGGAAGGCCAAAATCTCCAGGATCTTTATAATATATGTGCCAGCCTGGTTCTACTGTAACCTTTATTGCACCTTTAAGAGTGAAGCTTGCTTCATTTATCTCGCCAATAAGTAAATCAAATTTTGCAATTTCCTCGTCAGCATATAGTTGAGTGCAAGAAAAAAATAAAAACAATATTAAATATATATGTATTTTCATTAAGGTAAATTTCTCCTTTTATAGAGAAAGTGATTTAGATTTTAATTATTATATTTAATAGCATTATACAGATTATTTATTAACATAGCATTATGCTATAGCTAAACTGACTTACAACAATCTAAAAAACGACAAATTCGTCATTCCGCTACTTGTTAGCGGAATCTATGCCGCGAATGAATCCACAACTGTACGAACATTGTGATTTTGGCCCATAAGGAGGGTGTCATGCCAGTGCGTGACACTGGCATGGCTTTGTTGCATCACACTTTATGAGATGGTGATTTATGGTAAATTCATGTAACTATCTCAAATTTAGCCATACCAATATCAGTGAATTTATTAAGCAAATAGCATTTGATTAGCAGTTCTTTTTCTCGATTTATCTCAGATTTATTCCTAAAACTAAATCCGAATATTTGCTTTAATCTTGAGAAAAACCCTTCAATATAAGATCTTTTCCCATAATTTACTTCTTTTTTCCATTCTTTCATGCCATCTTCACCGTATAATTTTATTAACCTAATAGCAGCATTCCTGTCAGACATATAATCTATTTCTGGATGTTCTGCCGCATTGTTTATTGGTGGAATTTTTGTCTTTATATCATATTTGTTACACAACTTATAAAACTTGTGCCTATCACATGCTCTATCTGCATATAGTGCTTTTATGGCATGCTGAAAATCAACTTCTTTTAGCAAATCACAAGCTCCATAGTGATCAGAGTAGACACCGTTACTGTATTTTACAGCTATGGCTTTTTTGTTGTTTATATTCAACATTACGTGCAATTTTCTCGTTTGCTCATAGCCACGATATTTTCTGTCAGTGCTATTTTCCTTGCTGTGACCAGGAGTGTTGTTGTATATACTAATTCCTGTACTGTCTATAGCAATTTCGATATCTTCCATATTATTTTTATCAATTCTGCAATCATTTATCTTAATATTAAGTTTCTTAAACCTTCTTGATGCTTGTGAATAGCTGATAACTGCCAAATCTCTTCCTATTTGTTGCAAATACCCTTTTATAAACCCGACTGTTTGTCTTAAACCAATTCTAAAGAAACTGACGATTATATGCACCAAAATCACAACTTTATCACTATAAATATAGTTGCCGCCCTGCATTTTTGGACAATTCTCGTACCAATTTTCTATGGCGTCATTGATATAACAAAAAATGCTTCCTCTTTCTTGGAGAAATTTGTTATATTCATGGCAGTTACTGACTCTCATTTTTTGTGGCATATTTTTTCTTCAACAGTTAAATGGCTATTTATAATGAATTTTGTCAGTAACTGCCAGTTCTTTTCACTTGAGCGATGCAACAAAGCCATCCCAGACTGGGATGACAAAAAAAGGAGCACTGGAATTTTTGTTTCAGCATTAGCCATGCATCTGAACAGACAATGGCGTCAACTTAAGGAAAAATGTCAGAGATTGTGTATAAAATTTCTCTCCAAATTTTTTATCATTAAATTATCCAAAGAGTGCAAGGGACAGCACTTTTGTTTCTATTTTATTGCAACAAAAAAGTTTAAAATGTGTCTTTTTTAGGTGAGGCATGCAAAAAGGAAAAGATCTTATCTTACAAATTAAAAATGCAATATACTCGAAAACTTTTCAGAAAATCCATTGTGTTGAGTTTTACACGAACAAGAAAACTTCCTTTTTCGACAGTATTTTCTATGATTTTAAAGTTAGTTAAAAAAAGTTTGGGAATAGAATGTGAACTTATGGAGCCATTGACATGTACCCTCAAAGCAAGCTTTTTCTAAAGCAAGGTATAAGATTTGCCATACAGGCTTTCAAGAATTTAAGCATCCAAACAGCCTATCAGGATGAACCTGAGTTGGAGAGGCTATAGACTTATTGCAGCAGATGGTTCTGGTATGAGATTACCCAGCTCTGAGGAAATTGTATCCGAGTTTGAACCCTTACTTTTACCCACAATTTTGAGAGGTTATGATGTGAAGCATAACAATGCTCTCCTTAAGGTTTTCATAGCCCCGCCATAGAGTCATAGACCCTGGTAAATTATCACTTTTTCTATTCATAAATCACCCAATTTTCCTAACCAAATAATAGCTTGTTTTATGTTTGGAGGTTCTTCGGGTAATGTTGCTACCCGATACTCACGCATGTAAAGGACCTTCCACTCTTCGTTGCTTAAAATTTTAGTACAAATTTCCATGGGATTTGATAAAGCCACTTTTGTCAAATATAAAATTTTAAACGCGATTATACTTTTTATAGCAATTAACTTCTGTAATCTTTCTTTTGTAGCTAAGCGGGAGCTTTCTATCTTACATCCTGATTTTAAAATCCTAAAATACTCTTCAATTTTCCACCTTAGCTTATACCAATTTATCTTTTCTATGGCATCTAAAGTATTATTAATCGGTACATTAGTTAGTAGAGTCCAGTCGATAGCTTCCAATCCATCAGGAGGATTTGTTTCTTTTGCACTTACCACATATACAGGGATTTTATCACTTATTTTATGTATTGTATCTTTTGACCCATAAATGGAAGAAGATCTGATAGGTATATAGCCTTTCATATACTTAACTTCAATATTAGCTTTCCTTGATCTCTGGTTTCCACCTTTAGTAACTTCTAGAGAAATTTTCTTTTTTACTGGCAGTTGAGTGATGCGTGTTTGCAAATCTGTTTTTCCGACTTCAGTACAGATAAATCTTCTATTAGCTCGATTGCGGATTACATAAAAACTACCTAACGTCTCAGCCACCCATAAAAATTTGAAGATGTCTGCTTCCCTATCACCAAGGGTAACAAGTTGTACATTTGGAGGAAGGTTGTTTATAGTTTCTTTAAGAGCTGTTATCCACTTATAACTTTCTTTTTCTTCTATGGAGGTACGGTATTTTCTGTTTGCTTTTTCTTGTGCCGTTTCTTCTTCCCTAATAGAACGCGCCCAACATTGTTGGGAAGATAGACCTAAAGGTAATCCGTCTCTGCTGACTATTAAGGCACTATGCAACAGTAAACCCATTTTATGCTTTGTATAAGCTTTAGAAATACTGCCTAGTCTCTTGGTCTTTATACTTACTTTTACCCACAAATAAAAACATAGTATTGTATTTACTCAAATAATTTAATTTTATTAACCTGAAAGCTTATTAGATTAAAATTATTAAACTAAGAGTTATAATTTTAGCAACTAAAAGCTGTAAATTGCACCATATAAACAGTTATTTCAAGCAAAAGTTATGCCATTAAGAGCTATGCAACAAACATTTATATTTGTGGGTAATAGTAAGATTTTGATCATAGGGATCTTGTGGAATGGCTTTTAGCTCATGGTGCATCCATCCTGTGACTACTGAAATTTTGCATTTAATTTATAGCTCCGCTTCTATCAGGGCATAGGATGACAGAAGTGGGCTTTAATGGCTGTAGTACTATAGCTGTTATACTCCAAAAGTAAGTATTAGATATAATAAATAGAAGAAATTAGATAGAATGATTAAAGGGGCAAGGATATAAAGGTTTAACTTAAAATAACCTGATAAAATTTGAATCACACTTCCAAGTGCTGGCACCCATGAAAGTAATGCAACTGCACAAATCAGTAGATTTCTTACGATTTTTGGTGTTTTATGCTCGTTCTCTAGTTTGTGGTATGATTTTCGTATAGAGATTGTTATTCTACCTAAGTACCAGTTAACTATTCCACCAAGGCTTGATCCTAGTACTCCAAAAAATAACATAAGTAGTGGAGTGTGATACGACCTGAAATAAAGCATGGTATTGAACACAAAACCTTGATGTATGGGTAAGACTAATGATGATACTAGACTATCTGTGAATAACAGGAAGTAGTTTTCCATATGAATTTACCAGGTTGTTGTACCATCTTCATTGTCAGAAATTGTAATCCCCATTTGTTTCAACTGATTTCTTATTTTGTCTGCAGTATCGTAATTTTTATTTTTTTTTGCAATTTTTCTTAAGTCTATCAACCTTTCTATTTCTTGATGATTTACATCCACAGCAAACCACTTTTCATAACTTGACTCAAGAAGACCAATAAATCTGGCACTTTTAACAAAACTCTCAGTTAATTTAAGCTTTTCACTTTCATTACTCATTTTGTTAATTTTTGCAGCCATTTCATGTAATATAGCTAGAGCTTCAGGGATGTTTAAGTCGTTTTTTAAAGCGTCTATAAAATCTTTAGAAATCTCTGCGTTACTTTCATCAATATTTATTGTATCTAAACCACGTGATAGCCGATAAAATTTATTTAAGGTTTCCTGTGCGTCAGAAATAACGTTTTCTGTCCAATCAAGTGGTTTTCTGTAGTGAGTTTTGAGCAGTGCATAGCGTATTACTTCACCCTTTATTCCACTATCTAGCAAATCCCTTACTTTGACTATATTAAATAAGGACTTGCTCATTTTCTCTTCATTTACTGTAAGAAAACCGTTATGTATCCAGTATTTTGCAAACATTGATCCAGCAAATGCAGACTTACTCTGTGCAATTTCATTTTCATGGTGAGGAAATTGTAAATCTATGCCGCCACCATGAATATCAAAATCTTTGCCAAGGTAAGCATATGACATTGCTGAGCATTCTATATGCCATCCAGGCCTGCCCTCTCCCCATGGGCTATCCCAATAACTTGAAAGTTTGTAGTCAATATCACTTGCAGGCTTCCACAGCACAAAATCTCCCGGGTGCTTTTTATTTTCATTAACTTCAACTCTGCTACCTGGAACCAATTCATCAGTTTTTTTTCCTGATAAAGCACCATATTCATGGTAAGATTCTATATTAAAATACACGTGTTTGTCAGATTCATAAGCGTGGCCTGATTGCAGCAAATGTTCAATTAATTTTATAATATAATCTACGTTTTCCGTTGCTTTTGGTTCGTATGTTGGTTTTTTACAATTTATGCTTTCCATATCATCATGAAAAGCTTTAATGTAATATGTGGTTATACTTTCTATGTTGCTATTTTTTTCACTTGCTGCATTAATTATCTTATCATCAATGTCGGTTATGTTACGCACATAGGTAACTTTGCCATAACAAAACTTAAGTAGCTGAAATAACACATCATACACAACAACAGACCGTGCATTGCCTATATGTGCTGTGTCATATACTGTTGGTCCGCAAACATACATTTTCACATGATCTTTATCGATAGGTGTAAAAAGCTCCTTTTTTTTTGTTAAGGTGTTGTAAAGCCTAACCATATACGAAGCTTTTGAGAAAAGAAAATGCCCCAATGATAAGTTGTGGCCCTTTGACTACTACAACAAGAGTAAGCAATAGCCCACACAATGATATTAAAACTCCCAATATGGATAGAAACCCATCTTTACTCATAATGCCAAGCGAAATAAGAGTCGTACCAATTGCAGGAATGAAGTTAGTAAGAGGCAATGGAAGAGCTATCGATAATGCAGAAAGCAACATTACAAAAGCTAAAATTTTTTCACCGGGCCCATAGAAAATAAAAGACATTCTTGGTCTCATGAACTTTTCTATTTTTTTTAATGCTGGAGAAGTTTTCTCTACCACAAAAGCTAGTGTTGAACGCTGAAAAGACCTTCTTTCCAACCAATGCGGCATCCAAGGAGAATCAAATCCAAATAGAAGCTGCAGTGAGAATAAGATTAAAGGTATAGAAAGAATAGTTGTATAACCAGGTGGAACCGGTATAGGCACCGATAGCGGCAAGGAGAAGATGATTATTAAAATACCAAAACCACGCTCATGCAAAGCTGTTTTAATGTCAAACAAAGTTACTTTATCGCTATCATTGTTATTGGTATCTGCAACTTCTTTTAGAATATCAGAAGCTAATTTATCACTTTTAGTCAACTTATCATTTTTTGACACGAAAAACCTTTGATAAAAATAATTCTTAACACAATTATTGTTTTATTTCAATATGCATTATTCATTTTGCGCTAGTAATTCGTTCTTTTGTTAAAGTGTTGTAAAGCTTTTAAGAAGAGAAAGTGCTCCGGTTATAAGTTGTGGTCCTTTGACTATTACAACAAGAGTAAGCAACAACGCGCACAATGACACTAAAACTCCCAATATGGATAGAAACCCGTCTTTACTCATAATGCTAAGTGAAATAAGAGTTGTGCCAATTGCAGGAAGGAAGTGAGTAAAAGGTAATGGAAGAGCTATTATTATTGCACAAAGCAACATCATAAAAGCCAGAATCTTCTCACCAGGCCCATAGAAAATGAAAGACAGTCTTGGCTTCATGAATTTTTCTATTTTTTCTAATACAGGGGAAGTTTTCTCTACCACAAGAGCTAGTGTTGAACGCTGAAAAGATCTTCTTTCTAGCCAACTGGGCATCCAAGGAGAATCAAATCCAAATAGAAGCTGCAGTGAGAATAAGATTAAAGGTATAGAAAGAATAGTTGTATAACCAGGTGGAACCGGTATAGGCACCGATAGCGGCAAGGAGAAGATGATTATTAAAATACCAAAACCGCGCTCATGCAAAGCTGTTTTAATGTCAAACAAAGTTACTTTATTGCTATCATTGTTATTGGTATCTGCAACCTCTTTTAGAATATCAGAAGCTAGTTTTTTATCTTTAGTTAGTTTCTCACTTTTTTGCACAATTATCTTTTAATAAAATATTCCTCCTAAGCTAACATAGTTGTTGCTGTATTTCAATATTTGTTATTTATTTCATACCAACACTTCATCTCTTTCATTCTTTAACCTGACTAAGTTTTTAAACAGATGACATGCACTAAGGTGCATGTCACGAAGTATGAGGACGCTAACGATCTGGTTCGTTAGACGATAATTTTTCTGAGTCCTTAAGCTCCTGTTTAAGGTTTTTGATGCCTTTTCCTAAATCACCCATAACTTGCGGTAATCTGCCTGCACCAAACAGAACTAAAATTATTATTAAGACTAGAAACAATTGCCATGGTCCTAAACTCATTTTCACCTCCATTTAAAATATTGACCTTTAAATATTAAAACTTGACTGAAGTCAAGTAACACATAGATTATATCACCTTTATTTAATTATAAATCAAGGTTTTTTAATTATTTTATAACAATCCCAAACTAGATTATTTTCTTGCAGCGAATAAGTGGAAACTTTTCGCTTAACTGTAGAGTAGAAGAGAGCTCACTAAAAAACTTTGCTAGCGTATCATCTTTAGGCTTATGGTATATATCGCTAGAAACTCCTGATTGAATAATTTTACCATTTTTCATTACGTAGATAAAATCTGCAACTTTCAATGCTTCTTGCGGGTCATGAGTTACCATTAGCACAGGGATATTTTTACTTCTAAAAAGGGACAATATATGTTGTCTTATTCGGCACTTGAGCAGTATATCCAAATTAGAAAATGGTTCATCTAACAACACAACATCAGGGTTTTGTGCCATCACTCTTGCTATTGCAACTAATTGTTGTTGTCCTCCAGATAAGGCGTTAGGGTACATATTTTCATATTTTTCTATATTGAATAACTTCAAGATTTCCAATGCAATTAGGTGCTTTTCTCTCTTGGAAGAGCTGCGGATAGCAAAGGTTATATTTTCTACTACTGTTTTGTGAGGAAATAATGCAGAATGCTGAAAAATCAATCCGATATTTCTATGCTCTATAGCGACTGATGCCTTATTGCTCGCAACTAACCTATCATTTATAAAAATAGTTCCAGATTTTGGATTTTCTATCCCTGCAATTAATTTCAAAATTGTTGACTTGCCACAGCCAGAATGCCCCAATAAACATGCAACATTTCCTTTCTTTACTTTAATGTTTATATTGCTTAAAGCAAAGTCGTTTTGATTGTTATAGAAATAACCAATATTGTTAACTAGCATTAATCTTACTTAAACCATGTTATTAAATATAATAGCATTATACTCAAGAAGTACAGAAATGTTTTTTGTCGTCATAAATTGGTTATGCAAGAAATCTAGAAAAGAAAGGATTTTTTGCTATAACTTTACATGAATGGTAGGAAACACGGGACTATAGCTCAGCAGGATAGAGCGTTGGACTCCTAATCCGAAGGTCGTGCGTTCGAATCGCACTAGTCCCACCACATTGCTTCACAAATTTTATGGAGATTTTTTTTCACAAATACGCACACCTTTTTTTGCGGTTTTAAGATATAAATTCCCTAATAATAAAACGGGTTTTGTGTCATTCCAGTACTCCTCTCTTATAATTCACGTATTTAAGAATGACTTCTGCTAAACCTTTACTAATTCCAGGTACGTTTTGAATTTCAGCCAGAGAAGCTTTGCTTATATTTTTCACTGAACCAAAATAAGACATCAACGCTTTTTTTCTTTTGTTGCCAATGCTGGGTATTTTGCTTAATTGTGAAACTATAAACTGTTTATCGCGTTTTTTTCTATGTGAAGTTATCGCAAAACGGTGGGCTTCATTACGCAGCGATTGTAAGTAAAGCATGACTTTGCTGTCATTTGCCAGACTGAATTCTTCCCTGCCCAGCATATAAAATCTTTCATTTCCTGCGTTACGATCAGGACCTTTTGCCATACAAGCAAAAGGAACGTTTATATTCAATACTTCCAGTACATTCTGTACTATGGAAACATGTCCTGGTCCACCATCAATCAGTAAAAAATCAGGTATTATGCCTTTTATATTGCCGGAGAAACGTCTGGTTAGCACTTCCCTCATCATTTTATAGTCATCGCCTGAAAATTTTTCCTTTATAGTAAATTTTCTGTACTCACTTTTTAAAAAACCCTCCTGCCCTGCAACAACCATTACACCAATTTGTTGGTTTCCAAATATATGGCTATTGTCATAAACCTCAATACGCTTTGGAATATTTGGTAACAAGAAGATTTTGCTAAGCTCCTCAAGCTTTTCTAGGTTATTCCTATAATCGATAAGCTTCTGCTCTAAGCTATGCTGAGAGTTATCATAAACAAATTTCAATAAATCACGCTCTTTTTTATTCTTTGCATGCAGAACTTTTACTGGCTTTTGAGCAACCTTATATAGTGCTTGTTCTATAATTTCCTTATCCACAATAGAATCTGGAACGTAAATTTGTATTGGAGGTATGTTAGCTGAATTATAAAAATTGACCAAAAAGGTGGATAAAATTTCATCATTTGAGTGATCACCACAGTTCTCGGCAAAGTAAGGAGTGCTGCCGTAGTTGTCTTTATTTCTGAACGATAACACACTAATACATGCTAGATCCTCTTCACGTACAATACTGAAGAAATCTGCATCTTTTTCAAAAGAAAAATCCGTGTGCTGTATTTGAATTTGCTCAAGAAACTTTACCCGATCTCTATATATAGCAGCAAGCTCATAGTTTTCTTCACTGCTGCACTTTCTCATTGTGAAAAGTAACTGTTCTTTCACTTCCTTATTTCTTCCAAGCAATGTATTTCGTGCCTGTTTTACTGATTGGCAGTAGTCGTCTTTTGTGATTTTATCTACGCATGGTGCTGAGCAGCGCTTAATTTGATATTCAATACATGGTCTTTTTGTTGAGGAAAAGTATTGATCTGAACATACTCTTAGGAGAAAAGCTTTTTGCAATGACAATATAGTTTGCTTAACAGCAGCAGCAGATGTAAAGGGACCATAATAATGAAACTCATTCTTCTTAAATTTGCCTCTATATTTTGCTATTCTTGGATAATCGTGCTTGGAAATTGTTATATAAGGATAAAATTTTCCATCCTTAAGCACAATATTATAAAGTGGTTTCAATGATTTTATTAGCTGTGCTTCAAGAAGCAGTGCTTCGATTTCATTCTCAGTGATGAATATTTCAACCTTAATAACCTGTAAGAGCATAACTCTAATTCGTTCAGAAAGATTTTTGAATTGAAGGTAGTCGGATAACCTTGACTTTAAGTTTTTTGCTTTTCCAACATATAAAACTTTATTCTTATCTCCGACCATCTTATACACGCCACAGGACTGTGGAGATGATTTGATTTGTTCTTTATATTGCCTGAGCATTTATCCATTGCTTAACCTGTATGAGGTTAAAATCTGCTACTAAATGAAAGATGGAAACTACATTTTCAAGCAAAGATAATCTATTTCTTCTCAGCTTATCAGAATCACAGTTAATCTTTATACTGTCCATAAACTGATTGATAAACGGAGCAAAACCAGCAAGTTCATCAAGTGCTACATTAAAGTGGTTATTTTTTATCGCTTGTTTTATGTTTTTACAAGCAGTTATAGCACAATTTGATAGCGCAATTTCTTCACTTTCAATCAAAAACCTCTTACCGTAAGATGCACTATAAGTAGTGCCATCACTTTTCCTTACTTTGCTCATCATGTTACTGACTCTTTTGTAAGTGCTTAGAATTTGTTCACCTTCTGGAGTACTAAGATAACGATCCAATATAACAGTTTGCTTTTCTGCTGTCAGCAGATCATTAATATCGATTTTATATAGTATTGAATCTACAACATCTTGCCTTATATCTCTATTTTTTAAAATAACCTTGAATCTTTCTAAGCAAAATCTAAATACTAGTTCTGAAATTTGTTTTCTATTCGGCTTATCAACTGACGCTGTATTTTTATTAAATAGAAGCCTTGAATATAAAGATACTGACTTGTCTATCATTAGCCTAATTGGAACATGCAAATTATTTTCAAGTATTGTCCTAATTATACCAATTGTCATTCTCCGCAAACCAAATTGATCATACGAACCAGAGATTTTCTCACCTGCTGCAATTAAACCAACTAAGCTATCCACTTTGTCTGCAATTGACACAGCAATTGCAGAAGGAGATTTAGGACACTCCTGCTCTGGCCCGATTGGCTTATAATGCTCAGTTATAGCTTCCACTATTTCTCTATCTTCTTGAAAATAAGAAGCATAATATCCACCCATTACTCCTTGTAATTCTGGAAACTCTCTTACTATCGATGTTGCCAAATCAGCTTTTGCCAAATATGCAGCACGTTCAACTTTTATCAGCGAAGCATGTGGAATAAATATAGCTATATACTTTGACAAAGCCGTAATACGCTTCACCTTTTCCCCCACGCTGCCAAGTGAAGCATGAAATAATATTGAACCTAATCTTTTGACATAATAATCTAGATTTTCCTTTTTATCTTGAGATATTAAAAATTGGGCATCAGCAAGACGTGCTTCTAATATTCTTTCGTGTCCTTTAACAACTTCACCATTGTTGACGTTGACAACAGTGACAAAGTGTGAAATTCTCTTTCCATTACTTAAAGCAAGGTATTTTTGTTGTGTATTAACTATACTAAGTATTACTTCCTTCGGTAATCCAAATGACTTTTCTTGATTCACTTCACCAAACAGTACGATTGGCCACTCTATAAGCCCTGTCAATTCATTTAGTAAATAATCATTTTTCTCAAGTTGTAAATTCTGCTCTTTTGTGAATTTATTAATCTGATCTAGTATAAATTGCTTTCTTTTGTCCATTTGGAGAATTACACTGTTTTTTTCTAGCAATTCAAAATAGTCTTTAGGTGTTTTAACAGTAAGCGCCGTACCACTTGAGAGAAATCGATGGCCATATGTTGTGTTAGATGCTGTAATCCCTGCAAAAGACACAGGTATTATTTCATCATTTAAAATGCATAAAATGTTTTTAATTGGCCTAACCCACCTTTCTTTTCCTTTGCCCCATCTCATACTTTTTGGCCAAGAGAAATTTTTTAATATTTCTCCTAGTTGATTTTTAAGAAACTCTTGAATGTTAAATGAGCAGCTTTCTCTTTTAATGAAGTAAAAATCCTCATTATTTACTTTTCGAACGAGCAAATCTTCTTCATTTTTCTGATATTTTCTTAAAAAACCTTCGATAGCACTTTTTGGTGCGTTAATGTTTGGTCCCTTAACTTCGTTATTGGAATCCTTTAGCTCCAAAGCATTTATGTTGTCGACAAATAGGGTAATGCGACGTGCCGTTATAAAAACCTCCATTGATGTAAATTTTACATTATTTTTGTTAAAAACATTGGCAATACAGCTTTTAACTTGAGTTGCAACTACATTCTGCATTCTCGGTGGTATTTCTTCTGAAAGGCACTCAAATAATAACTGCAACGACATACGCTATTTACTCATGTACAATTCACAACATTTTTTTGTTAGCTCTCTAACTTTACCAATATAAGCTGTACGTTCATTCACACCAAGCACACCTCTTGCATCAAGCAGATTAAGTAGGTGACTAGTTTTAATACATTGGTCATAAGCTGCCATTGGTAGCTCCTTTTCAATAAGGAACTTGCACAATTTTTCCGTATCTTCGAATTGCTGCTGTACCACTTTAGTATCATAATAGTCTAACGCTAGATAAGAAAATTCATATTCTCTTTGTTTAAAAATATCTCCGTAAGTTACACCGTTATCGTTCCAAATTATATCGTAAACATTATCTACACCTTGTATGCACATTGCTAAACGTTCCAACCCATATGCCACCTCACCAGGAATCATCTTGCAGTCAATCCCTCCAACTTGCTGTATATAAGTAAGCTGTGTTACTTCCATTCCATTGCATGTAACTTCCCAACCAAGTCCTGATGCACCAACACTTGGATTTTCCCAATCATCTTCAACAAACTTAATATCATATTTTTCTGTAGATATGCCAAGAACTTTTAAGCTATCTAAATAGACGTCTTGTAAATTATTACCAGATGGCTTTATTATAACTTGATATTGGTGATGTTGATACAAACGATTAGGATTATCACTATAGCGCCCATCTGCTGGCCTAATTACTGGTTGTAGATATGCAATTTTTGTCGGTTTTGTATCAATTGCAGACATAATTGTTGCAGGATGTAATGTGCCAGCACCAACTTCAGATGTGTATGAGTGAAGTATAACACATCCTTCACTAGCCCAAAAATCTTGTAACTCTTTTATTATACTTTGTAAGTTCACACAAATTGCACACTTTTTATACTAAATATATAAATAAATAAGTACTATTCAATACCTATTTTTTTAACAGTATCATGTAAATAATCACCTAAAACTGCTGAACTTTCCCTCACATACTGAATTATGCTTTTATTTAGGACAATTGCATCATGCATAGTTAAATCGCAGAATATAAATGCTGTTAAATACAGTAAAATCACCGCATAAAATGTGTGAAAAATCCCCTCAAATGTAATTGACATTGCATTATTATAGCTGAGCTGTATTGAACTTATTGGCCATGGTTTTATCACTTCTACGACATTAAAAAATACGTAAGGTATCATAAGAAAAAAGAAAAAGTGCATAAAATCATTAAACCAAAATGGGCATTGAAACATCTGCTTACATATATTCCCATAGAGTTTACTTACAGCATAATAAATTGACATTATTGCTGGCATTGAAAGTGCTACAGTCAGTACTTGCCCTGACGCTATTTGTATTACTATTTCTTCACCACTGTTTGCTGAAGGGTTTTGAGCATGAAAAATAAATATTCCAATTAATTGCATTACTAACATAACTATTGCCAATTTTGTAAAAACAGCAGCTACAACTATTCCTGAGTCTGGCATTTTATATAGTAAGTATTCGCCTCCATATGTAAGAATTAATATAACATCGACAATAAATAATATTAAAAAAGAAGACCAATAGTTCTGCCAACTTGGTAAATATCCTATTCCTAAAAGAGAGCTTACTGTTTTGGCAGGAAAAACCTTACCTAGCATCTTTCCCAAAAATTTAAAAAAAATCCCCATGTTCTAAGTAACACTTGGTTTATATTATTTATAATACTGTATTGTAACGGACTTATCAATAACTTAAAACATGTATTGAAAGATTTTAGGTAATATGCAGCAACAGTAGAAGAACGTGCGCCAAAAATTTAATAATTTTATAGGGCTTATGCACTTAAATTTTTTGCAATATCAAGTGCAGCGTAAGTAAATATTGCACTTGCACCCGCACGTTTGAAACCAATCAAAGATTCATAAATCACCTTGTCATAATCTAGCCAGCCATTATTTGCAGCAGCTTTTATCATTGCGTACTCACCGCTTACTTGGTAAGCAAAAATCGGAAAATTAAACTTATCACTTGCTGTTTTGATAATATCCAAATATGGCATACCCGGTTTAACCATAATAAAATCTGCACCTTCATTTATATCCATTTCAATTTCGCACATTGCTTCGCGCGCATTTTTATAATCCATTTGATAACCACTTTTGTCTATAGAATGTGATAGCCCACATGAACCAACGACTTGCCTGAATGGAGCATAGAAGCTAGAGCAGTATTTCACTGCATAAGATAATATTAATACGTCTTGAAAGTTGTTATCATCTAATGATTTTCTGATTCTTCCTATTCTACCATCCATCATATCAGAAGGAGCAACTATATCACATCCTGCTTTCGCTAAAGCAAACGCTTGCTTACACAGCACTGATATAGTTTCATCGTTTTCTACATCCATCTGATTATCTTTTAAAATGCCGTCATGGCCGTGAATAGTGTATGGATCCAATGCAACGTCTGCAATAATACCAATTTCAGGTACCTTTAATTTTACAGCACAAATTGCTCTGCAGATTAAGTTGTCAGAATTATATGCTTCCTCAGCGTTTTCAGATTTTAGTTTACTATCAACTACAGGAAAAATTGCAACAGCATTAATCCCTAAATCTTTAGCTTCCTTAACTATAGACACTAATCCATCTATTGAATAACACTTTACGCCTGGTAAGCCAGAAATTGGTTCAGTTGTTTCTTCTCTGTCATGAACAAACAGAGGAAGAACCAGATCATTTACTGATAAACTATTTTCACTTGTTAAATTGCGAACCCATTTGCTCGAGCGCCTGCGTCTTAATCTTGTATTTGGGAAATTAAACATTGGATCCAGGCAAATTCCCAGTAAAGAGCAACACCCCTGAAATGAGTATCACCCAAAACACTGATATTGGTAAAAATACTTTCCAACCAAGGCGCATTAGCTGATCATATCGATAACGAGGTATTGTTGCTCTAATCCAAATAAATACGAATAAAAGTATAATTATCTTCAAAACGAACCAAATTAAACCTGGAATTTTATAAAGCAAACCAAGTTCTAACGGAGGATACCATCCCCCCAGAAAGAATATTGTCATCATAGCACTTGCTAAAATCATATTTGCATATTCTCCAAGAAAAAAGAGGGCAAAAGGCATGGATGAATATTCAACGTTATATCCAGAGACAAGCTCTGCTTCAGCTTCTGGTAAATCAAATGGGTGACGATTAGTTTCTGCAAGCAAAGAAATAAAAAATATTATTCCTATAGGCATTAGTAGTAAATCAACCCAAAATGGCATATTGTGTTTCGCTACCACCATCTCTCCAAGATTTAATGTTCCAGTGGTAATAACGACTGTAGCAACTATTAAGCCTATTGAAACTTCATACGAAATCATCTGAGCAGCCGACCGTATAGCGCCAAGAAATGCATAATTAGAATTGCTTGACCAGCCTGCAATAATTACGCCGTATACTCCCAGCGACGATATAGCTAGCACATAAAGCACTCCAACATTAATATTTGCTATAACCTTAGGAATCACTAATTGCTGGCCATTTTCTACAATTACTTCAGCACCAAACGGTATAACTGCCCAGGCAATTAATGCTAAGATAAAGGTAAGCATTGGAGCCATAATGAACAGTATGGTGCTCGCTCTAAATGGTATTATCGGCTCTTTAATCAGTAGCTTAATAGCATCTGCAAATGGCTGCAATAGCCCAAAAGGTCCAACTACACTTGGGCCGTGCCTCAGTTGAATTGCAGCAAGGACCTTACGCTCAAAGTATGTCAAATATGCAACTGAAAGTAGTAGCGGTACTAAAATAAATAAAATATTAACTAGCGTGTTCATAAAAAGCTTTAGTACAATCTGCCATTATTTTTGAAGCGCGACTTATTGAATCCGTCATATAAAAATTACACTCCTTTAAAGTAAAAGGTGTATTACTTAAATTTATTTTACCATTGCTAATTGGCACCCATGTGTTTTTTATCACTTGATCAGCATTTCTAAACTGTGGACCGATAGTATCTAATTTTTTTCTCACGTCAAATAAACTATCATATGGTAAGGAGAGATCCAAATATTGCGAGAGATTTTTAATAATTAACCAGTCCTCCTTTGCTTCACCTGGAGGAAATACAGCTAAATTTGTTCTTTGCACTCGACCTTCAGTGTTTACATAAGTTGCATATTTTTCTGTATATGCAGCACCAGGCAAGATAACATCTGCCACATGTGCACCCTTATCACCGTGATGACCTTGATAAATTACAAATGTGTTTTCTAACTTTGATGTGTCAATTTCATCTGCACCAAGAAGATAAACCACTTCTATTTCACCACTTTCTGCATGTTCCAATATTTGATTAATATCCCTTTCGCCTTTTTTAGGAACAAACCCAATATCTAGCCCACCAACTCTTGCTGCAGCTTTATGCAGCACATTAAAGCCATTCCAGTCATCTCTGACCATGTTAAATTCTTCTGCAATTTTGCCAGCTAGAATTAGAATTGATTCAGAATCGTCTCTTACTAATGCATCTTGACCGATAATCAGCATAGGGCTCTGAGCAGCACTCAGCAGCTTACAGAACTTATGATTTCCATTTGCTATTTCACTCAAAATATCAGGATTATCGCCCAATTTCTCAACATGATACAAATATTCAATGTTAGGACCAACACTTGCAACAGGAAAGTTGCCCTGTAAATATCTCTTTCTCAATCTTACGTTAATGATCGGTGCTTCTATCCTTGGGTTTGTATTTATAAGCAGACACAAATCCGCATTCTCTATACCTTCAATAGTGGTATTGAACACATACGATCCACGATTATTTGGTATAAGTTTTGCACCATCCTGCCTGCAATCTATATTTCCCGAGCCGAGCTTCTGCATCATTTCTTTAAGTAGAAGCATAGACTCACAATCTGCTAAATCACCTGCAATTGCAGCTATTTTATTTGATTTTGTATTCTTTAATTTCTTTGCAGCAACAGTTAATGCCTCATTCCAATCAACTGGGGCTAATTTACCATCTTTTTTTATATAAGGTCGATCAAGACGCTGAACTTTTAGTCCATCATAGGCAAAGCGGGTCTTATCTGATATCCATTCTTCATTTACCTCTTCGCTCAGCCTTGGTAATATCCTCATAACCTCCGGGCCACGATAATCAACTCTAATTGCGCTACCCACAGCATCTAGCACATCTATAGTCTCACAATGTGATAGCTCCCATGGACGCGCTGTAAAGGAGTAAGGCTTTGAAGTTAAAGCTCCTACCGGGCAGAGATCTATGATATTTCCGGATAATTCAGAACTAATATGCCTTTTTATGTAAGTGCTAATCTCTACATTTTCTCCCCTTCCGATTCCTCCAAGTTCATTTGTACCTGCAACATCAGACAAAAATCTAACACACCGAGTGCAATGAATGCATCGATTCATCGCAGTCTCAATCAGTGGTCCGAAGTGTTTTTTTGGCACAGCCCTCTTATGCTCATCAAGTCTGCTGGTTCCTTTCCCATAAGCCATCGTGATATCTTGCAAATCGCATTCACCACCCTGATCGCAAATTGGGCAATCAAGCGGGTGGTTAATTAGCAAAAACTCAAGCACACCTTCACGTGCTTTTTTAACCTTAGGTGTATCAGTGTGAATAACCATCCCTTCTGCAACTGGCATTGCACAAGAGGCTACTGGTTTTGGAGGTCCACCCTCCACTTCAACCAAACACATTCTGCAATTACCAGCAATTGCTAAACGCTCATGATAACAAAAACGTGGAATTTCAACGCCCACGACTTCACAAGCTTGAATTATAGTGAGCCCATGCTCTACTTCACATTCCTTAGAATTAATAGTAACTTTAACCACAATTATTATACAGCTTCCCACTTTATAGGATTGCCGCTTACCTCATCTTCAACCAGATTGCCGTTGTCATATTGAGCAGACATATAATTCATGCGCGAATCACGATCTATATATCTAACAGGTTTTACCGGTTTATCTTTATACATTTTTTGCTCAGCTTTCTTACGCTGAGTAGGGTTATTTTTACTAGCTGTCTTTGCTTTCCCACCTGCTGCCATATAAACTCCTAAAAACTTTTCATTCTATTTTAACACTTAAGTATATAGCGTCAATATTTAATAACTTTAAAATTTCAATAGATCTCTTATTATAATCATTTTACAATCATTGTTTAAATAAAAAGTTACCCCTTGATGCCATTCCAGCGCATGACGCACAGCTGTACGAACATTGCAATTTGCAGGCAATTTGCGTGGCAGATTCAAGTAGCTGACACTGGTTTCCATCCAAGACAGCAGTAGCCCTTTCGGTGTTATTTCAGTGCTTGACACTGAAATCCAGGATTTTGATTGGATACTGAGTTGGTAAGCATAAAAGTGTAGCTAACGCGAGCTCTACGTCATACCGCGATTTATTCGCGGTATCTCAAAGCATAGATCCCGCTAACACGTAGCGGGATGACGATTGTCGTTTAGCTATAAACATTAAGAAATTTACCAAACGAAAAAAAAGGCAAAAGAAGCCCCGTGGTCATTATCCGCTTTAAAATATTGGCGTTTTTTATGTTTTAAACGCTTGACAAGCGAAATTCAGCTGCTTTTAATTGCAACTAACCTACGCTGCAAATGTTTAAGAAATTTACCAAGCAGAAAAAAAGACAAAGAATCCCCGAGTTAGCTAGTCTTTTACTATCTTTGTCGAGTATTGGCATTTTTTGATGTCTTGTAACGCTTTGTAAGCGCGTTCAGCTTATTTAGATAAAAATCTAGATGTAGATGAAGTTTTGTAAAGACATACAGTATTTATATACTGCAAAAAATTAAACATAAGACGCCGATACATTAAGTAATCCTTACCTTTTAATCTGCAGATTGGCGAAAGCAAATACAATAGCTTCAGTTTCATGATAAGGGGGCTGGCAGAGTTTGTCAAGTAAGTTTTTTCGTTTCTGCAGGCTACTTTCCGACACCAGTGGTGTTAAGTATTCGTACAGTTATTGGTGTTATCAAGATACTCCCTAACCTTCTTCAAATCCTCCCAGGCTAAACGTTTTTGCATTGGCTGACGCAGTAGGTAAGCTGGATGAAATATAGCGGCTGTGGTGATTGCATTGGACAAATATTGGTTAGTGTACGTATGAAATCTACCACGCAAATTCGATATAGTTTTTGTGCTGTCAAGAAGGCTATAACACGCAATTCCACCAACTAAAACCAAAATCTGTGGTGAAACTAGTGCAATATGCTTCTCAACAAATGGTCTGCACATATCAAGCTCTAGGTCGGTTGGCTTTCTATTGCCAGGTGGGCGCCAAAATACAGTATTGCTTATGTATACCTTAGTGCGATCAAGATTGATTGCATTTAACATTTTATCGAGCAACATTCCACTTGCACCACAAAATGGTATGCCTTGAAGGTCTTCATTTGCTCCTGGAGCTTCACCAACAAGCATAATTTTTGCGTTTGGATTACCATCGGAAAAGACAGTATTAGTTGCAGTTTTTTTTATCTCACAACCTTCAAATGATTCAACTGCACTTCTTAATTCATCCACACTACCACATTTACCTGCAAGTTTCCTTGCTTCAATTATCCAGTCACTTGGAAACATGTCTTTTCCATCTTTAGTGTCATCCCAGCGCGTATCTGCATCTTTCTTCTGGGTCCCAGTTTGGATAACAGAGGGTTGTACACTCTCTTTGCTCTCCAATTTTTTTTCCTCTTCACCCTCCATTAGTGTGCAATCAACGCCCACTTCATGGTAAAATTTTAATAATTCTAGGTCTTTATTGCTCATAATGCTTTTTAACCTTTTGTGCTTTTTTCATGGCCATATCATACTTTAATTTAGATAAATGTCTAATATATAATATGCCGTTTAAGTGATCTAATTCATGCTGAATACACCTTGCAAGCCAACCACTAGCTTTTAGTGTTTGTTCTTCATTATCTAAGTCTTTATATTTCACAGTTAGATACTTTGGACGCTTAATTTTATGACTTTGCTCTGGAATTGAAAGGCATCCTTCCTTGAGAATTACTTGTTCATCGGATAATTCTGTAATCTCAGGATTAATCATGTAAAATTTGCCAGTTGAGCCATATCCTGCTGGCTCATTTTCAATTGTTTCTAGCTGAACATCCACAACAAAAATTCTCTTTAACACCCCAACTTGCACTGCAGCAAGGCCAAGACCTTCTGCATCATACATAGTTTCGAACATGTCGTTTACTAATTCTTTAATTTTATCGTTTATATCTGTTACTTCACTGGCACGTGTGATTAGTCTTTCATCAGGGGCAATTACAATTGGTAATATGGACATAAAAATTATAATTCTATGTTTTGCTTTTCCTTTTGTCCAGAATTTAGTGTATATTAAAATGTTGCTATATCTATAATAGAAATATAAATTATTAAAGAAAGCTACAATTTAAATGAAATTGCGTAATAAGGTTAACTAATGTACTCTGCAGTAATAGCAAAACCAAAGAGAAATGTTTTTGCTGTTTTAGACATAGGTACAACAAAAATTATCTGTCTAATCGTTAAGATAAATGGCAACTTCAGCTATAAAGTAACAGGAACGGGTTATAAGATTGCAGAAGGTGTAAACGGTGGATCAATAACTAATGTAAAACACGCAAATTACTCCATCTCATCAACTATAGGTTTAGCTGAACAAGTATCAGAAGAAACCATAGATCAGATATATGTGAACATTGCTGGATGTGGCATCTCATCTTTCAATGTACATAATGAAATTATTGCAGCTAACCATGAGATTTCTGAGCGTGATATAAGACGTGTAGTTTTTCAAACATTTGAGAAATATATTGAAGACAATGTTATCATTCACAATATACCACTAAAATATCACTTAGATGACATGACTGACATAAAAGAAGTTGGTGGATTGTACGGAAAAAGACTATCTGCTGATGTTAATGTTGTCACTGCTTCGCGTCCAGCGCTTACCAATATTGAAAACTGTATTACCAATAATGGTGGATTAAATATGGCAGGTTGTATTGCTTCTGCATATTCTGCAGGTCTTGCCTGTCTGAGTGGAGATGAAAAAGAGCTCGGGACTGCTATTGTTGATATAGGCGGTGGGTGCACTGCAATTGGAATTTTCAAAAGAGGGAAACTTGTGTATGCAAGCAGCGTTCCAATTGGTGGTGTTCATATCACTCGAGATATTGCTTACGGGCTATGCACAAGCATAGAACGTGCAGAGTATATAAAAATACTGTATGGCAGCACTATCGTAACTTCAATAGATGAGAATGAGTACATTACAATGCAAAACAACGAAAATGATGAACCTACTCAAGTATTCAAATCTGAGCTTATTAACATCATAAGACCAAGAGTTGAAGAAATACTTGAAATGGTAAGAGAGCAATTTCAAGAGCAGAAAGATCCAATTAATAAAGTAGTGATCACAGGTGGAACTAGTCAACTCACAAGCATGAAGGAAATTGCAGGCTATATATTCAATAAGCAAGTTCGAATTGGGTGCCCTGAGTCTTGTAGCGGTCTTGATGGCGAATATGATAAAAATCCTGTATTTTCTGCTGCTATAGGCTCTATAAAGCTAATAGTTGACACTTTTTATAAAAATAATTCTGGTATTTTAGGTCAGGATGGTAAAATGAGTAAATTGTATAATTGGGTTAAATCAAAAGTTACAGTCTAGATTTCTGTTTTACCACCTTTCATACAAATGACTTGACACTAGGATCCATAGGACTTATTTTTATAATATGTAAAATTATTATGTTTATGTACTTGCGAGTAAGCGTACCAATTACAATAAGACATGGAAAATATGAACATAACTATACACTCACAAGAAGATTTTGAATTTATGCGCAAGGCTGGCAGGCTTGCTGCTGAAACTCTTGATTTCATTGCACCGTACGTAAAGGTAGGGGTGACAACTAATGAGTTAAATGATCTATGTCATGATTTTATAATTAATGCAGGTGCAATTCCAGCACCACTAAACTATAGGGGGTATCCAAAATCGATTTGCACTTCAAAAAATGCAGTTGTGTGCCATGGTGTTCCCGATAATAAACCACTTAAAGATGGAGATATTTTAAATATTGATGTCACGGTGATTTTAAATGGCTGGCATGGTGATACAAGTCGCATGTTTTGGGTTGGCAAGCCATCAATAAAAGCAAAACGCTTGTGTGACGCTACTTATCATGCATTGATGGAAGCAATCAAACAAGTTAAGCCCGGCAATAAGTTAAATGAAATAGGGCTTGCTATAGAGAAATATATTAGAGATTTTGGATATTCTATCGTACGCAGCTACTGCGGACATGGTATAGGAAAAGTCTTTCATGCTCCACCAAATGTAGTGCATTTCTATGATCAAGATGAAAATCTCGTCTTGAAGGAAGGTATGTTCTTTACAATAGAGCCAATGATTAATGCTGGAAAACATGAGACTCTGCTCAGTAAACTCGATGATTGGACAGTGACAACACGCGATCTTTCACTTTCTGCTCAATTTGAACATACGCTCGGAGTAACAAAAGATGGTGCTGAAATATTCACATTATCACCTAAAAATTGGCACTTCCCGCCTTATAATTAGATTTTTTTAAATTCTGCTATACTGCAACTATACTTGGTTTACTTTGGGTAATTTGTTGTCTAAGTGAAGAAGGTCGCCCTTCCTCACTCGACTGCAAAACCGTACGTGAGACTTTGCGCCTCATACGGCTTCTCTCTAATTTGGTGCTTTTCATGCACACCTCCTGTGTAATTCATCGTGACAATGTCCATGTAACAAAGATAAGTTTGTGATCATATTGTTTCGTCTATTCCGGTCTTTGTGATGTATTTCTATTGTATCATCACTTTTAAACCATAGTCTACAATTATCGCATTTACTTTGTTGCAACCTCAATAATTTTATTACTCCTAGTGGCTTATCTGGTATTTTTCTCAGACGTTTACCCCAATATACCCAATCACCATCATATGGGGATCTGGTTTTTTGCACTTTGATATGTCGTTTAATAACATGATCGCTGTGTATAGTAAGACGTACCTTGTTACTTGTCATAAAGCGCCAGTTTTCGTTATTATACTTCTTAAAGTACTTTCTTTTTATCCAGCATCTCCCTTTGTTTGGGTGCCTAAAAACTGCCCACTTCCAGAGTTTTCTATGCATAATATTATCCAATGAGCTAAAGATTTTACATGAAACTACCGAGGAGTAATATTGACTCCATCCTCTGTTTATTGGATTGAGATCCTTTATCACACGTTCTTGTGGTGCTCCACGCATTTCTCTGAGTTTATGTTTAATAGCTAGTGTATGCTGTTTTATAGAATTACGACTTGGTTTGATTAATAACTTGTAACCTTTCTTACTTTCTTTTATTGGATATTGTCTTATTGAAAATCCAAGAAAATCAAATCCTGGTTTTGTTTCGTCAATGGTTCTTAATGTATGAGAAACTCTTGTTTTAGAGGGCTTGTATTAAACAAGACTTGATCTGACACTTTAAAAAAGTAAGTTATAAAATAATAAAAGAAAGGAGTGTTAGAAATGAGTACAATACAAACAAAAATACTAAAACCAAAGCTAGGGTTATTAGAACTAGCAAAACAACTAGGAAATGTATCTCAAGCATGCAAAGTGATGGGATACTCAAGAGATACATTTTATCGATTCAAAGAGTTGTACGAAAATGGAGGAGAAGAAGCATTACATGAGATAAGTAAGAAAAAACCTCTATTAGCGAATAGAGTTTCCGACGATATAGAAAGAGCAGCGATTGGTATAGCAACAGAATTTCCAGCATATGGGCAAGAAAGAGCTGCAAATGAACTGAGAAAAAGAGGTATAATAATTTCTCAGGGAGGAGTGAGATCTATATGGCTGAGAAATGATCTTGAAACTTTCAAGAAAAGACTTAAAGCACTGGAAGCAAAAGTAGCTCAAGATGGAATTATATTAACCGAAGAGCAACTTGCAGCTTTAGAAAAAGTTAAAGAACAAAGAGAAGCACATGGTGAAATTGACACCGAACATTCAGGTTATTTGGGTTCTCAAGATACCTATTATGTAGGTAATATAAAAGGTATAGGAAGAATCTACCAGCAGACCTTCATTGATACTTATTCTCGAGTAGCATTTGCCAAGCTTTATACAGACAAAACGGCTATTACTGCTGCTGACTTGCTGAATGATAGAGTGATACCATTTTTTGATGAGCAAAATGTGCCATTATTGCGTATCCTTACAGACCGAGGAACAGAGTATTGTGGTAAGCCTGAAAATCACGCTTATCAGCTTTATTTGGGAATCGAAAATATCGATCATTCTAGGACCAAAGCCAATTCTCCACAGACTAATGGCATATGTGAAAGGTTTCATAGAACTATGCAAGATGAGTGTTACAATATTATCTTCAGAAAGAAAATCTACAATTCTTTGGAAGGTCTACAGATTGATGTTGATTATTGGTTGCGTTCTTACAATGAAACAAGACCGCATTCAGGTAAATATTGCTATGGTAAGACGCCTATGCAGACTTTTCTTGATAGCAAACATGTTGCTTTTCAGAAAAATATTAGTAGCATTACACAAGAGACTGATATTAGTTTTGACTACCTCAATTCTTCTGTCAGTTAATTCTTGTCTGTCAGATTAAGTCTTGTCTTTTACACTTGAAGTTAAAATAATTGCTTAGCAAACAATAGGTTTCATGTAATGGTAACCCTATAACGGAAGAGTAGGAGCCGCGTAAGAACAATACGAACACTCCAGCTAGGCCTTGTATATTGCATCCCCCCGCCCTATTTTTCCACTCTTCTGATGCTAAATAATACTTAATTTCTTGTTCACTGAGACGTTTAAATTTCACTATTGTAACCACAGTCCTGATATGTTGTTTAGATTGATCGGGAGTTAATAGACATACACTGGTGTATACTCTATGCCTTCTTCCTGATAACAAGCGGATACATTTTTCTGCTTGCTCAACGTTTTCAGCTTTGAGCAATATCCTTCTACCACAAGCAACAACTGTATCAACACCAAGCACAAAGTAATTTGGATTTGAGCTTTGTATTTTCTCCGCTTTACTTTTTGCCATACGGATTGAGTAATCCTTCGGAAGTTCCTTTTTTAAAGGGGCTTCATCTATATCTGCTGGCAAAATTAAACCTGGCTCAATGTTTATTTGTTTTAGTAAAGCTATACGCCTTTTCGATGATGAAGCAAGAATAAGATTATTTAGAGATCGTTCTGTCACTTGTACCTTTAAGCCTTCTAATGATCCTACCCTTTCTCGCATTCCTATCGTAAATGCTCATCTCAACTAACACCCTATCCCCTATAATGATGCGTATTTTACTTCTTCTCACTTTCCCTGATACATGACAGATAATCTCATGTTCATTGTCCAGTTTCACTCTAAATTCTGCTGCAGGTAGTAAAGCAGTTACTGCCCCTTCCACTTCAAAAATTGTTTTCGATTTCTCGTCTTTTATCATATGTTATATTATAATTTAATAATCTTTTTTAGTCTACTATAGATTTTAAATTATTATCAACACAAAAGACCTTTTGCGCCCCACTTAAGTTGCAACTTAACCCCAACCATCTTCACAATGATACCCTACCTACGTTTCTACTCTCTGCCACCTTCTCAATAGAACTTATAGGACTTATGTTGAAAGATAAATCATTATCACAATTTTCTTCATCGCTATCAAGTCCACTATCAACGCTTAAAGATCTGAGTAATGTTGTCTTCTCTCTCAGTGGAACATAAGACTCATTATCAACGCTTGAAGATTTGGATAACCTTTTCTTCTGTCGTGGAGCATTACCAGACTCATTAGAAATTTCTCCCGTTAATTGATTGTTGAAGCTCCTTTGTTCATCAGCACGAATTTTTTCTTCCAGTCCATCAAGCATTCCTACCAATTCATCACCCCATTCATTTTCTTCTTCTAATAATTGTTTACACTTTTCTTTCTCACGCTCTAGCTCGTTTCTTAACTCTTCGACTTTATCTTCATCTTTAGTGAGTTCAAGTGTAAGCACCTTATCTCCTGGAAATTCCTCGTACTCGTTTTCTAGCTCTTCAATGTTGAGTTTTAGTCTCTCTTCTCCAAGTGTATCTTGTAAATCGCTATCCTGCCTATCTGATTCTTTAATCTTTTGCTCAATTTCTACTTGTACCTTATATTCCTGATCTAATTCTCTTAGCTGATCTTTCAAGCGCTCTTTCTGCTGGCGTCGTTCAACCATTATCTGTTCCGCATCTTCTCGTGCTTGATTTAGCTCTTTTTCCAAATTCTTCTTTCCTGCATTAACAATTTTCAGCTCTTCCTTTAGCTTTCTTTTTTCTTCATATACACCTTTAAGTTCTTGTGCTTTCCCTTGTAGCTCTTTTAACACACCTGCTAATTCTTCATTTTTTTGTGCCAGTTCAGTTTGCAATTCCGTGTTTTTTTGCTCCTCTTTTTCAAACCTGTCTTGTAAATTGCTATTCTGCTTCTCTAACTTTACAATTGTTTGATTAGCTTCTGCTTGGGTTGTTTCTAGTTTCTCCTGTAGTCGCTGATTTTCTTGTATTAATTCATGGTGCTTTTTATTTATCACTTGCAACCCTGCTTCTATTTCTCGCTTCAATTCAACAGCTTCTTTTTTCAAATTTGACATTTCTTGCTTCAATTCAACGTTTTCTTTGGACAGCATCCGATTATTTAAAATCAATTCATCCATTTGTTGTGAAGCAACTTCTGTCTGAGTTCTTACTATTACCCACAAATATAAATGTTTGTTGCATAGCTCTTAATGGCATAACTTTTGCTTGAAATAACTGTTTATATGGTGCAATTTACAGCTTTTAGTTGCTAAAATTATAACTCTTAGTTTAATAATTTTAATCTAATAAGCTTTCAGGTTAATAAAATTAAATTATTTGAGTAAATACAATACTATGTTTTTATTTGTGGGTAATAGTAAGGTCTGAGTTCCAGTGTGCTGTAAATTGACTTCCGTTTGAGTTTCGATTTGTTGTGAAGCAACTTCTGTTTGAGTTTCAGTGTGCTGTAAATTGACTTCCGTTTGAGTTTCGATTTGTTGTGAAGCAACTTCTGTTTGAGTTGATGCATTGCTATTAATAGAAGGAGGAAGGCTATTGTCAGCATCAACTTTAGGGTCTAATTCCCCCTCTGGTTCCTCGCGATAGGCCGCTATAGACTCATTTTGAAAATTATTATTAGCAGTAGGTACAACATCAGCAGCCTTACCTTTTTCTAGTACAGCATCATATAAGGAGAGACCTTGAATATATAATTCATCGTTTTGCTTTATTAATTCTAAGATCTCATCCGATAGCACAAAATCTTCATCATTAAATTTTAGTACTTCAGTTATGCCATCGCTACTCACATTCATAATCATGGTACACATTTCGGATCCATCCTTTACAGGCCAAGTGCTTTTCATTTCATAATATGCGCCCTCTTTAAATTCATAATATCTTGTATCTTGAAAAAAGCATCTAATGCTTTAAGCTTAAGCATTAGATGGAGAAGGGAAAAACTCTGGGCAATACCTTAGATATAAAATCTGTGGGAAAGAAAAGAGTTCCCTTCTCAAAAGTAGAGGCTGGACGGACAATGGCGTCAACTTAAGAACTTTCATTAGCAAACTCTCCTAAAGACATGATGGCGTTTGGGCTTATCTACCTTATCGCGGCTATACAATCGTCCCGGTCGGATTTTAACTTTAGCGCGTATACTTGCTCTATCAAAAAGGGCTTGAAAGTTTTTTGGCGCAATAAGTACCTGATAGAGTTTCTGCCTCATTACACCAAATAAAACTGAAAAATTTAAACGATACTCAGCAATTTGATCTGGATTCCAAGGCCCTTGTGCATCACACATATGAAGCGACAATATATTACACATGACTAAGTTTGCCCAAAATTCTTGTAATACAGCCTCTAAATTTACGCCAGAAAAATTCTCTAACTCTGCACCTATTTTGAGTCGTTTATAGCACTCCTCTATATGCCACCTTAATACATAAGCTTTGCTGATATCTTCCAAAGTAAATTTTTCTCGATCAAAAAGTGAAGTAACCAATACCTCTGTTTCTCCGTTGGCTAATGTCAGCACTATTACTCTTACTTTCTGTCCTTTCATTTTATTTTTTAGCTTTTCATTTTCTAATATAAAATCGAAATCTAATTCTCCAGATGCAATTCGTTCCCATAGCTTGCTATAATTTCTTTTTTGCAAGCGAAAAATAAAATCTACTTCCAAATCATAATGCTGCTGAATGAATTTTACTGAAGACGATCATAGATAAATAATAATTTCTCTTGATTTAATAAACGCATTTGAGTGATAACTTCGGGTAATTGCTCTTCCGCCAACGTTTGTTCACCTATATTCCAAGCCGCAAGACGAGCACTACAAATCAGCGAAGTACACAAATCAACAAACAAATTGCCAATGGTGGCATTGTGCCTGTTGTTCCATTTGGTTTAAAGCTTACTATTACCCACAAATAAAAACATAGTATTGTATTTACTCAAATAATTTAATTTTATTAACCTGAAAGCTTATTAGATTAAAATTATTAAACTAAGAGTTATAATTTTAGCAACTAAAAGCTGTAAATTGCACCATATAAACAGTTATTTCAAGCAAAAGTTATGCCATTAAGAGCTATGCAACAAACATTTATATTTGTGGGTAATAGTAAAGTCTTTATATGAGAGTCAAAATCCAAATAACTTGTATCTTGAACTGAAAAGACCAACTGGTTTCCTTTTATTCTTTCCTTAGTTTCTTTATAATGGGAAGAATAAATTTCCTTATCTTCAAGCTTTTCATTGCTAAATAATCTATATGCACCCTTAGCTTCTTTCCACCCACTACAGCTTTGATTAATTGAACCAGATGCCTTACCCTCTATGCAATAACTTGTTTTTATAAGCCTTTTATTAAGCCTTTTATCTCCCAAATTAATGTGTTTTAACTCTCTTTCCAGCCATTTATCCCATAAGTGTTGAAAGTAACACAAAAAAGACATAAAGAACTATTATTGCAAGAAAATGGAGGCAATAATGGATCAAATAGAAAGAGTACTAAATTTAATAAAAGATGAGGATTTAGAAAGGCTAGGAAAATTAAGTGAAGTAGATAAATGTAATACTAAATTGTTGGGCAAGATTATATTTAAAGGTCTAATGAAGTTAATATTAATGGGGCAAAAAACAAGCCTAAGAGCGCTAGAAATGGTAATAAACAGGTGTATAATGGATAAGAATAGCGATAAAAGTACAGTAACATACAGTGGTTTGTCAAAAAGGTTAAAAGTTATAAATCCAGAATATTTTAAGGGAGTATATATTGATTTGATGAGCAAGATTAAAAAGCTATTACCCCAAAAAACATCAAATAACTTACATAAGTTTGATTCGACGATCATAAATTTATCGGGATATCTCATAAAAGATGGGCTAAAAATAGGCGGTAAAAGTAACGACAGTCAAGTTAAAGTGAGTGTAGGATTAAAGGATCAATTGCCGACAAGTATAAGATTTTGTAAAGGACAAGAAGAAAGTAGTGAAGATATAGCATTAGTGAGAGCAATTAATGAAGCTAAAGTTGAAAAAGAGGATATTTTATTATTTGATAGAGGAATCAGAAAAGTTGGAACTTTTGCCGAATTTGATGAAAAGGAGTACAAATTTATCACAAGAGTTAAAGTAGGAAGAAAACATGATGTTATAAGCAGGAACAAAGTTATAAGAGAACAAAAATCGGATGGATCAGAGATTTTAGAAGATATAATAGTTAATCTTTATCGTGCACGAGGTAAAGTGGCAGAAAAGCATGATCTACGGCTAATAAAAATCAGAAATAAAATTGGAGATGAAATATGGTTTTTGACAAACTTGTTTGAAATGCCAGCTTATGAAGTAACAGAGCTATATAGGCGCAGATGGGATATAGAAGTGTTCTTTAAATTTATAAAGCAAAATCTTGGATATAAGCACTTTTTAAGCCATACTATGAATGGCATGAAGGTGTATATTTACATGATTATTATTACGGCTTTGTTATTTCTTGTTTATAAAATCAAAAATAATCTACATGGGTTCAAAATAGCATTACTGCAATTCACATTGGATCTAAATGACTCTTTTATACGTTCGATTGTTTTACTGTCGGGAGGTAATTTACATGCCGTTGATCATCTCATATCACGTTATTTTTGATACTTTCAACACTTATGGGGCGCTGGGATGACACCCTCCTGCTAGACAATGTTCGTACAGTTGTACATTTACCATGCAAGTTACCTGAAAATTGCAATGTTCGTACACTTGACTACTTGGATCTAGTATGATTTAATTAACCAAGAAGTAGGCATGAAAAAATTATGTAGTGAACCAGTTTGCATAACACCAGGAGGAAAATATGGATAGAAAGACGAGAATAGAATCAGACAGCTTAGGGGAAGTAAAAGTACCAAGTGAACATTACTGGGGAGCGCAGACTCAGCGTTCTTTAGAAAATTTTAAGATTGGCACAGAAAAAATGCCAGAGCCTCTGATTAAAGCATTAGCAATAGTAAAACTTGCAGCAGCGCGTGTTAATATGAAACATGGTGTTATAGATGATAGGGTAGGGGACGCAATTTGCACAGCCGCGAGGGAAGTAATAGATGGCAAATTTAATAATGAATTTCCGCTTGTTGTTTGGCAAACCGGATCCGGAACGCAGACTAATATGAATATGAATGAAGTGATCAGCAATCGTGCAATAGAGATTTTAGGTGGTAATTTGGGTAGTAAATCTCCAATACATCCAAATGATCATGTGAATTATGGTCAGTCGTCAAATGACACCTTTCCAACAGCAATGCATATAGCAGCAGCAGAGCAAATAAACTGCTTGCTTATTCCAAATCTTGAAAAATTGCATAAGGTGCTGGATAATAAGGTTCAGGAATTTAAAGATATAATAAAAGTAGGACGTACTCATCTGCAAGATGCAACGCCCCTAACACTAGGACAGGAGTTCTCTGGCTATGCAGTCCAGATTAAAAAGGGGATAGAGAGAGTAAAATCAACTTTAAGTGATATATATGAGCTTGCACAAGGTGGCACTGCGGTTGGCACGGGACTCAATACTAAAAAGGGTTTTGCTGAAGATTTTGCAAAGCAAGTTGCAGGAATTACTAACCTTCCATTTACTTCAGCAGGCAATAAATTTGAAGCGCTAGCAGCAAATGATGCTTTAGTTGAGCTCAGTGGAACACTCAATACAGTAGCAGTCAGTTTAATGAAAATTGCAAATGATATAAGGTTGCTTGGTTCTGGTCCAAGATGCGGAATTGGGGAAATAATGTTACCGGAAAATGAGCCTGGTTCTTCAATTATGCCAGGTAAAGTGAATCCAACTCAGTGTGAAGCGGTGACTATGGTATGCACTCAAGTTATGGGAAATCATGTTGCTGTAACCATTAGTGGTTCAAACGGTCATTTTGAATTGAATGTGTTTAAGCCAGTGATAATTTACAATGTTTTGCAGTCTATAAGACTTTTAGCTGACGCAAGTTTAAATTTTACAGAAAAATGTGTAGTTGGTATTAAAGCAAATGAAGAGAGGATAAAAGATTTACTGAATCAGTCGTTGATGTTGGTCACTATATTAAATACGCATATAGGGTACGACAATGCAGCAAAAATAGCGAAGCTTGCTTATAAAGAAAATATCACTCTAAAAGAAGCAGCAGCAAAACTTCAACTGCTCACTGAGGAAGAGTTTGAAAGGATAGTGAAACCAGAAGAAATGGTAAATTATTTGTAACCGCTCACACTTAATTCTTCAATCTCACTAATAGAAAGGCCAGTAAACTTGACAATAGTGTTAACATCAACATTATTATCTTGCTTTGTCTACCTTATTTTGCCGCTCCCCTGAACGGACAATGGCGTCAACTTAAGAGCCTCCATTAGCAAACTCTCCTAAAGACATGATGGCGTTTGGGCTTATCTACCTTATCGCGGCTATACAATCGTCCTGGTCGGATTTTAACTCTTATTATTACCCACAAATATAAATGTTTGTTGCATAGCTCTTAATGGCATAACTTTTGCTTGAAATAACTGTTTATATGGTGCAATTTACAGCTTTTAGTTGCTAAAATTATAACTCTTAGTTTAATAATTTTAATCTAATAAGCTTTCAGGTTAATAAAATTAAATTATTTGAGTAAATACAATACTATGTTTTTATTTGTGGGTAATAGTAAGATTTTAACTTTAGCGCGTATACTTGCTCTATCAAAAAGGGCTTGAAAGTTTTTTGGCGCAATAAGTACCTGATAGAGTTTCTGCCTCATTACACCAAATAAAACTGAAAAATTTAAACGATACTCAGCAATTTGATCTGGATTCCAAGGCCCTTGTGCATCACACATATGAAGCGACAATATATTACACATGACTAAGTTTGCCCAAAATTCTTGTAATACAGCCTCTAAATTTACGCCAGAAAAATTCTCTAACTCTGCACCTATTTTGAGTCGTTTATAGCACTCCTCTATATGCCACCTTAATACATAAGCTTTGCTGATATCTTCCAAAGTAAATTTTTCTCGATCAAAAAGTGAAGTAACCAATACCTCTGTTTCTCCGTTGGCTAATGTCAGCACTATTACTCTTACTTTCTGTCCTTTCATTTTATTTTTTAGCTTTTCATTTTCTAATATAAAATCGAAATCTAATTCTCCAGATGCAATTCGTTCCCATAGCTTGCTATAATTTCTTTTTTGCAAGCGAAAAATAAAATCTACTTCCAAATCATAATGCTGCTGAATGAATTTTACTGAAGACGATCATAGATAAATAATAATTTCTCTTGATTTAATAAACGCATTTGAGTGATAACTTCGGGTAATTGCTCTTCCGCCAACGTTTGTTCACCTATATTCCAAGCCGCAAGACGAGCACTACAAATCAGCGAAGTACACAAATCAACAAACAAATTGCCAATGGTGGCATTGTGCCTGTTGTTCCATTTGGTTTAAAGCGGCCAAACTCGGATACAATTTCCTCAGAGCTGGGTAATCTCATACCAGAACCATCTGCTGCAATAAGTCTATAGCCTCTCCAACTCAGGTTCATCCTGATAGGCTGTTTGGATGCTTAAATTCTTGAAAGCCTGTATGGCAAATCTTATACCTTGCTTTAGAAAAAGCTTGCTTTGAGGGTACATGTCAATGGCTCCATAAGTTCACATTCTATTCCCAAACTTTTTTTAACTAACTTTAAAATCATAGAAAATACTGTCGAAAAAGGAAGTTTTCTTGTTCGTGTAAAACTCAACACAATGGATTTTCTGAAAAGTTTTCGAGTATATTGCATTTTTAATTTGTAAGATAAGATCTTTTCCTTTTTGCATGCCTCACCTAAAAAAGACACATTTTAAACTTTTTTGTTGCAATAAAATAGAAACAAAAGTGCTGTCCCTTGCACTCTTTGGATAATTTAATGATAAAAAATTTAGAGAGAAATTTTATACACTATCGCTGATATTTTTCCTTAAGTTGACGCCATTGCCTGAACGGACAATGGCGTCAACTTAAGAACTTTCATTAGCAAACTCTCCTAAAGACATGATGGCGTTTGGGCTTATCTACCTTATCGCGGCTATACAATCGTCCCGGTCGGATTTTAACTTTAGCGCGTATACTTGCTCTATCAAAAAGGGCTTGAAAGTTTTTTGGCGCAATAAGTACCTGATAGAGTTTCTGCCTCATTACACCAAATAAAACCGAAAAATTTAAACGATACTCAGCAATTTGATCTGGATTCCAAGGCCCTTGTGCATCACACATATGAAGCGACAATATATTACACATGACTAAGTTTGCCCAAAATTCTTGTAATACAGCCTCTAAATTTACGCCAGAAAAATTCTCTAATTCTGCACCTATTTTGAGTCGTTTATAGCACTCCTCTATATGCCACCTTAACACATAAGCTTTGCTGATATCTTCCAAAATAAATTTTACTCGGTCAAAAAGTGAAGTAATCAATACCTCTGTTTCTCAGTTGGCTAATGTCAGCACTATAACTCTTACTTTCTGTCCTTTCATTTTATTTTTTAGCTTTTCATTTTCTAATATAAAATCGAAATCTAATTCGCCAGCGTTCCCATAGCTTGCTATAATTTCTTTTTTGCAAGCGAAAAATAAAATCTACTTCCAAATCATAATGCTGCTGAATGAATTTTACTGAAGACGATCATAGATAAATAATAATTTCTTTTGATTTAATGAACGCATTTGAGTGATAACTTCGGGTAATTGCTCTTCCGCCAACGTTTGTTCACCTATATTCCAAGCCGCAAGACGAGCACTACAAATCAGCGAAGTACACAAATCAACAAACAAATTGCCAATGGTGGCATTGTGCCTGTTGTTCCATTTGGTTTAAAGCGGCCAAACTCGGATACAATTTCCTCAGAGCTGGGTAATCTCATACCAGAACCATCTGCTGCAATAAGTCTATAGCCTCTCCAACTCAGGTTCATCCTGATAGGCTGTTTGGATGCTTAAATTCTTGAAAGCCTGTATGGCAAATCTTATACCTTGCTTTAGAAAAAGCTTGCTTTGAGGGTACATGTCAATGGCTCCATAAGTTCACATTCTATTCCCAAACTTTTTTTAACTAACTTTAAAATCATAGAAAATACTGTCGAAAAAGGAAGTTTTCTTGTTCGTGTAAAACTCAACACAATGGATTCTCTGAAAAGCTTTCGAGTATATTATATTTTTAATTTGTAGAATAAAATTTTTTCCTTTTTGTTTGGTAGAAGTCATAGTTTTAAATCCTCCTGATTAAGTTTTATCGCTATGACTCCCCCACCAGAACCGTGCTTGCAGCTTTCCCGCACACGGCTCCACAATGTAGTATTCACAGCATTTCCTATTTTGTATATAATGAGTAGCATATTCTTGGTTTTGGTAATGGATTAACTTGTAGATAGTGTATAAATTGCTTTGAATTCATACTCTTCTTCTGACTACGTCGGTTTATCCATTTATACGCTAGCTTGATTACCCGCCAGAAGAATTTATTCAACCACCGGTAATTTCCGCTAACTCCGAAGTAGTTATAGTGTCCTGTTAGTTTTGCTTTAAGTATTGACCACCAATCTTTAAGGTGAACTTTATTTCGGATCTTTTTCACCCATTCTTTGATTTCTTTAAGTTTTCTAGATAGATTTTCTTTCGAGGTTTTATGACCTACCATTACTCTACCTTTACGACTCCTTGTACCATAATGGGTGAATCCTAGAAAGTTGAAACTTTCCGTTTTTCGTTTCTCCCTTATTCCTTGTTGCCACTCCTTTTTGCCAAACTTTACTATTCTTGTTTTGTCTTCAGATATTTCCAGTCCAAATTTTCCTAGCCTTTGTTTCAGTGACTCTAAGAGTTCTCTAGCATCTTTTTCTCTTTCGCAGCAAATCAGGTGATCGTCTGCATACCTAACTAGCTCCATATAACCTTTAGATCTTAGCTTGAATTTCTTTTCAAACCACAAATCCAGCACATAATGCAACTATATATTAGCTAGTATAGGACTTACTATTCCCCCCTGAGGTGTGCCTAGTTCAGTTGCTTCATAATGTCCTGCTTCGACTACTCCTGCCTTAAGAAATCGTTTTACTAACCACAGTATGTTTGGGTCTGTTATCCGTTCTCTCAAGCATCTCATTAGCCATTTGTGCTGGACATTATCAAAGAATTTCTTGATATCAACTTCTACTACATAGTTAGTTGGTCTGTACATAACTGCTTTATTTAGTGCATTTACCGCTTGATGACAGCTTCTACCAGGACGAAAACCATATGAGTTATCCAGAAAGTTAGCTTCATAAATATTTTCTAATATCTTCTTCAGCATTATCTGGACTAACTTATCTTCTGTAGACGGTACTCCAAGCCCGCGTTTCTCTTTGCTTCCAGCTTTTGGTATATATACTCTTTTCACTGGTTGCGGTTGATATCGCTTTCTTTTCATACTATCCACCAGAGTGTTGAGCTTCTCTTCAAGATTTTCTCCATAAGCTTCTACTGTCACCTGGTCTATACCGCATGCTTTGTTATGCTTTAGCTCTTTATAACATTCAGCAAGATTCTCTGCGTTTATCAGATGAATTAACGATTAAATTTCAATCGTTTATCTTGCCTGGCTCTTACTGCTATCTGATTTAGTTTTCTTTGCACGTTATTCCAACCTCCGTTGTATTGGCATAGCAATTCCTAAACCAGTCACTATATTGCTGACCGCTTCCCCTTGTATGTGGCTTTCCCACACTCTGAGTACTATCAATCAGTCCGACTTCCTTTATATCTTCCGTCAGTACTCGCCTTTGTTGACTTGTTCCAACGTACCTTAATAGGAATACAAAGGATCTCCCAAGTTTACGTAAACTCCATCTCAACACGTGATACGGCCTCAGATCCCGATAGAGTGAGTGATAACTTGCCCTATTGTTACCCTTCTTGCTGTCTTCCACTATATGCAACGTGTCGACCTCTATGACATCGAGAATTTCGGGACTCAATACCTTCACTTTCGTTGTACCCTGTGTTGTCCATTCCACTAGCTTTACTACGCTCGTTACCTTACGCAGCATAGTGGTTTGTTCCAGCCTGCTGGCTAGGCTTTGCCTGGGTTGGATTTTCACCAACTGGACTTTACGCACTTTGCTTGGCGCACGCATGTTTCACCTAAAAAGGACACATTTTAGACTTCTTTGTTGAAATAAAACAGAAACAAAAGTGCTGTTTATTGCACTCTTTGGATAATTTAATGATAAAAAATTTAGAGAGAAATTTTATACACTATCGCTGATATTTTTCCTTAAGTTGACGCCATTGTGTGAACGGTTACTAATTAAGAACTTTAATTATCAATCATAAATCACTGAATTCGCTAGTAAATTTGTTGCCATTGTCCATATTGCACAATTGTATATAAGATATAGTATAACAATAGTGTCCGTTCAGCTAATACCAATTCCCACTGCACAATAAACGGATAGATAACAATGGAAAAAAAGCCATACTATTGCCTTTCTTTCTCACTCCACAATTAAATAACTCTACAATATCGCTTATTTGATTCACTAATAATGAGAATTGGTATAACTTTGCTATTTTTCTCTCTAGATTCTTGCAAAGTTCTACAAGATTAACCACATTACCTCACGGTTTCTCTATGATTATTTTTTTAGATTACTTGTTTACCTTATTTGCCGTTCTCCTGAACGAATATACATAAGCTATAAAAACTATCTAATAGCTACCCAAAACCCTTATTTCCCACTCAAGTTCAACATTAAATTTATCCTTTACTGCATCTTTTACTTTGTTGCCAAGGTTTTCCAAGTCAGATGCAGTTGCATTATCGTAATTGAGCAAGAAGTTACAATGTTTCTTAGAGATTCTAGCTCCACCAATATTTAACCCTAGGCAGCCAGATTTATCAATTAACTCCCATGCTCGGTAGTTTTTTGGATTTTTGAATATGCACCCAGCAGTTTTTCCTCTTATTGGCTGGCTTTTATTTTTCCTCTCAATAACTTCCTTTAACCTTTGCAGTATAAGCTCATACTCTGAGTTTACTCCTTTAAACTCAGCTTCAACAAAAATCCAATTTCCTTTTAGGCTATGTCCACGGTAAAAATACCCCATTTCTTCGCTGGAGAACTCATATAGGTTTCCATCCTCTAGATTCACTGCTTTTATGGATTGTACAACACTTGCGATATCACTACCATATGCACCTGCATTCATTTCTATTCCGCCACCAACTGTTCCTGGAATTCCAACTAGAAACTCCAACCCACTAATCTGCTGATTTCCCGCAAAGTGAGCAAGGTTGCTGAGCAGCACAGCTCCCCCAGCTACAATAGAGTTGTTACCCTTACTTTTAATATATGCAAACTCCTTACCTAATTTTACTGTTATTCCTCGAATGCCACTATCTCGCACTATTATGTTGGATGTTGCACCAATAACGCTAACTGGCAGTTCAGTATTTTTAATCAAGTATGTTAAATCTTCAATATCACATGGTTTAAATAATACATCAGCTCGTCCACCAACATTTAACCACGTCGCTTTAGACATTAAGACATCATAACGATAGATTCCACGTACTTTAGGTAAGCTTATAAGCATTTTGATTTCAACTCTAATCCTGCATCCATACCCATTTTCTCCGCATCTTCTATAAATGAAGTGCGCTCAGTGAAGTATATATTTTTTCCACTTGCTAACATACAACGAAGGTGTAGCATATTTTCGCTCACATATTCAGCCAAAGCTGCAAGTGGTGTAAAACATGAACCATTCACTGTCTTCATAAAACTGCGCTCTGATTTCACTCCTATAAAAGACATATTATTATTAATTTTCTCTAAAAGATCGATAATTTTTACATCATTCCTTCTACATTGAATACAAACCGCCCCCTGCCCCACTGCACTTAACATAACTTTCGGTGGCAATACCTCTGTAATCAAGTGATGTTTTTCTAATCTTATGAGTCCTGCTTCAGCTAGAATTATTCCATCAAAACTTTGATTTTGCAATCTGGTTGTTACATTTCCACGTAGCGGTACTATATTTAAATCTGGTCTAACATTTAACAACTGAACTTTTCTTCTTATTGAAGAAGTGGCAATAGTAGCCTGCTGTGGCAAAGACTCAAGGCTATTGTGTTTATGAGAAATAAACGCATCGCATGAACTTAGCCTTTCTAAAACACAAGGAATTGTTAAACCCCCTGAGAAAAACGCAGGCACATCCTTTAGCGAGTGAACTGCCATGTCTATATTATTTTCGAGCAATTCAGTCTCAATTTCTTTAATGAATAATCCTTTACCTCCTATTTCAGCAAGATTTGCGTTTGCATACTTATCTCCAGAAGTTTTTATTTTAATAATTTCAATAGATAAGTTAGGAAAAGAATCCAGCAACTTTTGTTTTGCTTCCAAAGCCTGGGCAACTGCAAGCTTGCTTCCTCTGGTGCCTATTTTGACTAGCATGTGTACGATCAATGGCGTCAACTTAAGAACTTTCATTAGCAAACTCTCCTAAAGACATGATGGCGTTTGGGCTTATCTACCTTATCGCGGCTATACAATCGTCCCGGTCGGATTTTAACTTTAGCGCGTATACTTGCTCTATCAAAAAGGGCTTGAAAGTTTTTTGGCGCAATAAGTACCTGATAGAGTTTCTGCCTCATTACACCAAATAAAACCGAAAAATTTAAACGATACTCAGCAATTTGATCTGGATTCCAAGGCCCTTGTGCATCACACATATGAAGCGACAATATATTACACATGACTAAGTTTGCCCAAAATTCTTGTAATACAGCCTCTAAATTTACGCCAGAAAAATTCTCTAACTCTGCACCTATTTTGAGTCGTTTATAGCACTCCTCTATATGCCACCTTAATACATAAGCTTTGCTGATATCTTCCAAAGTAAATTTTTCTCGATCAAAAAGTGAAGTAACCAATACCTCTGTTTCTCCGTTGGCTAATGTGTAAAAGACAAGACTTAATCTGACAGACAAGAATTAACTGACAGAAGAATTGAGGTAGTCAAAACTAATATCAGTCTCTTGTGTAATGCTACTAATATTTTTCTGAAAAGCAACATGTTTGCTATCAAGAAAAGTCTGCATAGGCGTCTTACCATAGCAATATTTACCTGAATGCGGTCTTGTTTCATTGTAAGAACGCAACCAATAATCAACATCAATCTGTAGACCTTCCAAAGAATTGTAGATTTTCTTTCTGAAGATAATATTGTAACACTCATCTTGCATAGTTCTATGAAACCTTTCACATATGCCATTAGTCTGTGGAGAATTGGCTTTGGTCCTAGAATGATCGATATTTTCGATTCCCAAATAAAGCTGATAAGCGTGATTTTCAGGCTTACCACAATACTCTGTTCCTCGGTCTGTAAGGATACGCAATAATGGCACATTTTGCTCATCAAAAAATGGTATCACTCTATCATTCAGCAAGTCAGCAGCAGTAATAGCCGTTTTGTCTGTATAAAGCTTGGCAAATGCTACTCGAGAATAAGTATCAATGAAGGTCTGCTGGTAGATTCTTCCTATACCTTTTATATTACCTACATAATAGGTATCTTGAGAACCCAAATAACCTGAATGTTCGGTGTCAATTTCACCATGTGCTTCTCTTTGTTCTTTAACTTTTTCTAAAGCTGCAAGTTGCTCTTCGGTTAATATAATTCCATCTTGAGCTACTTTTGCTTCCAGTGCTTTAAGTCTTTTCTTGAAAGTTTCAAGATCATTTCTCAGCCATATAGATCTCACTCCTCCCTGAGAAATTATTATACCTCTTTTTCTCAGTTCATTTGCAGCTCTTTCTTGCCCATATGCTGGAAATTCTGTTGCTATACCAATCGCTGCTCTTTCTATATCGTCGGAAACTCTATTCGCTAATAGAGGTTTTTTCTTACTTATCTCATGTAATGCTTCTTCTCCTCCATTTTCGTACAACTCTTTGAATCGATAAAATGTATCTCTTGAGTATCCCATCACTTTGCATGCTTGAGATACATTTCCTAGTTGTTTTGCTAGTTCTAATAACCCTAGCTTTGGTTTTAGTATTTTTGTTTGTATTGTACTCATTTCTAACACTCCTTTCTTTTATTATTTTATAACTTACTTTTTTAAAGTGTCAGATCAAGTCTTGTTTAATACACTTTAAGTATTGACCACCAATCTTTAAGGTGAACTTTATTTCGGATCTTTTTCACCCATTCTTTGATTTCTTTAAGTTTTCTAGATAGATTTTCTTTCGAGGTTTTATGACCTACCATTACTCTACCTTTACGACTCCTTGTACCATAATGGGTGAATCCTAGAAAGTTGAAACTTTCCGTTTTTCGTTTCTCCCTTATTCCTTGTTGCCACTCCTTTTTGCCAAACTTTACTATTCTTGTTTTGTCTTCAGATATTTCCAGTCCAAATTTTCCTAGCCTTTGTTTCAGTGACTCTAAGAGTTCTCTAGCATCTTTTTCTCTTTCGCAGCAAATCAGGTGATCGTCTGCATACCTAACTAGCTCCATATAACCTTTAGATCTTAGCTTGAATTTCTTTTCAAACCACAAATCCAGCACATAATGCAACTATATATTAGCTAGTATAGGACTTACTATTCCCCCCTGAGGTGTGCCTAGTTCAGTTGCTTCATAATGTCCTGCTTCGACTACTCCTGCCTTAAGAAATCGTTTTACTAACCACAGTATGTTTGGGTCTGTTATCCGTTCTCTCAAGCATCTCATTAGCCATTTGTGCTGGACATTATCAAAGAATTTCTTGATATCAACTTCTACTACATAGTTAGTTGGTCTGTACATAACTGCTTTATTTAGTGCATTTACCGCTTGATGACAGCTTCTACCAGGACGAAAACCATATGAGTTATCCAGAAAGTTAGCTTCATAAATATTTTCTAATATCTTCTTCAGCATTATCTGGACTAACTTATCTTCTGTAGACGGTACTCCAAGCCCGCGTTTCTCTTTGCTTCCAGCTTTTGGTATATATACTCTTTTCACTGGTTGCGGTTGATATCGCTTTCTTTTCATACTATCCACCAGAGTGTTGAGCTTCTCTTCAAGATTTTCTCCATAAGCTTCTACTGTCACCTGGTCTATACCGCATGCTTTGTTATGCTTTAGCTCTTTATAACATTCAGCAAGATTCTCTGCGTTTATCAGATGAATTAACGATTAAATTTCAATCGTTTATCTTGCCTGGCTCTTACTGCTATCTGATTTAGTTTTCTTTGCACGTTATTCCAACCTCCGTTGTATTGGCATAGCAATTCCTAAACCAGTCACTATATTGCTGACCGCTTCCCCTTGTATGTGGCTTTCCCACACTCTGAGTACTATCAATCAGTCCGACTTCCTTTATATCTTCCGTCAGTACTCGCCTTTGTTGACTTGTTCCAACGTACCTTAATAGGAATACAAAGGATCTCCCAAGTTTACGTAAACTCCATCTCAACACGTGATACGGCCTCAGATCCCGATAGAGTGAGTGATAACTTGCCCTATTGTTACCCTTCTTGCTGTCTTCCACTATATGCAACGTGTCGACCTCTATGACATCGAGAATTTCGGGACTCAATACCTTCACTTTCGTTGTACCCTGTGTTGTCCATTCCACTAGCTTTACTACGCTCGTTACCTTACGCAGCATAGTGGTTTGTTCCAGCCTGCTGGCTAGGCTTTGCCTGGGTTGGATTTTCACCAACTGGACTTTACGCACTTTGCTTGGCGCACGCATGTTTCACCTAAAAAGGACACATTTTAGACTTCTTTGTTGAAATAAAACAGAAACAAAAGTGCTGTTTATTGCACTCTTTGGATAATTTAATGATAAAAAATTTAGAGAGAAATTTTATACACTATCGCTGATATTTTTCCTTAAGTTGACGCCATTGCCTGAACACTTTCTTTATTTACATCTGGTTTTTCACTCCACTTCTTAAAATAGTCGTAACAATTGCGCCATTTTGGGAACTCTTTTGATACCATTCTCCACTGGCAACCACTTTTTAACACGTATAACACTCCACAAAATATATCATGTAAATCAAGTGTTCTTGGTTTTGTCTTCTTTCTGCAAGATTCCAGATCTGCTACAATAATCTCAAACTTTTCTCGACTTATGTCACTTGGTTATAAACTTCGCATATCCTACTTTATATACTTTATCCTCTCACTTTATCTCTTTTTTGAGATTACGTACAGGCTCTAAGATACAAAGACGTTTTCAGAAATCTTTAAGCTTAATAACATCCTCTCTCTTTGGACTAGTTGAGATTAGATGAATTGGTACACCTATTAATTTTTCTAACCCTTCTATATATTTTATTAAATTGATAGGCAATGTTTCAATCGACCTTTTACCTTGAGTGTTTTCTTTCCAGCCAGGAAACTCTTCATATATTGGCTCTAATTCCCCTTGTATTGAATGCGATGCGGGTAAATAATCATACATTTTTCCGCTATACTTGTAACCAGTGCATATTTTAATTGTATCAAAAGAATTAAGCACATCTAATTTGGTTAATACAATGCTTGAAACTCCAGAGAGTTGTACGGCCTGGCGCACTAAAACTGCATCGAACCATCCGCAACGCCTTCTTCTATTGCTCACTGTTCCAAGTTCCTTACCTATAGTAAACAAGCTATCTCCTACTTCATTTTTCTGCTCAGTAGGAAATGGGCCATTGCCCACTCTTGTTGTATAAGCTTTTACCACACCAATAATGTAAGCATTGGAGGATAACCCTGAGCCTGTTATTGCTTGCGATGCTACAGTATTACTTGAAGTAACAAAAGGGTAAGTTCCGTGGTCGATATCTAAAAATGCACCTTGGGCACCTTCAAATATTATTTTCTTACCTTCTTTCATCAAGTCATTTAATATCTTCCACACAGGTTTTTTATATGAAAGAATTTTTTCTGAAATCTCTTGAATTTCCTTTAATATTTCTTCTTTTTTAACCACCTGGTAGTTAAGGCCTTTCCTGATAGCATTGTGGTAATTTAAAAGAGTATCCACTCTTTTATTGAGCTCATCTGCGTTTTCTAAGTCACAAAGGCGTATAGCTCTCCTTCCAACTTTATCTTCATAACATGGCCCTATCCCTTTGTTTGTTGTACCAATTTTGTGATTTCCATTTAAATCTTCAAATAGCTTTTCCTTGTCCTTATGTATGCTAAGTATTAATGGACAGCTCTCGGATACCATCAAGTTGTTATAGTTTACGTCTACTCCTTTAACTTTCAATGACTCTATTTCTGAGATTAGAGCGTGTGGATCAAGAGCAACGCCATTTCCTATGATAGATATTTTGCCTGGCCTCAAAACAGCAGAGGGCAGTAAATTTAATTTATAAACCTCATCATCTACTACTATAGTGTGCCCTGCATTATTTCCTCCCTGAAATCTCACAACTACATCTGCATTCTCAGAAAGATAATCTACTATTTTACCCTTGCCTTCGTCACCCCATTGCAGACCAACAATTACAATGTTATTCATCATTATTTTCTAGATTAATACATAAATATTAATGCAGTACGCTACAAATGGAAAGAGAAATCTACGCCTTTCCTACACCCCTTAAATAAAGAAATATACTGTCGATTTTCTTAATATATTACCAAATTATTCATCATTATATGATATAACTTACAGCATATTTACAGTAAGGTGTTATTTATGAAAGAGACAAAAGGAAAAAATAATAAGAGTCCAGTAGTTAGATTAAAGGCCACAGCTAAAGAGTTCAATTTTAGTAAATTAAGAGCAGATCAAGATAATAAATTAGCGAATTCCGGTGAAACAATGTTCTTAGATTTTCAAAGGATGAATTTTATTATTAACGGAAAAGAAATAGATAAAAATCTTATTATTGCATTTAAGGAAGGAGCTAAGCACCGCAAAAGCGAACTTTTTAATAGTGATGATATATATAATGACGAAATATTTAACAAAAAAGGAACAAGAGAAATAGATACGGATCATGGCAAAGCTTTTGTTGCTTCAGTACTCGAAGATATTGAGAAAGAGCTTGTAAGTAATGCATTGGGTGAGCTATGGAAAAATCACTGTGAAAATTCCAAAACTGCCAATCATCAAAAAACCGATTCATATAAGAAAGAATTTGAAGAATTTTACAATGCTGGCCAAAGGTATATCCATCTATTACCAACAGAGAAAGATGAAAACAAGGATTACCGTTCCTTTGCAAAAGAAGTTTTCAAAAAAATGTTCAGATACGCTGGGGCAGAAGTTCCAAGTGATGCTATTTTAGAAGAGCTAGTCACCAATTGTAATCAAGCAGGGTATGAGGCTGCTCCATTTATACAAACCCAACTTGCACTTGGACAGTCGTTCATAGTAGAAAATCCTAAAAAAGTAATAAACATTGATTGTGCTAACCAAAATAATGTGAGAATTAGATCTGATATGAGGCTACCAATACTCTCTGTTAAAAATCAAGTTATGCATGGCGATAAGATATGTAATCTGCCCAGTTCATTGGAATTTACAATTGAATCTCACAATGGTGAAGACTTTGTAACATACAGAGATGGTAAATTGTCACTTACTATTCCTAAAGAGTTAAAAAATTATAAAGATAATGGCAAGAGCTTGTTTGACATTATTAAAGAATATTTTCAGAAATTCTGTGCAAAATTAGGATTTAAACCTGAGACAAAAATACAAATAGAGCATGGCTTCGGTGCTCAAAGTAACTATTTAGATGGTACAATATCAACCACAGGATCAGATGCAAATGAAGAATTTATCAATCTTTTAAGCGAAAATCTCAGAGAGAGGTTATTGGGGTCAGGAGTTGCTCTAGAAGATGAAGATGTTGATGATATTGTTGAAGTCAGAGTATCTACCGTTATAGATCTATTGAGTGATTATGCTAAATTGGAAGATAATAAAGAACACAGAGAGTTATTAATAAGTAAAGTAGCAGATAATTTAGGACTTTCCACTCAAGATAAAACAGCACCAGAAGTATTGATGGAATTAGGCTCTTTACCTTCTTTGATAAAAGGTCAGGTTAATCATAATCAAGTGCAGTCTGTTGTAAATACTTTTATTAAGTTAATTATTGAAGGGAAAAGCGAAGTATACAAAAAAGGAGGTGCGATTAATGCAATTGATGCAATTCATAAGGAGATAGATAAGGCAATTGTTGAGCAAGAAAAAAAAGCAACCAACAAACAAGATATAGAAAATGATAAATGGACAGATAGAATCAAAAAACAGAATTATTCTGCGGAATCACATGAACATTTACCTTAAAGATATTAGTAGGCTCTTTAAATATTTTAGAGTTCATGGTTACAACGGTTGCTATTTTACAGTGCATCTCACAACACTTTCTTCAAAAATATACATGTTAACATACCCTGGACGTACAAGATCACACTTATACCCAAGCTTTTCATAAAATACTTTCGCTTTTTGAAAATTCATGGTTGCAACGGTTGCTATTTTACAGTGCATCTCACGACCATAATCATGAACTTCTTCCATTAGCTGCTTTCCCATACCTTTTCTTCTATAATCAGAATGTACCCAAAGCAAGTCAGTGTAAATTGAACCATAGATAACAAAACCGCTACAACCTGCAATAATTTGTTCAGTATCATCGCGAATAAAAAAAGCAAATGGGTTACACGTACCTCTATCAACGGTTTCTTCATTAATCTTTTTGAGTAGGAATTCAATGTCTTTGCTACTTGGTGATGTGGTGTGTTCTATTTTCATCTCTCGGCCTAATACCGCATACTGATTTCTCTCTTTATCTTATATAAATTAATTAAGTAAAGTGAATACAGTATCCACACTACTAAAAAAAATGTGGCACAAAACATAAACATTGCAACCAGTGGCAACAGCAGGGAACTTTCTATTGCTATTCCACCTTTTCTCAAAATGCTTGCTGGCTGATGGAGAGTAGACCATAAATTCACGGAAAATTTTACTATAGGAATATTTATAGCACTAAAGATGGCAAATACTGCTGCTGATTTTTCTGCCCTCGCTTCATTATCAAAAGCGCTCCACAATGAAAGGTAGCCAACATATAGGAAAAATAAAATCAGCATTGAAGTAAGCCTTGCATCCCATACCCACCAAGTGCCCCAGGTTCCTTTTCCCCAGATGCTGCCTGTGATTAAACATATTGCCGAAAAGACTGTCCCTGCAGGAGCAGCAGCATGTGCCAAGACACTAGCAATGCTATTGTTCCACACCAATGAAATGAAACTAAGTGATGCAATTAATCCATATATTCCAAGAGCAAGCCATGCAGAAGGCACATGAATGTACATGATTCGTACAATTTCTCCTTGTTTATAATCTTCTGGGGAGAAGAATAACGCCAAAGACATTCCAATTAAAAAACATGCGAAACAAATAACCCCAAGCCAAGGTAGAGCTTTCTTAGAAAAATAAGAGAAATTTGTGGGCTTTAATAAAAACATTCGTTTTGAGAATAATTGTGTTAAGAATTTACCAATTAGTTTGAGTTTTATCAACAGGATAGTTTTTCTATATTTACGTAGGTCAACAAATTAGCATAATTTCAGTAGCAGGTTGCTAGCCATTATTTTTAGTATAACACTATATAAAACATGACCATTAAAAAGCTTAATCTACACTTAGTATCAGATTCAAGTGGTGAAACTGTTATATCAGTTGCAAAATCAGCTCTGAAACACTTTCGTTCTATAGAAACGATCGAATATGTTTGGTCTTTTGTAAAAGGGGAAGAGCAGATTGACAAAATTCTGGAGGAAATTAATAGGAAAAGTGATGAGCATAATTTTGTTATATGCACTATTACTGATGATGAGCTAAGAAAATATTTAAAAGATAACTGTATAAAGTTGAAAATTCCCTATAGAGCAATATTATCACATATTATTAGAGAAATTTCGTCCTATCTTGAAATTGAAAAAGACGAAAAGCTTGACTTGCATACTGAGATAAATAACGAATATTTTCAGCGCATTGAGGCAATAAACTACACTATTAATCATGATGATGGACAAAATATTCAAGATATTGATAAAGCAGATATAATTTTGGTTGGAGTTTCACGTACATCAAAATCTCCCACCAGTACGTATTTAGCTTACCGAGGCTATAAAGTTGCAAATATTCCTTTTGTTAGTGGAGTACCCTTTTATGTTGACTTGGCAAAATTAAAAAATAAACTAACGATAGGGGTAACAATAGACGTAAGTAGGCTAATAGAAATACGCAAAAATAGACTTACTTCAATTAACAACGAAGATAATAATATATATGCTAACCCTGAGAAAGTAGAAAAGGAAATTAAAGAAGCAGAGGAGCTCTTTAAACAGAATAACTGGCCAATTATCGATGTCACGCAAAAGTCGATCGAAGAAGTATCAGCAACAATTATACAATATTTTAATAAAATGTTATCAATTGACTAACTCTTGATAAGTGATTATAATGTAAAGTAATTTAATTCTTACTATAGATATGAAAGTCAAAGGGTCGCTAAAATCTCATCGTAACAGAGATAAAAATTGTAAAGTTGTGAAAAGGGGTGGTAAGATTTACATTATAAATAAGGTAAAGCCAAGGTGTAAAGCGCGTCAAGGTTCTTAGCTTTTTGTTCACCTTTTCATGTTATATATTTTTTATATGTGAAAGTACGGTGCTTATATCTAAAAAGAAGCAAAAGTTACTGTGTTTAAGCGCAGCCTTACTCATTTCTTCCCTTACATTATATTTCAGCATTAGCACAATTACAGGTAAACGTGGCTTATTGACGTTAATCGATTTAAAAAAAGAAATCGAGTACAATAAACTTTTGCTAAAGGATGTCTCTTCTGAAAAGGAAAAGTTGGACAACAAAGTATTTGGCTTATATGAAAAAAGCTTAGATTTAGATCTGCTTGATGAGCAAGCAAAAAATGCTTTAGGTTATGTGAACCCTAATGAACTTATGGTTGTTCTTGACGTGGAATAGCAGTAGAGATCTCCCTACGTCATACCGCCGCGGCGCTAACACGTAGCGGGATGACGGTTTTTCAAATTGTCGGTAAATCTAAGTCAGTTTAGCTATATTGTCTCTCACACCGCTTAGCTGAACAGACAATGGCGTCAACTTAAGGAAAAATGTCAGAGATTGTGTATAAAATTTCTCTCTAAAATTTTTACCATTAAATTACCCAAAAGCTGCATGACCTTACCCAGAAAAAGTGGAGAGAAAGAAAAGAGTTTTTTTGGGTAAAATAAAATTTTGGAGGATTAGAAATGGTAAGAGAATATACAGCAGAATTCAAATTGGAAGCTGTTAAACTGGCAAATGAACAAAGAAAGGTAGGTCAACCAGTTGCAAAAGTAGCAAGAGATCTAGGAATAAGGGATAGTGTATTAGGAAAATGGATGAAGAAATATAACGAAAAAAAGTCAGCGGCAAATGCATTTCCAGATGTAGCACCTTATGACAAAGAGAGGTTTGATTTACAAAGCAAGAGTAACAAGGGAAAGAGACATTTAAAAAAAAGCCCTGGCCAGTCAAAAAGAGTAAAATATTTTTTTATAAAAGAGCATAGTAACTGCTATAAAGTACAGGAATTATGTAGGATTTTCTGCTAGTGGCTACTATAAGTGGACCACAAGAAAAATAAGCAGTAGAGAATCAGCAAATAAAGAGCTACTCGCAGCTATTCAAAAAATATATCAAGTTTCTAAATGTAGATATGGAGCTCCTAAAATTCATGCTGAATTGAAGGCTTTGGGTAAAAGTTGCAATTTGAAAACGGTGCAAAGTATTATGCAGAAAAATGACATCAGGGCTATACTGAGAAGAAAGTTTAAAATTAAAAAACAACAAACAGATAATAGAGCTGTAGCTCCCAATATACTAGATCAAAACTTTATTGTTGATCAACCAAATAAAGTATGGGATTACTTACATCAAAACCAAGGAGGGATGGCTATATTTGGCAGCAATAATTCTCACGTATGGTAGTTAATGAGTAGTGCAATAAATAAACAATTGGTTATGAACTCTTTATTAATGGCCATTAATAGGCGTAAACCTGTTAAAAATCTACTGCTGCACAGTGACCAAGGTTCACAATATACTGCGCAAGGGTATCAATATCTCTTAGCTGTAAAGAATATAGATGAGTAATAAAGGCTGTTGTTACGACAATTCTGTTGCAGAAAGCTTCTTTAGCTCATTGAAAAGAGAAATACTTATTGATACTTCACAACACTCTGCTCAACAAACTAGAACTGCAATATTTGAATACTTAGAAATTTTTTATAACAAACAACGTCACTATTAACTATTGCATTCCAGAACAATTTGATGCATCATTCTTTTTGTAAAAAACATTCCACACTTTCTCTCCACTTTTTCTGGGTAAGGTCAAAGGATCTTATGTCTTAAACCTTATCACCAGGCTTAACAAATAGGTGGCCCAATACTATTAACTTTATGGGTTTACCTTCGTTATTTGCTACTATCCAAACCCCATCGCTCTCATGATCAACAATTTCTATTGGTGCAAATACTACATAATTATTATCATCAACAATCTTTATTCCAAGAGCACCTTCGTCACTTAAGCTCAGGGCTGAAGAAGGAACTTTATATGCAAATCTTTCGCCTGAAGGTAGCCTTACGTTGGCAGTTAGTCCCTGCAAGGATATCATTTTATTATTAGTTACCTTTACTTCTACCCTATAAGACCCAGTTTTAGGCTCAGCAATTTTACTAATAAAACTTACTTCACCTGCCAATTCTTTTCCGTCCAGCAAATTAATTTGAGCTGTGCTGCCTAGCTCTATTTTATTTACTTCATTTTCCGAAACGTATAACACTACAAGAATTTGATCGAAATTAACCACGTCAGCTATTTTTTGCCCAGCATTAACAAAATCCCCTTCGTTTGCATTGATTTTATCAATATAACCATCTATAGGAGATGTGACTGCAGTATTTTCTAAATCCAATTCTAGCCTTTTTAGGTCAGCTTTTGCACTTTGTAACGCAGTAAAAGCTGCTTCTACTTGTATTTGTGCCCCATAGCCTTTTTTATTCAGTTTGTGAGAGGAATCATACTCAATTTCACGCTGCTTTAATAAAGCTTTGGCTTTCTGAGCTTGCTCAATCCTGTCATAATCTTCTATCTTTAACACTACATCATCTCTTTTTACCTTTTCACCATCAGGTAAATAAATAGCAATAATCTTACCACTTATTTTTGAGACAAGGCTAGCTCTATGTAAGGGATTTACTGTACCAGAAAAATTTAAATATATAGTGCGGTTTTGCGGCGCACATTCTTGAGTTTTTACTGAAAAGCTACTAGTTGCATTATCGCTATGAACCGCCTGATCTTTTTTTAAAAATGCACTGCTGATAAAAAACAGTAGAATAAAAGCAATACTGGAAATGATGATTACTTTGTTTCTCACCTTTAAACAATAGAATTTGTTGACCAATCTTGTTAGAAACAACTGCATAAATTTTCGAATCAGAAATGTAAGTATAATACATGTACCATTGTCACTCCATAAATAGTTTTATATGAGAACAAACACAAGATTTTCCTACAATAAGTAAGTTTTTTATTGCTAAAATGCAATTTTTAATCGAATAAAATTGCAAACAAAGTTGTGCATAAGACTGGATTTAAAAAAATCTTGAAAAACATACTAAAACTTTTAAATAATAACTTTATATCTAGTGGCTTTGCCTTCTCCAAGACGCTGTAAGTATTTCATCCCTAGCAGTTTCTTTGTAATTGCCTCTACTGTTCTTGGAGGAAATCCTAGAGCTTCTATAGCATCTTTTCTACTAAATTCTTTATCTGCAAGGCTAAGTGCCCATTCCCAGAAGAACAATTGTTTTCTTGATAATAAATATTCAGTATTCTCCCTCTCAAGAATATAATGCGCCTCATTTGCTTGCGTTTTGAGTACATTAAGAAAAAATATTAACCACGGGGAAATATCTTCTTTGCCACTTTTCCAGCTACTTTGTGTTTTATTAAGCGCTAAGTAGTAATCAAGTTTGTTAGTTTCAATTATCTTTTCATGTGATACAATAGATACAAAATCATAACCCTGCTGCAACAGCATTAAATTAGTCATCAATCTACTAGTTCTGCCATTCCCATCTTGAAAAGGGTGTATTGCCAGATACTCAAAAACAAAGTTAGCAACAATAATAAGAGGATGCTTAAATTTATTATTTAAGGACCAGTGATACCAATCAATAAGCTCTTGTACTTCCTTTCTAACAAGGTAAGGTGGTGTGGGATCAAAAATTATACCAACAACTTTTCCATTCTGATCTTTTGCCTCAACTCTATTAGAACTTGCTTTGTATTTTCCTCTATGATACAAATCTTTTTCACTATAAAGTAGCATCTGGTTGTTAATGTGCAATATTGATGACTCACTAATTGGAATATCCGTATAATCATGAAATATTAGTTTAAGCATTTCTAAGTAGCCAGCAATTTCTTGCTCATCTCTATTTTTAAATTTTTTGACACGTAGGTTTTTATATAGATCCTCAACTTCTTTATCGGTTAGACGATTTCCTTCAATACGGTTAGAAGCGCCAGAAGATGTAACAATAACTGAATGAGTTAATCTTTCAATTGTTTGTGGTAGTAGTTTTTTCGTTATCTGCCAGCTATTTTTAACACTATCAACTGCAGTAATTAACTCGTACACTTGTTCAATTACAGGCCCTTCTAGGTTGAGACGTGTACTAAGACGAAAATTCTTCCAGTTCATATTCTTCTCACATGCATATTATGTGAGATAATGTGAGATAATGTGATAAAAGTCAATAGTAAACTTTATATGCACAGCAGAGCTAACTACAAAAATTATACATTTTCAAGTGATCCTAACCATATCAAAAACTACAGGGCAAAGCTGTTAGAGGAAGGCTTAATTAGTTAAAAATTTCAATCTTATGTAAAATATTGTCTTATTTTGTAATTTTCTTGTTGACTAACGAGACGATATCTACTTTTCAATAAACTCCATTTGCATTTCTTGTATACTGCTTTCTATTTGCTTTATTTGTTCTATCAACCTTTCCTCTAAGTCAAGATTACCGCTCAGCCTCGCTTCGGTTCTTTCTTTTCGTAATGCATTTAACTCTTTTAGTAACACTATATTATTCCACACAATTTCTGCAGATTTTCTCTCGTTCAGTTGGCTATTTAGTACACTAGTTTTTTCAAATACATACTTTATAACGTTAAACTGTTTCAATTCTTGTAACAAAGCCTCTTTATCGAGTTTGCTTTTGTTACTTATTACATCAATTATACGCTGTTGTAATCTTTTCATCTCATTAGTAAATTCAAAATGAGAAAATTGCTCAAAAAATATAGGACGGTTCAAGATTTCAGGAAATTCTACGGCTATACGCAAAATTACGGCCTGATTTTGCTCTGCTTCAATTAGCTCTGGAGATTTGTTATGAAGATACTCACCTTTTGTTGCTCTAGTTTTACTATTAAAAATCTGTTTTTTGAAGCTACTTCTTAGTTCACTAGCCTTATTGTAAAAATAATCTCTGTAATACCTTCTAATACTGCTGTTGCTAATAGTATTTACATATTCCATGAACTTGTGCTCAAGAATTGAATATTTTTCCGGAGCAAGTTTTTCATAATTTTGCAAATTGCTATCGATTATGTGATGCCATAAATATTCAGAATGCAGTTTTGTTGAATGGTCAAGAGCAGTCAACACGTCTTCTTTCTTGTATGCCAGTTCGTTACATATATCGTATGGATCTTTATTACTTGGCAAAGTCACAAATTTTAACGTGTATCCAGGCTCTAATATTGGCAGAGCAAGTTCTGCAACTCGAGTAGCAGCATGACGTCCAGCACTATCGCCATCCATACAGATGGAGATTTCTTTAGCAAATCTCCATAGATTTTTTATCTGCTCTGCAGAAATTGCGGTACCAAGCGGAGCAACTGCATTACTAATTCCTGCTTGATGTAGCGCTATAGCGTCCATATATCCTTCAACAACGAGTATGTGCTGTTTTTTACGTATTTCGCTTAAAGCAAAGTTTAATCCGTATAAATTCTCCCTCTTCTTGAAGAGCTGACTCTCTGGACTGTTTAAATATTTCGGCTGTTGCTCAGAACTTAGCGCACGTCCGCCAAAACCAATAACTCTCCCTGCAATGCTCTGTATAGGAAATATCAGCCGGTCATAAAAATAATCATGAAAATTTTTGTTTACTAATCCAATATCAATTAAAATTTTGTCTTCAATACCTGAAGAGTTTAAATACTCTTTCAAACCAGAGCTTGGTGCATAACCTATCTTAAATTTATCTATGATTTTAGGTGAAATCTTACGCTGCTTTAAATAATCTACAACACTTTGATTTTTTTGTGCAAACCAATTTGCAGCTAAATCAAGCGCTAAAAATAGTTTATTGTCCTCTTTTGTAATACTAAGATTTTTGGGCAGTTCAACACCTGTAACCGATGCTAATCTTTCCAATGCTTCTTTAAAGCTTAATCCTTCAGTTTGTGAAATAAATTCAAATGCATCACCACTAGCTAAGCAACCAAAACAGTAATATAACCCCTTAGTATTGCTCACCGAAAAAGATGGGGTTTTTTCGTTATGAAATGGACAGAGCCCAACAAAACTATCTCCTCTTTTTATTAGCCTGACTTTTTTACCTACTATGTCAGATAATAATAATTTTGATTTTATAATATCTATATGATCCATCTTGTTAAATTAGTAGTAGGATAAAAATTATATAGAATTTATACACATCTGACTCGAAATTTATTTCTATAACTAAAGCAATTTAGATTTACCGACAATGTAGCTATACAAATTCAAGAGCAATCCTGTCATCCAGGTAGCCCACAGAAACAAAAAACTTCCTTGACAAACCTCGCCAGCGCCCTTATCATGAAACTGAAGCTATTTATTTATCTTCTCTGTACAGATTAAATGACAAAAAACTCAACGTATCTGGCGTCTCATATTTAATTTTTTGCACTATGTGCATCTTATGTCTTTATCAAATTTCCGGGTTTTGACCTACACAAGCTGAAATACGCTTATAAAGCATTTAAAACATTAAAAAACGCCAACTTAAAAAATGGATAGTGAATAACTAGCTACCCTAGGGTTTCTTTTGCCTTTTTTTCTGTTTAGTAAATTTCTTAACGTTTATAATTTAGATTAGTTGCAGCTTAAAAGCAGCTAAATCGCGGTTATTAAGTGTTTAGAATAAAAAAACGCCATACTTGAAAGTATAATGTAAGTAATTAGCCAACCACGGGGCTTCTTTTGCCTTTTTTTTCGTTTGGTAAATTTCTTAATATTTATACAGAAGGTGTCATTCCAGTGCTTGACACTGGAATGGCTTTGTTGTATCGCTCTTCGGATAGTAGGTAACGTACAATAAATTCATGAAGCTATCTCAAACTTAGCCATGCCTATTTCAGTAAATTTGTTAAGCAAATAACACCTGAGTAGCAGTTCCTTCTCACGATTAATCTCAGATTTGCTCCTAAAACTAAACCCAAATATTCGCTTCAACCTTGAGAAAAATCCTTCAATATACGATCTTTTTCCGTAATTTACTTCTTCTTTCCATCTTTTTATACCATTCTCACCATGTAATTTCATTAACTGAATAGCGGCATTTCTATCAAGCATATAATCCAATTTTGGATGCTCTGCTGCGTTGTTTTTCGGAGGAATTTTCGTTTTTATACCATATTGATTACACAGCTTATAGAGCTTTTCTCTGTCATATGCCCTATCTGCATATAGTACTTTTATGACATACTGAAAATCGACTTCTTTTAGCAAATCACAAGCTCCATAGTGATCAGAGTAGACACCGTTACTGTATTTTACAGCTATGGCTTTTTTGCTGTTTGTATTCAACATTACATGCAATTTTCTTGTCTGTTCATAGCTGCGATACTTTCTATCTTCGCTATTTTCTTTGCTATGACCAGGAGTGTTGTTGTATATACTAATTCCTGTACTGTCTATAGTAATTTCGATATCTTCCATATTATTTTTATCAATTCTGCAATCATTGATCTTAATATTGAGTTTCTTAAACCTTCTTGATGATTGTGAATAGCTGATAACTTGCAAATTTTTCCCAATTTGCTCAAGGTATCCTGCTATAAACCCAACTGTTTGCCTCAGGCCTATTCTAAATAAACAAGTTATTATGTGCACCAAAATTACAACTTTATCGCTATAAATATTGTTGCCACCTGGTATTTTTGGACCATTCTCGTACCACTTTTCTATGGCTTCGTTGATATAATGAAAAATATTTCCTCTTTTTTCTAGAAATTTGTTATATTCGCTATGGTTACTGACCCTCATTTTTTGTGGCATATTTTTTCTTTCAAGGTTAAATGGCTATTTTATAATGAATTTTGTCAGTAGCCACCAGATTTTTTCAGTTGCTATGCAGCAAAGCCCACTGGAATCCAGTTCTTATTATACAGCTATCTGGTGTACTTATTTAAAATTAAGTTTTCTGGATCTCAGTGCCAAAGCACTGGGATGACACCCTTCCTGGCGGAGATTATTCTCAAATCACAATGTTCGTACAGTTGTGGAATGAATTGCGGTATGACGTAGGAAAACCTTAGCTATAGCTTTAGAACTCCCAAAAGGTCAGAAGCATTGAATGACTTGACAGAAAGTTCAAACCCATATAAAATGTCCTTATTTCTTATATGTTAGGTATAGTATCAATTGCCTCAGATCATGCTGGTTATGAATTAAAATCAGAAATAAAACCTTACCTGGAAGCCCTAGGTTACAGAGTAGTAGATCAAGGCTGCACTGCTAAGCAAAAGTGTGTAGATTACCCAAACTATGCTGTTAAAGTTGTAGAAGATATAACAAGCAAAAAAGCAAATTATGGGATATTAATTTGTGGTACAGGTTTGGGCATGAGTACTGTGGCAAATCGTTTTGAAGGAATCTACGCTGCTTTATGTAACAGTGTTGAGATCGCAAAATTAGCTCGCGAGCATGGCAACGCAAATGTACTGTGTCTTGGTGCAGGGTTTACTGCGAGTGGATTAGCAAAAGACATAGTCAAACAATTCCTCGAAACAGAATTTTCAAAAGAAAGCAGACATAAAAAACGCCTTGATAAACTCAGCAATATAACCTCTAAGAAAAAAAAAACAAAAACTTATAACGAAGATGAAATATCAAAATTCGCTAAAATGGCAGGCCAGTGGTGGGATGAGAACGGCAAATTCAAACCATTGCACATGATGAATCCTGTTAGAGTATCTTACATTATTGAGAAAATAAAAGAGTTAAAAAAATGCAATTTGAAAGAATTATCATTGCTTGATGTTGGATGCGGTGGTGGCATTTTGTCAGAGTCAATGGCACGCGTTGGCATTAACGTTGTGGGAATAGATGTATGTGAAGAAAACATAAAAGTAGCGCATTCACATGCAAAAAAAGTAGGGTTAAATATAGAATATATACACACCAGCATTGAAGAGCTAAGCAATGACAAGAAGTACGACGTGGTTCTGTTGATGGAAGTAGTTGAACATGTGGATAATTTAGAGCTTTTCATGAAAAAAGCGATAGAACTGCTAAAACCGGAGGGGTTAATCTTTATATCCACAATAAATAGAACTATTAAATCCTTTTGTCTTGCAATAATTGGTGCAGAGTACATATTAAATTGGCTGCCAAAAGGTACACATAACTGGAATAAATTTCTCAAGCCGTCAGAAATTGCAAATCACTTAAGAGAAAATAATGTAACGCTGCAAAACATGGCTGGCATGGAGTACAACGTAATAAAGCGTGAGTGGAATCTAACTAAAGGCGTGGATGTTAATTATATACTCTGCGGTTTGTTAGATTTAACTCTATAAAAGCACCATTTTCACTTCCAATACTTTGAAGGATCTTGGCCAGCTTTTATACAGTAGCCTTTATTAGTTAGCGCCCAACCGGAACGACAAGCATAACCTGTACCTACACGTTCATATCCAGGAGCAGCAACACACTTTCCATTCTCCAAGGTTTGACCCTTACTTTTACCCACAATTTTGAGAGGTTATGATGTGAAGCATAACAATGCTCTCCTTAAGGTTTTCATAGCCCCGCCATAGAGTCATAGACCCTGGTAAATTATCACTTTTTCTATTCATAAATCACCCAATTTTCCTAACCAAATAATAGCTTGTTTTATGTTTGGAGGTTCTTCGGGTAATGTTGCTACCCGATACTCACGCATGTAAAGGACCTTCCACTCTTCGTTGCTTAAAATTTTAGTACAAATTTCCATGGGATTTGATAAAGCCACTTTTGTCAAATATAAAATTTTAAACGCGATTATACTTTTTATAGCAATTAACTTCTGTAATCTTTCTTTTGTAGCTAAGCGGGAGCTTTCTATCTTACATCCTGATTTTAAAATCCTAAAATACTCTTCAATTTTCCACCTTAGCTTATACCAATTTATCTTTTCTATGGCATCTAAAGTATTATTAATCGGTACATTAGTTAGTAGAGTCCAGTCGATAGCTTCCAATCCATCAGGAGGATTTGTTTCTTTTGCACTTACCACATATACAGGGATTTTATCACTTATTTTATGTATTGTATCTTTTGACCCATAAATGGAAGAAGATCTGATAGGTATATAGCCTTTCATATACTTAACTTCAATATTAGCTTTCCTTGATCTCTGGTTTCCACCTTTAGTAACTTCTAGAGAAATTTTCTTTTTTACTGGCAGTTGAGTGATGCGTGTTTGCAAATCTGTTTTTCCGACTTCAGTACAGATAAATCTTCTATTAGCTCGATTGCGGATTACATAAAAACTACCTAACGTCTCAGCCACCCATAAAAATTTGAAGATGTCTGCTTCCCTATCACCAAGGGTAACAAGTTGTACATTTGGAGGAAGGTTGTTTATAGTTTCTTTAAGAGCTGTTATCCACTTATAACTTTCTTTTTCTTCTATGGAGGTACGGTATTTTCTGTTTGCTTTTTCTTGTGCCGTTTCTTCTTCCCTAATAGAACGCGCCCAACATTGTTGGGAAGATAGACCTAAAGGTAATCCGTCTCTGCTGACTATTAAGGCACTATGCAACAGTAAACCCATTTTATGCTTTGTATAAGCTTTAGAAATACTGCCTAGTCTCTTGGTCTTTATATGAGAGTCAAAATCCAAATAACTTGTATCTTGAACTGAAAAGACCAACTGGTTTCCTTTTATTCTTTCCTTAGTTTCTTTATAATGGGAAGAATAAATTTCCTTATCTTCAAGCTTTTCATTGCTAAATAATCTATATGCACCCTTAGCTTCTTTCCACCCACTACAGCTTTGATTAATTGAACCAGATGCCTTACCCTCTATGCAATAACTTGTTTTTATAAGCCTTTTATTAAGCCTTTTATCTCCCAAATTAATGTGTTTTAACTCTCTTTCCAGCCATTTATCCCTAAGCCATCTGTATATTGCACGCTTGTACTTGTTTCTATCATTTTGATCCTAAATTATTTAGCTTACTCACTTTTTACATTTGTGGGTAAAAGTAAGGCTTCAATATTAGCACCTTTACCAAGGATGAGTTCAACTTCCTTACCAAAATAAGCAGCGTGATGTAAAGGTGTTCTTTGATCTTCGTCTTGAACGTTAACATTAGCATTTCTACTGAGGAGAAGTTCAAGCACATCCAATTTGCCTATACGAGAGGCTGCACATAAAGGCGTTTCATTTTTTGCATTTCTAGCTTCAATATTAGCTCCAGTATTGAGAAGATTTGTAACTTCACTCACATTCCCTCTTGCTACAGCAGTAAATAAAAGGCTATCATACTCACTTTGCTTTCGTCCTAAAAAGTTTACTACTTCTGTTTTACCAAGCTCATTTGCTGCATCTAAAGGGTTTTTACCATCCTTATTTTTAGCTCCAATGTTAGCCCCTTCCCTTGTAAGAGCTATAACCGTAGCTAAAGCACCTTCTTCGGCAGCCAAGTGCAAAGGTGTGTAACTATCACTACCTTTAGCTTCAATATCAGCCTCCTTCTTTATAAGAAATCCAGTTGCTATTGTACTATCTCCCCCAGCAGCCATGTGCAAAGGTGTGTAACCCTTAAGATCTCTAGCTTCAATGTTAGCCCCCTTCTCTATAAGAAATTCAACTATTCTGAAACCACCTGTTGCAGCAGTCAAGTGCAAAGGTGTGCAATCATGAAGATCTCTAGCTTCAATGTTAGCCCCCTTCTCTATAAGACATTTAACTACCTCTAAATAACGTCCCCTGGCAGCCTTGTGCAAAGGTGTGTGACCATTACTATCTTTAGCTTCAATATCAGCCCCCTTCTCTATAAGACATTTAACTATCTCTAAATGACCTCCTTCAGCAGCCCTATGCAAAGATGTGTAACCATCGCTATCTCTAGCTTCAATATTAGCCCCTTTCTCAAGAAGTTCTTTAACTTCACTAAGGCGTCCTACTCTTGCAGCACTAATTAATAAATCATCATTGTTTAAAGTCATTTGTCCCTCCAAATTTACAAAAACTTACCTAACTCAACTAAGCAATTACACCATAGCAAGCTACTCTTACCCTGAGCTTTTTTCTTTCCTCAAGCAACACAGAAAAAAAACATCTTCCCTCAAATAAGAATTCTGGAATGCCTTCACATAACATAGCTCGCTAACAAACGTAAAACTACCTTAGCTATTACACACTTACATACCATAAAAATTTAATGTATTTCAGGAATAGTACTCCATCTTTAAAACTTGTCAACCCCTAATTTAAATTTTTTTTGAAATAATTTTTGATGGAAGTCTTTAATAAATTATTGTTAATTTAACAACATATATTATTAATAACTTAAATAATATAACCACTTTCAGCAACTTAAAATAACAAACGTGAGAACTGTTCGTTTTGGGATCAGTTGGTCTACCACTTGTTCTGTGCGAACTTTTTTATATTATAATTTTATTATATGCCAAAACCAGCTACATTGGCTCACTTTCGCTAAATCCACATACGAACTAATTTCCCTGACTTTGTTGCAAAGATTGCAAGTTCCTATTTTCATAACCCTACTTTTACGTAGCTTGTTCTCACAAAGATACGATCTTTTTGGGGTCTTTGAAGGAGTAAATAATTGAAATCTTTGTAATACTTGGTTGCAATGTTTTTTAGAGACAAAAGGTATTTTCCTATATCTGAATACAATAAATTTGTAATTCTGAAAAAAATATAAAACTATTGCTAATTATAATAATTGTGTAATAATTAAAACATAAGTTTTTAAGTTAAGGTAGTGTCGTGGGTAATCAATTGGAAGAAGTATCTAGTCCAATAAATATTCAAGCAGATTTAGAAGAGAACAGTATGGTTGATGGAATAGAAAAGCGGTCAAAAGAACAAGGTTTTTATGCAACACAGACCATACCAATTTATCAAGTTAATCAAAATATTACGTATTCATATTTAGCTACGCTCGATAGTCACTTAAAAACAGATGAGCATTGTGTACACGAAAGTAATATACATACTGACTTACTTAATTTTGCTTTTCATGGTTCCTTAGAGAAAGTTCAAGATCTATTAAACAAAGGAGCTAGTGTTGAGATAAAAGACAACAATGGTAACACGCCTTTGCATCTTGCTGCTGGCAGGGGCCACTTCGTAATCGTTGGAACCCTGTTAAAAAAAGGAGCTACTGTTGAGGTAATAAACAATGAAGAAGCTACTCCGCTGCATATCGCTGTTCAGATGGGTCACTTAAACGTAATTCAAGTTCTACTAGATAATGGTGCTGATGTTGATGCGCAAAAAGATAATGGTGACACTGCCTTACATATTGCTGCTAAAGCAGGCCACTTAGAAGTAGTTCAAGTTCTATTAGGAAAAGGGGCTAGTGTTGAGGCACGAAACAAAGAAGGATGCACTGCTCTTCATTCTGCTACTGAAATGGGTAAATTAAAAGTAGTTGAGTACTTTATAAGTGAAGAAAAAATCAATATTAACCAAGCAACCGATGATAATGACACTCCTTTGCATATTGCCGCTGAAATGTGTCACTTAGATGTAGTTCAATTTCTGTTAGAAAAAGGAGCCAGTGTTGAGGCACGAAACAACGAAGACTGTACTGCTTTGCATATTGCTGCTAGCGAGGACCACTTAGAAATAGTTAAAGCTCTATTGGGCCAAATGAATAATGCTGACATACGAAAGAATAGTTTCAAATGTGTATTGCATATTGCTGCTCGAGAGGGTTACTTAAAAATCGTTAAAGCTCTATTAGACAAAGGTACTGATATTAATGCAACAAACTATGAAGGCGATACTGCTTTAAATGAAGCTGCTGGATGTGGTCATTTGGAAGTAGTTCAATTTCTGTTAGAAAAAGGAGCTAGTTTTGAAGCACGAAACGAAGAAGGATGCACTGCTTTGCATATTGCTTGTGAGGTGGGCTGTTTAGGCATAGTTAAAGCTCTGTTAGAAAAGGGATCTGATGTTAATGTAGTAAGCGAAAAAAATGGCGATACTCCATTACATGAATCTGCTAGAATGAATCGCTACGATATAGTTGAATATCTTGTAGAGGAAGAAAAGGCTACTATTGATGTAAAAAACTTTAGAGGTGAGACTCCTTCCGATTTGGCAGATTCTAATGGTTACAAAGATATAGTTAAGTATCTTAGTCTTCGAGTAAGGGAGTGTCCCAAAACCTCGGGAAGTCTGGCTGATGATAAAAATGTGATACAGTATCAAAAAGTGACAGAAAATAAACACCTAACTATAACTAATAGAGCAATAAAGACCAGTTTCTGTGTAGGGATAATGACCATGTTGACAAGTGTGGCTATTGGATGTACTGCTATTCATCTTAGTTTATCAATATCAGCTACTGCTGCATTGATTGTTGGGGCCATTGCTGGTGGCATTACATATGCAGTATTAAAGCCTAATAGTAGGCTAAATGAATGTGAAGTGAATAGGCAAAGCTTACCTCAAATGCCTAAGGACGAATGTTGCATGCCATATTAGTTCTTGCATTTTATGTCATGCGTGTGAAAATGGTGCGTAGTATTTTTAACCGAGGTGGAGTTATGGAATTGAATAAATTGCAGGAAGTATTAAATTCTGCTAATGCTGATGTTGGTTTAAGTAAGAGTAATGTAGTTAGTAAAATAGAAGAGAGATTAAAGCAAGTAGATCCAGGTACATTGTGCCAATTAAGTTTTGCTGTTTTAAAAAACAACAAACAAATGGTAGAAACCCTTATAAAAGGAGGAGCTGATGTTAACACAATTGATGCGTACAATCGTGATCCATTATATTATGCTATCTCACAAGGGAACACAAGAATGGTAGAGATCCTAATAAAAAATGGAGCAAGTGTTAATAAGAAGTATAATGACGGAAGCACTCCTCTACATCATGCTGTCTTGAGCCAAAAAATAAAAATAGTAGAGTATCTTATAAACAATGGAGCTGATGTTAATGCGTTAGATGAAAAACGGCGCACTCCATTATACTTAGCTGGACGAAGTACAAAAATGGTCTCGATTCTCATGAAGAAGGGGGCATTACCTTTACTGGAAAACAGAGATATTGAATTTTTAAAGGATCTAGCTAAACGCATTAAAGATGATGATACAGAGTATTTAAAGGAGGTAAAGGTAGAACAGAAGGAGGGGCGGGTAGATGATAAGTATGAGTCAATTAAATACTCGTTGCTGCTTAGTGATAACAGCTCTTTGACCTCTATTATTAAAAGGGAAAAATTCAAAAATTTAATATCTGATTGGTCTTTCAACGTACCTGATTTAAAAGATAACCAAAAAAATTTGAATAAGGCACTGTTAAATCTTCTTACAGACTTTCCATTTTGTGACATTACAAGGTTTGAGGACTTTTTACACGATAACAAAGGTGATGATCTAAAAGCTGTTCTCAATCTTCAAAGGGGAGAATCCAAATTGACAATACTACATGTAATACAAGGTATGGAGTATTTAGCAGTGGAAAAAGACATAGGTTGTGCAGTTAGTGCATTTATGACTTTACTTTTAAAATCTGGTGCTGATCCTAACATAGTTAACAGTGAAGGGCAAACACCTTTGCACTATGCTGCTTATTATAATACTTTAAATATACCTTTACTTCTGAAAAAAGGAGCACGTAGTCAACCTGACAGACAAGGAAAAACTCCTCTAGACATTGTAATTATTAACAAAAAACCTTTTGAAGTGAATCTTTTAGAACAGATCTTTTTAACTCAGGAGCAATTGGAAGCAAAAAATAATTTAGAAGGTGTTTACGGTCATAGCTTTAACACTAATCGACTAAGAAAGTTTTTCAATCAGCACAAAGGAAATGAAGGTCTTAAAGAGATTCTCAATCTCCGTGATTGCGAAGGAAAGTCTCGAGTTTTTCAAAAGATTAGGGAGGCTTGTTATGGTAATGAAACTCATTTCAAAGAAGCAAAAAAGTTGCTGCTAGAAGCAGGAGCGATTGATTACGAAGAGTGGAAGGACAAAAAACGTTTGCCTAAGCTTAGAACTCTATGGGATGATTTAATATTAGATCAGTCGGAAAAGTTGAAAATATTTTTGGGTAGGGTAAATAAATCCAAAGATATAGATGAGTTAAAACGCGTTGTAAACGAAGCTATAGAACTTGGGGTAAGGCTGAACTTTCCTAACCAGGGTAGTATATACGGAAAGGTATATGAAAAGGAATATAGTTTTACAGATTTTGTGATAAGAAAGATTAGTGAATTAAGAAAGAGTTCCGAAGGTTCAAGGAATATAGAGGTTGCTAGTGGTATAGTATGTCAATTGATATCAAAAGGGGCAATTTTGTACAACATAAGCAGTATATATGTAATTGACGAACTGGAAGAGTTTGAAAGCCACAAAGCTAATATGAAAAACGCTTATGCAGATTATGAGAATCGTGCTTTAGATTTCATAACAATCGTTCAAAGCGCAACAAGTGGTAAGGTAAGAGACGTAAAAATCGACAACTCTACTCTCTGTCTTGAATATTCAGAGGATAGTAAAATAGATGTTGCAAAGATTACAAATGGAGCAAGGAATTTAGGTATCACTCAGGAAGGTGTACAATACGGAAGAAATATAATAAAGATAGGTAAGAGTGAGGTAGAAATTATAACGGAAAACGCTATAAGGAATTATGTAGGCCTAGCAGATGGTAGTAATATAGTATTGACTTTCGATACTGGCTTGGGAGAGTTGGAAGTGAGATTATACCCTGATAAGCAAAATCTAATAAAGGTAGAAGTAGAAGATCAAGAAAAGTGGAAAAAATTACAGAATTGTGAGGAACGAATAGGGGAAAAATGTTTGCTTGGTGGGTGTTCAGTACGTGATGCTATTGAACGAGGTTTTTTTACTAGATCTGGAGAGTTGATTCGTTCTGAAACAATTAGTCAATCTGATGCAACAAAAGTGGGCCCTTGGGCAAAGCGCGAAAAAATGAGAAAAGCTTCAAGTCTTGAAGAAACAGTAGGCCGTTCTCTATAATGAAGTGAGGGAGTGTTAAATAAACCATACGCGTCAAGTTAAGGAAAAGTGTAAGTAAAGTTGATAGAGTGAAGGAAAATAATAAGGTATAAATTCTCTTGGATATATGAATGAGAGAACTTACAATGGACAGAATAGCTTGCTTATCAAAAGACCTCAATGAATTCTTTAATGAAAAAGCAGACGAAATATCAATTGCAGTAGGTTTTATAAAAAGAAAGAGAAAACTTAATGGCTCATCATTCATAAAAGCTATGGTTTTTGGTAACATAGGAGTTGATGATTGCAGCATAGAAACAATGTGCCAATTGCTAAATGAAGACTCGATAGAAATTACAAAACAGGGTTTAGATTTTAGGTTTAGTGAAGAAGCAGTTGAGTTCATGAAAAAAATGTATAACGAAGCTTTGTGTTTATTTAAAAAAAGTCTACAGATTGATTGCAAAATTTTACAGCAATTTGGAAGCGTTAAATTATTGGATAGCAGCTACATTAGCCTGCCCAGTAGCATGGAAGATATGTACAAAGGATATGGCAGTAGCTATAGAGATTGTGAGAATAATACCAAATCAGAAATAAAGCTACAGTTAGTCTTTGATTACCTGAATCAAGCGCTAGATAAGTTAAATTTTATGGAAGGAATAAGGTCGGATCAAGGTTATAGGGATTATCTGAACGGTTTATCAGCCAATGATTTGCTAATATTTGACTTGGGCTACTTTGTGCCTAGTTCTTTTAAACAGATTGATGAAGCAGGTGCATATTTTGTTAGTCGTTATAAGTCTGATACCAATATATATGATATAGAAACAAATCAAAAAATAGAGCTATTGGAGTATTTAGAAGGTCAATTATCTTCAGAAAAAGAAGTATTATTAGGAAAGGAAGTAAAAATTAAGGTAAGAATTATATGTCAAAAGCTAACTGAAGAACAGTCTATGGCTAGAAGAAGAAAGGCTAATAAATTAGCAAAGTCACATGGATATACATCTTCTCAAAAGAATCAAAAGTTATTAGATTGGTCAATATTTATAACTAATGTTCCAGAGAGTAAAATTAATGCTGAACAAATATTGACGGTTTATAGAGTAAGATGGCAAATCGAATTACTATTTAAACTATATAAAAGTCATATCAATCTTGATAAACTAAAAGGAAAGACAAATCCATTTAGAGTATTGTGCGAGCTATACGCAAAATTATGTGCTATTCTCGTATTTCACGAGATGATTGGCTGTGTAAAACTAAAAAAGAACACGGAGCTCAGTTTAACAAAGGCATTTATTGAATTGAAAAGGCGGGTTAGAGAGCTCTTTTTGATATTAAACAATATTGTCAATAATTTAAAAATTTTTCTAAAAAAGCTTACTATAATCTGGTCAAAGTTTTCTTTGAAAGACAGATATAGGAAGACCAGGGTATCTACTTTAAGCTCTCTACATTCCTTAACTTGACGCGTATGGACGCAAGAACACTGGGAAAAACTCCTTTAGCCAATAGTACAACAGCTCCTACTCCCGTTATGCCTCGATTGCCAGTAGCGAGTAACAACGTGACTTGCCTGCCTAATTCTGTACAAAATAATCCTGATTTAAGATCATCTAATACAACAGCTCCTCCTCCTGGTATACCTCGATTGCCAGTAGCGAGTAACAATACGACTTGCCTGACTAATCCTGTACAAGATAGTCCTGATTTAAGATCATCAAAAAAAGTTGTTCATAGAGAAGTTTCTGTTGTAGATCCCCCAATGAAATCTTCTCCAGTAGCCTACTTAATGGATGAGATAAAAAAACATGGTGGTGTAGGATCGTTAAAAAAAGTTGGTTATAAAGAACTTTTTGGCGGAAAGCAATTAATGGGTAACAAAGATGAGCAGCAACAAGATTTCTCGAATGAATCGGGTGCAAAACTTCGAAGTGAGGAAAATAGTTTTCAGAGAGTAGAGAGAATGAGGGAGCAGAAGAGAGAACTCCGCACTTCAGAATATCACAAGAACAATCCGCTCTCCTCAAGAAGGCTTGATCTTGGATATTCAGATAGTGAAGATGATGAATCTCCAGGACTTCAAAACCACCAACAAAACAATAAAAAAAGCAGTGCTGAACTACTTGCTACTTCTCCTGTTGCAACTCCATTGCCAGTATTAGGTAACCTGGAGGGTCCGTACACGAAAAGCTGTTCCTCTCACAGAACCGTCAGAACCACTTGGTGTTAGAAAAGTTTTTAGTAAAGAGCGATAGCAATCAAGGAATAACGGAGGTTAGCGGTCAATGGCATCAACTTAAGGGCGTGTACATTACAACTCTCCTAAAGACATGATGGCGTTTAGGCTTATCTACTTTTTCATAGCTATACAATCTTCCCGATCGGATCTTAACTCTTACTATTACCCACAAATAAAAACATAGTATTGTATTTACTCAAATAATTTAATTTTATTAACCTGAAAGCTTATTAGATTAAAATTATTAAACTAAGAGTTATAATTTTAGCAACTAAAAGCTGTAAATTGCACCATATAAACAGTTATTTCAAGCAAAAGTTATGCCATTAAGAGCTATGCAACAAACATTTATATTTGTGGGTAATAGTAAGATCTTAACTTTGGCGCGTATATTTAAAAAGGTCTTGAAAGTTTTTTGGCGAACAATTTCCAACAAGCGCTTGATTTTGCCCAAAATTCTTGTCCCTAAATTTACCCCAGAAAAATTCTCTAATAATGAAAAAGAGCACTTTCTGCCTATAGCTAGAGGTTTAAGCGAATTTATCGTATGTTCTATTTGTCTTCTCAATGATGAAATTTGGTATTAGCATTACTTTTACAATGGTTCTTCGAACAAGCGAAAACGAAGCTACATCGATACCCCTACAATTGCCGTTTGCGGCAAAAAAAAAGGATTCTGAATAACAAATTTTGATGGTCTGACAGAAATTAGTAAGAGCACATACGGTTGATTTTTCGGCTTCAAATTGCACTCGTTGATCAACGGAATTGGAGAAATTCAAGCACTTACGCTAACCGAATGTAACGTTGACGATAGAAAACCCTTACCAACTCTAACCACAAAACCAACCGAGCCTTTGTTTGGTGCTACATAAAGGAAGAACCGTTTGAGAAACTTCGATAGAGGCCTACAAGTTAGTAGAAGTTAGTACCTGGAAGCGGTGGTGGTGCTGGTAATATCGGAGTTGAAATTGATTGTACAGCAGATGAAGGGTTACGCATTTGATCGTTTCCTCTACCTTCCTGCATTTCCTCAGTTCTTTCATTAGATGATGATGTAGGTGTTGAATTCATCACACTTTGAACTGGAAAAGTAGGAGAAGACGCAGATGGAGCTGTTGTACTATTGGCTAAAGGAGTTTTTCCCAGTGTTCTTGCGTCAGTGTCAATTATTTTTCCTTGTTCATTAGAAATATTGTTGCATATGGGCCCTTGTCTTTTATCATTTATATTTACTGTAGAAGCGTTTGATCTGAGAAGATGTACTACTGAGTTCAGTGCGACAACTATAGAGACAGAAGCAACAGCTACACAAAGTAGTGGAACTATGGTAGAGTCAGAAATTACCGAGACTACAGGATAAACGTTCACTCAATGGCGTCAACTTAAGGAAAAATATCAGCGATAGTGTATAAAATTTCTCTCTAAAACTTTTACCATTAAATTATCCAGAAGCCGCAGGAAACAGCACTTTTGTTTCTATTTTATTTCAACAAAGAAGTTTAAAATGTGTCCTTTTTAGGTGAAACATGCGTGCGCCAAGCAAAGTGCGTAAAGTCCAGTTGGTGAAAATCCAACCCAGGCAAAGCCTAGCCAGCAGGCTGGAACAAACCACTATGCTGCGTAAGGTAACGAGCGTAGTAAAGCTAGTGGAATGGACAACACAGGGTACAACGAAAGTGAAGGTATTGAGTCCCGAAATTCTCGATGTCATAGAGGTCGACACGTTGCATATAGTGGAAGACAGCAAGAAGGGTAACAATAGGGCAAGTTATCACTCACTCTATCGGGATCTGAGGCCGTATCACGTGTTGAGATGGAGTTTACGTAAACTTGGGAGATCCTTTGTATTCCTATTAAGGTACGTTGGAACAAGTCAACAAAGGCGAGTACTGACGGAAGATATAAAGGAAGTCGGACTGATTGATAGTACTCAGAGTGTGGGAAAGCCACATACAAGGGGAAGCGGTCAGCAATATAGTGACTGGTTTAGGAATTGCTATGCCAATACAACGGAGGTTGGAATAACGTGCAAAGAAAACTAAATCAGATAGCAGTAAGAGCCAGGCAAGATAAACGATTGAAATTTAATCGTTAATTCATCTGATAAACGCAGAGAATCTTGCTGAATGTTATAAAGAGCTAAAGCATAACAAAGCATGCGGTATAGACCAGGTGACAGTAGAAGCTTATGGAGAAAATCTTGAAGAGAAGCTCAACACTCTGGTGGATAGTATGAAAAGAAAGCGATATCAACCGCAACCAGTGAAAAGAGTATATATACCAAAAGCTGGAAGCAAAGAGAAACGCGGGCTTGGAGTACCGTCTACAGAAGATAAGTTAGTCCAGATAATGCTGAAGAAGATATTAGAAAATATTTATGAAGCTAACTTTCTGGATAACTCATATGGTTTTCGTCCTGGTAGAAGCTGTCATCAAGCGGTAAATGCACTAAATAAAGCAGTTATGTACAGACCAACTAACTATGTAGTAGAAGTTGATATCAAGAAATTCTTTGATAATGTCCAGCACAAATGGCTAATGAGATGCTTGAGAGAACGGATAACAGACCCAAACATACTGTGGTTAGTAAAACGATTTCTTAAGGCAGGAGTAGTCGAAGCAGGACATTATGAAGCAACTGAACTAGGCACACCTCAGGGGGGAATAGTAAGTCCTATACTAGCTAATATATAGTTGCATTATGTGCTGGATTTGTGGTTTGAAAAGAAATTCAAGCTAAGATCTAAAGGTTATATGGAGCTAGTTAGGTATGCAGACGATCACCTGATTTGCTGCGAAAGAGAAAAAGATGCTAGAGAACTCTTAGAGTCACTGAAACAAAGGCTAGGAAAATTTGGACTGGAAATATCTGAAGACAAAACAAGAATAGTAAAGTTTGGCAAAAAGGAGTGGCAACAAGGAATAAGGGAGAAACGAAAAACGGAAAGTTTCAACTTTCTAGGATTCACCCATTATGGTACAAGGAGTCGTAAAGGTAGAGTAATGGTAGGTCATAAAACCTCGAAAGAAAATCTATCTAGAAAACTTAAAGAAATCAAAGAATGGGTGAAAAAGATCCGAAATAAAGTTCACCTTAAAGATTGGTGGTCAATACTTAAAGCAAAACTAACAGGACACTATAACTACTTCGGAGTTAGCGGAAATTACCGGTGGTTGAATAAATTCTTCTGGCGGGTAATCAAGCTAGCGTATAAATGGATAAACCGACGTAGTCAGAAGAAGAGTATGAATTCAAAGCAATTTATACACTATCTACAAGTTAATCCATTACCAAAACCAAGAATATGCTACTCATTATATACAAAATAGGAAATGCTGTGAATACTACATTGTGGAGCCGTGTGCGGGAAAGCTGCAAGCACGGTTCTGGTGGGGGAGTCATAGCGATAAAACTTAATCAGGAGGATTTAAAACTATGACTTCTACCAAACAAAAAGGAAAAAATTTTATTCTACAAATTAAAAATATAATATACTCGAAAGCTTTTCAGAGAATCCATTGTGTTGAGTTTTACACGAACAAGAAAACTTCCTTTTTCGGCAGTATTTTCTATGATTTTAAAGTTAGTTAAAAAAAGTTTGGGAATAGAATGTGAACTTATGGAGCCATTGACATGTACCCTCAAAGCAAGCTTTTTCTAAAGCAAGATATAAGATTTGCCATACAGGCTTTCAAGAATTTAAGCATCCAAACAGCCTATCAGGATGAACCTGAGTTGGAGAGGCTATAGACTTATTGCAGCAGATGGTTCTGGTATGAGATTACCCAGCTCTGAGGAAATTGTATCCGAGTTTGGCCGCTTTAAACCAAATGGAACAACAGGCACAATGCCACCATTGGCAATTTGTTTGTTGATTTGTGTACTTCGCTGATTTGTAGTGCTCGTCTTGCGGCTTGGAATATAGGTGAACAAACGTTGGCGGAAGAGCAATTACCCGAAGTTATCACTCAAATGCGTTCATTAAATCAAAAGAAATTATTATTTATCTATGATCGTCTTCAGTAAAATTCATTCAGCAGCATTATGATTTGGAAGTAGATTTTATTTTTCGCTTGCAAAAAAGAAATTATAGCAAGCTATGGGAACGAATTGCATCTGGAGAATTAGATTTCGATTTTATATTAGAAAATGAAAAGCTAAAAAATAAAATGAAAGGACAGAAAGTAAGAGTAATAGTGCTGACATTAGCCAACGGAGAAACAGAGGTATTGATTACTTCACTTTTTGACCGAGTAAAATTTACTTTGGAAGATATCAGCAAAGCTTATGTATTAAGGTGGCATATAGAGGAGTGCTATAAACGACTCAAAATAGGTGCAGAGTTAGAGAATTTTTCTGGCGTAAATTTAGAGGCTGTATTACAAGAATTTTGGGCAAACTTAGTCATGTGTAATATATTGTCGCTTCATATGTGTAATGCACAAGGGCCTTGGAATCCAGATCAAATTGCTGAGTATCGTTTAAATTTTTCGGTTTTATTTGGTGTAATGAGGCAGAAACTCTATCAGGTACTTATTGCGCCAAAAAACTTTCAAGCCCTTTTTGATAGAGCAAGTATACGCGCTAAAGTTAAAATCCGACCGGGACGATTGTATAGCCGCGATAAGGTAGATAAGCCCAAACGCCATCATGTCTTTAGGAGAGTTTGCTAATGAAAGTTCTTAAGTTGACGCCATTGAGCGTACAAGGCTCCAAGACCTGCTGCAAAACCTGATCTTACAATGTCAAAGTAACCATCAATTAATTCTTGTGTCTCCTTAATCTGTGCACTTTCACGAAGATCAGATCGCGCAACGCCAAGCCCTTCAGCAAAACGTTTCCATAACTCTGGATGATTTTCATCACCTTGTTCCTCTTCTATTAAATTACCAAGTAAAACCTGTCGCATTTTTAGATCTGGGCACAGAAAATGTATACCACTGATGTAACGAGGAAACGCAGCAACGTGGTGATAATATTCTTTAGCATAGGTTTGTAAAGCTTGCAAGCTTAAGCTTCCTGTATTCCATGATTGGTAGAATGGATGATTTAGTAAGTGCAATTCATCTAACTTGTTATTTAGAGACTTAGTAAATTTCATTATTTCCTCCATTATATCAACATATAGTTCATATACTACAGCTTTCTCATTGTTACGATCATGCTAAGATCAATACAATGGTGGGATTGGTAGGACTCGAACCTACGACCAATTCGTTATGAGCGAACTGCTCTAACCGACTGAGCTACAATCCCTTTTATCAATATTTATAATACACACAAAAGCAAATTTGTCTATTAGCTTATTTCACTATCAACCCAACTTGACAAATCATTTGTTGCACCAATTTTGCGTGCAATTTCCTTACCATCTTGAAATATGATTAAAGTGGGTATAGATTGCACTCCATACTTACTTGGCACTTCAGTCCCTTCATCTATGTCGAATTTGCAGATCTTAATCTTGCCTTTTCTGTCTTTAGCCAATTGTTCGATACGTGGCATTAGACTTTTACATGGCCCACACCATTCTGCCCAAAAGTCTATCAGAACAAACCCTTTATAGTCAGTGACTTCAGATTTGAAATTTTGATCATTTACCGATGTAATATCATCACTCATAAAATACCTAAATTTTTGTAAAATATAGCGTATCTATTAGCAGTTAATCAACTAAATTCTTACCGCAGAGCTTGAAAAATTGCCCTAAAGTGTTTTGCATAAACAAAAAACTTCTATTACATCTGGTGGTTAAAGATATCCACGTTTTCCCAACCCATTAAGTCTAACTCAATACGAGTAGGAAGAAATTCAAAGCACTTTTGGGCCAATTCTTTTCTATTTTCACGTTCCAGCATTAAGTCTAGCTTTTCCTTTATCTTGTGGAGATACAAAACATCAGATGCAGCATAACTTTTTTGTTTGTCTGTTAAATTTTCATTTCCCCAATCAGAAGATTGCTGCTGCTTATTTAGTTTGGTATCAAGCAGCTCTAAGCATAACTCTTTTAAGCTATGATTATCTGTGTAAGTGCGAACTAAACGTGAAGCTATTTTTGTGCAATAGCACGGAAGTGCCCAAGTTTCCAAGTAATAACGTATTATGCTTACATCAAATCGCGCGAAGTGAAATATTTTAGTTATATTTTTATCCTCTAATATTTTTCTCAAATTTGGCGCTGTATAATCGTTCTTGAGTTGAACTAAGTGAGCGTTGCCATCATTAAAAGAGAGCTGCACAAGGCATAATCTATCTCTGCTATGAAGTAGCCCCATTGCCTCGGTATCAACAGCTATAGACCTTATATCATCTGGTATTGAACTAGCTGGCAAGTCGTCTTTATATAAAAATATTCCCATAAAATTAATACATTTTTTGGCACAATTGAAAACCTATGATAATCAAAAATGAGTCTTAAGTATACGAAAAGATCATAGAAGGAACCACGCAAATTTATGGGCTCTCACATTTTTCGTGTACACGGGGTTTACAAATCGCTGTATATGCCTATAATTAAGTAAATTTAGGTTAATTTAATTGCGGGAGTAGCTCAGTTGGTAGAGCGCAACCTTGCCAAGGTTGAGGTCGAGGGTTCGAACCCCTTCTCCCGCTCTTTGCTTTCAAAATCATTTCGTCAAAAATCCCTTGACAAACTCCGCCAGCCCCCTTATCATGAAACTGAAGCTATTTATTTATCTTCTCTGTACAGATTAAATGACAAAAAAACTCACGTATCTGGCGTCCCATGTTTAATTTTTTGCACTATGTGCACCTTATGTCTTTATAAAATTTCTAGGTTTTTACCTAATATAAGCTGAAATGCGCTTATAAAGCATTTAAAACATCAAAAAACGCCGATTTAAAAAATGGATAGTGAATAACTAGCTACCCTAGGGTTTCTTTTGCCTTTTTTTCTGTTTAGTAAATTTCTTAATGTTTATAATTTAGATTAGTTGCGGCTTAAAAGCAACTAAATCGCGGTTATTAAGCGTTTAGAATAAAAAAACGCCATACTTGAAAGTATAATGTAAGTAATTAGCCAACCACGGGGCTTCTTTTGCCTTTTTTTTCGTTTGGTAAATTCCTTAATATTTATAGCTAAGAGAGCCCAAGAGAGGTGTCATTCCAGCGCGTGACGCTGGAATCCCAAAAAAAGGATGATGTCATCCCAGTGCGTGACACTGGGATGGCTTTGTTGCATCGCTCAAGTGAAAAGAACTGGCAGTTACTGACAAAATTCATTATAAATAACCATTTAACTGTTGAAGAAAAAATATGCCACAAAAAATGAGAGTCAGTAACTGCCATGAATATAACAAATTTCTCCAAGAAAGAGGAAGCATTTTTTGTTATATCAATGACGCCATAGAAAATTGGTACGAGAATTGTCCAAAAATGCAGGGCGGCAACTATATTTATAGTGATAAAGTTGTGATTTTGGTGCATATAATCGTCAGTTTCTTTAGAATTGGTTTAAGACAAACAGTCGGGTTTATAAAAGGGTATTTGCAACAAATAGGAAGAGATTTGGCAGTTATCAGCTATTCACAAGCATCAAGAAGGTTTAAGAAACTTAATATTAAGATAAATGATTGCAGAATTGATAAAAATAATATGGAAGATATCGAAATTGCTATAGACAGTACAGGAATTAGTATATACAACAACACTCCTGGTCACAGCAAGGAAAATAGCACTGACAGAAAATATCGTGGCTATGAGCAAACGAGAAAATTGCACGTAATGTTGAATATAAACAACAAAAAAGCCATAGCTGTAAAATACAGTAACGGTGTCTACTCTGATCACTATGGAGCTTGTGATTTGCTAAAAGAAGTTGATTTTCAGCATGCCATAAAAGCACTATATGCAGATAGAGCATGTGATAGGCACAAGTTTTATAAGTTGTGTAACAAATATGATATAAAGACAAAAATTCCACCAATAAACAATGCGGCAGAACATCCAGAAATAGATTATATGTCTGACAGGAATGCTGCTATTAGGTTAATAAAATTATACGGTGAAGATGGCATGAAAGAATGGAAAAAAGAAGTAAATTATGGGAAAAGATCTTATATTGAAGGGTTTTTCTCAAGATTAAAGCAAATATTCGGATTTAGTTTTAGGAATAAATCTGAGATAAATCGAGAAAAAGAACTGCTAATCAAATGCTATTTGCTTAATAAATTCACTGATATTGGTATGGCTAAATTTGAGATAGTTACATGAATTTACCATAAATCACCATCTCATAAAGTGTGATGCAACAAAGCCATCCCAGTGTCAAGCACTGGGATGACATCATAGGGGCGCTGGGCATAAGTGTTGAAAGTAACACAAAAAAGACATAAAGAACTATTATTGCAAGAAAATGGAGGCAATAATGGATCAAATAGAAAGAGTACTAAATTTAATAAAAGATGAGGATTTAGAAAGGCTAGGAAAATTAAGTGAAGTAGATAAATGTAATACTAAATTGTTGGGCAAGATTATATTTAAAGGTCTAATGAAGTTAATATTAATGGGGCAAAAAACAAGCCTAAGAGCGCTAGAAATGGTAATAAACAGGTGTATAATGGATAAGAATAGCGATAAAAGTACAGTAACATACAGTGGTTTGTCAAAAAGGTTAAAAGTTATAAATCCAGAATATTTTAAGGGAGTATATATTGATTTGATGAGCAAGATTAAAAAGCTATTACCCCAAAAAACATTAAATAACTTACATAAGTTTGATTCGACGATCATAAATTTATCGGGATATCTCATAAAAGATGGGCTAAAAATAGGCGGTAAAAGTAACGACAGTCAAGTTAAAGTGAGTGTAGGATTAAAGGATCAATTGCCGACAAGTATAAGATTTTGTAAAGGACAAGAAGAAAGTAGTGAAGATATAGCATTAGTGAGAGCAATTAATGAAGCTAAAGTTGAAAAAGAGGATATTTTATTATTTGATAGAGGAATCAGAAAAGTTGGAACTTTTGCCGAATTTGATGAAAAGGAGTACAAATTTATCACAAGAGTTAAAGTAGGAAGAAAACATGATGTTATAAGCAGGAACAAAGTTATAAGAGAACAAAAATCGGATGGATCAGAGATTTTAGAAGATATAATAGTTAATCTTTATCGTGCACGAGGTAAAGTGGCAGAAAAGCATGATCTACGGCTAATAAAAATCAGAAATAAAATTGGAGATGAAATATGGTTTTTGACAAACTTGTTTGAAATGCCAGCTTATGAAGTAACAGAGCTATATAGGCGCAGATGGGATATAGAAGTGTTCTTTAAATTTATAAAGCAAAATCTTGGATATAAGCACTTTTTAAGCCATACTATGAATGGCATGAAGGTGTATATTTACATGATTATTATTACGGCTTTGTTATTTCTTGTTTATAAAATCAAAAATAATCTACATGGGTTCAAAATAGCATTACTGCAATTCACATTGGATCTAAATGACTCTTTTATACGTTCGATTGTTTTACTGTCGGGAGGTAATTTACATGCCGTTGATCATCTCATATCACGTTATTTTTGATACTTTCAACACTTATGGGATAAATGGCTGGAAAGAGAGTTAAAACACATTAATTTGGGAGATAAAAGGCTTAATAAAAGGCTTATAAAAACAAGTTATTGCATAGAGGGTAAGGCATCTGGTTCAATTAATCAAAGCTGTAGTGGGTGGAAAGAAGCTAAGGGTGCATATAGATTATTTAGCAATGAAAAGCTTGAAGATAAGGAAATTTATTCTTCCCATTATAAAGAAACTAAGGAAAGAATAAAAGGAAACCAGTTGGTCTTTTCAGTTCAAGATACAAGTTATTTGGATTTTGACTCTCATATAAAGACCTTACTATTACCCACAAATAAAAACATAGTATTGTATTTACTCAAATAATTTAATTTTATTAACCTGAAAGCTTATTAGATTAAAATTATTAAACTAAGAGTTATAATTTTAGCAACTAAAAGCTGTAAATTGCACCATATAAACAGTTATTTCAAGCAAAAGTTATGCCATTAAGAGCTATGCAACAAACATTTATATTTGTGGGTAATAGTAAGATTTTAACTTTAGCGCGTATACTTGCTCTATCAAAAAGGGCTTGAAAGTTTTTTGGCGCAATAAGTACCTGATAGAGTTTCTGCCTCATTACACCAAATAAAACCGAAAAATTTAAACGATACTCAGCAATTTGATCTGGATTCCAAGGCCCTTGTGCATTACACATATGAAGCGACAATATATTACACATGACTAAGTTTGCCCAAAATTCTTGTAATACAGCCTCTAAATTTACGCCAGAAAAATTCTCTAATTCTGCACCTATTTTGAGTCGTTTATAGCACTCCTCTATATGCCACCTTAACACATAAGCTTTGCTGATATCTTCCAAAGTAAATTTTACTCGGTCAAAAAGTGAAGTAATCAATACCTCTGTTTCTCCGTTGGCTAATGTCAGCACTATTACTCTTACTTTCTGTCCTTTCATTTTATTTTTTAGCTTTTCATTTTCTAATATAAAATCGAAATCTAATTCTCCAGATGCAATTCGTTCCCATAGCTTGCTATAATTTCTTTTTTGCAAGCGAAAAATAAAATCTACTTCCAAATCATAATGCTGCTGAATGAATTTTACTGAAGACGGTCGTAGATAAATAATAATCTATCTTGATTTAATGAACGCATTTGAGTAACGACTTCAGGTAATTGTTCTTCTGCTAACGTTTGCTCACCCACATTCCAAGCCGCAAGGCGAGCACTGCAAATCAGCGAAGTACATAAATCAACAAACAAAGAAACCCTTGCTAATGGTGGCATTATACCTGTTGTTCCATTTGGTTCAAACTCGGATACAATTTCCTCAGAGCTCGGTAATCGAATACCAGAACCATCTGCTGCAATAAGCCTATAGCCTCTCCAACTCAGGCTCATCTTGATAGGCTGTTTGGATGCTTAAATTCTTTAAAACCTGTATGACAAATCTTATATCTTGCTTTAGAAAAAGCTTGCTTTGAGGGTACATGTCAATGGCTCCATAAGTTCACATTCTATTCCCAAACTTTTTTTAACTAACTTTAAAATCATAGAAAATACTGTCGAAAAAGGAAGTTTTCTTGTTCGTGTAAAACTCAACACAATGGATTCTCTGAAAAGCTTTCGAGTATATTATATTTTTAATTTGTAGAATAAGATTTTTTCCTTTTTGTTTGGTAGAAGTCATAGTTTTAAATCCTCCTGATTAAGTTTTATCGCTATGACTCCCCCACCAGAACCGTGCTTGCAGCTTTCCCGCACACGGCTCCACAATGTAGTATTCACAGCATTTCCTATTTTGTATATAATGAGTAGCATATTCTTGGTTTTGGTAATGGATTAACTTGTAGATAGTGTATAAATTGCTTTGAATTCATACTCTTCTTCTGACTACGTCGGTTTATCCATTTATACGCTAGCTTGATTACCCGCCAGAAGAATTTATTCAACCACCGGTAATTTCCGCTAACTCCGAAGTAGTTATAGTGTCCTGTTAGTTTTGCTTTAAGTATTGACCACCAATCTTTAAGGTGAACTTTATTTCGGATCTTTTTCACCCATTCTTTGATTTCTTTAAGTTTTCTAGATAGATTTTCTTTCGAGGTTTTATGACCTACCATTACTCTACCTTTACGACTCCTTGTACCATAATGGGTGAATCCTAGAAAGTTGAAACTTTCCGTTTTTCGTTTCTCCCTTATTCCTTGTTGCCACTCCTTTTTGCCAAACTTTACTATTCTTGTTTTGTCTTCAGATATTTCCAGTCCAAATTTTCCTAGCCTTTGTTTCAGTGACTCTAAGAGTTCTCTAGCATCTTTTTCTCTTTCGCAGCAAATCAGGTGATCGTCTGCATACCTAACTAGCTCCATATAACCTTTAGATCTTAGCTTGAATTTCTTTTCAAACCACAAATCCAGCACATAATGCAACTATATATTAGCTAGTATAGGACTTACTATTCCCCCCTGAGGTGTGCCTAGTTCAGTTGCTTCATAATGTCCTGCTTCGACTACTCCTGCCTTAAGAAATCGTTTTACTAACCACAGTATGTTTGGGTCTGTTATCCGTTCTCTCAAGCATCTCATTAGCCATTTGTGCTGGACATTATCAAAGAATTTCTTGATATCAACTTCTACTACATAGTTAGTTGGTCTGTACATAACTGCTTTATTTAGTGCATTTACCGCTTGATGACAGCTTCTACCAGGACGAAAACCATATGAGTTATCCAGAAAGTTAGCTTCATAAATATTTTCTAATATCTTCTTCAGCATTATCTGGACTAACTTATCTTCTGTAGACGGTACTCCAAGCCCGCGTTTCTCTTTGCTTCCAGCTTTTGGTATATATACTCTTTTCACTGGTTGCGGTTGATATCGCTTTCTTTTCATACTATCCACCAGAGTGTTGAGCTTCTCTTCAAGATTTTCTCCATAAGCTTCTACTGTCACCTGGTCTATACCGCATGCTTTGTTATGCTTTAGCTCTTTATAACATTCAGCAAGATTCTCTGCGTTTATCAGATGAATTAACGATTAAATTTCAATCGTTTATCTTGCCTGGCTCTTACTGCTATCTGATTTAGTTTTCTTTGCACGTTATTCCAACCTCCGTTGTATTGGCATAGCAATTCCTAAACCAGTCACTATATTGCTGACCGCTTCCCCTTGTATGTGGCTTTCCCACACTCTGAGTACTATCAATCAGTCCGACTTCCTTTATATCTTCCGTCAGTACTCGCCTTTGTTGACTTGTTCCAACGTACCTTAATAGGAATACAAAGGATCTCCCAAGTTTACGTAAACTCCATCTCAACACGTGATACGGCCTCAGATCCCGATAGAGTGAGTGATAACTTGCCCTATTGTTACCCTTCTTGCTGTCTTCCACTATATGCAACGTGTCGACCTCTATGACATCGAGAATTTCGGGACTCAATACCTTCACTTTCGTTGTACCCTGTGTTGTCCATTCCACTAGCTTTACTACGCTCGTTACCTTACGCAGCATAGTGGTTTGTTCCAGCCTGCTGGCTAGGCTTTGCCTGGGTTGGATTTTCACCAACTGGACTTTACGCACTTTGCTTGGCGCACGCATGTTTCACCTAAAAAGGACACATTTTAGACTTCTTTGTTGAAATAAAACAGAAACAAAAATGCTGTTTATTGCACTCTTTGGATAATTTAATGATAAAAAATTTAGAGAGAAATTTTATACACTATCGCTGATATTTTTCCTTAAGTTGACGCCATTGTCCGTTCAGCCAATGGCGTCAACTTAAGAACTTTCATTAGCAAACTCTCCTAAAGACATGATGGCGTTTAGGCTTATCTACTTTATTGCGGCTGTCCCGGTCGGATTTTAACTTTAGCGCGTATACTTAAAAAGGGCTTGAAAGTTTTTTGGTGCAATAAGTACCTGATAGAGTTTCTGTCTCATTACACTAAATAAAACTGAAAAATTTAAACGATACTCAGTAATTTGATCTGGGTTCCAAGGCCCTTGTGCATCACACATATGAAGCGATAATATATTGCACATGACCAAGTTTGCCCAAAATTCTTGTAATACAGCCTCTCCAGAAAAATTCTCTAACTCTGCTCCTACTTTGAGTCGTTTATAGCACTCCTCTATGTGCCACCTTAACACATAAGCTTTGCTCCAAAATCTCGGTCAAAAACTCTGTTTCTCAGTTGGCTAATGTCAGCACTATAACTCTTACTTTCTGTCCTTTCATTTTATTTTTTAGCTTTTCATTTTCTAATATAAAATCAAAATCTAATGCGCCAGCGTTCCCATAGCTTAGAGGTTGTCCACAAACCAGTAAATCAAGCATATTCCCTACTTAACATAACTTTACTCATAGCCAGATATATGAAACTTTCAGTAGATGTTGTAAGTAAATCGTACTCCTTTGATAGCCTTCTATTTCTATTGATCCAAGCAAAAGTCCTCTCTACCACCCACCTTCTCGGCTGTACTGAAAATCCAGGATCCCGTTGTGGCAATAGTTCTAGTGGTGTATCTTTATGCACCCAAAACCTACATGGAGGCCTTTTGACAATTTCAATATCTATCCCATATTCTCTCTTTACGTAATCCTTTAAATCTTTTCCTTGGTATCCCATATCAGCCCACATTTTCTTAATATTGCTGTATTTTTCCTTCATATTGTCCAATGCCATCTTCACCCCATCTCTGTCATTTTCGCTTGCAGCTCCTACATAGCAACCAAGCACAAATCCTTGAGTATCTGTGATTATATGTCTTTTTCTCCCCTTTACCTTTTTCGCACCATCATAACCTTTGACCCCCCTTTTTCCGTGGTTTTTACCGATTGACTGTCCACTATGCATGCGCTCGGCTTCCCATTTTTGACCTACTATATTTAGTGATATCATAGTTCATTTTCTCAAAAATTCCCTGCTTTTTCCATCTTCTAAACTGTTCATGCACAGCCTTCCACGGCGGAAAATCGTGTGGTAAATAGCGCCATTGACATCCTGTGCGCAGTATATAAAGAATTGCATCTACTATCTCACACTTACTGTATTTTGGTGGCCTTCCTCCTTTCTTGTACGATACTCTGAAGTGTTTTTCTATTCTTGCCCATTCTCTTTTACTTAAATCTGTTGGATATTTTTTCCTCATCTCTTACCTCAATATTCTTTCTTTATATACTACGTATTCCTTGGTTTGTGGACAACCTCTAAGTATAAAAGTAGCCGTTTTATGTTAAAATACAACGTTTTGATGATTATGAAAAGGCTGGATCCCAGTGTCTGGGCACTGGGATGACAAGGTATAAACCTTATCGTCATGCCGCCGCAGACCGTCATACCGCGCGATTCATTCGCGGTATCTCTTAGCATAGATCCCGCTAACGAGTAGCGGGATGACGATTGTCGGTGAACCTAAGTTACTTTAGCCATAAATATTCAAGAAATTTACCAAATGAAAAAAAAGGCAAAAGAAGCCCCGGTTACTATCTATTTTCAGTATTGGCGTTCTTTAAAGTCTTAAACACTGCAATTTAGCTGCTTTTAAATGCAACTCACCTTAGTTTAAATGTTTAAGAAATTTACTAAGCAGAAAAAAAGGCAAAAGAAACCCCGTGTTAGCTAGTTGTCACTCTCTAATCCTGCAAATCGGCGTTCTATACTGTCTTAAACGCTTTATAAGCGCGTTTTAGCTTATATAGCTAGAAATGTTGTGAAGACATAAGGTACACATAGTGCAAAAAATTAAACATGAGACGCCAAATACGTTGAGTTTTTTTGTCATTTAATCTGTACAGAGAAGATAAATAAATAGCTTCAGTTTCATGATAAGGGGGCTGGCGAAGGGTGTCAAGTGGTTTTTTAGCCACGTTTCCCTGTTATAATGTTCGTTTGCTTGACCTAAGATCCAGGAGTATTTAAACTGAACCCTATATAGTACTAAAAATGATAGGAAATCTAAGTGGAATAGTTGATGAAGTGCGCAGCGATCACATAATCCTGAATGTGAATGATGTTGGCTATATGGTGTATCTTTCAGCCAAAACTTTAAGTGCTTGTGCAATTGGAAGTAGAATCAAATTACTTATCGAAACCTATGCAAATAACAGAGAAAACACTACTCAGCTATATGGTTTTATAAGCAAAGAAGAACAGCAGTGCTTGAGTTTGCTAGTTAAAGTAAGCGGTGTTAGCTATAAAACTGCAATGTCAATTTTGAGTAAATTAACTCCAGAACAGCTATTTTTGGCAATTATGAATGAAGATAAAGTAACACTCAAGATGAGTGGACTTGGCTTGAAACTCATAAATCGAATCATCACTGAATTGAGTGGCAAAGTAAGTAAACTAGAAATAAATAACAATAACTTTAATCCAATTAATGAAGATGCCCTTTCAGCATTGATCAATCTTGGGTATGAAAAAATGAAAGCTTATGATACGATAAAAAAAATACAAGACGAATCGTCAAACCTGGACACTAAGGACATTATTCGCATGGCGCTTAAGGAGCTCTTAACATTATGAAATCAATATCGTGCGGTAAAGAATATACTGAAGATGTGCGCAATATTAACATCAGGCCTGAGCAACTTGATGATTTTGTCGGGCAAAAAGACTTAATACAAAATTTAAAAGTGTTTATAAACGCTGCACAGACGAGAACTGAAGCTTTAGATCACGTCTTATTGTACGGTCCTCCAGGGCTTGGCAAAACAACTTTAGCACAAATTGTTTCTAAAGAATTAAGAGTTAGCTTTCGCGCAACTTCTGGTCCTTTACTTAGTAAAGCTGGGGACTTGGCTGCAGTGCTTACCACTTTAAATGCAAAAGATGTTCTATTTATCGACGAAATCCATAGATTAAATCGCAGCATCGAAGAAGTTTTATATACTGCTATGGAAGATTTTTGCTTGGACATATTAGTAGGTGAAGGTCCATCTACTCGCACTTTAAGGATAGATCTACCACCATTTACGCTAATTGGAGCAACAACACGGCTTGGATTACTTTCTGCGCCACTCAGAGATCGTTTTGGCATTCCTTTGCATCTTGAGTTTTATTCCTTTGAGGAGCTGGTTAATATTATAAAAAGAGGCGCAAGAGTTCTTTCTGCTGAAATTGAAGAGGATGCAGCACGGGAAATTGCCTGCCGTGCGCGCGGCACTCCAAGAATTGCTTTGAGGTTACTCAGAAGAATAAGGGATTTTGTTGAAGTGAAAGATGATAAAAAAATCACTTATGAAGTCGCTGATTCTGTATTACTAAAATTGGGTGTAGATAAAATGGGACTCAATAAACTTGATATGAATTATCTAAGATTTTTATTCAACACTTCAGGCCCTGTTGGAATTGACACCATATCTATTGCGCTATCCGAAGATGTTGGCAATATTGAAGAAACAGTAGAACCTTATTTAATCAAAATTAGTTTTGTAAAGCGCACACCAAGAGGGCGCGTTCTAACCGATCAAGCAAAGGAGTATTTGAGCTTTCAACATTAAACATCATAATTTATATTGACTAATTGGCGTGGTATCTATACGCTAACATTTATATATTAAAAATAATGGAGGCATATATGTTAACTAATAGCACTGAAACTGTATCCTTAATTGAAACTTCTTCTAATCTAAATATCAGTCCTTCTGATAATAATTCGATTTCGGATACTAAAAATGTACCTAAATCAACACTAGATGAGAATGTACCTAAATACGTCACTCTTAATAATGCAGAAGAATGGAATGAGTTCTTTATAATGCAGAACAACACTTCTACTAATACCACTAATAAAAAGAAACCAAAACCTTATATTCATAAGGATAGTAATGGTATATGTACATATACTGCTCGGGATGAGAATAAATATGGTGGTAAGAACATTATAGGCAAAATTGCTGAACAAATTAAAGAAGAGATATCTAAAAATATAGAAAATAATGATATAGAATTTATAAAACTTAAAGAAAGCAAAAATGAAGATAATATTATTGAGCCTGCCGTAAGAATTGCGATAGGTAGTAATACAAAAGAAATAAGCATGAGTGACATTCTAAATAACGATTTGTGTAAACAATATGGCGTGAAAGCAATTACATTATTGCTACCTCAAAGTAAAGCAAGGGGGCTACGTTGCCGGGTTGATGAACATGGAACAAGAATTTATGAAGTAGCTAATGGGTCATATCAAATGACTTTAAAGTGGAATGCTCAAGGAAAAGAATGTAATATTAAAATTAATATTCATGATAATGGCTCCGTAGAACTTATTGAGGGTAATGGTGTTACTATGGAGCAATTAGCTGCACATAAAGAAGTAAAAGTAGGAAGGCAATATGAAGCAAAGCCTTTACATGAAGTGTTAGCATCACAATTGCCACAAACACAATTACAACAAAGCTCTGAAGAAGTAAAATTTTTGGAGCAGCATTCAACAAATGTAGAAGACTTGAGCGGCGCATCACAAAAGCATCAAGCTCCTGCTGCTTCAAAATAGGTAAAGTAGTGAAAATTCAGTATAAGTTGCTTGCATCTGCAAGTAACTTATACTTTTATGATGAGCAACACAATACTACCAAGAAATTTCTACGAGCGGCCAACTTTGGTTGTAGCCGGGGAGTTACTAGGAAAGATGCTGAAATTTTCTAACTTTAGTGGAATAATAACCGAAGTTGAAGCCTATATAGGAATGAGTGACCCAGCTTGTCATGCAGCTAAGGGTTATACTAACCGAACCTCAGTAATGTTTGGTATGCCGGGGTTTTCATATGTGTACTTTATATATGGAATGTATTACTGTTTAAATATTGTAACAGAAGCAGAAGGGTTCCCAGCAGCAGTGTTAATACGGGGATTAAAGCTCATTGAACCGCTTGAGGCAAATTTAGGTGGGCCAGGAATATTGTGTAAAAGATTAAATATTACAAAAGAACATAACAAACAGGACCTTACTATAAGCCACGAATTTTGTGTTTATGAATCTCACCTCAAACCAGATTATGTGTGCACTCCGAGAATCGGAATTAGTAAAGGCCAAGAGAAATTTTGGCGGTTTAAAAACTTAAGATCTTGCGTAGACTATTTGCCAATTGGATAATCACCAGTGAAACAAGCATCACAATATTGTGGTGTAGCATTGTTACGCACTTCTCCTTTAACAGCCTGATATAATCCATCAATACTCAAGAAGGCTAGGCTATCTACTCCTATAACTTCCTTAATTTCCTCTACAGATTTATTTGCAGCAATTAAATCTTTGCACTCTGGCGTATCTATTCCATAAAAACAAGAATGCTTAATTGGTGGGCTTGAAATTTTGAGGTGAATCTCTTTTACTCCTGCATCCTTTAGCATAACTATTATATTTGTTAACGTACTACCACGCACTATACTATCATCTATTAAAATTATGTTTTTACCTTTCAAAGTGTGCTTATTAGCATTGAATTTTAATTTTATTCTAACTTTACGTACTTCAGCGGTTGGTTGTATAAAAGTTCTTCCTATGTAATGATTACGAATTATTCCCAGTTCCATAGGTAATCCTGAATGCTTTGCATATCCAATAGCTGCAGGTATTCCAGAATCAGGTATTGGTACAACCATATCTACATTGTTTTTTGGTGGGCTCTCTTCTGCAAGTATTCTTCCTATTTCTTTTCTTGTATCGTATATAGACCTATTCTCCATTATGCTGTCTGGTCTTGAAAAATAAACGTATTCAAAAATACAAAAACTTGATTTTTGCTGTGGGAAAGGAAACATTGAGGCTAGCTTACTACCCGAACTGATGGTAACTAATTCGCCTGGTTCTATTTCTCTAACAAACTCTGCATTTATTATATCAAGAGCACAAGTTTCAGATGCAAGAACGTAAGAACCGTTTAACTTTCCTAAAACAAGAGGCCTGATTCCAGATGAATCACGTACTCCAATAACTACTTCTTGATTGATTGCAACAAAAGAATAAGCACCTTGTATTTGCTTTAATGCATATATAAAACTCTCTAAAAAGCTATCTTTTTCACCGCTTGCTGTCAGATGCACTACTACTTCTGTATCAATATCTGACTGAAAAACGCACTCTTGTTTAATCAATTGTTCGCGTATCGGAGAAATATTAATTAAATTACCATTATGTGCTATGGCGAAATCCCCAAATTTGCCACTTTTGCTAAACATGGGCTGCACTCCAAATTTATTACCACTTGTTGAGTATCGAACATGACCTATTGCACAATCTCCAGGTAAGGATTTCTTTATTTCATCTATATCATCAAATACGCTGCTCACTTGACCTTGAAAGTGATAAGAGTGCAGCTTATCGTTGTTACTGGTTACTACGCCAAAAGACTCTTGACCTCTATGCTGCAAAGCGTGGAGAGCAAGTATAGAGTTAAAAGCAGCACTTTGGTTGCAACTTATGCCAAATACCCCACATTCCTCACGCATTTCATCTAGCATAAAAACTATTAAGTAAAATTTAATTTTACTTTAGCATAGGTAAAATACAAGCATTTTGTTGTTCATCTGCTTTTATTGCCAGCAATAATCCTATGCATATTAAGCTTGCAGCAGTTGTACTTCCTCCATAGGACAGAAACGGCAATGGGTCGCCTATCACAGGTAAGAGGCCCATTGTCATTCCGATGTTTATAAAGAAATGAGCACTAAAAAAGGCGAAAATGCCGATAGATACCGACTTAGAAAAATAATTTTTCGACCTATAAGCGATAGAGAAAATTATGCCAAGTAATGAGGTATAAAGCAAAATTAAAGCCATGCTACCTAAAAATCCCCATTCCTCACTCAGCACTGCAAAAGCAAAATCTGTACGTTTCTCCGGCAAAAATCCAAGTTGAGTTTGACTTCCGTTAACAAAGCCCTTACCAAGCAAACCTCCTGAACCAATAGCTATCTGAGATTGCTGCGCATTATAACCTATTCCAAGTGGATCCACTGATGAATCCAAAAACGACAATATCCTTTGCTTGTGATAAGGACGTAAAAAAGGCCAAATAGCCGGTACTGCAAAAATGCCAAGCGTTCCACATATTACCGAATGAGATCTTTTTATTATTGCTGTGAATATAATTGATATCCCTATAAATAACATTATCACAGCTGTGCCTAAATTAGGTTGCTTTAACACCAAGAACACGGGTAAGAAAATAATTATAAGTGCCTTAAGCAATCTTTTAAATTCCATCATTTTATATACACTCTGCTTATCAAAATAGCGAGCAAGCGCAAGTATTAAGCCTACTTTTGCAAATTCTGATGGTTGCAAACTAATTGATCCAATTCTTATCCACCTTGTTGCACCCATTATGTGTGAGCCAAAAAAATTCACTACTAATAGCGAAATCACTGCTGCTACATAAAAAAAGTAGGCGTGCTTCAAATAAAAATCTAGCTCTATGAATGACATAGCTATAGCAAGTAGGAAAAAGAAGGAGAATATGACCAGTTGGTGAATCGCAAATGGCACCCACTTTCCTCCAGCAGAAGAGTATTGAACAACAATGCCAACGCAAAACAGCGCTATCACGTTAATGACTAACAACCAATGAATCTTCTTCAGTCTATCCACAATAAAGACCTTATAACCTTAAAGTATAGTAAAATATGAAACAAAGATAAAAATCAAAAAACCAACTTCTCAACTACTAACCGAATTGGAGTGCTATATATTCCAGTTACTACTGTTAAAACTGCCATAAACAATAGACAGAAAAGCATAGGAAATGGCACATCATTAATTTTGTCCGGTGTCATTCCAGTGCGTGACGTTGCATCATTTTCAAAATACATTTTCTCTACCATCTTCCACATATATATCAATGCAAGGAAAGAGCCAGCAGCAAATGTTACAAGGGAAATCCACGCATGAGATTCGATAATTGCTTTCATTATATACCACTTGCTTACAAAGCCATTTGTTAAAGGCACACCGATTAATGCTAAACTGAGTAGAGTGAACGCAAGTGCTGTATAAGGCATTGATTTCTTGAGTCCCGATAAATTCTCTATTTTTGTTGTATCAAATTTGTAAGAAATACATCCTGCAGCCATAAATAAAGATGTTTTTATTATGCTGTGGTTTACTATGTGAAGAATTGCTGCAAATACACCTGTTTTTGAGTTAAAACTCAGTGCTAAAATTATATAACCAATTTGGCTAATACTAGAGTGAGCAAGCAGTCTTTTTATGTCTTTTGCGGTTATTGCAAATATCGACCCAAATACAATAGCGCAAAGTGCGAGGATAATTATCACATTGTCCAGTAGCGGCTTAAACAAGAAAAAATTTTGATGAAAAACAGTATAAAAGATTCTGATGAAAACATATATCATCACTTTTGTCACTGTGCCTGAAAAGAATATGCTAATGAAACTTGGCGCCTCACTATATGCATTAACCAGCCACCTGCTTAATGGAAACAGTGCCATTTTGATTGAGAGACCAACAAAAATGAACAACGTGCCAAGTTTTATGATGTTGTTATCGTATAATGGAACTATTCTTTCAGCCATGTCAGACATATTGAGCGTTCCAGTCATTGAATACAAGAGCCCGATGCCAAATAAATAAAATGTTGCGCCTATTGTTCCACTAATTAGATATTCAAATGCTGCAACCAAGGCTTTTTTATCCCTTCCCATTGAAACTAATACATAAGAAGAAAGAGATGAAATTTCCAAGAAAACGTAAAGGTTAAATATGTCGTTTGTTACTAGAATCCCGAACAGTCCGCTTAAGCACAGTAGAAATAGAGAGTAAAAACCAGTGATTTTGTTTTTGCTAATTTCTTTTTCGTTAATATAAAAGCTATAAAGCACGCTAATCAGCGCTATAAAATTCACCAAAGTTAGAATCAAGGAGTTCAACACGTCGATTCTTAACTCTATGCCGTACGGGGGAGCCCAATCCCCAAGGTGATAAGTTATAATTTCGCCTTTATATGTTTTAATGAGTAGTATTGATGAAATGATAAGAGTGATTGTTGTTGCAATAAAAGAAATAAACCAAGATACCTTGTGTTTCTTGGCAAGAAAGCAAAACATTGATGCAATTATTGGGATAATAACTTGTAAAATTGGTAATTGCATTAAATTGTTGTTAATATATCGTTAAAGTATTAGTATATATAATACTTTTTGTTTTAATACCCTTATGTTATCTAAAATTTGTAACGCAATAAAACGCCTATTACGAAGAGAAGATAAATTTGTAGGAAGAGATGAAAATGGAAATTCTTACTATGAATCAAGTAAAGGAAAAAGGTGGGTTATGTATAGCGGTGTCTCTGAGCCTACAACAGTGCCTCCGGAATGGCATATATGGCTTCACTATACTGATAATGTAGTACCAGTTAATAATAAAAAAAGAAAAGTAAAACATACTCCTAATTTAACGGGTACAAAAGGTGCATACTATCCAAACCAAAAAGTGAAAAATTACTATAAAAGCTGGAGTCCTGATAACTAAAGATGCGAAGGTCAAATATACTTGAAATAACCGCTGGATTATTTGTATTAATTTTCACTATTTTTCTGATTTTCTTTGCTATTGATAAGCTATCTTACATAAAGAAAAACTATAAGGATTGCAATAAAATATATGGTCTTTTTGCTAACGCTAACGGTATAGGAGTTGGTGATAGTGTCAAGATCTCTGGTGTAGATGTTGGAAGCATAACTGGTGTATCACTTGACAAAGCTACCTACGTAGCACGAATCGATATGTGTATAAGCAAAGACATAAAATTGCCAATTGATAGTTCAGCTCTGATCACTAGCAGTGGAGTTGTTGGCAGTAAATTTGTTAATATATCACCTGGATCAGATATTAAACTAATCTTGCATGGTGGTAAAATAGAGTATACTCAAGCTGAAGCAAATATGGGTGGAATAATGGACAGAATTCTTGGTATGTTTACAAAGTGAAAATGGCAGGATTCCAAGTATATCCGTTCAGGTAAAGCCCTTACTATTACCCACAAATAAAAACATAGTATTGTATTTACTCAAATAATTTAATTTTATTAACCTGAAAGCTTATTAGATTAAAATTATTAAACTAAGAGTTATAATTTTAGCAACTAAAAGCTGTAAATTGCACCATATAAACAGTTATTTCAAGCAAAAGTTATGCCATTAAGAGCTATGCAACAAACATTTATATTTGTGGGTAATAGTAAGGGTAAAGCCTCCTGTAGTTCTAAAGTATTTAAGGAGTTTGCCTTATTTCTTGCCTTTTCTACCGCTTGCTTTGGGGTTTATAGTATAGAAAGTGCCTTAATAGTTGCAGTGCATGTCTATCAATGATAAAATGAAAATTAATTTATTTTGATATTATGATTGGTTTACTGTTTGCCGTACTGTTGTTCCTCTGTGGTAGTGATGCACTTGCAAAACAGGAGCCACGTTCAATAGCTGGAGATAATCACATAAAGGTGATAAATTATAACCCACAAGCTATACATAAGTATACGGGTTTTTATGGTTATCAGTCCAGTATATTGTTTGAACCAGGGGAGGTAATACAAAACCTTTCAATGGGTGATTCAACTGGTTGGCAACTCCTTCCTCAAGGTAACAGATTGTTTATTAAGCCCATAGATGATATTGCTGATACTAATGCAACTATAATTACCAATAAAAGAGTTTATTACTTTGAACTTCATGCTGAAGAAGCAACTGGACTAGATGATCCAAGATTAGCATATGAAGTAAGGTTTCTTTATCCACTATTTAGCAGTGATGAGATTTACACAACAAATAACGGTGATATCTTCGAACAAGCTAGTCATACCATTATTCCTGATATCAATGATATTGAAGTTGTAAAGAAGGGATTAAATTTTAATTATTCCATCTCGCACGTCAAAGGTAGTCAGTCAATAATACCAATTAAGGTTTTTGATGACGGAAAATTTACATATCTACAATTCAATAAAATAAACTCTGATTTTCCGGCAGTTTTTATGGTTGATTCTGCAGGATATGAGTCTTTAGTAAATTTCCGTACAGTTGATAACTACCTGATAATCGAAAGGGTAAGTTCAGTGTTTACCTTAAGGAATGGATCGAGTACAGTTTGCCTATTTAATGAAACCATACCTTTCAAAAAAGGGTAAAGGCTATAATGCCTGAGATATGGGTGCAAAATTTTTTCTATGATGTTCTGTAATTCCATAAAGGCCAATAGCGTTAAGGTGCTCTTTTGTCCCATATCCTTTATTTTTATACCAATTATATTCAGGATGCTTATTGTGCAATTCTTGCATAAGCCGATCTCTCGTAACTTTTGCAACGATTGAAGCTGCTGCAATTGATGTACTCAAATTATCACCATTTACTATGGATTTCACTTGCCATTTCACTTCAGGTGGTTGATTACCATCAACTAGCACATAATCTAATTCTAGGTCCAAGTCTATCAACGCACGTTTCATTGAAAGTTTTGTTGCTTGCAAGATATTGTATGAATTTATTTCTTCTACGCTTGCCATTCCTATACCAAATTTTGCAACGGATATTATTTTTTCATATAGGACTTGCCTACATTGAGGAGTCAACTTTTTCGAGTCGTTGATTCCATCAATAATTGTATTTCTATCAATAAACACTACGGCTGCGGATATTACTGGACCAGCTAGCGGACCTCTTCCAACTTCATCCACTCCTGCTATCACTCCTGATAATTTATTTTCTAATGTAAAGTCTGGGTATTTCATAGGTTTTTATAATAAGAAAGTTATAGTAAAAACTGAACAGATAATAGAAATTATCCAAAATTTCATAACGATTACATTTTCTGACCATCCCTTCTTTTCAAAGTGATGATGCATTGGTGCCATAAGGAAAACTCTTTTTCCTTCTCCATATTTAAACTTTGTATATTTAAAATATGATATCTGAATAATAACAGATAGAGTCTCTATTACAAAAATTATTCCAATAACGGCAAAAAGCATTTCTCTTTTAATTAGGACACTAGTTAACCCTAAGGCTGCGCCTACCGACAAGCTACCAACATCACCCATAAATATTTTTGCTGGATGTGTGTTAAACCACAAGAAACTTAGAATAGCTCCTATAAATGCAATGCAGAATAAAGTAATATTCATATCTGCTTGAGTTATATATGCAATTAGCCCCAAAAAAGCAAAGGAAGTGATGACTTGAGTTGCAGCAAGGCCATCCAAACCATCTGTGAGATTCACAGCATTAGAAGAGCCGACAATTACAAACGCAGCAAACGGAACATATAGATAGCCAAAATCTATTATTACTCCTTTAAATAGGGACGTTTTTGTAAAACATTCAGCAGAGTATAGCTTAAGTATAAACACACCAACCAGAGCAACAATAAACTGAATAAGTATTTTGGTTTTTGCACTTAAACCTCGATAGTGATTTGTCTTCAATTTTAAATAATCATCAATAAATCCAAGTAGAGCAAAAAATAGAGTTATCAATATCAGCAGCAAAATTTCTGGTGTTAACTGAGCCCAGAGTAAAATTGGTAATAAAGAAGAAATCAGTATTATTATTCCGCCCATAGGTGGTACATTCTTTTTTGTTATTAAATGACTTTCTGGTCCACATGATCTAATTGGTTGCCCATCTTTGCTTATTTTTTTTAGAAGCTTTATAAAATAGGGAAAAAGAATAAACCCAAAAACAAATGAGGTAAAAAATACTTTTGTAGCTAAGATCATCTGCTTACTTAAATTGACTAAGTGTCATACCACCTATAGCTAATAAAGTCAACTTCTGTCATCCTATAGCCTGACCCACAACTGTACGAACATTGTGATTTGGGCCCATCAGTAGGGTGTCATCCCAGTCTGGAATCCACAACTGTACGAACGTTGTAGTTTGGACCACCAGTGGGGTGTCATCCCAGTGCCCAGACACTGGTTCTATGCAACTTAATTAAAAACGTTTGTTTTAGTGTAAGACAATTACCTTTAGCTTATCAGCTCAGTTATAAGCAAAATTTCTGGATTCCAGACTGGAATGACACCATTTGCTGTGCAATTTACCTTCAAAAATGAATGTTCGTACAGTTGTGAACCTGTGGCAGGTATTACATAAGAGCATTTCCCTCTTCTAAATTAAAACGCACTTTTGCCTCCTTTGCAGTCTATACTTTAGATGTATTTAATTTACAAATACTAATTATTTATTAATAATGGTGATATGTAAATATAGTTATAAAATAATTGTTACACTTGAATTCCTTCCTGGTTTCTGTTGTTATCAGAACATTTAAAACACTTTAAGAAAGCTGCTTAGTTAAATTAACTTAGACAAGTAAATAGCAGTTTTGCAGCCTGTTTTTATGAATGATGATAAAATGTTGTAGCCAAATGCGCTTTCAGCATTGTGCTGAATTGCAATATCTTTGTGCTCTAACTCCTCGTCGCGAAATTTACTTATAGTTTCTCTTAATTCCCCATCTTCTAAATGTGAAACTTGCTCTTTGTAGTGCTCCCCGATAACTTCTTCAACTGCAGCAGTGCAAGCCATAGCAGCTTTTTTGCCCATAATGGCAGTTGCAACGCCAAGCGACACTCCTAAAACACGCCAAACAGGCAACAAAACAGTAGGACGAACTTTTTGCTCTTTGATTTTCTCATTAAAATAGTGAAAATGCTTTTTTTCCTGCTCTTCCATTTCAATTATTTCATTGATTATAGAAGATTTCTTAAGAGTAAATTTTTGACCAGAATAAATGCAAATAGCTCCATATTCTCCAGCGTGATCTACTCTAATTGCCTGTTGCAAGAACTGATTGTTGCTGTACCTTAAATTATTTAGATTTCTTTCTTTCTCCACAATACACCTTACCTGATACGAACAGAGCTACTATGAGATAAATTAGATTCCATGTTGCTAAGGAAACACCTAGAACGTAATGAGGTCTGTCACAAGATGGAGAGTAATTAGGATTTAGTAGATTATTTCTGAGCTCTTCTATACTAACGTTACCACTTGCTTGCTCTGTACAACCTAAAACATCATGAAATAAGTGGAGTTCAAGACCTATATGATAAAAAGATATTACTGCACCTATGAGGTAGCTGCAAAACATTGCATAGATTAGAATTTTGTTGTCTTTAAGCATGCACGCTACTGCAAGTAATCCGGCGATATAGTAAACTATTCGCTCGTATGTACATAACTTGCATGGCAGCATGTTGAAAAAATATTCTAGCACATATGCAAAAATTAGAGCAGCGGCACTCGACAGCAGAAAGATTGCAGGAATTCTGGAATTATTACACATAACTTTAAGTAAATTATCCCTGAAAGTATAAAGCAGAGTATTCATTTTACATAGGGATTTTTATTTTTTTTCAAAAGCAATCTAACTGGCACACCGTCTGCAAAGAAATTTTTTCTGAGATCGTTAATTAAATAGCGTTTGTAACTTTCATCAACACTTTCAGGTATGTTACATATCAAAGAAAAAGCTGGAGGTTTAGTACCAATTTGAGCGATATACTTCATTTTAACTGCTTTGCCTTTTACAAGAGGGTGAGAATGTTTTCCTACAGCATCTATGAGCCACTTATTCAGTTTTGCAGTGCTGATCTTCTTGTTCAAGGATTCACTCACTTCAAGACACTTATCTATCACATCACCGCAGCGCATGCCTTTTAACGCAGAAATTGTTATAGTTGGCACTTCCAAGAATAACCTGGTTACTTCCTGTTGTTTGACAAATTTTATTAACCTGCTTCTGTCATCCTTACCTATTAAATCCCACTTATTTAAAACAACAATAATCCCTTTCCCTCCCTTAATTGCAGCTTCACCAATTGATAAATCCTGCTGCTCAATACCAACTAGGGAGTCTAGCATTAAAACTACCACATGAGAGCGCTTGATTGATTCCATGCTTTTCTCAACAAATCTTGATTCTAAGCCATCTACAACATTCGCCTTTCTGCGGATTCCGGCAGTGTCAATTAGAGTAATTAACTCTCCATCATGATCATATGTAATATCCACAGAATCACGTGTGGTACCTGGCTCTGAACTTGTTATTAGTCTGTTTTCTGCAAGTAAACCATTTAAAAAAGTTGATTTTCCAACATTCGGACGGCCGATGATCGCGATCCTCAGCCTACTCAGTTCATTGTTAGGTAACTCAGTGTTCTCGTTAAAATTTTCAATAACACCAGCTAATGCATCATAAAGATCAACCATGCCAAGATTATGCTCGGCAGAGATATACACCGGGCCAAGAAAATCAAAAAACTGCAAATAATCAACATTTTCGGATTTATGACTCTCGCATTTATTTGCTATCAGTATCACAGGTTTATTTATTTTTCTCTTCAGCCACTTTGCAAACTCTTTATTTCGCTCATTTTGCACTTTTGCGTCAACAAGAAAGAAAATTATGTTTGAACTGGATAAAGAAAACTCTATTTGCTCAATAACTTGCAGTGAAAAACTAGTTTGGTCGTTCCATCCTCCTGTATCTATAACTTTAAACTCCAAATCGCTAATTCTCCCCATTCCCTCTCGCCTATCCCTTGTCACTCCTGGAATGTTACTCACTACTGCTGCTTTTCTTCCTACTAATCTGTTGAATAGGGTCGATTTTCCAGCATTTGGTAGGCCTACTATGGCGATTTTTAGCATAATTCAAGGGCATGTTCTATATGAAGTAAATTATAACCGAAACTTTTCAATTTAACTATTGACTTCGTAGATTATATAAGCATACTACAGTTAGAATTTTTTTATTTCGTTATGTAAAATATGGGGTAGTTATGCTAGTGTCAGAGCAAATAGAGAGTGTAGATAGGGAAGAATTAAAGCAACAAAATCATATACATAAAGATACAGAGTGTTCGGAAGAGACGACAATATATGGGCATATTAATCAACATATGGAAAAAAACATCTCAAATACATTGCATGAAATATATGATGCTCTTATGTCATATAACGAATCGGAACAGTCAATGACGTCAACTTAAGAACTTTCATTAGCAAACTCTCCTAAAGACATGATGGCGTTTAGGCTTATCTACTTTATTGCGGCTGTCCCGGTCGGATTTTAACTTTAGCGCGTATACTTAAAAAGGGCTTGAAAGTTTTTTGGCGCAATAAGTACCTGATAGAGTTTCTGCCTCATTACACCAAATAAAACTGAAAAATTTAAACGATACTCAGTAATTTGATCTGGGTTCCAAGGCCCTTGTGCATCACACATATGAAGCGATAATATATTGCACATGACCAAGTTTGCCCAAAATTCTTGTAATACAGCCTCTCCAGAAAAATTCTCTAACTCTGCTCCTACTTTGAGTCGTTTATAGCACTCCTCTATGTGTCACCTTAACACATAAGCTTTGCTCCAAAGTCTCGGTCAAAAACTCTGTTTCTCAGTTGGCTAATGTCAGCACTATAACTCTTACTTTCTGTCCTTTCATTTTATTTTTTAGCTTTTCATTTTCTAATATAAAATCAAAATCTAATTCGCCAGCGTTCCCATAGCTTACTATAATTTCTTTTTTGCAAGCGAAAAATAAAATCTACTTCCAAATCATAATGCTGCTGAATGAATTTTACTGAAGACGATCATAGATAAATAATAATTTCTCTTGATTTAATAAACGCATTTGAGTGATAACTTCGGGTAATTGCTCTTCCGCCAACGTTTGTTCACCTATATTCCAAGCTGCAAGACGAGCACTGCAAATCAATGAAGTACACAAATCAACAAACAAATTGCCAATGGTACCTGTTGTTCCATTTGGTTCAAACTCGGATACAATTTCCTCAGAGCTGGGTAATCTCATACCAGAACCATCTGCTGCAATAAGTCTATAGCCTCTCCAACTCAGGTTCATCCTGATAGGCTGTTTGGATGCTTAAATTCTTGAAAGCCTGTATGGCAAATCTTATACCTTGCTTTAGAAAAAGCTTGCTTTGAGGGTACATGTCAATGGCTCCATAAGTTCACATTCTATTCCCAAACTTTTTTTAACTAACTTTAAAATCATAGAAAATACTGTCGAAAAAGGAAGTTTTCTTGTTCGTGTAAAACTCAACACAATGGATTTTCTGAAAAGTTTTCGAGTATATTGCATTTTTAATTTGTAAGATAAGATCTTTTCCTTTTTGCATGCCTCACCTAAAAAAGACACATTTTAAACTTTTTTGTTGCAATAAAATAGAAACAAAAGTGCTGTCCCTTGCACTCTTTGGATAATTTAATGATAAAAAATTTAGAGAGAAATTTTATACACTATCGCTGATATTTTTCCTTAAGTTGACGCCATTGCCTGAACGGACAATGGCGTCAACTTAAGAACTTTCATTAGCAAACTCTCCTAAAGACATGATGGCGTTTGGGCTTATCTACCTTATCGCGGCTATACAATCGTCCCGGTCGGATTTTAACTTTAGCGCGTATACTTGCTCTATCAAAAAGGGCTTGAAAGTTTTTTGGCGCAATAAGTACCTGATAGAGTTTCTGCCTCATTACACCAAATAAAACCGAAAAATTTAAACGATACTCAGCAATTTGATCTGGATTCCAAGGCCCTTGTGCATCACACATATGAAGCGACAATATATTACACATGACTAAGTTTGCCCAAAATTCTTGTAATACAGCCTCTAAATTTACGCCAGAAAAATTCTCTAACTCTGCACCTATTTTGAGTCGTTTATAGCACTCCTCTATATGCCACCTTAATACATAAGCTTTGCTGATATCTTCCAAAGTAAATTTTACTCGGTCAAAAAGTGAAGTAATCAATACCTCTGTTTCTCCGTTGGCTAATGTCAGCACTATTACTCTTACTTTCTGTCCTTTCATTTTATTTTTTAGCTTTTCATTTTCTAATATAAAATCGAAATCTAATTCTCCAGATGCAATTCGTTCCCATAGCTTGCTATAATTTCTTTTTTGCAAGCGAAAAATAAAATCTACTTCCAAATCATAATGCTGCTGAATGAATTTTACTGAAGACGATCATAGATAAATAATAATTTCTTTTGATTTAATGAACGCATTTGAGTGATAACTTCGGGTAATTGCTCTTCCGCCAACGTTTGTTCACCTATATTCCAAGCCGCAAGACGAGCACTACAAATCAGCGAAGTACACAAATCAACAAACAAATTGCCAATGGTGGCATTGTGCCTGTTGTTCCATTTGGTTTAAAGCGGCCAAACTCGGATACAATTTCCTCAGAGCTGGGTAATCTCATACCAGAACCATCTGCTGCAATAAGTCTATAGCCTCTCCAACTCAGGTTCATCCTGATAGGCTGTTTGGATGCTTAAATTCTTGAAAGCCTGTATGGCAAATCTTATATCTTGCTTTAGAAAAAGCTTGCTTTGAGGGTACATGTCAATGGCTCCATAAGTTCACATTCTATTCCCAAACTTTTTTTAACTAACTTTAAAATCATAGAAAATACTGCCGAAAAAGGAAGTTTTCTTGTTCGTGTAAAACTCAACACAATGGATTCTCTGAAAAGCTTTCGAGTATATTATATTTTTAATTTGTAGAATAAAATTTTTTCCTTTTTGTTTGGTAGAAGTCATAGTTTTAAATCCTCCTGATTAAGTTTTATCGCTATGACTCCCCCACCAGAACCGTGCTTGCAGCTTTCCCGCACACGGCTCCACAATGTAGTATTCACAGCATTTCCTATTTTGTATATAATGAGTAGCATATTCTTGGTTTTGGTAATGGATTAACTTGTAGATAGTGTATAAATTGCTTTGAATTCATACTCTTCTTCTGACTACGTCGGTTTATCCATTTATACGCTAGCTTGATTACCCGCCAGAAGAATTTATTCAACCACCGGTAATTTCCGCTAACTCCGAAGTAGTTATAGTGTCCTGTTAGTTTTGCTTTAAGTATTGACCACCAATCTTTAAGGTGAACTTTATTTCGGATCTTTTTCACCCATTCTTTGATTTCTTTAAGTTTTCTAGATAGATTTTCTTTCGAGGTTTTATGACCTACCATTACTCTACCTTTACGACTCCTTGTACCATAATGGGTGAATCCTAGAAAGTTGAAACTTTCCGTTTTTCGTTTCTCCCTTATTCCTTGTTGCCACTCCTTTTTGCCAAACTTTACTATTCTTGTTTTGTCTTCAGATATTTCCAGTCCAAATTTTCCTAGCCTTTGTTTCAGTGACTCTAAGAGTTCTCTAGCATCTTTTTCTCTTTCGCAGCAAATCAGGTGATCGTCTGCATACCTAACTAGCTCCATATAACCTTTAGATCTTAGCTTGAATTTCTTTTCAAACCACAAATCCAGCACATAATGCAACTATATATTAGCTAGTATAGGACTTACTATTCCCCCCTGAGGTGTGCCTAGTTCAGTTGCTTCATAATGTCCTGCTTCGACTACTCCTGCCTTAAGAAATCGTTTTACTAACCACAGTATGTTTGGGTCTGTTATCCGTTCTCTCAAGCATCTCATTAGCCATTTGTGCTGGACATTATCAAAGAATTTCTTGATATCAACTTCTACTACATAGTTAGTTGGTCTGTACATAACTGCTTTATTTAGTGCATTTACCGCTTGATGACAGCTTCTACCAGGACGAAAACCATATGAGTTATCCAGAAAGTTAGCTTCATAAATATTTTCTAATATCTTCTTCAGCATTATCTGGACTAACTTATCTTCTGTAGACGGTACTCCAAGCCCGCGTTTCTCTTTGCTTCCAGCTTTTGGTATATATACTCTTTTCACTGGTTGCGGTTGATATCGCTTTCTTTTCATACTATCCACCAGAGTGTTGAGCTTCTCTTCAAGATTTTCTCCATAAGCTTCTACTGTCACCTGGTCTATACCGCATGCTTTGTTATGCTTTAGCTCTTTATAACATTCAGCAAGATTCTCTGCGTTTATCAGATGAATTAACGATTAAATTTCAATCGTTTATCTTGCCTGGCTCTTACTGCTATCTGATTTAGTTTTCTTTGCACGTTATTCCAACCTCCGTTGTATTGGCATAGCAATTCCTAAACCAGTCACTATATTGCTGACCGCTTCCCCTTGTATGTGGCTTTCCCACACTCTGAGTACTATCAATCAGTCCGACTTCCTTTATATCTTCCGTCAGTACTCGCCTTTGTTGACTTGTTCCAACGTACCTTAATAGGAATACAAAGGATCTCCCAAGTTTACGTAAACTCCATCTCAACACGTGATACGGCCTCAGATCCCGATAGAGTGAGTGATAACTTGCCCTATTGTTACCCTTCTTGCTGTCTTCCACTATATGCAACGTGTCGACCTCTATGACATCGAGAATTTCGGGACTCAATACCTTCACTTTCGTTGTACCCTGTGTTGTCCATTCCACTAGCTTTACTACGCTCGTTACCTTACGCAGCATAGTGGTTTGTTCCAGCCTGCTGGCTAGGCTTTGCCTGGGTTGGATTTTCACCAACTGGACTTTACGCACTTTGCTTGGCGCACGCATATTTCACCTAAAAAGGACACATTTTAGACTTCTTTGTTGAAATAAAACAGAAACAAAAGTGCTGTCCCTTGCACTCTTTGGATAATTTAATGATAAAAAATTTGGAGAGAAATTTTATACACTATCGCTGATATTTTTCCTTAAGTTGACGCCATTGTCTGAACGGATACTTGAATCAGGCTCAAGTTGACAAGTAGATGTTATCTTGTTATAATAAGTAAGTAAGTATTTATTAATTTAATCTTAACTTAAGAGGGTATTTATGGTAGCAAGTGATAGTGTTTTAAAAAGGTATGCGTTAGCCTATATAAAGAAATCTGGTAGTAACAGTGATGTTAAAGAGTTTTTACAATTTTGTAATACGCAAAATACCACAAATTGGAGTGAGGAGAATTTTAAAAATGCGTATGAAAAATTTACACATCCAAATTCAAGCAATAGGCACGATACAGGAAGCAGAAATGATCAATATAACGCAGGGAATAACGCACAACCTACAGGCTCTCAGATTACACATATACATGTACACAATAGAGGTTTAGACTTTTGGGATTATTTGCTATTACAATGCTGGATGGATTCTTTATTCGGTGGACGTGGTCACACTACGGTTAATAATATAACGAATATTAACAATGGTAATACCACTCATCAAGGGAGAAAAGAGAATAAAAAAGAATCAGAAGACAGTAGAAAGCTATTAGCTTTGGGTATAGTAGCTGCAGTTGTGTGTGTTGCTTTCCATGCTGGTATGTGTTTTTGGTATAACAGCAGCAGAAAAGTGGCTAGAAAAGAAGAAAAAATAGATTACCTGGATAGTAAATTTAAAACGTTCAGAAATATAGAATTTGCGGTTGGCGTTGTTTCTTTGGCAGCTTTGGTAGCTTGTGCTGTTTACCCACTTACTATTACCCTTACTATTACCCACAAATATAAATGTTTGTTGCATAGCTCTTAATGGCATAACTTTTGCTTGAAATAACTGTTTATATGGTGCAATTTACAGCTTTTAGTTGCTAAAATTATAACTCTTAGTTTAATAATTTTAATCTAATAAGCTTTCAGGTTAATAAAATTAAATTATTTGAGTAAATACAATACTATGTTTTTATTTGTGGGTAATAGTAAGGTCTTACCAGTGTGGGGTTTAGCTATCCTTGGCGTTAATTCTCTCGTATGTTTTGCTGGTGGTTTAGCTTTTCATATGAAGCATGAGGAAGAATCAGAAAATATCGAGAAAGCTAAAGGAGCGGTAGATAGCTGTCTTAGACAAGGGCATGGTTATGGAGATTCTTCTCGTTATGATGCACCACCTCCTTACTTTTCTCAAGATCCTAATACTACTCCAACTGCTCCTCCTCAAAATGCATTTGATAATCCTTATTTGCAACAGAAGTTTGGGAATTGTAAGGGGTTCACGCGTGATAAAAATTAACAGTTTTATTTTTAGCCAAATTAATTGAATCAAGCTACAAAACCTGCTAAAGTTAACTTTGTGAAAGCACCCTTAGCTCAGTTGGATTAGAGCATTTGACTACGGATCAAAAGGTCGGGCGTTCAAGTCGCTCAGGGTGCACCACATTTTATAGGAAACAGAAGTCACACTTGAAATTAATATATGTAATACCTATCTTTAAAGGTTAAGCACTAAACTATTATATATGAGCAAAAAAGACTACTATGATCTGCTGGAAGTAGGCAGAAATGCCAGTATTGATGAGATAAAAAAAGCGTATAAAAAATTAGCATTAAAATATCATCCTGATAGAAATCCTGGCAATCAAGAAGCAGAGGAAAAATTTAAAGAAGTAACAGCTGCATATGAAGTTCTGTCTGACTCTGAGAAAAGGGCAGGCTATGACCGTTATGGCCACGAAGGTGCTTCTGGTGGATTTCAAGGCTTTAGCTCTGCAGGAGATTTTAGCGACATATTCAATGACTTCTTTGGTGGAGGATTCGGTGGTGGTGCAAGTAGATCGAGAGCAAAAAGAAGTACAACAGGAGTATCTGGAGCAGACCTACGTTATGATCTTGAAATTACCTTAGAAGATGCATTTAAAGGAATACAAGCGCCTATACATTATGTGACAAATGTAAAATGTGATACATGCCAAGGCACAGGTGGCGAAGGAGCAATTAAACCAGTTCAGTGCCACACATGCCAGGGAAGCGGTAGGATTAGAACTCAACAAGGCTTTTTTACCATCGAAAGAACATGTACTACATGCTATGGGGAAGGAGAAATAATACAAAACAAATGTAAGAAATGTGGTGGAAGTGGACGTAGAAGAGATGAAGTAAATATATCCGTTTCAATTCCAAAAGGCATAGAAGAAGGAGCTAAGGTAAGGATAAGTGGTAAAGGAGAAGCTGGAACAAAAGGTGGAAAAAGTGGAGATTTATACGTATACGTGAAAATAATTTTCCATAAAATCTTTGCTAGAAATAAAGCAGATTTACACTGTAAAGTGCCTATAAGAATGACACTAGCAGTGCTTGGTGGTGAAATCGATATTCAATCAATTGATGGAGCTAAAATAAAAGTAAAGGTCCCTGAAGGCACTCAAACTGGTACCAAACTACGTTGTAGGGAAAAGGGTATGCCATATATGAACTCACATGCTCGTGGTGATTTATACGTACAGGTAATAGTTGAGACTTTAAATCCAAAAAATTTAACTAAAAAGCAAATTGAACTATTAAAAGCGCTTGAAGAAGAGGAAAATGCAAGTGTACAACAGCAATCTGAAGGGTTTTTTAGTAAAGTAAAAAAAAAATAAGAAATCTGCTAAATGACATAAAGGGGTAACTGTTTACGCAATGGCGTCAACTTAAGAACTTTCATTAGCAAACTCTCCTAAAGACATGATGGCGTTTGGGCTTATCTACCTTATCGCGGCTATACAATCGTCCCGGTCGGATTTTAACTTTAGCGCGTATACTTGCTCTATCAAAAAGGGCTTGAAAGTTTTTTGGCGCAATAAGTACCTGATAGAGTTTCTGCCTCATTACACCAAATAAAACCGAAAAATTTAAACGATACTCAGCAATTTGATCTGGATTCCAAGGCCCTTGTGCATCACACATATGAAGCGACAATATATTACACATGACTAAGTTTGCCCAAAATTCTTGTAATACAGTCTCTAAATTTACGCCAGAAAAATTCTCTAACTCTGCACCTATTTTGAGTCGTTTATAGCACTCCTCTATATGCCACCTTAATACATAAGCTTTGCTGATATCTTCCAAAGTAAATTTTTCTCGATCAAAAAGTGAAGTAACCAATACCTCTGTTTCTCCGTTGGCTAATGTCAGCACTATTACTCTTACTTTCTGTCCTTTCATTTTATTTTTTAGCTTTTCATTTTCTAATATAAAATCGAAATCTAATTCTCCAGATGCAATTCGTTCCCATAGCTTGCTATAATTTCTTTTTTGCAAGCGAAAAATAAAATCTACTTCCAAATCATAATGCTGCTGAATGAATTTTACTGAAGACGATCATAGATAAATAATAATTTCTTTTGATTTAATGAACGCATTTGAGTGATAACTTCGGGTAATTGCTCTTCCGCCAACGTTTGTTCACCTATATTCCAAGCCGCAAGACGAGCACTACAAATCAGCGAAGTACACAAATCAACAAACAAATTGCCAATGGTGGCATTGTGCCTGTTGTTCCATTTGGTTTAAAGCGGCCAAACTCGGATACAATTTCCTCAGAGCTGGGTAATCTCATACCAGAACCATCTGCTGCAATAAGCCTATAGCCTCTCCAACTCAGGCTCATCTTGATAGGCTGTTTGGATGCTTAAATTCTTTAAAACCTGTATGACAAATCTTATATCTTGCTTTAGAAAAAGCTTGCTTTGAGGGTACATGTCAATGGCTCCATAAGTTCACATTCTATTCCCAAACTTTTTTTAACTAACTTTAAAATCATAGAAAATACTGTCGAAAAAGGAAGTTTTCTTGTTCGTGTAAAACTCAACACAATGGATTCTCTGAAAAGCTTTCGAGTATATTATATTTTTAATTTGTAGAATAAAATTTTTTCCTTTTTGTTTGGTAGAAGTCATAGTTTTAAATCCTCCTGATTAAGTTTTATCGCTATGACTCCCCCACCAGAACCGTGCTTGCAGCTTTCCCGCACACGGCTCCACAATGTAGTATTCACAGCATTTCCTATTTTGTATATAATGAGTAGCATATTCTTGGTTTTGGTAATGGATTAACTTGTAGATAGTGTATAAATTGCTTTGAATTCATACTCTTCTTCTGACTACGTCGGTTTATCCATTTATACGCTAGCTTGATTACCCGCCAGAAGAATTTATTCAACCACCGGTAATTTCCGCTAACTCCGAAGTAGTTATAGTGTCCTGTTAGTTTTGCTTTAAGTATTGACCACCAATCTTTAAGGTGAACTTTATTTCGAATCTTTTTCACCCATTCTTTGATTTCTTTAAGTTTTCTAGATAGATTTTCTTTCGAGGTTTTATGACCTACCATTACTCTACCTTTACGACTCCTTGTACCATAATGGGTGAATCCTAGAAAGTTGAAACTTTCCGTTTTTCGTTTCTCCCTTATTCCTTGTTGCCACTCCTTTTTGCCAAACTTTACTATTCTTGTTTTGTCTTCAGATATTTCCAGTCCAAATTTTCCTAGCCTTTGTTTCAGTGACTCTAAGAGTTCTCTAGCATCTTTTTCTCTTTCGCAGCAAATCAGGTGATCGTCTGCATACCTAACTAGCTCCATATAACCTTTAGATCTTAGCTTGAATTTCTTTTCAAACCACAAATCCAGCACATAATGCAACTATATATTAGCTAGTATAGGACTTACTATTCCCCCCTGAGGTGTGCCTAGTTCAGTTGCTTCATAATGTCCTGCTTCGACTACTCCTGCCTTAAGAAATCGTTTTACTAACCACAGTATGTTTGGGTCTGTTATCCGTTCTCTCAAGCATCTCATTAGCCATTTGTGCTGGACATTATCAAAGAATTTCTTGATATCAACTTCTACTACATAGTTAGTTGGTCTGTACATAACTGCTTTATTTAGTGCATTTACCGCTTGATGACAGCTTCTACCAGGACGAAAACCATATGAGTTATCCAGAAAGTTAGCTTCATAAATATTTTCTAATATCTTCTTCAGCATTATCTGGACTAACTTATCTTCTGTAGACGGTACTCCAAGCCCGCGTTTCTCTTTGCTTCCAGCTTTTGGTATATATACTCTTTTCACTGGTTGCGGTTGATATCGCTTTCTTTTCATACTATCCACCAGAGTGTTGAGCTTCTCTTCAAGATTTTCTCCATAAGCTTCTACTGTCACCTGGTCTATACCGCATGCTTTGTTATGCTTTAGCTCTTTATAACATTCAGCAAGATTCTCTGCGTTTATCAGATGAATTAACGATTAAATTTCAATCGTTTATCTTGCCTGGCTCTTACTGCTATCTGATTTAGTTTTCTTTGCACGTTATTCCAACCTCCGTTGTATTGGCATAGCAATTCCTAAACCAGTCACTATATTGCTGACCGCTTCCCCTTGTATGTGGCTTTCCCACACTCTGAGTACTATCAATCAGTCCGACTTCCTTTATATCTTCCGTCAGTACTCGCCTTTGTTGACTTGTTCCAACGTACCTTAATAGGAATACAAAGGATCTCCCAAGTTTACGTAAACTCCATCTCAACACGTGATACGGCCTCAGATCCCGATAGAGTGAGTGATAACTTGCCCTATTGTTACCCTTCTTGCTGTCTTCCACTATATGCAACGTGTCGACCTCTATGACATCGAGAATTTCGGGACTCAATACCTTCACTTTCGTTGTACCCTGTGTTGTCCATTCCACTAGCTTTACTACGCTCGTTACCTTACGCAGCATAGTGGTTTGTTCCAGCCTGCTGGCTAGGCTTTGCCTGGGTTGGATTTTCACCAACTGGACTTTACGCACTTTGCTTGGCGCACGCATGTTTCACCTAAAAAGGACACATTTTAAACTTCTTTGTTGAAATAAAATAGAAACAAAAGTGCTGTTTATTGCACTCTTTGGATAATTTAATGATAAAAAATTTAGAGAGAAATTTTATACACTATCGCTGATATTTTTCCTTAAGTTGACGCCATTGTTCGTACAGTTATGTGTCAGCTACTTGGATGACACTTTTGTACTTGATGCAAGATTATATCTTGAAAAAATTAAGTTTTAGTGCTATTAAATGGTTGTAAATTTTGTCTCTGTGGTAGCTTTATGAATGTTGAAAGTAAAAAAATACATGATGCTAAAATAAAATTACCAATATTTCTTGATTATCAATCTACTACTAAAGTGGATCCCCGTGTTTTAGAGGTGATGATACCTTACTTTGGTGAGTTCAGCAATGCACACTCTCGCAGCCATTCATTTGGTTGGACTGCTGAAGAAGCAGTGGAAAAAGCAAGGAAACACATCGCTGATCTGGTGAACGCAGATAGCAAAGAAATTATCTTTACCTCAGGTGCAACTGAGTCAAATAATACAGCAATCAAGGGCGTTGCTCACTTTTATAAAAATAAAGGAAATCATATAATCACTGTCTGCACGGAGCATAAGTGTGTTTTGGATTCTTGTCGGCATCTGGAAAATGAAGGCTTTAAAGTTACATATTTGCCTGTTAAGCAAAACGGAATTATAGATTTATCAAAGCTTGAGGAAGCAATTACTGATCAAACAATCCTGGTTTCAGTGATGATGGTAAATAATGAAATCGGAATAATTCAGCCTGTCAAAGAAATTGGTGCAATATGTAGAAAGTATAATATATTTTTCCACACAGATGCAGCTCAAAGCTTTGGAAAAGTTCCAATTGATGTTAATGAGATGCGCATTGATCTTATGAGTCTCTCTAGCCACAAAATTTATGGACCTATGGGAATAGGCGCATTATACGTTCGTAAAAAGGGCTCTCGTGTTAGATTGACACCATTGATCAGTGGTGGTGGACAAGAAAGAGGTATGCGTTCTGGAACAGTTCCAACTCCCCTTGCAGTCGGTTTTGGTGAAGCAGCACGTATTGCTAAAGAAGAAATGGAACCAGAAGCAAGCAAATTGGAAGGACTGAGAGATATTTTGTACAATAAGATAAAAGAAGCATTTCCTGATGTTGTTTTAAATGGTGACTATGAAAATAGGATTCCTGGCAACCTAAACTTGAGCTTTCCCTATGTTGAGGGTGAGTCTCTCATCATGGCAATCAAGGATTTAGCAGTAAGTTCTGGTTCTGCGTGCACATCTGCGTCTCTTGAGCCTTCCTATGTCATACGGTCGTTAAATAATGGCCATGACCTTGAGCATTCATCAATTAGATTTGGCCTAGGCCGATTTACAACCAAAGAAGAAGTTTTGTACGCAACAGATCTTATTACTAAAAATGTTGGCCGACTGAGAGAAATGAGCCCACTTTGGGAGATGGTACAAGAAGGAGTAGATTTGAACACCGTGAAATGGGACTCTCATTAAATGTATCCGTTCCAACTGCAAATGCACTTTGAAATTACTCTGTACCGTTCACACTTAATTCTTCAATCTCACTAATAGAAAGGCCAGTAAACTTGACAATAGTGTTGACATCAACATTATTAGCCAGCATTGCTTTTGCGACTTCAATTTTCCCTTCGATTTTCCCTTCCTCTTTACCAATTTTGATGCCTCTTTCTTCGCCAATTTGGATGCCTTTTTCAGTAGCAAGGTCAAGTCTGTATTCAAGAATGGCTTCTTCTTTGCGTAGATCCATTATTCTTTCTTCATACGCTACTAAATCTTTTTCATTCCAGCTAAACCTGTCTAATTCATCGTAGGCTAACTTTATTATTGGTGCTTTTTCTGCTATTTTCCTTAAGTCTTCTTCCGTAGTTTCATCTGCATATTGTTGTCTAAGTGAAGAAGGTCGCCCTTCCTCACTCGACTGCAAAACCGTACGTGAGACTTTGCGCCTCATACGGCTTCTCTCTAATTTGGTGCTTTTCATGCACACCTCCTGTGTAATTCATCGTGACAATGTCCATGTAACAAAGATAAGTTTGTGATCATATTGTTTCGTCTATTCCGGTCTTTGTGATGTATTTCTATTGTATCATCACTTTTAAACCATAGTCTACAATTATCGCATTTACTTTGTTGCAACCTCAATAATTTTATTACTCCTAGTGGCTTATCTGGTATTTTTCTCAGACGTTTACCCCAATATACCCAATCACCATCATATGGGGATCTGGTTTTTTGCACTTTGATATGTCGTTTAATAACATGATCGCTGTGTATAGTAAGACGTACCTTGTTACTTGTCATAAAGCGCCAGTTTTCGTTATTATACTTCTTAAAGTACTTTCTTTTTATCCAGCATCTCCCTTTGTTTGGGTGCCTAAAAACTGCCCACTTCCAGAGTTTTCTATGCATAATATTATCCAATGAGCTAAAGATTTTACATGAAACTACCGAGGAGTAATATTGACTCCATCCTCTGTTTATTGGATTGAGATCCTTTATCACACGTTCTTGTGGTGCTCCACGCATTTCTCTGAGTTTATGTTTAATAGCTAGTGTATGCTGTTTTATAGAATTACGACTTGGTTTGATTAATAACTTGTAACCTTTCTTACTTTCTTTTATTGGATATTGTCTTATTGAAAATCCAAGAAAATCAAATCCTGGTTTTGTTTCGTCAATGGTTCTTAATGTATGAGAAACTCTTGTTTTAGAGGGCTTTAATTTTAGTCCAATGGTTTCTAACCATTCTTCAACTAAAATTTTTGCTTTAAGAATAATCTCTTCGTTTTCATGTATGATGACAAAATCATCACAGTAGAAAATTACACTAATAGACTTTTGCGCGTTTCTATGCGATATCCTACCATATTTTCTTTTCATGCATTGAAAGAGTTCGTTTGTTAATGCTTTTTTGACATGTTGCTCTAATCCGTGTAATGCAACACAAGCTAGCAACGGTGAGATCGTCCCTCCTTGAATTGTACCACGTTTTGTGGATTGAAGCTTTCCATCTTCCATAACACCAGCTCCTAACCATCCTTTTATGATTTTCTTTAATGTTGGTGTGGTATTGAGCTTTTCAAGCAATTTATTATGGTTAATATTGTCAAAGCATCCAGAAATATCAGCATCTAATACATATGCTGTTTTCTGTTTTAGCACATCAAATATGGCTTCAATTGCATCATGACATGATCTACCAGGTCTAAAACCATAAGTGTTTGGCTCAAGTTTTGCCTCCCATTCTGGTTCTAAAGCCATTTTTACAAGTGTTTGTTTTGCTCGACACGATATAGTGGGTATACCAAGTGGGCGATGCTCCGATGGCTTACCAGATTTTGGAATCCAGACACGTCTTGATGGCTTTGCTTTTTCTTTTATATCTAAAGAATATGATAGTTGTAATCTTTCTTTTTGATTAAGGTTAGCTTTTCCATCAATACCTGCAGTCTTCTTCCCCCTATTGTCCTGTGTTACTTTCTTAACAGCGAGTGTTTTTGCACTTGTTGATTTGAGTAATAATCTCTGAAGATTATGCATCTTTTTGATATCATTACATTTAGAAGCTTGGTAAATTCGTTTTTGTAGCTTAAATGAAGATTTCTTTAGCTTGCGCCAAGGAATTCCATTCCATTCATACCTAACTTTTTGCTGGTCCATAACATATTCACTACTATTCACCACTTTACCTTCCAAATTAAAGTGTTTACGTCTGCATATCCCAGATATTACTTTGGGCATTAGCTTCTTAAACAATCCTTCCACATAGTAGCTTGTGGCTGGCTACTTACTTATATTTTAATGAATATAAGAGCTTCTATGTGGTTACTCTGTTCCATGGCTTCGTTTCACGTTAAACTTAGATTCCTACTATTTGCCGGAAGCTTGGAACATCAATAACTAAAGTCTTCAATCTTTAGTTCCCTTTTTGCTTCGTACCATTTTGGTCTATGCGTAGTTCAATCTCTTTTCGCATATTATGCTTTGACGACAATTCAAACATAGGTTTCTCTCGTAATCATATCTAACTCTGTTTGCAGGGATTCACCACGAGATTTAGTGTTACCTGCTTTTATCTCATGCTTGCATCCCAGAGGTTGCCACTCTTTGAAATGTGAGATATACATTATCCCTGATGTCTGGGAAGATGGAATTTAACCACCACAAAACCATGACCTTCCAGGTCGCACTGAAAAAAAATAGCCAACGGTCTACTACACTTTCTAGTTGTTCTTCTCTACTCTTAGGAAATTTTGGCAGCTCTATGAAGATAAATTGAAAATCTTTTAAGTCATGCTCATTGGTTTTTTCATCTCTTATGGTATGGCTAGATATATAGTCAAGCTTATCAGGGAATAAGGTACAATTTGAAATCGCGATAAAGAAAATCTTCTTTAAATCAACGTATTTACCAGATTTATCAGCTTGTCTTGAGTAAGCCTTAGCAGCATAAAGTTGTGCGCGTTTTTCAAAGCCTTTATCACGAGTGAGCTGCATCTCAATTATATACCTGTTCCCACTAGAATCCCTGCAAAGAACATCAACAACGCTTTGTTTATCAGAAGCAATTTCAGGGTCCATAATGGTGCTTAAGAATTCTACTTCTTGTATAGTGTTGACTTCAGTACATCCTAAAATATCGTTTAAAAAATGGATAAGAATATTCTTATTTTTTTCAGTGCCAAAGATTTTCTTAAATGTTAAATCTAACTTTGGATCGAGAAATTTAGAAAGAGCCATAGTAAAAATACTGAGAAAAGATTAATAATTATACACTATTATTAACAACTATTCAACCATATTTTTAAGTATAGCTATACCACCGCGGCGCTAACACGTAGCGGGATGACGAGCTTATCGTCACGCCGCCACGAACCGTCATACCGCCGCGGTATCTCAGCCGCTAACAAGAGATCCCGCTAACACGTAGCGGGATGACGATTGTCGTTTAGCCATAAATACTTAAGAAATTTACCAAACGAAAAAAAAGGCAAAAGAAGCCCTAGTCATTGTCTATTTTCAGTATTGGCGTTTTTTAAGTCTTAAACACTGCAATTTAGCTGCTTTTAAATGCAACTCACCTTAGTTTAAATGTTTAAGAAATTTACTAAGCAGAAAAAAAGGCAAAAGAAACCCCGTGTTAGCTAGTTGTCACTCTCTAATCTTGCAAATTGGCGTACTATACTGTCTTAAACGACTTATAAGCGCGTTTCAGCTTATATAGGTAAAAACCTAGAAATGTTGTGAAGACATAAGGTGCACATAGTGCAAAAAATTAAAAATAAGACGCCAACTACGTTGTTTTCTTGCTGTTTAATCTGCACAGATGAAGATAACTGAATACCTTCAATACCATGATAAGAGGACTGGCGGAGTTTGTCAAGCAAGTTTTTCGTTTCTGCGGGCTACTACCCTTTCTTGGTGGACTAAAATCACAACAGCTGCAGAACCTAAATTGCTTCATACTACACCTTGTATCTTGAAAAAAGCATCTAATGCTTTAAGCTTAAGCATTAGATGGAGAAGGGAAAAACTCTGGGCAATACCTTAGATATAAAATCTGTGGGAAAGAAAAGAGTTCCCTTCTCAAAAGTAGAGGCTGGACGGTATCGTAGAAAAACCTAAATGGTTCTAATTCTGTATTCACAAGGTAAGCCTTACTTTTCATTTTTAATAGTAGTATATGGAGTTATATATGATCAACAACTTTTTAGGTATAGATGTTTCAAAAGAACGTTTTGATGTTTCTCTCTCATTCATAAGTAAAAAAGGAAAGCGTGAAACTAGGAAAAGGAAATTTAAAAATGATGATACTGGGTTTCAAGGTCTGCTGAACTTTCTACAAAAACATAACATAGAAGAAGTAAAAGCTTGCATGGAATCCACTGGTTGTTATAGCGAAGCTTTGGCTGAGTTCCTCCACAACGCTGGATATTTCGTTAGTGTTGTAAACCCAGCTTGCATAAGGTTTTATGCAAAAAGTAAGCTTACACGACAAAAGAATGACCAGACTGATGCAGAGATTATTGCAGATTATTGTCAAAGACAGAAACCTTCTCGTTGGACACTACCTTCTCTTGAAAAGAAAAAATTAAAACATCTTTATCGTTGCTCAAATGCGTTAAAGGATGAGTTAACATTAGCAAATAATCATTTAGAAAAAAAAGAGAGGCTGCCTAAAGAAGTTGCAAATGCTTGGGAAGACCTTGCAATGAACATAGAGCAAAAAATAGAAACAATAAAAAACTCCATACGCGAACTATTAAAACAACACAAAGAATTGTTGGAAGATTTTCAACTCCTATTAACTATTCCAGGAATAGGAGAGGAAACAGCAATAGCTATTTTAGCTGAAATTCCTGGTATAAAAGCCTTTATAAATGCTAGGCAATTGGCAGCATATGCTGGAATTATACCACAAAATATAACATCAGGCTCATCCGTACATGCCAAGCCCAGATTAAGTAAAACCGGTTCACGAACATTACGTAAGGCAATGTACTTTCCTGCTATAGCAGCTAAAAAGCACAATCCTATCATTATGGCTTCTTGCGAAAGATTAAAAGAGAAAGGCAAGCATGCTATGGCCATAGTTGGTGCTGCAATGCGTAAGTTACTTCATATAGTTTTTGGTGTTTTAAGTTCAAAAAAGGCCTTTGATCCAGATCATATCAAGAACTATAGGGCTAAAAGGTTAACTGAAGGTTTAGTACTTTAAAATCAAAAAATGCTTCTAATTCATCTTATGTAAAATGGCATCTTACACAAATTTATTGAATGTTGTTGGTTAGTGGATATGTTGATAAGTAAATTTCTGCTGTTTTATATGTAACTAATTTACTTATCAACATATCCACTAACTATAATCTGTGTACCGCTACACAGGATATGAATAAGAAGTATTTTTTGATTTTATGATGTAACTTGAGCAATTTTTATAATTTTTTTGTTGACTGGTGAGACGGTATCTTTCTCCTTAGAGACTTTTAAAATTTCTTCAATAGCTATACTATCTCCACATAGTATAGCACAAGCAAGTGGTGTGACAGTTGCTCTCCGACCATCTAGATATTTTATAGTTGTTGTTGCGTCAAGAATATCTTTCAGAATACCGTTCTCCTTAGAGACTTTTAAAATTTCTTTAATAGCTTTGCTATTTTTACATAATATGGCATAAGTAAGCGGTGTGTAAATTAATGAATCATCACTAATGATTTTTGCATTAAGAACACTCTTTAAAAGGTTGCTCAATTTGGCTTGTTGCAAAATATCCTTTACAGTTTGACTATTCTCGCAAAATATAGCATGAGTAAGTAGTGTAAAAGTTGATTCTTTACCCCGATGTTTGCTTACTTCCGTAGTAAGAATCCTTTGTTTTTCCTTTTCAGATATTTTTTCTAGTTCTTCAGCAATGCTACTTTTTTTGCCTTTTATTTTTGATGCTAATTTTAAAATACTTTTTTCATCTTTCTCTTTCAATTTCGAATCGTTTACCTGATGAGTCATTTTTTTTCTCAAGGTCTTTCTTATTAAACTAAGCATAACATTTTCTCTCTTCGTGGTTATAATATTTGCTTTTATGAATCAGTTGTGTTGATAATGTATTAATTGCATAGTTCAGACATTGTTTTATAAAGCAAAATTTTAGTAGACCACCTTACAAGAACGTTTCTTGCTAATTCTGAATCCGAAAAAAGGACGCAGTAAAGTTATTTGTAAGGGAAGAATGAAACTTGTAGCTATAGCTAAACTGACTTACGATAATTTGAAAAACCGTCATCCCGCTGCTTGTTAGCGGGATCTAGAGATACCGCGGCGGTATGACGGTTCGCAGTGGTATGACGGTTCGCGGCGGGATGACGATAAGCTCGTCATCCCGCTACATTAATATTGTATTAATAAAAACTTAATAATAATCCTTAATAATATATGAACTAACATGTTCGCAATTTCGTATGACAGAGGAAACAAAAGATGGATATGCTTCCTTATACGTTGCAATTCAGGAAGGTAATATTGAAGCTGCAGAACTACTAATAAAATGTGGCACAAACGTCAATGATCATTATGAACGCAATCGTACGCCACTGCATATTGCCATCGGACGCAAACAATTAGAAATAGCAAAATTGCTGATAAAAAATGGAGCAAACGTTAATGCAAAAACTCAAAATCATGGTAAAGATGATCTAACACCAATGCACTTTGCAGTTTTTGCAAATACGCCAGAATTTATAGAATTACTAGCTAGCCATGGTGCATTGATTAATGAAAGAGAAAGCACCGAAGGGTATACTCCTCTTCACTTTGCTGCTTTATATGGGAACAAAAATATAATACAAGCCTTAATTGATAAGGGACAAGATATTGAAGATGTGGACAATAATGGGCGAACAGCTCTGTTTTTAGCTGCTAGGCAGTGCACTGAAGCAGAAGATGATAGCAGAATAGAAATTATCAAGTATTTGATAGACAAGCTCAAAGCAGATGTAACAAAGAAAGACAATAATAACAATGCAGTACTCTTTCCTGCCGCTAATAATTGCCCTGGAAAAGTGGTAGAATTCATCATTGAGCAATATATAAAAATCTTTGAGTTAGAGAATTTTATCAACCACAAAAATAATGATGGAATGGATGCTTTGGATATTGCGCTGAATAGTGGAAACGAGAAAGCTATTGAAGTATTAAGATCATATGGAGCAGATATCAAGAATAAGGTAGATGGTAGCATTCAAAAAATTACTGCAGAAAAACCAAGTAGTACCCTAGACAGAGCAGAAAGTGCAGAGGTAGCGCCTCCAATTAAGCAAAGAGTATAAATTTTTATAAAGCGATTATAAATTTCAGTAAGTTGCAGAGGCTCTACAATGGGAAGTGTAGTATGTTAGCAGATACAAATGACTAGATAAATTATATTTCATTAAAGTCATTTATCTTGAAACATAAGCAGGATTTTGTATAGTTGTTTCAATTTGGGTCTGTATATTGAAACAACGCGTGAAAATGACAGGTCATTGTACAAGAGGTACCTAATTCACCGACAAGAATGCTAGATAAAGACACTTACATTTCAATTATTTCACAATTTCTGTATAATCTTAAAAACTCAATTAGTGCGTTATGAAGATAATAATAGGTAATGCTAGTAAGGAATTAGGGGAATCAGTAGTTAACCGGCTAGATGTTCAACCATCCTCTGCTTGGATATCAAAGTTTACCGATGGTGAGGTAAATGTAGAAGTAGCAAATGATCTGTATAATCAAGAAGTATATATAATACAATCTCTTTCTCCCCCTGTGAATGATAATCTTATGGAGCTTCTGCTTATAATTGATGCAGTAAATAGATTAGGAGCCAAAAGGATAGTAGTAATTATCCCTTATTATGGATATAGCAGGCAAGATAGAATTATCAAGAACAATAATGTGCAGTCTGCTTTAAGTGCCAAATTAGTTGCAAATCTTATTCAAACTGCAGGTGCAAGTAGCGTTGCAGTTATTGATTTGCACTCAAGTCAAATTGAAGGATTCTTTGATGTACCGATAACTAATTTGAACTGCTTTGAAGCATTTGTTGACTCTATACACACGGAAAATTTGGCAATTGTTGCACCTGATGTTGGAGCAATTGGTAGAGCACGTGCTTTTGCAAAGACTTTAGAGGAAAAGTACAAGATAGGGTTAAGTGATAAGATTATTGTAGTAGATAAATATAGGGAGAAAGCAGGCACATCTCAAGTAATGAACATAATAGGAGAAGTTGCAAACAAAAATTGTGTCATTGTTGATGATATAGTTGACTCTGGTGGAACATTGTGTAATGCAGCTCTTGCTTTAAAAAGTTACGGAGCAAAGTCCGTAACTTCATGCATCACACACGGTGTGCTTTCAGGAAGTGCAGTTGAGAAAATCTCTTCCTCTTCTTTAGATAAATTAGTGATTACGGATACCATACTTCACAAACTTGAAAAAACTGGTAAAATAGAAGTTGTTTCGGTTGTAAATATTTTAACTCACTTCATCCAAGGAGGTAGAAATGCCAGCTAAGTCAACAGAAGACGTTATTACTTCACTAATAGAATTTGCAAATAAGAGAAAAATAACAATTACCAAGGAAGAAATGCTTAAAATTGCACAGCTTGTAAGGATTAAGTTATCAAATGACGAGATTGATCACTACTCCAAAGAACTGACAATGCTGGATTGGATACATGATACTTTATTGCAAGTTAATACTGAAGGTGTTTCTCCTATGCGTTATGGCAGCATAGACAAGGACATTCATGTACGCGATGATGTTATAAATTCTCAAAACATTAAAAAAGAGATATTGTCCAATACAAAACCTGAGCATGGGTATTTTGTAGTGCCAAAGGTTATAAGCGATTAAAGTAAAATAAGGCTCATATCAAACCTATAATAGATCTACTTTCAAAAATAAGACCAATCCGGTAAAGAAGCATTTGTGGGAGTGGAAACCATTTTTTGATTTTTCTTTACTAAGTCTACTAAATATAGTTTAGAGTTGCTTGGTGATTCTGTTCTTGTAAAAATGATTTCTCTACCATTTGGTAACCATGCCGGGGATTCAATTTTATGCCCCTCTGAAAGCAGACGTTCTTCTTTGCCATCTGGCTTCATAACTCCTATGTAAAATTTTTCTGACTGAATCTTTGTAAAAGCTATCAGATCTCCTTTTGGCGACCAAACAGGCGTAGCATATCTTCCACTTCCAAAACTAATTCTTTTAGGTTTTTTACTTTTGTTAGTAAAATCGATAACGTACAGTTGCTGACTCCCACTTATATCAGAACTAAAAGCCATATACTTTTGATCTGGAGAAAAAGAGGGAGAAGTGCTTATAGCTGAACCTTTAGTAATTTTTTTTGTTCGTTTACTACTTAAATCCAAAGATAATATATTCGTTTCACCACCCAATGAGTGGGAAATTAAAAGAGATTTACCATCGGGAGAAAATCTTGGTGCAGAAACAACTCCTTCAAATGCGCTGATTATTGATTCAGTGTTATCTTTTAAATTTTTTAATATTATATAACTTTTACCATTTGCGTACGAGATATAAACAATACCCTTTCCATTTGGTGAGAATCTCGGTGTTGACACAAATCTATCGCCATTTGTTAAGTATTTTATATTACTTCCATCTTGATTCATCACAGCAATTTTACGCACAGATTTGTAGTTGCTATCTTTTTCTTCAGCGATATACGTGATTTTTGTGTTGAAGTGCCCTTTCTCACCAATTAATCTATCATGTATCATATCCGAAACGAGGTGACCAATTTTTCTCCAGTCTTTTGCTGGAAAAACAACTGACTGAGTAAGTAATTCTCTTTTTGTAAAAGTGTCAAATAAACGAAATGATAGCTCTAATGCACTACCAGATATTTCGCTTAAACTTACTGTGACTACAGTATCGCTTTTCCAAGATTTAGATTCAGCTTCCGCGCCACGTTTTACATTAAATAAGCCACAATTAGATAAATTTGTTCCTATTACCTTTGCAATATTTTCGCTTAATTCGCTTTCCAACGCTGTTTTACATGTACATTTAGATACAACAAGACCAATGTTACCAACACTGCTTTTTTTTATATCAACATATAAAGCAGCTTTTGTAAAATAAGGAATAAATAACGAAATAAATAACACCAGATGAACGAATAGCTTCATTCATTTCATACCTGTTCTATCTGAACCTCAATTATAGGTCTTTTTAGTAAATATTCCTTTAAGATACTCAATATTGAACTTTCAATCTTATTTTTAATTTTTTTTGTTGGCTGCAAACTAAACAACGACTCAACTTTCTTGACAATTTTCTGTATGGTAGCTGCATCTTCTAGCACTTCAAAAACACCAGGTACAAATACTTTTGGTTTAGCAAGCAATTTATTTTTCTTGTTTACAACTGCTGTTACCACAATAACTCCGGCATCTCTCATTCTTTTACGCATTTTTATAACACTGCTCTCCGGATGACGTAGCAACATACCATCAATACCAAAGTAGTCAACATCAATTGAATCAACCTTTTCTCCGTTCTCCAAATTAACAATATCACCTGGTGCAATCATTATTGCTTTTGCCACACCGCACTCTTTAGCAAATTTTACATGTGCATGCGTGTGAATATATTCGCCGTGAACTGGAATAGACATCTTCGGTTTTATTAAAGAATACATTTCCTTTAGCTCTTCTCTTGTTGGATGCCCAGAAGCATGAACATGCTCTGTTTTTTCAGTAATAACTTCTACCCCCATCTCAATAAAGGCATTGAGCATGTTGTGCGCACGAGTTTCATTTCCAGGAATGATTTTTGACGAAAAGATCATGGTATCACCTTGCTGCATTTTAAATGCTTGATGACTCTTAGCAGCAAGTCTTGCGGTAGCTGCCAGTGGCTCACCTTGACAACCTGTGCAAAGTAGCACCAGTTCTTCCCTTGGAAAATTTACTGCTTCCTTTGCTTCAAGAAACTGAGGAGAATCAGTTAAATAACCACTATCTTGCGCAACTTTCACTATTCTCCATAAAGATCTACCAAGTAAAACTACTTTTCTATTTAGTGCTTTTGCAGCTTGGCTTATCGTTTCAATTCGTGCCACATTTGAAGCGAATAGCGAAACAGCAACTAATTTTTTAGACCGCTTTATTATGTTATAAATATTATTATAAATTTCACCTTCTGACTCAGGGTGATGCTTGCTTAATATATTGGTTGAATCGCAAATTGCTGCAAGCAGGTCACCTTTATCGCCAATTTCTTTTAGACGCTCCATATTAGAAGTTAATCCAACAACAGGTTTTGGATCAAATTTCCAGTCTCCGGTATGGAGTGCACTACCCATTTCAGTGCTAATTAATATTGAATTTGCCTCAGGAATTGAATGAGTTACATTTATAAACTCGACGGTAAAAGGACCCAAATTTATGCTGCCATTTATGTCTACCTCTTTTACAGGCACTATACCTTCCAATCGAAATTCTTTTAGTTTTTCTTTAAGAAAATTAACCGTAAACTTTGTTGTATATATGGAGCACTGCAACTCTTCCCACAAGTGGGGCACTGCACCGCAGTGGTCCTCATGTGCATGTGTAATTATTATTCCAAGTAAATCTTTTTTTCTTTGAGCAATAAAATCTATATCAGCAATGAGCAGCTCAACACCTGGCATAGTTTCATCTGCAAAACCAACACCAAGGTCGATCATAATCCACTTACCTTGGTAATGATATAGGCTAACATTCATCCCGATTCTTCCTACTCCCCCAAGCGGAAGAAATAAAAACTCATTTTTGTTTATATTCATTAAATTTAAATTATTAAAACCTGAGAATAGCAAAACTTCGACCTTAAATAAAGAAATTTATTGCTTTTACATAGTTTTAAGGAACTAAGAAGTTTCTGTTGGCTAATAATAACACTATTGTTAAGTTTTCCATTAATAAGGTCAAAGAATTGCAGGATTAAATGAAAACCCGTAAACAGACAATGGCGTCAACTTAAGGAAAAATATCAGCGATAGTGTATAAAATTTCTCTCTAAAACTTTTACCATTAAATTATCCAGAAGCCGCAGGAAACAGCACTTTTGTTTCTATTTTATTTCAACAAAGAAGTTTAAAATGTGTCCTTTTTAGGTGAAACATGCGTGCGCCAAGCAAAGTGCGTAAAGTCCAGTTGGTGAAAATCCAACCCAGGCAAAGCCTAGCCAGCAGGCTGGAACAAACCACTATGCTGCGTAAGGTAACGAGCGTAGTAAAGCTAGTGGAATGGACAACACAGGGTACAACGAAAGTGAAGGTATTGAGTCCCGAAATTCTCGATGTCATAGAGGTCGACACGTTGCATATAGTGGAAGACAGCAAGAAGGGTAACAATAGGGCAAGTTATCACTCACTCTATCGGGATCTGAGGCCGTATCACGTGTTGAGATGGAGTTTACGTAAACTTGGGAGATCCTTTGTATTCCTATTAAGGTACGTTGGAACAAGTCAACAAAGGCGAGTACTGACGGAAGATATAAAGGAAGTCGGACTGATTGATAGTACTCAGAGTGTGGGAAAGCCACATACAAGGGGAAGCGGTCAGCAATATAGTGACTGGTTTAGGAATTGCTATGCCAATACAACGGAGGTTGGAATAACGTGCAAAGAAAACTAAATCAGATAGCAGTAAGAGCCAGGCAAGATAAACGATTGAAATTTAATCGTTAATTCATCTGATAAACGCAGAGAATCTTGCTGAATGTTATAAAGAGCTAAAGCATAACAAAGCATGCGGTATAGACCAGGTGACAGTAGAAGCTTATGGAGAAAATCTTGAAGAGAAGCTCAACACTCTGGTGGATAGTATGAAAAGAAAGCGATATCAACCGCAACCAGTGAAAAGAGTATATATACCAAAAGCTGGAAGCAAAGAGAAACGCGGGCTTGGAGTACCGTCTACAGAAGATAAGTTAGTCCAGATAATGCTGAAGAAGATATTAGAAAATATTTATGAAGCTAACTTTCTGGATAACTCATATGGTTTTCGTCCTGGTAGAAGCTGTCATCAAGCGGTAAATGCACTAAATAAAGCAGTTATGTACAGACCAACTAACTATGTAGTAGAAGTTGATATCAAGAAATTCTTTGATAATGTCCAGCACAAATGGCTAATGAGATGCTTGAGAGAACGGATAACAGACCCAAACATACTGTGGTTAGTAAAACGATTTCTTAAGGCAGGAGTAGTCGAAGCAGGACATTATGAAGCAACTGAACTAGGCACACCTCAGGGGGGAATAGTAAGTCCTATACTAGCTAATATATAGTTGCATTATGTGCTGGATTTGTGGTTTGAAAAGAAATTCAAGCTAAGATCTAAAGGTTATATGGAGCTAGTTAGGTATGCAGACGATCACCTGATTTGCTGCGAAAGAGAAAAAGATGCTAGAGAACTCTTAGAGTCACTGAAACAAAGGCTAGGAAAATTTGGACTGGAAATATCTGAAGACAAAACAAGAATAGTAAAGTTTGGCAAAAAGGAGTGGCAACAAGGAATAAGGGAGAAACGAAAAACGGAAAGTTTCAACTTTCTAGGATTCACCCATTATGGTACAAGGAGTCGTAAAGGTAGAGTAATGGTAGGTCATAAAACCTCGAAAGAAAATCTATCTAGAAAACTTAAAGAAATCAAAGAATGGGTGAAAAAGATTCGAAATAAAGTTCACCTTAAAGATTGGTGGTCAATACTTAAAGCAAAACTAACAGGACACTATAACTACTTCGGAGTTAGCGGAAATTACCGGTGGTTGAATAAATTCTTCTGGCGGGTAATCAAGCTAGCGTATAAATGGATAAACCGACGTAGTCAGAAGAAGAGTATGAATTCAAAGCAATTTATACACTATCTACAAGTTAATCCATTACCAAAACCAAGAATATGCTACTCATTATATACAAAATAGGAAATGCTGTGAATACTACATTGTGGAGCCGTGTGCGGGAAAGCTGCAAGCACGGTTCTGGTGGGGGAGTCATAGCGATAAAACTTAATCAGGAGGATTTAAAACTATGACTTCTACCAAACAAAAAGGAAAAAATTTTATTCTACAAATTAAAAATATAATATACTCGAAAGCTTTTCAGAGAATCCATTGTGTTGAGTTTTACACGAACAAGAAAACTTCCTTTTTCGACAGTATTTTCTATGATTTTAAAGTTAGTTAAAAAAAGTTTGGGAATAGAATGTGAACTTATGGAGCCATTGACATGTACCCTCAAAGCAAGCTTTTTCTAAAGCAAGATATAAGATTTGTCATACAGGTTTTAAAGAATTTAAGCATCCAAACAGCCTATCAAGATGAGCCTGAGTTGGAGAGGCTATAGGCTTATTGCAGCAGATGGTTCTGGTATGAGATTACCCAGCTCTGAGGAAATTGTATCCGAGTTTGGCCGCTTTAAACCAAATGGAACAACAGGCACAATGCCACCATTGGCAATTTGTTTGTTGATTTGTGTACTTCGCTGATTTGTAGTGCTCGTCTTGCGGCTTGGAATATAGGTGAACAAACGTTGGCGGAAGAGCAATTACCCGAAGTTATCACTCAAATGCGTTCATTAAATCAAAAGAAATTATTATTTATCTATGATCGTCTTCAGTAAAATTCATTCAGCAGCATTATGATTTGGAAGTAGATTTTATTTTTCGCTTGCAAAAAAGAAATTATAGCAAGCTATGGGAACGCTGGCGAATTAGATTTCGATTTTATATTAGAAAATGAAAAGCTAAAAAATAAAATGAAAGGACAGAAAGTAAGAGTTATAGTGCTGACATTAGCCAACTGAGAAACAGAGGTATTGATTACTTCACTTTTTGACCGAGTAAAATTTATTTTGGAAGATATCAGCAAAGCTTATGTGTTAAGGTGGCATATAGAGGAGTGCTATAAACGACTCAAAATAGGTGCAGAATTAGAGAATTTTTCTGGCGTAAATTTAGAGGCTGTATTACAAGAATTTTGGGCAAACTTAGTCATGTGTAATATATTGTCGCTTCATATGTGTGATGCACAAGGGCCTTGGAATCCAGATCAAATTGCTGAGTATCGTTTAAATTTTTCGGTTTTATTTGGTGTAATGAGGCAGAAACTCTATCAGGTACTTATTGCGCCAAAAAACTTTCAAGCCCTTTTTGATAGAGCAAGTATACGCGCTAAAGTTAAAATCTTACTATTACCCACAAATATAAATGTTTGTTGCATAGCTCTTAATGGCATAACTTTTGCTTGAAATAACTGTTTATATGGTGCAATTTACAGCTTTTAGTTGCTAAAATTATAACTCTTAGTTTAATAATTTTAATCTAATAAGCTTTCAGGTTAATAAAATTAAATTATTTGAGTAAATACAATACTATGTTTTTATTTGTGGGTAATAGTAAGAGTTAAAATCCGACCGGGACGATTGTATAGCCGCGATAAGGTAGATAAGCCCAAACGCCATCATGTCTTTAGGAGAGTTTGCTAATGAAAGTTCTTAAGTTGACGCCATTGTCAGTTCAGTCTCTGCAACGCTTACAAACTCTGGCCCGGGATGGCTTTGTTGCATCGCTCAAGTGAAAAGAACTGGCAGTTACTGACAAAATTCATTATAAATAGCCATTTAACTGTTGAAGAAAAAATATGCCACAAAAAATGAGAGTCAGTAACTGCCATGAATATAACAAATTTCTCCAAGAAAGAGGAAGCATTTTTTGTTATATCAATGACGCCATAGAAAATTGGTACGAGAATTGTCCAAAAATGCAGGGCGGCAACTATATTTATAGTGATAAAGTTGTGATTTTGGTGCATATAATCGTCAGTTTCTTTAGAATTGGTTTAAGACAAACAGTCGGGTTTATAAAAGGGTATTTGCAACAAATAGGAAGAGATTTGGCAGTTATCAGCTATTCACAAGCATCAAGAAGGTTTAAGAAACTTAATATTAAGATAAATGATTGCAGAATTGATAAAAATAATATGGAAGATATCGAAATTGCTATAGACAGTACAGGAATTAGTATATACAACAACACTCCTGGTCACAGCAAGGAAAATAGCACTGACAGAAAATATCGTGGCTATGAGCAAACGAGAAAATTGCACGTAATGTTGAATATAAACAACAAAAAAGCCATAGCTGTAAAATACAGTAACGGTGTCTACTCTGATCACTATGGAGCTTGTGATTTGCTAAAAGAAGTTGATTTTCAGCATGCCATAAAAGCACTATATGCAGATAGAGCATGTGATAGGCACAAGTTTTATAAGTTGTGTAACAAATACGATATAAAGACAAAAATTCCACCAATAAACAATGCGGCAGAACATCCAGAAATAGATTATATGTCTGACAGGAATGCTGCTATTAGGTTAATAAAATTATACGGTGAAGATGGCATGAAAGAATGGAAAAAAGAAGTAAATTATGGGAAAAGATCTTATATTGAAGGGTTTTTCTCAAGATTAAAGCAAATATTCGGATTTAGTTTTAGGAATAAATCTGAGATAAATCGAGAAAAAGAACTGCTAATCAAATGCTATTTGCTTAATAAATTCACTGATATTGGTATGGCTAAATTTGAGATAGTTACATGAATTTACCATAAATCACCATCTCATAAAGTGTGATGCAACAAAGCCGCCCGGGATTTAGTAATTTAATAGGTCCTTCGGGTAATTATTCCTCTTTCAGTAATGAAGTAAAATTATTTCTATCGTTTTTAATGCTGCTTGGCAGACTTGAAATATTGCCAATCTATTTTTGTATAGGCAATTTATTCTTATTTAATAGAAAGAAATAGTTGGTGAAGTTGTGAAATTTGATATTATAGCTAAACTGACTTACGACAATTTGAAAAACCGTCATTCCGCTACTCGTTAGCGGAATCTATACCGCGAATAAATCCACAGATGTACGAACATTGTGATTTGGGCACACCAGGAAGAATGTCATCCAAGTAGCCCCTTTCTCGTCATCCCGCTACTTGTTAGCGGGATCTATGCTAAGAGATACCGCGAATGAATCGCGGCATGACGGTTCGCGGCGGTATAGCTATAGATAGTATTAGCTATTTAATAAAAAGATCGTAGCTAAACCAAGAAATATAAAAGCTGAGAGAATATCAGTTGTTGCCGATGTTAGGATTGAAGAAGAAACGGCAGGGTCAGACTTTAAGCGATGAAGCATTATAGGAATGAAAGTTCCGATGAACGTTGCAATAATTGACATCATAATCATGGAGACCACAAAAATCATCTCCACTTTGAAGTTGTGAAACCTTATTGCTAACACTACTAATGAAATAGTAGATAAGATCACCCCGTTTATAAGACCTATTAAAAATTCTTTCATCAGTATTCTTTTTGCATTTTGCTCAGTTAGATATTTTGTTGCGATTGCCCGGATGGTTAGCGTTACTGTTTGGGATCCTGCATTTCCGCTCATTGATGCAATTATCGGCATGATTATTGGCAGCACTATAAAACTTTTTATTACATCATCGAAAAAGCCAACTACTATGGAACACATTGTTGCAGCTAAGAGGTTAAACAGTAACCAAGGTAGCCTTTTAATTATAGTTTTATGTATAGGAGCATTTATATCGGCTTTAGAAGATACACCGCTTATTTTGAGTACATCCTCTTCTGTTTCTTGTTGAACAACTTTTATCACATCTTCAATTAAGATCACACCAATAATTTTACCATTCTTATTTACTACCGGAGCCGATAATAGAGAGTAATCTTTAAATATTCTTGCTACTTCCTCTTGGTCTATTCCAGTTTTAATGATTTTTATGTCATGATCCATTATCTCTTTTATTATTGTGTCTCCTGAGTGAGATATTACCTTATTTAAATTAACACTGCCTATAGGCTCTAATTTTGAGTTGATAATGAATATCTGGTGAAATTTTTCTGGTATTTTTTTATAGTTGCACACAAATTCTGTCAGTTGATTTATTGTCCAATAATATGGAGCTATAACCATATCTTTATGTATTAACCTTCCTGCACTTTCTTCTGGATATGATAGCAACTCCTCTACCGATTTCTGAGTTTTGCTGGGCAAATAGTAAAGTATATTTTCTACAGACTTTCTATCTAAATCTTTCACTATGGTTACTATATCTTCTACATCAAGGAGCATTAGTAACTTTGCTGTATTTTCTATTCCCAATGTTTCTATGATCTCTATTTGTAAATCTGGCACTACATGCACTAGGGCATCACTTAACAAATGTTGATCGAGGATATTAACTAATTTCTCCCTGTGATCACTGATTGAAGTAGATAAAAAATAAGCTAACTGAACACTGTCTATCGTTTTTACAATATTACGAACATTCTCTAGCTCCTCGTTATCAAGTGACTCTATTAAGTCATCAATAGCCTTTTTGTCTAAACCATAATGGGAACTTATTTCAATATTCATTACTTTACCTTGTTTTTTAATAAATATACGCGCTTGATTTCCTTAAACATTAAAGTATAATGAAATTATTTAAATTAACTATCATATGGTTAAATTTCTATTTTGTTTACTGTTATTGTTATTGATAGTAAATATATTAAAATCTAAAGTATAATGAAAACTTATCCAGAAATTCTTGAACACTTTCAAAGCTTAAATAAAAGTATTTCTCTTATCAGGAGGTGTCTTTGACATAGAAAAATTAAAGTTGCGCCTTGAAGAGCTTGACTCCCAAGCGTCGAATGATGACCTATGGCAAGATAACCAAAAAGCACAAGAAGTTTTAAAAGAACGTTCTAAAATTAAGAATGACGTAGAGTCGTTTTTAAAGCTGGAAAGCGATTACAACGATGCCATCAGCTTAATGAAGTCTGCTATTGATGAAAATGATGAAGAATTTTTCTCTGAAGTTGAAAATGAATTAGCTAAGCTAGAGAAATTAATCAAGTATAAAGAAACAGAGTCCTTATTTACTGGTGAAGCAGATAATAATAACTGCTTTTTAGAAATCCACTCAGGAGCTGGCGGAACCGAGAGCAATGATTGGGCTGAAATGCTGATGCGCATGTATATAAGGTGGGCAGAAATTTATCACAACTTTAAAGTTGAAGTTGTAGAAAAATTAGAAGGAGAGTCAGTTGGTATAAAGTCTGCAATGATAAAAATCGTTGGAGAAAAAGCTTATGGGTGGGCAAAAAGTGAAAGTGGAATTCACAGGCTGGTTAGAATATCGCCATTTGATGCAAATGGTAAACGTCATACCAGTTTTGCAAGTGTAGGAGTAACTCCAGTGATCGAAGATTCAATTGATATTGCTGTGGATGAAAAGGATCTAAAGATCGACACCTACCGAGCTTCTGGAGCAGGCGGTCAGCATGTGAACAAAACTGAAAGTGCAGTACGCATTACGCATATTCCAACTGGTGTTGTAGTTCAATGCCAAAATGGTCGTTCTCAACACAGAAATAAAGATGAGGCGTTAAAATTACTTAAAGGACGTTTATACCAAATTGAACTGGAAAAAAAAGAACAGAAAATGGCTGAAGAATATGGTAAAAAATGCGATATAGGCTGGGGCAATCAGATCAGATCGTACGTTATGCATCCATATCAAATGGTGAAGGATTTAAGAACTGGACATGAAGTGGGCAATATAAATTCTGTTTTTGATGGTAATATAGATTGTTTCATAGTTAGTGTGCTCACTAAGCAAAATTAGGTAGGGTTGACTTTCTTGCCATAATATATGATAATTAAAATATTATTAAAGTAGGAGTAAAGTTATGGCGATTAAATATGATCAGTGGAAAAGTGACCTTACCCAGAAAAAGTGGAGAGAAAGTTTGGAATGTTTTTCACAAAGAGAATGATGAATCAAAATGCTCAGGAATGCAATAGTTAATAGTGACGTTGTTTGTTATAAAAAATTTCTATGTATTCAAATATTGCAGTTCTAGTTTGTTGAGCAGAGTGTTGTGAAGTATCAATAAGTATTTCTCTTTTCAATGAGCTAAAGAAGCTTTCTGCAACAGAACTGTCGTAACAACAGCCTTTATTACTCATCTATATTCTTTACAGCTAAGAGATATTGATACCCTTGCGCAGTATATTGTGAACCTTGGTCACTGTGCAGCAGTAGATTTTTAACAGGTTTACGCCTATTAATGGCCATTAATAAAGAGTTCATAACCAATTGTTTATTTATTGCACTACTCATTAACTACCATACGTGAGAATTATTGCTGCCAAATATAGCCATCCCTCCTTGGTTTTGATGTAAGTAATCCCATACTTTATTCTTACTATTACCCACAAATAAAAACATAGTATTGTATTTACTCAAATAATTTAATTTTATTAACCTGAAAGCTTATTAGATTAAAATTATTAAACTAAGAGTTATAATTTTAGCAACTAAAAGCTGTAAATTGCACCATATAAACAGTTATTTCAAGCAAAAGTTATGCCATTAAGAGCTATGCAACAAACATTTATATTTGTGGGTAATAGTAAGTACTTTATTTGGTTGATCAACAATAAAGTTTTGATCTAGTATATTGGGAGCTACAGCTCTATTATCTGTTTGTTGTTTTTTAATTTTAAACTTTCTTCTCAGTATAGCCCTGATGTCATTTTTCTGCATAATACTTTGAATAGCTGCGAGTAGCTCTTTATTTGCTGATTCTCTACTGCTTATTTTTCTTGTGGTCCACTTATAGTAGCCACTAGCAGAAAATCCTACATAATTCCTGTACTTTATAGCAGTTACTATGCTCTTTTATAAAAAAATATTTTACTCTTTTTGACTGGCCAGGGCTTTTTTTTAAATGTCTCTTTCTCTTGTTACTTTTGCTAACTCTTTCTGTAAATCAAATCTCTCTTTGTCATAAGGTGCTACATCTGGAAATGCATTTGCCGCTGACTTTTTTTCGTTATATTTCTTCATCCATTTTCCTAATACACTATCCCTTATTCCTAGATCTCTTGCTACTTTTGCAACTGGTTGACCTACCTTTCTTTGTTCATTTGCCAGTTTAACAGCTTCCAATTTGAATTCTGCTGTATATTCTCTTACCATTTCTAATCCTCCAAAATTTTATTTTACCCGAAAAAACTCCTTTCTTTCTCTCCACTTTTTCTGGGTAAGGTCAGAAATTTAATGATCCAGGATATACTCCTTTGTTAAGGGCTTACTTTTACCCACAATTTTGAGAGGTTATGATGTGAAGCATAACAATGCTCTCCTTAAGGTTTTCATAGCCCCGCCATAGAGTCATAGACCCTGGTAAATTATCACTTTTTCTATTCATAAATCACCCAATTTTCCTAACCAAATAATAGCTTGTTTTATGTTTGGAGGTTCTTCGGGTAATGTTGCTACCCGATACTCACGCATGTAAAGGACCTTCCACTCTTCGTTGCTTAAAATTTTAGTACAAATTTCCATGGGATTTGATAAAGCCACTTTTGTCAAATATAAAATTTTAAACGCGATTATACTTTTTATAGCAATTAACTTCTGTAATCTTTCTTTTGTAGCTAAGCGGGAGCTTTCTATCTTACATCCTGATTTTAAAATCCTAAAATACTCTTCAATTTTCCACCTTAGCTTATACCAATTTATCTTTTCTATGGCATCTAAAGTATTATTAATCGGTACATTAGTTAGTAGAGTCCAGTCGATAGCTTCCAATCCATCAGGAGGATTTGTTTCTTTTGCACTTACCACATATACAGGGATTTTATCACTTATTTTATGTATTGTATCTTTTGACCCATAAATGGAAGAAGATCTGATAGGTATATAGCCTTTCATATACTTAACTTCAATATTAGCTTTCCTTGATCTCTGGTTTCCACCTTTAGTAACTTCTAGAGAAATTTTCTTTTTTACTGGCAGTTGAGTGATGCGTGTTTGCAAATCTGTTTTTCCGACTTCAGTACAGATAAATCTTCTATTAGCTCGATTGCGGATTACATAAAAACTACCTAACGTCTCAGCCACCCATAAAAATTTGAAGATGTCTGCTTCCCTATCACCAAGGGTAACAAGTTGTACATTTGGAGGAAGGTTGTTTATAGTTTCTTTAAGAGCTGTTATCCACTTATAACTTTCTTTTTCTTCTATGGAGGTACGGTATTTTCTGTTTGCTTTTTCTTGTGCCGTTTCTTCTTCCCTAATAGAACGCGCCCAACATTGTTGGGAAGATAGACCTAAAGGTAATCCGTCTCTGCTGACTATTAAGGCACTATGCAACAGTAAACCCATTTTATGCTTTGTATAAGCTTTAGAAATACTGCCTAGTCTCTTGGTCTTTATATGAGAGTCAAAATCCAAATAACTTGTATCTTGAACTGAAAAGACCAACTGGTTTCCTTTTATTCTTTCCTTAGTTTCTTTATAATGGGAAGAATAAATTTCCTTATCTTCAAGCTTTTCATTGCTAAATAATCTATATGCACCCTTAGCTTCTTTCCACCCACTACAGCTTTGATTAATTGAACCAGATGCCTTACCCTCTATGCAATAACTTGTTTTTATAAGCCTTTTATTAAGCCTTTTATCTCCCAAATTAATGTGTTTTAACTCTCTTTCCAGCCATTTATCCCATAAGTGTTGAAAGTAACACAAAAAAGACATAAAGAACTATTATTGCAAGAAAATGGAGGCAATAATGGATCAAATAGAAAGAGTACTAAATTTAATAAAAGATGAGGATTTAGAAAGGCTAGGAAAATTAAGTGAAGTAGATAAATGTAATACTAAATTGTTGGGCAAGATTATATTTAAAGGTCTAATGAAGTTAATATTAATGGGGCAAAAAACAAGCCTAAGAGCGCTAGAAATGGTAATAAACAGGTGTATAATGGATAAGAATAGCGATAAAAGTACAGTAACATACAGTGGTTTGTCAAAAAGGTTAAAAGTTATAAATCCAGAATATTTTAAGGGAGTATATATTGATTTGATGAGCAAGATTAAAAAGCTATTACCCCAAAAAACATTAAATAACTTACATAAGTTTGATTCGACGATCATAAATTTATCGGGATATCTCATAAAAGATGGGCTAAAAATAGGCGGTAAAAGTAACGACAGTCAAGTTAAAGTGAGTGTAGGATTAAAGGATCAATTGCCGACAAGTATAAGATTTTGTAAAGGACAAGAAGAAAGTAGTGAAGATATAGCATTAGTGAGAGCAATTAATGAAGCTAAAGTTGAAAAAGAGGATATTTTATTATTTGATAGAGGAATCAGAAAAGTTGGAACTTTTGCCGAATTTGATGAAAAGGAGTACAAATTTATCACAAGAGTTAAAGTAGGAAGAAAACATGATGTTATAAGCAGGAACAAAGTTATAAGAGAACAAAAATCGGATGGATCAGAGATTTTAGAAGATATAATAGTTAATCTTTATCGTGCACGAGGTAAAGTGGCAGAAAAGCATGATCTACGGCTAATAAAAATCAGAAATAAAATTGGAGATGAAATATGGTTTTTGACAAACTTGTTTGAAATGCCAGCTTATGAAGTAACAGAGCTATATAGGCGCAGATGGGATATAGAAGTGTTCTTTAAATTTATAAAGCAAAATCTTGGATATAAGCACTTTTTAAGCCATACTATGAATGGCATGAAGGTGTATATTTACATGATTATTATTACGGCTTTGTTATTTCTTGTTTATAAAATCAAAAATAATCTACATGGGTTCAAAATAGCATTACTGCAATTCACATTGGATCTAAATGACTCTTTTATACGTTCGATTGTTTTACTGTCGGGAGGTAATTTACATGCCGTTGATCATCTCATATCACGTTATTTTTGATACTTTCAACACTTATGCAACATTACCCGAAGAACCTCCAAACATAAAACAAGCTATTATTTGGTTAGGAAAATTGGGTGGATTTATGAATAGAAAAAGTGATAATTTACCAGGGTCTATGACTCTATGGCGGGGCTATGAAAACCTTAAGGAGAGCATTGTTATGCTTCACATCATAACCTCTCAAAATTGTGGGTAAAAGTAAGAGCTAAATCCTGTTGAGAGGCTTTGGTTATATATAAAACAGAACATTTTGCGCAATAAAATATACGATACAATTGCTCTGCTTGAGGGTGCTTTGTGCAAATTTATTACTTCTCTTGCCAGCTCCACAATTAAACAACTCTGCAATGTCTCCTATTTGACTGGCCAACAATGAGAGTTGGTATTATTGGCTCATATTCAGAGGTTCTAGGAGGTTTTTGTTGTATAGCTTCAACATTCAAATCATCTGTAGAATAATACTCTGCGCCTTTTCCTAGTAAAAAGGAAACTGTGGGGTGAAGAATTATCTCTGCTGGTAAGTTTTTCTCACTATCCAATTTTAGATTTTTTGATTCTGCTAAACTCTCAATAACACGAATTATAACATTCTTTCCATTCTCATCTATTGAGTGGATATCAGCTCCACGATTAATCAGCAATTCCATTATTTTGTGATCTGTAGCATGTCCTAAAGCCTGATTTAAAGCTTGATTATTATTTATATCAAATGATCCTGTATTCTTGAGAGACATAGTCTTTGAAAAGAATTTTCTAAAACTATTTAATGCATCATAGAGAATTAGAGTCAGTTTAACACCTTTTATGTCATTGTTTTTGACAGATTTAATTAAAAAATTATCTATTATGCCCATGATTATACCCCCTATATAAAAGCTCACTACCATGGTACAATTTTAAACTATGATGATTTATTTTCTACTAATAGCAGCTCTCTATAACCACTTAACAAGTGGTGGCATTGACATCATAATTGCATCTGGATTGCCGTCCGTCATTAAACCAAACCTTGTGCCACGATCGTATAACAGATTGAATTCTACATATCTGCCACGTTTTATTAATTGATTTTCTCGTTGTTCTTTTGTCCAAGATTTTTGCATATGTTTACGTATGACGTGCGAATAAATTTCCAAAAAGGCTTCACCTACTGCTTTTGTGAACTCAAAATCATTTTCCCAATTACCAGAACTCAGATTATCATAGAAAATACCACCAATGCCACGCGGCTCTTTTCTGTGTTGTAAGAAAAAATAGTTGTCACATTGCTCTTTAAATTTTGGATAATATCCGGTGTCAAATCTATCACATGTCATTTTGATTGATTCATGGATATACTTGCAATCTTCTTCATTTGTATATATTGGCGTAAAATCCATTCCTCCACCAAACCATTGTTTTGAAGTATATATCAGCCTTGTGTTCATATGTGCTGCAGGGATAAGGGGCGATTGCATATGAGACACTAAAGATATACCGCTTGCCCAAAACTCTCCGTTACTTTCACTTGCACCAGGAATTTCATTAATGGCTGAATCTGCAAATTTTCCGTGTACTTTTGAAACGTTTACTCCAACTTTTTCAAAAACATTACCAAAAATAATTGTAGATTCACCACCTCCACCACCTGGGCGATCCCACTTTCTCTTTTCGATCTTTGGCTCTGCGGATGATTGTTTTTCAATTAATAAGAAAGATTCTATGATCTTATCTCTTAGTGCACAGAACCATTTAAATGCTTGTGTTTTTTGTTTTTCCATAATATCCTCTTGCTAGCTTATTAACATTGTTATATCTGATATTTAAGGAACTTAATTAGATTTGGATGATAATTATCTATCAAAGACGTTAATAAATCTATAATAATTAAATCAATATAATAGAACATTTTCGTATGTACAACAATGCCAAGTAACAATAATGAATAAAAGATACATAGATAACAAAAAAGAGAACAGGGTTGACTTCATACTAAGAAATTATGGAATGTCAATTGTTGTGATGGCAGTTATTATGCTCTTACCTCCAGTAGCAATATCGATACTCTACTTTTTTGATATATATAGTCAGCATATTAATATAGAGATTAATTTATTAGTTAGCATTCTAACAACTCTCTTTATGATGTATAATGTAAAACGCTACAGATACCTACTTAATACTATAGAATTTCAAAATGCAATATTTGCAAATGCACTAAATCATAATACAGAATTTTGCCTTATTTTACATAAAGATGAAGGTATTATTTATGCTGATGCAAGGTTCTACGAAAGGTTTAAAGATCATATAGATGATGACATTACGTTAGACAAGATTCTTGAAATAGGAGATGTTTCAGAAGCAGACAAAAAAGTACTCTATCATGCACTAAAAAATAACTCTTCTGTACAGGTATGCATTTCCTTAAACAAGAAGAATAGAGTATCTAACTTTCTTTTGCTCTTTGAGCCGATACCAGATAATCCCCAAATTGCTATAAATAGTAATAAGATTTTAAATTTATCATTAGTGCCAATAGCAAGGCCAGATGGGTATTTTGTGTTAAAAGCAACACAGATAAACAAGGAGCAGATATATGAAGAGTTAATAGAAAAACACAGTATAGGAACTTACATTGCAAATGCCAAAGGGGTGATTTTATCTGTAAATAAAAGATTTTTAGACATATTTGAACTGAAAAAACTGGAAAAAGGTAGCTCAATCAGTGATTTTATATCTCAATCTAAATATAACAATACAACAACCGATAATGAAATTTTGTTTTTTACTATAAGTGGTATTCCATTCAAGGCTTATATGAGCACTGCTATATTTTGTGATAAATACAACCATAGCTATATATATGGCTTTATAACACCAACCGAATCAAATATTGTTGATTATCAATTACACCCTTGTTTTGCAAATTCATCAATTGCTATTGCACAATGTGACATAAACGGCAACTTTGTAAAGAAAAATACGGCACTAATAAAGCTTGCAGGGTCAGATAATAATTCAATCTTTACGTTGATATTGGATAGTTATCATGTGAAAATACGTGAATATTTTTCGAGTAATAGAATAAATAATGCGTCTTTTGATGTACAGCTCAACGGCGGTAATAACATAAAAATATATTTCAATAAGTTTCTTCATAATAAAATGATCTTCATACTTTGTTATTTTATTGATAATACTGAACACAAAAACCTAGAGATAAAGCTTGAGCATTATCAAAAGATGCAAGCTATAGGGCAGTTAGCAGGTGGTATTGCGCATGATTTCAACAATATATTGACTGGGATAATAGGATTTTGCGATTTGCTTTTACTCCAACACTCAGCTGGTGACCCATCTTTTGGAGATATAATACAGATACAGCAAAATGCAAAGCGTGGATCAAATTTAGTAAGACAATTGCTTGCTTTCTCAAGAAGACAGACCTTGCAGCCAAAAATTATTGATGTAAATAATACTATAGCTAATCTTTATGAAATGATAAAAAGATTAATAGGTGAAAATATAAAATTTAATATTTATTATGGTAGAGACTTGGGTGCTGTTAGGGCTGATCAAGGGCAATTAGAGCAAGTTATACTTAACTTAGCAGTCAATGCTAGTGCTGCTATGGAAAAGGGCGGAGAATTAACTATACGAACCTTTAATCAAAAGATTGACTCATTAAATTCTACACCTCAGGATATGTTTTCTCCAGACAAGGAAGCGATTGAACATGGAAATTATGTTGTGATTGAAGTAATTGATACTGGATGTGGAATGACGAGTGATACAACTGAAAAGATCTTTGATCCATTTTTTTCTACCAAAGATATTACCTCTGGTACAGGTCTTGGCCTCTCTACTGTATATGGCATTATTAAACAAACTGAAGGATACATCTATGTTGCTAGCAAAGTAAATCATGGAACTAAATTTAGCATATTTTTGCCCATGGTTTACATATCAGATGAAAATCTGAGAGAGGAAGATAGTGAAGAAATAGAAAGACCGGTAGTAAGTGAAATTAAAGGTAATGGTATAATTTTATTGATTGAAGATGAAGATTCAGTAAGGGAATTCATCTCTAAAGCACTCAAAAGAAAAGGATTTGATGTAATAGAAGCAAGCATAGGCAGCGAGGCGCTAGAAATAATCAGTAAAAAAAGTCAACACATAGATCTTATAATCACTGATGTAATCATGCCAGAGGTGAGCGGCCCAGAAATAGTTAAAGAAGCATTGATCCATAGGCCAAATATCAACGTTATTTTTATTTCTGGGTATGCAGAAGATGCTTTTTTAAAGAGTGATGACATCAATATAGAAGATTTTCACTTTTTGCCAAAACCATTCACTCTGAATGAATTAGGAAACAAGGTTCAAAGTGTGTTACACAAAGCAAAAAAGACAGTCTAATTTTAGTGTGGTTAACAACAAAAAAATTTTCTAATGCAAAAGTTTCTTGCATATATACAATAGAATTATTTTATACATAAGATAAAAGGCGTGAGCAAGATTATTGCAATAGTAAATCAAAAGGGTGGAGTTGGCAAAACCACAACTAGTATAAATTTGTCGACAGCCTTTGCTGCTGTAGGAAAAAGCACTTTATTGGTAGATCTTGATCCTCAAGGAAATGCTAGCACCGGACTCGGGATTTCTTATCGTAGTAGGGAAGAAAAAAATATATACAAAATACTACTAAGCAGCGAAAATAAATTGATAGAATCGGCAATTTTCAATATAAAGGAAATTCCAAATTTATCACTAATTTCGTCAGTAGTTGATTTATCAGCTGCAGAAATTGAATTATCGCAACTTGAGCGAGGAAAATTTGTGCTAAAAAGCGCATTAGAGAAGATACGCGATAATTATGAGTATATAATCATCGATTGCCCTCCATCACTTGGGCTTCTAACCATAAATGCTTTGACTGCTGCTAATTCTATTATTGTTCCTCTTCAGTGTGAATTTTTTGCTTTGGAGGGATTAAGCCATTTAGTTAAAACTGTAGAGCTGATAAAAAGAAATAACCTAAACCCTTTTTTGGCAATAGAAGGGATAGTGTTAACAATGTATGACAGGCGCAACAAACTCAGTGAACAGATTAAAAACGATATTTGCCAGTATTTAAATGATAAAGTATACAAAACTATCATCCCATTGTATGAGACTGTTATTCCACGTAACGTACGGTTATCAGAAGCGCCTTCTCATGGAAAACCCGCTATTGTGTATGATCTTAAGTGTCCTGGTGCACAAGCATATATAAGTTTGGCAAGGGAAATTTTAAAAAAGCACGCGAGCAGTTGTAAGGAGAAGAAACTAGTAAGCGAGGGCGTAGTATGAAGGATGATAGACGCCTCGGCAGAGGTCTTGCCGGCCTCATAGGCGATAATTATGATAATAAAGAAGATCGACAAGAGCATTTGCCTATTTCATTACTGCACCCAAGCAAATTTCAACCGAGGAAACATTTTGACGAGGAGTCATTAAGAGAACTTGCAAATTCGATAAAGAAAAGTGGCATTATACAGCCTATCGTGGTACGCAAAGATTCAAATGATGATGGTTATGAAATAATAGCTGGAGAACGTCGTTGGCGAGCAAGCAAGATTGCAAATCTTGATAGTGCACCGGTTATCATAAAAGATCTGAGCGACAAGGAATGCTTGGAAGTATCCATTATTGAAAACATACAAAGGCAAGATATTAATCCAATAGAGGAAGGTGAAGCTTACAGAAAACTGATAGATGAGTTTTTCTATACACATGAGGAATTAGCTTCAGCTATAGGCAAAAGCCGCAGCCACATAACCAATATGATTCGGATGTTGTTGCTCCCTGATAGGGTGAAAACAATGATCAATGAGAAAAAATTGTCTATGGGTCATGCAAGAGCGTTGATTAATGTTGAAAATGCGGAAAGTATTGCAGAAAAAATAGTTTCTCAGGGCTTAAGCGTTAGACAAACTGAAAAACTGATAAAGGACCTACATCAAAACAACAATCAAAAAGAGCAGAGATATACTAGAAATCAAGATATGACAGTAATAGAAGGCGCTATATCTTCTCAACTTGGTTTAAAGATCAAAATTAATGACAACAATTCTAAGGGTAAAGTTATGATACGGTATGATAATCCAAATGAATTGGATTTGATATTGAAAATTTTGAATAGGAAACTTGAGGCATAGCTAGTAGTTGGCTAGCAAAGCAACAAACCAATATCAACTGTTGGTGTCATGAAAGTAGCTGACACTGGAATGGCTTTGTTGTATCGCTCTTCGGATAGTAGGTAACGTACAATAAATTCATGAAGCTATCTCAAACTTAGCCATGCCTATTTCAGTAAATTTGTTAAGCAAATAACACTTGAGTAGCAGTTCCTTCTCACGATTAATCTCAGATTTGCTCCTAAAACTAAACCCAAATATTCGCTTCAACCTTGAGAAAAATCCTTCAATATACGATCTTTTTCCGTAATTTACTTCTTCTTTCCATCTTTTTATACCATTCTCACCATGTAATTTCATTAACTGAATAGCGGCATTTCTATCAAGCATATAATCCAATTTTGGATGCTCTGCTGCGTTGTTTTTCGGAGGAATTTTCGTTTTTATACCATATTGATTACACAGCTTATAGAGCTTTTCTCTGTCATATGCCCTATCTGCATATAGTACTTTTATGACATACTGAAAATCGACTTCTTTTAGCAAATCACAAGCTCCATAGTGATCAGAGTAGACACCGTTACTGTATTTTACAGCTATGGCTTTTTTGCTGTTTGTATTCAACATTACATGCAATTTTCTTGTCTGTTCATAGCTGCGATACTTTCTATCTTCGCTATTTTCTTTGCTATGACCAGGAGTGTTGTTGTATATACTAATTCCTGTACTGTCTATAGTAATTTCGATATCTTCCATATTATTTTTATCAATTCTGCAATCATTGATCTTAATATTGAGTTTCTTAAACCTTCTTGATGATTGTGAATAGCTGATAACTTGCAAATTTTTCCCAATTTGCTCAAGGTATCCTGCTATAAACCCAACTGTTTGCCTCAGGCCTATTCTAAATAAACAAGTTATTATGTGCACCAAAATTACAACTTTATCGCTATAAATATTGTTGCCACCTGGTATTTTTGGACCATTCTCGTACCACTTTTCTATGGCTTCGTTGATATAATGAAAAATATTTCCTCTTTTTTCTAGAAATTTGTTATATTCGCTATGGTTACTGACCCTCATTTTTTGTGGCATATTTTTTCTTTCAAGGTTAAATGGCTATTTTATAATGAATTTTGTCAGTAGCCACCAGATTTTTTCAGTTGCTATGCAACAAAGCCCACTGGAATCCAGGAATTTTATTAAGTTGGTAAGCATAAAAGTATAACTTCTACGTCATACCGCCGCGGTATCCGCTAACAAGCAGCGGGATGACGATTGTCAGGGTAGCTGTCATCCCAGTGCCCTGACTACTTGGATCCAGGAAAAAGAATGGTGTCATCCCAGTGCGTGATACCCTAGTAGAAATCGTTTTTGTAATTGCAACATTCGTGCAATCTTTAGCCATAAATATTTAAAAAATTTACCAAATGAAAAAAAAGGCAAAAGAAACCCCGTGGTGGTTGGCTATTTACCATGTACTAAAATATCGGCGTTTTTTTTATTCTAAAACGCTTGATTAAGAGCGATTTAGCTGCTTTTAACTTGCAACTAACCTACACCGCAAGTGTTTAAGAAATTTACTAAGCAGGAAAAAAGGCAAAGAAACCCCGTAGTAGCTAGCATTCAAATTCTCCCTTGTCAATTTGACGTTTTTTGCTGTCTTAAACGCTTTGTAAGCGCGTTTCGGCTTATATAGGTAAAAACCCAGAAATTTTTAAAGACATGCGATGCACGTAGTGCGAAAAATTAAACATGAGGCGCCAAATACCCTAAGTTTTTTGTCATTAACCTGCACAGATTGCGAAGATAAATAAATAGCTTCAGTTTTATGATAAGGGAGCTGGCGAGGCTTGTCAAGGAAGTTTTTCGTTTCATCCAACGCGCTGCCAAAAGCTATGCAAAAAGTCCAATGAGTTAACTCCCATATATCCGGAGTAGTTCTTGTGCATTAGCCTTTATTAGAGTAGGGCATTTTCTGTCATTTAATAGGGAATGCAATACTTCAGTTGCACCTTTAATGTCGTTATTGTGTATCTTTACTACAGCGATAGCTTCTTGGCTTGAATAAGGATACACTGCACTTGATTCTAAATTATCAATTTTATCTTTATTTATTTTTTCACCGTTGGAGTGAAGTAAGCTCATTACTTCTAAATATTGTGCTAACTCACGCAAAACATTAGGAGCATCTTTATCATCTGCCAAATCATTATAAATAGATGCTGTGTCTGTTGGCATTGAATCTGAGATATGATTGAATGCGCGTTCAAAATTTGCTAAATACTCCCAATTTGAATCTATTTCTTCTAGCAGCGGCTTATTATCTTTTTTTAAGAATAATACTTCGTAAAACTTGTCACCTGCAGTTATAGATTGTTTTGTGTTATCAATGTTGCGCAATAAGTATAATGTGATGCCAACTAACATTGGCGCGAGTGCAAGCAGAAAGATGTATTTTTTCATGGTAATATTCCAAATAGTTATATATTTATACATTAATGCTTTTGATTTGCAAAAACATATTGACATAGTGATTATATCACATAATAATATTCTCAAAGTTGTTTGAATAGTTGGAGATTAAAATATTTCTAAAGTAGAAATAAAGACAGCAGTATTAAGCTAAATTATTTTTTGTCGGATTTATCCGATGTACCCTCAACCTTTTATAGGTTGAAGTCTAAATTTGAGAGTTTGATCCTGGCTCAGAATGAACGCTGGCGGCAGGCCTAACACATGCAAGTCGAACGGAGTTATATTGTAGCTTGCTATGGTATAACTTAGTGGCAGACGGGTGAGTAATGTATAGGAATCTACCTAGTAGTACGGAATAATTGTTGGAAACGGCAACTAATACCGTATACGCCCTACGGGGGAAAAATTTATTGCTATTAGATGAGCCTATATTAGATTAGCTAGTTGGTGGAGTAATAGCCTACCAAGGCAATGATCTATAGCTGATCTGAGAGGATGATCAGCCACACTGGAACTGAGATACGGTCCAGACTCCTACGGGAGGCAGCAGTGGGGAATATTGGACAATGGGCGAAAGCCTGATCCAGCCATGCCGCATGAGTGAAGAAGGCCTTTGGGTTGTAAAGCTCTTTTAGTGAGGAAGATAATGACGGTACTCACAGAAGAAGTCCTGGCTAACTCCGTGCCAGCAGCCGCGGTAATACGGAGAGGGCTAGCGTTATTCGGAATTATTGGGCGTAAAGGGCGCGTAGGCGGATTAGTAAGTTAAAAGTGAAATCCCAAGGCTCAACCTTGGAATTGCTTTTAAAACTGCTAATCTAGAGATTGAAAGAGGATAGAGGAATTCCTAGTGTAGAGGTGAAATTCGTAAATATTAGGAGGAACACCAGTGGCGAAGGCGTCTATCTGGTTCAAATCTGACGCTGAGGCGCGAAGGCGTGGGGAGCAAACAGGATTAGATACCCTGGTAGTCCACGCTGTAAACGATGAATGTTAAATATGGGGAGTTTTACTTTCTGTATTACAGCTAACGCGTTAAACATTCCGCCTGGGGACTACGGTCGCAAGATTAAAACTCAAAGGAATTGACGGGGACCCGCACAAGCGGTGGAGCATGTGGTTTAATTCGATGCAACGCGAAAAACCTTACCACTCCTTGACATGGAAATTATACCTATTCGAAGGGATAGGGTCGGTTCGGCCGGGTTTCACACAGGTGTTGCATGGCTGTCGTCAGCTCGTGTCGTGAGATGTTGGGTTAAGTCCCGCAACGAGCGCAACCCTCATCCTTAGTTACCATCAGGTAATGCTGGGGACTTTAAGGAAACTGCCAGTGATAAACTGGAGGAAGGTGGGGATGATGTCAAGTCATCATGGCCCTTATGGAGTGGGCTACACACGTGCTACAATGGTGGCTACAATGGGCTGCAAAGTCGCGAGGCTAAGCTAATCCCTTAAAAGCCATCTCAGTTCGGATTGTACTCTGCAACTCGAGTGCATGAAGTTGGAATCGCTAGTAATCGTGGATCAGCACGCCACGGTGAATACGTTCTCGGGTCTTGTACACACTGCCCGTCACGCCATGGGAATTGGTTTCACTCGAAGCTAACGACCTAACCGCAAGGAGGGAGTTATTTAAAGTGGGATCGGTGACTGGGGTGAAGTCGTAACAAGGTAGCAGTAGGGGAATCTGCAGCTGGATTACCTCCTTAGGCTTTGCACATAATTTACCATTTTTAATGATGGTGTTGTTATGTGCTATACTGCTGTCTTTACTTCTACTTTATTTTAATTTCCCGATAACGGAATTTTATGAGTGATAGACCTCTTTCTCCACATTTACAAATATATAAAGTACAAGTTACTAGTTTTTTCTCTATTATGCATAGATTGACTGGTATCTTGCTATTCCTTTTATTAATGATACTTTCTTGGTATTTCATATTACATGTTTACTTTCCTGAGTTACTTATAGTAAGGTACTTAAATGCATTATTATTCACTCCTGTTGCTAAATTAGCTTATGTCTTATGTTTTATAAGTTTTGTATATCATTTTCTTAATGGTATTCGTCATTTATTGTGGAATGCTGGGCTTAATTTAGAAATTACTGGCGTTTCAAGGAGTGCTATACTGCTGACAGTAACGCTACTTCTTTCTACTATGGCTTTTTTATTTATGTTTATATGAGTCAGTCTGGAAATTCAGTACATCATTGGTGGGTTCAGCGTGTTTCTGCGGTAATTTTACTGTTCCTGTTTCCTTGGTTTATCTATTCATTTTCTTGCACATTTTATACTGATAGCTCTTTGTCTTTTAGTGAAAAATTTATTAATCACCCTCTAGAGCTTTTATTTTTTGTTGTATTGTTGTTTTGCATTTTTTGGCACGCAGTTCTTGGAATGCAGGTAGTATGCGGAGATTATGTACACAGCGTACCTTTGAGGATTTTTACAATTACATGCATAAAGTACTTATCAAGCATTACTTATATAACCCTCGCTTTTACAATCTTTATCTTCTACAGGCATATTTTCTTGTAAAATCACCGGTGCTGTGTTAATATATTATTAGTGTACTAGTTTTATTATTGAACTATAGCATTATAGCGATTTTGGTTTGACAATATGTTTGAAGCATTAAAAAAGGGAGCAATAGATCTTACACTTAAAGCAAAAGGTCTGCTTACTTCACCTGAATCTCAAGTTTACGTCGAAGACCTTAGAAAGGTAATGATGTATGATGGAAGGAAATGCCAGTATCCAAAAAATTATGATCAAATTGTACAGTCTGCTAAAATCATAGAAAACAGGGATATGCATGGAAATGCTATACTAGATAAAGATAAAAATCCAACCTATAAACTTTTGTATGGTCAAAAAGATGAGAATGGAGAACAACCAAGTTTCAGATTATCTTTAGTTACCAAAGATAAAGATAATGATAGATCTTATTTTACTATCAATTATATAGACAATCAGGGTAAGCAAATTCCGATAAATGAGTTGCATAAGTCATATTTTGAGCCATTAGGCTTTTCGAGAATGGATTTGAAAAAACACGTGCCAATTTTTGAAGCTGAAAAAACTAAGGATCCTCAATATCCATTTGAATTAACTAATTCTTCTGTGCTAACTAAAGAGGTAAAAAATAAAGAAGGTAAAGTTCAGGAAGTTGTTGATGAAAAAGGAAGAAATGGAGAATTATTATACACTAGTGATTACAAGAAGCTAAGCACCCATTTTTCAGAAATTAGAGATCAGGATGGTAATCTAGAGCTAGATAAAAGTCTTATATCTGTTCCTATCGTTTTTGCTACAAGCTTGGCTAAAGTTTGTACTAAATTGTTGACTTCTCTTCCTATAAAGTTAGGGGAGCATTTAATAAGCAAACAAAACCCAATTGCAAAGTCTTTTGGCTATCTTTTGTTCACCCCTGCGATGGCAGTGAAGAATTCAGTAAATATGGTAGCTACAATACTTAAGGCCCCAATTTTATTGTTTGTAGCAAATGAGAAAAAATATGGTGATGCTTACTTTACTATGTGGAAACACCAATTGAAAGGATGTTGGGAAGAAGCAAAAAGTGACTTTAATGTTATTAAAGGTGAAGAAAGGCTAAAGCCGGATCATGGGAATCGTGATTCACTAGTGGGCACATGGGATGAGCTTAACGCTAGAAGGCCAAAGAAACAAGGGGATGATAAAGAAGTTAGCAAGAGTAATGAAATACTAAAGAGTCCTGAGGAAGAACAAAATAAGGGTAATGAAATATTAAGTGATAAAAGAAAAGGTCATGTTGAGGAATTACAAAATAGAAGAAATTCACAGCAAGGGCAAGGCGCTACACATGATCACTCTCATTAGCAATTACTTTAAATCAACATTTACTTTCTTTATTAACTATTCCACAACAAAAACTTGCATGTATTTTGCCCTCAGTATAAGATATTAATTATTTAATTAATATCTTAACTAAATGCGCCCTGTAATATTGTGTGGTGGTAGTGGTAGCAGACTTTGGCCTTTATCTAAGCCAAAGCAATTTCAGAAAATATTTAGTCAGAACACTATGTTTCACAACACTTTGTTGAGGCTAAAAAGCGATTATATGCCGCCCATAATTGCTACAAATATACAGTACGAGTCATTAGTGATGGAGGAATTGCATGCACTGCAAGAATATAAAGTGATTTTCGAACCAGTGAAAATTGGAACAGCAGCGGCAATATTAATTGCTGCACTTCTCTGCAATGAAAACGAGACAATGTTAATTCTGCCTTCAGACCATTTTATAGGTGATTTGAATAGTTTTTATGCTTCTACTCAAAAAGCGTCTAAGTTAGCCTCTGAAACTAACTCTATAGTCACTTTTGGGGTTAAGCCCATAAGTGTTGAAAGTATCAAAAATAACGTGATATGAGATGATCAACGGCATGTAAATTACCTCCCGACAGTAAAACAATCGAACGTATAAAAGAGTCATTTAGATCCAATGTGAATTGCAGTAATGCTATTTTGAACCCATGTAGATTATTTTTGATTTTATAAACAAGAAATAACAAAGCCGTAATAATAATCATGTAAATATACACCTTCATGCCATTCATAGTATGGCTTAAAAAGTGCTTATATCCAAGATTTTGCTTTATAAATTTAAAGAACACTTCTATATCCCATCTGCGCCTATATAGCTCTGTTACTTCATAAGCTGGCATTTCAAACAAGTTTGTCAAAAACCATATTTCATCTCCAATTTTATTTCTGATTTTTATTAGCCGTAGATCATGCTTTTCTGCCACTTTACCTCGTGCACGATAAAGATTAACTATTATATCTTCTAAAATCTCTGATCCATCCGATTTTTGTTCTCTTATAACTTTGTTCCTGCTTATAACATCATGTTTTCTTCCTACTTTAACTCTTGTGATAAATTTGTACTCCTTTTCATCAAATTCGGCAAAAGTTCCAACTTTTCTGATTCCTCTATCAAATAATAAAATATCCTCTTTTTCAACTTTAGCTTCATTAATTGCTCTCACTAATGCTATATCTTCACTACTTTCTTCTTGTCCTTTACAAAATCTTATACTTGTCGGCAATTGATCCTTTAATCCTACACTCACTTTAACTTGACTGTCGTTACTTTTACCGCCTATTTTTAGCCCATCTTTTATGAGATATCCCGATAAATTTATGATCGTCGAATCAAACTTATGTAAGTTATTTGATGTTTTTTGGGGTAATAGCTTTTTAATCTTGCTCATCAAATCAATATATACTCCCTTAAAATATTCTGGATTTATAACTTTTAACCTTTTTGACAAACCACTGTATGTTACTGTACTTTTATCGCTATTCTTATCCATTATACACCTGTTTATTACCATTTCTAGCGCTCTTAGGCTTGTTTTTTGCCCCATTAATATTAACTTCATTAGACCTTTAAATATAATCTTGCCCAACAATTTAGTATTACATTTATCTACTTCACTTAATTTTCCTAGCCTTTCTAAATCCTCATCTTTTATTAAATTTAGTACTCTTTCTATTTGATCCATTATTGCCTCCATTTTCTTGCAATAATAGTTCTTTATGTCTTTTTTGTGTTACTTTCAACACTTATGGGGTTAAGCCTCATGAATTCAATTCTGAATACGGCTATATAAATGCAGTATATGATCAGAAAGAAAAATGTCATATAGTGAAAGATTTTACAGAAAAGCCCGAGCGTAAGTTAAGTAACGATCATTATTGGAACTCTGGAATATTTGTGTTTAAAGCAAAACGCTACATAGATGAGATTAAAAAATCTGCCCCGAATCTTTACAATTTATGTTTTAAATATTTCACACCGCAAGAGAGATTTCTGTATTTAAAACAACGAGATTTTGCAGGAATTGAAGGCATATCCATTGATTACTTGGTGATGGAGAAAGCAAAAAACGTTGCAATGATAGAAGCTAATTTCGATTGGTTGGATGTTGGAACTTGGAATTCAGTTTTAGAATTGAGTGAGAAGTTTAGTAAAGAACCGGCATCATTTCAGCATGTGATTAGAGAAAAAGAACCAGTTTCAACGACAGAAAGTAATAAAAATTTATTGAGTGGAGCTTGTAAGCAACCAAACAAAAGTCTAATTTCATTTATTCATAAAGTTAAGAAAGTAAAGGTGATAAGGAAAGAAGTTAAACCATGGGGATTTTGTAGTATAATTTTAATGAGCGAAAATTTTCTTATAAAATATCTTTTTATCAATCCATTAAGCTGCACTTCTAAGCAATTCCATCACTATAGAGATGAATACCATATAGTGCTATCAGGAGTTGGATATGTTAGTTTAGAAGACAAAGAATATGCTATAGCAAAGGACCATATGATAGAAATCCCAAGGGAAGTTTCCCATAGGATTGAAAACTTACTATTACCCACAAATATAAATGTTTGTTGCATAGCTCTTAATGGCATAACTTTTGCTTGAAATAACTGTTTATATGGTGCAATTTACAGCTTTTAGTTGCTAAAATTATAACTCTTAGTTTAATAATTTTAATCTAATAAGCTTTCAGGTTAATAAAATTAAATTATTTGAGTAAATACAATACTATGTTTTTATTTGTGGGTAATAGTAAGGATTGAAAATAGAAGCACAAGCTTTCCACTTGAAATAGTTGAATTTCAGATAGGAGAGCATTTATCTGATAATGATATAGTGAGATTGGATGATGTATATGGAAGAATATGGTAACGCCATAAATGCATTTGTTGGCAATTTATAATATGGGTATAGCTGCTTTATGTAAAAAATAATATTTACTAAATCTTAATATTTTAAACCTATACCCATATTTTAATAAATAATGAGTTGTAATTAATATGAAGGATCCATTTAAAAGTGACAATTATAGAGAAAATCTCGGTTTCCTTAAAGAAGCTATAAAAGCAAGAGATGAGTTAGTAACTATTAGACATTATAATAAAACGGTAAGGGATTTATCTCAGGCATTAAAGCGTTTTACAGATAAGGCAGAAGATGTAGCTAAGTTTGTTATACGTAGTGACTCAATTGATTATGTAAAATCGATGAATGGAAAGCCATCAGGTCTTAAGATATTAAAGGAAATATTGAATAGAATCTCGGGAAGAAATGTTCCAGTTAAGAATATAAGTAGTTTTATTGATAAATTACCTCCTCCTACTTCAATGACAATCTTTGAATATCTAGAGGCTTATCGTAAAATTTCAGGTTTGGAGCAAGTTGAAAGAGGAAATATTGCAATAGCTCCAGAAAAGCCAGAACGCAGTTTTCTAAAAGAAGATAGACAAGTAGAAGTTAATTATAATGATTCAGGCCATGGAAATTCATTAGATGAAAAGCCTGGATACAAAGAGATATCAAATTATCAAGAGAAGAAGAGTAAAATTTTAACAGAAAATTCACAAAGTTCAAAATCGCCTAGAGAAGAGCTAATTTATGTAACAGTTCCTAAAGAACATATGGAAGCAAAAAGAGAACTTAAACAAAAACAACAATCTAAACCTCCAATATTGCCAAAACCATCAATAGCACCCCCATTGCCAAAAAAAATGTTTACTGCTGGTCAAGAAGTTAGACAAAAACCAAAAGTAGTAGGAACTGTTCCTAAATCAACTAAAGATAAACCTGAATTACCACTAAAACTTAAAAAGTTAGGTCATACTGATCAAAAATCAAGCACAAAGCTAGAAATGGTAGTATCTTCTATGGAAAAAGAAATTAATTATAATATCGATATTAAAGTACAAGAGATAAGAAAAAAATTCAAACAAAATCAAGCAAAAGAAAGTCCTAATGCGCAAACTATTGAAAGCAGGACCCCTCCTGTTGCACAAGTGAATATAGATGTGGAGAAAAAAACTAGGCCATCACCAAAAGTTGCTTCCCAATCTCGCTTATTTCCAATGAGGGATGAAATATCTCAGATGAATCCCTTATCAGCAAAATCTGATCCGAGACCTCATGTTAGCAAAAATGCTCTTCTCACAGATGTAAATGTAAAGCAACTAGTTGTACAATTTGAAAATTATGGAAGGAAAGAATTATAACTTATTGAATAAACCCAATAATATTCTTGATTTTTTCTATGTTATAAAAGCACAAGCTCTCCACTTGAAATAGTTGAATTTCAGATAGGAGAGCATTTATCTGATAATGATATAGTGAGGTTGGATGATGTATATGGAAGATTTTGAAATTCTAATGTTAAAGATACTCTATAAGTCTGCTAAATTTAAGGAAGCAAAAATCTCTAGTTTTTAAATAAAGAAAAGTCTACAATTATACGAAGTTTCAAAAATATAATGTCTAACCTCAAAATATTTTGTAATGTCCATTGCCTTTGAAATTACTATGGCTGCTTGCTATTTGCGAGCAAGAAATGCCAGATTTTGCTCTATAATGACTTTGTTCTCTATTATCGGCATTGCCCTTGGAGTTGCAACACTAATAGTGGTGATGTCTGTGATGAACGGATTCAGAGCAAAGTTGCTTGACTCAATACTTGGCATTGATGGCCATATTAACGTTTATTTTGATAGGAACATAAATTCAGATTACTACGCAGTTTCAAAATCTATTGAGAGAATTCCTGGTATATTAAAAGCTACTCCTATGACCAATGATCAAGTTATTATTGTAGCAAATGGTAAAATTGCAGGTAGCGTAGTGCGAGGTGTGTCAACTAAAGATTTGCTTGATAGTACTGCCGTTACAAATAATGTAATTATAGGTGATGTAAAAAAATTTGATGAAGGGATAATAATAGGAGCACGCTTAGCAGAAGTTTTGAACATTGACTATGGCGACGAAATTACGTTTATATCATCTGAAGAATTTGATGCATTACTTGGTGAAATGCCACGAATGAAAAAATATAAAGTTATAGCAATATTTGATATGGGTATGTTTGAGTATGATAATACCTTGATATATATGCCTCTAAAATCAGCACAAGCCTTTTTTAATTATAAAAATAGCATAAAAAATATAGAAGTACTTGTAGACGACGTTACTAGAGCTGATAAGCTGGCAGATGCTATAGAAAAAGAAATAGGAATGGAAGCTGAAAATTGGCAATCACAGCAAAGCCATTATTTTAGTGCTTTAAAAACTGAAAGAAATGTGATGTTTTTAATTCTCACTTTGATTATAGTTGTAGCAGCGTTTAATATTATCTCAAATTTAATGATGATAGTGCAAGAAAAGAAATCCGCGATTGCAATTATGCGTACATTTGGTGCAACAAGTGGAAGCATTATGCGCATATTTTGTGCTTGTGGTCTATTAATCGGTTTTACGGGAACTTGTCTTGGCTGTATTATAGGTGTCGTCTTTTCTCTCAATATCGAAAATATTAGAGTGTTTTTAGAAAACATTACTAACGTCAAGCTGTTTGATCCTATGATATACTTTTTTTCAAGTTTGCCAATGATATTAGTTCCTCAAGATGTAGTGAACATTTCTGCACTTGCATTATTCTTATCATTTTTAGCGACAATTGCTCCTGCATTGCAGGCAGCTGCACAAGATCCTGCGGAGATACTACGTTATGAATGATACTCAGCAAAAGTACATAGGTTGGTTCTTAATTGTATTGTTATTTACCGGTTACATCACAATAAATAACATAATCTTTTTAAAAATAAATCAGCAAGAGAGTGAAAACAATGTGAAAGCTTTAACGGAAAACATGGATGAATTTAGAATGTTGCTTGAAGTTAATCAATCTAGAATAGAAAAAAAGATATTTGACCTCAAGAGAAGTCAGCATACTCAATGTGAGCAAGGTGATAATAACTCAAGATGTAAGAACCTTGCAAAATTGCTATTACTTGTGGTTAAAATGAAGAATTCGTTATTGCGAGAAGCAAAATTTGATAACCATATAAATTCAATAAAGCCTTTGATATCAGAGCTTGACGATCCAGAGATAGAAAATGCAGTAGATGAATTAGAAAATTTGAAAGAGATAAATACCTTACACGAATTGAAGTTATCTTTTGAAAAAACTATTGATACTATCGATTACAACAAAAGTACATTGTCTAAAAAAATCATTTCAAACTGGATAAAGGTAGACGACCGAAATGATCCATTAAGAGTAAAATTCGCAGAAATTGAGGAGTCAATAAATGATAATGATTGGCAAAATATAACTGTTACAGTAAGCAATTTAACGCATTCAGAATTCAAGCCATGGCTGAATAAATTGAATGGTTTTATTGTAGCTTCTAAGAATATTTCAACAATATATCATCACTTATTACAATATATCTCATGATTTATTTTATAATTTTCGCTTTTTCGTTTTTATTTGGTATATGGGTCAAGGTAAGTGGTGAAGTAATAAAATTGGAATTAGGCAATTACACTATAAGTATTGATCTATATTTCATTATTTTTACTTGTGTAGTTTTATTATTTTTATTAATTACACTTGTACGCTTTTTTTCCTCCATTTCATCAACATTTGCCAACATAAGAAATAGAAGAAGGGATAGGGAAGAATTGCTTCTCTTTGAAGCTTTCTTTAGCATAGACTTAGATAATATAGAGAATGCCCAAAAGCTAGTTAAAAGTCTGAGTGAGGAGAGCGATAGGTTGTCTTTAATAAAGCTCTTTAACTCAGGTAAGACGGGAAATTACAGCTTTTTCAGTAACGGTTTAACAAATATTGCAAATAAAAATCGTAACTTAGCTCTACTTCTAGCCAATAAGCTGATTGTCCACCTCAAACAAGAAAAAGTAGTCTTTCAAAAATTTATAGAATATTGCTCTAGTTCAATTAACGATAAAATGCTATCTATTCCCTTTCAAATAGAGCATGGCATATTGAAAGAAGATTGGATTAATGCAATTTTGAGGTTGAAGGAAGCAGTTAAGTCCAATATTTTTCTCCTATGATTATTGTCCAGTAAAAATTTCAAATTTTGTAAAATCTTTAAAAACCCAGTTATTTTTAAGAGTGTAGAAAATAGTTATAAGAAATTTCCTAGCAGTAGCAGTTATAGCCTTAGCAGAACCACGCTTCTTTTTTATATGTTCATAAAAGCTTTTCAAGTAAGGACTGTAACGTACAGCAATCCAAGTACATTGAACTAAAGAAGTACGCGCTATTTTTGACCCTCGTTTGGTAATTCTTCCAATTGTACATTGCTGATTAGATTGAGAAACTCTTGGCACAACTCCAAAATATGCAGTAAGTTTCTCAGGTCTACGGAAATCATTAATGTCTCCAATTGTTACAATAAAAACAGCTGCAGAAATTGGACCTATTCCCTTTATGCTGATAAGATTGCTGAACCCAGGAAGTTGTTTAGCGAAAGCTATAATTTCCTTTTCAAGCTTTTTAAGGCTTTCTCGGATAGCTTCTAAATGATAGCTAATCACTTCAATTTCAACTTTTTCTAAAGGATCCCAATTATGCTTTTGAGTAGCACGTTCAAATCCTACTTTAGTTGTAAGTACTTCTTTTTTAATTTTTATTCCATGGTAATTAAAAAGACCATGAACTTTATTGATTAAAGATACCCGTGACTTTACTAACTGATCTCTCATTTGAAGAAGAGAAGCTAACTGCTGGCATTGTTTGTTTTTGCACCTTGCCTCAGGCAACATATCTTTGCTGAGAAAGAAAGCAATAGCTCGTGCATCATGCTTATCTGTTTTGTTCACAGAGCGACGAACAACTTCAAACTGCCCAGGAGCAATTATTACTATGCGTTTAACGTAAGGTGAAACTGCATCATAAAAGAAACAGCTGTTACCTGTTGCTTCTATGGCTACTTCATCTGTTTCTTGAAGATCTTTGGTGAAATTATCCAAGTCTTTTAAGCGAAACGTTTGAATATGCTCAGGTTTCCCTTCCTGTAAGTAACAAACAGTAAAACTATTGGTATGTAAATCAACTCCAATGTGACGCATATTTTTTCCTCCAATTGCATATTTCAATATATCAGAGTAGAATATTGCCGGTTGTTCCAAACTCCTATACGAGGTCATCACATTTTGTGAGCCTCACGATGATTTTCGGTGGCAGGGGCAGTTAATCTCCCCTACGAAGTCTTCTTTCTACTCCCTGAGCAGAAAGTGCTTCAGAAAAATATCCAACCTGCCACCTATCCACTCTGAGAAGTCATTATCTTCTCTTGCTTCCAACCAAGCAATACTTATTCATACCATCTCCCCTTTGATCATAAAGAAATGTTTGCAGTGTTTTATTGCGCTTTAGCAAAGCAATATGAAAGTAAAGGAAATTTTAAGGAGGCTATAAAGTCTTTATTTAGAGCACAACGTTATAGTGCAATTTTTCAGCCCATCAATTATTTAAAGGCAGAATTATATATTAAACTTGGAAAAATCAGAAAAGCTTCTGCAGTGCTAGAGGCAGAGTATACAGTAAATCCTACTCCTCAGTCAGCTAAAATGTACATCAATTTAAATAGTAAAGGTGCTGAAAGACTATACAACTTACGCCCTGATTATTATTTTAGTTACTGTTTACTTGCTTTGTCCTCAATGAGTTCAGGTAAATATGATCTTGCAAGTCAATATTTAGACACTGCTATGAAAAAAGCTAATTACATGTCAATCTACTTTATTGTAATACAACTCAAGGTTACATTGCAAGAACACGACAAGGTAATTTATTGGCTAAACAAGATGGGCTCAGAAGCTTTGCCTGATCCAGGCTGGAAGTGTAAAAATTGTAACAGGGAACTAGAACAATGGGATCATAAGTGTTCAAGTTGTAATAGTTTTAATTGTGTTTATTATATATTATAAAATTCCACAAAGTGTAGGAATTACCATTAGAGGTTGTCCACAAACCAAGGAATACGTAGTATATAAAGAAAGAATATTGAGGTAAGAGATGAGGAAAAAATATCCAACAGATTTAAGTAAAAGAGAATGGGCAAGAATAGAAAAACACTTCAGAGTATCGTACAAGAAAGGAGGAAGGCCACCAAAATACAGTAAGTGTGAGATAGTAGATGCAATTCTTTATATACTGCGCACAGGATGTCAATGGCGCTATTTACCACACGATTTTCCGCCGTGGAAGGCTGTGCATGAACAGTTTAGAAGATGGAAAAAGCAGGGAATTTTTGAGAAAATGAACTATGATATCACTAAATATAGTAGGTCAAAAATGGGAAGCCGAGCGCATGCATAGTGGACAGTCAATCGGTAAAAACCACGGAAAAAGGGGGGTCAAAGGTTATGATGGTGCGAAAAAGGTAAAGGGGAGAAAAAGACATATAATCACAGATACTCAAGGATTTGTGCTTGGTTGCTATGTAGGAGCTGCAAGCGAAAATGACAGAGATGGGGTGAAGATGGCATTGGACAATATGAAGGAAAAATACAGCAATATTAAGAAAATGTGGGCTGATATGGGATACCAAGGAAAAGATTTAAAGGATTACGTAAAGAGAGAATATGGGATAGATATTGAAATTGTCAAAAGGCCTCCATGTAGGTTTTGGGTGCATAAAGATACACCACTAGAACTATTGCCACAACGGGATCCTGGATTTTCAGTACAGCCGAGAAGGTGGGTGGTAGAGAGGACTTTTGCTTGGATCAATAGAAATAGAAGGCTATCAAAGGAGTACGATTTACTTACAACATCTACTGAAAGTTTCATATATCTGGCTATGAGTAAAGTTATGTTAAGTAGGGAATATGCTTGATTTACTGGTTTGTGGACAACCTCTTAGGCTACTTTCACATTGATATTGCTGAAGTTAGAGCACTTTCTTAATATAATCCTTATCTCCAAACAATAAACCTGCAAGTTTCTTAGCTAGACTTGGTCTTAATGTCAAAAAAACTTGCTTTTAGACACTAACAGTTATATATTTTAATAAATCAGGGTTGTATACAAAATGAAGAGCTTAAAGGAATTATCCTTAAGAATTAAGAATATTAAATCTGTACAGAAAACCACGAAGATAATGCAAATGGTTTCTGCAGCAAAGTTGTTACAAAGCCAAAAGAAGTTATTAAATTCAAAATTATATGTATCTAAGCTGCATAACATTATTTCTTCATTAATGCTATCAGTTGATCAAGAATTACTGGCAAAAATTCTAAATGTCAGTAACGACGGTTCTTACCTAGTATTCATTGTTGCGTCTGATCGTGGCTTGTGCGGCAACTTTAACTCTTCTATTGTCAAATTTAGTCAAGAGCGTGTAAATAAGTCAATCGCAAATGGCAAAAAAGTAGATATTGTATTTCTTGGTAAAAAAGCTTTTGATGTAGGTAAAAATAGATTTGACTCTAAAAGTATCTTAAAAATTGAAAATAGTAAGGGAATCACGTTAAAGCACGTAGAAGCTTTGGTTGATGGTATAGATTTAAGTAAATACGATAAAGTTAAAGTTTTTTATAGTAAATTCTATAATACCTTCACGCAAAAACCAATGTTGGAAACAATAAAACCATGGAGTAAAGACTCATCCTTGATTGATAGCTCTCTGGCTGGTCCAACAACAGATTACGGCTATGAGTATGAACCACAAAATATTGAATTTATTTTAAAATCTTTGGTTCAAGATTACGTTGTAATTGCTCTTTACTCTGCTTTACTTGAAAGTGCAACGAGTGAGAATAGTGCTAGAATGGTTGCTATGGAATCAGCAAACAGAAACACTAAAGAGATACTGAACAAATTAGCATTGCTTTATAATCGTTCTCGTCAAGCAGCGATTACGACTGATTTAATTGAAGTTATAGGTGGTGCAGAATCTTTATAGAAATCTAAGGAATAGAAAATGAATATATTAAATATTGCAGCAGATATTACTAAACTAATAAAAAAGCAAAATCAAGATGCGGAAGTTACAATATATGAAACTAATAAGACTTCAGTTTCTCAGCGTCTATCAAAAATTGAGCAAATATCACAATCTAAAAATTGCACTGTAGGAATCAGAGCTATAGCAGGTAAAAACAAAGCTGCGTATATTTCTACAAACGATTTGAATAATCTGAGTGATACAGTAAGCCAAGTGGTAGAAATGGCAAAGAATGCGCCAGAAGATCCTTGCATTAATTTTGCTGTAAATGGTAGTAATTATATCTCTTCTGCAGATTTAAGTATCTCAGATAATAATGTTGTAACCGTTGATAACCTAAAAGAAATTGCTGAAGCTGCAGAAAATTCAGCCCTTGCACATAAGAGTATCACTAATTCTGAAGGAGCCTCTTCTTCATACGCTTTAGTGAATACAGTATTATCGACTGTTTCTGGTTTTATTGGCTCGTTTAGTAAATCAACCTTTGCTAATCAGGTCTCTGTTGTTGCTGGAAGAGAAAGTGAAATGAAGGTTGGTTACGATTATGATATAGCATGTAATTTTAGTGATTTAAAGTTGCCAGAGTTAATGGGAAAAGAAGCAGCAAAAAGAGCAGTTGATCAATTGAATTCACGTACAATGAAAACTGGTAAATTTCCAGTTATTTTTGAAAAAAGAGCAGCAAAAGGGCTAGTAAAAAGTTTTGCTTCTGCTATAAATGGGAGCAGTATTATAAGCAACAGTTCTTTCTTGAGGGGTAGTTTAAACGCTCAGATTTTTAACGATAGAATTAATGTTATCGATGATCCATTGTTGCCAAGAGGCATAGCATCGAGACCATTTGATGGAGAAGGGATAACTAGCAAGAAAAATATATTTGTAAAAAACGGAATATTACAAAATTGGATTTTAGACTTATACTCGGCTAGAAAATTAGACTCAGAAACAACCGGAAGTGCAAGTAATGCTGCAGTTATTCCTGCAGCTAGTAACCTCTACATTGAGAATGGTGATGTATCGTTTGAAGAATTAATTCAGGAAGTGAAAGAGGGAATATATGTAACTGATTTATTTGGTTTTGGTGTCAATTTAATCAATGGCGATTACAGCCAAGGCGCTTCCGGATTTTTTATAGAAAATGGAAAAATAACGTATCCAATACATGAGATTACCATTGCTAGCAATTTGAAGGATATGTTTAGCAATTTAGTCGTTGCAGATGATCTAACTTTTTGTGGGCAATTTAATTCACCAACGATTAAAGCTTACTATTACCCACAAATAAAAACATAGTATTGTATTTACTCAAATAATTTAATTTTATTAACCTGAAAGCTTATTAGATTAAAATTATTAAACTAAGAGTTATAATTTTAGCAACTAAAAGCTGTAAATTGCACCATATAAACAGTTATTTCAAGCAAAAGTTATGCCATTAAGAGCTATGCAACAAACATTTATATTTGTGGGTAATAGTAAGCGATTAAAGTTAGCGAAATGACGGTTGCAGGTTCGCTTAACGATTAAAAAATTTATTTGCATCAAGTACAACAATTGTGTATTATTGTCATGTAATGTTAAGAATAGACTATGGAGTATAAAGGTTTAGTTTCAATAGCTAAGCTTAAAGCATTCTCAATCGTAATTTCAAAGTTTTTCATCACATTAGTAATGTTAGTTAATAATTTAGGAGTTGTTTAAATGGAATTTGGTAATGTAAAATGGTTTAATGCCGAAAAAGGCTATGGTTTCATCAAGCCAGAAGGTAAAGGGGGTGACGTTTTTGTACATATTAGCACATTGGAACGTTCGGGAATAAGACCTGAGGCACTTAAAGGAGAGAATAAAGAGAAGGGAATAAAAGGAGAAAGGGTGAGTTATGAGGTTAAAGAGGAGCGCGGTAGAAACGGAGAAGATAAAAAATCTGCAATAAATTTAAGATTGGAAGATTAATCTATTATGAAGTCTTTTAACAGGATTAACGTATTGTGAATAATTTTCATGAGATGGGTCTCCCAGCTTCGCTTAGACAAGCTCTAGATAAAAATAATCTTTTTGTCCCAACTCCGATTCAAATACAAGCGATTCCCTTAGCGCTACAAGGTAAAGATATTCTCGGATCTGCTCAAACGGGGACTGGAAAAACTTTAGCATTTGCTATTCCGTTGGTTGCTAAGTTGCTGAATGAGCCTAACACTGGTTCAGCTTTAGTCATCGTGCCAACCAGAGAGCTTGCGCATCAGGTAACAAATGAGATAAGAAAACTCTTATCTCAAAATTCTGCACTAAGGGTCGCTTTGTTGATTGGTGGTGAGCCTATTTTTAGGCAGCTAAATCAGCTTCAGAAAAAACCACAAATTGTAATAGGTACTCCTGGTCGTATTATAGACCATATTGAGCGTAAAACTTTGATTACTCGCAATGTTAGCGTTCTTGTGCTTGATGAAACGGATCGTATGTTTGATATGGGCTTTGGAGTTCAGATTGAAGAAATTATGAAGCATTTGCCTAAAATAAGGCAAACTCTTATGTTTTCTGCAACTCTTCCTGGAGATATAGTAAAACTTGCTGAGAAGTACCTTAATCGACCAGAACGTATTTCTGTTGATTGTGAGGCTACAACTTCTGTAAAAATTAAGCAAGAAATTGTTTATGCATCAGAATCAGAAAAATATGAAAAGCTTGTTACACAACTATGTCAGCGCGAAGGATCAATCATTATCTTTGTCAAAACAAAGCGAGGAGCGGATCAGCTAGCTAACAGATTGCACAAAGATGACTATAGCGCTTTAGCAATTCATGGTGATTTAAGGCAGCACAAGCGCGAAAGGGTCATTAATTCTTTTCGTCGTGGCCGTAATCAAATCATGGTTGCAACAGATGTTGCTTCTCGCGGCCTTGATATTCCCCACATTCAACATGTTATCAATTATGATGCACCACAATCGCAAGCTGACTATATTCATCGTATAGGTAGAACTGCACGCGCTGGAGCTGAAGGGTATGCGCTGTCTTTTGTTACACCTCAAGATAAGAGAAGACTGCCTGCACTGGCAGACAAAGAAGGAGAGCTAAATTTTGATTGTAGTGTGCAATTTAAAAAACGTAACAGCAAAAAGGTCTTTAAAAGGCCAAGTACGTTAAAGACTAAATACGGTAGAAAAAAGATCAATGCATTTAAGAAGAAAAGCAGAGTACTAGAAAAAGCGTATTAAATAGGATTTACCTACAATTTGATAAGCGTAAAACTCGTCATTCCGCTACTCATTAGCGGAATCTATGCTGAGATATTGCGGTGCTATGACGTAGATCCAGAGTGGGATTCAAATTGGCTACAGCGAACTGCTGGATTTCAATTTTTTTAATAATTGTGTGCTATTCATTATATATGAGTTCCCACTTTGTAAAGAGAATAGGAGATGATTTCCAAAAACTTAGAGGCAAGTTTGAATAGAGCACTATTCATTGCTTCTAATTTTAATCTTAAATATGCGAAAGTAGAACATTTATTGCTGGCGTTAACTAAAGACGTGGATGTAAATTACGTTTTATCAAGATGTAATATCAGAGCCGATGAAATCATCAGTATGGATAACATTCTATCAAGATGCAATATTAAGGCTAATGATTATAATAATAATATAAAAGGGTTTTTACAAAGCAGTTCTGAATTGATTATCAGTGGAGTTAAACCTAGCTCAATGTTTCAATGCATAATACACAGAGCAATAATACGGGCTCATAGCTTGGGGAAAAAAGAAATAAATGGAGCAAGTGTTCTAGTAGAAATTTTGTCTGGGCAAGATTTATACGTTGAAGATCTATTGCAGAAACAAAGTGCGAAAGATTCCAATTTGATTTACCACATATCTAACATGAAATACTCTAACGATATAGATGAATACACCACTAATCATAAAGTAAAACTTGATAAAAATAATGATGCTCCTACTACAGTAAATAAAGGTGAGCTACTAAAAGATGAGGAAATTCTACAAAGTTATTGTAAAAATTTAAATGACTATGCAAGAAGCAAAAAAATAGATTATGTTATTGGTCGTGATTATGAATTAAATCGCACTATAGAAATATTATTGAGGCGTAGAAAAAACAACCCTTTATATGTTGGAGATCCAGGTGTTGGCAAAACTACAATAGTTGAGGGTTTGGTACTCAAAATCATTGAAAACAGTGTTCCAAGTGCGCTCAGGTCCAGTATAATTTATGCTTTGGATTTAGGGTCACTCCTTGCAGGGACACGCTATAGAGGTGATTTTGAAGAGAGAATAAAATCTATAATAAAAGCGATTGAGGCAAAACCAGGTGCTATCCTTTTTATTGACGAAATACACACTATCATTGGAGCAGGTTCTACAAGTGGTAGCTTTCTTGATGCAGGTAACCTACTCAAACCTGCGCTTGCAAGAGGTACACTGCGTTGTATAGGTGCAACCACATATAGAGAATACAGCGCTAGTTTTGAAAAAGATAAAGCACTAGCGAGAAGGTTTCAAAAAATTAATGTTAAAGAATCTTCTGTTAATGAAACGATAAAGATACTAGATGGTATAAAGCACTACTATGAAGGGTATCATGGAGTATATTATACAAAGAATGCCATTAGGTCTGCGGCTGAACTTTCGCATAAGTATATTACTGGGCGAACATTACCTGATAAAGCGGTTGATGTTATTGATGAGGCAGGGGCATATTGTAAATTGCTAAGAAACAGGGGTAAAATTGTAAATAGTAGAGATATTAAGAATACCATTACTAGAATTACAAATGTGCCTTGCGGATCTGAATCTGATGATTTGCAGAAAGTAAAGTCTTTAAAAGCTAATCTAGAGAAGGTGATTTTTGGCCAAGAGCAGGCAATAGAATCTCTTGTTAATTCTATTAAAATTGCTAAATCTGGGTTGAGAAATTACAATAAGCCTTTAGCAAATTATCTTTTTGCAGGGCCAACCGGTGTTGGTAAAACCGAGCTAGCAAAACAATTAGCAGAAAGCATGGGCATGAATCTTATACGCTTTGATATGTCCGAATATATTGAGTCTCATACGATATCAAGGATGATTGGTTCTCCTCCTGGATATGTAGGTTATGATCAGGGTGGATTACTCACAGAGTCTGTATCTAACAATCAATATAGTGTTGTGTTGCTTGATGAAATTGAAAAGGCCCATAGCGATATCTATAATATATTGCTACAAATTATGGATTATGGTTGTGTTACAGACACTTACGGACGTAAAGTTGACTTTTCCAATATAATCTTAATTATGACAACTAATGCAGGAGCAGCTGAACGCAGCAAAAGTTTTGTTGGCTTTGGGCATAAAAAATTTAACACTGGTGATAGTGAAAAAGCGATAGAACAGGTTTTTAGCCCTGAATTTCGTAATCGTCTTGATGCGATTATTTCTTTTTCCGACTTAAGTACGGATGTGATTTTGCATATTGTGGATAAATTTATCCTAGAACTGAAAAAGCAACTGACGCAAAAAGGCATAAACTGCTTAGTAGAGGATGAAGTGAAATCTTATCTTGTACAAATGGGTTATAGTAAGGAAATGGGAGCACGTCCGATAGAGAGACTTATTGAAAAAGAGATAAAAAGTTACTTAGCGGAAGAAATACTGAATCGTAAATTAATAAAAGGAAAGAAATTAAGAATCTATATGAATAAAGTAAAAAATAAAATTGCTTTTGATATAGTTTAAAATCCTTGTATTGAACTTCATCTTTGTTACAATCTATAACTTAAATTCAATTTGAATTATAGTGATAAGTGATAAAGTAAAACAAGTCCTAAGCTACTACGAAAGTGAAAACCCTGGGGTAAAAGCAAATCTTACTCGTATTCTCATGCATGGAAAGCTTGGCGGCACTGGCAAGTTAGTGATTCTGCCAGTAGATCAAGGATTTGAGCATGGTCCAATTAAAAGTTTTGAAGTTAACCCTGATGCTTATGACCCACATTATCATTTTCAGCTTGCGGTTGATTCGGGAGTAAGTGCATATGCTGCTCCACTTGGTATGATTGAAGCTGGTGCTGCAACTTATGCTGGAATGCTCCCACTTATTTTGAAACTTAATAGTTCCAACTCTTTACATTCAAAGGATCTAACCTCTGATCAGGCAATAACCTCTTCTGTGAAAGATGCGCTGCGTTTGGGATGCTTAGCTGTCGGATTTACTATATATCCTGGTTCTGCTAAGTGTTTCGATATGATGGAGGAAGCCCGTGGAATCATAGCTGAAGCCAAATCTTATGGACTTGCAGTAGTGCTATGGTCTTATCCACGCGGTGAAGGGATTTCCAAAGAAGGTGAAACAGCAGTTGATGTTATTGCCTATGCTGCGCACATGGCAGCTTTGCTTGGCGCTAATATAATAAAAGTAAAACTTCCAACTAAATATTTGGAAAGGGAGAAAATAGAAACAGAAAATATTGAATCATTATCTAAAAGAATTGAATATGTTAAAAGGTCTTGTTTTGCAGGGAAAAGAATAGTAGTTTTTTCTGGTGGTGAATCGAAGGAAGTAGATAACATATACAATGAAGCGAAAGAAATTAAGCAGGGTGGCGGTAATGGTTCAATCATTGGACGTAACACTTTTCAACGCAAAAGGGAGGAGGCTTTATCTATGCTAAAAGATATAATGGATATCTACACATAAAAAACGGCTGGGTGGCAGAATGGCTTATGCGGAGGACTGCAAATCCTTTTATACCGGTTCAATCCCGGTCCCGGCCTCTTTCATTCTCTATATCTTGTAAAAGTTGCTCAATTCAACAGTAGCTTTAAGTGTGTAACCGATAGAGAAAGCTTATCCATAGTAAAATCAATTTCTTTTCAAGTTATGGTTATACTCTTATAGCGTTTCATGGTAAAAAATAAACTAAAAATAAGCAAAGTGTTTTACAAACGTAATTTACTATTTTTACTACCGCCCGAAGTTGCTCACTCTTTGGCAATTATGGCATTAAAGAAAATACCTTATAAGAATCCTATAGAGCTACCAGAATCTTTGAGTGTGAATTTTTTTGGTAATAAGCTCAGAGGCCCCGTAGGTCTGGCTGCAGGTTTTGACAAGAATGCAGAAGTTATAAGGCCTATGCTCTCATTTGGTTTTGGGTTTATTGAAACTGGTACTGTAACTCGTAATCCACAATATGGAAACAAAAAGCCAAGAATTTTTCGGTTAATTAAAGATCAAGGGGTAATTAACAGATTGGGATTTAACAATAAAGGAATAGACTATTTTCTTAAACAAATAGATGAAACCAAGCTTGATGACTGCATTTTTGGCATCAACATAGGAAAAAACAGTACATCAAAGGACCAAATCAGCGATTATGTTGACTTAATAAAGATAGTATATGGAAAGAGCAATTATATAGTGCTGAACATCTCATCCCCAAACACGCCTAATTTACGCAATCTGCACAATAAGCAAGAATTATCGGAATTGTTGAAATCCGTAACTCTAACCCGAAAATCAATTGATAATTCTAAATCCATACCAATAATATTAAAAATCTCACCAGATGTAGATCAGCAAACGAAAGAAAATATCGCTGAGCTTGCGTTGGAATATAAGATTGACGGATTAACAGTAAGCAACACTACGGTAAGTAGAGATAATCTGCATTCTCACCATAATGAGAGTGGTGGGTTGAGTGGCAAACCGCTGTTTAAACTTTCAACCGAGTTATTGGGCGATATGTACAAATTTACTAAGGGCAAAATATTATTGATAGGGTGCGGAGGAATCTCAAGTGGTGCTGATGCATATAAAAAAATAAAGGCAGGAGCTTCTTTGGTGCAGTTGTACACTGCTCTCATATACCACGGACCTCAAGTTGTAAACAAAATTAATCTAGAACTTGCAGAACTAATAAGGAGAGATGGATTTAGTAACATTAGTGAGGTGGTGGGTTGTATACATTAATTTTGGAAGTTGGTGGTATTATTTTAATAAAATAAAACTAATTCTCTGGTATAAAGGTGGTAGAAAGTGCTTTTCTTTTAAATAATGGGTATGAAGAGTTTGAATGATGCAATATCTAAGATCATTGATTATAAATTTACAAATTATGCAATATTAGAAGAGGCACTAACTCACCCAAGCGTAAATAAAAGGAATAGCAAAAACCAGATCGTAAGCTACGAAAGACTAGAGTTTTTGGGCGACAGTGTTTTGAATATGGTCGTATCTGCCATACTGTTTAAACTATTTCCTGAAGAAAAAGAAGGAGCATTGGCAAAAAGAAAGACGGATTTAGTTTGTGGCAACACCATTGCTAATGTTGCTAAAGAAATAAAATTAGGCAACTTCATTATCATGAATAATAGTGAACGCTGCAATGGAGGAAGATGTAACTTAAAAAATTTAGAAAACTCGCTTGAAGCACTAATAGGTGCAATTTATGTTGATGGCGGACTTGAAAATGTTGAAAAATTTATTATCCAATATTGGGAAAAGCTAGCTAAAGGCATGCTTGACCCCCCTCAAGATCCTAAAACCTCACTGCAAGAGTGGACTCAGAAAAACAAATTGCCTTTACCAGAGTATGAGCTTGTAAAACAAACTGGACCAGCGCACAATCCTGAATTTACTATATCAGTTTGCATAGAAGATTATGGTAAAGTTTCTGCATGCGCTTCTAGTAAAAAGATTGCTGAACAAAAAGCTGCTGAGTTGATGCTAGAAAAAATTGGAAAAGACGCTTCAGTTTAGGCAAAATAGGCATTAATGTAAATTTTAAGGAAGCTAATAGCGTTTAGGGTAAATGGTCAATTTAAGGAGAAGCATAGTATTATTCATAAAAAAGTTGATCTACCAAAAATCAAGCCTTATGTAGTGGAATATCAATGGCTGTTGTCGGAGATGCGGAAAAAAAGAAGTAGCAAGTTACCAAAAGGTGTTATGCCAGATACATTTGGTCCAAGAGTTGTTTTGTGAAGTTGACAGAGTCAAGGAGAATGAAAGTTTTAAAAAATAGCATATTTTTTAATTATAAAAATTTGATATTAACTGTTGTTGGTTGATTGAGTAAAAACCAGTGAATGGTCACGTTAAAACATATTTTTAAATTTCTGCCAAAATCCTGGTTTATTATCATTAACCTTTGTAAATGTTATATTTAAACTGTATTTCGGATCATTTGGCACGTCGTATTTTATGCTAAATGTTGAAACTTTATCGTTATTGTAAATATGTACATCATCATATGATAGCTTTGTTGTGTAACACTTTACATACTTTTGCTTATCATGCACTAAATCACCTGATTCCCTTTCTAGTTCCACAAATTTCGTTTTTTTCTGACATTCCTTCATTTTTATTAAATCCTTATCTAGTGATATTGAAACTGGCAACGTATTTCCAGCATATTCTTTAGCTAAAAGTTCACTTTGAGGATACATTTTTATTTCCCTGCCAAAATGTGAGTCTATGAAATTATTACTCCAAAATTTATCGCCAGAATGCACGTACTCATCAGTAGCATACGGCACCCCACCATAATTGCATTGAACTTTGTAATCTCCAACACCGTTGTTTTGAAAAAAATCATGAATAGCAGTGTAGCTACCGGCAGCATCATTTATATAATCCATTACTTTATTCCTTAAATTTTTAGTTCATTATATCATAATCATTATGCCAATCAATCAAAAAAGCTCTCCCTTGCTGTTTTTAAAACTGATTTTGAGCAAGCGCTCTCGATTAGTTGGGAGCGTATTTGTAAGATTGTGACATTCGTGCCTCCCAGTTTTTCACATACTGCTGAATCAATTCAGGATAATCTGTAATAATTAATAAATTTTCAGCATTTCCTTTTTTAGCTGTCTTACTAAGGTTAAATGACCCTGTGATGACTTTTTGATTGTCAACAATCATTATCTTATTATGAGCAATCTTTGGCTTATCATCGATCCAAATTGGTACTCCACCTGAAAATAATTCATTTATAACACTATATTTTGAGTAGAGTTGCGATTTATCTAAGATGACTTTAACATCAACACCGCGTTCTTTAGCATTAATCAAAGATTTTGCAACTGTTCCAAGAGTAAATGTATATTCTTGAACTAAGATAGATTTTTTAGACTGATCTATTACGTTGATTATCGGTACAGCACAATCTTCTCCAGGTGAAAAGCAAACCGTAGCTTTTGGGCAGGGCGAAAATATAAAACCCGCATAGTAATACAGAGAAAAACACATTAACAAGAATAAAAAGTGAAAAAGCCTCACAACAACCCACCCCCGGATATACGGCTTACTTTTACCCACAATTTTGAGAGGTTATGATGTGAAGCATAACAATGCTCTCCTTAAGGTTTTCATAGCCCCGCCATAGAGTCATAGACCCTGGTAAATTATCACTTTTTCTATTCATAAATCACCCAATTTTCCTAACCAAATAATAGCTTGTTTTATGTTTGGAGGTTCTTCGGGTAATGTTGCTACCCGATACTCACGCATGTAAAGGACCTTCCACTCTTCGTTGCTTAAAATTTTAGTACAAATTTCCATGGGATTTGATAAAGCCACTTTTGTCAAATATAAAATTTTAAACGCGATTATACTTTTTATAGCAATTAACTTCTGTAATCTTTCTTTTGTAGCTAAGCGGGAGCTTTCTATCTTACATCCTGATTTTAAAATCCTAAAATACTCTTCAATTTTCCACCTTAGCTTATACCAATTTATCTTTTCTATGGCATCTAAAGTATTATTAATCGGTACATTAGTTAGTAGAGTCCAGTCGATAGCTTCCAATCCATCAGGAGGATTTGTTTCTTTTGCACTTACCACATATACAGGGATTTTATCACTTATTTTATGTATTGTATCTTTTGACCCATAAATGGAAGAAGATCTGATAGGTATATAGCCTTTCATATACTTAACTTCAATATTAGCTTTCCTTGATCTCTGGTTTCCACCTTTAGTAACTTCTAGAGAAATTTTCTTTTTTACTGGCAGTTGAGTGATGCGTGTTTGCAAATCTGTTTTTCCGACTTCAGTACAGATAAATCTTCTATTAGCTCGATTGCGGATTACATAAAAACTACCTAACGTCTCAGCCACCCATAAAAATTTGAAGATGTCTGCTTCCCTATCACCAAGGGTAACAAGTTGTACATTTGGAGGAAGGTTGTTTATAGTTTCTTTAAGAGCTGTTATCCACTTATAACTTTCTTTTTCTTCTATGGAGGTACGGTATTTTCTGTTTGCTTTTTCTTGTGCCGTTTCTTCTTCCCTAATAGAACGCGCCCAACATTGTTGGGAAGATAGACCTAAAGGTAATCCGTCTCTGCTGACTATTAAGGCACTATGCAACAGTAAACCCATTTTATGCTTTGTATAAGCTTTAGAAATACTGCCTAGTCTCTTGGTCTTTATACTTACTTTTACCCACAAATGTAAAAAGTGAGTAAGCTAAATAATTTAGGATCAAAATGATAGAAACAAGTACAAGCGTGCAATATACAGATGGCTTAGGGGATAAATGGCATAAGTGTTGAAAGTATCAAAAATAACGTGATATGAGATGATCAACGGCATGTAAATTACCTCCCGACAGTAAAACAATCGAACGTATAAAAGAGTCATTTAGATCCAATGTGAATTGCAGTAATGCTATTTTGAACCCATGTAGATTATTTTTGATTTTATAAACAAGAAATAACAAAGCCGTAATAATAATCATGTAAATATACACCTTCATGCCATTCATAGTATGGCTTAAAAAGTGCTTATATCCAAGATTTTGCTTTATAAATTTAAAGAACACTTCTATATCCCATCTGCGCCTATATAGCTCTGTTACTTCATAAGCTGGCATTTCAAACAAGTTTGTCAAAAACCATATTTCATCTCCAATTTTATTTCTGATTTTTATTAGCCGTAGATCATGCTTTTCTGCCACTTTACCTCGTGCACGATAAAGATTAACTATTATATCTTCTAAAATCTCTGATCCATCCGATTTTTGTTCTCTTATAACTTTGTTCCTGCTTATAACATCATGTTTTCTTCCTACTTTAACTCTTGTGATAAATTTGTACTCCTTTTCATCAAATTCGGCAAAAGTTCCAACTTTTCTGATTCCTCTATCAAATAATAAAATATCCTCTTTTTCAACTTTAGCTTCATTAATTGCTCTCACTAATGCTATATCTTCACTACTTTCTTCTTGTCCTTTACAAAATCTTATACTTGTCGGCAATTGATCCTTTAATCCTACACTCACTTTAACTTGACTGTCGTTACTTTTACCGCCTATTTTTAGCCCATCTTTTATGAGATATCCCGATAAATTTATGATCGTCGAATCAAACTTATGTAAGTTATTTAATGTTTTTTGGGGTAATAGCTTTTTAATCTTGCTCATCAAATCAATATATACTCCCTTAAAATATTCTGGATTTATAACTTTTAACCTTTTTGACAAACCACTGTATGTTACTGTACTTTTATCGCTATTCTTATCCATTATACACCTGTTTATTACCATTTCTAGCGCTCTTAGGCTTGTTTTTTGCCCCATTAATATTAACTTCATTAGACCTTTAAATATAATCTTGCCCAACAATTTAGTATTACATTTATCTACTTCACTTAATTTTCCTAGCCTTTCTAAATCCTCATCTTTTATTAAATTTAGTACTCTTTCTATTTGATCCATTATTGCCTCCATTTTCTTGCAATAATAGTTCTTTATGTCTTTTTTGTGTTACTTTCAACACTTATGGGGCGCTGGGATAACACCCTCCTGCTGACAATGTTCGTACAGCTATGGAATGAATCGCGGTATGACGTAGGATTGCTGTCATTCCAGTGCTTGACACTGGAATCCAGGAAACTTAACTTTACACCAGGTAATAAGAACTGGATCCCAGTGGGCTTTGTTGCATCGCTACTTATGAAAGGCTAACTATAGTTAGGATTATAAGCAACCTATTGAAAATCTTGTTTTTTTGCAATCAATCTGATCAAATTTAAGAATAGTAATTTGTTATTTATATTAATAAATTTAATTCTATTGAAAATAGCTAAAGCATTGAAATTCTTGAATTTTAGCCAGATTAGTGAGTGGTAGTGAAATTTCTTTTACTCAAATTTAGGTATTCACTGACCGTTCTTGTTATAAATACCAGAATAATAAGCTACTGATATTCCCTATCTTTTTTATCTTTAATCCATCATAGCTAGCGATGCAACAAAGCCATCCCAGTGTCAAGCACTGGGATGACACCTCTGGGCACTGCCATCATAAAGGAACCAGTGTCAGCTACTTTCATGACATCAATAATTGACCTCGACTTACCGTCCAACTAGAAAATTGTATATAGAATGACAGAAATCCAGATGTTATTTACTTACTTTCGATCTTTTCTATCAATTTTTTAACTAAGCCTCTTAGCTTTTTACTGGATTCATCAAGCTCTTGAATCTGCGAGCTGTGCTCTTTCATTAGTTCCTTATAGTTACCTCTTATGTAGTCAATCATTTCCTTCATCTGAGCAATCATCTTGTTAACATCCATACTGCCCAAATCAGGTATCATGCCAGGCATAGCCCCTTCTAACATACCACCAGCCATAAGCTGCTGAGACATTTGCATAAATGGTTTTAAAGTCTGATTAAGCAATTCAGGATCCTTGGCTAATTTTTCTATTTGCTCTTTGCAAGTATCCATATACTGCTTCATAAATTCATCTTCTTGCCCTTTGTCTATCATAATTATAACCTACCTAAAAATACGTGTTCTTTATTATATATTATTTTAAAATTAAAAACAATACAAAATACCTGTCACAATTGCATTAATACTTTTTAAATAATAAAAAATGCTCCTTTGCTTATAAAGGGTCACATACCTTCTTTAACCATTCCTTATCTTTTACGCTATTTTCTAAGTTTTTATAGACAAATTGATGGTAGCCATTTATCCATTCAATTTCATCCTTAGTAAGCATTTGCACATTTATTAGTCTTCTATCATATGGAATAGAGGTCAGTTGTTTAAAGTTTAAGAAGCCATTCTCTTGCCTGTCAACATATATCAGATTTTCAATTCTTATTCCATACTCTCCCGGAATGTAATAGCCAGGTTCGTTGGAAAGTATCATCCCTGGCGTGAGTTTCACTTTATTACTTTTTGATATTGCTTGTGGTCCTTCGTGTACTGATAGGTAACTTCCTACTCCATGCCCTGTACCATGCATATAGTCCATTCCAAATTTCCATAAATGCGTACGTGCCAATATATCCAATTCTCCACCAGTAGTGCCAGGAGGAAAGATGACACTTGCTATAGCAATGTGAGCTTTCAACACTATTGTATAGTGGGTTATTTGCTCATTAGTTGGACTGCAAATTGCTACAGTTCTTGTCACATCAGTTGTGCCGTCAAGGTATTGGCCACCAGAGTCAATCAAATATAGTCCACTTTTCTGAATTACCTTATTCGTCTTACTGCTTGCACGATAGTGAATTATTGCTCCATTCTCATTAAATGCTGAAATTGTTGGAAAACTTAGTTGCTTAAACAAATTCTGCTCTTTTCTGTATTCTAAGAGTTTCTCTTCAGCTTCAAGCTCTGTACCAACATTATTTTCAAGCCAATGTAGAAAGTTTGTAACTGCCACTCCATCTCTGATGTGCGCATTTATAGCCCCAGCTATTTCAGTTTGGTTTTTTACTGCTTTATAAATTAGACAAGGATCCTCTCTTTCAGCTACCTGTTTATCTTTTATTACAGCCATAATACTCATTGGAGTTGTGTTTGGATCTATAACTATTGAATTTAGCTTGTGCAGCGAATTTTCTAGCTCACTAATATCAAAAATATTTATATGATTGCCTAAATTTGCTTCTATAGTTGAATGTTCTTTATCTTGAATAAACAAATCAACATTACCGCTTTTATACAATATAGCACGGCCCAATATACATGGAGTATATTTAGCATTTTCATTTCTTAAATTTAATAACCATGAAATTGAATTTGGATCAGTTAAAAGCACTACTTCAGCTTCTTTATCTATGCTTTTAGCTATTTTTTCACATTTGTCCTTACTACTTTCACCAGCATATTCAATAGAATGTAAAACCACTGCTTGTTTTCGACAGTCACTTTTTTTTCCAGCTAAACAGGGTATTAATTTACAGATATTCTCATACTTTCTTATATCTTCTATGGTAAAATATTGCAAATAATAACCTAGTGAGGCAGTCGATGTTAAGTTTGCTTTTATCCATTCGCGTGGATCCTCTTCTTGTATATTATATACTTGAAAATTGCCCTGATCGAGCTGATTGCGAGCTTGTGTGATATAGCGTCCATCCGTAAAAAATGGGCACTTGTTGTCTTTTGTAACGATAAGTAGCCCATTTGTTCCTGTAAAGCCACACAGCTTTGTTAGCTCCTCTGAATACTCATTTAAATATTCATCTTTAGTATGCAACATAAATGCATCAACGTTTATCTCGTGCATAAAAGAACGAAATTCTTCGATTTTTGACATAGAACACCTCATACAAAATTAGCAGCCACTTTCGTTTTCCTGTTTCTCAAATACACTAATATGCTCACTATCGCTGCAGGAGTGATGCCTTGTATTTGCTTTGCAATGCCAATCGTCGCTGGTTTTATCGTCTGCAACTTTTCTATTACTTCACTTGACAGGCCTTTAACTTGTGAATAGTTGAAATCAATTGGAATTTGAGTGTTAATTTCCTCTCGTAAAAACTTCATATCCGCTTCTTGTCTTATTAGATAAGGTTTGTATTTTGCTTCAATTTCAACCGCTTCGCATATTTCATTCTTAGCTCTATTATCCGCTTTGGTGTGTCCCATTTTGTCATTCCAGCGCGTGACGCTGCTTAACTCCGGCCATATTTCTTGTAATTTATTCCAGTCGATGTTTGGATAGCTAAGTAAATCTAGTGCCGTTTTTCTTATCCCATCATAAGATATTTTGATACCATAAGACCTAAGCTGCTCAGGAGTAATCGTCAGACTCCCTAACTTCTCTTCAAGCTGCTTAATGGATTCAAGTTTATTCTGTAAAACAGAGTATCTCTCATACGAAACAAGGGAAATATCATAACCTTTTTGTGTTAATCTTCTATCTGCATTGTCTGACCTGATAGCTAGCCTATATTCTGCACGCGAGGTAAATAATCTATAAGGTTCGATCACCCCTTTGGTGACTAGATCATCTATCATTACGCCGATATATGAGTCTGTGCGATGAAGAACAAAGCTTTCTTTTCTTTCAGATGCAGAAAGTGCTGCATTGATCCCGGCAATAATTCCTTGCCCTGCTGCTTCTTCATATCCAGTGGTGCCATTAATTTGGCCAGCAAAATATAGGCCTTTAATTTTCTTAGTTTCAAGAGTATGGCTTAGTTCTCGTGGATCAATATAGTCATACTCAACTGCATATCCAGGCCTTAGTATTTCTGCGTTTTCAAGTCCTTTGATACTCTTTATCATTTCACGCTGCACTTCAATAGGCAATGAATTTGAAATTCCGTTCGGGTATACAGTATCATCATCCAGGCCTTCTGGCTCTAGAAATATTTGATGACTACTTTTTTCTGCAAATTTATTAACTTTAACTTCAATTGATGGGCAGTATCTTGGTGCTATAATATCATCCAAATACGAAGAAGCTGACCTGTGCAGATTCTCTCTGATTATTTTATGCGTGTTTTCATTAGTATGGGTAATAAAGCATGATACCTGAGGTTGGTTAATTTTTTCTGTGAGATAAGAAAACGGCACAGGTGGATTATCACCCACTTGTTCTTGCAATATTGACCAATTTATAGTGCCACGATCAAGCCTTGGCGGAGTTCCGGTGCGCAGTCTACCTAATTTGAAATTATATTTCTTCAACGTATTTGCAAGTTCTACGGCAGGCTTATCTCCCATTCTTCCTGAAGGGGTTGTTTGTTCTCCTATATGAATCACACCTTGCAGGAAAGTCCCTGTAGTTAAAACGACTTTGCTTGTCAGTATATGTTCCCCTGAGCTTGTTATTACAGCTTTAATGCACAATTCTCCATTGTTATTACTCTCTATAAGGAAATCGTCAACTGACTCTTCTTTTACCGCCAAATTGTTATAATTTAGAATAATTTCCTGTATTGCTTGCTTGTATAATTTTCGATCTGCCTGTGCACGTGGTCCCCACACTGCCGCACCTCTGCTGCTATTTAAAATGACTGAATGTATGCTTGCTTGATCGATTGCTCTTCCCATTATTCCATTAAGAGCATCAACTTCCCTGACTACAACACCCTTTGCAACTCCTCCGATTGCTGGATTGCAAGACATTTCCCCTATAGTTGAAATTTTATGAGTTATAAGCAGCGTGTTTGCACCAAGGCGAGCTGCAGCCGCAGCCGCTTCGCACCCTGCGTGACCTCCACCCACTACTACTACGTCATATTTATGCATGCTTTCCTGAGTAATTTTTACTCTACTAATATTCTAATTATTAGCGGTTAATGTCAAATTTTGTTATTCCAATGCTGCACACTGGAATAACAGAAAGCTTACTTGATTAGTTTAAACTGGCTCATTCATGCACCTTGTTTGAAGAAAAGCGCTCAACTATAGGTGATATAATATAATTATCCACTTTATCAGTTACAAAGCACCCTGCAATTGGTGCTATGGCTCCTATTACAGCACCTGTTAAAGCCAGTGATTGCATCCCAAGCATTGCACCAGGAAAAATAGCAGTTGCAGCTGCAGCAAGGCCAACTCCGATTGCAGCGCTTACAGCTGTTAATGTAATGGCGCTAATTATCTTAAATCCATCGTTTACCCCCCTTTTGTAAGCCGCCATTAAAGCTTCTGACAGGTTTTTTATATAATAAGGAGCTATACACCACCCTGGAAGTATAGAACCAATAACTCCACCTACAACTAAGGGTGATAAAGCTGTAAAACTCAATCCCAAACCTGCAAACCCTCCTAGCACAGCACCTAACCCTGCTATAACCATTAAACCTTTTACACGTTCAACCGTTTTAGACATATAACCCTCCTAATTAATAACAACAATTTTTTTGTGAGCTTTAAGCCCTCTCTATTGCCATTGTAATTAGGTTGATTGAATAAGCAAAGTAATGTTTTTATGTTGGAAACAAGAACGGAAGAAAGGCCTTGACCTTAACTATTTCAATCATCAGTAGCTAATGCACAGCTAACCCCACGTCATACCGTCACGGTATCTCTAGATCCCGCTAACAAGCAGCGGGATGACGGTTTTTCAAATTGTCGGTAAACCTAAGCCACTTTAGCTATAGAATAACAGAAACCTTTTTGGTTAGCTTAAACGTCCTGCTTTTTTGAAGAAAAACACTCAATTATAGGTGATATAATGTGCTCATTCACTTTTTCAGCTATTGGTACTATAATATTTTTCATTGCAAGCAACGCTATAATTGGCGCAATTACTCCTATTGTTGCACCTGCTAAAGCTGCAGAGCCCATTCCAAGCATTGCACCAGGAAAAATAGCAGTTGTGGCTGCAGCAAGGCCAACTCCAATTGCAGCGCTTGCAACGCATAAAACGGCCGTCTCGAAAAGATCTTTTTTGGAGAATTTTCCTTCTTGTACACTACCGCATATAATACATGCAGCGAATAATATTGCAGGAACGGCGGCAATAATTCCACCTATAACCAAAGGTGACAAAGCTGTAAAACTCAATCCCAAACCTGTCAATGCTCCTATTACTGATGCTATACCACAGATTATTAAAAATTCTTTCATACACCCTCCCTAATTAATTTGATATGTTACCATTTGTTCATATTTCTGTAAAGTAGAAAATTTTAGTGGGGCGAGCGACCAGGATCGAACTGGCGACATTCAGTACCACAAACTGACGCTCTACCAACTGAGCTACGCCCGCCAAGATATAAAATTTCTAACATAAGAGCGCAAATAGTCAATTGATTATTTAACTCTCCTTTTGTAGAGGGTTCTAAGTTTAGCCAATAAATATTTTCATTGATACTTTTACTATTATAGTTAATTGTATTGATACTAATGAAGTAGTGGTATGTTTAAAAGTATTTTCACATTTAGTTTTTTTACGGCTATTTCAAGGATCTCAGGGTTAATAAGGGATGTATTGATTGCTACGGTTATTGGTGCAAACTCTCTTGCAGACATATTTTTTTCTTCGTTTCGCTTTGCCAATCTATTTCGAGCATTTTTTGCAGAAGGAGCGTTCACTACCTCATTCATACCGTTATACTCGACAGAATCATATGATAATAAAAAGGCATTTAATTTTGCAAGTAGTGTAATATCCATTACGTTTATTATCTTAGTAATTTTTTGCCTTATCATGCAAACTTTCTCCCCTTATATGATTCAAATTTTTGCTCCTGGATTTGACCAAAGTAAGTTTACCCTTACTGTTACTTTATCAAGAATTATGATGCCCTACATAATCTTTGTTTCAATTGCATCACTTATTGGTGGAATGCTGCAAGTAAAGCAGCATTTTGCATCAACAGCTATTGCACCAATCGTTTTGAATCTCTGTTTAATCATCAGTTTATTTGTGCCTTACGTAAAAACTCCAGCGCACAACCTTTCTATAGCTGTGCTGATCGGAGGGATTTTACAGTTACTTCTGATACTGTTTAGTGCATACAAGTTAAAGGCAGCTTTTTCTTTTAGCCTTGAATTAAGCAATGAAATAAGGTTGTTTTTTAAGCGTGTGATACCTGCAATTATCAACAATTGTGTAACTCAAATAAGCTTATGGATTGATACAATCATGGCAAGTTTTATACCAAATGCGGTGTCCTATATATATTATGCCGATAGACTAAATCAACTACCGCAGGGAATAATCGGTACTGCAATTGGTACAGTGCTTCTTCCTTTAATTTCAAAACAGGTGAATAATACTGAAAACATAGTCAAAATACAGAACAAGGCTCTCAACATAGGATTAATGTTAATTATGCCAACAACTGCTGCCTTTATCATTATTCCCGACATAATTTTACTTACGCTTTTTTCTTACGGCCGGTTTGATCATTATGCAGTGCAGCAAACTGTTCCCACTTTAATAGCATTTTCTCTTTCTTTACCTGCATTTATTATAAATAAAGTATTGCTACCTACATTTTTTGCTAAAGGCAATCTGAAAATACCAACCATATTTTCGCTAATGTGTCTTGGAATTAATGTAGTGCTAAACCTTTTGTTAATGAACGAGTATCAGCATACGGGGATTGCTATTGCTACTTCCGTTTCCACTTGGATAAACTCCATTCTATTAATTAGTTATTTAACAATAAATAAGATGTATAAGGTTAGCCAAGCGTTATTGTTAAATATCATGAAAATTTTTGTAGCAACGGTAGTCATGTCAATAGCCCTTTATATTTTTAATTCTTTGTTGGCAGGATTATTTTTTGATAAAATGTTGGCTCGTATCGTTTATTTAACGACTTTAATAGCTTTGAGTGTTATTGTTTATTTTGGTATTCTTTACCTAACTTTTAGAGGAAGTTTGAAAACATGTATAAATGTAATCTGAAGGTACAACAAATGGTGTCATCCCAGTGCTTGACACTGGGATCCAGATATAAAAGTATTTACAAATTGTGCAATAGACAACAGATTCTAGGAGCATACGCTGAAATAATGCCCATGATGAAAATAAGATGGATCCCAGTGTCACGCACTGGGATGACAGGAAAAAGGTGAACTGGGATGACAAGATGAAAGGATGCTGGAATGAGAGGTCTACTATGAGACTTTCTTTATATGCCATATTATCAATCTCGCTGCTATTAATTCTCATGCACATTGCTGCAACTTTTAAGGATTGGAGTGGCTACAAGGGATATATTATAAAAGAGTTGGAGAGGACGTATGATGCTGAAGTGCGTATTGGGGGAAAAATTAAAGTTTCGTTGATTACCCCAAAGCTCACTATTTATAATGTATATGTACAATACAACGAAAATAAAGAGCAAAAGTTGTCAGATTTAATTAGTGTAAGAAAAATTGAGGTAAAACCGTCACTCCTATCGTTGTTTTTATTTTCGTTGCAACCAAAGTCAATCACATTGTTTGGTATGAAAAGCAACAAAGAAAATTTACTTAATATTATAAATACAAAAGCCAGTGGTAACACAGTCGATATAGTAATAAAAGACAGCCAAGTAAGTTTTAAGAGTGATTTCGCTGATATTGTTAACATAAAGGAGGTTGCTGTAAAAAAAAATAGGCAATTCTCCGGTAAAGTAAAGGTAGGTGATAATAATTACGATTTTTCAGGAAAGGTTGATATCACAAAAAAGAATGTACACATTAGTGTTGAATCAAATTTTGTAAATTTGCTATTTACAGGTAATAGAAATCAAGAAGAACTCCAGGGTAATTTAACATTAACAATTAATAACAGTTCCGGTTCTGTGAGTGATTTAGCAAAAATCATTAATCTTAGCTTTCTCTCTTGTGTTATTCCTAGCGAAAATATCAAGATATCATCCAATATAAGTCTTAATGAAAGTGAGTTTACGGCAACTGACTTAAAAATTGATTCCAAAAACATGCAAGCCAGTGGTACAATACAAAACGATAGAAAAAGCGATCACACTAATCTCAATATTAGCTTCAGTAAAGTTGACTTAGATTCCATACAAAATGATTCACAAAGAACAACGAATATGAAGGATCTTCTGGAATGTTTTAGAGAAGTTGTGCCAAAGAACTTGAGCTTAAATTTTAATATAGAAGCTTCTAACATTCAATATCAAAACAAAATATTGGATAATTTCCGTGCTGTACTAAAATCCACTGATGGCAAAGTAAAAGTTAATACGCTTCTTAAATTTCCTGGAATCAATAATATATCTTACTTATCAGGAGAGATCTCAAACAATAATGTCCTATCTGAATTCAACGGTGATTTATTAGTCGAAGGAAATGATTTTGAGTCATTCATTTTATGTTTTTTCCCTTCTATACAGATGAAAGAAAACCAGAAAAGTCAATTTATGCTAAGTTCTAAATTACACTTTGCACCAAGAATATTATCTATCTCAGACATTAGACTGCTAAATAATAAGGAATCCTTGCAAGGATCAATTAGAGTAAGCCATACAAAAAAACACAATGTGGTCAATGGTGAATTTAGCATGCATAATCTTGATGCAGATAAATATGCTCATTCATTATTTAGCAGTTTACCTAAAATGCAATGGCTGAAAAATTTTCAGTATGATGCAAATATAAAGGCCCGTGTTAATAACCTTACATTGAATGATACGAAAATTAAAAATTTGGATTTTTTGCTGAAAATGGAAAAAGGTAAGCTAGTTGCAGATAAAATAAAACTATCTGGAGAAGATTTCGATATTACCGGTAATGCAAAAATATTAGCAGATCAAAAATACGCCAAACCTTTATTAGATGTTAACCTTACGGGCAGTAAATTTAATGGAAAAATTATTACATTACCAAATTTAGTAGAGACGAAAAGAAATGAGATAGATCAAATTCAATGGTCAACAAAGCAGCTTGATTTTTTGGATGATAAAGAAGGCTTTGATGCAAATGTGCAAATCAATACTGCAGAATTTAAAACCGAGCATAATGTTTTGAAAGATTTTAATTTGGATGCGGTAATAAGAAACAACACTATCACTATCAGGCAGGCAAGTTACGTATTAGAACGCGGGCAAGTGTTTTTTCAGGGTTATTTAAGATCAGACTCAATGAATACAAGGTTTTCTATTGTAAATTTGGACACTAAAAAGATTGGTAAGGTTATAGGAATTGACAATGTAAATGGTCAGGTAAGCTTAAATGGTGAAATCAAAACTCAAGGAAAAAGTTTTCATGATTGGGCTAGTAACTTATCAGGAGATATAAATTTACAAGCACAGGGAATAGAATTTACTAATGTGGATTTCAATTCATTTATCACTAATTTGTTAAGCAGTAAGAATAAATCTGAAATTTCCACACTTGCTTATGTTGATATATATAATGGTAAGACATTTTTTGAAAATATTAGCGGAAAAGCAAGTATTAAGAGTGGTATATGTTCAACTAGTTTACAGTTCGGGATTGATCAAGCATCAGGATCAATCTCTTCTAATTTAACCTTATCTAACTTCGCTTTAAATTCTATATTCAGGTTCTTTTTCATACCACCAAATTATAGTAATCCAATCTATATCGATATGCATTTGGATGGCCCTATTTGGCGTCCTAAGATGAGTTTTGATGTAGACCAAATCTTCACCGCTCTGGTTGGCAAGAAAAATAGTTGATTTACTTAGGCGTACGGTTTAGGGGACAATGAACTCATCTGAACGGACAATGGCGTCAACTTAAGGAAAAATATCAGCGATAGTGTATAAAATTTCTCTCTAAATTTTTTATCATTAAATTATCCAAAGAGTGCAATAAACAGCACTTTTGTTTCTGTTTTATTTCAACAAAGAAGTCTAAAATGTGTCCTTTTTAGGTGAAACATGCGTGCGCCAAGCAAAGTGCGTAAAGTCCAGTTGGTGAAAATCCAACCCAGGCAAAGCCTAGCCAGCAGGCTGGAACAAACCACTATGCTGCGTAAGGTAACGAGCGTAGTAAAGCTAGTGGAATGGACAACACAGGGTACAACGAAAGTGAAGGTATTGAGTCCCGAAATTCTCGATGTCATAGAGGTCGACACGTTGCATATAGTGGAAGACAGCAAGAAGGGTAACAATAGGGCAAGTTATCACTCACTCTATCGGGATCTGAGGCCGTATCACGTGTTGAGATGGAGTTTACGTAAACTTGGGAGATCCTTTGTATTCCTATTAAGGTACGTTGGAACAAGTCAACAAAGGCGAGTACTGACGGAAGATATAAAGGAAGTCGGACTGATTGATAGTACTCAGAGTGTGGGAAAGCCACATACAAGGGGAAGCGGTCAGCAATATAGTGACTGGTTTAGGAATTGCTATGCCAATACAACGGAGGTTGGAATAACGTGCAAAGAAAACTAAATCAGATAGCAGTAAGAGCCAGGCAAGATAAACGATTGAAATTTAATCGTTAATTCATCTGATAAACGCAGAGAATCTTGCTGAATGTTATAAAGAGCTAAAGCATAACAAAGCATGCGGTATAGACCAGGTGACAGTAGAAGCTTATGGAGAAAATCTTGAAGAGAAGCTCAACACTCTGGTGGATAGTATGAAAAGAAAGCGATATCAACCGCAACCAGTGAAAAGAGTATATATACCAAAAGCTGGAAGCAAAGAGAAACGCGGGCTTGGAGTACCGTCTACAGAAGATAAGTTAGTCCAGATAATGCTGAAGAAGATATTAGAAAATATTTATGAAGCTAACTTTCTGGATAACTCATATGGTTTTCGTCCTGGTAGAAGCTGTCATCAAGCGGTAAATGCACTAAATAAAGCAGTTATGTACAGACCAACTAACTATGTAGTAGAAGTTGATATCAAGAAATTCTTTGATAATGTCCAGCACAAATGGCTAATGAGATGCTTGAGAGAACGGATAACAGACCCAAACATACTGTGGTTAGTAAAACGATTTCTTAAGGCAGGAGTAGTCGAAGCAGGACATTATGAAGCAACTGAACTAGGCACACCTCAGGGGGGAATAGTAAGTCCTATACTAGCTAATATATAGTTGCATTATGTGCTGGATTTGTGGTTTGAAAAGAAATTCAAGCTAAGATCTAAAGGTTATATGGAGCTAGTTAGGTATGCAGACGATCACCTGATTTGCTGCGAAAGAGAAAAAGATGCTAGAGAACTCTTAGAGTCACTGAAACAAAGGCTAGGAAAATTTGGACTGGAAATATCTGAAGACAAAACAAGAATAGTAAAGTTTGGCAAAAAGGAGTGGCAACAAGGAATAAGGGAGAAACGAAAAACGGAAAGTTTCAACTTTCTAGGATTCACCCATTATGGTACAAGGAGTCGTAAAGGTAGAGTAATGGTAGGTCATAAAACCTCGAAAGAAAATCTATCTAGAAAACTTAAAGAAATCAAAGAATGGGTGAAAAAGATCCGAAATAAAGTTCACCTTAAAGATTGGTGGTCAATACTTAAAGCAAAACTAACAGGACACTATAACTACTTCGGAGTTAGCGGAAATTACCGGTGGTTGAATAAATTCTTCTGGCGGGTAATCAAGCTAGCGTATAAATGGATAAACCGACGTAGTCAGAAGAAGAGTATGAATTCAAAGCAATTTATACACTATCTACAAGTTAATCCATTACCAAAACCAAGAATATGCTACTCATTATATACAAAATAGGAAATGCTGTGAATACTACATTGTGGAGCCGTGTGCGGGAAAGCTGCAAGCACGGTTCTGGTGGGGGAGTCATAGCGATAAAACTTAATCAGGAGGATTTAAAACTATGACTTCTACCAAACAAAAAGGAAAAAATTTTATTCTACAAATTAAAAATATAATATACTCGAAAGCTTTTCAGAGAATCCATTGTGTTGAGTTTTACACGAACAAGAAAACTTCCTTTTTCGACAGTATTTTCTATGATTTTAAAGTTAGTTAAAAAAAGTTTGGGAATAGAATGTGAACTTATGGAGCCATTGACATGTACCCTCAAAGCAAGCTTTTTCTAAAGCAAGATATAAGATTTGTCATACAGGTTTTAAAGAATTTAAGCATCCAAACAGCCTATCAAGATGAGCCTGAGTTGGAGAGGCTATAGGCTTATTGCAGCAGATGGTTCTGGTATGAGATTACCCAGCTCTGAGGAAATTGTATCCGAGTTTGGCCGCTTTAAACCAAATGGAACAACAGGCACAATGCCACCATTGGCAATTTGTTTGTTGATTTGTGTACTTCGCTGATTTGTAGTGCTCGTCTTGCGGCTTGGAATATAGGTGAACAAACGTTGGCGGAAGAGCAATTACCCGAAGTTATCACTCAAATGCGTTCATTAAATCAAAAGAAATTATTATTTATCTATGATCGTCTTCAGTAAAATTCATTCAGCAGCATTATGATTTGGAAGTAGATTTTATTTTTCGCTTGCAAAAAAGAAATTATAGCAAGCTATGGGAACGAATTGCATCTGGAGAATTAGATTTCGATTTTATATTAGAAAATGAAAAGCTAAAAAATAAAATGAAAGGACAGAAAGTAAGAGTAATAGTGCTGACATTAGCCAACGGAGAAACAGAGGTATTGGTTACTTCACTTTTTGATCGAGAAAAATTTACTTTGGAAGATATCAGCAAAGCTTATGTATTAAGGTGGCATATAGAGGAGTGCTATAAACGACTCAAAATAGGTGCAGAGTTAGAGAATTTTTCTGGCGTAAATTTAGAGGCTGTATTACAAGAATTTTGGGCAAACTTAGTCATGTGTAATATATTGTCGCTTCATATGTGTGATGCACAAGGGCCTTGGAATCCAGATCAAATTGCTGAGTATCGTTTAAATTTTTCGGTTTTATTTGGTGTAATGAGGCAGAAACTCTATCAGGTACTTATTGCGCCAAAAAACTTTCAAGCCCTTTTTGATAGAGCAAGTATACGCGCTAAAGTTAAAATCCGACCGGGACGATTGTATAGCCGCGATAAGGTAGATAAGCCCAAACGCCATCATGTCTTTAGGAGAGTTTGCTAATGAAAGTTCTTAAGTTGACGCCATTGAATGTACGATTACTAAGTACTTCAGACTGTTTGTTTTCTACATTCATACCCTACTAAACCCTTACTATTACCCACAAATATAAATGTTTGTTGCATAGCTCTTAATGGCATAACTTTTGCTTGAAATAACTGTTTATATGGTGCAATTTACAGCTTTTAGTTGCTAAAATTATAACTCTTAGTTTAATAATTTTAATCTAATAAGCTTTCAGGTTAATAAAATTAAATTATTTGAGTAAATACAATACTATGTTTTTATTTGTGGGTAATAGTAAGTACTAAACCTACGAATAACTTCTTTCTATAAAAAATTAAAGTCACCAAGTGCCTAAGATAATGCAACAGATTCTTTAACATTGTAATAACAGTGCCGAACAGGGTCAATTTTGTTTGCTGTCTTAAGCATAAAGATTCCCCGAATCTAATATGTCATTGCTGTAGGCTGCATTTAGTAATATAATCTCATATTAAATAAGACTTTACTTAAGTTTATGCTAGATTCTCCGCTAATTTTGACAGCCATTCTTATATTTTTTATTTTTACGTTGTCATTCTTTTTTATAAGAAAGATATTTGGATCAACAAACAAGAAGATAATAAAATCCTTTAGGAAAATTGTTCAGCAAATAAATGCATTAGAAACAGAAATGCAGAGCTTATCTGATGAGGAGCTTGCTGGTAAAACTGAAGAATTCAATCGAGAATTGAAAAATGGGAAAACGTTAAATGATCTTCTCGTACCTGCATTTGCAGTTGTGCGTGAAGCCTCTCGAAGGTTTCTTAACATGAGGCACTTTGATGTTCAACTGATTGGTGGAATGGTGCTCCACAATGGCATGATATCAGAAATGAAAACAGGAGAGGGAAAGACACTCGTTGCAACTTTAGCAGCATATCTAAATTCCTTAGAAGGGAAAGGCGTACATGTCGTAACTGTTAACGACTATCTTGCAAAACGAGACACAGAGTGGATGAGCAAATTATATAATTCTCTTGGGGTTTCTGTTGCGTTTATTACGAATAACTTGACAGACGAAAAGAGGAAAGAGGCTTACAGTGCAGATATCGTGTATTCCACAAATAACGAGCTTGCCTTTGATTACCTGCGAGACAATATGAAATTTTCTCAAGAAGACATGGTTCAGAGAGGCTTTCACTACGGAATAGTTGATGAAGTGGACTCAATACTCATTGATGAAGCTCGCACTCCGCTTATTATTTCTGGCCCGGTTGAGGAAAACAATCAGATATATAAGCATATCAATAAAATAGTAACCAAATTAGTTGACTCCGATTATGAAGTAGATGAAAAAGGTAGAACGGTATTCTTGACTGAAGATGGTATTTCACGAGTGGAGGAACTACTAAGGTCATACAATCTCATTCCTGAAAATTCCTCGCTCTATGATACTGACAGCATGATAATGACTCATTATATAGACCAAGCATTACGTGCATATAAGCTGTTTACTGCTGATAAAGATTATATAGTAAAGGATGGCAAGGTAGTGATTATTGATGAATTTACTGGGCGTATGATGGAGGGCAGGAGATATTCCGATGGTCTTCATCAGGCACTTGAAGCGAAGGAGAATCTTGAAATTCAGCATGAAAACCAAACTTTAGCATCGGTCACATTTCAGAATTACTTTCGTATGTACAATAAACTTTCCGGAATGACGGGAACAGCAGCAACAGAGGCAGAAGAGTTTCGTGATATATACAGATTAAATGTAGTAAAAATTCCAACCAATGTACCTGTAAAAAGAGTTGATATTGATGATGAAATTTACGGTACAGAAAAGGAAAAATTTAATGCTGTGTTGAAGTTTATAGAAGAATGCTACAAACGCCTTCAACCGGTCCTTGTTGGCACGGTGAGCATCGAAAACTCTGAGAAGCTTTCTGCGCTTTTGCAAAGCCATTCTCTTAAGCATTCAGTATTAAATGCTCGTTATCATGAACAAGAGGCGTACATAATAGCGCAAGCTGGAGTGCCAGGTAGTATCACTATAGCAACTAACATGGCAGGACGTGGAACTGATATTCAGCTTGGTGGAAATGCTGAAATGATTGCAAAGGTGGAGCTAAAGAAGATAAAAAATGCTGATGAAAGAGAAAAAAAATACCAAGAAATAGTTGAAAGAGTAAAAAAAGATAAGGAAATTGCTATAAAAGCTGGTGGTTTATGTGTGGTTGGAACCGAAAGACATGAAAGCAGGAGAATAGATGATCAATTACGCGGCCGTTCTGGTCGTCAGGGGGATCCTGGACTTTCTAAGTTCTTTTTATCGCTCGAAGATGACCTAATGAGAATATTTGGCTCTGATAGAATGAGAAGCTTTTTACAAAAAGTAGGGTTAAAGAATAACGAAGCTATTCATCATCCATGGATCAATAAGGCACTCGAGAAAGCGCAAAAGAAAGTTGAAGCTAGAAACTATGACGTGCGGAAATCTCTACTTAAGTTTGATGACGTAATCAATAACCAACGTAAAGTTATTTTTAAGCAGAGAAACAATATCTTAGGCAATGAAATCAATGATTTGTTTGAAGTATATAGCGAAGTAAATGAGAGCGTAGTAGAAGGTATAATCCAAAGTGGCTATTACGAAGATTATGTTGAAGATATAGCCAAAGAATTCCATACAAGGTATGGAATAACGCTTGATAAAGAAGATTTAGCAAAGTTTTTGAATAAACAAGAAGCTTTGAATTATATAAATGATAAGATACAAGAATTTTTTACTGAGAAAGAAAAATATTTCAACAGTCAGCACACTACAGATTTGTGGAATACGATCGTGAAGCAAATGATGATAATGACACTTGATCATTTATGGAGGGAACACCTTTCAGTTCTAGAGAGCCTAAGACAAAGCATAAGCTTACGTGCTATGGGGCAGAAAGATCCACTGAATGAATTTAAACGCGAAGCTTTCTTGATGTTTGAGTCGATGCTTGAAAAATGGAAGGAACTCACCATTCACCGCCTAGCGCACTTTAAGTTGGCAGACAACCAAGAGATAGGCAATAGATTACATTCTGCGAGAAATAGCAGACTTCCCAAAGTCTCAAGAAACGACAAATGTCCTTGCAACTCCGGAAAGAAATACAAACACTGCCATGGTGCGGTTACTGTGGTGAATTAGGAGCTGTAGTCTGTCCACCTATGTTACTGCATCTAACCTCACTTAGCTTACTGTTTAATGAATGCTCTGATGACTTATATGCAACCCCATAGGAAATTCCACCAACTATCAGTGCAGATGCTACAGTAATTCCAATTATTGCTAGTGCAGGTAATGCAGTAGCGTAAACGAGTGCTAATGGAGTAACAATGGCAGCTAATATACCCACAGCAACTCCTGCTGTTATAGCTTTAGATCTATGAATAAATGATGGATCTGCACCATCATTTAGTAGAAGTTTTGCTACTTTTGGATGTTGATAATTTAGTCTTGGATATTCACCATGAGTGTAATAAACAGCATAATATAAAGGAGTCCTTCCGTCTTTATCTTGTACATCAACACCTGCCCCTCCTTTTAATACTTACTTTTACCCACAAATGTAAAAAGTGAGTAAGCTAAATAATTTAGGATCAAAATGATAGAAACAAGTACAAGCGTGCAATATACAGATGGCTTAGGGGATAAATGGCATAAGTGTTGAAAGTATCAAAAATAACGTGATATGAGATGATCAACGGCATGTAAATTACCTCCCGACAGTAAAACAATCGAACGTATAAAAGAGTCATTTAGATCCAATGTGAATTGCAGTAATGCTATTTTGAACCCATGTAGATTATTTTTGATTTTATAAACAAGAAATAACAAAGCCGTAATAATAATCATGTAAATATACACCTTCATGCCATTCATAGTATGGCTTAAAAAGTGCTTATATCCAAGATTTTGCTTTATAAATTTAAAGAACACTTCTATATCCCATCTGCGCCTATATAGCTCTGTTACTTCATAAGCTGGCATTTCAAACAAGTTTGTCAAAAACCATATTTCATCTCCAATTTTATTTCTGATTTTTATTAGCCGTAGATCATGCTTTTCTGCCACTTTACCTCGTGCACGATAAAGATTAACTATTATATCTTCTAAAATCTCTGATCCATCCGATTTTTGTTCTCTTATAACTTTGTTCCTGCTTATAACATCATGTTTTCTTCCTACTTTAACTCTTGTGATAAATTTGTACTCCTTTTCATCAAATTCGGCAAAAGTTCCAACTTTTCTGATTCCTCTATCAAATAATAAAATATCCTCTTTTTCAACTTTAGCTTCATTAATTGCTCTCACTAATGCTATATCTTCACTACTTTCTTCTTGTCCTTTACAAAATCTTATACTTGTCGGCAATTGATCCTTTAATCCTACACTCACTTTAACTTGACTGTCGTTACTTTTACCGCCTATTTTTAGCCCATCTTTTATGAGATATCCCGATAAATTTATGATCGTCGAATCAAACTTATGTAAGTTATTTAATGTTTTTTGGGGTAATAGCTTTTTAATCTTGCTCATCAAATCAATATATACTCCCTTAAAATATTCTGGATTTATAACTTTTAACCTTTTTGACAAACCACTGTATGTTACTGTACTTTTATCGCTATTCTTATCCATTATACACCTGTTTATTACCATTTCTAGCGCTCTTAGGCTTGTTTTTTGCCCCATTAATATTAACTTCATTAGACCTTTAAATATAATCTTGCCCAACAATTTAGTATTACATTTATCTACTTCACTTAATTTTCCTAGCCTTTCTAAATCCTCATCTTTTATTAAATTTAGTACTCTTTCTATTTGATCCATTATTGCCTCCATTTTCTTGCAATAATAGTTCTTTATGTCTTTTTTGTGTTACTTTCAACACTTATGCCCAGCGCCCCTATGATGTCATTTAAGTAGCTGACACTGGTTCCTTTATGATGGCAGTGCCCCTATGGTGTCATTCCAGTGCTTGACACTGGAATCCAGCCTTTCCATAATCATCAAAACATTGTATTTTAACGTAAAACAGCTATTTTTATGCTCACCAACTTAATAAAATTCCTGGATTCCAGCGTCACGCGCTGGAATGACATTACAGGGGCACTGGAATGACACCATTTGTTGTGTTTAACAAAGTTCGTACTTAACTTCATGTTAGCTATAAATATTAAGAAATTTACCAAATGAAAAAAAAGGCAAAAGAAGCCCCGTGGTGGTTGGCTATTTACTATGTACTAAAATATCGGCGTTTTTTTATTCTAAAACGCTTGATTAAGAGCGATTTAGCTGCTTTTAACTTGCAACTAACCTACACCGCAAGTGTTTAAGAAATTTACTAAGCAGGAAAAAAGGCAAAGAAACCCCGTAGTAGCTAGCATTCAAATTCTCCCTTGTCAATTTGACGTTTTTTGCTGTCTTAAACGCTTTGTAAGCGCGTTTCGGCTTATATAGGTAAAAACCCAGAAATTTTTAAAGACATGCGATGCACGTAGTGCGAAAAATTAAACATGAGACGCCAAATACCCTAAGTTTTTTGTCATTAACCTGCACAGATTGCGAAGATAAATAAATAGCTTCAGTTTCATGATAAGGAGGCTGGCGGAGTTTGTCAAGTAAGTTTTTCGTTTAATCCGTTTCTTGATTTAGGTGCCCTTGACTTCCGGCTGGGTCGAATTTGTATAGCTACATTGTCGGTAAATCTAAATTGCTTTAATGATTTTGATTGAAAAATAGTTTTTCTATTATATAAATGCTACTTTAGGGTAATCAAAATGGAAGACGATAAATATAGCCTAGGTTTAAGAGTTATCCATTGGTTGATGGCTGTTTTTATTATCGGTATGCTTTGTTCTGGACTTTATATGAAAAGCCTGCCACTTAGCAATGAAATTAAGTTCAACATATACGCTATTCATAAGGCTTGCGGTATCACTATTCTTGGATTAATCATAGTACGCATATTTTTTCGCGTCTTTACTTATGTTCCACCACTTCCAGCAAATTTTTCTCGGTTTGTAATCAATATAAGTAAAGCAGTGCACTTTGGTTTATATTCTTTGATGGTGCTAATGCCACTATCTGGCTATGTCATGTCTTCTGCTTCTGGCAAACAGATCAAATATTTTTTTCATATCCCTCTGTTGATTAATCAAAACAAAGATCTAGCTAACACGGCTAACGAGCTACATTCGATGCTTGCATATTTTATGGTACTTTTTATAATCTTACATATACTTGGCGCCTTAAAACACACATTTATAGATAAACAAAACATTTTTAAACGTATGATATAGGTTATATGTTAAGTAGCCTCTGGAAAAAAGGAACAGATTTTCTTGGCAGTGAGTTTGCTATAATGGGTGGTGCTATGAGCTGGGTTTCAGAGAGAAACTTGGTCTCAGCAATCTCAAACGCTGGTGGTTTTGGTGTGATTGCATGTGGTGCAATGTTCCCAGACTTACTGGAAAAAGAAATCATAGAGACACAAAAATTAACTAACAAGCCATTTGGTGTAAACCTAATTACTATGCACCCAAAGTTGAGTGAGTTGATAGATGTGTGTATTGAAACGAAAGTGAGCCATATAGTGCTTGCCGGTGGACTGCCAACAAAGCCTAATATAGAAAAAATCAAGGGTGCAGGCATTAAAGTTATGTGCTTTGCACCAGCATTAAGCCTTGCGAAAAGGTTAGTAAAAATGGGAGTAGATGCATTAATAATAGAAGGAATGGAAGCAGGTGGGCATATAGGTCCAGTTAGTACTTCTGTTCTTGCACAAGAGATATTGCCTCATTTTAAAAATGAACAAATACCAGTGTTTGTTGCAGGTGGAATAGGAAGAGGTGAAATGATAGTTAATTACCTGGAAATGGGAGCAAGTGGCTGTCAAATAGGTACATTATTTGTCTGCACTAATGAGTCAATTGCCCACAAAAATTTTAAGGAAGTGTTTATTAAATCGGCCGCACGTAATGCAATACCTTCTGTACAGATAAGTGCTGATTTTCCTGTAATTCCTGTAAGAGCTATAGCCAACAAAGCAAGTGATGACTTCATGAAGCGTCAAAAAGAAGTTATTGATGAATACCAAAAGGGACAGATCTCAAAAGAAGATGGGCAGCTTGAAATAGAAAAGTTCTGGGCTGGAGCTTTAAGAAGGGCAGTGATTGAAGGAGATGTTGAAACAGGATCTTTAATGGCCGGCCAAAGTGTTGGCATGGTTGATAGGGAAAAGCCTGTAAAAGAAGTAGTGGATATGTTAGTTCAACAGGCAAACAATTATATTGAACGCAAATCTGTAGAAGCAGCAAAGCAAATAGTTAACCAGTAAGCAAGTCATAATTATCTCTGAAAGAGCCCATTATAGGGCATAATTGCCCAGTTTTAATGTAAAATTAACGCTAAAGAGGTATCTATACATTTTATTATGTATGGAGGAATGTTATGCACAGTCCCTTTAAAAAACCTAAGAGTAAGGAAGGAGATATTAACCAACAATTGAGCAACACTATATACAAAAAGGTAACAGCAGAAAATTATCAAGAAAATCAAGATGAGACTTCCAAAGAATGCAAAAGGTTGTTCAAGCAGGGAGCTAGTCCTAAAACATTGGCTGAATTGGAAAAAATACTGAGAGAACGACAAAATGAGCAGGCTATTGCAAAACACTTAGAGTCATCCAAGCAAGGAACTAGTCCTGAAGCATTAGCTGAGTTAGAAAAATCAGTGGGGAAAAAAAGAGAACATTATAATAATTATATCCAACACTTTCTTCCAGCGTTGAAAGCAGAAATAACAGAGTCAAAAAAACTAGACTCAAAAAAAAAGGCAGCAATAGTACAAACAATTTTGGATATTACTAACAGGAGCAGCAGTGTAAGCTCAATACCAAATGCTGTTGAAGAAAATATTGAAGATCAAATGCAGCTAGGACATATTGAAGAGCAAAACAACACACAAGAAACACCCTTGAATGTAGCTGAGAAAAAAAGTGGTGATACTAAAATACTTGGCCAATTAGATATTCCGAAAGAGGTATCTAGAAAATATAGTAAAGTTATGGAGCAATTAAAGAAGAATATAAAAACTCCTAAGCTTGGTAACGGTAGTGGTTCAGATAGTGGAATAAACTCACCTGGACTGAGTGAAAAAAACTCGATATCACCAATAAATAGTAGAAAAAACAGTTTAACATCAATAGCAAGCACTTCATCTGAGGAAAGTTTAAACTCAACATTGAGCTCTGTTGAAGAAGATAATGGCTTACAACCAGAGGATGAAGGAGAGACAAAATTAGCACACCTAACTAAAACAAGGTCCAAAGGGCCAAGTGGACGAAGATCTCCTTCTAAATATAATAAAAAGATTGAAGATCAAGTTGAGAAAGAGTCACCACAGGTGTCATCCCAGTGCGTGACACTGGGATCCAGAGAAAAAGAAAGTATGGATCCAAATAGTCAAACTACTCAGATGACAGGCAGCCAGGCAAAAGATTCAATGCAACCCGAAGAAAAAAGGGACAGAAAAAACGCCATTACAATCGTGCAGAAATTTCCTTTGAATAAGAAAAAGGGTGAAGATACTCCACTTGAAAAACAACCCAATAACAGAAATCTTCACGTTGCATTTGTAGCAGGTTGTGCTCTCTCCACAATAGGGTGCATTGTTGCAGGAGCAATGACATCAGGATTGATAGGAGCAGGACTACTTGCTATGGTTGCAGTGCTTGCTATAGCAGCAGTAGCTGAATTGCATTCAAACTTCCTATCAAGTAAATTAACATCCATTAATGTGAGTCCTCTTGTTGATGATAAGAGCTTACAGCATGTTCGCAGCGGTAAAAATTAAATATGTGTTACTTGTAGTGGATAAGTGAATTCAGTTCTTGCCTATTGATATAAAAGTTGTTATATTTGAGGAATGTTTAAAAGGTGTTTAGTTGATGCGCATTCAATTGAATAAAGTTTTGGTTTTTATAGCCTTATTAAGTTTCATTTTTGCATCATATTCTAGCGAAGCAAGTTCGGCGAGTGATGAATTAAAGGGTATACAAGAAACGGTAAAAAATTTTATTTCTTCATTTTCAGTTAAAGATACTGTAGAAAATATGAGTCCTTCAACAATCATAGGGTTGTGTATAGCTGCAGTGATACTTGCAGTAGTGTTCAGAGGTCTAATCTTTTTTATGATAATGTTTGGTGTACTGGTCCTGATGTTCGGTAGTACAGAAAAGGCAACAGACTACTTAAAAGAAAAATTTAACTTTACAAAAGATATAAAATTACAATCCGATAGCGAAAAAAAAGATAAAAATTAAGATAGTATTTTTATCTTTTTTAATTATCTTTATTGAATACGCATATGCAGTTAAAAGTACCAACAGTTAACTCTAAGCTTAAAAAAAAGAACAACTTAGCATTACTAGAAAGCATTGATTTAGATTTTGTTCCTTATGCTTGTCATTACGATGAAGAAACCATACTCACAAAACAGGGAGAATTGTTAAAAATAATCAAGTTAGAAGATTATCCTTCTGTTGATAACTACAGCGACCTCAGAACTGAAATTAGAAAAAGCATATCAAAAAATATTAATAGCCTGTATTTTACCGTTTGGATTCATACCGTTAGAAAGCGCAATAAACTGAGCTTGAAATGGAATAAAACTGAAGACTTCTCTGACAACCTACATTCAACGTGGTTTAATAAACTAACTGATAGTAAATTACAGTATATAAATGAACTATACATTGTAATATTGTTTAGCGATTTTGGCAAGCATACTAATAATTCGTTTTTTTTCAATAGAATAAAGAATAAGCATAAGTTGTCTTTACAAGAAAGCCATCAGGAGTTGCAAAAGATAACTGACGTAATTCAAAATGATTTAGGACCTTTTGGAGCTAAAAAACTGAGTCTAAGGTTTAGTGAAGGTAAAATATATTCTGAAATGATAGAATTTCTCCACTATATTGTTACATTAACGCACAAAGATTATCCAATACATGAAAGGGACCTGTCGCAATATATTAGAAATTTTAAAATAGCTTTTGGTTTCAATACGTTTCAAACAATATTTGAAAATCAACAGAAATTTGGCTCTATTTTCAGCATAAAAGAATACCGGGAAATCTCTTTAGGTAATATAGATAGATGCTTGCAGCTTGAATCTGAATTTATCATTACAGAAATAATGATATTTACTAGTAATAACAAAGCAATAAAAGAATTTAAAAAACAAATCAACATGCTGCAAATTAGTGAGGATAATACCTTACTTAAAAGCTCAGGAATTGAAGAAATAATAGAGCTTGAAAAGACCTCTAGTATAGACTTCTGCCAACAGAAAATTATTTTTACAATATTTGCAGATGATAGGAATAAGTTAGCTGGAAGTATTAGTGATTTATCTTCTATAATGTCATTAGTTGGCTTCATGATGTTTAGAACTGATTTACATATGGAAAGTCATTTTTGGGCACAACTTCCAGGCAATTTTGCTTTTATTACGCAACCGAAAAATATCTTAACAAAATACGCTTGCAGCTTTGCTATGCTGCACGATTTTACGTCAGGTACATTAAAAGGAAGAAGGTGGAAAGAAGCGGTAATGATTTTTTTCTCAAAAAAAGGAAATCCTTACTTCTTTAATTTTCATGGAAAAAGAAATAATGGCCATACTACGATACTCGGAGCTCCAAATTCAGGCAGAACTTCACTCATTAATTTTCTATTATCAGAATCAAGAAAGTTTAACCCAAGAATTGTCATATTGGATAACACTGGAAAATCAATAATTTTTACTAAAGCAGTGAGTGGTAAATATTACATAATCGATCCAAAATATAAGGACAAAAGCCTAAAATTTAATCCACTAAACATTGAAGATAGTGCTTCCAATCGCAATATGTTGGTTGAACTGATCAGAAGAATGGTAGCCGATACGAGCTTGGTGGACGTAGAAGAAAAGATAAGAAAAATTGTGGATTCTATATTTGCTATACCCAAGGAATCACGTTCTATTTCACAAATTTCTGAGGTGCTCTTGCTCCTTGGGGGTAAGATAAGTAGATGGTGTGACGATGGTGACTTTGCTTACTTATTTCAAGATGGTGATGAATCAGATATTGACTGGGAAACAAAAATTATATCTCTCAACACCGCAAACCTTACAAAACAAAAGGAATGTATGTCCGTGATACTTTACTATTTTTTATATTCTTTTGAGGCAAAATGTGATGGCTCGCCTGCAATACTTGTTTTGGATGAAGCATGGGAGATAAGTAATATTTTTCCTACAGAGAAAGAGTTTGATAACTGGATGCAAAGAATGACGGAACTAAATGTTGTAGTAATCCTAAGTACTGAAAATTTAAATCTCGCATTTGCTAGCAAATTTACTCAATATTTAGATAAACATGTTGATACAAGAATCTTGATGCCGAACGTCAATGCAAATAGATTATACATGAAAGCATTTTCTTTATCAAAAGAGGAGCTGAATATAATTCTGCAGACGCCAACACAGGAAGGTTTATTTTTGATAAAACAGTACAAAGGATTAGTAACCTTAAATCTGGATTTGAAGGATATGCAAGAAATACATGTACTTTCAGCTAACAAAGAGACTATAAAGTATATGTATGAGGCAATAAAAGAAAAAGGAGAAGAAGTTAATGAGTGGTTACCGGTATTTTATGAGAAGTGTAAAGCTTAATTTCTTATTGATATTTTTTTTGATACTTGGTCTTTCGTATCAAGGATATGCTGATTGTCCAACATTTGTAGAAAGTAATACTTGGTGGGGAGCAATAGTTGGTGGAGATTGGGTAAAGGAAATTAAGGTGCAAGCAATAAAAGATCAAGGAGTTGATGGTTACTTTAATCCCAAAATTAGAGTATGTGCTTATGATGGACAAAGTTATTGTTATGGCTTACAAAGTGGGGAATCCTGCCGCCAGATATATGGAACGCAAGGTACAGGAGCTGGAGTTTCTGCTGCAGCTTTTATCGACTGGGAAGGAGATAAAACAAAAGCTGGAGGAGAAATTGCTCGGGGTCTTAAATGGGAATGGGCAGACGGTGTTACTGATGAGGAAAAAAGAAGATTCGCTAACTCTCCTAAAATATGTGCTTGCAGTCAAAAAGGGGCTTGTATGTCAGGAATTTCTTCATGTGGTTCTAGAGTATTTTCGGGTGAGAATATTTTCCGTCCTGGGGAGATGGAAAAAGTCTGTGATACCTGCTACCAAACGGCAGTAAAATGTGCTCCTGTGCCACTTGCACCTAGCCCCCCTCCATTCTGTGAACAACTTGCGATGTCACCTCCACAAGTTAGAATTGTTCCTATAACAAATGAAGATAATGATTACTTCGATCCAAGAGTTGGGGTGATAATTAGCGGACTGGAGGAAAGAAAAGAGTTAGGTTTTCCACACGTTGTTTCAAATAATGAGAACATTCCAAATCACTCATATACTGTTACAGATAAGGATACTCACTATTACTTCAAAACCTATAGAAAAAAGGGCCAGCTCTGCGCTGAATACCATGGAACTCAAAGTATAGACAAAAAAAATCCACAGTTCGTCCGCTGTTTCCCGGCACCACCTGCTCCAGAGCCTGAGATAGTGAAGGTAGCAAATGAAAACACGCTAGAAATAAAAATGAAGATGAGCGAGAGCACTTGTACTTATAGAGCACATGGAGTCTACAGCAATGGTGTCTGTACTTTCAATGTTATCACTAATTCTACTAAGAACATCGGCCCTCTATCTTTAAAAGTAGTAAAACCAGCAATAGTAGCAAAAACGACTGACAGTAGTAACACAAAAAGTTACATTGATAATATTATAGAAGGTATATTAGAAAGTAATCCGCAACAATTTAAAGTTCTGAAAGAATATGGCTATGTTCCTGATATTGAAACGGAATGTAAAGAGTTTCAGGGGAATAAGTGCAAATTGAACAACTTAGGACAACCAGAAATAGAAGTAAAGTATAAAGGAAATTCTAACAGTAAAATGCTTTGTCTTTCTGGATGGCAGCCAGAACCAGAGGAGTTTGTTCTTGAAAGAGAAGGTAAGGTAGTACCACTAAAATCAATGGGAACAAAATATATTGAATACAATTCTGTTTATTCAAAAGAATCAAATCAGTTCTATTATCTTCCAAGCAAGGAAATAGGTGACCTTTTGAAAAGACCTCAAAATCAGTTGGATAAAATAATGTTTAATAAGCAAGGGTATGTTTTCTTCCCTGACGACAATAAACAGGAAAAGGGGAAATGCAGTTACTGTGTAAAAAGAAATGATAAGATAGACGATGCATTTAAATCTAATAAAGGACTGAAAGTAGTATACAAATTGACGGATGTAGAGCATAGAGAAAAATGTAATCAAGGTGACGATGGCTGCATCTGCTTTAATGGAACATGCAGCCGTTCAACACGATATGTAGACAAAGAAAACACCCAATCTTTTTATACAAAGATTTCACAAGATGCAAATGGCGTTGTCACGCAACAAGAAGCACCAATTAAAGCAAACAGAACAGAGGTTTTTTACGCTGATAAATTGTGTAGGTTCGATTTAGAAGGTCTCAAAGAGAAATTAAAAGAGATAATCAAGGAACAACTGGAAAATCAGGAACAAGAATTTGAAAAAAAGAGCGAAGAATCCTATGGTTTTGGAAGTGGAGATTCTGATATGGAAATAACTGGCCATGTTGAAATAGAAGTATGGGGAAGTGGTGAAGCAGGTCATATAAAAGATACACCTATTGACTGCAAACCTCTTACATGTTCCACTGAAAGTAGAGCAGGAATACCAGGGGATTATATTAAAGCTAAACTGAAAGTTGATCCTCATTATCCTGTAATTACGGTGAAAGGTACAGAGGGAGGAGGTAACCAGGAACAGCACTCCTCAGATAAGGACGGAGGACCTATGTTTATAAAAATGTGTAGTTTAGACAGACAGAGTTGCAGGGAATTAATCACCATTGCAGGTGGAGGTAAGCATAGAGTATACGGTGGTAAGAGTTATAAGGAAACAGTAATTCATGGAGAGAGTTTAGAGTTAGAAAAAAGAATCAGGACAGCAAATGAATCGGAGTCTACTGAAGATAATAGAATAGCATATATAGAAAATGGTGAAATCAAGTATGAAACAATAAAGTGTAGCAGTGGTTTTAGAAGCAATAAACCTGGTGCAGGTGGTTGCATTGATAAAAGCAAAGGAATTTATGGTAAAGGCTCTGCAGGGTATGTGAAGATAACGCCTATCATAAAGGGATTTGACAAAAACATAATCAATGATATTACTGAAGGAATTATGAAAAATCGACATGATCTCGGGAAGGTTAGGGATTTTTTAACGGGTAATTTTGACACGAATACAATTGAGATAATTATAGAGAAACTCAAAAAAGAATTGTTAAGGTAAAAAGATATAACTCTGAAAATTATGCTCTCGTTTTAATAATTAATTAAAGTAAAGCATGTAGTAAATGGTGTAATTGCTGTATCTTAACAAAAAGGTATAACGAATGTAAGAGGAGGGTGCTTTATGTCTCTAAAGAATAAAATTTCTGAGTTAATAGAACAACAATTTAGCATTAAATACCATGACAATTATTTGGCTTACGCTATACATAAGTGGGCTGCAAGCGAAATATCTAATTCTATTGCTTTTTGCATAATTGGTTGTGGAAATTGCAAGATTGGATATCAAGATGCTGCAAATTCGTTCAACATAACAAAAGAAGAAATTGAACAAGGCAATATTGCAAGCATAGAAAGTAAAATAAAAAATGAAGCTGAAAAATCAGGTAGCGAGTTTTCTGAGTTGATTTCTAGAATGGATCAATCGCTAAAAGAGCAGAGTGAAAAGTCTATTGTACAAATTTTAGATTCATCCGCTGAGGAGATGTTAAGGAGTTTCTGTGATAGCCCTGTACAGTCTCCAGAGCATGAAGAAGTCAGTGCATCCTCTGCTTCACATGAAGAGCATGCTACAGAAGGCCTAGAAACTAGTGTTAATTCAGATCTTTTGTCAACCTAATCAACCCCATATATATGTTTTTTTTGTACCCATGCTTTGCGTTTTGGGGTGGAAAGAAAGCACCATTCTTCGTTGCATTTTTCTATCTTCATCACAACAAACTTGTCTATTTTCATAGTAATCTTGCTGTCTACACTCTGTTTTTGATATCCATAAGTATCTTCTTTTACAATCGCGTAGCGCTTATCACTAAGAAGATTGCCTTTTATCCATCCGCAGTCTTCATCTATATCGCAGACCTTTTTCCAACTCTCAAACTCTTCTATCACTTTCAGGGGCAGATTTTTGCAAGTGTATATCCATTTTACAGGATAGTGAAACCCTGGCCCCGTTCTCATGTTGATCTTATTTGATTTGGTTGAAACAAAGTTGTTAGCAAACAAGCTATGGCTAAATAATAAAAACAATAGGATAATAGTACTGAACCAAGATCCCAGTGTCACGCACTGGGATAACGTGAGGGATAGTGTAACAGACTTATTCATCATAATTCACGATTAGGTTGACATAAGATAAAGAGTAAATTAAAAATTGAATAGATCTTTAAATGCAAAATCAATGCCTATAGAAATATTAATGCCTGCTCTTTCACCAACAATGAGCAAAGCTGGAGGAAAAATTGTAAAGTGGCATAAAAAAGAACAAGACAAAGTTGAAGTAGGCGACGTAATTGCTGAGATAGAGACTGATAAAGCCATAATGGAGTTTGAATCTATAGATGAAGGAGTTTTAGCAAAAATTTTAGTAACAGAAGGAACAAGTGGCGTGCCTGTAAATCAACCAATAGCTTTAATGCTGGAAGAAGGAGAAGATGAAAGTGCACTTAACAACTATACTTCAACTTCCATCAATAGTGCAGTTAAAAAGGAAGTGACAAAAAGTGCTGTTGATAATCAAAAATCAGAACACCAAGATTTAAACGGAAAGCCAATAAGTCATTCTTCGGTGTCATTCCAGCGCGTGACGCTGGAATCCAACCCCTCAATGTCATCCCAGTGCTTGACACTGGGATCTAGAAAAGAAGAATGGATCCCAGTGTCAGCTACTCAGATGACAGAGGGTTATGCAGAAGGTAGAACAAAAATAAGCCCATTAGCTAAGAAAATAGCTCAAAATGAAGGGGTTAATGTGCAGCAATTAAAAGGTACAGGACCATATGGTCGCATAATTAAGGCTGATGTGTTGGAGTTTTTAGGCAGTGGTATACACACTGAAAGTCCTGAGAAAGATACCATAGTTGAAGTAAGCAACATGCGCCAAGTGATAGCACAGCGCCTGACTGAATCAAAACAGAATGTTCCACATTTTTATTTAACTGTAGACTGCCAGGTTGATAAGTTAATATCGTTAAAAAACGAGATTAACTCAGCAGATGAAAACAATAAAGTAACAATTAATGATCTAATCATAAAAGCTGCAGCTTTCAGCATGAAAAAATTTCCTGATATAAATTCTTCGTGGATAGATAATAAAATACTGAGATATTCAAATATAGATATTTCAATCGCTGTGGCACTTGAAGATGGGCTAATTACTCCTATAGTAAAAAATGCTGATAAAAAGGGTATTTTATCTATATCAAAAGAAGTGAAAGATTTAGTAAGCAGAGCAAGATCTGGAAAATTGAAACCTGAAGAGTTTCAAGGAGGAGGGTTTACTATCTCCAACTTAGGGATGTTTGGTATAAAAGCCTTCAGTGCTATAATCAATCCGCCGCAATCTTGCATTATGGCAGTTGGTGCATCTAAAAAACAACCAATTGTTATGAATGAGAAAATAGAAATAGCAGAAATAATGACAGTAACGCTCTCTGTTGACCATAGAGCAGTTGATGGGGCACTCGGAGCAAAGTTTTTAAATGCCTTTAAGCATTATATAGAGAATCCTCTGGTGATGCTTATTGAAACTGCGGTAATCTATTAGCATTGTTATTACAAAATTAATACCTCTAAGTTTATACTTTTATTAGTTAATAGGTTTAGAGGTAAAAAAATGAATACTACAGTAGAAAAAAATAATCCAAAAATTTTTCCTCAAAATGAAGGAAAGATTAACTCAAAAGGCATGGTTGCTCCACCTGTTCCTCCAAAATCTTCCCAAGTTAAATTTGCTGGAATAAGAGCAATTTTTGAGCAAAATGCATCTCATTTCCAAGCAAATGATAGTAATAAAACAGTGAGTAGCAATCTTGGAAGAACATTTGGCTCAACAATGCAAAAACTCATGGAAGACAACATTCATAGCACTCCTAACAAACAACGCCGCAATTCAGGGGATAGTGGTATCAGTGATATTAGTAGCAGCACTTCTGATGATGAGGATAGAACAATAAAAGATAAAATGATGGAAAATGTTAAGCAGGATAACCATCAAAAAAGCTTTGATTTACATAAAGTACAAGCAACTGATGAATTAGAAACCGTAAAATTTCTCAAAACGCTAAGCAAGAAAGAAAGAGAAAAACTTGGTTTTTCTCCTAAACAGCAAAATAACCAAAAGGTTGAGACTAGCAAAAAAACTTATAATCCACTTGATTGGAATCCAATCTATCAAGGTAAAAAGCTCTTTAGCTTAGGCAATATGTCGAGTAATTCGTCTTCATGTAGTGAAAAAAGCAATATTTCAGATGTAAGCGATAAGTCTAATAATTCAAACATTGTTAGATGTAATATTACTAGGAGTAACAGTAAGGAAGACCTTCGTAAACCTGATGCTTCACATAATGACAAATCTGCAGGTAAAAAATTATCTAATGTCAATGTAAGCGAATTAATCAGAAAGTTTGAACAAGGTAATGACATAGTAAAAGGGCGTTAATCAAATGTTACCCTATCTTTGTATATGTAAAGGTAGGGTATCTTTTCAAAATAGTATATCCTTTATAGCTTTGTTAATTTTTGACTCCCTCTCTGCAAAAGCAGTTTCTAGAGAGGTTTTAAGTTTTTCCCATTCTTCTTGACCATTTAGAACTAAAGATTTATATTCATTTTCAATTTTTTCCAATGCTCTTTGATATGAAAAACCTAATTCCTCATATATATCAATATTTATCGATTGCAGTATTACCAAAAATGAAAACAAATTCGGATCAGGTAATTCTTCTCTTGTGTGATTCAGAAGACACAGCTTTATTTTTTTTACGCAGTATTCTATTGTTTTTAACGATAGTGACAGGCTTTCTGCATAAAATATAAAACTATCTACAATCAAATTTTTTGACTTTTTCGGCAATTTAATATTTTCAAATAGTTCTTTTGTAAATTTTTCTATCGGTTGTTTTGGCAAATGTAAAGAGAGATCAGTAAAAGATTTTAGGTCAAAATTTGGTCCAAGTATTGTGCTGATTGCTCTTTGTACATTACTCTTATCTTTACTTACAGAAATAATGAAAACCAGCCCCTCCACATCAAGCATATACTTTATAGATTCCAAAAAATCGACAACGAATTTAGGACGGCACACATCAAGATTATCCACCATTATATAAATGTTTTTGTCTTTTCTGATTTTATTAACCACATCCGCTAACTGTGTTTTAAAATCTCTAGTACTCTCTTTTCTTCTTTGGAGAAGACTTAATTCACTCAAGACAAAACCTATGTCTTTTTTATCAGCCTCTTTTGCAGCATCAAGAAATACTGAAAGCATAGCAAGTGGAGATTTACTGATCAGCTTTCCTAGTGTGTTTAGAGAAAATAGCTCTTGGTTTATGTTCTTGAACTGTTGTATAACACTTCTTTTTACTTTATACGATACAAATAAATCTTCAAATAGGAAATTTAAAAAAGAAGGCAGTGGTTGGTCCAATGCATTGATATCCCATGCACTATAATAAGCTGCAATTTCATTTTGCTGTTTTAACTCTTTTACCCATTCTTTCAAAAAAAACGTCTTGCCCCATCCATCATATCCTTCCAAAGATATTATTGTAAAAGACTGATCAATTGTTTTAATTATAGTGTTGAATTTACCTGAAAATTGCTTATAGTTTAGGTGGTCATTTTCCCAAGCCACCACTTTAAGTGGTGGCACTATTTTTTTCTTTTTGAATGTTATTAGCGATATAAGTTTTTTTAAGCACATGTCTTATTTTATATTTAACTCATATTCTTGTCTTGAAGTAAGTGCTATCCTCAGCGTTCCTTCATCAAGATAGTCAATTTCTCCGCCCATTGGTATGCCGCAAGCAAGGCGTGATATTTTCACATCCAAATTTTTTAGCAATTCAATTATATATTGTGCAGTAACTTGGCCCTCTAATGTCGGATTAATTGCGATAATTATCTCTTCAATTTTAGACTCTGTCACTCTTTTCAGAATAGTGTCAAGGTTGAGTTCTTTTGGACCTATGCCATTTATTGCAGACAATCTGCCACCCAAAACATGGTATAAACCTGAATATATATTTCCTTTTTCAAACGCCCATAGATCACCTAATTCTTCTACTACACACAGTAACTTAGTGTCACGTTTTGGGTTAGTACAAATAGAACAAGGTGACTTAGTATCTAGATTTCCGCAAACTTCACACTCTATTATAAGATCTGCTAGCTCTTTAATCAAAGATGCAAGTGGTAGCATAACTTTTTCTTTGTTTTGGAGTAAATGTATAACTAACCTGCGTGATGATGATGGCCCTAAACTTGGCAATTTAGAGAAAGCATGAACTAGATTCTTTATGTTAACGTTCATTCAATAAATTCAGAATAGGCAGTCAAATGGTAACATCAAACCCTTTGTAAAGAAAGTGGTAAGTTTCTCTTGATCCCACTTTGATCAGCTATAGAAAAAATTTTTTACTTTAACGAAAAAAATTACTTCCGCACACTTAAAGCCTGATTATAATAGACTTCTTGCATAACCCAAACTAAGTAGAAAAAAGGTATCATCCAAGTAGCTGACACTGGTTCCTTTATGACGGCAGTACCTTCTCCTGTCATCCGAGTAGCCGACTACTTGGATCCAGGAAATTTAACTCTACCAAGTAAATGTACAATAAGAACTAGATTCCAGACTGGAATGACAGCAGTCCTACGTCATACCGCGATTCATTCTCGGTATCTCTAGATCCCGCTAACAAGTAGCGGGATGACGGTTGTCAGGCTAGCTGTCATCCCAGTGCCCAGACACTGGGATGGCTTTGTTGCATCGCTACTTATGAAAGGCTAACTATAGTTAGGATTATAAGCAACCTATTGAAAATCTTGTTTTTTTGCAATCAATCTGATCAAATTTAAGAATAGTAATTTATTATTTATATTAATAAATTTAATTCTATTGAAAATAGCTAAAGCATTGAAATTCTTGAATTTTAGCCGGATTAGTGAGTGGTAGTGAAATTTCTTTTACTCAAATTTAGGTATTCACTGACCGTTCTTGTTATAAATACCAGAATAATAAGCTACTGATATTCTCTACCTTTTTTATCTTTATCCATCATAGCTAGCGATGCAACAAAGCCCACTGGGATCCAGAAATTTTAATTGTAAGTAAGCATACTGGGTTGATAAGTATAAAAGTAGCTAGAAACGCGAATTCTGGACTAAGGAAGGAAGAAAGTATAGGAAATAGAAGGCTTTTTGGATTTGATGGAATAGGAAATGAGAGTAGAAAAGATATGAACCAAAAAATTAACAGGGGATCTATGGCGAGTGTGTTCAATTTCTAGTCTATTTTTTAGGTAACCAAAAACAGTCTCAATGATAGACCTTTTTCTCAGTAAAATCTTCTCATTTAGCGAAATTAATGCATTTTTCATACCTTTTTTCACCTTGGTAACAAGTTTCAAACCTCGGTCAAACAGCTTCTGAAAAAGCTCTTTTGCAATATAACCTTTGTCACCAAACAAAAGGCCGGTTAATTTTCCCGTCAGATTTGGCACAGGTATCCTATCATCAACATTGCCTTTTGTTAGCGTAAGTGCATGAATTTCACCATTTTCATTGATTACCATATGTAATTTGAAACCAAAAAACCAGCCGTAAGTACTCTTGCTTAATTTTGCAATTCCAGCAAAAACTTTGTTTTTGGATATTCTTTTTGCATGACAAACTGCAATGGGAGTTGTGTCTATATATGAAATTCCAGTGTTTTCTGACTGTCCACAAAGCCAATGCAACAACATTGCTAAATGCCACAAAACCCTAGGCTTTAGAGCAACAAACCTGGTATATGAAGGCAACTTTGGAAACTCTGATTTGTAGAGCAACGTTAGGTAATGTAGGTAGAAAGTTTTGAAATTTTTACACGGAGATTGTTGATATAGCAGGATTATTGTCATGATTTCGGAGTGCTCAATTTCCGTTATTCTTGTGGGTTTTTTACCATTTGGCAGTAGTTTACCTGCAAAATTTTTCTCTATATCTCTGCAAAAATCATCGACCAAACAAAACAGTTTTGTTATATCTTCCATGGGTAACCTCATCTATTTTTTTATAACTGCTGAGTTTACCCTGTTTTCTTGCCTTTTCTATTCTCCTTTAATCCAGAATTCGCGTTAGAAAATAAACATTTTTGATGAGATTATATGGAAAACTGGATGCCAGTGTCAAGCACTGGCATGACACCCTTCACGGACTTTTAAATTACTTTAGCTATAAATATTAAGAAGTTTACCAAATGAAAAAAAAGGCAAAAGAAGCCCTGGGGTTATTATCCGCTTTAAAATATTGGCGTTTTTTATGTTTTAAACGCTTGACAAGCGAGATTCAGCCGCTTTTAATTGCAACTAACTTACGCTGCAAATGTTTAAGAAATTTACTAAGCAGAAAAAAAGACAAAGAATCCCCGAGTTAGCTAGTCTTTTACTATCTCTGTCGAGTATTGGCATTTTTTGATGTCTTGTAACGCTTTATAAGCGCGTTCAGCTTATTTAGATAAAAACCTAGATGTAGATGAAGTTTTGTAAAGACATACAGTATCTATATACTGCAAAAAATTGAACATAAGACGCCGATACATTAAGTAATCCTTACCTTTTAATCTGCAGATTGGCGAAAGCAAATACAATAGCTTCAGTTTCATGATAAGGGGGCTGGCGGAGGGTATCAAGCAAGTTTTTTCGTTTCTATGTTGTCAGCTACTTGGATGACGCCAATCTGAGTTAACTACACCAACTCACATTCAGCAAAAAAGAAAGCTATCTCCTTACGAGCATTTTCTAGACTATCCGAGCCGTGGACTCTATTTTCACTAATATCATCAGCAAAATCACCCCTGATTGTGCCTTTATCTGCCTGCTTTGGATTGGTAGCTCCCATGATTTGTCTGTATTTACTTACTGCATTTTCACCAACTAAAACTTGAACTACCACAGAACCAGAGGTCATAAACTCTACTAATTCCCCAAAAAAAGGCCTATCTTTATGAATTTCATAAAACAGCTCTGCTTGTTTTTTTGTTAGTAACATCATTTTTTGTGCTGTGATTTTCAGCCCAGATTGTTCGATGTAGGAATTTATATTGCCTGTAATATTATTTTTTACTGCATCAGGTTTTAAGATTGAAAGTGTCTTCTCAATTGCCATATTATTTCCTTATATAGAATAGTACATTTATAGATTTATTTTATTACAAATTTTAATTTCATAGAAGTGATTTTTTATCTATAATTAAGGACAAATCATCAAGGAGGTATTGTATGGGTAAATGTTGTAAAAATAACACTACTAAACAAGCTGAATCTACTACTAAAAAATTAGTAAGTAACTTTAAGTCATCGCTTTTGTGTGGAACAAAAGGGTTTTTGACTTTTAGTCTGGCATTTTTAAGTTATTTGGAATATAGTTCACATCATAATACAAAATTAAAAGAAGGTGCTGTCTTTGCAATGAAAAGAAACACTATTCCATTTCTTGAAATGACAATCATAGCACCGCTTGTTTGTTTTGCACTGCCAGCTATGCTAGGCAGTATGAGCCTCATGCAATGCGCACTTTTATGTGCTGCCTTAATGATTGCCACATGTTTTATTGTCAGAACTTTTCATCTGCGTGAGAAGTTAATGGAAAAAATCACTAACCATAGTAGAAAAGAAATAGACGCGGAATTTAAGAAAGATACTATAAAATTTCCTATTTTTGATCAAAATAGAAAACACATCGAGTATAATTCGCCCAATTCAGGGCAACCACTGAATGAAACGAGTAGCACCTCTCTTTTCGTTAAAGTTTTACTTTTCCCTCTAAAGGTTCTTTTGAAGGTCCTGCAAAGTTGTATAATGCTATCTTTAGCTGCTGTTGAACTTCTTGAAACCGTGCCAAGTTTTTGTGTTGATCTGTTTTTTGATAGAAGTTTTGAATCCACACAGAGTAACATGCAGAGATTTGGCCACTTATTGTATGCAAATGTGAGAAATTTAGTGCCTATAACTAAATTTGATGAGTGTGTAGCTAATTTTATAGGTACCCCGAAAGTAACTTGTTGTAGTAGTGCGTAGGTGAAAAAGGCAGTTATCTTATTTAATCTTGGCGGGCCTGATTCACTAAATGCGGTCCGTCCTTTTTTATTCAACCTTTTTTATGACAGGAGAATAATCAATCTACCGAATCCCTTTCGGTTTCTTTTAGCAAAGTTTATATCTGCGAAACGAGAAAATACTGCACGAAAAATATACGAGGAAATTGGAGGTAAATCGCCAATTCTAGAGAATACAAAAATGCAAGCTAATGCTTTAGAACTAAAATTAAATGAAAATAGAAACCATGTACACAAGGTATTCATCTGCATGCGCTATTGGCGTCCATTTGCTGACGAAGTTATTGAAAGTGTAAAACAGTTTGATCCTGATGAAGTGATTCTGCTGCCACTGTATCCACAATATTCAACTACCACAACTCTGTCATCCATCGAGAATTGGCAAAAAAATGCTAAACGGTATGGCCTAAAATGCAATACAAAAATGATTTACCGTTATTATGATAACCAAGATTTTATTGAAGCTCACGCTAATCTGATAGCTAAGTACTATAAATTGGCTAGCAAAATCGGTAAACCAAGAGTCCTATTTTCAGCCCATAGCTTACCTCTTAGTATTATTAAAAAAGGCGACCCTTACGCTTCACAGGTAGAAAGAAGCGTAGAGTTAATAGTAGAAAAGTTAGCTATTAATAACTTAGATTGGTCAATATGTTATCAGAGTAAGATTGGTCCTGTAAACTGGCTAGAGCCAAGCACTGAAAGTGAGCTATTACGCGCAAAAATTGATGGTGTACCTGTAGTTCTATCACCTATATCTTTTGTTTCTGAGCATTCAGAAACTCTAGTTGAACTTGATATAGAATATAAAGCAATTATCAAGGATGGATATTACTTTCGCGTGCCAACTCTCAGTGCCGATTCTTTGTTTATTAAATGCTTGGCTGATTTATGCATAAATCTCCCTTAAAGCCCTGATTTATAGTGCTTTTCTTTTAGGATTTTATGTGATAGAATAACAGAAAGTTATTATTTTATTAACTATTTCATGCCAAGCAAGCTAAAAGAAAAATCAAATACGGTTGCACAAAAGGTACATGATGCTTATAATCATGATATCAGGAAGGTAATCTGCATCACAACAGGTTTAACAGCCCTATTGTGTAAGATTTCACTGCAATTTTGCTGCGAGTTCATTGACAATAATAGATCCAATATCTTTCTTATACGGAATGTTGCTCGACTAGTAAAGTTTCCGACATCTATTCTATACATTGCCCATCCTGCATTTACTCTACAGGATCTAATTAAGGATTACAGAAACCCTGAGAGTAAAAAAGAGCTGGCAAAAATTGTGGGTAAATCGGCTAATCTTGCAAGCAGCATCATAGAAGCATTGATGATGTTGAAAGTCATCCATTTTTTTACTAGGAGTAATGCAGACGTAATAAGTCACATTCACTTAACATCAACGATCCTATTTCTGTTTATTTCGGAACCTATAAGCTACTATTATTCATGGAGAAAATACCTAGATAATAAGGATCATGAAAAGTCTGCTGAGTGTAAGAAGGACCTTATTATCAGCACATTAACTTTGTCATTAGGTTTGTTAAACTTCATATTAAAAAGAATGGAGACTGCAACCATACCAATAAACTTAGGTAATGGTATAATCTATAATTTCAACTTAAGCGTAACAGTTAGCATAATATATAGTGCAGTATTTCTGGCAGTTCAGCTTGACAAATTGTTTCAACAACCTGTCAATGATGATCCTTCCACTGAACTTGATAGTGCTGGCCATAACCATATTCAGCACGGTAATGATGGTAATGATCTGCCCGATGGTAACGCTGTGGGAATGTAAGGGTTAGAGGTGAAAAGATTTTATTTCTACTGCCAACGCTAGTACTGCTAATTTGCTAACAATACTCCAAAGTGACAGAATTTTACCTTCCACAACCTGGCTAACATCATGAAACTCACAGTCAGTGGCATTCAAGCTAGAATATACATCTTTTCTGCTATTACATCGGTATAAGTAACATGTTGGAGTATCTCCTATATAGTATATTAGCGGTTCTGCAGAACTGCTTTTAAACATGTCAACGGTTGGTACACCTTCTTGTATAATAACGCTATTGATTGCTATTCCTTCTTTTATCTTTTTCATTTTATGACGCTTTTTTTTATTGAGGTTTAATATTTCCTCTCCACTTGTTGCTGTTATAATGCCCATCCCATATGTACCATTGCTTGCTTTGATAAAAACGTAAGGTTGTGTTTTTATTTCATATTCCTCATATTTTTTTTGCACTAGAGATAATATTTGGTCAACTTTAGTTGCTACTGCTCCTAGTGACAAATCATCATCAAAATCAACTCCATCACAGCTCTCTGTAAGCACAGAAATTAGCCATGGGTCTATTTTAAATTCGCCACAAAACTCAGATGCTAATTCTTGATAGATTTCAAAATACTTAAATTTCTGCCTGCTATGCCAACCGTATAGTGGGCTTGGTACTATATCTTGCTTTACGTCTTTCAGCGTGTCTGGAATGTGGCTCGTCATATCACGGTTCAGTATAATAACATCAGGCACAAATCCTGAAGTTGTCTTTAGCAGAGAGTTTTCTTTCACAACAGTTTCATACTGTTCTATTAAATTGTATACTTCATTATGTAAAAGGCCAATTCTAGTTTCAAAACCTGCGAGTTGCAGTACTTTCTCTATAACAAATACGTTTTCTATATACATTTTATTGCGTGTATAATTTTCCGGTATTATAAGAACCTTTTTGTATTGGTGTCTTTTAAAGTAGCTTTTTATCAATCTTGCTGCCATTGTTCTTGATTCTTCACTTAAGTTATTGAATCCTGCAGGAAATAAATTAGCGTCCACTGGGGCAATTTTGTAGCTGGAGTTTCTAAGATCTATAGAGCTATAAAATGGCGATGTAAGGCCATTAAATTTTGCTTCGAACCAATTATTTATACTTTTTTCCAAATCTGGGTGAATTATGTTTTGCATCTGCACTTTAAATGTTATAAGGAAGGTATTATATTATAAGCTATAGTTGAACATATTTAGTAAATTTGACTAAAGATTAAAGTATAATGAGATTCTTATTTAAAGTGATAGAAAAATGATTCAACACGATAACAATAAAATGTATGGCACTACTATATTATCAATTAGAAAAGATAAAAGTGTAGTAGTAATAGGTGACGGGCAAGTTTCACTGGGCCACACTGTTATAAAATCTGGAGCAAAAAAAGTTAGGCGTCTTTCTGGTGATTCCGTAATTGCTGGATTTGCCGGGGCAACAGCCGACGCATTTACTCTTTTTGAAAGATTAGAATCTAAACTTGACAGGCACCCAGGGCAATTAATGAGAGCATGTGTTGAACTTGCAAAAGACTGGAGAATGGATAAATATCTGAGGAAATTAGAAGCTATGATGATCGTTGCAGATAAATCTATTTCATTAGTAATTACGGGAACAGGTGATGTTCTTGAACCTGAAGATGGAGTCGCAGCTATTGGCTCTGGGGGAAATTTTGCTCTATCTGCAGCAAGAGCTTTAATTGACATTAAAGGAATATCAATAGAGGAAATTGCGAAAAAGGCTATGAAGATAGCTGGCGATATATGTGTTTATACAAATCATAATGTAGTTATTGAAAAGATAGAGGAGTGATATGTCTTCCAAGCAAAAAACTTTATGCACCAATTTTTCCAATCAGCCCATAACCCTTTCAGAAGGGCGGTCTTGTAGTAGTGACACCTACGATGAAAAAGATAACCTCTATAAAGATACTAAGAGTGGTTTTGATTCAAATGACAGCGATGTTCAAGTTAATGACAGCACTCAAGTTTTGTTAGATGACCTGCCACCACAGAAGATAGTTAAAGAATTGGACAGATTCATAATCGGACAGGATGATGCAAAGCGTGCTGTTGCTATTGCGCTCAGAAATCGTTGGCGTCGCAATCAGGTTCCATTTCCATTGCGTGATGAAATCATACCTAAGAATATATTGATGATCGGTCATACAGGGGTTGGTAAAACTGAAATAGCTCGTCGCTTAGCAAAACTTGCCGGTGCACCGTTCATAAAAATTGAGGCAACGAAGTTTACTGAAATAGGGTACGTTGGACGTGACGTTGATTCGATAATACGCGATTTAGTTGATGCAGCAATAGTTTTAGTTAAAGAGAAAGCCCGTAAAGCCTTAGCTAAAAAGGCTTTAATTTTAGCTGAGAAAACAATAGTAAACTCTATGGTAGGCGAAAATGCAACCGAAGAGAGTAAAAAAATTTTTAGAGAAAGGTTTAGGAATAAAGAGTTTGAGGACGGAGAAGTTTCTATTAACGTCAGAGAGAGCAAGAGTATGTTACCTACTTTCGATATACCAGGTATGCCAGGTGGGCAAGTTGGTGTGATGAATGTAACAGAAATAATGGGCAAGATGTTTAACGGGAGCAAAAAAACAAAAACTATTACGGTGAAGGTAAAAGAAGCGCGTGAAATATTAATTAATGAAGAAAGTGAAGGGCTAATGGATGAAGATAAGATAATCAAAGAAGCCATTGATCTTGTTAGTAATGACGGTATAGTATTTTTGGATGAAATAGACAAAATTGCAGCGCGTACAGAAGTAAAAGGTGAAGTAAACAGAGAAGGAGTGCAACGCGATCTGTTACCATTACTTGAAGGAACAACTGTTACAACTAAGTATGGCCATGTAAAAACAGACTATATATTATTTATTGCATCTGGTGCTTTTCATCAGTCTAAACCATCTGACCTCTTACCGGAATTGCAGGGCAGATTACCGATCAGGGTAGAACTTAAGGCACTTACTCAAGAAGATTTAATAAGAATATTAAAGGAACCAGAATCTAGTTTGTTAAAGCAGTACATAGCTTTAATGAAAACAGAAAATGTGACACTTGAGTTCACTGATGATGGTATAAAAACCATAGCTGAAATAGCGTTTACAGTTAATAGGCAAGTGGAAAATATAGGCGCAAGAAGGCTTCACACTGTTATGGAGAAGCTTTTAGATGAGATAAGTTTCATTGCTTCTGAGAAAAATAGCGAAAAATTCATTATAGACAGCAAGTATGTAAAAGATAAACTTGAGTCAATTTCGAAGCAGCTTGATTTATCTAAGTTTATACTTTAGGAAAAACGAAAAGCCTACTTTAAGTAGTATAGAAAGTGTTCAGCCAATGGCGTCAACTTAAGAACTTTCATTAGCAAACTCTCCTAAAGACATGATGGCGTTTGGGCTTATCTACCTTATCGCGGCTATACAATCGTCCCGGTCGGATTTTAACTTTAGCGCGTATACTTGCTCTATCAAAAAGGGCTTGAAAGTTTTTTGGCGCAATAAGTACCTGATAGAGTTTCTGCCTCATTACACCAAATAAAACCGAAAAATTTAAACGATACTCAGCAATTTGATCTGGATTCCAAGGCCCTTGTGCATCACACATATGAAGCGACAATATATTACACATGACTAAGTTTGCCCAAAATTCTTGTAATACAGCCTCTAAATTTACGCCAGAAAAATTCTCTAACTCTGCACCTATTTTGAGTCGTTTATAGCACTCCTCTATATGCCACCTTAATACATAAGCTTTGCTGATATCTTCCAAAGTAAATTTTTCTCGATCAAAAAGTGAAGTAACCAATACCTCTGTTTCTCCGTTGGCTAATGTCAGCACTATTACTCTTACTTTCTGTCCTTTCATTTTATTTTTTAGCTTTTCATTTTCTAATATAAAATCGAAATCTAATTCTCCAGATGCAATTCGTTCCCATAGCTTGCTATAATTTCTTTTTTGCAAGCGAAAAATAAAATCTACTTCCAAATCATAATGCTGCTGAATGAATTTTACTGAAGACGATCATAGATAAATAATAATTTCTTTTGATTTAATGAACGCATTTGAGTGATAACTTCGGGTAATTGCTCTTCCGCCAACGTTTGTTCACCTATATTCCAAGCCGCAAGACGAGCACTACAAATCAGCGAAGTACACAAATCAACAAACAAATTGCCAATGGTGGCATTATACCTGTTGTTCCATTTGGTTTAAAACGGCCAAACTCGGATACAATTTCTTCAGAGCTCGGTAATCGAATACCAGAACCATCTGCTGCAATAAGCCTATAGCCTCTCCAACTCAGGCTCATCTTGATAGGCTGTTTGGATGCTTAAATTCTTTAAAACCTGTATGACAAATCTTATATCTTGCTTTAGAAAAAGCTTGCTTTGAGGGTACATGTCAATGGCTCCATAAGTTCACATTCTATTCCCAAACTTTTTTTAACTAACTTTAAAATCATAGAAAATACTGTCGAAAAAGGAAGTTTTCTTGTTCGTGTAAAACTCAACACAATGGATTCTCTGAAAAGCTTTCGAGTATATTATATTTTTAATTTGTAGAATAAAATTTTTTCCTTTTTGTTTGGTAGAAGTCATAGTTTTAAATCCTCCTGATTAAGTTTTATCGCTATGACTCCCCCACCAGAACCGTGCTTGCAGCTTTCCCGCACACGGCTCCACAATGTAGTATTCACAGCATTTCCTATTTTGTATATAATGAGTAGCATATTCTTGGTTTTGGTAATGGATTAACTTGTAGATAGTGTATAAATTGCTTTGAATTCATACTCTTCTTCTGACTACGTCGGTTTATCCATTTATACGCTAGCTTGATTACCCGCCAGAAGAATTTATTCAACCACCGGTAATTTCCGCTAACTCCGAAGTAGTTATAGTGTCCTGTTAGTTTTGCTTTAAGTATTGACCACCAATCTTTAAGGTGAACTTTATTTCGGATCTTTTTCACCCATTCTTTGATTTCTTTAAGTTTTCTAGATAGATTTTCTTTCGAGGTTTTATGACCTACCATTACTCTACCTTTACGACTCCTTGTACCATAATGGGTGAATCCTAGAAAGTTGAAACTTTCCGTTTTTCGTTTCTCCCTTATTCCTTGTTGCCACTCCTTTTTGCCAAACTTTACTATTCTTGTTTTGTCTTCAGATATTTCCAGTCCAAATTTTCCTAGCCTTTGTTTCAGTGACTCTAAGAGTTCTCTAGCATCTTTTTCTCTTTCGCAGCAAATCAGGTGATCGTCTGCATACCTAACTAGCTCCATATAACCTTTAGATCTTAGCTTGAATTTCTTTTCAAACCACAAATCCAGCACATAATGCAACTATATATTAGCTAGTATAGGACTTACTATTCCCCCCTGAGGTGTGCCTAGTTCAGTTGCTTCATAATGTCCTGCTTCGACTACTCCTGCCTTAAGAAATCGTTTTACTAACCACAGTATGTTTGGGTCTGTTATCCGTTCTCTCAAGCATCTCATTAGCCATTTGTGCTGGACATTATCAAAGAATTTCTTGATATCAACTTCTACTACATAGTTAGTTGGTCTGTACATAACTGCTTTATTTAGTGCATTTACCGCTTGATGACAGCTTCTACCAGGACGAAAACCATATGAGTTATCCAGAAAGTTAGCTTCATAAATATTTTCTAATATCTTCTTCAGCATTATCTGGACTAACTTATCTTCTGTAGACGGTACTCCAAGCCCGCGTTTCTCTTTGCTTCCAGCTTTTGGTATATATACTCTTTTCACTGGTTGCGGTTGATATCGCTTTCTTTTCATACTATCCACCAGAGTGTTGAGCTTCTCTTCAAGATTTTCTCCATAAGCTTCTACTGTCACCTGGTCTATACCGCATGCTTTGTTATGCTTTAGCTCTTTATAACATTCAGCAAGATTCTCTGCGTTTATCAGATGAATTAACGATTAAATTTCAATCGTTTATCTTGCCTGGCTCTTACTGCTATCTGATTTAGTTTTCTTTGCACGTTATTCCAACCTCCGTTGTATTGGCATAGCAATTCCTAAACCAGTCACTATATTGCTGACCGCTTCCCCTTGTATGTGGCTTTCCCACACTCTGAGTACTATCAATCAGTCCGACTTCCTTTATATCTTCCGTCAGTACTCGCCTTTGTTGACTTGTTCCAACGTACCTTAATAGGAATACAAAGGATCTCCCAAGTTTACGTAAACTCCATCTCAACACGTGATACGGCCTCAGATCCCGATAGAGTGAGTGATAACTTGCCCTATTGTTACCCTTCTTGCTGTCTTCCACTATATGCAACGTGTCGACCTCTATGACATCGAGAATTTCGGGACTCAATACCTTCACTTTCGTTGTACCCTGTGTTGTCCATTCCACTAGCTTTACTACGCTCGTTACCTTACGCAGCATAGTGGTTTGTTCCAGCCTGCTGGCTAGGCTTTGCCTGGGTTGGATTTTCACCAACTGGACTTTACGCACTTTGCTTGGCGCACGCATGTTTCACCTAAAAAGGACACATTTTAAACTTCTTTGTTGAAATAAAATAGAAACAAAAGTGCTGTTTCCTGCGGCTTCTGGATAATTTAATGGTAAAAGTTTTAGAGAGAAATTTTATACACTATCGCTGATATTTTTCCTTAAGTTGACGCCATTGAGTGTTCAGAAGGTCAGCCAGTAGACCTAAAACTTCAGCTATATTCTTTAGGCTGTTTTTCAACAGTAGAATGGTGTGCTGCGACCTCTTGCTTAACATCTAAGCTTAAGTCAATTATTGAGATATTTTCTTCATCATAATCTATGTCTTTTATTAACATATCGTCAGTAATAGTCAAAAGGTCAGGCGGAGAAAGAATAGTTCTTTTATTACCAGCTCTCATTCCCACAACTCCAAGCTCTATAGCAAGTGGTATTTTTTTATCGCCAACCCTAAATTGCACTGTTTGATCTTTGGCTATATATTCTCCATTATGCTCCTTTACGCTATATTTAACCGATATCTCATCACCGCACCTTACTTGTTTTCCAGTCTTGTTAATTAAGTCATTAAAAACCATCAGATTATTTACTGAGTCGGGATATTTATCCTTTATTTCGATCAGTTTGACGTAATAAGAATTAAAATTCATTTTGTTATCATTGGCAATAGTAACTACACGCTCTCCGCCTTCTTTCATACCTATTACCCCTAAACTCACTTCTTTTAGGTTATCTTGACCTATTTTCAAAGTAACATCAGAAACTTTGCTAGGGAGTGTTGCTAAGTTATTATTAGAAATTTTATATATTTGCAATAGGACTTCCAGGCCACAAAAAGCCTTGCTGCCACTGCCTTCAGTAATTTCATAAAAATTTATTGAATCTTCTTCTTTTTGCTGCGTCATTTCTTCTAAATATTCTGTCAGCCCATGCTTTTCAATATAGCGGTCAAGTGCTGATTCAAGTATTGGCTTCACTAGGTAATATGCTATCGTCTGTATCAAACCACCATGCGTGGCATTTATCTCATAAAGCTTGTCCTTTTTTTCCGGTTTACCTTTGTTTATATAGACAATAGTAAACACAAAAGTAGAAGTTAAAGTGAGAATCGTTACTACGGAAATAAGCATTTGTAATATAATTTTTCTAACCATCTTTCTTTACTTGATTCAATAAATCATATAAATAATTAGTATCCCCTGAAAGCGCACTCAAATTATCCAAGCCTTGTTTAAAGAGGCCGTCTATATAGTCCTCTACTTCACTTTTACCAAGCACAGACATTAGGTTATTTGTTTTATCTTGTTCGTAGTCTTCAATATCATCCTTAGCTTGAAAGATAAGCCCTAGATTTATTCCATAGTTATATAACGCTTTACGTTGCTTGTCTGTAGCATCCCCTATTATAGCACCTATTTCACATGAAGCTGCAAATAGTTTTGCGGTTTTCATCAAATGAATTTCTTTTATTTTATCAGCTTGGCCCGACGTCATTCCAGCGTCATACATACAGCCGTACGAATGTTGTAGTTTTAAGGTAGAAAGGGTGTCATGCAAGTAGCTGACACTGGAATCCATTTCATGTTCAGCTCCACTATCGCATGGCTTTTTGCACGAAATGCTTGTAGGCAAAGCCTTCTGGATCCCAGTGTCCGCTACTTGAATGACAGAGGGTTGGGGGCTAAAATCTATATGCTCACTGTTAATATCTAAAGCCTGTCCTCCCACCATTCCCCTAATTCCTATTGCCTGAGAAAGAACTTTTATGATCTCACAGCGTTTCTCATTTAACGAAGATAATACCTCAAAAGCCAGAGTAAGTAGTGCATCTCCGGCAAGCACTGCTGTTGCTTCATCAAATTTTTTATGGCAGCTTAGCTGGCTTCTGCGAGTATCACTGTTGTCCATGCACGGTAAATCATCGTGAATTAGAGAGTAAGCATGAACAAATTCAATTGCTGCAGCAACTGATATTACTTTTTTAGCTTCCGCGTTAAACACTCGCGATGAAGCTACGACTAAAAAGGAGCGTATATGTTTTGCAGGAGCAAGGAGTATATAACGCATAGCTGATATAAGCTTATTCTCGCTATTTTCGGGTAAGAGTTTATTTACTTCTACAATAAGCAAATTTTTTGTTGTTTCGTCTAGCATTTTTGAATTGTTAATTGTTTAGCACGTAACGCTAGCCAGCTAGGGCAGTAGAAAACTTTACTGTAGTTTACCAGTTATAAAAGATATTGCAAACATAAAAATTTTTTATAACATCAAAGAATAGGTTATTTTTTTGGTAAGAAATGTGAATAGCGAACTAGCAAAGAGCACTAGAGAAGACATAGAAGAAAAAGTGAAAAAGATTATACTAGAGCATATTAGTAAGGATGTAGAGAAATTCAACAGCTCTTCAAAGCTTTCGGAGCATGGTACAGACAGCTTAGATGCAGTTGAAATCATCATGGCAGCAGAAGAAGAGTTTGGAATAGAAATTCCAGATGAAGACGCACAAAAAATGGAAACTATGGAGCAAATAGTTGAGTACATTAATAATAAAAAAGGCTAATAGTTAGTGTTAAATGAGCAGAAGAGTAGTAGTCACTGGTGTTGGTTTAATCACTCCACTAGCGGCAGATGTTGACAACACTTGGTCAAGGCTAATAAAAAGTGAGTCTGGCATAAAAGCAATCAATACGGATAGATTTGACTCTTCTGATCTTGCTTGCAAAATTGCAGGGCAGGTGCCGTTGCAATCAGACAACATTGAGCACCATTTCAATCCACTAGATTATATTTCTGAGAAAGACTCAAAAAGGACAGATCGTTTTATCCATTACGGTATTGCAGCAGCTATTCAGGCAGTAGATGATTCATTAATTTTGGAAAGCCAAAATATCAATCGGGAACGTGTTGGTGTGACTATTGGCTCTGGTATAGGTGGTCTTCCGTCAATTCAGGAAAATGTTATTACCATGCAGGAAAAAGGGCCCAGACGTGTCAGTCCATTTTTTGTCCCTGCAAGTCTAATAAATTTGATATCTGGCCATATTTCTATTAAATACGAATTTACAGGTCCAAACGATTCAGCAGTAACCGCATGTGCAACAGGTGCGCATGCAATCATAAACTCAGCAAGAACTATAAAACTTGGTGAAGCAGATGTTATGATTGCAGGTGGAGCAGAAAGTGCACTGTGTAGAGTTGGAATTGCAGGTTTTGCATCTATGAAAGCGTTATCAACTAAATTCAATGATAAACCCAAAGAAGCTTCAAGACCATGGGATGCAGAACGCGATGGTTTTGTTATGGGTGAAGGAGCAGGTATATTGGTGTTGGAAGAATACGAACATGCAAAAAAAAGGGGGGCAAAAATACATGCTGAACTGGTTGGGTACGGACTCACAGGAGATGCGCACCACATTACAGCACCACATCCAGAAGGAAGAGGCGCATTTAAGGCAATGCAGCTTGCTTTAAAGAGCGCGCAAATTAATCCCAATCAAGTAGGGTATATCAATGCACATGGAACTTCAACGCCACTTGGAGATAAAATTGAAGTAATAGCAATGAAACAGTTATTCGGTGACTACGTTTATAAAATACCTGTTTCTTCAACTAAATCTTCTATAGGACATTTACTTGGTGCTGCAGGGAGCGTTGAAGCAATATTCAGTATTCTTGCGTTAAATAATGGAATTATTCCGCCAACCTTAAATTTACACAAGCCTTCAGAAGGATGTGATTTAAATTTTGTACCGTTTAAAGCTCAGGAGCATAAAATTCAATATGCACTTTCTAATTCGTTTGGTTTTGGTGGCACTAATGCATCGCTCATATTTGGACAAGTTTAGTTGATGTCACCCCAGTGTCTTCCTCTTGTCATGCAAGCAGCTCTCCTACTGTCATCCCAGCACGTGACACTGGGATGACAAACGGTTGTGAAAGGGAATACATATAAAAATTAAACTATCAATAGCAATTCAAAAAGAAAAAATATTCTATTCATCCCTGAAGAAGTATTTTATTGACAATTTATGAATAAAGATCAATAATGCAGAAAAGGAATTGATAGGCGTATGCATGAATTTAACCACTATTAATTGTACATTATTTGTTGTAATTACATATTTTTTGACGTGCATTATAGCTTGGTGCTTACCTTTCAAAGACATAACATTATTAACAACATTTGTTCCGGCTTCAGTTGCAATTTTGCTAACCATTTATAATAAACAGAAGGTAAGGGATCTTTTTAAACTTAGTTCGCCAAAAAACTGTCTATTAGGGTTTATACTTATTCTGGTAAGTATGCTAATTTCCAATGGTCTTTTGTCAATTTACTGCGGTTTTTCATTTTTCCGAGAGTCTTTTACGTTAGACCGTGTAAAGGATTTGAGTGCAGTTTTGAGTCCATTAGTGATGTTATTTGTTTTATTATCAACCTTTGTGATGTGGATCATTATGTCTCTTGGTGAAGAGATCGGTTGGCGTGGCTATCTTTTGAAAAATCTTAAAAGCAAAATATCAAATTTTTATATCAGAGCAATTATTGTCGGTATTATTTGGTCAGTATGGCACATACCAACTTATGTGGTTGCTGGCTCAGCTTTGTGGAAGGATGGCTTTACATTCCCGACTATTTGTGCTTATACCCTTTATATTTGTGCAATGTCTATAATGTTTACCTGGTTGTTTGAAAAAGACAACTCGATTTGGCCAGTAACTATTGCTCATGCAACAAATAATCTTGTGTATAGTGTTTTGAGCATTCTAATGCCGTCTCCTCCTCTGTCAACTTTCGATGCAGTAATTCGCCTTACATTAGGAGCAGCTGGTTATTTCATTGTTGCAATTGGTGTTATTTGGTTTGATAAAGCTCGAGAGCGTCATTTGAGTAATTCATAGTATAAAATTTCGGGGGCAATTCGCATCAGGTGTCATGCAGGTAGCATGACACTGGGATGATGAGGAAGAAAAAGCAAATTTTGCCTTTTACGGTCAATCTATTATACTTAGTAAGACTTCAATAAACTAATGAATTATACTTTATATCTAATTAAATGCACAAGATATTAATAAGAAATAACTACAAACCTTTGGTCGGAAAAATCAAGATTAATGGCTCAAAAAATGCTGTTTTACCAATAATGGCAGCAAGTCTATTAAGTAGCTCCCCGGTAATTTTGCATAATGTACCTGATTTAATTGATGTGCATCTAATGTCTAAGTTGCTTGAAAGTCTTGGAGCAGAAGTGAACTTTATGCACAATAAAAATTATAAAGCGAACCATACTTTGAAAATTGACTGCAGCAATATCAACAATCACGTGATGCCATATAAAACCGCAAGTAAGCTAAGAACTTCTTTTCTAATATTGGGTCCAATGCTTAGCAGATTTGGCAAAGCGAGAACAGCATTTCCTGGTGGATGCAACATTGGAAAGCGTCCCGTTGATATGCATATTAAAGCATTAGAAGAAATGGGAGCTAAAATTGAAATTGACGGCTATAATATAATTGCAACAGTGAAAGGAAAGCTACAAGGAAAAGAAATCACATTTGAGAAAATAAGTGTTGGCGCAACAGAAAATGTAATAATGGCAGCAACATTTGCAGAAGGAGTGACAACAATAAACAATGCTGCAACTGAGCCGGAAGTTCTTGATTTAATAGATTTTCTGAAGAAAATGGGTGCTGATATTGAAATTGATAATACAAAGGTCATAATAACAGGAGTTGAAGCACTAAATGGATGTGTTCATAAAATAATACCAGATCGCATAGAAGCAGGCACCTATGCACTAGCTGCTATAATAACCGGTGGTAAGTTGGAGTTGGAAGGAATAAATCTATCTGATATAAGGTGTATTACAAATGAGTTGGAGACTATAGGAGCTATGGTTGAACTGTATGATGGAGGCATTGTTATTTCCAGAAAAAATGGCTCTATTAAGTCTGCTAACGTTGCGACAGATCCATACCCCAATTTTCCCAGTGATATGCAACCACAACTGATGTCTGCAATGTGCATCGCTGATGGGATATCAGTAATTGAAGAGAACATTTTTGAAAACAGATTTACACATGCAGATGAATTGAGAAAGTTAGGTGCTAATATCAGCATCGAGAAAAGCAAAGCTACTATAAGTGGAATAAAAAGCTTATCTGGAGCTAATCTATATGCTACTGACTTAAGATCAACAGCAGCTTTGGTGCTTGCTTCTTTGGTAGCCGGTGGAGAAACTATAATAAACAATTCACATCATTTATGGAGAGGATATGAAGCAATGCATGAAAAACTCAATTCATGTGGAGCTGATATCTCCATTTCGTCTTGAGGATATTTTATGAATGAAGCAACCAAACGAACTATAGTAAAAGAAATAGATGCAATCTTATATGAAGAACATAAGGTATTAGACCATGGATTTATTCGAGTAGTGGATTATATGGGCTCTGATAGCGCTATAGTTCAAGCTGCTCGTGTTTCTTATGGCAAGGGAACAAAACAGACAAGTCAGGATGAAGCACTTATAAAGTATTTAATGAGACATCATCATACAACTCCATTTGAAATGTGTGAAATTAAGTTTCACGTGAAACTTCCAATTTTTGTTGCAAGGCAATGGATAAGGCATAGAACTGCAAATGTGAATGAATATTCAGCAAGGTATTCAATACTTGATAATGAATTTTATACACCTAAACCAGAACAAGTTGCAAAACAATCTGACAATAATAAACAAGGTAGCGGGGAAGCTTTTGATCCAGATACCTCAAAGGAAATAATAGATTCTCTAACAAATGACTCTAATTTAGTATATTCTCATTATGAAAAATTTATTGAGCAGGGGCTTGCAAGAGAAATTGCCAGAACTAACCTAATGCTTAATTACTACACGCAATTTTATTGGAAAATAGATCTGCATAATCTCCTTCATTTTTTGAAGCTTAGAGCTGATAAGCATGCCCAATATGAAATCAGAGTTTATGCAGAAGTTATGCTGGATATAATAAAAAAATGGGTTCCACTGGCCTACAATGCCTTTGTTGAATATTGCCTAGAATCAGCCTGTATTTCAAGAACTGGTCTAGAAATAATTCGCAAATTAATTAAAGGGGAAAACGTTACTAGAGAAGAAAGTAATATTGGTAAAAGAGAATGGGGCGAGCTGATGTCTATACTTGATAAACAATCTTAAAGATAAAGGCATACGTGTCAATCTCCTCTGTCAGTTAACTCTCGTTCACCAGATTGAATCTTGCTTTTTACATCACATTAACTCATCACTTTTATAGAACATCTCATTAAAATCATTTAGAGTTCCAAAATCCTGACCCTTGATAAACAGGTGATCATTAGCAACATGTGCTTCATCAAGAGTAAACAGCTCGTAATGATGATTGTGAGCGGGCCTAACAATTTCATTATATAAAACCATTACTTGTTCGTAGTTATATCCATCGCCAGCATGATATTTACCACGTACGGTATCATAAAAATTCTTTACATCATCATATGTCACTTGCAGCTCCACCTTATACTTTCCCACTTCAAGAGGACTTCCTGTCTTTATTTTTAAGGGATGTTGTGAATTTGCAACACTGTTAGAAGTTTCTGCTTCAATATCAGAATTTTTATCCATATTTTCTATCACACTTGCCATAACAGTTTCTTGTTCATCTTCTGTTGGTTTTGTTTGTTTTTCAGTCTTATTACTGCTACTGTCAGTTTCCACAGTTACTTTTTTTACTTCTATATCTTTTTGAGCTTTCTCATTACTTTGCTTGTGTATTTCATCTCCATGCAATTTTTTCTGCAGAGCTTTTTTCGTATCAGCATAATCATCACGATTGCTTTGCAAAGCTGGTTTATAACTGCTGCTATCATCCGCTTGCATTTGATCTATATAGTTAGATTCTTCTTCCTGTATAGTATTTTTTGCGTTATCCTCACCAACCGTTCCTTTCTCCCCAGACTTGGCTTCACTCTCTACCACAACTTCTTCGTCTACTTGCTCATCATCAATTGTAAATTCAGTACCTATCTGATTGCTATCTTCCTCCAATTCATTAGATAATTTTTCAGATAGCTGGTCACCACTCAAATATGGTTCCTTTGAATATTTAGCATAATTATGGGGATCGGTTCTGTTTTCTGAATAAAACCCACTTTCAAAGTCTGAGTAGGAGCTTTGATTGAGCACAAAAAATAAGTTTTCATAATTAACCAGCATATCACTATCAGGGCTAACAAAATTTAAATATTCATCGCCTTCCCATTCTGGGTGGTGTCTATACTCTGCTATGTAGTATTTACTAGAGTCGAGAGGTATCTTGTCACCTTCTTCCCCATCAAGTTGTAAAACTACTGCTGAATGCCCATTACCTAAATCATTACCTTTTACCACTTTGAATATTTTAATCTCATCCTTTTCTACAAGTTCTTTTAACTCCTCGTTCTTTTCATTTAACTCTTCCTCCCTTTGTCTTTCTGCTTCTCTTTCTCTTGCCAATCTTTCTGCTTCTTCATCAGCTTTCTTCTGCAGTTGTGAGAATACATTTTGTAATATATCTTGTGTGGTTAAGCTATTTGTGTTGCTTAAAAAATTATCTAACACATTTGATGCAATTGGTGACAATTCACCGTGATCATCAAATACTTTTTCCTTTGCTTTATCATAGTGATTTGGGTTATAGATTGCATACAGAGGATAAAAACCATAATCTGCAATTGACGCTCCGTCAGGTGATAGTTCCATTGAGAATCCATAGTAATTAAGTGGAAGATTGGAGGTTAAATATTTACCGTTATCATCCCTAACGTGTAGCTCACTTCTACCATTGTGCTCACTATATTTGTTGTAGTAGATATAAAAATTCTCATGGTTAAGATCGAAGTGATCATCTAGATTATCGAATTGAATTGTACTGCCAAGCTTCTCCCGCAAAAGATTTTTGCTTTCATCTGTAAGCTTTATATGTGCAGAAAAGTAGTATCGATCTATAGGTTCGCCTTTTTCTATTTCAAAGTTCAAAGTAATCTTGTCGTTGACCATTGGTAGCCTCCACAAATTCTATAAATCATTTTATTTATCAATCATACGGTCTGTACTATGAAAAATGTGTTAAACGTTAAGATTTTCTCTGTACCGGTTCATCTATATTGCCAAGCTTAATAAAGTTACAAGCTCTTTAAAACAATGTTAAACTCAATCACTATGGCAAAAACAGTTGACGTATTACTACCACTTCCAATTGATCAGTTATTTTCATATGCAATTGAGGAAAATACTGAGATTTTACTTGGAGATTACGTAGTAGTGCCATTTGGCAAAAAACGCTTAATCGGAATAGTTTGGAAATACAGTGATAAAAGTAACCGAGAATTAAAATTTATTGAGCAAAAAATCGATTTACCAAATATTAGACCAAAATTGATTGCATTTGCAGAGTGGGTTGCGCAATACAACTTAATACCTATTGGTATGCTTGCCAAAGTGATAATGGGAGGAGTGTTAAAAGTAAATCACATAGATAAATTGGTTTGTGTTGAACAAAAGCAGGAAACAAGTGAAATAAGCTGCAAATTGAGTCCTGAACAGCAGGTAGCTAGTGATAAAATAATCAGCAATTTGAACGAATATTCAGTGACTTTGCTTGACGGTGAGACCGGGTCTGGAAAAACCGAAGTTTATCTCTCTGTGATTGCACAATTGATTAAGAATTACACTGCCGTTCCAAATGCTGCTCAGACTTTACCATCCCAGTGCCCAGAGACACAACTGTACGAACATTGTGATTTGGGTCTACCAAGAGGGTGTTATCCGAGTAGCCTGACACTGGGATCCAGTTTTTCATATAACCTCATTACAAATGTTTATTTTAACTTAAAACCAATACCTAATTTACAATCAAAATTCCTGGATTCCAGTGTCAAGCACTGGAATGACACCTTTATACTCAAGGCAAAACCCACTGTAACATTTAGCATACCGTCTTTGCCACGTACTAGTATGACACCAGAATATGTTGAAATGACATCAGGAGAAGGTAATGCGCAAGTGCTAATCCTCTTGCCTGAAATTGTTTTAACTTCACAATTGGTAAACCGTATTCATGGTCAGATATCAAAAAACTTAGTTGAATGGCACTCAGAGCTCACTCCAAAAACTCGCCGGAATAATTGGCTCAGTATAGCAAATGGAAATGCGCAGATAATTATTGGTGCACGGTCAGCGCTTTTTTTGCCTTATAAAAACCTAAAATTGATTATCGTTGATGAAGAGCACGACTCATCTTTTAAACAAGAACAGGGAATTATATATAATGCTCGAGATATGGCGATAATCTTAGCCAAATTTGAAAATATTCCGATTATTTTATCATCAGCTACTCCACTGCTTGAAACGATTCATCATGTTAAAAACGGGAATTACAATCATGTAAAGCTAACTAAAAGATTTGGTGGTGCAGAATTGCCACTCATTAAAGTAGTAGATATGAGGAACAACAAGCAATGGATCTCCTCTGAGCTTTTTGAAAGCATCAAACAAACCATAGAGAAAAAACAGCAGGTTATGCTTTTTCTAAACCGCAGAGGGTATGCACAACTGGCAATTTGTAAAAAGTGTGGATATAAAATTTCCTGCTTAAATTGTGCTGTTTGGCTTACATATCACAAGAAAAAAAATGCTCTTTTGTGCCATCATTGCTCTTATCAATTAAAACTTCCAGAGAAATGCTCTAATTGCCAAAGTGAACAGCCATTGTTCCTCTACGGCATAGGAATTGAAAGGTTGCTTGAAGAAATGGTGAAATTAATACCAAACGCAAAAACTGCGATGATAAGCAGCGATCAGAAGTCGGTTAGTAACATCATTGATTTAGTGTTAAAGGAAGAGGTGAACATTATAATCGGCACACAGATAATTGCTAAGGGGCACAATTTTCCTAAATTAACTTTGGTTGGAGTAATAAATGCAGATTTGAGCCTCGAAAATTCTGATTTGAGAGCAGCGGAAAAGACGTATCAATTATTGCACCAAGTTGCAGGCAGATCAGGAAGGTTTAATGAAAAAGGAATGGTAATAGTGCAAACCAATAACCCTGAAAGTTCAATAATAAAAGCATTGCTGCATCAAAAAAGGGACTCATTTTATGAAATTGAACTTAAGTCAAGACGTGAAGCCAAAATGCCACCATTTAGCAGATTAATAGCGCTTATCATTTGTGGTAAGAATCAGATTGCAACACAAAAAGCAGCGAATGAAATAGTAAAATCTCTTCTTTGTCATCCAAGTAGCTTAACTACTTGTATCCAGGAAAAAAATGTAGGTGTAGACAAAAAGGAATTTGAAATTCTTGGCCCATCACCAGCAGCGATAAATTTTTTAAATAATAAGTATCGGTATAGGGTATTATTAAAAATACACAATAAACACAGTTTATCTATACAAAAAAAGCTGAAATATTGGATTAAAAATTGTAACTTGAATTCGAGTATTGCAGTGATAATAGATGTTGATCCTGTGAGTTTTTTTTAACGAGTTCCGTTAAGCCTTCTTGCCAATTACCACAACATTCTCACTGGGAAAAAAATAATCAGGTACAGCCATATTTTTCGGTGCAGGACCCCCAATTACTCGACCTGATGTATCATAATATGAACCGTGGCAAGGACAAAACCAACCATTACCATCTCTTGTAGCGTGGTCAACCGGTACACACCCAAGATGTGTACATATTCCAAGCATAATTAACCATTCGTCTTTTCCTTCGTATACTCTCTGCTCATCTAATTGAGGATCCCTCAAGCTCTTCACATTCACAGCTCTTGCAGCCTCAATTTCTTGCTTTGTGCGTCTACGAATGAATACTGGTTTACCTTGCCACTTTACTTTTACTCCGTGTCCTTCCTGAATTCCAGACAAATTCACCTCCACTGTGGAAGTTGCTAGAACTTCAGCAGAAGGATTCATAGATTTAACCAGTGGCCAAAGTCCGCTTGCAGCTCCTATACCTGCCATAGCGCATGTAGTTAATGTTATAAAATCTCTCCTACTCTTATTTTTAGTAAGATCTTTAACAGGAGGTGTTTTTTTATCCTCTTTGTCTGCCAGTGGTTTTTTATTTTTAGTTAATTTTTTGTCCATTGATCTTTACTTAGCCATAAGTATATATTTTAATTTAAATACTGCATATTAATCAACAAAAACTTGCGCTTTTTGTTTAACCTATACTACGGTTAAGAAGCGATAGAGTTTTCAACTTCAGAAATACTATCTTCAGTGGAATCAGGATCTTCAATTTTCGCTACTGACACCACTTTTTCTCTACTTTCTGTTTTAAACAGAGTGACTCCTTGAGTGCTGCGTCCTGCAATTCTAATCTCATTGACCGAAATGCGAATTAACTTTCCTTTATCTGTAATAAGCATTATATTATCACCCTGCTCAACTGGAAAACTAGCAATAACATTACCGTTTCTGCTAGTAGTAAGAATATTGGTGATACCAACACCACCCCTGTTAGTTATTCTATACTCATACGCAGAAGTTCTTTTACCAAAGCCATTTTCGGTAATAGTTAATATAAACTCCTCATTCACTGCAAGTTTTAAGAATAATTCGTTATCTATTCCTAAATCATTCAAAGTCTTTTCCAATTTAGAATCAATAGAGTTATTAATTGCAGTTCCCAGTCTTTTTGCAAGTGGAACTTTTAAGTAAAGTTCTTTTGTTTCTGTTGCTACACCTATCCCATTTAATATGGTCATGGATATCACGCTGTCATTCTTTGCAAGTTTGATACCTCTTACGCCATCTGAATTGCGACTTTTAAATTGACGCACATCACTTACAACAAATCTGATACTTTTGCCGAATCTTGTTGAAAGAAAAACATGATCAATTGCATTGCATACTTTAACCAATATTAATTTGTCTCCTTCATCGAGCTTTATTGCTATTTTTCCATTGCTTGGAATATAGTGAAAATCCGCTAAAGAGTTACGCCTTATGTTTCCATAGGCAGTAGCAAAAACTATGTTTTGATTTTCGTCATTTTCACTTGGCAATGGCATGATATTAGTTATAGTTTCACCATCGCTAAGCGGAAATATGTTAACAAGCGCTCTTCCACGTGCAGTTGGCTCTGCAAGAGGTAACTTATAAACTTTTAATCTATAAACTCGACCAATGTTAGAGAAGAACAAAACGCTAGTGTGAGTATTTGTCACAAATAATTCTGTAATTACGTCTTCTTCTTTTAATCCCTGTCCTAGCTTTCCTTTTCCACCACGACGCTGAGTTCTATAATGAGAAAGCTTCACACGCTTGATATAACCATTCATAGTTACGGTTATCACCATATCCTCTTGTGGAATTAGATCTTCAGCTTCAATGTCCGTATCTGATTCCTCTATTGCAGTCTTTCGTGGTACGGCAAATCTGTTCTTTATTTCTTGTAAATTGTTTTTTATTTCTTTCATCAACTTCTCTTCTGAGCCAAGAAAAGCGATATATTCTTTTATCAGGTTGATCATTGAACTTAGCTCAGCTTCTAATTTGTCTTTTTCAAGGCCTGTTAAACGCTGCAGTTTCATATCAAGGATAGCCTTAATTTGTAGCTCAGTTAATCTATACACTCCATCTTTCAAAAAGCTTGCGCTATCTGAAATCAACTCAATAATAGTGTTGATTTCATTCGAAGTTTTCCATTCTTTATTTAAAAGTTCTCTACTTGCTTCCGCAGGATCTTTTGCACCGCGGATGATTTTTATCACTTCATCTATGCTGAGGACCGCAATGTAGAGCCCTATATATATATGAGCTTTTTCTCTCGTTTTTCTTAGACGAAATTCTGTTCTCCTGATTAACACTTCTTTTCTAAAGTCAACAAAAGCAGCTATGATTTCTTTTAACGACATCAAAGCAGGCCTGTTGTTATTGAGCACTAAAGTGTTAACACTAAAACTACTTCTTAGTGGAGTTAGCCCCAATATTTGATTAAGTATAAAACTTGCCTCAGCATTTCTTCTGAGGTCAATTACTACTCTAATACCAGACTTATCGGACTCATCCCTAATTTCTGTTATGCCATCAATTCTTTTTTCTTTTACAAGCTCACCTATCTTCTCAATTAATTTTACTTTGTTTACCTGGTAAGGTATTTCATCAATCACTATTGCTTGCCTATCTTGTGGCAGGTCTTCTATGTGAGTCTTGCCTTGCACAACAATTGATCCACGACCAGTTGCAAATGCTGATCTTATTCCAGACCTTCCAAGAATTGTTCCCCCAGTTGGAAAATCCGGCCCTGGCATCACTTCAAGTAACTCATCCAAAGTAACTTCAGGATTATTTACATATAATATACAAGCATCTATTATTTCTCCAAGATTATGAGAAGGAATATTGGTTGCCATACCAACTGCAACACCACTTGCACCGTTTACCAATAGATTCGGAAACTCTGCAGGCAGCACAACTGGTTCTGTTTCATTTCCATCGTAGTTTGGCCTAAAATTAACTGTATCTTCATCAATATCATTCAGTAAAAAGTGCGACACTTTTTGAAGTCTTGCTTCTGTGTATCGCATTGAAGCTGGTGGATCTCCGTCTATCGAACCAAAGTTACCTTGCCCATCAACAAGTGGTAAAAGAAGAGAGAAATCTTGGGCCATTCTAACCAAGGAATCGTAAATAGCTGCATCACCATGTGGGTGATATTTCCCCATTACATCCCCAACTATACGAGCTGCCTTTTTATATGGCTTACCGGCATCGAATCCAGCTCTTGACATTGCATATAATATGCGCCTGTGAACAGGTTTAAATCCATCCCGCACGTCAGGTATAGCCCGGCTTATGATAACGCTCATTGCGTAGGAGAGATAAGAATCTTCCAGCTCTTTTACTATTGAGATTGGTACTATATTATCCTGCATTTTTTATACTTTAATTGAAGTAATTAATAATACTAACATTCAGTTAAGCAAATGGGCAATGACAGACTTGAACTGCCGACCTCCTCGGTGTAAACGAGATGCTCTACCAGCTGAGCTAATTGCCCCTTTAGATCTAATTCTATAGCTCAATATTATTATTGTAAACAAAAATAGCAATAAATTGTATCCGTTCAGGCAATGGCGTCAACTTAAGGAAAAATATCAGCGATAGTGTATAAAATTTCTCTCTAAATTTTTTATCATTAAATTATCCAAAGAGTGCAATAAACAGCACTTTTGTTTCTGTTTTATTTCAATAAAGAAGTCTAAAATGTGTCCTTTTTAGGTGAAACATGCGTGCGCCAAGCAAAGTGCGTAAAGTCCAGTTGGTGAAAATCCAACCCAGGCAAAGCCTAGCCAGCAGGCTGGAACAAACCACTATGCTGCGTAAGGTAACGAGCGTAGTAAAGCTAGTGGAATGGACAACACAGGGTACAACGAAAGTGAAGGTATTGAGTCCCGAAATTCTCGATGTCATAGAGGTCGACACGTTGCATATAGTGGAAGACAGCAAGAAGGGTAACAATAGGGCAAGTTATCACTCACTCTATCGGGATCTGAGGCCGTATCACGTGTTGAGATGGAGTTTACGTAAACTTGGGAGATCCTTTGTATTCCTATTAAGGTACGTTGGAACAAGTCAACAAAGGCGAGTACTGACGGAAGATATAAAGGAAGTCGGACTGATTGATAGTACTCAGAGTGTGGGAAAGCCACATACAAGGGGAAGCGGTCAGCAATATAGTGACTGGTTTAGGAATTGCTATGCCAATACAACGGAGGTTGGAATAACGTGCAAAGAAAACTAAATCAGATAGCAGTAAGAGCCAGGCAAGATAAACGATTGAAATTTAATCGTTAATTCATCTGATAAACGCAGAGAATCTTGCTGAATGTTATAAAGAGCTAAAGCATAACAAAGCATGCGGTATAGACCAGGTGACAGTAGAAGCTTATGGAGAAAATCTTGAAGAGAAGCTCAACACTCTGGTGGATAGTATGAAAAGAAAGCGATATCAACCGCAACCAGTGAAAAGAGTATATATACCAAAAGCTGGAAGCAAAGAGAAACGCGGGCTTGGAGTACCGTCTACAGAAGATAAGTTAGTCCAGATAATGCTGAAGAAGATATTAGAAAATATTTATGAAGCTAACTTTCTGGATAACTCATATGGTTTTCGTCCTGGTAGAAGCTGTCATCAAGCGGTAAATGCACTAAATAAAGCAGTTATGTACAGACCAACTAACTATGTAGTAGAAGTTGATATCAAGAAATTCTTTGATAATGTCCAGCACAAATGGCTAATGAGATGCTTGAGAGAACGGATAACAGACCCAAACATACTGTGGTTAGTAAAACGATTTCTTAAGGCAGGAGTAGTCGAAGCAGGACATTATGAAGCAACTGAACTAGGCACACCTCAGGGGGGAATAGTAAGTCCTATACTAGCTAATATATAGTTGCATTATGTGCTGGATTTGTGGTTTGAAAAGAAATTCAAGCTAAGATCTAAAGGTTATATGGAGCTAGTTAGGTATGCAGACGATCACCTGATTTGCTGCGAAAGAGAAAAAGATGCTAGAGAACTCTTAGAGTCACTGAAACAAAGGCTAGGAAAATTTGGACTGGAAATATCTGAAGACAAAACAAGAATAGTAAAGTTTGGCAAAAAGGAGTGGCAACAAGGAATAAGGGAGAAACGAAAAACGGAAAGTTTCAACTTTCTAGGATTCACCCATTATGGTACAAGGAGTCGTAAAGGTAGAGTAATGGTAGGTCATAAAACCTCGAAAGAAAATCTATCTAGAAAACTTAAAGAAATCAAAGAATGGGTGAAAAAGATCCGAAATAAAGTTCACCTTAAAGATTGGTGGTCAATACTTAAAGCAAAACTAACAGGACACTATAACTACTTCGGAGTTAGCGGAAATTACCGGTGGTTGAATAAATTCTTCTGGCGGGTAATCAAGCTAGCGTATAAATGGATAAACCGACGTAGTCAGAAGAAGAGTATGAATTCAAAGCAATTTATACACTATCTACAAGTTAATCCATTACCAAAACCAAGAATATGCTACTCATTATATACAAAATAGGAAATGCTGTGAATACTACATTGTGGAGCCGTGTGCGGGAAAGCTGCAAGCACGGTTCTGGTGGGGGAGTCATAGCGATAAAACTTAATCAGGAGGATTTAAAACTATGACTTCTACCAAACAAAAAGGAAAAAATCTTATTCTACAAATTAAAAATATAATATACTCGAAAGCTTTTCAGAGAATCCATTGTGTTGAGTTTTACACGAACAAGAAAACTTCCTTTTTCGACAGTATTTTCTATGATTTTAAAGTTAGTTAAAAAAAGTTTGGGAATAGAATGTGAACTTATGGAGCCATTGACATGTACCCTCAAAGCAAGCTTTTTCTAAAGCAAGATATAAGATTTGTCATACAGGTTTTAAAGAATTTAAGCATCCAAACAGCCTATCAAGATGAGCCTGAGTTGGAGAGGCTATAGGCTTATTGCAGCAGATGGTTCTGGTATTCGATTACCGAGCTCTGAGGAAATTGTATCCGAGTTTGAACCAAATGGAACAACAGGTATAATGCCACCATTAGCAAGGGTTTCTTTGTTTGTTGATTTATGTACTTCGCTGATTTGCAGTGCTCGCCTTGCGGCTTGGAATGTGGGTGAGCAAACGTTAGCAGAAGAACAATTACCTGAAGTCGTTACTCAAATGCGTTCATTAAATCAAGATAGATTATTATTTATCTACGACCGTCTTCAGTAAAATTCATTCAGCAGCATTATGATTTGGAAGTAGATTTTATTTTTCGCTTGCAAAAAAGAAATTATAGCAAGCTATGGGAACGAATTGCATCTGGAGAATTAGATTTCGATTTTATATTAGAAAATGAAAAGCTAAAAAATAAAATGAAAGGACAGAAAGTAAGAGTAATAGTGCTGACATTAGCCAACGGAGAAACAGAGGTATTGATTACTTCACTTTTTGACCGAGTAAAATTTACTTTGGAAGATATCAGCAAAGCTTATGTGTTAAGGTGGCATATAGAGGAGTGCTATAAACGACTCAAAATAGGTGCAGAATTAGAGAATTTTTCTGGCGTAAATTTAGAGGCTGTATTACAAGAATTTTGGGCAAACTTAGTCATGTGTAATATATTGTCGCTTCATATGTGTAATGCACAAGGGCCTTGGAATCCAGATCAAATTGCTGAGTATCGTTTAAATTTTTCGGTTTTATTTGGTGTAATGAGGCAGAAACTCTATCAGGTACTTATTGCGCCAAAAAACTTTCAAGCCCTTTTTGATAGAGCAAGTATACGCGCTAAAGTTAAAATCTTACTATTACCCACAAATATAAATGTTTGTTGCATAGCTCTTAATGGCATAACTTTTGCTTGAAATAACTGTTTATATGGTGCAATTTACAGCTTTTAGTTGCTAAAATTATAACTCTTAGTTTAATAATTTTAATCTAATAAGCTTTCAGGTTAATAAAATTAAATTATTTGAGTAAATACAATACTATGTTTTTATTTGTGGGTAATAGTAAGAGTTAAAATCCGACCGGGACGATTGTATAGCCGCGATAAGGTAGATAAGCCCAAACGCCATCATGTCTTTAGGAGAGTTTGCTAATGAAAGTTCTTAAGTTGACGCCATTGGCTGATAGCTCACTATGCTTCTTTTGAAATTGTTAAGGTAATTGTCATCCCAGTGCCCTGACTACTTGGATCCAGAAGACTTAATTTTAACCAAGCAGGCTGCATAATAAAGGCTGGATTCCAGCGTCACGCGCTGGAATGACAAGGTATAAACCTTATCGTCATGCCGCCGCGAACCGTCATACCGCGATTCATTCGCGGTATCTCATCAGCTAACAAGCAGCAGTTCTACGTCATATCGCCGTGGTATCTTTTAGCATAGATCCCGCTAACACGTAGCGGGATGACGGTTGTCAGGGTGTCATGCAAGTAGCTGACTACTTGGATCTGGTAGACTCAAATCACAATGCCCGTAAAGCTGCGACCCTAGAGCTACTATCTCTCACCCACTGCAAATATTGCACGGTACTATCCACTTGATCATCGTGTCGAGTTTCAGGAAACATTAAAATCTCATACTCAAAATCGTTCAGCCATACTGCTTGGTGCGGCAGAAAAACCTTGCCAGACTCTATAATCGGAACAATTTGATAAAATCGAGTGAGTTTGTCATCATGTGGTACTATTTCGATAATTGGTAAATCACTGTTTGTCTTTAGCTCTTGCACCAATTGCTGACCACTTGTTTTTGCTTCGATTAAAATTGCGTGCGGTGTCCATCTTGCAGCTAGTGACAGAACTTGCTCTTTAAGCTTTGGATACTCAAGCTTTGCGCGATATACATCGAGTAAATAGAATTTATTGCCCACTTTTGTCCAGGTGGTGCAGACGCTAAAGTTGCTCATGCTGCTTGTTGAAACTGCAGTGTCCCAGCTCTGAGTGACATATGAGAGACTATCAGAAAAATTTCTATAGCGCTTCAGCCACTCTCGTTTAATTATACCACTTGAAAGTGGCAGAGGGTTTTGTTGATATTGTGCAGCAAAAGCGTAACTTCCAAGTTCAACCTTTATCATCTCAACTTCTTCTTTTCCTCCATCGAGGGGATATAGCAACTGACCTTCTTCTCTTGAGTATAATATTACGGGTGGTGTCATTCTAGCACTTGATGCTGTAATCCAGCTTTTGTACTCATTTGTAGTTACTCGGGTGACAGGAACAAGAAAAGGAGGCGCTGGCTTTTTGATTGAATAGATAATCTCCTTATTTTCAGATATCATCGGTAAACAAGTATGGTTCCATATGTTTTTCGGTTTGGAGAGAAGGTGCCCGGTTAAATCTTCTTGATGTAGCCTATGCATCACAAGAACAATTACTCCTTTTTTTCTATTGTTGAGCCTGGCTACTAAAGTCTGGTCAAACCAATTTGTAGCACGCTTTCTAAACGTTTCACTCAAAGCTTGGGCGGGACTCAGTGGATCATCCACGATGATGAAATCACCACCTTCACCTGTTAACGTCCCTCCAACGGACGTTGCAATTCTGTATCCTCTCTGCACTGTTTGAAATTTGTATTTGGTATTCTGATCTTTGGATAGTCCTACCTCTGGAAACAGCTCTCTATACCAACTAGACTGCATTATGCATCTTGTATCGAGCGAGTGCTTTTCGCTAAGCAGCCGAGAGTAGCTTGCAACTATTATTCTTGCAGTTGGCTGATTTCCCAGTATCCATGCGGGCCACGCAACACTAGCGCACAGGGACTTCATTGAACGCGGAGGCATATTGAATATTATTCGCCTCATTTTGCCAACATTTGCCGCTTCAAGTCTGTCTGCTATGACTTTTATATACTGATAATCATTATACTCACACCCCGGCACCACCGTTTGAAAGCACAGTTCAATGAATTTTAGAAAGTTCATGATATAATGTTGAAAGATGTCATCCAAGTAGCCCCTTTCTTGTCATCCCAGTGCTTGACACTGGGATCCAGGAAAAAGAATGATGTCATGAAAGTAGCTTTCCATCCAAGAGAGTGTCATCCCAGTGTCAAGCACTGGGATGACAAAAAAAGGAGCACTGGAATGACATCATCCTTTTTTTGGGATTCCAGCGTCACGCGCTGGAATGACACCTCTCTTGGGCTCTCTTAGCTATAAATATTAAGGAATTTACCAAACGAAAAAAAAGGCAAAAGAAGCCCCGTGGTTGGCTAATTACTTACATTATACTTTCAAGTATGGCGTTTTTTTATTCTAAACGCTTAATAACCGCGATTTAGTTGCTTTTAAGCCGCAACTAATCTAAATTATAAACATTAAGAAATTTACTAAACAGAAAAAAAGGCAAAAGAAACCCTAGGGTAGCTAGTTATTCACTATCCATTTTTTAAATCGGCGTTTTTTGATGTTTTAAATGCTTTATAAGCGCATTTCAGCTTATATTAGGTAAAAACCTAGAAATTTTATAAAGACATAAGATGCACATAGTGCAAAAAATTAAACATGGGACGCCAGACACGTGAGTTTTTTTGTCATTTAATCTGTACAGAGAAGATAAATAAATAGCTTCAGTTTCATGATAAGGGGACTGGCAAGGCTTGTCAAGCAAGTTTTTTGCAATATCAGGGGATAATTTCGACCATAAATCCCTATCAATAAATTTTAACAAAAATACTTCAGTGCATTTTCAAATATAAGCATTCCATCGCCATATTTTGGCACAGCAACACCTAAACGCTTGCTCTTTTCTTTTTCAAGGGGCCAATTATCTTGCTGGGTAAAAAATATTCCCCTTTCTGGATGGGGCATTAAAGCTAGCACTCTTCCACTTTTATCTGATAAAGCTGCTAGGTCGTATGTAGACCCATTCGGATTGTAAGGAAATTGTAGGTTAGCATAGTTGCCATTTTTATCAATGTAACGTAATGCGGTGGAATTGCTCTCAATCAATTGGTTCAAAATATCTTGATCCATAAAAAATTTGCCTTCCCCATGAGCAACAGGGAGATATAGTTCACTCAGACCCCGTAGCCAAACAGAATTACTCTGCGGATTAACTCTCACTCTAATCCAGCGGCATTGGTAATTGCCTATATCATTATGGATTAAAGCTAGATTAGAGAACTCTGGAATTAATTTTACTAATATCTGACAACCATTACATATTCCTATAATCAGCTTGTCCTGAGATAAAAACTCTTGAAACTCATCCAACAAGTTGTTTTTAATACGTAAAGCAAACGCATTACCAGCACCAGTGTCATCACCATAGGAAAAACCCCCTGGAATTGCAAGTATATTGCTTAATTTCAGTTCACCTGGATTATCTATGATATCGTTAATGTGAACGATTTTTACTTCAATATTACCAATACCAAGTTTTCTGCTGCATTCCATAAATGCAAATGCAGTTTCTTTTTCGCAATTTAAGCCATAACCAGATAGGACTGTGATTTTCATGAATTGCTAAAAATTAAAAAATTCGAATTTCCTTTTTACAAAATTTGCTACTAAATTTAACGCAAATAACACCAATAATAAAGCTATAATTGCGATAGCAGCAAGTTCAACAAATGCAATTTCAGGATTGCTTGACCATATGTATATTTGCACAGGTAGAACAGTCGCCGGATCGAAAAAGGACGTAGGTGTATCAGCAATAAATGCCACCATACCCATCATAAGTAAAGGAGAAGATTCACCTAAAATCCTTGCAATTGCAAGCACAGTACCATGTATTATTCTTGGTAACGCAATCGGTAAAGAGTGATCTAATATCACCTTGATGTGAGGTGCACCGAGCGCAAACGCTGCATCTTTTATCGTAATAGGAACATTCGCAAAGGCATTTTTTGTTGTAATTATAATATTAGGTAACATCATAAATGAAAGAGTCATTCCACCAACAAGTGGTGAAGAGCGTGGTAGCCCAAATATGCCAAGATAGAGAGTTAAGCCCACTACACCAAATATTATTGAAGGCACTGCAGCAAGATTATTTATGCTAATTTCTACAATATTAGTCATTAGCCTATTTTTAGGCATAAATTCGTAAAGACAGATGCCCGACATAATTCCTATTGGTAATGCTAATGCTAGGCACACTATAATTGTCATTAATGAACCGATAAATGCCCCTAAAATCCCTGCATTCTCAGGTTCACGAGAGTCAGATTTAAGGAATAAAGACTTATTAAAAAATTTTTTCACTCTCCTCTTTTCTTTTAGCCAATCAAGTAATTTAGCATAACGATCATTCAAATGTTTATCTTTATTTATTGAATTAATTATACTTGACGCGGTAAACCAGATCTCATATTCACCACTATCTTTTACTTTCTTACGAAAAAATTTCTCTAGTTCTTTGTAAGAATTACGACTTAAAATTTCATCACCGTCTTTAAAATCAGTTCCTCCAAACACCTTACGTAAAGAATCGTTGAGTAAGCCAATGGACTTATACCGCAAATCACTAGGATTACTCGCCAAAGCAAGATCAGCATTTATTTCAACTGGCAATAAAATTTTCGTTACTGTTAAGGCACTGTAAGAGTTAACTAATATACTCAACAATATACACACAGGACAGCCAAGTGAGATAACTAGTGCCGTGAAAGAACAAAAGCGTAGCGCTCTGTTCTTTTTATTTTTCCTTTTTATACGAGCATGTACACGCCTTGACTGAAGTAATTTAAGGAATTTTTTCTTTATACTCATTTACTTTTCTTTACACGAGGATTTGAAAAAACTTTCCCCTTTTTTGTCATGCAAGTAGCTGACACTGGGATCCAGCAGGCTTTGCCTGCAAATAATTTTTACATTTTCCATGAAAGCACAAACCAAAAGGAGAATAATGAATGCTGGATCCCAGTGTCGAAGCACTGGGATGACACCACAGCGGGAGGCAAACACAATGTTCGTACAGTTGTGTGTCACGCACTGGGATGACAAGAGAGAGTTCTGAGATGACACAATTGACATCACTCCCTATTGTATCTACTTAGATTTCTTTTTAACATAAGTAGTACGCTCTTTGATCCTTGCAGCTTTTCCAAATAGTTTGCACAGATAATACAGTTTTGCTCTACGAACCTTTCCTTTTCTTGTCACTTGCACTGAAACCAGTGCAGGAGAATAAACAAAAAACTGAGACACTATACTTTCTCCATGGCTCACTTTTCTGACTGCAAAAGAAGAATGTAACCCGCGGTTCCTTTTTGATATACATACACCTTCAAATATCTGTATACGTTCACTTGTACCGTCAACTACTTTAAAAGTGACCTTCAAATCATCGCCAGGACGAAATTCTGGTATTTCTTTAGCTAACACTTGCATTTGCTGTTCGTTAAATTTTTTAAGTAAATTTGTCATTTATCTCTCCACTCAATAATTCAGGCCTACGCTTTTTTGTTATAACATGAGACTGCTTCTGCCTCCAATCACTTATTTTTTTGTGATTGCCAGATAACAAAACCTCAGGTACTTTATATCCCTTCCACTGCTCAGGTCTAGTATATTGAGGATATTCAAGTACACCACCACCATAATTAAAACTTTCTTCAGTAATACTATCGGTATTATTTACTACACCTGGAAGAAGTCTAATGCATGCATCAAGAACCACCATTGCAGCTGGCTCACCTCCTGAAAGTATATAATCTCCAATACTTAACTCATAAGGAGTATACGCATCAATTATCCTTTGGTCAATACCTTCAAATCGACCACACAATATTGTTATATGAGGAAACTCTAATAATTCTCTGGCAATATTCTGATTAAACTTAGTTCCAGATGGAGTCATGTAAATAAACTTAGTGTTTTTATGAACAGAGAGCATACTATCTACTGCATCACCAACTACATCAGAACGCATAACCATTCCTGCTCCACCTCCATATGGAACATCATCCACAGTTGAATGTTTATCTTTCGCAAAAGAACGAATATTTATTACTTCAAGGTTCCATATTTTTTTTTCTAACGCTTTTCCGGCAAGAGAATAGTTCAAAAACCCCGGGAACATTTCTGGGAATATGGTTAATATTGTAACATTGAATGCCATTAAGGTTTATTTTAAGTTATTTGGGGCTATACTCTAAGAATAGTAAATTGATATAATATATAGTTAAATTAAACATGTCACTGAATAAAACGATATACGAAGGTAAAGCGAAAGCCATTATTGAAACTGAAGACTCATCAACTGTTATACAGCACTTTAAAGATGATGTTACAGCATTCAATAAGGAAAAATATGAAATTATTGAGAGCAAAGGAATAATTAATAATCATGTTAGTGCTTTTATCATGGAAAAGCTTGAGAAAGCAGGAATTAGCACACACTTTATAAAAACTCTGAATGAAAGAGAGCAGCTAGTCAAAAAACTCAAAATCATACCTCTTGAAGTAGTAGTGAGGAATGTTGCAGCTGGCAGCTTTTGCAAACGTTTTAATATCAAAGAAGGTGAGAGGCTTGCATCTCCTATAATCGAGTTTTTTTACAAAAATGATGACCTAGCCGACCCAATGGTAAATGAAAATCACATACTGTATTTTGATTGGCTATCTAGCAAAGAAATGGATGAAGTAAAAACTACAACTTTAAAGATCAACGAAATCCTAATTGATTTATTCTCAAATGCAGGCATAGATCTAGTTGACCTTAAATTGGAATTTGGCAGATTGATAAATGACAGTACTAAAATCATTTTAGCCGATGAAATCAGCCCTGATAACTGCAGGTTATGGGATAAAAATACTTATAAAAAGCTAGATAAAGACGTCTTTCGTTTGAATTTAGGCAACTTGAAAAAAGCATACTTAGAAGTTGCGGAAAGATTGTCAGTAGAGTTAGGTTAACTAAATACTACTCTATCAAGTGGAGGGTTACATGCCTCATCAAGTTTTCCAATAATTTCAATTTTTTCTCCACGTTTTTGGAAATGATTTTTCACGTTTTGCATATTCTCAGAACTTACGATCAATACCATACCAATACCACAATTAAATGTTTTTAGCATTTCTTTCTTCTCTATTTTACCCTCCTTTGTTAGCCATAAAAATATATCTGGCCATTTCCAGGAATTAATGTCTATGTTTGCAAATAAGTTTTTTGGAAGAATTCGCGGAATATTGTCTACCAAACCACCACCCGTGATGTGCGCAATACCTTTTACTTGTGACATGATAGGCAACAAAGAATCAACATATATTTTTGTTGGTTCAAGTAGTATTTCATTCCAAGATTTATTATTCCATAGAGATGTATCGTTATAATTTATACCTAAGCTTTTGAAAACATGGCGCACTAAAGAAAACCCATTTGAGTGAATTCCACTTGACTCTAAGCCAACTATATAATCACCTGCTTTCATCATACTACAGTTTGGAAGAATTTGCTTTCGATCAACTACACCAACCACAAACCCTGCAAGGTCATAGTGATTATTACCATACATTCCAGGCATTTCTGCAGTTTCCCCACCAACCAATGCTATTTTAGCTTGCTTGCACCCCTCTGCAATGCCCTTAACCACAGATAATAAAACATCTTTGGTCAAAACGCCTGTTGCAAAGTAATCAAGGAAAAACAAAGGCGTTGCTCCTTGTGCAAGTAAGTCATTTACACACATTGCAACTAAATCTATACCTATAGTATCATGTTTATTCACTTCTTGAGCTATCAACAGTTTCGTACCTACTCCATCAGTTGAGGAAACGAGTACTGGATGGTCATACTTCTTACTTAGTGCAGCAAAATCAAATAACGCAGAAAATGAACCTATTTCGCTGATTACTTCTTCTCTAGTAGTTTCTTGAGCAATAGGCTTGACTTCTTTTATTAACTTATTATATAGTTCAATATCTATTCCTGATCTGGTATAAGTATTCATAATCCTTTTATAAATTTTAAAATTGTTAATACTATATTAATGCCTTGATATAAAAAGTGCAACGAAACTTTCTCTTAATTGACTATTATATACTTACCAATATAGGGTAACTTAAATCATTTATAATTATCCAATGAACGAAAATACCAAAAACATACTGTTAATAACGGAACTGCTATCAGGACGGCTGCTTCATGACTTTGCTAACTCTATGAATGGAATAACGTTTGGCGTAGAAGAGCTTGAAGTAATAGATAAGAATGATGCTGATGCGCAGAAGGAAGCGTTGTTGTTTCTTAAAGAAAGCTCCGATGATTTAATATATAAACATAAAGTTATGAAGCAGGCATATTCTTCTTCAATGGATAATTATAGCTTTGATAAGACCAAATCTAATATCGAAAATTATTTATTAAAAAAAAAGTAAAGCTTACGTGGAAAATAGACGCATACTCTGCAAAAAATAAGGAAGATTTAATTGAAAAGATAAATAAGATAATTTCCAATATGGTGCTAACTATAGCCAGTGCAGTGGCGGAAGTTGAACTAGTATCTGTTTTACTGAGTCAAACAGAAGATAAAATGCTATTAACTATAAAAATTCTAAATGAACACAAACCAATAAGCAAATCATTAGTAAACAAATTAATCAAAAAAAATGACACTAATTTAAATACAAAAGATATTAATATCTATATGACCTCTTTATTATTAGAGTACTATAACACTGAAATGCATTATACTTGCGAAAATAATTTGCTGGAAATAGGTTTAACTATAACTTGAGTTGCATATTTGGTTATTACAACTTTTTCTTCGTGTCAAGGCATTCCCCGACAAGGGGTACCAAATCTAATTTTTGTAATCACTTAAGTCTAGTACTATTTTATTAATGTAGCGCTCATTTGCATCTTTGATGATAAACTTCATACCATTTTTATATTTAATGACTTCATCTACAGAAGGCACTTTACCAGCAATCGAAAGAATCAAACCACCAAGTGTAACATAGTCTTCTTCAGGGTCACGTAATTCTATTTTTAGATCCTCTTCTATATCTTTTATAAGAGCCCTTGCTGATACTTCAAACTTATTTTGAGACAATTCAGTAATGGTATATTCTGAATTTATTTCGTTTTCACTATCAATGTTTGGTATTAGTTCCTCTATAAGATCAGTCATTGAAATTAAACCATCAGTTCCACCATATTCATCCAATACGATAGCTAAGCATGATTTAGAAGAGTTCATCCTAACAAAAAGATTAGTTGTCTTCATCGAGGGTGGAACAAATATTACGCTTTGTATAATATGTTTCAGATTAAAATTTTTATCCCTATTAAAAATAACATCTTTTACATAAAAAAAGCCTATTACGTTATCAAAGTTATTTTTATAAATTGGTATTTTAGTGTGGCAAGTGTTTTTTATCTTCTTTATTATTTCACGCTCGCTTGACTCAATGTCTACTGCGCATATCTCTGTACGTGGAGTCATTATATCCATTATACCACAATCGCGGAATTTTAATAGACCATAAAATATATTAAGGTCTGGCAGATCTTTCATTAATGCCTCAGTCGCACACTTTTTCAACACAGAAGCTTTTTTGAAAAGGAAGAGAAAAATTCTATATGCTATTTTTTCTACTAAGGTTCTTTTTTTACTCAATTTATTCCCTGTAATGGCAAAAACGTTTTCAGATTAGATTTATCAAGAAAACTGTTATTAAATGTTTAATAAGCATGTGAATAATGTCAAATTAATTTGTGAATTATTTGTTGATATAAAATACCAACAATTGATCAACAACTTTTTCAACAACATATACATAGTTGTGTAACAATGCATGATGGTAAAGTATTTTCCATAAAAGAAAATTACTAACACTCTAAACACCTTACTTATACACATAAATCATAACAGAAAATCAATAATATACGAAAGTTACTCACATATTTATCCACAAGTTGAATAACGCCAATTTTTACTGAATTTTAAGTTAGTAACAAGTTATTGATAGAACTATTATTACTGCTATACTTTAATATACAAAAGAATAAATAGAATAGATTGGAAAGCAGCAAAACAACAATAGCGAGAATTATTAAGAGAAATGAGCCAGGTGGAAGAGTGCCTATCTGGCTAATGCGTCAGGCTGGCAGGTCTCTTCCTGAGTACCGCAAAGCAGTAGAAAATATGAATAATTTTATGGAGATATGCTACAACACAGATTTAGTGACAGAATTGACGTTACAGCCAGTGACAAGATTTGACATGGATGCGGCGATAATTTTTTCAGACATTTTAATAATAGCTGATGTTTTGGGTTGTGACGTGAATTTCGTACGCGGTGTAGGTCCAATAATAAAACCCGTGGAAAGTCCTAAGGAATTGAAGGGTCCACAAGAAATTGAAACTAAAACCTTACCAATTCTAAACGCTATAAAAAAAGTCAGAAGCCAATTACCAAAAGAAAAATCTCTCATAGGATTTGCTGGTGGACCATGGACAGTAGCCTCATACATCATAGAAGGTGGGAGCAGCAAAACTTTTTCCAAAGTATTAAATTTTTATCCTTCGTGTTTGAAGGAAATAATTGAACGAATAACGGAAGTAACGATTATTTATCTAGTTAAACAGATAGAATTTGGAGCAGATGTTATTCAGCTATTTGACAGTAATGCTGGTGCGTTATCGGAACCATTGTTTAAAGAATATGTTATCGAACCAACAAAGAGAATTATCTTGGCAATAAAGGATAGATTTTCTGATTTTCCAATAATAGGTTTTCCAAGGTCTGCTGGAAATCTTTATAAAGATTACTGCGAACAAACAGGTGTATCTGCAGTAAGTATAGATTATAATGTTCCAATAAAATGGGCGAAAGCGAATCTAAACATCCCTCTACAAGGAAACCTTGATCCTAATCTTTTAGCCTATAATAAAACGGAAGCAATCAAAGAAGCAAAACGTATAATAGATTGCTTTAGAGATTTACCCTTCATATTTAATCTTGGACATGGAGTACTCCCTGATACTCCAGTTGAAAATATTGCTGCGTTGGTAAACCTGGTAAAAAGCTACTAATACAATACACAAAATTCCTAGCTTTTTTGTTGTACGGGGTTTATCATTTAAATTTAGCTTCAGTAAAATATGTCAGACCTTGCAAAAAGAATGTTCCTAATAAAACCATCACCTACGATTGCTGTAACTGATAAGGCAAATAAGTTGAAAAATGAAGGAAAAAAGATCTGTGTTTTAGCTGCAGGAGAACCGGATTTTGATACTCCAGATCATATAAAAAAAGCAGCTATTCAAGCAATAAGTGAAGGTAAGACTAAATATACTGCTGTTGATGGAACGCGTGAGCTGAAAGAAGCAATAATTAATAAGTTAAGAAAGGATAATAACCTCGAGTACACGCTTAACCAAATCTGTGTTGGTACAGGTGCTAAGCAGGTGTTATTCAATTTGTTCATGGCAACAATTAACTCTGGAGATGAAGTTATTATTCCAGCTCCTTATTGGGTTTCATATGTTGATATGGTAAGTCTTTTTGGCGGCTTGCCAGTTGTAGTAGAATGCAAACAAAATTTTAAACTGACAGCGGAATTATTGAAAAGCAGGATAACTAAAAAAACTAAATGGTTAATTCTTAACTCACCGAACAACCCTGCAGGAGCTGTGTACACATGTGATGAATTGAAAGACATAGCACAAATATTGCTTGAATATCCACATATGAATGTCGTTACAGATGATATTTATGAGCATATAATATACGACGAAAAGTTTTTTACTATCGCTCAGGTTGAGCCGAAGCTTTATGATAGAGTTTTTGTAGTCAATGGAGTATCAAAAGCCTATGCAATGACAGGCTGGAGAATAGGGTATATTGCAGGTAGAAGTGATGTAGTAAAAGCTATCTCTACGCTGCAGTCTCAAAGCACTTCTAATCCAAATTCGATAGCACAAGCAGCAGCAGCAGCAGCATTAAACGGTGATCATAGTTTTTTGAAAGAAAGAACAAGGATTTTTAAGAGTCGTAGAGATTTTATGGTGAAAGAGCTAAATTCTGCCCCGGGGTTATCAGCGTCTGTTCCACAAGGTGCGTTTTATTTATTTGTCTCATGTGAAGGATTGCTCAGTAAAAGCACAAAAAGTGGTAAGATAATAAATAATGATTTAGATTTTACTGAATACTTACTGGGAGATCATTTGGTTGCTGTGGTTCCAGGAATTGCATTTGGTCTAGAAAATTTTATCAGAATTTCTTATGCAACCTCTCAGGAACAATTAGAAATTGGATGTGATAGTATTACTAAAGCGTGCCAGGAGTTAAAATGAAATAGACTATCCATAAGTTGTATATTTTGCCATACTTCGCCAAGGTTATTTTGAATGTTCTAACTTGTGTTTTTCTATGGAAGGCATTTTTATTGATTGAGCAAGTGTCTTTCTAATATTGAATTCCTCATTTTTTTCATTTTGTTGCAGTAAGTTAATGTTATTTATTTTATTTACTAAATCTTTCCCCTTTTCCAGAGTCTTAAAATCACTTTCGTTAATGTGATGTTCATTGTAAAATTCTGCAACAATTTCTTTTCTTTTCGGATAAGTATTTAAAAATTCCGACACCTGATGTTTAGCAACAGCTTGAATAAATTTCTTATTAAATCTTGAATCGTTATATAGATCTTCTAAATTTTCATCGTAGTGTTTTGCTTCATTTACAGCAAGCTTTATTATCTCTTCTATACCACTTAGAAGTTTCCTATACAATTTGTCGTATCTATTGCCTAGCACGTGTGTAGCGAATGTTTGTTCAATGTATTTTGTTATGTAATTTTGCAGCGTATTATCTATCGTGCTTATATTCATCAGCCTGCTTTAATATTATATTAACTATTTTACACATAAAAAGGTTAATATTGAATTAATAGAATACTTCTGAAGTCAAATTTTACTGAAAATTATGGTATTTAAGATATAATTGTCAGCATGAAATAAAAACATAAATAAAATGGATCTTGTAACAAAAGTGAAGCTCAAGATAAAGATGAATAAGGGTAAAATCATAAATATATTTATCATTTGTGGTGTAATTTTTTTCATATACCTTATTCATGAGCCAGTTGTAGATATGGTAGAAAAAATTATAAGTAAAATAAAAGGTCTCTTTTAAAAATAGAAAAAGTGAACTTTTTCTATCATCCAAACTTGAACCTGGAAAATTTAGTTAATGCATAAACTACTTATGTTGGCTATGAGTTCAACTGTATAAAATTCTTACTATTACCCACAAATATAAATGTTTGTTGCATAGCTCTTAATGGCATAACTTTTGCTTGAAATAACTGTTTATATGGTGCAATTTACAGCTTTTAGTTGCTAAAATTATAACTCTTAGTTTAATAATTTTAATCTAATAAGCTTTCAGGTTAATAAAATTAAATTATTTGAGTAAATACAATACTATGTTTTTATTTGTGGGTAATAGTAAGTATAAAATTCCGGTAAATTAAAATAAGTATTCATAAAAATATTGTTTTCTATAAACAGAGTATCTATAATGCTAGCTTTGGGGTAAAGTATTGCAGAGGAATTTTTTAATCTGGTTGTTGGCGTCACTGTTTTATGCATACCAATATATATTACGCGTAATTCCAAATATTATAATTCCTGAATTGGTAGTAAGGTTTAATATAGGAACAACAGAAATAGGACAATTTTGTGGACTGTATTATGTAGGTTATGTGTTAGCACATATTCCTGTAGGTATTCTTTTAGATAGATTTGGTTCTAAAGTTGTTATACCGATTTGTATTGCATTAACATCTTTAGGTGCTTTACCTTTAGTCAGTTCTAATGATTGGAGTTATTCTATTATTGGAAGAATAATTACTGGTATTGGATCCTCTGCTTCAGTACTTGGACTCTTTAAAATAATAAGAATCTATTACCATAGAGAAAAATTTGCCATGATGTTCAGCATATCGGTTATTATTGGCATTTCAGGTGGTGTATTTGCCACCAAACCATTACATGTCTTACTTGATAAGTTTGGGTGGGATTATTTATTTACTGTGTGTATAATGCTTGGATTATTGCTTGCTTTAACTACCTTTATATCTATACCTAAAGTTGGCACCTCAGACGAAGAATTAAATATTAAAAATTTAAGCAAAGTTATATTTAATAAAGATATTTTATTGATAGGTTTGTTTGGCGGTTTTATGGTTGGACCATTAGAAGGCTTTGCAGATGCGTGGTCCGCAACATTCTTGCATGAGATGTACGCTATAGATAGACACATTGCATATAGCATTTCAAAATGGATACTAATAGGCTTTGGCTTTGGGCATTTATTACTTCCTTACATATTAGCAAAAAATCCAACCAAGCACTATGAAATAATAATTTCTTGTGCTATGGCCATGATAATTGTGTTCTTATTACTTTTTATATGCAATATTAGTGAACTCCTGGCATGTATATTACTATTCATTATTGGTCTTGCTTCTGCATACCAAATTGTTTTTACTGCTAAAGTTGTAAGTTGTGTAAAAAACGAAGCAGTAGCAAGTGCAGGATCTGTAGGTAATTCCATAGTTATGAGTTTTGGTTATTTTTTTCACGTCATTATTGCAAATATAATGAATTTTTATTGGAACGGTGAAATTATCGATGGAAAGCCATTTTATGGAACTGATGTAATGGTTAAGTCTATGTTAATAATACCTATATGCCTACTAATAGGAATGATAGGCTTTTGGTTACTTAAAGTTATAAGCTGTAAAAAGAGCTAAGCAGATTTAGATGATTAATATAGTATTGTTTTTTATAACTAAAGTATCTATAATCCTAAATTTTAGCTGAGATTCATGTTGCAGAGGAATTTTTTAATCTGGTTGTTGACGTCACTGTTTTATGCATACCAATATATATTACGCGTAATTCCAAACATAATTGCGCCTGAATTAATAACAAAATTTAACATAAGTATTGCAGATGTTGGCCAGTTTGGTGGGTTATACTATGTAGGCTATACGCTAGCTCATATACCTATTGGTCTTTTCCTTGATAGATTTGGACCAAAGTTTGTTTTACCTGCTTGTACCGTTTTGACATTTACCGGAACACTACCGCTTATATGCTTTGATGAGTGGAGTTATTCAATAATTGGAAGAATAATTGTGGGAATTGGGTCATCCGCTTCGGCAATTGGAATCTTTAAAGTTGCAAGCATGTATTTTGCGCAAGAAAAATCAGCAAGAATGGCCAGCTTATCTATAATTATAGGAATTTTGGGAGGGATATGTGGCGGGTTACCTTTAGACTTCTTACTCGATAAATTTGGCTGGAATTATGTTATCTATACATTCTCAGCATTTGGGTGTTTACTTGCTCTGTTGCTGTTCTTAGTAACGCCTGAAAGCAATGCTCAACAGGAAAAAGTTAGCATTAGAGACTTAAAAAACATACTTTTCAACAAGCATATTATTCTAATTAGCTTTTTTGGTGGACTCATGGTCGGTCCAATGCAAGGTTTTGCCGATGGTTGGGTGAAAGCATTCTTTTTTGAAGTATATAAAATGAATGAAGACTTGGCATCTTCTCTCTCTTCTGTAATATTGATAGGAATGTTAACAGGATCATTCTCTTTGGCTTATTTATTGGAAAAATATAAAAATAAGCATTATGAAGTAATAATTGCATGCTCATTTGCAATGATCGCTAGTTTTCTTTTGCTTTTTACTCAGATTGGAGGCTTGTATGTTGTATTACCTACGCTTTTTATTATTGGCTTCACATCTGGATATCAGGTGGTTACCATTTACAAAGCGATAAGTTATGTAAATAATAACTTAGTAGGCCTGGCTACAGCTGTGTCAAACATGATAGTTATGGTTTTTGGCTATTTTTTTCACACTGGGATCGCAAAAATAGTAGATTTGTGTTGGGATAGAACAATAATACAAGGAAATCCTGTGTATGGTGCTGAATTGCTGATAAAAGCAACATCAGTTATTCCTGTATGTTTGCTGGTGGCTGTTTTTGGGCTCTTATGGTTAAAAAATAAAGATTTTAGAGAAGTTGATTGTAATAAGTAGATAATTTATCGAAGGCTCGTATGATAAAATCGTTAGATGTACTAATTTAAGGTTCTTGTTATTATGAAATATAATACTTTATTTTACTTTGATATTTTTGTTTTAATTGTAATTGGGTTTTATTAGGTGGTAGGTATGTCGAAAAGTAATTTTTTTGTATGGTTGATAGTGTCTCTTTTCTATGCGTACCAGTATGTGTTACGTGTCATGCCAAACATAATTGCGCCTGTATTAATAACAAAATTTAATATAAGCATTGCAGATTTAGGGCAATTTAATGGTCTCTACTATGTGGGATTTACACTAGTTCATATCCCTGTTGGTCTTTGTTTTGATAGATTCGGTCCAAAAATTGTTTTACCTATTTGTGCTGTCTTGGTATCTATTGGAACATTACCTCTTGTGTGCTTTGATGAGTGGTATTATTCAGTATTAGGTAGAATAATTGTTGGGATTGGCTCGTCTGCGTCAGCAATAGGAGTATTTAAAGTTGCCAGTATGTATTTTTCGCGAGAAAAATCAGCAAAAATGGCAAGCATATCTGTTATTATAGGGCTATTAGGGGCAATATATGGTGGTCTACCAATAGAACTTTTGCTTGATGAGTTTGGTTGGAATTACGTAATTTATATTCTTTCAGGGTTTGGTTTCTTACTCGCTTTATCTTTATTTTTAGTTATTCCTTACAATGCTTACGACTTTCGAAAAGAAAAAATTAGCATGAAGGATCTAAAAACTGTGCTTTTCAATAAATATATCATTCTAATTAGTTTTTTTGGTGGCTTAATGGTAGGTCCACTAGAAGGTTTTGCTGATGCTTGGACAAAAGCTTTTTTATGTGAGGTATATCAAATGGCCGGTGATCTAGCGTCTTCAATTTCTTCTGTTATATATGTAGGATTTGCAGCTGGATTGCTCTCTTTTGCTCACATATTAGAAAAATACCCAAATAGACATTATGAAGTTATTATTGTCTGTTCCTTTGCAATGATTGCTAGTTTCCTTTTACTTTTTACACGGGCTGGCGGATTGTATATTGTATTGCCTGCACTTCTTGTTATAGGTTTCGCTTCTGGATATCAAATAGTAACACTGTACAAAGCATTAAGTTATGTAAATAATAACTTAATAGGATTAACTACAGCTGTATCAAATATGATAGTTATGGTTTTTGGCTACCTCTTTCACACTGGAATTGCGAAGGTAATAGGTTCTTATTGGGATAAAGCGATTATACATGGAAGTCCTATTTATAGTGCTGAATTGCTGATAAAAGCAACATCTATTATTCCTGTATGTTTGCTAATAGCTGTTTTTGGGCTCTTATGGTTAAAAAAGCAGGACAAGCAGTCTTAAAATTGCTTGTGCATCTTAAAATTAAAGCGAGGTTTGATCTATGATGAGTGTTTTAAAGAAAATCTGTGGCTCTAAAAATAGTTTAAAGTCTTTTGATAACGAGGTTTATCAGTTTATAGAAAAAGAATTACAACGCCAAAAATCACAATTGCAATTAATTGCATCAGAAAATTTTGCAAGCAAAGCGGTAATGGAGGCACAAGGCTCTTTTCTGACTAATAAATACGCAGAAGGTTATCCAGGCAGAAGATATTACTGTGGTTGTGAGCATGTGGACAAAGTTGAAAGTCTGGCTATAGAAAGACTTTGTAAGTTGTTTGGTGTAAAATTTGCAAATGTTCAGCCTCACTCTGGTTCTCAGGCAAATCAAGCCGTGTTTGCTTCACTGCTTACTCCAGGTGATACAATACTTGGATTGTCACTGAGTTGCGGTGGGCACCTAACTCATGGTGCGGCGCCAAGCCTTTCTGGTAAATGGTTTAAGTCGATTCAATATACAGTAAATAAAGACACTTATCTGCTCAATATGGATGAGATAGAAAAGCTGGCGCTGGAGCATAAACCGAAATTGATCATAGCTGGTGCTTCTGCTTATCCAAGAAAAATGGACTTCAAACGCTTTCGCGAGATTGCAGATAAAGTTGGTGCTTATTTGCTTGCAGACATTGCTCACTATGCAGGGCTTATTGCAGCGGGCGAATATCCATCCCCTGCTGAATATGCACATGTTATGACTTCCACGACTCACAAAACTTTGCGTGGTCCTCGTGGTGGAATAGTGATGACCAATGATGAAGCATTACACAAAAAAATTCAATCCGCAGTTTTTCCAGGATTGCAGGGCGGGCCACTTATGCATGTGATAGCTGCAAAAGCTGTTGCATTTAAAGAAGCATTAGCACCAGAGTTTAAGACTTATAGCAAGAAAGTCGTGGAAAATGCGAAAGTGCTGGCTCAAGAATTGCAAAAGCATGGACTTGACATTATAACCGGTGGCACTGACTCTCATATAGTGCTAGTTGACTTAAGATCGCAGAAATTAACTGGAAAAGACGTTGTAGATAGCCTTGAGAAAGCCGGTATTACCTGTAATAAAAACTCTGTACCATTTGATACAGCAAAGCCGACCATCACTTCAGGGCTCCGTTTTGGCACCGCTGCTGAGACAACACGCGGACTTGAGGCAGAAAATTTTAAAGAGATAGCTGGTCTAATAAATGAAGTAATTCAAGGATTAATCAGCGAAAATAGCTCAAGTGTCGAAAAAGCAGTAAAAGCTAAAGTTGAAAGGATTTGTAGTAATTTTCCTATTTATTAATTTATGTGGTGTCATCCAAGTAGCTGGTAGAAACGAAAAAACTTACTTGACACCCTTCGCCAGCCCTCTTATCATGAAACTGAAGGTATTCATTTATCTTCAATCTGTGCAGATTAAACGACAACAGTATTACGTAATTGGCGTCTTATTTTTAATTTTTTGCACTATGCGCACCCTACGTCTTCACAACATTTCTGGGTTTTTACCTATATAAGCTGAAACGCGCTTATAAAGCGTTTAAGACAGTATAGCACGCCAATTTGCAGGATTAGAGAGTGACAACTAGCTAATACGGGATTTCTTTTGCCTTTTTTTCTGCTTAGTAAATTTCTTAAACATTTAAACTAAGATGAGTTGCATTTAAAAGCAGCTAAATTGCAGTGTTTAAGACTTAAAAAACGCCAATACTGAAAATAGACAATGACTGGGGCTTCTTTTGCCTTTTTTTCGTTTGGTAAATTTCTTAATGTTTGTAGCTAACATGAACAAACATTTGAGAGTAACTTCTGCTAGTAGGGTGTCATCCCAGTGCTTGACACTGCTCTCCTTTGTCATCCCAGTGCCCAGACACTGGGATCCAGGAATTTTATTAAGTTGGTAAGCATAAAAGTAGCCGTTTTATGTTAAAATACAACATTTTAATGATTATGAAAAGGCTGGATTCCAGCGGGCTTTGTTGCATCACACTTTATGAGATGGTGATTTATGGTAAATTCATGTAACTATCTCAAATTTAGCCATACCAATATCAGTGAATTTATTAAGCAAATAGCATTTGATTAGCAGTTCTTTTTCTCGATTTATCTCAGATTTATTCCTAAAACTAAATCCGAATATTTGCTTTAATCTTGAGAAAAACCCTTCAATATAAGATCTTTTCCCATAATTTACTTCTTTTTTCCATTCTTTCATGCCATCTTCACCGTATAATTTTATTAACCTAATAGCAGCATTCCTGTCAGACATATAATCTATTTCTGGATGTTCTGCCGCATTGTTTATTGGTGGAATTTTTGTCTTTATATCGTATTTGTTACACAACTTATAAAACTTGTGCCTATCACATGCTCTATCTGCATATAGTGCTTTTATGGCATGCTGAAAATCAACTTCTTTTAGCAAATCACAAGCTCCATAGTGATCAGAGTAGACACCGTTACTGTATTTTACAGCTATGGCTTTTTTGTTGTTTATATTCAACATTACGTGCAATTTTCTCGTTTGCTCATAGCCACGATATTTTCTGTCAGTGCTATTTTCCTTGCTGTGACCAGGAGTGTTGTTGTATATACTAATTCCTGTACTGTCTATAGCAATTTCGATATCTTCCATATTATTTTTATCAATTCTGCAATCATTTATCTTAATATTAAGTTTCTTAAACCTTCTTGATGCTTGTGAATAGCTGATAACTGCCAAATCTCTTCCTATTTGTTGCAAATACCCTTTTATAAACCCGACTGTTTGTCTTAAACCAATTCTAAAGAAACTGACGATTATATGCACCAAAATCACAACTTTATCACTATAAATATAGTTGCCGCCCTGCATTTTTGGACAATTCTCGTACCAATTTTCTATGGCGTCATTGATATAACAAAAAATGCTTCCTCTTTCTTGGAGAAATTTGTTATATTCATGGCAGTTACTGACTCTCATTTTTTGTGGCATATTTTTTCTTCAACAGTTAAATGGCTATTTATAATGAATTTTGTCAGTAACTGCCAGTTCTTTTCACTTGAGCGATGCAACAAAGCCATTCCAGCGTCACGCGCTGGAATGACATTGTAGGGTGTTATCCGAGTCCTTTTTCCGTCATCAGAGGACCATATGACGTCATCCAAGTAGCGTGACTACTTGGATCTAAGCTGTATTACCAAGTCCAATTAAGTGCAGCATCATCACTTGTTGGAGGCTCAAAATACGGTTGTGACATTTCCTCTTGCACAGCTCTTTTAAATTCTGGACTTTGTATGCTTATCTTTGTTACATGCTCTTGTAAGGCTTTCTCAGCAGCTATTTCAGCAGCTGTTGGACTTTTACCATCTGCTCCTGTCTCCCCTGTCTCTCCTTGTGGGCCTTGAGCTCCATCTTTACCATCTGCTCCTTTAGGACCAGTGGCTCCTGTCTCCCCTTTTAGCCCTTTACCTCCTAAGAACACCTTTGCTGTTTGATCATTTTTGTCACCATACGCTGTGTCAGTAGCATCAAGAAATCCTCCTAATTTTTCCACTAGAATTGATTTGTCGCCGTCTTTTGCAGGAAGTATAGCGTCCGCGAAAGCTTTTTTGTTTGCTGCCTCTGTAAGGTTGGAAGCATTGATTTTAGCAAAAGCAGTATCAGCAGCAGTTTTAGTGTAAACATCTGCAGTATTAGCTTTCTTTCCTAGCTCAGTATCGACGTAATTCTTGTCAGCTTTGTTAGCTAGAGCGGCTGTGTCAGCTTTTTTTGCCAACTCATCATCTACATTTTTTTTAGTGTAAACGTCTGCAGTGTTAGCTTTAGCTGCTAAATCAGCTGAATTAGCTTTCTTTCCTAGCTCAGTATCGACGTAATTCTTGTCAGTTTTGTCAGCTAGAGCGGCTGTGTCAGCTTTTTTTGCCAACTCATCATCTACATTTTTTTTAGTGTAAACATCTGCAGCATTAGCTTTAGCTGCTAAACTAGCTGAATTAGCTTTCTTTCCTAGCTCAGTATCGACGTAATTCTTGTCAGCTTTGTTAGCTAGAGCGGCTGTGTCAGCTTTTTTTGCCAACTCATCATCTACATTTTTTTTAGTGTAAACGTCTGCAGTGTTAGCTTTAGCTGCTAAATCAGCTGAATTAGCTTTCTTTCCTAGCTCAGTATCGACGTAATTCTTGTCAGTTTTGTCAGCTAGAGCGGCTGTGTCAGCTTTTTTTGCCAACTCATCATCTACATTTTTTTTAGTGTAAACATCTGCAGCATTAGCTTTAGCTGCTAAATTAGCTGAATTAGCTTTCTTTCCTAGCTCAGTATCGACGTAATTCTTGTCAGTTTTGTCAGCTAGAGCGGCTGTGTCAGCTTTTTTTGCCAACTCATCATCTACATTTTTTTTAGTGTAAACATCTGCAGCATTAGCTTTAGCTGCTAAATTAGCTGAATTAGCTTTCTTTCCTAGCTCAGTATCGACGTAATTCTTGTCAGCTTTGTTAGCTAGAGCGGCTGTGTCAGCTTTTTTTGCCAACTTATCATCTACACCTTTTTTAGTATATATACCAGTAGCACCAGCACCTGCTGCGAGCTTTCCTACTAAAGCATTTATAAAAACACTGTCGTCTATGAGCTCTTGTTCTGTCTTAGCATTCAATTGATCACTCAACGCCATATCACCCTCCATTAATTACAAAAACCATAGCATGCATGAAAATAGTATAATTTTCGTTAATGTTAGATTTTACATAAGATTTCCTTGAAACTTGTTGTTTCAGAATTCTTCTCTTGTCATTCAAGTCTTACTATTACCCACAAATATAAATGTTTGTTGCATAGCTCTTAATGGCATAACTTTTGCTTGAAATAACTGTTTATATGGTGCAATTTACAGCTTTTAGTTGCTAAAATTATAACTCTTAGTTTAATAATTTTAATCTAATAAGCTTTCAGGTTAATAAAATTAAATTATTTGAGTAAATACAATACTATGTTTTTATTTGTGGGTAATAGTAAGCATTCAAGTGTGTAGCAGATGATGTCATTCCAGTCTGGAATCCAGCCTTTATTATGCAGCCACTTATTTAAAGTTAAGTTTTCTGGATCCCAGTGGGCTTTGTTGCATCGCTAGCTATGATGGATTAAAGATAAAAAAGATAGGGAATATCAGTAGCTTATTATTCTGGTATTTATAACAAGAACGGTCAGTGAATACCTAAATTTGAGTAAAAGAAATTTCACTACCACTCACTAATCTGGCTAAAATTCAAGAATTTCAATGCTTTAGCTATTTTCAATAGAATTAAATTTATTAATATAAATAACAAATTACTATTCTTAAATTTGATCAGATTGATTGCAAAAAAACAAGATTTTCAATAGGTTGCTTATAATCCTAACTATAGTTAGCCTTTCATAAGTAGCGATGCAACAAAGCCATCCCAGTGTCTGGGCACTGGGATGACACCCTTACTATTACCCACAAATAAAAACATAGTATTGTATTTACTCAAATAATTTAATTTTATTAACCTGAAAGCTTATTAGATTAAAATTATTAAACTAAGAGTTATAATTTTAGCAACTAAAAGCTGTAAATTGCACCATATAAACAGTTATTTCAAGCAAAAGTTATGCCATTAAGAGCTATGCAACAAACATTTATATTTGTGGGTAATAGTAAGCACCGAAGGGGCTACTCGGATGACAAACCCTGTCATTCCAGGGCGTGACGCTGGTTTCCATCCAAGACGGCAGTGCTTGACACTGGAATGACAAGAAGAGGGCACTGCCCTCCTTGTATGTATTAGATATAGGCCGAGTTGTGGTCGTGATAAATGTGATCGCTTGCGCAATCGAACATTTTCACAAAACCATTCTCTAGATAAAGATTATATTCGTGATGTTGATCTGATAATACAATATTATCTTGCTCCCCTGAATTGAAATGACTTGAATCTGACAGCAATTCGTAATTTGGATTATCTATTTTACTAATGCTGCTTATTACTTTGCCATTACCACTTGATATAGCTAAACTATAACTATCACCATCCTTCATTATCTTGATGGACACCTTATCTTCAGGTAACACTATAAACGCGAATTCTGGACTAAGGAAGGAAGAAAGTATAGGAAATAGAAGGCTTTTTGGATTTGATGGAATAGGAAATGAGAGTAGAAAAGATATGAACCAAAAAATTAACAGGGGATCTATGGCGAGTGTGTTCAATTTCTAGTCTATTTTTTAGGTAACCAAAAACAGTCTCAATGATAGACCTTTTTCTCAGTAAAATCTTCTCATTTAGCGAAATTAATGCATTTTTCATACCTTTTTTCACCTTGGTAACAAGTTTCAAACCTCGGTCAAACAGCTTCTGAAAAAGCTCTTTTGCAATATAACCTTTGTCACCAAACAAAAGGCCGGTTAATTTTCCCGTCAGATTTGGCACAGGTATCCTATCATCAACATTGCCTTTTGTTAGCGTAAGTGCATGAATTTCACCATTTTCATTGATTACCATATGTAATTTGAAACCAAAAAACCAGCCGTAAGTACTCTTGCTTAATTTTGCAATTCCAGCAAAAACTTTGTTTTTGGATATTCTTTTTGCATGACAAACTGCAATGGGAGTTGTGTCTATATATGAAATTCCAGTGTTTTCTGACTGTCCACAAAGCCAATGCAACAACATTGCTAAATGCCACAAAACCCTAGGCTTTAGAGCAACAAACCTGGTATATGAAGGCAACTTTGGAAACTCTGATTTGTAGAGCAACGTTAGGTAATGTAGGTAGAAAGTTTTGAAATTTTTACACGGAGATTGTTGATATAGCAGGATTATTGTCATGATTTCGGAGTGCTCAATTTCCGTTATTCTTGTGGGTTTTTTACCATTTGGCAGTAGTTTACCTGCAAAATTTTTCTCTATATCTCTGCAAAAATCATCGACCAAACAAAACAGTTTTGTTATATCTTCCATGGGTAACCTCATCTATTTTTTTATAACTGCTGAGTTTACCCTGTTTTCTTGCCTTTTCTATTCTCCTTTAATCCAGAATTCGCGTTATAAGCTTCTTTGTGCCACTATCGTGGATTACGAATTTGCCTTTTTCAAAATAGTATTTGTCTTCCGGCAAAGCACCAACCTTATAATCTGATGTGTGCAGTTTGTTCCAAAAATCTAACACAGATTGCTTTTCTGCTCCTTCCGCTCTATCATACAAGGCTTTCACATCATTATAATTTATCGTTACATTTGCCTTATGCTTCCCTTCTGAGTCCTGCTCGTAGCTCTTTTCTATTTTGAGAATTGTGTCTTTTAATACTACCTGTTCTTGCTCTTTCTCCTCCACTGAAGCTGACCTTTTTGCCCTTGTTGGAATTTGTGGCTGATCAGACTGCATTTCACTATTGTCGTTTGATGCAGTTTTCTCTTCAGCAGCTTGTGCAACAACATTAGTAGTACTATGAACTTCTGTCTTAGTTTCACTTACTTGCCCTTTTGGACTTTCGGTTTGTTTCTCTTTTGTAAATATTCTCTGATAGTCCGTGTAGCCTCTATTAGTATCACCGATATCGCCACTGCCTTGATCAAAAGTTATTTTTTTACTTCCATTTCCCATATCTTCAATTTCAACTTGAGGAGAAACAGATGCTAGGAAATCGTTATAACTGTAGTTGTAGTCAGTAGAAAAGAATATTTTCCCTTTGAAATTGTGAAAGTTATTAGACAACATTCCAATTTCTTCATCACCATCAAACAATTTTACTTTAGTGAAATATGTTTGATCTTTTATTCTAACTATTTCACCGCTGGAGTTTCTTTGTATGTGATAATCATTTGGGTCGTACTTTATAGCAAAAAGTTTGCCAGAGCCATATTTCTCTAAGTTTATAAGGCCCACATTTACATGTTTATGGGAATAATCTCTCTTTTCATATTCATGTGCAAATATTGGATCTATGTATCTATATTCATCTGATATATTTGGCATACCTATTGGATGTTCATTTCCATCTTTCGTCACCGGAACAAGCTTATATGTTCCGTCTTTTTCCACTAATTTTAGATGAGTAATACTTTGTGGTAGTTGAAACCTTACATTTGCTCCATGGTCATGAATAAATAGATCACCTTTTTCGGTAATATAAAAGCCCATATTTTTGAATGTATGTAAATTTTCGCCTCCTTGTTTTACAACCGCTTCGTGTACATCGTCGTCTGTCCTATCTGTTCCCTTATTATCCAGTAGTTTTCCTTTTTCTACGATTACTCCATTTGCCTTTTGCTCATCAGAATATTGGGCATGCTCTGAATCCTGATGATTCAAAATTTTGGTACCTCTAAGGAGCAGAGAATCTAAATCTTTTTGGATGTGTCCAGTGCTAGGATGCAACAATTCATTTTCATGTAAATGCGCCTCATCAAAGTATTCATCACGTTCAACTGTTCTGCCATCTATTAGGGAAGCTTTATAATGACCGTTTTCTTTTGTAACTGCCATGTAAGCACCACCTTCGTATGAAACATTTAAGTTGTGTAATATATCCTCAAAAACGAAAGTTTCTTTAGTTTGGCCTTCAACTTGCTTAAAAAATCCTGATTCGCTCAATAATTCTCCAAGCTTTGTATTTCCGTCATATATAGACAGTGCGCCCATATCTCCTTGACCATGAGCTTGCATAGAAAAAATCTTACCTTCTTGTAGATCAATATGAGTACCTCTGATTAAGTTTGGATCGATATTGACCAGCCCATCTAATATTTTTGCTGCTTGGGAATTATTTTCAATCTTATCAACAGCTTTGTTTTTTAGTTGATCAAACTTTAAAAATGCTGGTCTGTATTTTGTATTTTCCTCATTACGTAACTCTTCAATAGTAATCTCTCCTTTATGATATTTTTGATACATTTCACCACGTTCTTTATTCAAATTATCAAATTCATCTACCTGATTCTTAATTTCTGTATCATATTTTGATAATATCCTTAAAGCCTGATTTTTATACTCTTGACTGTTTCGATATTCATTACCTTGTTGGTCAGAGTAAGTTAGTTTATCCTGTCCATCGGAAGTTTTTACTACCTTGAGGAAATGATATTCCTTTGATATATCAAGTGTATCATTTGTTGCCCTATTTATAGCACGAGCAACATCATAAAATGCAATGTGTTCTACAGGAGAAAAACTTCCAACGTTTTCTCCATCCATTTTTTCTATATTTGCTTTATAGTAGGATACGTTTTTAATTTCTCCACCCACTATTTCTTGACCAATTGCTATGAAATCTCCTTTTGTAACTTGCAAAGTGTTGAGATGTTCCATTGCAGTTTCTGTATCATTCTCAGCAAGCCAACTTTTGAAGTCAGTATCGTGTCCTTTTATGTCTTTCAAGAAACTTTTTGACTCATCTGAGTTACCTTGACGTAAAGCATCTAGGTAGTCTCTTAATAAACTAGGATCTTTTTCCTGTAAGTACATTATCAACGCATGACCTGTTTTATAAACCAAGCTATTTGCTTCGCTGTCCTTTGAGTATTCTAAACTTAAAATTTTATCTAAATCCAAATTTGCAGCTTCAGTTTTGTCGATACTTGATCCTTGAGAATTGAATTTATGATCTGAATGATGCTCAAAGTAGTCTGCAATTCCTTCCATTAATACTGTAGGTAAAGATTTGCCTCCTGTAGCCAAGTAAGTTAAACCATGTGCAAATTCATGCTGAAGGTTATGAACGCCACCTTGCTGGTAGACGTACATTTCAGCAAAAACGTCAGCTTTCCCTTTGTAGTAACATTTACCACCTTCGTCTCCAAGGTAAGAACCGAAACGCTCGCTTCCGCCAAGGTGAGTGTAATCATCCTTGTCATCAAACATGTAAATTTTAAATGTTTGTTCTGAACTGCCGCGTTCTAACTCGAATGCGTTTTTAAAATTAGTAGCTGTTTCTCTTATCTCACTTTCAATGTTAGCAACTTTACTTGCTCTTAAATTGTGAGAATAAACCTCTACTTTAATATTTAAATCTTCAACTTCTATAACATGTGGCGAATTAAACCCTTTGCCGTTATTGTTGAAATATTCTGCTTTAGTTATATTTTTATTTACTTGTTGACTAATTGTCATAATTTTAACCTCTAATTTGCTGATCTTTCAATATCAAGCATAAAGTAATTTCCCTAAAAAAAACGTAAATCCCTGTATTAATATAATTTATATCTTAATAAATAAAGTATAGATAGTTAACTTAATATGTAAAATTTAGAATATGGCTGAAATTCTATACAGCTATATTCCGGAATCACATTGGACAAGGACAAAAGCAAAGTGGTTTATTGACTTTCATTCCACCAAAGCACTATACTAAAACCACGATGGGTAATTAGCTCAGTTGGTAGAGCACTTGCTTGACGTGCAAGCGGTCGCTGGTTCGAACCCAGTGTTACCCACGTTTTTGTTTATGAAAAGATTTTATATGACAGCAGTGCATAACGGTAAACACTCAGCAGCGCAGTCCAAGCGCTTAATCTATTCCATAATAATAGTTGCGATAACAATGTTTATGGAAATAGTAGGTGGAATAATTTCACATTCGCTTGCTCTATTATCAGATGCAGGGCATATGCTCACTGACCTCTTTGCCTTGGTTTTAAGCTGGTTAGCACATAGGTTTTCAGCTAAGAAATCCGATTTGCAGAGATCATACGGATATCATCGGTTGCAGATAATTGCAGCATTTGTTAATGGTTTAACTCTATTCCTCATTGCAGTAATCATTATAATTGAGTCAATAAAGAGGTTTATTTTTCCAGTCAATGTTGAGTGGAAAGTAATGTTAGTAATTGCTACACTTGGCCTGATCTCTAATATCATAGTCTTTTTTATATTGCATAGTAAATGCGAGAGCAATATAAACATAAAAAGTGCTGTACTACACGTTATAGGAGATATTTTAGGTTCTGTAGCTGCTATACTTGCATCCATAATTATCATGTTTACTGGATGGCAAATGGTGGATCCGATTTTATCGGTATTTGTCAGTGTAATCATTTTGAATAGTGGCTACAAAATTCTAAAGAATTCTTGCCACATACTTCTTGAAGGTACACCTGAAGGGATATCTACTGAGGAAATAAAAAGTAAGATCACATCAGAATTACCTGAAGTGATAGATGTGCACCACATACATGCATGGTCACTGTCTGATAATTATTTTATAATTACCATGCATGCCAAAGTAAAGCAAGATGCACAACACACTGATATTTTGTATGAGATAAAAAAAATACTACTAAATAGGTTCGAGATAGCACACTCTACAGTCGAGATCGAATACGATGAGTGTGCGGATAATAAAATACTTAAACATTGACGTTTTAAATTATTATGCTATTACTAGAGTGTAATGATGTCAAAGGTAGGCTATGATAGGCATTTCTCAAATACAATTTCCTTCAAAGGAATCTAGCAAGCTAAAGTTTGTTAGTTATTTTGCAACTTTTGTTTCTTTAAGCATTATCACTAATCCCGTTAATGTTCTTTTTTCTCTTGGTACTATATTCTTCAGGTCTGAAATTAAAACTCTTTATATCTACAAAGAAATAAAAACGGCAAAACAGCAAAAAATGAGCAAAAGGGAATATTGGGAAATATTTTTTAAGAACAATACAATCAAGGTAGCAGCCTTCCTCTTGTTTTCTGCTTTCATAACATATCTAACTTTCACTACCACTTTCTTGCTTATTTCGTTACTGGGAACTATACCACTTGCAATGCTATTAATTTTATTGCAGAGTGAACTAAGGCCAAAAGATTTTAACCCATTTACGCTGCTTAAAGCTTCTATAAATTTCTTTTTGGAAGGTATAAAAGAGAATTTACGTGGTATGGTTAATAGTTTTGATGTTAAGCTCGAGCATTTGCTTCCTCATAAGTTAAATGATGATATCATTAAAAATATTGATAAATTAAAAGATAAGTATGGTGAAGAAGTATCCAAAGACGTTATTAATGATAGGGAATTCAAGCAATTTATTGAATATATAAATGATTTATATGAACTTAATTATCGTCAATTTAGTGATGAAGATAAAGGAAGAGTAATTGCATTTTTAAATGACTTTTGCAAAGATGATCAAAAGCATAGCTCCGGCTTTACAGGTGGACGGATTTTACTTTTAGTTCTGAAAGCCTGCAATGATGGAGACAGAGAAGCTGTAAAAAATAAAAAAGACGCGTTAATTACAAATTTGCTTGATAGCCAAACTTTCTCTAGAAAAGAGCGAATTCCTAACACTTGCTTCACCGGTATTATCTATAGAATGTTAAGCACGCTAGAGGGTATTCATCCTGATCCAGAAATTAGATTTACTCCTCCAAGGCAAATATTACTTTCAGAAGCACAAAATGAAGCACGTAAGTTCATGTTAGACAGGTTAAAAAACAAGAAAAACAATAAAGAAATTTTTAAGGCTTGGTATGACGTTCAAAATGGTTATGAAGACGATGAAAGTCAAAAAATAGTTGATGATTTTATTTCAGAAGTAAGTATTCCTTTAATGAGAAAATTATTGAGTATTACTTCTCAATATAGTGAACAAATTGTGCTGACGTTAATGAAAAATATTAGCTCTATAAAGTTAAATAAATTACAATGTTGTGAGCTGGTTCAGCACATGAGAAATAAACTGCAGGAGCATGGTTTAGGTGACCAAGAAAGTTTACTCGAAAACATCGGAAAAAAAGTATTCTTAGAGCTATTAAATCGAGATCTACTCGAGACAGATTTTTCTCTCAAGGATTCATCTTTGGATGGAGCTAAAAGAATAGCTAACAAAATAATAATAGGAGAAGTTGAGAAATTTAGGTCAGAAGCTGCTGAAAAGGCTAGGGAAGTTAACTCTATAGAAGTTCAAGTGGATGTTACATTGCGGGGTCTGTCAACCTTGCCGCGAGAAAAGAAGTGTTGCATTGCATATAGCAGACTAAGTGGCCAGTATGAAGGTGATGAGAGAGAGATAATGGAGAACATCTTACTAAAAAAATTAGAGATAACGAAAAAAGAAATGAATAAGATGCTAGAAGAGAATGATATACGTAAACTAAAATTAGCACTTGATGATGCATGTAAGAAAAGTGGAAAAAACATGGAAGAAATGATAAAAGAAGTAGAAGAAGTAGTCTCAAGTCGTTTCTCGCATGAAGTATCTGTTAGTAATATAGCAACAGAGTCAGCACACTTATAAAAATTTATTTTCCTTACCTTGCAGAAGATTCACAATATTTCTGTGGTGTTTTAGGAAGACCAGTGCTCCTATAATTAGTAATGTTAAGAACAAATTCCTCTGAAAAAAAAAGGACCATGCTACAGCCGTTGAAGTAGCACTGAGTGAAGCAAGGGAAGAGTATCTAAAGGCAAGAAAGACTATTATCCAAATTATTACGAATACTAAAGTAATATCAATGTTAAATGCTATCAGTATCCCTAGAGTGGTTGCAACGCCCTTTCCTCCACTGAATTTTAGCCAAATAGGAAACATGTGTCCTAAAACTGCTAAAATTGCAGATACATATACATAAAAATCGTTATTATCACAAAATTGTTGTGCTATATAAACGGCAATAAATCCCTTAAAGGAATCCAGAAATAATGCCAAAGCAGCAAGAAATTTATTTCCCGTCCTTGCAACGTTTGTAGCACCAATGTTTCCTGAACCTACTTCTCTTAAGTTTATCCCTTTTATTCTTGTAATAATTAAGCTAAACGGTATTGAACCGAGTATGTAGGATAGTGTAAGGACTATAACTAACACAGGTAAAATTTACTGATTAATAATCGCAAAATTTCGTCATCCCGCTGCTTGTTAGCGGGATCTATGCTGAGATACCGCGAATAAATCGCGGTATGACGTAGGGAAATCTTACTTATTATAGCTATACCTCTCCGCATATGCCAAAATTTAATTGATTTTATTATTCCTCAGCCTTTTTAGGTAGCACTGAACTTCCTCGTTAATCTGATTACTAAACAGTATAAGCGCTGTCATGTTGATAAGAGCTAAACAAGAGAATAAAGTTCCGCCAATATTAGCAATAGCCATTATGTCTTTAGAAAGGCCAGAGAAAAACGCCACAATTATTACCGCTATGCGATATATCACTATACTTTTTGCACCAAACAAATATAACCACCCCATTTCACAACAATATACAAATGAAATTACCGAAGAAAATGCAAACAAAGGTGCAGCTATGGTTAAAAGTATAGGAAACCATGGAGAAACTGTCTCAAATGCCTTTTGAGTAATTAATATCCCTTCACCAACACTAGTCTGGTATGCACCTGTTATTACTATTGTTATTCCTGTTAAACAGCAAATTAACATTGTGTCAAAGCATGGTTCTATCATAGCAACAAGCCCAGTTCTTACTGGTTCTTCATCTTTAGTTGTTGCATGAGTAATTGAAGCAGAACCAACACCCGCTTCGCTGGCAAAGATTGCCCTTTGAATTCCAGCAACAAATGCTCCTACCATCCCTCCACCAACAGCATTGAAATCTATCATAGTGGAAAATAATATTTTTAACGTATAACCAAGGTTATGAATATTAAATGCAATAATAATAATACAACTAAAGATATATATAAGTGACATAATAGGCACTAGTGCAGAAGATACTCTAGCTATCCTTTTAATTCCGCCAATAATCACTAGAGCAAGCAGCGCAGAGATTATGGAAGAAAGAAACCAAGAGTGACCATCTACCCAACTTGAATAGCCAGATAATATTGAAACCATTTGATTGGTTTGAAACGCTACACTTCCACCAAGACCTGATAATACAAAGAATACTGCATACATGGCAGCCAGCACAATACCAAGTTTTTTAAATCCAAATTCCTCCAGACCATTCCTTATATACTGAAAGGGACCACTAAACAATTGGTCCTGATCTTCTGTTCTATGTCTAAACGCCAACGTTACCTCAGCAAATTTTGCTGACATACCAAAAAAACCTGTAATCATCATCCAAGGCACCGCTCCTGGCCCTCCCATTGAAACTGCAATTGCGACTCCAGCAACAGTTCCAAGACCTACTGTGCTTGAAAGTGCAGTCATAAATGCCTGAAAATGCGTAATATGACCATCATGGTGATTCGTGTCATATTTTCCACATAAAATAGCAAATGCATGCTTAAACATTCTTATGTTGAGAAATCCAAACCGTAATGTTAGAAACACATAACCAAAAACTAGTAGAAGGATTATAAATGGCACGTAAAGGATCTTGAAAAACAGTACTTCATTCATGAAATTATTTATTCCGTTCAACACAGCGTCATAACTTTCGTAAAAACCTGAAGCAGCGTACACATCATTAAACAATAGGCAAAATAACACCATACAAAGCAATCTATAAATCATGTTAATACCCTTTAGAATTGTAATAAGAATCTATTGTATTCAAAACTTCCCTTCTTAGTAGATATATTGCAACAGCATTTGGAATCATAAGGCACATAAACAAACTGTCACCTAGATAAGATATAAATTCTATATTCTTTGACATACAGCTGATATACACTGAAACCACTATAAGAATTTGGAACGGTATCAGTATTTTTTTACTACCAAATAAATACAGCAAAGCAACTTCACAGTAGTAACAATAAGCTATTATTGTGGAAAATGCAAAGGAAAACATCATTAGCGGAAAAACTAACTTGCTGAACAAGGGCAAAGCTGTTGAAAATATCGAACTAATTAGTGTAATATCACCCACGTTATCAGTGCTATGCATACCAGTGATAATTATCACAATACCAGTCAAAAATGAGATTAATATTGTGTCTATAAGTGGTGCAATCATTGCAACGCACCCAACTTTAATTGGATCTTCTTCTTTTACAGCTGAATGTGCTATAGCTGCTGTTCCGGTACCTGCTTCGTTAGCAAACACTGATCTTCTCACTCCGGCTATTAATCCGCTCAATACTCCGCTTCCTATAGCTGATTTATTGAAGATATCTTGGAATATTATGGATAGAGCATTCAGCAAATTACTTCCGTTTACATAAATTAAATATATACACATACCCACATATAGCACTATCATAATTGGTGCTAAGCTCGTTGAAACGAAAGCAATGCGCTTTATTCCTCCCAATATTACAATAAAGACAAGCAGGGATATAATAATGGATGCGTTGTATTCTAGGAGGTTATTTGATAGTGCTGCTATTTGATTTGCTTGAAATGGTATACCGCCCAAAATCATTGCAATAAGTAGCATAATCGCATAAGTGAAGGCAAGAAATCTACCAGTTTTTGCAAATCCAATTTTTGCAAGCCCGTACTTCATGTAATAAAAAGCCCCGCCAGTTGTATTTTCAGAGCGATAAGTAAATGCAAGCACCACCTCGGCAAACTTTATCGACATACCAAGTATTCCGGTAATTACCATCCAAAAAACTGCACTTGGGCCCCCTATTGTGATAGCTATTGCAACTCCTGATATTGTTCCAAGACCAACTGTTCCTGAAATTACTGTTGCAAACGCTTGAATATGAGTGATTATGCCATTGTTGCTGTTATTACACTTTAGATTGAATAGCGTCTGTATTCCATATTTAAGTAACCTAAAGTTAATGAATTTGAACTGGGCAGTACAAAAGATTCCAGTTGCAATTACCCAAATAATTATAAATGGAATGTTGAATATCTTTATATACAGAAATGAATTTAATAGTTCACTTATCTTCAAAATCATGCAGTTTTCTATTTTTTGTTAGCTAACGAGTTTTATATGTAAAATATATGTAAAACCCGATGCTTATTGGAATAGTAAGTGTATACACTATACCTAAAATTGGTAGAGTCATCCAGGGCTTACTGATGAAAAATACAATAAGTACTCCAAAAAATGACACAAATATATAGGATAGGCTTTTGGGAATATAAATATATTTTGCAGAGAAAGTTGGAATGTGACTTATCGAAAAAAATGAAATGGCCAGAAAGTAACAAGCTACGTTTCTTGTGTTAAAAAATCGCTCTATGAGAAGTAAGTATTCACTCTCATGAGATTGAAAGGTAATAATTATTGGTAACAAAGAAAGTAAAGCACACACTGGAGCTGGAACACCAGAAAAGAAAAATTTTTCCCAGTATGGTTGTTCTGAGTGTAGCGAAACATTAAATCTTGCAAGTCTTATTGATATGCAGATTACGTATATCATTACTAAAATCCAACCTATGACTTTGATTTCGTTTAGCTTCCAAAAATACAAAAGAAATGCAGGCGCTGCACCAAAATTTAGAAAATCTGCAAAAGAATCAAGCTGGGCTCCAAAATCGCTAGTTGATTTTAGAATTCTAGCTATTCTGCCATCCATTCCATCTATTATTGCTGCAATGATGATAAAAATTACTGAGAATTCCCATTGTTCATTAAATGTAAATTTAAGTGAAGTGAGACCAGAACATAAACCCAATAAAGTTATAAAGTTTGGGAATAATTTAGTAATAGGTAAGAATCTACTGTTACTTCCATCGTTATTCATATAACGTCAAAAGTAAGCTTCTCTTGAACGTTTTCCTTATTTAAGTTTGCTATAATTGTTTCACCACCAATAACAGTTTGCCCTTCTGAAACTCTGACTTCTGTATCAGCAGGAACATAGATATTCACTCTACTGCCAAACCTTATAATTCCAAACCTTTCACCTGCTTTTACGTTCTGGGATATTCCTAAATTACAAACGATACGACGTGCAATTAATCCAGCTATTTGCTCCACAATAATTTCTTTCCCCTTTTCGTATTCAATTACAATAACCTGCTTTTCATTTTCATTACTAGACCTATTGCTCATTGCGGATACAAACTTGCCTTTTTTATAACTCATTTCCTTTATCGTACCAGATATTGGTATACGGTTCACATGGACGTTCAAAACACTTAAAAATATGCTAACAAGCGTAAACTTCTTCTCCTCTCCGTTTTCTGCTGATAAAGGATAATTAACTTCTTCAATTTTTGAAATCACACCATCAGCAGGACTTAATATAAGATTCTTATTGTTTGGCACAGCTCTTGCTGGATCACGAAAGAAATAAGTACACAATAATGTCGGAAACAAGCACGTAACGCCAAACCCCCAAGATATAGAGAATGCTATACACGTTACTATAAAGGAAACTACTATAAATGAATAACCTTCCCTGTTTATATTAGGTAAACCAAAACACATAATCTTATTAACAATAACCTATTGTTAACAATTTATCATTTATAATTTCTCATGAAAAGCTTTTTTTAACTGCTTCAGCAAAGTCTTTTTGATACAAGGTAACATTACAGATTGTTATATTAGCACATAGAATTACCGTCATACTGTAACAACCCGTCCAACACAAAATCTAATGCCTAAGTTTAGATCAGAAAACTGATTCTTCTAAAAGTTGCTCACTATCCTCGTCTATTATGATAGAATTATCATGATTTCTGAGTAAATCTCTGATTTTCGTTTCTATTTCATTTGCGACTTCTTTGTTTGTTTTTAGGTAAGTTTTTACATTCTCTCTTCCTTGCCCAAGACGTGTGTTGTTATATGAATAGTAAGCGCCTGCTTTTTCAAGCACACCAAGCTTTGCTCCCATATCTATTATTTCTCCGAGTTTTGATATACCTTCATTGTACATTATATCAAATTTCGCTTCTCTAAATGGAGGAGCAACTTTATTTTTTACAACTTTAACTCTTGTTTCATTACCTGTAATATTTTCTTTGTCTTTTATTACACCAACTTTTCTTATATCAAGCCTTACAGAAGTATAGAATTTTAATGCATTTCCACCCGTGGTAGTTTCAGGATTTCCATACACTACTCCTATTTTCATACGAATTTGATTAATAAATATCAATATACAGTTCGCTTTTGAAACGGCAGAGGTTAGTTTCCGTAGCCCATGACTTAGAAGCCTTGCTTGCAGCCCCATATGTTGATCACCCATATCACCTTCAATTTCAGCTCTTGGAGTTAATGCTGCGACAGAGTCAATAACTATCACATCAACCGCACCAGAACACACTAAATACTCAACAATATGCAACGCCTGCTCTCCAGTGTCTGGTTGTGAAATCACTAAATCATCAGTGCTTACCCCAAGTTTACGAGCATATAAGACATCCAATGCATGTTCTGCATCGATAAATGCGCATGATCCTCCTTTTTTTTGTGCTTCAGCAATCACGTGCAAGGCAAGAGTGGTTTTACCAGAACTCTCGGGGCCAAATATTTCAATTATACGCCCTTTTGGCAGACCTCCAACACCTAGAGCCGAATCAAGCGCAATTGATCCTGTGGATATTGTGTCTATTTTTTCTACAGGGTTTTGCTTCAACTTCATTATTGCACCTTTACCGAATGCTTTTTCAATCTGGCTTATTGCGTTATCTAGCGCTTTTTGTTTATCACTATTTCTTTCTTCTGGGTTACTTGCCATAGATCATTTATTAATTTATATAATTCTCTATGATAATCAAACGCGAATAACCTGCCAAGGTTTTTCTAGTATTTATGTATTATTTCAATGAAAAATATTAACGTTTTCATAAAGCAGATATTTGTTTGCCTTCGTTAGTAACACACTATGCTTTAGTGTACGAACGTTGCAATTTGCAGCATAGCAGGTGGTGTCATCCAAGTAGCCAACACTGAAATGACTAAATTCGAAATGGCTACATGAATTTATTGTAAATTACTACCGTATAAGGCGCGATGCAACAAAGCCATTCCAGTGTCAGCTACTTGAATGATACCTCTTAGATGGGTCAGCTACTCAGATCTGCCATGAAAACTGCAACCCTAAATGCTTACTATTACCCACAAATATAAATGTTTGTTGCATAGCTCTTAATGGCATAACTTTTGCTTGAAATAACTGTTTATATGGTGCAATTTACAGCTTTTAGTTGCTAAAATTATAACTCTTAGTTTAATAATTTTAATCTAATAAGCTTTCAGGTTAATAAAATTAAATTATTTGAGTAAATACAATACTATGTTTTTATTTGTGGGTAATAGTAAGCCCTAAATGTTGGAGCACTGTCGTACACTAAGCGCTGTAATGACAATTTTAGTCGCTTCATACACTTATCATGCTAGTCATAACAGAAATAATTTTTACCAAAGATATTTATGAAATAATTGACATAGTTTGGAAATATGTATATTATAGAACATTAATAGTTAGTTAATTTGTAGGTGTAATGTGGCTAGAAATGTTTTGAATGAAAATGAGTACCACGCTTTAAAGCAGTTGTTTTTAACATTTAATATTCAAAAGGAGGATGTGGTAAATTCTGACATTAAGAATATTAAGAAAAAGCTTAGTCAACAATACCGTAAATTATCGTTAAAATATCACTCAGATAAAAACCCAAACAATAAAGAAGCGGAGGAGAAATTTAAGGTTATTGCATTAAATAAGCCATTTTTTGAAGAATTTATAATAGAGCCATTGGAGAAAGGTCTCAATAAAAGAAATAATTTAATAAAAGAATTACGCGGTAAGTTGTGGAGTCGCAGTTATGAAGAATTGCAAAAATACTTAGATGATAAGTGCAGAAATAAACTCTATAATAAGCAGCAGTCAATTAACAATAATGTAACTGCTTATGTAAAATATTCTTCTTATTCAAATCTCTTAGGAGTTCTTTTAGTATCCTTCACATCAATTGCATTTTTAATAATTAATGGTATCAACTATGTTTTTTAAAAATTTTTTTATTTGTGTAATTTTGCAAATTATATGGGCAATAAAAACCCGTTTGTCATAGAAATAGAATTTTATATCAAACAGCTACCACAGCAATTTCTGCTTAAGCTAATGAATATGTGCTTTAAGTCTGTGTGGACGCACATATTCATTAGCCAATTTCAGTTACCGTTGTGAAGATTTTTAAGTATGCAAATTAATTGCTTCTTTAAGTCTTGTATTAGCAATTACTATAATTTTACGCATTAGGGCTGTTATAGCCACCATCTTCTTCTTACCACTTTCAACAAGCTTAGAATAAAAGGCGCCAAGTATAGATTTTGACCTTGTAGCAGCCATAGCGGCTGTAAAGAGCTTTGAACGAACGTTACTTCTACCACCTGTAATCCTTCGGTAACCAACAGCTTTACCACTTTCTTTTGGATGCGGTGCAACTCCGGCAAGACTTGCTACTTCTTTTCTATTTAAGTAACCAAGCTCTGGCATTAAACACAAAAAATCTTGTGATAACTTTTTACCTATTCCAGGAACTGTTTTAAGAATTTTTTGGCGTTGTTGTAATTCGCGGCTTTCATCAATAATCTTTTGTATAGTATCATTGAGTTCGTTTATTTGACTATCGAAAAACTCAATGGTCTTTTGACAGCTTTCTTTTATATGATCATTTTCCGGTGCTTCAAGTCTGCATTTTTCTTGAGTTCTCATTTGCGTAATATCATCACGACGTTGACAAAGTGCAGCCAAAGTTGATTGTTCTGTAGAGGTAGGTACAAATAGAGAGATAGTTCTATGGCGTTCAAATCCATATTGAGCAAGAGCTCTTGCATCTAGACTTTGCTAAAGTTCCGTGAGATAAAATAAAGCTTTTTACTTTACGAGTATTAGCTCGATGCACGGCAATATTTTTGTCGGTAAGAAAATGTGATAAGCCAAGCTCATATTTCCCTGTATTTTCTAAAGTCACTAAAGCATTAGGTAGAATATCTGAAAACTCTTGAAATAATTGTTGCCAACCAGAAGCATTATTATCAAATTCGACAGCATTCTTCTGTTTGTGAATTGCAACGACATTTTTAAATTTTCCGATGTCAATGCCAATAAAATTTTGATAAGATGTAACCATAATAAACCTCGATAGTTTTAGTTAATTTAAGATTGTAAACGGGTGCATATATATGTCCCAAGCAACTATTCAAACGTATCGAGAGATAGGGCTAGCGTACCTTGATACCAACGGTTGTAATACCAATTTCCTTTCGGTCGCGCACGCCCGCTATTCCTAGTGAGCAGGGTTATCTTTCTCTCTTATCTCTTTTATATCACGTTTTTAACTTACAATTTCTTCTAATGTACCAATAGCAGTAGGTTTTCTTGCTCCCTTGTTAGCAGGATCTATTTTGAGTCTAGCTGTTAAGAGCATTTATACTAGAAATGGGAAAGAGTTTAATCATCAGACTAATATTTTATTATTGTTTAACTTTGACCAAGAATGCGAAAATTTTTCAAAGAGTGATAGGACTAAATTAAAGTGGCTAAAAAATTCAGTTATTTTGAGCAACACAATCTGTACATCTTTAATGTTTTTCGGTGTGGGATTAGATTTAGTTGCCAACGGCTTTGGTATAACTAACTCTATGATGTTATCCGGCTTATTACTTTCATTACCATTCACGCTTTTAATTGTTACTTCACCTATTTTAAATGCTGCAAGTAATTATATTCTCAAAAAGACAGCTATAAATTCAATTGAGGAGCAATTTAAAGGTGATGATCAGTTTATAGAAGTCGATAACGAAAAGCCAAGCAGTACTATGAGCAATCAAAGTTATTTCCCCATCGGTCAGTTAATATCATCAAAGTTAGCTATTCTCCATAGCGAAGTCTCTAGCTAGGAACAATGAGCCACAGATTAGTATGGTTTTGACGTTTTGGGTAGAGGCTTTTAATATGTGATTTGATATTGCATCGCCAATTGATTCACATTCAACTGCCTTTATTTCTATGTTATTGGCTTTTTCCCTAATCAAATTTGTATTTGTTGCTTTAGGTTCAGACTTAACACAAACCGCACATAGTAGTTTGATATATGGTTTTAAGTGTTCTAAGAACTCTTCTACATTTCTGTTACGAGTAACACCAAAAATTATATAGACACCTTCAGCAAAGTTATCTCTTACCCACTGAGATAGTACTCTAGCACCATCATTATTGTGTGCACCATCTAAAAATAATTGCCAATCTTTCGGTAGTAGGGAAATTAAATTACCTTCTTTTATAGACTCTAGCCGTGCAGGCCAATAAGTGCACTGTAAACCTGAAGTGATATCCTCTTCTCCAATATCAAATTCATACTTTCCACTTAAAATACTACATGCTGCAATAGCATTGCCTGCATTAATCACCTGATGATCACCCTTTAAAGATGGCAAAGGAAATTCTATTGATTGAATAGCTGATTGAAAAACCATTTTGTTGTTCTTTTTTTTGCAATTCCATTCAAGGCCTCCTCTATACAGAGGAGATTTCTTATTTATTGCATGGAATTCTAGTGTATTCATTATAGACTTTTTTTGTGGTGCTATTACACAAGGAATATTAGGTTTCATTATTCCAGCTTTTTCACCTGCTATGGTTTCTACAGTAGGGCCAAGATATTCTGTATGATCAAGTGCAATGGAAGTAATGATTGTTAAAATCGGATTATCTATAACATTTGTTGCATCAAGCCTTCCACCCATACCCACTTCAACTAAAGTTATATCGGCTTTATGACGAGAAAAAGCTAAAAAAGCTGCAATAGTTGCAGCTTCAAACAGAGTGATAGGTTGTTCTGCAATTACGGCACGGCATTCTTCTAACAAGCTATATAATTCATTATCGTCGATATAACTGCCTGCAATAACTATTCTTTCATTAAAATTCACCAAATGTGGAGAAGTGTATGCGTGTACCTTATACCCTGCTGCTTGCATTATATATCTTATAAATGCTAGTGTTGAGCCTTTCCCATTAGTTCCAGCTATATGAATTGCGGGAGGCATTTTTTTCTCGGGGTTATCTAGTTTGCTAAGAAAGCCTTTTATGCGATCAAGAGAAAAATCATTCGGCCTGCTACCAAGTGGCTTAGGCCAATGAGGCATATATATCATAGATTGTTGTTACATTTTAATTCATCTATCACACTTGCTATGCCATGTGTGTCGATTTTTTCACTAAATTGATAACGTTGATTAATAGCAATACTTATTCCACTCATTACAACATCACTTATCAAGAAAGAACTGTTATTTTTAGTAACTTTAAAATCAATATTTGTAAATTCTTCATCACCGTAAGAAAATCTTGTACCAATTAAGCAAGTTTCATCGTCAACTGCTTTTGTACTCATTATGATCATTTCACTATCATGCATGTATTTATATAAAATTTTAACGCACAAACGCGTAAGATACACTTCATACTCTCTTAAAAAATCTTCTTTTTCTTTTTGTTTAACTAAAGCCCAATGTTTCCCTATAACGAATTGTGATATTCCTTTGAGGTTAACATTGTTTTGAATGACCTCCTGAAGCTTTTTTTGCACACATTCCCGGTTTTTTTTATTCTCCTTTGTAGATATACCATCCACTTGTTGCTTCATAGTATGCACAAAAATTTTGTGATCTGTACAATTAGTGTAAGCACTTGAAGAAATTACAATAAAAACAATGATAGTTAAAACTTTAGTAATGTTCATAAGATATATTTATTAGCTATGATACTTAGAATGCAAAGTTTAATAAAGATTAAATAATAATCGCTAGCTTTAATATATCTATAGACACACCTTGTATAAATCATCTACAATTAATTAAGGGTCTGTTCTATGCGTTATGAGTTAAGTTAAATTTCCCGAGCGATAATTTCTAGTCAAGGGAATTGCCTCTGTTAATTTCGTTGAAATTGATACGCGATGCCCACCTTAACTTTAGTCTCAGGAATCTACTAAGGCTGACGGTAGATACGGATCCTATTTTGATTGGTTTAACATTTATGCTTCATCAATACAAAGAACAGGGTGTTTTCCTATGTTTGCCTAATGAAGTATTCCAAATTGTAATTGATGTTGAAAGGTATCCTGATTTTGTTCCTTGGTGCAAAGCCGTTTATATAAAAGAAAAAATTAACAACCAAATGGTTGTGGATCTCCTCGCAGCTTTTCATGGAATTAAAGGTAGATATACATCAGAAGTTACTTCTCTTTCTCCAAGTGGAACAAATGAAGGTTGGATAAAAGCTGTATCATCAAATGGAATATTTAAACATCTATACAATGAATGGCAATTCATTCCCATAGATGAAAATAAAACTATGGTAAAGTTTTATATAGAGTTTAAGTTTAAGTCCAACTCATTTTCCACTTTATTAAACTCAGTATATAAGTATACACAAAGTAAAATAATTGCTGCATTTAAAGATAGGGCTGAAAGCCTTGCTAAACAAAAGTTATCTTGACATTATTAATATAAATGTATAATTTTTTTTAGTAAGTTAAGTGTTTATATTGTAATGATTTTTAGACTATTGTTTTTATTAATTTTCATAAGTGTTAATTCTTATGCAGTTGTTAAGCAAGATTTATCCGATAACCAATACATTCAAAAAAAACCCAATGAAATAACATCAAATGAGCTATTATCGCCATTACCTGATGATAAATTATTAGGAGATCCAAAAGCACCAATTCTAATGATAGAATATGCTTCATTAACTTGTTATCACTGCTCTCTTTTTCATAGGAATGTTTTTCCTAAAATTAAAGAGAAATATATAGACACAGGTAAGATGTTATATATATTTCGTCATTTTCCTTTGGATTACAGAGGGCTAAAGGCTGCAATGCTAAGTCATTGCTACGAAAAACAAGAAGACTACTTTAATTTTAACAAAGCTGTTTTTAACTCAATAGATTCGTGGAATTACTACAATTTAAGTGATTTGACTTTACTACAAAGAATTGCTGCACTAAGCAACTTAAAGCAAGATGCATTTAACCAATGCATTAATGATAAGAAAATAATGGATAAAATCGTAAATGATAAATCACTGGCAATTAATAAACTTGGTATCACAGCCACTCCAATATTTTTCATCAAGCTTAACGATGATAAATCATATATAGAGCATAATAAAGTTAAACATGGAGGGTATAAAGAGCTGAAATATTTCACTAATGTGATAGATAAATTATATGGAAAAGCTATAGTGAAGTAATACCACTGTAGCTTACCATATAAAAGACTCTATGCTGAGTCATTGTTTTTCACTACTGTTTGTTGTTTTTTACGCTCAAACTCTCTTTTTTTACTGTGCCAAGTGTAGTAATACATAGCGATTTTATTCTCTATTAATACTATTGTCCCATCATAAAACTGAACCATATCCATAACTTTTCTCTGAGCTTCATCAAAACGTTCTTTATACTTTTCACGATAAGCTGGATTATGTAGTAACATAACCCCTTCATTCTTGTTAGATTTTTTGTTTAACGTTTCAACTTCACCAGCAATAGTATAAGACATATAACCCCCTCTAATTGATTATAAAAATTATATTTTAAAAAGAGAAATGCGCATAAACAATCCCTTTAATTCTAGCATAATAATCGACTGTTTATTATACTAGTTAACTATAGTACGATATATAATAATTTTTGTCACTTAAAATTTTATACTATGAAATAATAACTTAAAATAAATGTTTTTATTATTTTAAACTATATTATTATATTTATAAATTGTGTATGAATTAAGTCTCCCTAATTTATAATATATGCGTAATAATTTTAGTATAAAATTGTCATACATAAGAAATCTATTTGCAAAAGAATATAAAAAAATAGAAGAATATTGTATTCTTGAAAAAAAGCAACATATTCAAATTGGCCCTGAAGAAGGAAAGCTATTAAGTTTATTTATAAAAATCCAAAAAATCAAAAGTATTGTTGAGATTGGCACGTTATACGGTTACTCGTCGATTTGCATGGCAAAAGCTCTACTAAAAGACGGTCATATATATACAATAGAAAATAATCCTCAACACTCAAGAATAGCAAAAAAAAATTTTAGTGCTTTTAATCTAAGTGATAAAATTACTCTAATAGAAGGCGATGCACTGGAAAAAATTAATGAATTATCAGCAAAAGCACCATTTGACATGATATTTATTGATGCTGACAAAAGTAGTTATCCTAAGTATTTAGATTGGGCAGAGTCATGCATTAAACAAGATGGGCTAATCGTTGCAGATAACACTCTACTGTTTAACACAGTATTTTTAGAATCGCCTCCAAAAGAAGTATCAGAAAAATCATGGCATGCCATGAGGGAGTTTAATAATAGATTATCAGATGAAAAAAAATATTTCTCTATATTGATTCCAACTGATGAAGGAATGACTGTAGCTTTAAAGCTAACATAAGTTAAAAATCAAGGTCAGCATAATGTTTAGGAGGGATTAAACCAGAAATCCTCTCTAATAATATCTCACGAAAACAAGGCTTTGATTTAACAATGGAGTACCATTCTTTTAAAATTTTACTTTTTTCCCATGGAAAACTACTTACATAATCCATTACGGAAATATGCGATGCTAAAGTAATATCAGCTAAAGTGAACTTATCAGTTGCAAGCCAAACGTTCTTGTTAATTAAGTGTTCGATGTATTCCATATGGCAAGGCAGGTTATGCTGAGCTGCATGAAGAAATCTAGAGTCAGGGCTGCGGTTAGTAATTACTTTTTCATTCATAATATACTTAGTAACTTCATTGTAAAATTTGTTATCGAACCAATTGATTAGAGCGCGTATTTTAGACTTAATAATAGTGGATGAACCAAGTAATTTGACGTCGCTATTGTAAGTCTCTTCTATATATTCACAAATGGCATTACTATCCGCTATTACAAAGTTATTATCTATTAACACTGGTACTTGCCCGGTTGGATTGATCTCCATAAATTCATTCCGCTTTTCCCACGGATTTTCATACACTAGATCACAGCCTAATTTTTTTTCTTTTAGAAAAGCTCTAACTTTTCGTGAAAATGGACAAAGAGGAAAATGATATAAAATCATAATGTTCCTCTTTTGTTATACCAATATCCTTTTTTTGTTACTCTATGGCTTGACCTACAACTGTACGAACTTTCTTTGTAGTCCACAGAAGTTTGCGTAGCAGGTAGTGTCATGCAAGTAGCTGACACTGGAATCCAGTTCTTGTTATACAATTGCCTAGTGCGCTCATTTACAGTTAAGTTTTCTGGATCCAAGTAGTCAAGCACTGGGATGACATCCTTTTCGGTAAAAATTGCTCTTATATCACAACATTCATACAGCTGTATGCCTAGGCACTGGGATGACATAAATAAGCGCTGAAATGACATAAATAAACATTGGAGTGACAATCTTGTAGTGACTTGCATGACAACTAACTTTTTGTTTACTTCAAAATAGCACTGCAAAAAATCTGACATATCAAATTATAAAACTAACATAGGATATACCTTGCTAAATAAAAAAAAAAGTATAATATTTTATAAGGTATGCAGGCAAAAACTCTGTAATTTGGTCAGATCAGAAATGAAGCAGCCATATCAGAACCTTTTTGGGTTGCATACCTATTTCATTATTTGTTTTATCCGAGGCTATGAATATAGCATTAAAACATCGTCCTAGTAGCTTCAAAGATCTAGTAGGTCAAGATATATTAGTGCGTGTATTAGAAAATGCTTTTATTTTAAACAAAATCCCACAATCTATACTGCTCTCTGGTAGTAGTGGAGTTGGTAAAACCACCACTGCAAGGATAATAGCTTTATGTTTGAATTGTTCCCTGGGGCCAATTTTTGAACCTTGCGGATCATGTGAAAATTGTCTAGCAATAAAAAATTCAAGCCATCCAGATGTAATTGAAATCGATGCAGCAAGTCACACTAGCATTGACGATATTAAAGTAATCCTGGGAGATATTTGCTATTCACCTATAAGCTCTAAATTCAAAGTCTACATTATAGATGAAGTACACATGCTATCTAGCAGTGCATTTAACGCATTACTTAAAACCCTAGAAGAGCCACCATCTAGTGTAAAGTTCATTTTAGCAACTACGGAAATAAAAAAGATACCAATAACTATTATTGCACGTTGTCAAAGATTTGATTTACACAACATTCCTGTAGCTAAAATAGTGGAACGTTTAAATGATGTTGCACAAAAAGAGAGTTATTCCATTGAAAAGGGAGCATTAGAATTAATTGCACGACACTCTGGAAATTCAATGCGTAACGCCTTGTTTTTGATGAATCAAGCAGTGCTATATAGCAAAGATGGTGCAATATCCACTAAAAATGTGACAGACATACTTGGCCTAGTGGATAAAGATATTATATTCGATCTATTAGGGGCAATATTAGAAGGTGATTTACAGAAAGCTCTATCAGTGTTTGACAAGGCGGTAAAAACAGCAAACCCACTTAGTATTTTTGAAGGTCTATTGCAAACAATTCAGTTAGTATGCCGTTTTTTGATTACAAAAGAGATTGATAATGCAGTTACAGAGCATGAAAAGAATAGGATAAAAGATTTAAGTATAAAGAGATCTTTAATATTTTTTTCGAGATTGTGGAAGATGTTGCTTAAAGGTATTCAAGATATAAAAACTTCAACATGCAACGATGTTGCTGCTGAAATGATGTTAATTAGCCTCTGTTATCTTTCTGATCTGCCTTCTCCGGAACAGGTGGTCAAAAAAATTCTTTCGCAGAATGCACAGCCGGAAAATACGCGTAATGTAAGAAATGAACAGCAACAAAATTATGATTTTGACAAAGTTTTGCAACTATTAAGGCGGAGTAACCAAATTTATCTTTACAAACAACTGTATAATAATCTACAATTAATAGATTGTAAACCTGGATATTTAAAATTAAAAGCTGTATCTAAGTTGGATAGTAATTTTTGCAATGATTTAAAAAATTACTTAAACCAGGTGACTCAGCAAGAGTGGGTTATTGCAGTTGATACAGGTTATATAAACAGGGAAGTGAGTAATTTAAATTATGCACCTGCAGTTAAGGATATCCTTGACACGTTTAAAGGTGCAAAAGTAGTTAATATAGAAAATAAGGAGTAAGTTGTGGATTTTAGTCAAATAATGAAACAAGCGCAAGAGATGCAAAAAAAGCTTGCAGAAGCTCAAGAAAAATATGTTGGAAAAGAGTTTCAAGGTATTTCTGGTGGTGGCAAAGTTTCTGTATTAGTGGAAGTCATAAAAATAGGTAGCTATAAAGCTAAAAAGGTGAACATAGACTTAGAACTTATGAGAAATGAGGAAAAAGATATAGTAGAGGATTTAGTAACAGCAGCGTTTAATGATGCCGTTAAAAAAGCAGAAGAAGATATGGCGAATGCAACTTCTGATCTTGCAGGTATGATGGGTTTACCATCTGGGTTTAAACTTCCTTTTTGAATTTACTACTGAAGTTTCTTTTAGTGTAAGTATTTTTTTTCTAATATTCCCAACGCTAGTGCTTCTTCATATAATGTACCTATACTAGCATAGCCCTACGTCATACCGTGATTCATTCCACAACTGTACAAACATTGCAATATGGCACGATATCACATAGTAAACGATGTCATTCCAGTGCTTGACACTGGAATCCAGCCTTGCCGTAATCTCATCAAGAACGTTGTGCTTTAACATAAAACGGCTACTTTTATGCTTACCAACTTAATAAAATTCCTGGATCCCAGTGGGCTTTGTTGCATCACACTTTATGAGATGGTGATTTATGGTAAATTCATGTAACTATCTCAAATTTAGCCATACCAATATCAGTGAATTTATTAAGCAAATAGCATTTGATTAGCAGTTCTTTTTCTCGATTTATCTCAGATTTATTCCTAAAACTAAATCCGAATATTTGCTTTAATCTTGAGAAAAACCCTTCAATATAAGATCTTTTCCCATAATTTACTTCTTTTTTCCATTCTTTCATGCCATCTTCACCGTATAATTTTATTAACCTAATAGCAGCATTCCTGTCAGACATATAATCTATTTCTGGATGTTCTGCCGCATTGTTTATTGGTGGAATTTTTGTCTTTATATCATATTTGTTACACAACTTATAAAACTTGTGCCTATCACATGCTCTATCTGCATATAGTGCTTTTATGGCATGCTGAAAATCAACTTCTTTTAGCAAATCACAAGCTCCATAGTGATCAGAGTAGACACCGTTACTGTATTTTACAGCTATGGCTTTTTTGTTGTTTATATTCAACATTACGTGCAATTTTCTCGTTTGCTCATAGCCACGATATTTTCTGTCAGTGCTATTTTCCTTGCTGTGACCAGGAGTGTTGTTGTATATACTAATTCCTGTACTGTCTATAGCAATTTCGATATCTTCCATATTATTTTTATCAATTCTGCAATCATTTATCTTAATATTAAGTTTCTTAAACCTTCTTGATGCTTGTGAATAGCTGATAACTGCCAAATCTCTTCCTATTTGTTGCAAATACCCTTTTATAAACCCGACTGTTTGTCTTAAACCAATTCTAAAGAAACTGACGATTATATGCACCAAAATCACAACTTTATCACTATAAATATAGTTGCCGCCCTGCATTTTTGGACAATTCTCGTACCAATTTTCTATGGCGTCATTGATATAACAAAAAATGCTTCCTCTTTCTTGGAGAAATTTGTTATATTCATGGCAGTTACTGACTCTCATTTTTTGTGGCATATTTTTTCTTCAACAGTTAAATGGCTATTTATAATGAATTTTGTCAGTAACTGCCAGTTCTTTTCACTTGAGCGATGCAACAAAGCCCACTGGGATCCAGAAATTTTATTAAGTTGGTAAGCATAAAAGTAGCCGTTTTATGTTAAAATACAACATTTTGATGATTATGAAAAGGCTGGATCCCAGTGTCTGGGCACTGGGATGACACCATCTGCCACGCAAATTGCCTGCAAATTGCAATGTTCGTACAGTTGTGTGGTAGATGCAAGTAGCTGACACTGGGATTTGTTGTGTTTAACAAAAACAAATGTTCGTACAAATATATTCTAGTTATATGATAAAATAAATGAAATTCACATCTTAAAAGGATCATATACATCGATTTCCTTAGAATTACTCTTTTTCAATTTTTCACTTAATAATCTTAAAATAGGCTGTAAATCACCATTAATTGATAAGCACAGCACTTCTTTATTGAGATAATTAGCTAGGTGATTCTTCTTTTCCAGAATTTCTGCTTCCCTCAATAAGTCGCATTTGTTTAATACTACAATCTCTTCTTTTTCAACAAGATCACTATTGTAAAGTTCCAATTCATTATGGATACAATTATAAGCCGAAATAACATCATCATGAGTTACATCGATTAAATGAAGTAAAATTTTACACCTTTCTATGTGCTTTAAAAATTTATGTCCGAGCCCAACTCCAAGGTGAGCATCGGTGATTATTCCAGGAATATCTGCTATTATAACTTCGCTATCATCCACTTTTGTCACACCTAAGTGGGGTCTTACGGTGGTAAATGGATAATCGCCTACTTTTGTATCGGAATTTGAGCAGCGAGTCAAAAATTTTGATTTACCTGCGTTTGGCATGCCAATAATTCCAACGTCCGATAAAACTTTTAGTTTTAATAATACATGTTTTTCTTCGCCAGGCTGACCGTAAGTAAAATGTCTTGGTGCCTTATTAGTAGAAGATTTAAAATTAGTATTTCCAAGTCCACCTTTTCCACCCTGTGCTATTAAAAATTCCATATCAGGCTTGTCAAGATCGACTATTATCTCTTCACTTTCTTCATCAATTATTTGTGCACCAACTGGAACTTTAAGTATAACGTCTTTCCCTGCTGTGCCAGATCTATCCCTGCCTGCACCATTTTTTCCACTATCTGCTTTAATGTGTCTTCTATAACGAAAATGAAGCAAAGTGTTGAGATTAGCGTCGCTGATGAAAACTATGTTTCCACCCTTTCCTCCATTACCACCATTTGGACCACCAAATTCAACGAACTTTTCTCGACGAAAACTTGCACAGCCATCACCACCGTCACCGGCTTTTAAACACAATTTTACTTCGTCTATAAAACCCATGCTAACCCACGATAATATTTAGCATCCTTTCCTAACGTGCTTTCTATTCTCATTAGCTCATTATACTTCGCGAGTCTATCAGAACGCGATAGCGACCCGGTTTTTATTTGCCCGCAATTTGACGCAACTGCTATATGAGATATTGTTGTGTCTTCTGTTTCACCTGAGCGATGAGAAACAACAGCTTTATAGCCATTTGATTTTGCCATTTCAATAGCAGCAAAAGTCTCTGTTAACGTCCCTATTTGATTTGGCTTGATCAGTACAGCATTTGCCATTTTTTCCTCTATTCCTTTGCATATCAGTTCACAATTTGTAACAAACAAATCATCCCCAACCAATTGAATTTTACTCCCCAATTTTGCAGTAAGTAATTTCCAACTTTCGTAATCCTCCTCACTCATTGCATCTTCTATAGAAATTATTGGATATCTTTCCACAAGGTTACAATAGTATTCAGCCAATTCTTCCGAAGTAAGTTCTTTGTTTTCAAATTTGTAAATTCCATCTTCATAAAAAGTAGATGAAGCAACATCAAGGCCTAGTGCAAAATCACTTTGCGCTGAATAACCTGCTGATTCTATAGCGTATATGATCAAATCAAGTGCTTCTTCAGTACTTTCAATATTTGGTGCAAAACCACCTTCATCTCCTACGTTTGTGCTATAACCTTTTTTCTTAAGAATGCTACGTAAGTTGTGGAACACCTCCGCAGACATTCTGATTGCTTCACTGAAAGTCTCGGCACCGACCGGAAGAATCATGAATTCTTGAAAATCGAGCTTATTGTCTGCATGTACTCCACCATTAATTATGTTAATGAGTGGAACCGGCATAACACTCGTCTGCTTTCCTCCCAAATATCTATATAGCGGCATTTTGAAACTGTTTGCTGCTGCTTTTGCAACTGCAAGAGACACACCCAAAGTTGCATTTGCTCCAAGTTTTGATTTGTTTTTTGTTCCATCCAGTTCAATTAATGCTTTATCAATTGCATTTTGGTCCGCTGCATTCATTCCAATGATTTCATCTGCTATTATCCCATTTACAGCTTGAACAGCTTTCAGCACTCCCTTACCACAATACCTTTTCTCATCTTGGTCCCTGAGTTCCAAGGCTTCTAATTTACCGGTTGAAGCTCCAGAAGGTACAGATGCCCTGCCTATTGCACCATCACAGAGCTCAATTTCTACCTCAATAGTGGGGTAACCCCTGCTATCTAAAATTTCTCTTGCAAATACGTTATTGATTATCTTATTCATTACATTAAACCTTAACTTCCGCAATAAGTGCTGCAGTTTCCTTTGCCAATTTAGCTATATTACTACCAGCACCAATAAATAATACTATATCACTTGGACTTGTCGAATTACTAATAAAATGTGAAATGAGCAAAGCATCATTCATAATTTTTGTGTTATTAAATCCATTACTGATTAAAGCTTTTTGTATATCATCAATTCCACAACCAGAAATGGGCTTATCTTCTGGAGGATGAACAGGAGTAAGGATGACATAATCAAACATCATGAAAATTCGTATGAATTCATCAAAAAAATTACGAATGCGAGCAAAACGAAGTGGTTCGATAATTCCTATTACTTTTCCTTTAGTAATTGAACGTGCAGCCGTTAAAGTTGCATATATTTCATTTGGATGATGGGCATAATCCTCAATTAACTTAACACCTTTAATATTGGCAATCAAAGAGAATCTTCTTGCTACTCCTTTGAATTCCAAAAGGCCTTTTTTAATCTCTGCATCGCTAATCCCGAGTTTTATCGCAACTGATATTGCAGCCAAGGCGTTGCTTACTTTGTGAATACCTATTGCGTTTGATAGTACTATGTTTTTTAAAGGGCTGGATCCCAGTGTCACGCACTGGGATGACAGAGGGTGATGGGATGACAGAAGGTGATGGGATGACACCTGCTTTTTTGTCATGCAAGTAGCTGATGCTGGAATCCAGTTGTTCAACACGTCAAATTCTATGCTGTTAGCATGCTGTTTAATGTTGCTGGCTCTTATGCTACCATTCTCAAACCCAAACGTTATAGAATTACTCGCATCATAATCGATGTCTACAGAATCAGGTAAAACTGCAGAACCTGCATTATTCACGAATTGGGAAAATGCATTTTTGATATTATCAAATGTGCCGTAATAATCTATGTGGTCATTGTTGATACTTGTTATGACAGCAATCTTTGCAGGGATTTTTAGCATAGTTCCATCAGACTCATCAGCCTCGATCAGAAAAGTGTCACTCCCTCCAAGTTTGAAGTTGCTCTTATAGGAATTTAATATCCCTCCTACAGTTACAGTCGCATCAATGCCAGAATGATCAAAAATGGAAGCAATCATAGCGGTTGTTGTTGTCTTTCCGCTTGAACCTGAAACCGCTATCACATATTTACCTTTCATAATTTCAGCAAGTATGTCTGATCTATGCAAAACGGTTTTATTGTTATTTTTTGCCGCAATTAACTCCACATTATCAGATTCTATTGCAGAAGAATGTACAACTATTTGAGCTTGGCTTATATTATTAGCATTGTGACCAATAAAAACCTCTATACCTAGCTTTTGTAACTTATTTATATTGTCGTTTGATTGTGCATCACTGCCTTGAACTTTGCAATTGGAATTGTGAAGAATTTCAGCAATGGCACTCATTCCGATTCCACCTATACCAATAATATGTATTATTCCTTTTTGAGTTTTGTTAATATTTAGCAGTAGATGTTTACTCATTACTAAATTTATTATAGTATAATTTAAAATCCTCATAGTATCGAACCCTCTTACCGAATACAATGATAAAAAACCTAACCTTTCTATGTCTAATATTTGGTTTGATAAGTAGCTGCAGTTTTAGCAACAGGTTTAACTGCACTGCAGGTCATTATAAAATTGGCAGCAGCTACACAATAAATGGTATAACTTATTATCCAAAAAACTGTAAACACTATGAAGAGATAGGGACAGCGTCGTGGTATGGAATAGAAGATCATGGCACGCTTACAGCAAATGGTGAAGTGTTTAACCGTCACTTGATCTCTGCAGCGCATAAGACTTTGCCCCTACCCTGCTTTGTTCTTGTCACTAATTTAGAAAATGGAAGAAAGCTTGTTACAAGGGTTAACGATAGAGGACCATTTATTGAAGGTAGAATAATAGACTTATCAGAAAAAGCAGCTCAAGTCTTAGGATTTCATAAATCTGGGCTTGCAAAAGTAAAAGTCCAATACCTAAGAAAGATGTCAGAACAATTGATACAAAATACTCCTTATTACAGAAAGCAGTATGAAAAAGAAATACAGAAACGTCACCCAAAACAAGACAATGCAGAAAGTAAGGGATATGTTGCATTTTTTAAAAGTGCTCAGGCTGCTAAGTCAGCTGCATCAAAGCTTCGCAATCAAGGAATAAAAAATGTTAGATTGCTTTTTAAGAACGATCAATATTGCGTGAAAGTGAGTTATAGGTAGTGGTGAGTGCAGAATTTGAAAGATTTGGTTAATGTAAGGAACGCTGGCTAACTATTGTAAGTTAAAAATGTGATATAAAAAAGATATCAACAATTTATAGCTATACCACCGCGATATCTCTTAGCCGCTAACACGTAGCGGAATGACGAGCTTATCGTCACGCCACCGCTAACCGTCATACCGCGATTTATTCGCGGTATCTCAGCCGCTAACAAGTAGCGGGATGACGAGCTTATCGTCATGCCACCGCGAACCGTCATGCCGCGATTCATTCGCGGTATCTCAGCAGCTAACAAGTAGCAGAATGACAGCAATCCTACGTCATACCGTCACGGTATCTCTAGATCCCGCTAACAAGTAGCGGGATACTTGACCTTTACAGGAATGACAGTTGTCGTTTAGCTATAAATGTTAAGAAATTTACCAAATAAAAAAAAAGGCAAAGAAACCCTAGGGTAGCTAGTATTCAAATTCTCCCTTGTCTATTTGACGTCTTTTACTGTCTTAAACACTTTATAAGCGCGTTTCGGCTTGTATAGGTAGAAACCTAAAAGTTTTATAAAGACATGAGGTGCACATAGTGCAAAAAATTAAGCATGACTTACGCCAAATACATTAAGTTTTTTGTCATTAATCCACTGCAGAGATTGCGAAGATAAATAAATAGCTTCAGTTTCATGATAAGAGGGCTGGCGGAGTTTGTCAAGTAAGTTTTTCGTTTCATCCAATGCGCTGCCAAAAGTTTGTTATGCAAGAATGCACTAGCCATTTCTCACAGATTCATTTAAACTTAATCAAGTAGGAGTATTATTAACGCGAAAAGAGTTTAATTAGAGATTTAAGTGATATGGCGCGTGAGGAAGATATAAACCAATTAGTAGAAAATGGATTTGATATTAACTCAAAAGATGCAAGTGGAATCACTCTCTTGCATAAGTTCACAAAAGAAGGCGATTTAGTTGGAGTAAAGTCATTACTAGAGCACGAAGCTGATTTCAATGTCGTAGACAACGAAAATAGAAACCCTCTGCATTACGCCATTATGCATGGACACAAGAAAGTTGCTAAACTTTTTGTTAACCAACTGACAATTAATTCCAAGGATAAAAATGGATTCACTCCACTGCACCTTGCTGCACTACAAGATGACACGGAATTAATAGATTTTTTGATAACAAAAGGCGCAAAAATTAATGAAAAAGATGTCAAAGAGGGCTATACTCCTCTTCATATAGCTTCACTATACGGTTCTAAAAAAAGTGTTCAAATTTTAATTGATAGCGGAGCAAATCTCGAATGTGAAGATAACAATTTTCGTACTCCTTTGTTTTTAACCATTTATCAATGCACCGCACATTATGACAGCAGAGCAGAAATTATAGAATATCTGATAAAGAAAGGTGCAAATATAGAAGCCAAAGATGCAGAAAATAACACTACGCTTTTCCTAGCAGCGTATAACAACAAAATGCAAATAGTAAAACTTATTGCAAAAAAACAGCAAGCAAGTAACGATAAAATTAAACTTAAAGAGTTTTTTTGCACAAAAAACAACCATGGTTTTGATGCGTTAGATTGCGCTATTGAGCATAATAATAGAAAAATGGTAACATTTCTTGTTTCAAAGGGAATAGAAGCAAACGATCAAGATTTTAATGGTAACGCTAGGCTGCATAAAGCTAGCCATAATGGTAACACTAAAACAGTTAAGCTCTTATTGAAGCTTAAGGTAAACGTTAATGCTGTTACTAAATGTAACAGAACTCCCTTGCTACTCGCAGTTAAAAAAGGCCATACACAAATTGTGAAAATGTTATTGGAAGTTAGAGCCAATATGAACATTTGTGAGCAACAAGGTTTTGCACCTCTACATCTTGCTGTTCAAAAGGATTATTTTGATATAGCTCAGTTGTTAACAGAAAAAGGTGCAGACCTTAACATTAAGTGCAATAACGGTCATACCGCAATAGATATGTTCATTAGCAAGGCTCATAGCAAAAAAAACATCGAAGAAAATTACAAAAAATTTTGTAGATTTTTGATGCTTTACCTGAAAGAGCTACATAGTAAACACAAAGCCTGTTGTATACTTTCAACCCTAGCTCTAAGCTTAACAATTATAGGCTTACCATTTATTTTCAAGCCTATTATTAAATACAGAGAAAGAAGTAAAATATATAAAAAAATTAGGGCTATGCTGGTCTACATTTAAGTACAAGAAGAGTATACAAAAAATACATAGCCAAAGCTAATACACGACAATTATCTGCTCGATGAAAATGAGATTAAATACATTTTTAATATTTTTATAGAAATCTATTAGTATAGATTTTGTATGCTGTTCTAATGGCTATTTTTAAATGCTTAATACTCCTCTTCATTATTTCTTGCACACATCTACCTACCAAGCAATATCCTATTAACATAGACAATTATAAGCACGATTATCCGTTGCAACAATATAACACCTCTTTGGAGATTAATGAACCGGCAATACCAGAAATTATGCCTTTACCAATAGAGTTTCCCGATCTCACAATCAGTAATCAGCTTATTTCTATTAATGTTAGTGAAGAAGTATCAGTAAAGGATTTGCTGATTGAGATAGGAAAACTTTCTGACGTTAACTTGGATATGGACCCAAAAATATCAGGTAATATTATTTTAAAGCTAAAAGATAAGGATATAAACGAAGTAATTCAGAGTATAGCAAATAGCGCCAAACTGCGTTACTCAACAAGTAATGGTGTAATTAGAATTGAGCAGGACTTGCCATACGCACAAAATTATTACGTAGACTTCATCAATATTCAACATTCTGCTCAAAGCAGTTTCGTCATTAATAACAATATTACTAACAGTGATGGAAGTAACGTTGATAGGGACTATAACAATGTTATGAAGTCTCAATACAGTAGTGACTTATGGAATTCATTAGAAAAAGGCTTGAATGCAATAATGGATGTTAACGGGGTGGATGATGGCGAATTCCTTTCATCCAACAGAGAAGCTGGTGTTATTATTTTGAATGCTAGAAAAGATATCCACAAAGCTGTTGAAGAATATATTAATAAGGTTAAGAAGTTAGCGTCTTCTCAAGTAATGATAGAGGCAAAAATAGTTGAAGTTGTGCTAGATGACAAATACCTTTCTGGTATGAACTTAAATGACTTACAAGATGGAACTAAGTCTATAATAAATCAAGATAACTCCATTATTAACCTAGCAATGAACTTTGGTGCAAATGATCTAGGAGATTTAGTAAAAAATTTAGACAAATTTGGCACTTCAACTGTAATTTCAAGCCCCAGAGTACATGCTATAAATAATCAGCAAGCGATGATTTCATTTACTAAAAACCATATTTATTTTACCTCCGATATACAAAAAGATACTAGAAACTCTAATCAGACCTTAATTACCAAGATGAATAGCGTCCCAATAGGTGTTGTGCTAATAATCCACCCAAGCATTAACATTGATACTAGTGAAATATTCATGGATATACATCCAACTTTATCAAGAATTAACGGCTACACTAAAGATCCAGATATAGAGTACGTCGCACAGCAGAGTAAAATGAAATTAAATAGCAACATTCCAATTGTTGAAATCAGAGAAATGAACTCTATGTTAAAAATTAAGAGCGGTGAAATTATGGTAATCGGCGGGCTTATAGAACATAGAGAAGATAAGCAAAGCTTATTGCATCAGAAATCAAAAAGGCTAGCGAATAATATTAGAACAGTAGAAACTGTCATTTTTTTAAAAGCAACAATCGTACCAACATTTGGTTTGTTAGATAGAAAAGATAAGAATTTATATATATATTAAATTATCACTAAAAATTAAATATCAAACCAACTTCAATATTGTGAGTAGATATGTCATCTGCAACAGGTATCGGAACGCTAAAGTAACGATAGCCGAGAAAGGTTTTGATTTTTGGGATTATTGAATAATCAACACCAAGTTTTATTTGATAAGCAAACCAAGGAACATTCAGTGGCATTGAATTTTGGGGTGACCCATTAATCCTTTTTAATCTAAAAACTGTTGGTCCTATACCAAGACCGATGTACGGAGCAAATTGTGTATCCTGAACGCTGGGATTATAATAGAAGTTTAACAAAAACGCAAATATACTTGCTGATTTATCAAATACCGGAGGAGAATTACTATCTTCAATATTGGCTATAGAATACGCGGCTTCAAAATCAATTTTACCATTTTCTCCAGCATAGTAACCTAAAGACATGCTGCTAAACCACTGGAAATCAATTTTACCATCAAATTGCTGTATACTTTTAATTTCATCTGCCACTATATTTTTTATTATAAAACCATAATGACTTTCAACTAAAGTTAGGACTCTCTCCCCTATTGCCTTTATACCCTTTACAAATGTTTCTGAATTATCATGGTATACCTTACCACCGTTAGCGCTAACATAAAAATCAAGTTTTTTTGATTTTTCTTTTGTAGGCTCAGCTTGATCTGCAATACGTGACCACATATTTTTCTGATCAGCTACTTGGAGAATAGAAGGTTGTTCAATAGGACTATTTTCAGGTTCTTGATATTTTAAATCCTCTGTTAGTACTTCTTTTTCAGTAACCTCTTTAGAATGCATTACATCTTCATTATTGTCCGTTTCTAGTTTTAAGAGTTGTGTTCCAATAACTTGTTCAACGTGTACATAATTACCGATATAAGTAATAAAAAAATAGACACATGAAATTAAAATCAAAAATAAAGTAATAGATCTTTTAGTTATCACAAATGAACCCATAATTATCATTTATAGTATAACCATCATATCATATATTTCTTTAATGTACAAAAATTAAGAAAGAGTATTTCCAATTAAATAATTATTCTCTACGCCTGTAACATTAACTTTCACAATACTTTTAGCTTGTGCTCTTGATTCAAGCTTTATTAATGCAAAATTTTCTGCTCTACCGACATTATTTTGCTCAACCAGAACACTTTGCTTAGTGTTGATCAAGGATTGACAAAAACTGCTCATCATTTCTCTATTCATTTCTCTTAAATTTTTTACTCGTTCTTTACGCACATTCTCTGGTACTTGTGGCATTCGTGCAGCAGGTGTATTTTTCCGCTCTGAATATGGAAAAGCATGTAGGTAAACTATATTTGTTTTTTTCAGTAAATCAACTGTATCCTGAAACATTTCATCAGTTTCTGTTGGAAATCCAGCAATAATATCAGCGCCAAATGCTATATTAGGCCTCAAGCTCTTCATTTTATGACAAAATTCTATCACTTGTTCTCTGTTGTGACGACGCTTCATTCTCTTTAGTATTAAATTATTACCAGATTGTAGACTCAAATGTAAATGAGGCATAAGTCTTGACTCATTAGCTATTAAATCCATTAATTCGTCGTCAACTTCAGCAACATCGATAGAGGAAAGTCTTAGCCTCTTCAACTCTGGTATATCCTTTAAAACTCTCCTAATCATTGAACCAAGTGATGGCTTACCCAACAAATCTGTACCAAAGTCAGTAATATCAACCCCTGTAAACACTACTTCTTGATATCCATTTTCTACAAAGATCCTGATTTGCTCTATAATACTGTTTATTGGCACAGATCGATTATTCCCCCTTGCCTCAGTAATTGAACAAAATGTGCAGCTATGATTACAACCATTTTGAATTTCAATAAATGCCCTTGACTTATCTTCAAATCCATTAATTAGAACAGGTTCTACTTGGTTATCACTGACCAAGATTTTATCGTCATTTAGTAAGTAATTTTCAGCTTTTAGCTTATCTTGATTACCGAGCACTTTACTTACACCAGGAATGCTACTGTAAACTTCTGGATCCAACTGAACAGCACAACCAACTACGATAATTTCTTTATTTGGATCATTTTTGTAAATCTTACGTATCTTTTGCTTTACCTGACGTTCTGCTTCGTTTGTCACTGCACAGCTATGCACCACAACAACATTTTCTCTCTTTGCTTTTTTTAATGCTTCTTTGATTAACTCGCTCTCGTAAAAATTTAGACGACAACCAAATGTTATCACTTCATTCATGTTAGTATTTTTTGCTTTAATAGACCTAAATTATATCAAATATCCAAGCAAAGTCTCTTGCATGACTATTTTTTTGTAAATAAATGCTATGCAAGCAGCAGACACTGGGATCTCAACGATTTTCACTCAGACACAGTATCACTCCTTTGCTTATTATAGTCTTTTGACCTTTTTAAGATACAATCCGGATTGGATACTGAGTTGGTGAGTATAAAAGTATAGCTTCTACGTCATACCGCTGCGGTATCTCTTAGCCGCTAACAAGTAGCGGGATGACGATTGTCGGTGAATCTAAGTTACCTTAGCTACATTTCTAGCTGTAACTATAAATGTATGGATTTTTTATCGTGCCATGTTATAATTAACGTCTTGCTAAAAATTAAATATTGATGAATGAACTAAGAAAGTTAAGTATTACACAAATGCATGACGGGCTCAAAAAAAAGAGTTTTTCTGCCGTTGAACTCGTAGAGGCGCACATCAGTGCGGTTGAAAATGAGAAATTAAATGCATTTATAACAAAAACCCCAGAGATAGCAATGAAAGCTGCTAAAGCTGCAGATGAACATTTCTCTAGGCAAAAGGATGATTTAATCTCGCCGCTCATGGGTGTACCAGTTGGCATCAAAGATCTATTCTGTACAAAAGGAATAAAAACAACAGCATGCTCAAAAATGCTGGAAAATTTCGTTCCGACTTACGAATCTACGGTGTCTGACTTGCTTTTAAAAAGTGGAGCAGCCATGCTCGGTAAGCTTAATATGGATGAATTTGCTATGGGTTCTGCGAACACAAATAGCTATTTTGGCCCTGTTGAAAATGTGTGGATTAGAAAAAGCGATGGGGAAAAAGTTGTTCCTGGTGGATCATCTGGTGGATCTGCAGCATCGGTTGCTGGATTTTTATGCGCTGGAGCGTTAGGGAGCGACACCGGTGGATCTGTACGCCAACCAGCAGCTTATTGTGGAGTAGTTGGAATAAAGCCAACTTATGGAAGATGCTCGCGTTTTGGTATGATTGCATTTGCGAGTTCTCTGGATCAAGCAGGAGTCATTACTCGTTCTGTCTCTGATTCAGCATTAATGCTGGAAGCAATTTGTGGCTATGATACAAAAGATTCAATATCGAGCGAAAAGCCAGTGCCTAAATTTTCTAGCTTTATAAATGGTGATGTCAAGGGTAAGTGTATTGGTATACCAAAAGAATATAGGATGGATGGAATTTCAGAGGAAATAGTTCATAATTGGGAAAGAGTTGCTTCCTATTTAAAAGAAAATGGCGCTGAAGTTGTTGACATTACTCTGCCACATACTAAATATGCAATACCAGTCTATTATTTAATCTGTTCTGCTGAAACTTCATCCAATCTTGCTCGTTACGATGGTGTGCGTTATGGATTAAGGGTTGATGCTGATACCCTTGAAGAAATGTATTCACTAACAAGAGCAGAAGGTTTTGGTAAAGAGGTGAAAAGAAGAATTTTAATTGGCGCTTATGCGCTTTCTTCAGGTCATTATAATGAATATTACGAAAAAGCGCAGTGCATTAGGGCATTAATCAGAAATGATTTTATAAAAGCGTTTGAAAAAATAGATTACATACTTGTGCCATCTGCTCCAACAGAAGCTTTTGGCTTAAATGAAAAGCCAGATCCGCTAATTATGTGCATCAATGATGTGTTTACTGTGCCGGCAAGTCTGGCAGGATTGCCTGCTATTTCTGTTCCTGTTGGGCTCTCCAATGAGGGTTTACCACTTGCCTTGCAAGTGATTGGAAATTATTATGATGAAGCTGGAATATTAAATGTGGCAAGTGTGATAGAGCAAAATTGCGGCAGAATAATTAGACCTCTTGCATAATCTATTTTTTGATAGTAATTTTTGCATTAAAATTTGCTTACGCTCCTCAACGTACTCTATGGTTCCATTTTTAGATGAATAGCAAAAACAGGGTATATTAATCTGTTTACAAAATTTTCGTGTAACAGTTCACACTTAATTAAACAGACTGAATTCTGTAATTTTGGGATGTTGAAAAATTTACCTCACGTTGTCATTCCAGCGCATAACGCTGAAATCCAGATTTATAGAAACGAAAAAACTTGCTTGACACATTTTGCCAACCCCTTATTATGATGTGTAGTACAATGATACAAATTAAGAATTCCCCCATCCTGTGCTGGTTCTTCGATCTGAAATCCTACTTCTACCTGATCACAACCAATGTTAATTTGTCCTATTAATGCTTTAATAATGCCGCGCTTAGTTTGCCAATCTAGCTGTTCCAGGTTCGATTTTACACTAGAATAAAAATTCTTTATGCTATTTATAATAAGACTTATTCCTTTTTCTACTGCCTTCTGATCAACTACCTTTTTTTTCTCTTCTTCTATCCCTTGTAAGCGTTCTTTCAATGGCGTCAACTTAAGGAAAAATATCAGCGATAGTGTATAAAATTTCTCTCTAAATTTTTTATCATTAAATTATCCAAAGAGTGCAATAAACAGCACTTTTGTTTCTATTTTATTTCAACAAAGAAGTTTAAAATGTGTCCTTTTTAGGTGAAACATGCGTGCGCCAAGCAAAGTGCGTAAAGTCCAGTTGGTGAAAATCCAACCCAGGCAAAGCCTAGCCAGCAGGCTGGAACAAACCACTATGCTGCGTAAGGTAACGAGCGTAGTAAAGCTAGTGGAATGGACAACACAGGGTACAACGAAAGTGAAGGTATTGAGTCCCGAAATTCTCGATGTCATAGAGGTCGACACGTTGCATATAGTGGAAGACAGCAAGAAGGGTAACAATAGGGCAAGTTATCACTCACTCTATCGGGATCTGAGGCCGTATCACGTGTTGAGATGGAGTTTACGTAAACTTGGGAGATCCTTTGTATTCCTATTAAGGTACGTTGGAACAAGTCAACAAAGGCGAGTACTGACGGAAGATATAAAGGAAGTCGGACTGATTGATAGTACTCAGAGTGTGGGAAAGCCACATACAAGGGGAAGCGGTCAGCAATATAGTGACTGGTTTAGGAATTGCTATGCCAATACAACGGAGGTTGGAATAACGTGCAAAGAAAACTAAATCAGATAGCAGTAAGAGCCAGGCAAGATAAACGATTGAAATTTAATCGTTAATTCATCTGATAAACGCAGAGAATCTTGCTGAATGTTATAAAGAGCTAAAGCATAACAAAGCATGCGGTATAGACCAGGTGACAGTAGAAGCTTATGGAGAAAATCTTGAAGAGAAGCTCAACACTCTGGTGGATAGTATGAAAAGAAAGCGATATCAACCGCAACCAGTGAAAAGAGTATATATACCAAAAGCTGGAAGCAAAGAGAAACGCGGGCTTGGAGTACCGTCTACAGAAGATAAGTTAGTCCAGATAATGCTGAAGAAGATATTAGAAAATATTTATGAAGCTAACTTTCTGGATAACTCATATGGTTTTCGTCCTGGTAGAAGCTGTCATCAAGCGGTAAATGCACTAAATAAAGCAGTTATGTACAGACCAACTAACTATGTAGTAGAAGTTGATATCAAGAAATTCTTTGATAATGTCCAGCACAAATGGCTAATGAGATGCTTGAGAGAACGGATAACAGACCCAAACATACTGTGGTTAGTAAAACGATTTCTTAAGGCAGGAGTAGTCGAAGCAGGACATTATGAAGCAACTGAACTAGGCACACCTCAGGGGGGAATAGTAAGTCCTATACTAGCTAATATATAGTTGCATTATGTGCTGGATTTGTGGTTTGAAAAGAAATTCAAGCTAAGATCTAAAGGTTATATGGAGCTAGTTAGGTATGCAGACGATCACCTGATTTGCTGCGAAAGAGAAAAAGATGCTAGAGAACTCTTAGAGTCACTGAAACAAAGGCTAGGAAAATTTGGACTGGAAATATCTGAAGACAAAACAAGAATAGTAAAGTTTGGCAAAAAGGAGTGGCAACAAGGAATAAGGGAGAAACGAAAAACGGAAAGTTTCAACTTTCTAGGATTCACCCATTATGGTACAAGGAGTCGTAAAGGTAGAGTAATGGTAGGTCATAAAACCTCGAAAGAAAATCTATCTAGAAAACTTAAAGAAATCAAAGAATGGGTGAAAAAGATCCGAAATAAAGTTCACCTTAAAGATTGGTGGTCAATACTTAAAGCAAAACTAACAGGACACTATAACTACTTCGGAGTTAGCGGAAATTACCGGTGGTTGAATAAATTGTATTAAACAAGACTTGATCTGACACTTTAAAAAAGTAAGTTATAAAATAATAAAAGAAAGGAGTGTTAGAAATGAGTACAATACAAACAAAAATACTAAAACCAAAGCTAGGGTTATTAGAACTAGCAAAACAACTAGGAAATGTATCTCAAGCATGCAAAGTGATGGGATACTCAAGAGATACATTTTATCGATTCAAAGAGTTGTACGAAAATGGAGGAGAAGAAGCATTACATGAGATAAGTAAGAAAAAACCTCTATTAGCGAATAGAGTTTCCGACGATATAGAAAGAGCAGCGATTGGTATAGCAACAGAATTTCCAGCATATGGGCAAGAAAGAGCTGCAAATGAACTGAGAAAAAGAGGTATAATAATTTCTCAGGGAGGAGTGAGATCTATATGGCTGAGAAATGATCTTGAAACTTTCAAGAAAAGACTTAAAGCACTGGAAGCAAAAGTAGCTCAAGATGGAATTATATTAACCGAAGAGCAACTTGCAGCTTTAGAAAAAGTTAAAGAACAAAGAGAAGCACATGGTGAAATTGACACCGAACATTCAGGTTATTTGGGTTCTCAAGATACCTATTATGTAGGTAATATAAAATGTAAAAGACAAGACTTAATCTGACAGACAAGAATTAACTGACAGAAGAATTGAGGTAGTCAAAACTAATATCAGTCTCTTGTGTAATGCTACTAATATTTTTCTGAAAAGCAACATGTTTGCTATCAAGAAAAGTCTGCATAGGCGTCTTACCATAGCAATATTTACCTGAATGCGGTCTTGTTTCATTGTAAGAACGCAACCAATAATCAACATCAATCTGTAGACCTTCCAAAGAATTGTAGATTTTCTTTCTGAAGATAATATTGTAACACTCATCTTGCATAGTTCTATGAAACCTTTCACATATGCCATTAGTCTGTGGAGAATTGGCTTTGGTCCTAGAATGATCGATATTTTCGATTCCCAAATAAAGCTGATAAGCGTGATTTTCAGGCTTACCACAATACTCTGTTCCTCGGTCTGTAAGGATACGCAATAATGGCACATTTTGCTCATCAAAAAATGGTATCACTCTATCATTCAGCAAGTCAGCAGCAGTAATAGCCGTTTTGTCTGTATAAAGCTTGGCAAATGCTACTCGAGAATAAGTATCAATGAAGGTCTGCTGGTAGATTCTTCCTATACCTTTTATATTACCTACATAATAGGTATCTTGAGAACCCAAATAACCTGAATGTTCGGTGTCAATTTCACCATGTGCTTCTCTTTGTTCTTTAACTTTTTCTAAAGCTGCAAGTTGCTCTTCGGTTAATATAATTCCATCTTGAGCTACTTTTGCTTCCAGTGCTTTAAGTCTTTTCTTGAAAGTTTCAAGATCATTTCTCAGCCATATAGATCTCACTCCTCCCTGAGAAATTATTATACCTCTTTTTCTCAGTTCATTTGCAGCTCTTTCTTGCCCATATGCTGGAAATTCTGTTGCTATACCAATCGCTGCTCTTTCTATATCGTCGGAAACTCTATTCGCTAATAGAGGTTTTTTCTTACTTATCTCATGTAATGCTTCTTCTCCTCCATTTTCGTACAACTCTTTGAATCGATAAAATGTATCTCTTGAGTATCCCATCACTTTGCATGCTTGAGATACATTTCCTAGTTGTTTTGCTAGTTCTAATAACCCTAGCTTTGGTTTTAGTATTTTTGTTTGTATTGTACTCATTTCTAACACTCCTTTCTTTTATTATTTTATAACTTACTTTTTTAAAGTGTCAGATCAAGTCTTGTTTAATACAAGTTTTGACTACCTCAATTCTTCTGTCAGTTAATTCTTGTCTGTCAGATTAAGTCTTGTCTTTTACAACTAAATACTGTTTGTGTAGTTTTCTCTGAGCTTGTTGTTGGCGCAGTTGGTTCCACTGTTACTGTGCTTGTTTGAGTCGTTGACTCTGTTGAAGGTTTATTCGTTGTAGAAGTAGGTGCAACGGCTTCTGTTGTTGGCTTCACTGTTACTGTACTTGTTTGAGTCGTTGACTCTGTTGAAGGTTTACTCATCGTAGAAGTCGACGCACCAGTCGCTGCTGTAGGTTTTACAGTACTTGTCTCAGTCCCTGAAGTTACTATCGGCACACTAGTTGACGTTGTAGCAACCGTGGTCGCTTGTGAAGTAGTAGTTGTTTTTGCTACTGTCGTTGACTCCGTTGAAGGTTTACTTATTGTAGAAGTAGGTGCAACGGCTTCCGTTGTCAATTTAGTAGTCTTCACAGCGTCGGTTTCTGCTGTGCTAGTAATTGCAGCAGTCGGCGTTTTCTTAGAAGTCACAACCGTTTCTGCAACAGTTATAGGAGCCACGGTACTACTAGAAATAATATCTGGCGTTAATCGACCGTTAATGATATTAACAAAATCACTGAGAGTTTTGATGCTATTTGCCGGTATTATTGTTGCTTCAGAAGATTTTCCAGAGCCGTTTTGATTAAAAGTTACAATATTTTCTCCACTTACCGCAGTTACGATAAAACCACCCTGACCGTTGCCTTTAATATATAATTGCTCTATAGGATCTGTAAATTGATAGATAGGAAAATCTGACACTGATCCATTTTTAAGTAGAGTTGCTATATGTAACCTCTGCTCATTAGCTGATTGGTCATTTTCAAGAAAAGCAACTAGATCATTTCCTTCCGTTTGTTCAACATACTGCAAAAAGCTTATTTCATGTTCTCTAGAAAGAGATAGTGCTTTATTATCTATTTGACCTTTTCGATTACCAAGTAAAAAGCCATTAACTCCATCCTTCAGACCCTGAATCACTTTAGCCATATCAAATTTAAAAATACGTGTTTTTCTCACCTCTTGATTTTCCTTAGTAATCCTTTTGCTCACTTGCGAATAAAGCATCGTGTTTCCATTTAATGCCAATTGCCCCTGATTATCAAAATTGAACAATTTTCTTTCTGTAACACCTTTTTCTCCAGTCAATACCTTAAATTTTCCGCTCTCGCTTGACTTTAAGTACCAAGAAACTAAAGTTTGATCCTTTAAGTTATGGGCGATTACAATTACGTCACCATTACCAACTTTCACTGCTCTTGGTTGAAAGTAACTATTGCCCACATTTGCAAGACTATTATTATCAATATTCTTTTGTAATTTTCTTTTATCTAAATGTTCAACTGAAGGAGTATTAACTGATTGTTTAATTCCGTAAGTGTTAAAAGATAAGCCTTTAACGCATTTTTCTCCTTCTTCGCTAATTCCTTCTTCAGGAAAGATAACTCCAACTTTATCTATTTCAGCTGAATCTTCTATTAATGTGAGAGATAATTGATCTTTGAATTCATTTGCTACGCTGATATTTGTACCACATTCGTATGTTTTTGATTGATATAATGGACTAATAAGTAATTTTACTTTACTGCTCCCATTACCATTATCTTGATAGCTGAGTCCGTAAGCAACTCCATTCCCCTCAATTAATTCTACGTTTGTTGGATTAAAACCTATCGCTTCTTTAATTTCCGGTGTATTTGAGTTGATCCCGAGCAATCTTCTTAATATAGACATAATTTTATTTAAAATATTAATAAAATGCTATTATGATTACTCCTGTGTGTTAATGTCAATGAAAATTTTAACTAAAATTAAAAAATTAATATAATATTTTATACTAAAAGGTAAATATAAGCTTGAAGAGGGCTAAGAAGCTTTATGCTATTTCTCAAAAAACCAACAATTGCAATCATTGGTTCTACAGGTATAATCTGTTAAAGTTTACACGAGTCTCATGAATGATAGAAAAAGAAGAGCAGTTTAGTTTTACATCAGAAAACCTCAAGAAAGCGGGAAAGTTTATAGAGAAGTATCCCAAAGGTAGAGAAGGTAGTGCTGTTATGCCTTTACTATATCTGGTTCAAGAGCAATGCGGATGGGTTTCTGAATCTGCTATGCGTTATGTTGCTGATATGCTGCATATTCCACATATTCGTGTATATGAAGTGGCAAATTTTTACACCATGTATAATTTAAAACCAGTAGGCAAATATCTAATACAAATTTGTAGAACAACTCCTTGCTGGTTGTGCAATAGTGAAGAAGTTTTAAATACCTTTAAAAAAAAACTTGGAATCAATATCGGTGAGACTACTAAAGATAATTTGTTCACTTTAAAAGAAGTTGAATGCCTAGGTGCATGCGTTAATGCTCCCGTTGTGCAGATCAATAATGACTTCTATGAAAATCTTACTCCTGAGAAAGTAGAAAACATCATAACAGAACTTTCAGGCAAATAGATGAAAGAAGAATTTTCATTCAAGAGAATCAAGCAATCAGGTTCTGCAAGAGTTGGAACAATTAAAACTCCAAATGGAAGCGTAGAAACCCCCGCTTTTATATTCTGCGCAACAAAAGCTGCAATTAAAGCTGCAGATATTGAAAGAATAAGTGAAGCTGGTACCCAAATCATACTTTCCAACACCTATCACCTAATGCTTCAACCAGGAGAGAATACTGTTGCAAAACTTGGTGGTTTGCGCAAGATGATAGGATGGAATGGGCCAATGCTAACTGACTCAGGTGGATATCAGATATTTAGCTTAGGCCACGGATCAGTTTCGGAAGAGATAAAAGGAATAAGAAAAAAACAAAAAACTTTGATCAAAATTAATGAGGATGGGGCAATTTTCCGTTCTTACATTAATGGTAAAATTTATTGCTTAACTCCTGAAAAATCTGTACAAATTCAACAGAAATTAGGTGCAGATTTAATCCTAGTTTTAGATGAATGCACTCCATTTCACGTAAGCAAAGAATACACAGCAAAATCAATGCTCATGAGCCACAGATGGGCTGAACGTTCTTTAAATGAATTTGAAAAAAACAATAATGGCAAGCAGGCACTGTATGGAATTAGTCAAGGCGGAGTGTATCAAGATTTACGTAGAGAAAGTTGTGATTTTATCAACGATTTGCCATTTTTTGGTCAAGCAATAGGTGGATCACTTGGTCAAAGTAAAGAGCAGATGCATGATGTAGTTTCTTTCACTATGGACCACCTGAAAAAAGACAGGCCTACTCATTTGCTTGGTATTGGTGGAATTGTGGACATCTTTCGCGGAGTAGAGCTTGGAATTGACACGTTTGATTGCGTGCATCCAACCCGCTTAGCAAGGCATGGTGGCGCACTTGTTAAAGTAAAAAACAGAAATTCTATTTCTTCAAAGTGCAAAGAGCATATTAATTTGCGGAATCAACGATTTGAGCTGGACAACAACCCAATTGAAAGTGACTGTTTATGTTTTACCTGCAGAAAACATTCAAGAGCTTATATACACCATTTACTGAAAGCTAAAGAGCTCCTGGCTTACACGCTCGTTACCATTCATAATATTTTCTTTATGAATAAGTTAATGGCATCAATAAGGCAGGCTATATTAGATGATAGGCTAGATCGGGAGAAAAATAATTGGATTAGTGAGACACCACTACACTGTGAATTATACACCTAGTTCATATTTTTCTACGCTTATTTTATATTCCCTAAAACAGAAAAAGCCTTCCTCTTCCTACTCTTTCTTCCTTGGCTAATCCATAGTTAGCGTTTTTTGCACATGTGCGTTGCATTTTTTAATCTTCTTTAAAAACTTGACAATACATGACAACACTGGTATGTTAAAAATATAGTTTTTGTGAGGTATTTATGGTTAACAATAAAGAAAAACATCAAATAGCGTTTTGCGTTTCAGCCGTTACATTCTTAGCTGGGTTATCATTAATCGCAACTGCAATTGCAGTGGGTACCGTACCTGCTATAGCTGCTTGTCTAGTGATAGAAGGAATTTTGACTGTCTTGTCTGGTGTGCAAGCAGTAGAAAGCTATTTATTTTTACGAAACAGCGAGAAAACTTTGAATAAACTGATAAGTAATATACGCGATGAACCAGAAAGCAAACTTTTTATAGAAAGGATTTTGCAACCGTTCATTGAACTTTTTAGTGAGCTTAAGCAACATAATTAAAGTACACTAAGCTTTAAGCATAGAAACCACTTTATCGTAACTTGGCAATGATTCAATTTCTCCAATTGCAGCTAGAGTGGTTTTTTCATGCTGAGATAACAATTCTTCTGCTGCTTTTTTTACGTTAGCAGTGGTAACTGCACTAATTTTTTCTATTAATTCATTTTTACTGATGTACCTATTATAGTTACCGTAGTAGTGTCCCAATGTTTCAGCACGTGAGCTAACACTTTCGCGTGACATTAAAATTTGGGATTTTACTCGCTCTTTCACTCTATTTACTTCTTCTTCCTTCAGATCATCTGTAGACAACTTCTTCAACTCTGTCGTTATAGATTTTAAAAGCTTATCTAAGTTACTACTGTCTGTACCAGCAAAAATGGAAAACATTCCTGTATTAGTATAGCTGGAATTAAATGAATAAACAGAGTAAGCTAATCCCTGCTTTTCCCTTACTTCCTGGAATAAACGTGATGACATTCCGCTCCCTAATATAGAATCAAGCACTTGAAACGTGTGATATTTATCGTCATGGCGAGAAACACTAGGTAGACCAATTAGCAAGTGTACCTGATCTAATTTACGATGTTCTAAATACTCACCACCAGTGTGGCTCGTCGCATTTTGGCTTTTTTTCAGCTTTTTAGAATGAATCTTTGAGAAAAAATCTTTGGTTAATGCAACAACTTCTTCATGTTCAACATTTCCTGCAACGGCAAATAGCATATTCTCGCCAAAGTAATGCTCATTTATGTAATTATCTAGATCTCCTCGAGTAAAAGATTTTACAGTATCTTGCGTGCCTAAGATTGACCTGCCGAAAGGTTGATCTTTATAAGCTGCCTCAAAATATTTATCGAAAACAATGTCACTTGGTGAATCATTAGTTTGAAAAATCTCTTGTATTACAACGCCCTTCTCACGCTCCAATTCATCTTCTGGAAATGTTGAATTCATCAATATATCTATTAGTATATCAATACCAGTTTTGATGTCTTTCTTGAGGACTTTTGCATAATAGGTGGTGCTTTCCCTACCAGTGCTGGCGTTGAAAACCCCACCTATGTCATCAAAAGCTTTTGCAATTTCAAAGGCAGTTCTTGTCTTCGTCCCTTTGAAAGCCATGTGTTCTAAAAAATGGGATATTCCATTTTGCTTTGCACTTTCTGCTCTACTGCCAACACCAACTCGTATGCTTAAAGCTACGGAATCAATATCACGCACCTGCTCAGTTATTATGCGCAGACCATTATCTAATTTTGTTACCCGGGGTATATTCATCTCATATATTCTTCTAAGTTCTCTTCTGCAAAATCCCAATTAATCAAATGATCAAGGAAAACTTTTATGTAGTCAATTCTACGGTTTTGACAATCTAAATAATAGGCGTGCTCCCACACATCCATAGTGAGTAGTGGCACTTGGCCATAAATTATTGGCAAATCTGCATTTGGAGTTTTGGTGATTTTGAGCTTTCCTAACCTACCTTTTTCGAGCACTAACCATACCCATCCACTGCCAAATTGGCTTACTCCATGACTCGAAAATTCTTCATAAAATTTATCAAAGCCACCGATATCGTCTTGAATTTTTTTTGCTAGAAGACTACCATCTTTAGGCTTACCACCACCATTTTTTTTCATTGAATTCCAATAAAAAGTGTGATTCCAAACTTGTGCTGCGTTATTAAATATAGGCAAGTTGCCGCTATTACCATGCACTTTTGTTATTAATTCCTCAATTTTTACATGTTGATAATCCGTATTTTCAACTAGCTCATTGAGTTTATTTAAATATCCTTTATGGTGCTTATCATAATGAAAATCCAAAGTTTTTGCAGATATGTAAGGCTCCAAAGCTGTTTTATCATATGGTAATTCAGGTAAAGTAAAACTCATGCCAACCTCTTTATTTTTGACCTACTTGGATGGTAGGGCAATATATGCTTTTATGCAACATATAATTAATAGCTAAAACATTTAGGTATCTATTGCATTATTCTAAATTATACTACAATAACGATTATTATATAAGCCATAGAAATGGATTAAATGCAAAAGTTACTTGACACCCTTCGCCAGCGCCCTTATCATGATAGTGAAGCTATTGTATTTGCTTTCGCCAATCTGCAGATTAAAAGGTAAGGATTACTTAATGTATCGGCGTCTTATGTTTAATTTTTTGCAGTATATAGATACTGTATGTCTTTACAAAACTTCATCTACATCTAGATTTTTATCTAAATAAGCTGAACGCGCTTATAAAGCGTTACAAGACATCAAAAAATGCCAATACTCGACAGAGATAGTAAAAGACTAGCTAACTCGGGGATTCTTTGTCTTTTTTTCTGCTTAGTAAATTTCTTAAACGTTTGCAGCGTAAGTTAGTTGCAATTAAAAGCAGCTGAATTTCGCTTGTCAAGCGTTTAAAACATAAAAAACGCCAATATTTTAAAGCGGATAATAACCACGGGGCTTCTTTTGCCTTTTTTTTCATTTAGTAAATTTCTTAATATTTGTAGCTAACATGAAGCTAAGTACGAACTTTGTTAAACACAACAAATGGTTTCATCCCAGTGCTCCTTTTTTTGTCATCCAAGTAGCTGACACTGGGATCTATTTTGCATGTAACTCCAATTGTGTTTTGGCATAAAACGCGACGCGTATTAGACTTATTTGCAAGCAAAGCTTGCTAGATCCCAGTGTCAGCTACTTGGATGACACTATATAGGCTACTTAGAGGACCCAAAAAGGGTGTCATCCCAGTGCTTGACACTGGGATCCAGCCTTGCCGTAATCTCATCAAGAACGTTGTGTTTTAACATAAAACGGCTACTTTTATGCTTACCAACTTAATAAAATTCCTGGATCCCAGTGGGCTTTGTTGTATCGCTCTTCGGATAGTAGGTAACGTACAATAAATTCATGAAGCTATCTCAAACTTAGCCATGCCTATTTCAGTAAATTTGTTAAGCAAATAACACTTGAGTAGCAGTTCCTTCTCACGATTAATCTCAGATTTGCTCCTAAAACTAAACCCAAATATTCGCTTCAACCTTGAGAAAAATCCTTCAATATACGATCTTTTTCCGTAATTTACTTCTTCTTTCCATCTTTTTATACCATTCTCACCATGTAATTTCATTAACTGAATAGCGGCATTTCTATCAAGCATATAATCCAATTTTGGATGCTCTGCTGCGTTGTTTTTCGGAGGAATTTTCGTTTTTATACCATATTGATTACACAGCTTATAGAGCTTTTCTCTGTCATATGCCCTATCTGCATATAGTACTTTTATGACATACTGAAAATCGACTTCTTTTAGCAAATCACAAGCTCCATAGTGATCAGAGTAGACACCGTTACTGTATTTTACAGCTATGGCTTTTTTGCTGTTTGTATTCAACATTACATGCAATTTTCTTGTCTGTTCATAGCTGCGATACTTTCTATCTTCGCTATTTTCTTTGCTATGACCAGGAGTGTTGTTGTATATACTAATTCCTGTACTGTCTATAGTAATTTCGATATCTTCCATATTATTTTTATCAATTCTGCAATCATTGATCTTAATATTGAGTTTCTTAAACCTTCTTGATGATTGTGAATAGCTGATAACTTGCAAATTTTTCCCAATTTGCTCAAGGTATCCTGCTATAAACCCAACTGTTTGCCTCAGGCCTATTCTAAATAAACAAGTTATTATGTGCACCAAAATTACAACTTTATCGCTATAAATATTGTTGCCACCTGGTATTTTTGGACCATTCTCGTACCACTTTTCTATGGCTTCGTTGATATAATGAAAAATATTTCCTCTTTTTTCTAGAAATTTGTTATATTCGCTATGGTTACTGACCCTCATTTTTTGTGGCATATTTTTTCTTTCAAGGTTAAATGGCTATTTTATAATGAATTTTGTCAGTAGCCACCAGATTTTTTCAGTTGCTATGCAACAAAGCCCACTGGAATCCAGAAAAATTGATTGTGCACTATACAACATTTTCGATCAAAAGCTGGATCCCAGTGTCAAGCACTGGGATGACAAGAAAGGGAGCACTGGGATGACACCATCATAAAGTGAACCAGTGTCAGCTACTTGCATGACACCATTTGTTGTACACTCACTTTTTCTTGATTTTTTAGTTTATCTTGCCTACCTACTTTGCCACTCTGCTGAACGGACAATGGCGTCAACTTAAGGAAAAATATCAGCGATAGTGTATAAAATTTCTCTCTAAAACTTTTACCATTAAATTATCCAGAAGCCGCAGGAAACAGCACTTTTGTTTCTATTTTATTTCAACAAAGAAGTTTAAAATGTGTCCTTTTTAGGTGAAACATGCGTGCGCCAAGCAAAGTGCGTAAAGTCCAGTTGGTGAAAATCCAACCCAGGCAAAGCCTAGCCAGCAGGCTGGAACAAACCACTATGCTGCGTAAGGTAACGAGCGTAGTAAAGCTAGTGGAATGGACAACACAGGGTACAACGAAAGTGAAGGTATTGAGTCCCGAAATTCTCGATGTCATAGAGGTCGACACGTTGCATATAGTGGAAGACAGCAAGAAGGGTAACAATAGGGCAAGTTATCACTCACTCTATCGGGATCTGAGGCCGTATCACGTGTTGAGATGGAGTTTACGTAAACTTGGGAGATCCTTTGTATTCCTATTAAGGTACGTTGGAACAAGTCAACAAAGGCGAGTACTGACGGAAGATATAAAGGAAGTCGGACTGATTGATAGTACTCAGAGTGTGGGAAAGCCACATACAAGGGGAAGCGGTCAGCAATATAGTGACTGGTTTAGGAATTGCTATGCCAATACAACGGAGGTTGGAATAACGTGCAAAGAAAACTAAATCAGATAGCAGTAAGAGCCAGGCAAGATAAACGATTGAAATTTAATCGTTAATTCATCTGATAAACGCAGAGAATCTTGCTGAATGTTATAAAGAGCTAAAGCATAACAAAGCATGCGGTATAGACCAGGTGACAGTAGAAGCTTATGGAGAAAATCTTGAAGAGAAGCTCAACACTCTGGTGGATAGTATGAAAAGAAAGCGATATCAACCGCAACCAGTGAAAAGAGTATATATACCAAAAGCTGGAAGCAAAGAGAAACGCGGGCTTGGAGTACCGTCTACAGAAGATAAGTTAGTCCAGATAATGCTGAAGAAGATATTAGAAAATATTTATGAAGCTAACTTTCTGGATAACTCATATGGTTTTCGTCCTGGTAGAAGCTGTCATCAAGCGGTAAATGCACTAAATAAAGCAGTTATGTACAGACCAACTAACTATGTAGTAGAAGTTGATATCAAGAAATTCTTTGATAATGTCCAGCACAAATGGCTAATGAGATGCTTGAGAGAACGGATAACAGACCCAAACATACTGTGGTTAGTAAAACGATTTCTTAAGGCAGGAGTAGTCGAAGCAGGACATTATGAAGCAACTGAACTAGGCACACCTCAGGGGGGAATAGTAAGTCCTATACTAGCTAATATATAGTTGCATTATGTGCTGGATTTGTGGTTTGAAAAGAAATTCAAGCTAAGATCTAAAGGTTATATGGAGCTAGTTAGGTATGCAGACGATCACCTGATTTGCTGCGAAAGAGAAAAAGATGCTAGAGAACTCTTAGAGTCACTGAAACAAAGGCTAGGAAAATTTGGACTGGAAATATCTGAAGACAAAACAAGAATAGTAAAGTTTGGCAAAAAGGAGTGGCAACAAGGAATAAGGGAGAAACGAAAAACGGAAAGTTTCAACTTTCTAGGATTCACCCATTATGGTACAAGGAGTCGTAAAGGTAGAGTAATGGTAGGTCATAAAACCTCGAAAGAAAATCTATCTAGAAAACTTAAAGAAATCAAAGAATGGGTGAAAAAGATTCGAAATAAAGTTCACCTTAAAGATTGGTGGTCAATACTTAAAGCAAAACTAACAGGACACTATAACTACTTCGGAGTTAGCGGAAATTACCGGTGGTTGAATAAATTCTTCTGGCGGGTAATCAAGCTAGCGTATAAATGGATAAACCGACGTAGTCAGAAGAAGAGTATGAATTCAAAGCAATTTATACACTATCTACAAGTTAATCCATTACCAAAACCAAGAATATGCTACTCATTATATACAAAATAGGAAATGCTGTGAATACTACATTGTGGAGCCGTGTGCGGGAAAGCTGCAAGCACGGTTCTGGTGGGGGAGTCATAGCGATAAAACTTAATCAGGAGGATTTAAAACTATGACTTCTACCAAACAAAAAGGAAAAAATCTTATTCTACAAATTAAAAATATAATATACTCGAAAGCTTTTCAGAGAATCCATTGTGTTGAGTTTTACACGAACAAGAAAACTTCCTTTTTCGACAGTATTTTCTATGATTTTAAAGTTAGTTAAAAAAAGTTTGGGAATAGAATGTGAACTTATGGAGCCATTGACATGTACCCTCAAAGCAAGCTTTTTCTAAAGCAAGATATAAGATTTGTCATACAGGTTTTAAAGAATTTAAGCATCCAAACAGCCTATCAAGATGAGCCTGAGTTGGAGAGGCTATAGGCTTATTGCAGCAGATGGTTCTGGTATTCGATTACCGAGCTCTGAAGAAATTGTATCCGAGTTTGGCCGTTTTAAACCAAATGGAACAACAGGTATAATGCCACCATTGGCAATTTGTTTGTTGATTTGTGTACTTCGCTGATTTGTAGTGCTCGTCTTGCGGCTTGGAATATAGGTGAACAAACGTTGGCGGAAGAGCAATTACCCGAAGTTATCACTCAAATGCGTTCATTAAATCAAAAGAAATTATTATTTATCTATGATCGTCTTCAGTAAAATTCATTCAGCAGCATTATGATTTGGAAGTAGATTTTATTTTTCGCTTGCAAAAAAGAAATTATAGCAAGCTATGGGAACGAATTGCATCTGGAGAATTAGATTTCGATTTTATATTAGAAAATGAAAAGCTAAAAAATAAAATGAAAGGACAGAAAGTAAGAGTAATAGTGCTGACATTAGCCAACGGAGAAACAGAGGTATTGATTACTTCACTTTTTGACCGAGTAAAATTTACTTTGGAAGATATCAGCAAAGCTTATGTGTTAAGGTGGCATATAGAGGAGTGCTATAAACGACTCAAAATAGGTGCAGAATTAGAGAATTTTTCTGGCGTAAATTTAGAGGCTGTATTACAAGAATTTTGGGCAAACTTAGTCATGTGTAATATATTGTCGCTTCATATGTGTAATGCACAAGGGCCTTGGAATCCAGATCAAATTGCTGAGTATCGTTTAAATTTTTCGGTTTTATTTGGTGTAATGAGGCAGAAACTCTATCAGGTACTTATTGCGCCAAAAAACTTTCAAGCCCTTTTTGATAGAGCAAGTATACGCGCTAAAGTTAAAATCCGACCGGGACGATTGTATAGCCGCGATAAGGTAGATAAGCCCAAACGCCATCATGTCTTTAGGAGAGTTTGCTAATGAAAGTTCTTAAGTTGACGCCATTGTGAGAACACCGAGGAATATTTCCGCACTCACCCACTTAGTGAGAAACGTATATTTGCTGTACAAAATTATAAGGTTAAAAACAACGTAAAACCAATTTTTGCGGATAAGTTACTAAAGTTTGAGCGTGTGGTTGCCAAGCTAGACTCTTTCTTTGCTCCTATTCATGTGTTATCTAATAAATATGAAAATAATTCTGAGTATGTAAATGCTATAGTTTGCTATAGGCAAGGAAAGATAGAAGAGGCTATTGCTAAAGTTAATTCATTGATTCAAGAGTCACGCAATGACCCATACCTATATGAATTAAAAGCAGAAATGCTATACAAGGCCGGAAATTTAAGTGAAGCAATAAAAATGTATGAGGAATCGCTTAGGTATTTATCTGAGAAAAACAGTTATTTAGTGAAACTTGCATTATCTCATACTTTATTATTACACGGTGATGCAAAAAAGGCGATTTTTTACCTGGAGCAGATTTTGAATATAGAACCAAATAACGCTTTTGTCTGGAAGTATTTAAGCATTGCATATAAATGTGAAGCTGATACGGCAATGCATTATTTTGCCTTGACAAAAAAGGCTTGTATTGAAGGTGATTTAAAGCAATTTACAAAATATGCTGAGCTAGCTGTTAAAACTTTACCAAAAGATAGCCCTTATTTGTTGCAAGTTGAAGATATGAAGCGATTTAATGGATAACAAAAAAGCATTTCTGTACTTTTATGGGTTATTTCTTTCCACACTTTTCCAACATAGCTTTTGCTTCATCGCTTACATTGGGCATAACTTTTATTATAATCGTCTTAGCGCCAAAAAATACAGCACAAAACACGCCTAGAGCAAAGAGGGCTGGCCACGGCATCCTGCCAAATATTGCAAGCAAAGCTGCACCAATTATTACTACCGTCATAAGTGGACCGCCTATCCCCCAAACATAACCAATAATATTACATATTACTTGTGTTGTATCATCCATATCAGGACCAGTGATAGCTGCGTAACCTGAGAAAGAGAAAAGCAATACTACACACAAGACACCAAAAAATCCTATTATAGAGCTCATTTTTTTGCCTCTAAGTAATAAATTAACGTAAACCTACACATTTTTTATTTTAAAGTAAAAATTATAATTTGTCCATACATAAGTGTTGCTACATAAATAACCCACCATTAATATTGAGCACATGCCCTGTTATATATTTTGCTTCATCACTTGCTAAAAACAAGACCCCTGCTGCTATTTCTTCCCCTGTTCCCATTCTTTTCATTGGAATATTATCTAATATTTTTCCCTTTTGTCCTTCATTTAAAACTTCAGTCATTTTAGTATCTATAAACCCAGGAGCAATACAATTTACTGTTATATTACGACTTGCAACTTCTTTTGCTATAGATTTGCTCATGGCTATTATTCCAGCTTTAGACGCTGCATAATTTGCTTGCCCGGCGTTTCCTGTTAGCCCTATTATTGAGGAAATATTTATAATTCTTCCCCAATTATTCTTAATTAGTTTCCTGCATGCTTCTCTACTCAGCTTAAATGTAGAGCTCAAGTTAATATCAATTACTTTTTGCCATGCTTCATCTGTCATTCTCAATAATAAACTGTCTTGCGTAATGCCCGCGTTGCATACAAGCCCGTCAAAGCCTTCCATCAACTCACTTGCTCTGTTTACTAGTTGATTTACTTCCTCAGCATTTGATAAATCACAAGGGAGTACGTGCATATTTTTTTCATATTGTTTAGCAACTTCTTCGAGCACTTCTTTTTTTGTGCCAGAAATACATAAAGTTGCTCCGGCTTTGTGCATAATTTTTACAATTGCTTGCCCTATTCCGCCTGATGCGCCAGTAATCAGGAACTTTCTGCTTTCCAATTTAAGCATAATAACTTTATATTATCTTAATTCCTAACAGAATATTGACTAGTTGGCAATAGATTTCTTACATAATATAAGTAACTCAGATATTCACAAAATAAAGAAAAAGTTATAATAAAGTTAAACGTCAAAAAATTTTAAAAACATAGTTGATGCAGGAATTGTTACTAAATAGTTTATTCTGGTGCTCTACAGTCTAAATGGAATGCTTAAATTATAGATTCTTTGTTTTTGTGTGTTATCTTGAGTTAACACAAATTCACAGTAGTATTATGATAAGTAAGTTAAAAAAGCTTAGCGCTGGATTTTCTTTGACAGGCTTGATTGGCCATGGTGATAATATAAATATGCAAGGAGCAAAAAATAAAAAGAAGAAGTACCCAAAATTTTTGGATAAGACGTTTGCATTGATTGATGCAGTGATAAATTTTATTTTAAAACGCGAAAGTAATAACGTAAATGAAGTCCTGAAAGTAACATGGGGACCACTATTTTTTGGTCTGGTAGTAATACTCATCTTTTTTGGGATAGGTGGTATTTGGTCGGCTATAGCTCCAATTGACGGTGCGGTGCATGCAAGTGGAGAAGTTATTGTATCTTCAAATAGAAAAATAGTTCAACACTTGGGCGGAGGAATAATAAGCAAAATTTTAGTAAAAGAGGGTCAAGCAGTTAAAAAAGATGAGCCTCTAGTTTTGTTGAGTGATGTTAACGAGAAGGCGAATTTAAGTATCATCAAAGAGAAGCTCTTATCATTTTTAGCAACAGAAGCAAGGCTTCTTGCAATCAGAGTAGATTTGGACACGCTCGAGTTTCCTGATGAGGTTAAAAAATTATCTCACGATGAACTTGTAAATAAAGCGATAAAGAATCAAGTAAAGTTGTTCAACTCTCAGAGAAAGAGCATATTGGGAAAAACAGACATACTGCAACAACGTATAAAGCAGTTAAATGATGAATTAGCGGGGCTAAACTTTCAACTAAATGCAGCTCATAAGCAATATGACTTGATAACTGAGGAGTTGGAAACAAAAAGACAATTACTTGATAGTGGCCATATAAGCAAACCACACATTTTAGCTTTAGAAAAACAGTTTGCTGAAATTGAAGGCAGAGTTGGACATTACCGTTCTGCAATATCTCAAGTGCAGCAAAAAATTGGAGAGAATGAATTAGAAATTATAAACGTAAAAAATGATTCTCAAGAAAGAGCAAACGCTGAACTTAAGGAAGTTAGTACGTCTATTGCAGACTTGAAAGAGAGGCTGATAGTTGCTGAAGATTCATTAGCACGTACAATAATAAAATCGCCTCAAGATGGGATAGTGACAGATATAAGATACCATACTGAAGGTGGTGTTATACAATCTGGAGTTCCGATCATGAGCGTAGTGCCATCGGATGATGACCTAATAATAGATGCTAAAATTCAGACCAGAAACATAGAAGAGATACTGTCAGCACAAAAGAAAGATAGCAATATAGTCTCTATTGATGGGCTAGAAGGGCTAAAGGTTAAAGTTCGTTTAAGTGCTTACAGTGCACGTCGTTTAAGTTTAATTAATGGTATAGTAAGCAATATTTCTCCCGATGCCCTTGATGATCCAAGGCTAGGGCGTTATTATTCAGTACGTGTAGTGATACCAAAACCAGAGCTTGCTCAGTTTAAAAACGTATACCTATACCCTGGTATGCCAGCAGAAGTGTACATAGTTACTCAATCTCGTACTCTTTTATCATTCTTGTTTACGCCTATAATTGCAACAGTCGATAGGTCTTTTATAGAAAGGTAGCTCACTCGTTAAAGTAGTAGTGAAAGTGCCGTAATAAAATTTAGGTACATAATTAGACAATAGGCTTTTTGACCTTACCCAGAAAAAGTGGAGAGAAAGAAAGGAGTTTTTTCGGGTAAAATAAAATTTTGGAGGATTAGAAATGGCAAGAGAATATACGGCAGAATTTAAATTGGAAGCTGTTAAGCTGGCAAATGAACAAAGAAAGGTAGGTCAACCAGTTGCAAAAGTAGCAAGAGATCTAGGAATAAGGGATAGTGTATTAGGAAAATGGATGAAGAAATATAACGAAAAAAAGTCAGCGGCAAATGCATTTCCAGATGTAGCACCTTATGACAAAGAGAGATTTGATTTACAGAAAGAGTTAGCAAAAGTAACAAGAGAAAGAGACATTTTAAAAAAAGCCCTGGCCAGTCAAAAAGAGTAAAATATTTTTTCATAAAAGAGCATAGTAAACACTATAAAGTGCAGGAATTATGTAGGGTTTTCTGCTAGTGGCTACTATAAGTGGACTACAAGGAAAATAAGCAGTAGAGAATCAGCAAATAAAGAGTTATTAGCAGATATTCAAAAAATATATCAAGCTTCTAAATGTAGATATGGAGCTCCTAAAATTCATGCTGAATTAAAGGCTTTGGGTAAAAGTTGCAACTTAAAAACAGTGCAAAGTATTATGCAGAAAAATGGTATTCAGGCTATATTGAGAAGAAAATTTAAAATTAAGAAACAACAAACGGACAGTAGCTCCCAATATATTAGACCAAAACTTTATTGTCGATCAACCAAATAAAGTATGGGATTACTTATATAAAAACCAAAGAAGGATGGCTATATTTGGCAACAATAATCGATCTATATTCACGCATGGTAGTTGGCTGGTCAATGAGCAGTTCAATAAATAAACAATTGGTTATGGACTCTTTATTAATGGCCGTTAACAAGCGTAAACCTGCCAAAAATCTACTATTACATAGTGATCAAGGTTCACAATATACTTCGCAAGGTTATCAATATCTCTTAGCTGTAAAGAATATAGATGAGTAATAAAGGCTGTTGTTACGACAATTCTGTTGCAGAAAGCTTCTTTAGCTCATTGAAAAGAGAAATACTTATTGATACTTCACAACACTCTGCTCAACAAACTAGAACTGCAATATTTGAATATATAGAAATTTTTTATAACAAACAACGTCACTATTAACTATTGCATTCCTGAGCATTTTGATTCATCATTCTCTTTGTGAAAAACATTCCAAACTTTCTCTCCACTTTTTCTGGGTAAGGTCAATACCTTTAAGCCCAACACCAAGCTCGAGAAAGTAGAAAGTGTGGAGCAGCCTATTCAGTCTTCTTTGAATCTAACATGAAAGGCTATGCTCAAAAAACTATAAGCGTCCAAGTAATTTTTAAATAAGATAACTCCTTTAGAATATCTCTTAAGCTATTAACTTAACATCACCATAGGATTTAAAACATTCCCCAAAAAATGTTAAAGCTATTTTAGTAAAATACTCAAAACTTGACCCTAAGCAACTTTGAGTTCATGCTCCTGGTACTCTTGCTTTACCTTCCTGCATAATCGCTTTTGGAGGAAATATATTACTGGATGAAGAACTCACTATATCACCACACTTTAAACCTTTTACCGCTGCTTTGACTCCTTCTGAGACTTTTTTAGATAGACTAATTGTTTCAAAAGATTGACAAAGTTTTCCAGACCTTTCAAAATATCCCTGTTTAATAGCATCGTAGACCCAATATCCACCAAGCGAGCAATTCTCACCTAATTCTTCTTTACAATTTTTGAACTTTTCCAGTATTTCCTTTTTGTTACTAACTTCTACTATTATTTTATCTTGCTTGTCAGGGTACAAATTAACTTCTAATTCTCCTAAACTAGTAGAGAAAGTTAACACTATATTACTATTGTCTGCAAGATTAGTGTAATGCCTTATGCCATTTTCCGTTATAATTTCTACCTCACTTTTACCGATCTTTACTATATCTCTTCCGTATTCTATTTTTCCTTGAGTTAACCCTAAGCTCCTTGCCCCATCTGTTATCTTTGCGACATCTATTATGCTATCCTCTGAATACTCTAAGTAGAAAGTAGAGTTGTCCATTTTTGCATCTTTTAACTTACCATTAGTTGCACCTCTAACAACTTCCATAAACTTGAGAGTAAGATTTGCACAACTTCCATGAGCTTTTATCATATTAGTTTCATGATCTTCAAATTCTAATTCCAGTGTATTGAGCACATACATACTATCTACAACATACCACACCGCTCCTTTTGATACTAATTTACATATTATATCACTAGCAACCTTGGAGTTCTTTTCTAATTCACTAATCTCTTTTATTCTTTTCATCACACAATCCATAAAGTTATACTTATCTTCATACATCTTTCCATATAGCTTTCCTTGATGAGGAAAATTAAACCTTATTCCAGACTTTATAGCTTCGTTTACAACTTGTTCTAATTGATTCATGTCTTGCGCTTTACCTACTTCATCTAAAAACACTTCTAACTTTGCCTGCTGGTCTAGTATTAAATTATCCCATAGAGTCCTAGATTTAAGCAGATGCTTTTCACTATCTAACCCTTTGAAATCTTTTATTCCTGCTGCCAGCAACAATCTTTCTGCTTTTTTACAACAAGTTTCATCACTATGAAAAACATTTCTGATATATTGAAAGATTCGTAACTTCCCTTTATTGTTATGAAGGCTTAAAACTCTCTTTAAGTCTTGAGTACCCTTGCGTTCATTCAAAAACTTTTCTAATACAGTAAGACCTTTACTTAGAGAAGAAGGGTTATCTTTGTCAACACCACCAAGAATACAGTCTAATTCTTGCTGCAACCTTTTGTGATCCTCAGTTAAAAGATAACCTTCAGCATAGTAGTTACAATTATCAATTGCTATGTCTAGTGGGGTCTTTCCTTGTTTATCACATATATCAGATCTAGCTCCACTATCCAGAAGTGAAGAGATGAGATCATTGTAATCAGTGCTTGTTTAAAACAGCATGGTGTAAAGGGGTATTACCAATCGAGTCTTGCACATTAAGAGCAGCTCCGTTTTTTACAAGATATTCAACTATGTTTAAGTGACCTCCTAGAACAGCAAAATAGAAAGCAGTGTAGATATAACTGTTTTTTGTCTCAATATCAGCTTTTTCTATAAAATATTTAACTATGTTTAGGTGACCCTTTAAAGCAGCATGGTGTAAAGGGGTATTACCAATCGAGTCTTGCACATTAAGAGCAGCTCCGTTTTTTACAAGATATTTAACAATATCTAAGTGCTTGTTTAAAACAGCATGGTGTAAAGGGGTATTACCAATCGAGTCTTGCACATTAAGAGCAGCTCCGTTTTTTACAAGATATTCAACTATGTTTAAGTGACCTCCTAGAACAGCAAAATAGAAAGCAGTGTAGATATAACTGTTTTTTGTCTCAACATCAGCTTTTTCTATAAAATATTTAACTATGTTTAGGTGACCCTTTAAAGCAGCATGGTGTAAAGGGGTAGTGCCACGATAGTTTGCCTCAGGAGTAGCTCCGTTTTTTATAAGATATTCAACTATGTTTAAGTAACCCTTAGTGGCAGCATGGTGTAAGGAGTAGCTCCGTTTTTTATAAGATATTCAACTATGTTTAAGTAACCCTTAGTGGCAGCATGGTGTAAAAGGGTATTACCAATCGAGTCTTGCACATTAAGAGCAGCTCCATTTTTTACAAGATATTCAATTATGTTTAAGTAACCTTCTGAAATAGCAAAATAGAAAGCAGTGTAGATATAACTGTTTTTTGTCTCAACATCAGCTTTTTCTATAAAATATTTAACTATGTTTAGGTGACCATTTGAAGCAGCACAGTATAAAGTGATACTACCAATCGGGTCTTGTAGATTAAGAGGAGCTCCGTTTTCTACAAGACATTCAACTATATCTAAGTGACCACTTAAAGCAGCAGCATATAAAGGAGTATCACCCTTCTTGCTTTGTAGATCAAGAGTAGCTCCGTTTTTTACAAGATATTTAACTATGTCTAAGTAACCACCTTTAACAGCAGCATGTAAGGGGGTAGTGCCACGATAGTTCTTCATATTCGGATTAGCTCCTTTTTTTATAAGACATTCAACTATATCTAAGTAACCCTTTGAAGCAGCAGCATATAAAGGAGTATCACCATCCTTGTCTTGTAGATCAAGAGTAGCTCCGTTTTTTACAAGATATTTAACTATGTCTAAGTAACCCTTAATGGCAGCAAAGTACAAAGGAGTAAAGCCGTGATTGTTCTTTGCATTAGGATCAGCATGATTTTTTATAAGATATTCAACTATACTGAAATTATTCTTGCGAACAGCACTGTGTAGGGGAGTATGATCATCCTTGTCTTGTAAATCAATAGCAACATTTTTTTTACCTACAAGATATTCAACTATTCTTAAGCGATCCATGGAAGCAGCTACATGCAGTAAAGTAGTCTTTACATCCATATCGGAAAATATTATGTCAAAATCTTGTTCTTTTAGCTGATTTTCTATTCTATCAATAACATTACTCTCATCTACACCATCTTGTATTATTGCTCTTAATATCTCTTGCAACTCACTTAAATTCATAATTTTACCTTAGTTTAAAACCGCTTTAATCATTATATGCCTGATACAAAAGTCAAGAATTTTATATGTCTTCCTGAAAATTACGAGCGATTGTTTTAGTTGCTCTGCTTGATCGGTAGAAGGAGCATATTTGTGCAATTCAATAGAAACATGCCTTTCTTCAGCATCACAAAATTTTTAATTATTGACTTTCCCCAAAAACGCAAAAAAGTAAGTATATTTGTGAGAATAATTTAAATAAAAGCGGCGTTGTGAAAATAAAAGCGTAAAATTGTTGCAACGAAGTTGGGCAAATTAGTTCGTACCTAAATGTGGCAAAAGTAGGCTAATATAGCTGGTTTTGCGATATAGTCAAACTATTATACAAGAAAGTTCAAACGGTACAAGTGGTGGGACGAGTATAATTTAAAACCTTAAAAACTATTTTTTAGCATCTGCAAGATCGATACCGTTTGTTTGATCAATTTCAACATTGCTAAGCGCTGTATTTGCTTCATACGAACAGTAACATCCTACTGCAAGAAAAGTTAATGCAGCTACAGCAAGTGAAATACACATTGCTAAATGAAACATTGTTAAACTTGCACCAACAGCAAATGCCACAGATAACAAAAAAGAAACAGAAGCATAGATTACTTGCTTTCTACTTTGAGCTGTATTAAACAAGACTTGATCTGACACTTTAAAAAAGTAAGTTATAAAATAATAAAAGAAAGGAGTGTTAGAAATGAGTACAATACAAACAAAAATACTAAAACCAAAGCTAGGGTTATTAGAACTAGCAAAACAACTAGGAAATGTATCTCAAGCATGCAAAGTGATGGGATACTCAAGAGATACATTTTATCGATTCAAAGAGTTGTACGAAAATGGAGGAGAAGAAGCATTACATGAGATAAGTAAGAAAAAACCTCTATTAGCGAATAGAGTTTCCGACGATATAGAAAGAGCAGCGATTGGTATAGCAACAGAATTTCCAGCATATGGGCAAGAAAGAGCTGCAAATGAACTGAGAAAAAGAGGTATAATAATTTCTCAGGGAGGAGTGAGATCTATATGGCTGAGAAATGATCTTGAAACTTTCAAGAAAAGACTTAAAGCACTGGAAGCAAAAGTAGCTCAAGATGGAATTATATTAACCGAAGAGCAACTTGCAGCTTTAGAAAAAGTTAAAGAACAAAGAGAAGCACATGGTGAAATTGACACCGAACATTCAGGTTATTTGGGTTCTCAAGATACCTATTATGTAGGTAATATAAAAGGTATAGGAAGAATCTACCAGCAGACCTTCATTGATACTTATTCTCGAGTAGCATTTGCCAAGCTTTATACAGACAAAACGGCTATTACTGCTGCTGACTTGCTGAATGATAGAGTGATACCATTTTTTGATGAGCAAAATGTGCCATTATTGCGTATCCTTACAGACCGAGGAACAGAGTATTGTGGTAAGCCTGAAAATCACGCTTATCAGCTTTATTTGGGAATCGAAAATATCGATCATTCTAGGACCAAAGCCAATTCTCCACAGACTAATGGCATATGTGAAAGGTTTCATAGAACTATGCAAGATGAGTGTTACAATATTATCTTCAGAAAGAAAATCTACAATTCTTTGGAAGGTCTACAGATTGATGTTGATTATTGGTTGCGTTCTTACAATGAAACAAGACCGCATTCAGGTAAATATTGCTATGGTAAGACGCCTATGCAGACTTTTCTTGATAGCAAACATGTTGCTTTTCAGAAAAATATTAGTAGCATTACACAAGAGACTGATATTAGTTTTGACTACCTCAATTCTTCTGTCAGTTAATTCTTGTCTGTCAGATTAAGTCTTGTCTTTTACAAGAAGATCTGATAGGTATATAGCCTTTCATATACTTAACTTCAATATTAGCTTTCCTTGATCTCTGGTTTCCACCTTTAGTAACTTCTAGAGAAATTTTCTTTTTTACTGGCAGTTGAGTGATGCGTGTTTGCAAATCTGTTTTTCCGACTTCAGTACAGATAAATCTTCTATTAGCTCGATTGCGGATTACATAAAAACTACCTAACGTCTCAGCCACCCATAAAAATTTGAAGATGTCTGCTTCCCTATCACCAAGGGTAACAAGTTGTACATTTGGAGGAAGGTTGTTTATAGTTTCTTTAAGAGCTGTTATCCACTTATAACTTTCTTTTTCTTCTATGGAGGTACGGTATTTTCTGTTTGCTTTTTCTTGTGCCGTTTCTTCTTCCCTAATAGAACGCGCCCAACATTGTTGGGAAGATAGACCTAAAGGTAATCCGTCTCTGCTGACTATTAAGGCACTATGCAACAGTAAACCCATTTTATGCTTTGTATAAGCTTTAGAAATACTGCCTAGTCTCTTGGTCTTTATACTTACTTTTACCCACAAATAAAAACATAGTATTGTATTTACTCAAATAATTTAATTTTATTAACCTGAAAGCTTATTAGATTAAAATTATTAAACTAAGAGTTATAATTTTAGCAACTAAAAGCTGTAAATTGCACCATATAAACAGTTATTTCAAGCAAAAGTTATGCCATTAAGAGCTATGCAACAAACATTTATATTTGTGGGTAATAGTAAAGTCTTTATATGAGAGTCAAAATCCAAATAACTTGTATCTTGAACTGAAAAGACCAACTGGTTTCCTTTTATTCTTTCCTTAGTTTCTTTATAATGGGAAGAATAAATTTCCTTATCTTCAAGCTTTTCATTGCTAAATAATCTATATGCACCCTTAGCTTCTTTCCACCCACTACAGCTTTGATTAATTGAACCAGATGCCTTACCCTCTATGCAATAACTTGTTTTTATAAGCCTTTTATTAAGCCTTTTATCTCCCAAATTAATGTGTTTTAACTCTCTTTCCAGCCATTTATCCCATAAGTGTTGAAAGTAACACAAAAAAGACATAAAGAACTATTATTGCAAGAAAATGGAGGCAATAATGGATCAAATAGAAAGAGTACTAAATTTAATAAAAGATGAGGATTTAGAAAGGCTAGGAAAATTAAGTGAAGTAGATAAATGTAATACTAAATTGTTGGGCAAGATTATATTTAAAGGTCTAATGAAGTTAATATTAATGGGGCAAAAAACAAGCCTAAGAGCGCTAGAAATGGTAATAAACAGGTGTATAATGGATAAGAATAGCGATAAAAGTACAGTAACATACAGTGGTTTGTCAAAAAGGTTAAAAGTTATAAATCCAGAATATTTTAAGGGAGTATATATTGATTTGATGAGCAAGATTAAAAAGCTATTACCCCAAAAAACATTAAATAACTTACATAAGTTTGATTCGACGATCATAAATTTATCGGGATATCTCATAAAAGATGGGCTAAAAATAGGCGGTAAAAGTAACGACAGTCAAGTTAAAGTGAGTGTAGGATTAAAGGATCAATTGCCGACAAGTATAAGATTTTGTAAAGGACAAGAAGAAAGTAGTGAAGATATAGCATTAGTGAGAGCAATTAATGAAGCTAAAGTTGAAAAAGAGGATATTTTATTATTTGATAGAGGAATCAGAAAAGTTGGAACTTTTGCCGAATTTGATGAAAAGGAGTACAAATTTATCACAAGAGTTAAAGTAGGAAGAAAACATGATGTTATAAGCAGGAACAAAGTTATAAGAGAACAAAAATCGGATGGATCAGAGATTTTAGAAGATATAATAGTTAATCTTTATCGTGCACGAGGTAAAGTGGCAGAAAAGCATGATCTACGGCTAATAAAAATCAGAAATAAAATTGGAGATGAAATATGGTTTTTGACAAACTTGTTTGAAATGCCAGCTTATGAAGTAACAGAGCTATATAGGCGCAGATGGGATATAGAAGTGTTCTTTAAATTTATAAAGCAAAATCTTGGATATAAGCACTTTTTAAGCCATACTATGAATGGCATGAAGGTGTATATTTACATGATTATTATTACGGCTTTGTTATTTCTTGTTTATAAAATCAAAAATAATCTACATGGGTTCAAAATAGCATTACTGCAATTCACATTGGATCTAAATGACTCTTTTATACGTTCGATTGTTTTACTGTCGGGAGGTAATTTACATGCCGTTGATCATCTCATATCACGTTATTTTTGATACTTTCAACACTTATGCCATTTATCCCCTAAGCCATCTGTATATTGCACGCTTGTACTTGTTTCTATCATTTTGATCCTAAATTATTTAGCTTACTCACTTTTTACATTTGTGGGTAAAAGTAAGAGTTAAATCCACTAGGATAGAAAATAGCTAATAATTAGCAAAAATAAGAAAAAGTAATAGCCCACTGGGCTATTACTTTTTTCACATACTATTTAGGTACAGTTGGGGTTAGGGAATCTGTTTGAAAACTTTCGGCATATAGTTCTCATCATGTTTTGCAAACACTGTATCTGCAAGAAAAGTACTATTATCAAACATTTTACCTTGCACAACAACACCACTTTTTTCTGAGAACATTGGTGGAAGTATTCCTTGATATTTTACCGTGACGCTCTTATTAAAATCTGTCATTTGAAAAACTACTTCGCTTTCGCTCCGTATCACGCTATTTTCAACAACCATTCCACCAACACGGATTGGCTTGTGATTATTTGGTAAAACTATTGCCTCACTTACTGTATAGAAAAATGAGATATTTTCTTTGAGCGTTGTTAAAATAAAAAAAACTGCACAACTTAAAAAGCAGAAAATTCCTGAAGTTATAAGTAATCGCTTATGTTTCTTCTTCATTATTATCTTTCAGGCTTTCTAGAATTTTTTTACTTTTAATATAGCAAGAAATGGTAAGAATCAGTTCTCCGGTAATCAATGTAAGACTAATAAGGTAAGCAAAAATTACATATGTATTCATAATGCACTGCCAATAAATAACTCACCTGCATCAAAATAAATTAAGCTTCCATCCTTTTGCTGCAACACCAATTTACCACTTTTATCTATATCAGCAAAAATTCCTTCATACAATTTGTCAGCTAACTTTACACTGATTTGCTCATTCATTTTGAATGCTTTTTTTAACCACATTTCTCTTATAGCATAAAACCCATCAAATAGCCATTGCTTTCTTAGCTTATTAAAATTTATTATTAATTTCCTTAATAGATCTATGTTAGACACAGACTCACCGTAATTGCTAATGCACGTTGTTCCTGGAAGTGGTGCATGATTGATATTAATTCCAATTCCTATAATGAGCCAATTCGAATTAGATCTTTTTTCAAGCAATATTCCGCTTATTTTCTTGCCATCGATTAGAATGTCATTTGGCCATTTGTATTGAAGATTGAGATCATTTATGAATGACAGTATAGTATTTCCAACAGTAAGAGCCGTAACAAAAGTCAATTCTGTTAATTTGCTGATGTCTGTAACTTGACCTACCACTAAACTCGCATAGAAATTACCCTCTGGAGAAATCCAGTTTTTTCCGGTGCGCCCCCTGCCTTCTGTTTGTTTATCAGCAACAACAATAGTTTCATTTGATATTCCTTTATCAATTAAATCCAACGCTTCTTTATTAGTGCTTGAAACTTCTTTGTAATGATGAATATGAAAGCCCTCAGGGATCACCTTGTCAGTCCTTTAGTTCAATGAGTGAGTAAAACGTACAAGAAAAGAACGAGGTTGATCAGTGAAGCCACTGAAGTAATAATGAATAGACCCTTAGAATAAGCAACCTTATTACCACTAGCTTTATCAAAATACATAACTTTCATGATATTTAAATAATAGTAGCATGATATCACGCTCGCTATTACAAGGATCAAGGACAGGCTGATAAAGCCAGAATTTATTAAACTTTTGAATATAAAAAATTTAGCGACAAAACCTGCAAGTGGAGGTATTCCCGACATCGAGAGTAACAGTACAGAAAGATGAAATGCTACAATTGGGCGTTTCTTCCCTATACCAGATAAATTAGCAATATCACAATCGTCATCGTCAATTTGTACGAGATATGAGAATAGCCCTATGCTTGTGATGATATATATCACCAGATACATTAAGGCACTATCTGTTCCTGCTTGTGTAAAAATAGAAAGTGAAGCAAATATAAAACCAATGTGACCAATTGAACTGTAAGCAAGCAGCCTTTTTAAGTTTTGCTGATGCAAGGCCCCAAAAGCTGAGATAAGCACAGACAATGCTGAAACGTATAAGAAAATAGGCTGAACATAACTTTTTACATTTACTAACTCTTCATTCATCAATCGAATTAAAAATGTTACAAGTGCAGCTTTTGGGGCCGTAGAAAAAAACGCAGTTACTATGGTAGGTGCACCTTGATAGACATCTGGAGCCCACATATGAAAAGGAGCAATAGCAAGCTTGAAACACAAACCAATAAGGATAAAAACTAACCCAAAAACTATTCCATAAGTTATCTGATGGCTTTGCAAGAATGAACCGAGCTCAGAGAAATTGACTTGTCCTGTATATCCATAAAGCAGCGACATTCCATATAGCATAATGCAGGAAGATAGTGCACTGAGTGTAAAATATTTCACTCCCGCTTCACATGAATAAATCGAACCTTTATTAAAGCTTGCAAGAACATACAAAGATATACTCATCAACTCAAAAGCTAAGTAAAAAGAAATCAGACTATTTGCTGAAACCAAAGTTATCATGCCAAATAGCGCAAAAAGAATCAGTATTGAAAATTCATATTTATAGTCATATTTTGATAAATTCAGTATCAAAAGTATTAAAATTCCTGTGCTGAGAATTAACCCTTGGGCTAACCTGATGTATAAATTGAGTTTTAATAACGAATTAAAGAGAAAAATTTCATTGTTTTCTGCCGAAAGAATTAAAATAATCAAAGTTACCACTGTGCAGCCAAGTGCTAATAAGTTGATAGTTCGGCGGTTAAATATAATCCCAAGCAGCAGCAATACGAACGAGGAGATAATAGAGAACGTTTCCGGCAATATCTGTATATAATTCATAGCGCATTATATTTGACTAACAAATTTGCCATACATGGCTTCAAATAATTCAGTGCAAGGGTTGGGTAAAATCCAAGCAAAATAACAAACACTGCAAGCAGAATTAAGACAGAAAATTCTATGCTATCCAAACGGTTATTTAATAATTTAGAATAGCTAACCCCCCATATTATTTGCTTACATAAATTCAGCATATAAACTGCGCTTAAAATAGTGCCAAGTGCGATAAATCCTGTAAAAAACCCTATGCTCTTAAACATTCCAACCATAGCCAAAAACTCACCTATGAATCCAGATGTTCCAGGTAGCCCTATTGAAGCCATTGAAAATAAAATGAACATAAAACCAAATTTTGGCATTGTGTTTACTATGCCAAAATATTTTGCAATCTCCAAAGTTCCAGTTCGAGTATATAGCATTCCAACACACAAAAATAAAGCAGCAGAAATAAGGCCATGACTAATCATTTGAAATATGCTACCCAGTACTCCTTCCTCACAAAATGAAAAGAGGCCAGCAGTAACGATCCCCATATGTGCTATTGAAGAATAAGCTATTAACTTCTTTATATCATCTTGAGCAAACGCAACTAGCGAAGCATATATCACCGCAATAATGCTCAGCACAACAACGAAATTTGAAAAATACAAACTTGCCTGAGGAAGCATTGGAATAGAAAACCTTAAAAATCCATATCCTCCCATTTTAATAAGCAAGCCAGCTAAAATCACAGATCCAGAAGTTGGTGATTGTACATGCGCATCAGGAAGCCAAGTGTGAAATGGAAACATCGGTACTTTTATTGCAAAAGAAATAAAAAATGCAATCCACAGCAATGACTGCACTTCAAGATCAAGGCTTGGCACTAATGTAGCTAATTTTTGTATATTAAACGTCCCAAAAGTGCTATAGATGTACACCAATCCAAGTAGAAATAATAATGAGCCAGTTAATGTATAAAGAAACAACTTAAACGTTGCATATACCCTGTGTTTTCCTCCCCAAATGCCAATAATAAAGAACATTGGTATTAAAACAGCTTCAAAAAACACATAAAAGCTTATAGCATTCAGTGAAACGAAAAAACCGACTACAAAACTCTCAAGCAGTAGAAATAATGCCATATATGGCCTAAGGGTTGTATAACTCATTTTGCAGTTGTAGAGTATACAAATTACAAACAAGAAAGTTGTAAGCAGAAGGAAAAGCAACGATATACCATCTATCCCTATTCCAACATTTCTAATTGGGTAGCTGACAAACTGAAAGTCCGCATCGTTATAATCAAATTCTATACAAGCTACAATGCTAAGCAAAAATGGAAGTACAGCAAAAAATAGAGCAAGGAATCTTAAGTGTATAGATTGATGATTAATCCTGATTAAGGATAAAATCAACGCTCCTATCAGTGGAAGCAAAAATATACTAAGTAACAACACCTTCTATTTAATTCCAATAATATATAAAGCACCGATTATTAAAGTAACAAACATAATAAATGCATAATCAAATATATAACCAGTTTGTAACTTTATAGAACTTTTTGAACATTCATTAACCAACCTTACAACACCATTTGGTCCAAATGAATCAATAGCCTTAACATCAAACTTCCATAGAAGCCTAGATATAAACCTTATCGGTGCAATTATAACAAACTCATACACCTCATCAAAGTACCATTTATTCTGCAAAAACTTAAGTAAAAATTTACTCTTAATTTGCCTAATTACTTGATATTGGTAAATTAGGTACGCAAGTGCTATTCCACTTAGGCTTGCTAAGGTTGGCAGTAGTTTTATAAAGAAATTATGAACTCCATGCTCATCAATCATCACTAAACTTGATTTCCAAAACGCATTACTAGTTATGTTCAAAATATTTGCTCCCCATATTCCAGAAAATACTGATCCAAAAGCGAGTATCAGTAATGGTATAAGCATAATCTTTGGTGCCTCATGTATATTAATTTTACTTTGTTTTTGGCTGTGGAACACAAGAAGCAATAACCTCCAAGAGTAAAACGCTGTGAAGAATGCAACAACTAAGCTTATTACAAAAGCAAAGCTATCCGTGCTATAAGCATGTTCAATTATCAAATCCTTTGAATAAAAACCTGCAAATGGGAATATCCCAGAAAGCGCAAGAGATCCAATCCACATGAGAGCGTAAGTGCAAGGGATTTTCTTCCAGCAATTTCCCATTTTCTGAATGTTTTGCTCATGATGCATTGCATGAATCACATTGCCAGCACCAAGAAATAGTAGAGCTTTAAAAAAAGCGTGTGTCATTAAATGAAAAATAGCAACATTGTAAGCAGAAAGCCCACATGCCATGAACATATAACCAAGTTGACTGCAGGTTGAATAAGCAATTATTTTCTTTATATCGTTCTGAGTAATTGCAACGGTGGCTGCAAAAAAAGCAGTGAGTGCTCCAACGATAACTATTAATTCTCGTGCCACATTTGATAACTCAAACAATGGAGAACACTTTGCTACTAAAAATATACCTGCTGTTACCATCGTTGCTGCGTGAATAAGTGCAGAAACAGGAGTTGGCCCTTCCATTGCATCTGGCAACCAAACATGTAAACCAAGCTGTGCAGATTTACCCATACAGCCAATAAAAAGTAATATGCATATTATATGAGTTACTTTGAATTCACAGCAGAATGCCCTAATGTTCTGCGTGCCAAGAAGATCAGTTGTGTCAAAAACTTCAGTAAAATTCAAAGAGTGAAATGTATAATAAATAAGAAAGATTCCAATCAATAGTGCAAAGTCTCCTACCCTATTCACAACAAATGCTTTAATTGCTGCATTATTTGCAGAATATTTTTGGAACCAAAATCCTATGAGTAAATAAGAACATAGGCCAACCCCTTCCCAGCCAAAAAAAAGCTGCACGAAATTATCGCTTACAACCAGCACAATCATGCAAAACGTAAATAGCGATAGGTAAGAAAAAAACCTCGACTTCCCCTTATCATGCTCCATATAACCGATAGAGTAGAGATGTACTACCAGTGAAACGGTGGTAATAACAATAAGCATTAAGGATGAGAGAGCATCCACACTAATTGCCCAATTTACTTTTAAGATGCTCAATGAAAACAAAGGAAATAAACTCAAGTGATAATTTTCAGAGAATGTGAGAAAAACATACCAAGATAAAACTGCAGATATTCCAATCCCTGCCGTTGTAACTAACTGACTTTTTCTAAAAAGTGCTGCAAATAGCGAACCAAAAAGTGGCAAAAATACTATTAATTTCAGTATATCCATCATACTTTCATTCTTTCATTAAATTTGCTTGTTCAACATCTATATTGCCACGGCTTCTATAATATACAACCAATATTGCAAGCCCAACTCCTGACTCTGCTGCCGCAACAGTCAACACAAACATCACAAAAATTTGCCCAACTATATCATTCATAAAGGCAGAAAAAGCAACTAAGTTGATATTAATTGCCAGCAATAATATTTCTATTGATAACAATATATTGATTATGCTCTTACGGTTGATGAAAATACCGCACACTCCAATAGTGAACAAAACAGCAGCAACTATCAAAAAGTGATTTAATCCTATTTCCATTCTACTCCTTTTCCAAATTTAGCCTTAATCAATTTTACAGATGAAGATTGTGTCAATTGCTTTAATACATTCTGTTTTTTAACTCCTTTTTTCTTGTCCTGCAAAGTAAGAGCAATTGCACCGACAATTGCAACAAGCAGCAGAATACCAGAAAGATGAAAAGCGTACATGTAGTCGGTATACAGCAAATTACCAATAGCTTTCACATTATTGGTATTATAGTTTATAACATTGCTTATATTCGGTGCTGAGCTGCGGATTACAAAGCTGATGACTAGAAAAAACACAACACACAACATAGCACCAAGAGTGCAATGCTTTGCAAAACCCTGGCGCAACCTTATGTAGTCAATATCGAGCATCATAACTACAAAGAGGAACAACACCGCAACCGCACCGATGTATACTATCATCACCATCATAGCAATGAACTCAGCTCCAAGGAGAATGAAAAGAACTGCAGAGTTAACGAAGGTGAAAATTAAAAATAATACTGCATGCACAGGATTTCTTACACTAATTACGCATACAGCAGATAAAATGCTGAGAATTGCAAAAAAATAAAAGAAAAAAGGCATCGATACTTTAACTGCAACAATAGTTACTAATTTAAAGTGACTATCGTGGTAAAGTCAATATTATATTAAACGTTTGAAAACATTGTACTACAAAGCTCCAGCTCCATTTTAAATTATTATAAAGCTGAAGAAATAGAAATGAAGGCGTACATATAAGCCATTCCAAACTCCACTTATCCACCCAACAAGCAGAAGTTCAGGCAATGGCGTCAACTTAAGGAAAAATATCAGCGATAGTGTATAAAATTTCTCTCCAAATTTTTTATCATTAAATTATCCAAAGAGTGCAAGGGACAGCACTTTTGTTTCTGTTTTATTTCAACAAAGAAGTCTAAAATGTGTCCTTTTTAGGTGAAATATGCGTGCGCCAAGCAAAGTGCGTAAAGTCCAGTTGGTGAAAATCCAACCCAGGCAAAGCCTAGCCAGCAGGCTGGAACAAACCACTATGCTGCGTAAGGTAACGAGCGTAGTAAAGCTAGTGGAATGGACAACACAGGGTACAACGAAAGTGAAGGTATTGAGTCCCGAAATTCTCGATGTCATAGAGGTCGACACGTTGCATATAGTGGAAGACAGCAAGAAGGGTAACAATAGGGCAAGTTATCACTCACTCTATCGGGATCTGAGGCCGTATCACGTGTTGAGATGGAGTTTACGTAAACTTGGGAGATCCTTTGTATTCCTATTAAGGTACGTTGGAACAAGTCAACAAAGGCGAGTACTGACGGAAGATATAAAGGAAGTCGGACTGATTGATAGTACTCAGAGTGTGGGAAAGCCACATACAAGGGGAAGCGGTCAGCAATATAGTGACTGGTTTAGGAATTGCTATGCCAATACAACGGAGGTTGGAATAACGTGCAAAGAAAACTAAATCAGATAGCAGTAAGAGCCAGGCAAGATAAACGATTGAAATTTAATCGTTAATTCATCTGATAAACGCAGAGAATCTTGCTGAATGTTATAAAGAGCTAAAGCATAACAAAGCATGCGGTATAGACCAGGTGACAGTAGAAGCTTATGGAGAAAATCTTGAAGAGAAGCTCAACACTCTGGTGGATAGTATGAAAAGAAAGCGATATCAACCGCAACCAGTGAAAAGAGTATATATACCAAAAGCTGGAAGCAAAGAGAAACGCGGGCTTGGAGTACCGTCTACAGAAGATAAGTTAGTCCAGATAATGCTGAAGAAGATATTAGAAAATATTTATGAAGCTAACTTTCTGGATAACTCATATGGTTTTCGTCCTGGTAGAAGCTGTCATCAAGCGGTAAATGCACTAAATAAAGCAGTTATGTACAGACCAACTAACTATGTAGTAGAAGTTGATATCAAGAAATTCTTTGATAATGTCCAGCACAAATGGCTAATGAGATGCTTGAGAGAACGGATAACAGACCCAAACATACTGTGGTTAGTAAAACGATTTCTTAAGGCAGGAGTAGTCGAAGCAGGACATTATGAAGCAACTGAACTAGGCACACCTCAGGGGGGAATAGTAAGTCCTATACTAGCTAATATATAGTTGCATTATGTGCTGGATTTGTGGTTTGAAAAGAAATTCAAGCTAAGATCTAAAGGTTATATGGAGCTAGTTAGGTATGCAGACGATCACCTGATTTGCTGCGAAAGAGAAAAAGATGCTAGAGAACTCTTAGAGTCACTGAAACAAAGGCTAGGAAAATTTGGACTGGAAATATCTGAAGACAAAACAAGAATAGTAAAGTTTGGCAAAAAGGAGTGGCAACAAGGAATAAGGGAGAAACGAAAAACGGAAAGTTTCAACTTTCTAGGATTCACCCATTATGGTACAAGGAGTCGTAAAGGTAGAGTAATGGTAGGTCATAAAACCTCGAAAGAAAATCTATCTAGAAAACTTAAAGAAATCAAAGAATGGGTGAAAAAGATTCGAAATAAAGTTCACCTTAAAGATTGGTGGTCAATACTTAAAGCAAAACTAACAGGACACTATAACTACTTCGGAGTTAGCGGAAATTACCGGTGGTTGAATAAATTCTTCTGGCGGGTAATCAAGCTAGCGTATAAATGGATAAACCGACGTAGTCAGAAGAAGAGTATGAATTCAAAGCAATTTATACACTATCTACAAGTTAATCCATTACCAAAACCAAGAATATGCTACTCATTATATACAAAATAGGAAATGCTGTGAATACTACATTGTGGAGCCGTGTGCGGGAAAGCTGCAAGCACGGTTCTGGTGGGGGAGTCATAGCGATAAAACTTAATCAGGAGGATTTAAAACTATGACTTCTACCAAACAAAAAGGAAAAAATCTTATTCTACAAATTAAAAATATAATATACTCGAAAGCTTTTCAGAGAATCCATTGTGTTGAGTTTTACACGAACAAGAAAACTTCCTTTTTCGACAGTATTTTCTATGATTTTAAAGTTAGTTAAAAAAAGTTTGGGAATAGAATGTGAACTTATGGAGCCATTGACATGTACCCTCAAAGCAAGCTTTTTCTAAAGCAAGATATAAGATTTGTCATACAGGTTTTAAAGAATTTAAGCATCCAAACAGCCTATCAAGATGAGCCTGAGTTGGAGAGGCTATAGGCTTATTGCAGCAGATGGTTCTGGTATTCGATTACCGAGCTCTGAAGAAATTGTATCCGAGTTTGGCCGTTTTAAACCAAATGGAACAACAGGTATAATGCCACCATTGGCAATTTGTTTGTTGATTTGTGTACTTCGCTGATTTGTAGTGCTCGTCTTGCGGCTTGGAATATAGGTGAACAAACGTTGGCGGAAGAGCAATTACCCGAAGTTATCACTCAAATGCGTTCATTAAATCAAAAGAAATTATTATTTATCTATGATCGTCTTCAGTAAAATTCATTCAGCAGCATTATGATTTGGAAGTAGATTTTATTTTTCGCTTGCAAAAAAGAAATTATAGCAAGCTATGGGAACGAATTGCATCTGGAGAATTAGATTTCGATTTTATATTAGAAAATGAAAAGCTAAAAAATAAAATGAAAGGACAGAAAGTAAGAGTAATAGTGCTGACATTAGCCAACGGAGAAACAGAGGTATTGATTACTTCACTTTTTGACCGAGTAAAATTTACTTTGGAAGATATCAGCAAAGCTTATGTGTTAAGGTGGCATATAGAGGAGTGCTATAAACGACTCAAAATAGGTGCAGAATTAGAGAATTTTTCTGGCGTAAATTTAGAGGCTGTATTACAAGAATTTTGGGCAAACTTAGTCATGTGTAATATATTGTCGCTTCATATGTGTAATGCACAAGGGCCTTGGAATCCAGATCAAATTGCTGAGTATCGTTTAAATTTTTCGGTTTTATTTGGTGTAATGAGGCAGAAACTCTATCAGGTACTTATTGCGCCAAAAAACTTTCAAGCCCTTTTTGATAGAGCAAGTATACGCGCTAAAGTTAAAATCCGACCGGGACGATTGTATAGCCGCGATAAGGTAGATAAGCCCAAACGCCATCATGTCTTTAGGAGAGTTTGCTAATGAAAGTTCTTAAGTTGACGCCATTGTCCGTTCACACTTAATTCTTCAATCTCATACCAATTTCTATTACATAACAAACAAATAGACGGTAGAAGTGAGAAGGTTATACTAAGGCAGTATAATGATGGAGTTTTGGAATGGCATTGGTATCAGGTTGCAATTTTAGCTTACATTGTGCCAATCTTTCTTCGATTGCTGCTCGCATAAATTCTGCCTGTCTTTTAGTTCTGCAGTGCACTATCGCATCATCCACATATCTTTCAAATGGTACTGTTGGGTGATTTTGTTTCATCCATATATCAAATGCATGGTGCATAAATATGTTTGAAATGATTGGGCTTATTGAACCTCCTTGCGGAACTCCTTTTTTCCCTAACTACCTTACTGCCATCTGCTTGCTGAATAGGGAATTTCATCCACCTTTCAACATACAGTATGACCCATTTGCAGTCTGTGTGCTTCTTGATAGCCTGCAGTGCTAAATTGTGGTCCAGATTGTCGAAAAATCCTGTAACATCAACAGCTTTCTTGGTAATCGTATCCTGTCTCCAATAAACAGCGGTTTTGCTATGTATCCTTGATCAGCAAAAAACTTACGTAAAGTTGGAGCCTTGTATTTAGCTTGAGTGAAAAGATTTAGAGCACCATCACGATCTTGAACACTTGCACTATGAACATCAGCCGCAATAATTAAGCCCACTGTATCTACAACAATATGACGTTTTCTACCCTTTATTTTTTTTTCAGCATCATATCCTCTGGATCCCCTTTTTGAGTGGTTTTTACTGATTGACTGTCAATTATTCCTACTGAAGGTGTTTCATTTTTACCAAACATTTTTCTTACCTCTTTTACTAGCATATTATGTATTTTTTCCAATTTGCCATTACTACGTCACCTGAGAAAATAGTCATACACCGTCTTCCATGGAGGAAAATCTTTCGGCAGCATTCTCCATTGACAACCATCTCTCATTATATACCTTATTGCATTAATAATTGTTCTGATATTGTGCTTTCTTGGCCTCCCTATCTTTCCTTGTGTAACATGTGGCTCCAAAATTTCCCATTCCTTATCACTTATATCACTTGGATACAATTTTCCCTCCTATTTTTTACTTACACTATCATATTTTTTTCCTCATTCCTTTTCAAGACATACTCTTAGACAACTGGACGTCAAGCCTATCCTAGTGCTGCATATCAAGCTCATACTCAGTATGTAAATCTTTGACCAAAGCTACAACGTATTCTTTTTGAACAATTATACTGATTTTGATTTCAGATGTTGTGATAGCAAGTATTTCTATCTTTTTTTCGCTTAAAACCTTGAGTGTGCGGTGCATCACTTCAGTGTTAGACATAACACCAATACCAATTATTGAAATTTTAGCTACATTATCGTTTATAGCATAATTTTCATTCTTATTCAGTAACTTTTCCATTAAATCAATATCAAATTTGGAGATAACAAAACTTGACCCATGTATCATATCAATTTTAACGTTTGCTCCTGCTATATCTCTTAAAGTACGCAAGTTATTTGCAAGGTTAGTGAAAGTTACAAGAGCTTCATTAGTGCTATAAGTTATTCCAGTAATTAAGTATCTCTCTAGTACATCCCTTTTGTGTAGCACTGTGGTGCCTTCTACTTCCTTAAAAGTGGATAGCACTTGCACTTTAATGTTATGTTTCATTGCAAGTTGTACTGAACGATTATGCAGTATTTTAGCACCAGATGACGACATTTCCAACATTTCATCGTAAGAGATAAATTTGAGCTTGCGTGCCTTTGGAACAATTCTCGGGTCTGCTGTATATATTCCATCAATATCAGTAAAAATTTCGCAAGTTCTAACACCAAAGGCTACCGCGAAGGCAACTGCTGATATATCAGAGCCTCCTCTTCCAAAAGTAGTGATTCTATCATCATTTATACCCTGAAAACCAGCAATGATCGCAGCAGTATAACCCTCAGCAAAAGATCTTTTCACACGTTCAATCTTTATTGTTTTTATTTTAGACTCAGAATAAAAATCATCAGTTACAATTGGTAACTGCCAGGCAAGCCACGATTTAGCATTAACTCCGATCGATTGGAGAGTGATAGCTAATAGACCGCAAGAGATTTGTTCTCCTGCTGAAAGCATAACGTCATACTCTGATAACTCTTGTCTATAACTTAAATTTGAGATTTGCCTAGCCTGAAAAACCATTTGGTCAGTAAATCCTGCAACAGCAGATACAACAACGATTACATTACAACCTTTCTCAATATCGTTTTTTATCAAATTTGCAACTCGGTTTAAATCAGTTAGCGAAGTCCCACCAAATTTTTTTATGATTATTTTGTCCATAGTTACAATATAACTCTCTTCTGAAGAAAAATATAGTTTTTGTAGAGATAGCAGCTTGCAAGCCATTCAGAAAAGGGAAGACAAAGCTATAGCTAACGCGTCATACCACGATTCATTCCATAGCTGTACGAACATTCATTTTTGAAGGTAAATTGCACAGCAAATGGTGTCATCCCAGTGCCTAGACACTGGGATCCAGAAGACTTAATTTCAACCAAGTGGCTGCATAATAAAGGCTGGATTCCAGTGCTTGACACTGGAATGACACCCTCCCTTGTGGAAATTGCTCTCAAATCACAATGTTCGTACAGCTATGGATTCATTCGCGGTATAGATTCCGCTAACTAGTAGCGGAATGACGAATTTGTTGTTTTAAAATTGTCAGTAAATCTAAGTTAGTTTAGCTATATAGCACGAACTAAACCACTAAGCAGCAGAAGACCTTGCATGACCTCCAAAAAATGCTTTTACTCTTTCAAGATAAGTAGGTGGTTCTGCAGGGATTTCTATTTCATCTATTTTAGAATATATTGCCGCGTCTACGACTTCATCCGTTATTAACTCCCTTAACCTTTGTTTTATCTGCCCTCTCTGAATATGCTCCCCATAGTCGTTATAAAACTTTACATATAATTCCTTAAACACGAATTCTTTTATAGCATCTCTTGTATAAGAAATGCCGTCCTTTACTTCATCACTCACGTTGCTCAAATCCACCCCAGAACTTGGTGAATACAAATTATCAAAATTTTCTTTCAAAACTTTTATTTTATGGTAGTGCTTATCCACATATTTCTCAAGAAATCTTTTAGTAGCATTACCAGCCAACTTCCCCATTAGCTGAGGCTCCAGTTGAGCTGCAAAGTTGTTTTCTGCTTCAAGGCCACTTAATGCATAAATAATACGGAGAAGCATTCCAGGACCACATTGGCGGTTACTTTCTTCAAAGCGAACCAGTAATATAGATTTCAATAGTTCTACGTCTGCATTTTGCTCTCTTGCCGCAATTAAAACTAAATTTATAGCCTGTGTCAATGTCAATCCGGTTTGTGAATCTACCCAATTTACCCACTCCCCAGTTTCATAACCATCCAATCTTAGATAAGGTTCTATCATTCGTTTTTGCTGATTTGTTAAACCGCTTATACAACTTTTAAACTCTTCATCCAACTCATTTAACGGCGTACCATGTTCTTCCTTTAATTTTTTGGCACATTCAATAACGCTTTGCTGAAAACTTCTAGTATGAACGCTCTGACTACTAGTACCCACATCACTTACATTAAACAAAAAGCTTAGCTGCTTTACATTCAAACCCAAAGGTGAAAAGAGTTTTACTGATGGATATTTTATTAACTCAAGAAGTGCTACTGGAATTAGCAGTGCATAATTTAACAATAATAAACCAAAATTAAATATAAGAAACCCACGTAGAGCTGATACCTTTGATGCAATATACAAAAATGGAAGCTGTAGGTAATATATCAAGTATATACTGAAGAATAAGATTTTGTCCTTTAATTTTATTGTTGGATCTTTATAAACCTCAAACAACATGCTATTGCTATCAATATTGTTGTTTTTAAAGGAGGTATAGTTGTTTATGATCTTCTCTTGCAAGGGAAGAAGCATTTTATTCAGGCAAATAAACGCAGCAATAACAATAAAACCTGTAGCCAAAAATGCTAGTGCAGGGCTAGAAGTGCTTGTAGATAAATAGGCATAAAGACCATCAACAATTAAGTTTTTGTATAATCTTTCAAAGGGACGAACTAGAATCGGGTCAAGGATATAGTTAACAAGAAGATTTAAATAATACACGAGAAACAAAAGTGCAATCAAAAATGCTTTTAATCTCGGATTCATAACCCCCTCTTAATAATCTGTTAATATAATCTATTTTAGGAATAAATTGAAAAAAATGCAAGTTTTTATGTTAAAAGATCAATTGAAATTTCTGAGTTTAGGGTATATTGTTAATCTATTTAGATAAGAATTATTGTGTCAAATAAAATAGGTTTTTGGGCTATTTTTGCCTTAGTGATTAGCAGCCAAATTGGCTCTGGAATTTTTATGCTTCCAATTAGCCTTGCTCCATATGGCATGTATAGCCTTATAAGCTGGATAATATCAGGGCTTGGTGCTATATCTCTTGCTTTAGTTTTTGCCTCACTCTGCGCAAAATTTCCGGAAACGGGTGGCCCTCACGTCTATGTAAAGCATGCTTTTGGCCCTGCTGCAGCTTTTTTTGTTGGTTGGACGTATTGGGTGATCTCATGGGTTAGCACAACAGCCGTAATAGTTGTGGGTGTTGGTTATCTTACACCATTTTTCCATGAAGATATTCAAAACGTACATCTGTTTTTAGAGATGTTATTACTTACAATTATTACACTAATAAATTTTAGAGGAGTAGCTACTGCTGGATGTGTTGAGTTTTTATTGACGGTGATAAAAATTTCTGTATTGCTTGTAATACCTATAGCAGCATTGTTTTTTTTTGATAGAAATAACTTCATCATAAGTGAAGAAATATCAAATCTTACAACATCGCAGATTCTTGCCCGTTCTACACTTATTACTCTATGGGGTTTTATTGGAGTTGAATTGGCAACAGCACCTGCAGGGTCAGTTGATAATCCAGCTAGAACAATACCAAGAGCTGTGGTACTTGGAACAATCTCTGTTGCTGTTGTGTATTTTATCAACAATCTTGCAATTATGGGATTAATAAATGGCAATGATTTAGCAAGTTCAAGAGCACCATATGTTGACGCAATAAAAATTATGGCCTCTGGCAATTGGCACTTGATTATTTCTATAACTGCGTTCATTTTTTGTGTTGGTACTTTAAACGCTTGGGTACTAGCTAGTGGACAAGTGGCCCTTGGCCTTGCAAAAGATAAACTGATGCCACAGTTTTTTGCTCAAAGAAACAAGCACGGTTCTCCTTTCTGGGGCATAACAACTAGCTCAGTTGGAACTGCAACTTTACTAATCCTCACTTCAAGCAACAATTTTGCTAAGCAGATCACATCAATTATCGACTTTTCTGTAGTTTCATTTTTATTTGTTTACCTTGCATGCAGTCTTGCTTTTCTCAAAGTTATTGTGCAAGAAAAGAGTTGTTACAAATTTTTAATTGGCAGTATAGCAACAACCTTTTGCTGCTGGGTAATATTTGAAACTTCTGTGAATACCTTGCTGATCGCAAGCTTATTCACTGCAAGTGGCGTACCTCTTTATTTATTTTGGTATCGCAGAGTTTCTGTATAGCAAATGTTATGTATCTGTTCAGCCAATGGCGTCAACTTAAGGAAAAATATCAGCGATAGTGTATAAAATTTCTCTCTAAATTTTTTATCATTAAATTATCCAAAGAGTGCAATAAACAGCACTTTTGTTTCTGTTTTATTTCAATAAAGAAGTCTAAAATGTGTCCTTTTTAGGTGAAACATGCGTGCGCCAAGCAAAGTGCGTAAAGTCCAGTTGGTGAAAATCCAACCCAGGCAAAGCCTAGCCAGCAGGCTGGAACAAACCACTATGCTGCGTAAGGTAACGAGCGTAGTAAAGCTAGTGGAATGGACAACACAGGGTACAACGAAAGTGAAGGTATTGAGTCCCGAAATTCTCGATGTCATAGAGGTCGACACGTTGCATATAGTGGAAGACAGCAAGAAGGGTAACAATAGGGCAAGTTATCACTCACTCTATCGGGATCTGAGGCCGTATCACGTGTTGAGATGGAGTTTACGTAAACTTGGGAGATCCTTTGTATTCCTATTAAGGTACGTTGGAACAAGTCAACAAAGGCGAGTACTGACGGAAGATATAAAGGAAGTCGGACTGATTGATAGTACTCAGAGTGTGGGAAAGCCACATACAAGGGGAAGCGGTCAGCAATATAGTGACTGGTTTAGGAATTGCTATGCCAATACAACGGAGGTTGGAATAACGTGCAAAGAAAACTAAATCAGATAGCAGTAAGAGCCAGGCAAGATAAACGATTGAAATTTAATCGTTAATTCATCTGATAAACGCAGAGAATCTTGCTGAATGTTATAAAGAGCTAAAGCATAACAAAGCATGCGGTATAGACCAGGTGACAGTAGAAGCTTATGGAGAAAATCTTGAAGAGAAGCTCAACACTCTGGTGGATAGTATGAAAAGAAAGCGATATCAACCGCAACCAGTGAAAAGAGTATATATACCAAAAGCTGGAAGCAAAGAGAAACGCGGGCTTGGAGTACCGTCTACAGAAGATAAGTTAGTCCAGATAATGCTGAAGAAGATATTAGAAAATATTTATGAAGCTAACTTTCTGGATAACTCATATGGTTTTCGTCCTGGTAGAAGCTGTCATCAAGCGGTAAATGCACTAAATAAAGCAGTTATGTACAGACCAACTAACTATGTAGTAGAAGTTGATATCAAGAAATTCTTTGATAATGTCCAGCACAAATGGCTAATGAGATGCTTGAGAGAACGGATAACAGACCCAAACATACTGTGGTTAGTAAAACGATTTCTTAAGGCAGGAGTAGTCGAAGCAGGACATTATGAAGCAACTGAACTAGGCACACCTCAGGGGGGAATAGTAAGTCCTATACTAGCTAATATATAGTTGCATTATGTGCTGGATTTGTGGTTTGAAAAGAAATTCAAGCTAAGATCTAAAGGTTATATGGAGCTAGTTAGGTATGCAGACGATCACCTGATTTGCTGCGAAAGAGAAAAAGATGCTAGAGAACTCTTAGAGTCACTGAAACAAAGGCTAGGAAAATTTGGACTGGAAATATCTGAAGACAAAACAAGAATAGTAAAGTTTGGCAAAAAGGAGTGGCAACAAGGAATAAGGGAGAAACGAAAAACGGAAAGTTTCAACTTTCTAGGATTCACCCATTATGGTACAAGGAGTCGTAAAGGTAGAGTAATGGTAGGTCATAAAACCTCGAAAGAAAATCTATCTAGAAAACTTAAAGAAATCAAAGAATGGGTGAAAAAGATCCGAAATAAAGTTCACCTTAAAGATTGGTGGTCAATACTTAAAGCAAAACTAACAGGACACTATAACTACTTCGGAGTTAGCGGAAATTACCGGTGGTTGAATAAATTCTTCTGGCGGGTAATCAAGCTAGCGTATAAATGGATAAACCGACGTAGTCAGAAGAAGAGTATGAATTCAAAGCAATTTATACACTATCTACAAGTTAATCCATTACCAAAACCAAGAATATGCTACTCATTATATACAAAATAGGAAATGCTGTGAATACTACATTGTGGAGCCGTGTGCGGGAAAGCTGCAAGCACGGTTCTGGTGGGGGAGTCATAGCGATAAAACTTAATCAGGAGGATTTAAAACTATGACTTCTACCAAACAAAAAGGAAAAAATCTTATTCTACAAATTAAAAATATAATATACTCGAAAGCTTTTCAGAGAATCCATTGTGTTGAGTTTTACACGAACAAGAAAACTTCCTTTTTCGACAGTATTTTCTATGATTTTAAAGTTAGTTAAAAAAAGTTTGGGAATAGAATGTGAACTTATGGAGCCATTGACATGTACCCTCAAAGCAAGCTTTTTCTAAAGCAAGATATAAGATTTGTCATACAGGTTTTAAAGAATTTAAGCATCCAAACAGCCTATCAAGATGAGCCTGAGTTGGAGAGGCTATAGGCTTATTGCAGCAGATGGTTCTGGTATTCGATTACCGAGCTCTGAAGAAATTGTATCCGAGTTTGGCCGTTTTAAACCAAATGGAACAACAGGTATAATGCCACCATTGGCAATTTGTTTGTTGATTTGTGTACTTCGCTGATTTGTAGTGCTCGTCTTGCGGCTTGGAATATAGGTGAACAAACGTTGGCGGAAGAGCAATTACCCGAAGTTATCACTCAAATGCGTTCATTAAATCAAAAGAAATTATTATTTATCTATGATCGTCTTCAGTAAAATTCATTCAGCAGCATTATGATTTGGAAGTAGATTTTATTTTTCGCTTGCAAAAAAGAAATTATAGCAAGCTATGGGAACGAATTGCATCTGGAGAATTAGATTTCGATTTTATATTAGAAAATGAAAAGCTAAAAAATAAAATGAAAGGACAGAAAGTAAGAGTAATAGTGCTGACATTAGCCAACGGAGAAACAGAGGTATTGATTACTTCACTTTTTGACCGAGTAAAATTTACTTTGGAAGATATCAGCAAAGCTTATGTGTTAAGGTGGCATATAGAGGAGTGCTATAAACGACTCAAAATAGGTGCAGAATTAGAGAATTTTTCTGGCGTAAATTTAGAGGCTGTATTACAAGAATTTTGGGCAAACTTAGTCATGTGTAATATATTGTCGCTTCATATGTGTAATGCACAAGGGCCTTGGAATCCAGATCAAATTGCTGAGTATCGTTTAAATTTTTCGGTTTTATTTGGTGTAATGAGGCAGAAACTCTATCAGGTACTTATTGCGCCAAAAAACTTTCAAGCCCTTTTTGATAGAGCAAGTATACGCGCTAAAGTTAAAATCCGACCGGGACGATTGTATAGCCGCGATAAGGTAGATAAGCCCAAACGCCATCATGTCTTTAGGAGAGTTTGCTAATGAAAGTTCTTAAGTTGACGCCATTGACCGACCAGATGCTGCTCAGTTAAAGGATAAAGAGGATAAGATAAAAGAATTAGAAGCTAAAATAAACCAACCAAATGCTGAAGTTGAAAGCCTAAAGAAAGACTTAAAAGATAAAAATGATCGAGTTCATCAGTTAGAGAAGGAAAATAAAGAACTAGAAGCTAAAAACAAAACAACTGAGCAACCAAAACAAGGCAATGGAGCACGGTACACCGCTACTGTTGGTATGGGTCTTGCTGCTGGACTGATAGCATTTACTGCACTTGAACGTACAGTTAAGTTAGAGATGTTAGTAATGATTGGTATAGCAGTAGCATCTGCACTCGTAGCCGGTGGTATTACATATACAGTATTACCTAGTACTCAAGTAGATGGGGCAAAAGCACAAGAAGTAAATGAGATGGGAAAAAGAAGTAACAAGGGTTAAGCCGAAATGTACGTGTCAAGTAAAACACTTGACGCGAACTTCAGTTTTTATATTCCTTCATTAGCATAATATAATTTTGTGCTGATTGTGTAATATGTTTAATTTCTTCATTCGACATCTTTTTGAAGAACTTTGCTGGCCTGCCAGCCCATATTTCCCCACTTTTTATTACTTTTCCATGTGTCACTAGCGAGCCAGCAGCTACCATAGCTTCAGACTCCACAACTGCATGGTCCATCACGGTAGAGCCCATACCAATAAACGCTTTATCATGCACCGTGCATGCATGCAACATACAAAAATGTCCCACTGTTACCATGCTGCCAATAATTGTGTCACCACCTGGGTTTCTATCCACATGAATTACCGTTCCATCTTGAATATTTGTTCCATCACCTATTTTTATTGATCCAACGTCCCCTCTGACCACACAATTAAACCAGATGCTCGCATTTCTTCCTATTTCAACCTTGCCTATGATATGCGAACCACCTGCGATGAAAGCACTTTCGTCTATTTTTGGTTCATAATCTTTGTATTTTAAAATGTGATACATATTAAGCCCAAAGTCTTATGCATATGTTAATCAAAATAAGGTAAGCAGTAAATACATACTTAGATTTCAAACTACTTGGGTGACAGATGTTCTTGACTTACGTGCTTTGTACTGCTAAGATTTTTATTTTCAGCCCTATCTATAATGTCAGTAGCGGTATTAAGTATATTTCAAATAATATTGGTTGTTGTGTTAGTAATTTTAGTGCTCTTGCAGCCGCCTGGAAGTAGTTCGTTAAGTGGTTTTAGTAATACACAACAGGGGGTCAATTCGATGATTCCGGTGAAATCTTCTGAAAACCCGCTCAGCAGAATAACGGCTATTGTTGCTGGATTGTTTATTATAAACACATTGCTATTGTCAGGATTATGTTCAAAAGACGTACATAAAAAATCGATCGCAGAAAAAATTATATTAGAAAAAAAGCAAGAAAGTGAATCTACTTCTGTTCCATTTGAAAATTAATGAAGGAAGCTAAATTTATCTTTGTCACAGGTGGAGTTGTGTCATCGCTTGGTAAAGGCTTAGTTGCTTCGAGTGTTGGTGCGCTTCTTCAAGCTCACGGTTTTAAGATCCGTATCAGAAAACTTGACCCGTATCTCAACATTGATCCTGGGACAATGAACCCAACTCAGCACGGAGAGGTATTTGTGACCGAGGATGGTGCTGAAACTGATTTGGATCTTGGGCATTATGAGCGTTTTACTGGAATTAAAGCAACAAAAGATGATAATATAACAACTGGTAAGATATATCATGAGTTATTGAAGAAAGAGAGGCGTGGTGATTATCTGGGCAAAACTGTGCAAGTCATTCCTCATGTAACAGATTTGATCAAATCGTTCATTTTTAATGGTACGGAAGGTTTAGATTTTGTAATATGTGAAATAGGCGGAACTGTAGGTGACATTGAAAGCCAACCATTTTTGGAGGCTATACGCCAAGTTAACTACACATTAGGAAAACAAAGAGTTATCCTTATTCACTTAACTTTAATACCATATCTTACCGCAGCGCAAGAATTAAAGACAAAACCAACGCAGCATTCAGTTCGAGAGTTAAATTCCGCGGGGTTACAGCCAGATATTATATTATGCCGCAGTGAGAAAGAAATTTTCGATAATCAAAGAGAGAAAATAGCTAAGCTTTGCAATGTTTCTTTATCCAATGTGATACCTGCCCCTGATGTGAGTCATATATATGAGTTACCGGTGTTGTATAGCCAATGTGGGCTTGATACGCAAATTTTGGAGCACTTTCATTTAAGTAAGCCAAAACCAAGCTTGACTGAATGGGATCAAATAGTGCATTCCATAAGGCACCCAACACAGGAAGTTACTGTATCTATAGTGGGAAAATACACCGAATTCCCTGATGCGTATAAATCACTAGTTGAAGCATTAAATCATGGTGCGATTAGTAATAAAGTCAAAGTAAGGATAAATTGGGTTAACTCAAGAGAGAAGGAAGAAAAACCTATAAATGAAAAACTTATAGGAGAGAAATTACAGAATTCTCATGCAATCCTTGTTCCAGGGGGGTTTGGTGATGACGGAGTAGAGGGTAAAATATTAGCAATAAATTATGCCCGTACAAATAATATCCCATTTTTCGGAATTTGCCTTGGTATGCAGCTTGCAATTATTGAATTTGCTCGTAATGTTGTTAAGCTTGAAGATGTACACTCTGAAGAATTTCGTAACTGTAAACATCCAATCGTTAAGTTAGCTGGCGATCAAGATGACGATCTTGGTGGAACCATGAGACTTGGGGCATACAAATGTAATATAAATGCAAACTCTAAAATGATGGATGCATATAGTAACACTACTATTTCAGAAAGACACAGGCATAGATACATAATCAATTCAGATTATAAAGATGATTTGGAAAAAAATGGGCTGCTATGCAGTGGCATATCAGAAGATGGAACGTGCATAGAGGCAGTGGAGTTAGAGAGTCATCCGTGGTTTATTGGTGTGCAGTTTCATCCAGAATTTCAATCAAAGCCGTTTTCTCCTCATCCTCTTTTCGTGTCGTTCGTTAAAGCAGCAATTGATAAGAAATAAGTGCCTAGTGTTTAAGTATCAATATATGGAGCTTGCCATAGAGCAAGCCAAACTCGCTCAAAAAAATGATGAGGTGCCCATAGGTGCTGTAATAGTGAGTGGAGACAATATCATTTCTTCTGCACACAATATATCCAGCGATCCAACTGCACATGCAGAGATGTTAGCGATCAGACAAGCATTTTCAACTCCCACGCTTTGTGATGCTGATATGTACGTAACATTAGAACCATGTCCGATGTGTGCTCAAGCCATTTCCTTTGCCAGAATTAAACGATTGTACTTTGGAGCTTATAATCCAAAAGGTGGAGGAATTGAAAATGGTGCTAAGATATTTCAATTTTGCAGCCATATACCTGAAGTTTATGGTGGGATATTAGAAACAGAATGCTCTTTTTTGTTAAAGGATTTTTTTGAGAAATTGAGAACATAGTTTAAGTCTATCAATTGTCATTTGCTTGCTTATCTCTGAAACTATCTTCACTTTTTTCCATATAGCCGCCTCTAGTCTAACTGTGCAGATCGATTTGCTGCCACGTGCGTAATAAGTACAACATTAGAGTTGCTAGATAAATTATTATTAGTACCAGCTTCAGCGGCCAAATAACGACCATCTTCAGTACATGTGAGTATATAATTTAATAGTGTTGCGGCTGCTTCCCTATCATTCAGTTTTGGGTCCAAACAATAATCTATCAATTTACTAATTGACTGTTTATTTGTAACTCGACCCTCAAACTCCCTGAGAGATCCTACTCTCTCTCCTAAGTTTATAACGAATTGCTGCGTTTCTTCAGGTGTAAGTTTACCTACTCTGTAATCTAACTCATTTGCGGTTCTTGCACGTTCTACTTCTTCGTGTCCATAGCAGCCTAATAGGTTACTTATTGCCTGTACCATACCATTTAGACTATTTGCAAGTTCTACTCCTAATATCCTATACAATGACTCTTGTACCGATGTCGTATAAACTTCATCAATCACTTCTTTCAGGCAGACCAGAGTATAGATTATAAATTTTCTTTCTTCTCTTGATTCTGATAGGCTCTTTAAAATATCAGTAAGAGTTGGTACTATAACATTCCGCACAACTTCTTGATTTCTTATTAAGTTTGGTACTGTATTTTTTAATACCTTAGCCCACTGCTTATCTTCAGGCAATTTTCTTTCACTTATGGCAGTTAAAATTGTACTTCCAAGAGTTGGATCAGTTATTGCCTGAAAAATAGCATATGATACTTCCAATGATAAATGGTAAACAAGCGATAATAGATGTAAATTGGAAATAGGAATGCTGGAGCGTATCTTTAGAACATCTTTAACAGCAGCATAGAATTTCTTTAAAGTACTAGAATCTCTAGCACCTTGAAGTTCTTCAAAATTACTTAACTTATTAATGAAATTTTCTTGTATATTTTGAAATCTTGCTTCAATTAATTCCTTTTTGGATGTCATTTTTTTAGCTACACTTTCAGTCTTTTCCTTTACTTCCAGGTATAGTGCACCTGCTTCTGCTCCTCTTTCTGCTATAGTTGATAACCCGCTAAACAAATCATTAGCTGCTTCTTCTAGACTTATGTTAAATACAGCATTATTAACAATTACCTCGTGTTTGCGTTCCCCTTTTACTTTTTTATATAATACAAACAGAGACATAGATGCTATTGCAGTCAAAAAGAAGGTCACAGCTACTATTACTAACACTAGCGGAGACATTTTAATTAGAGTAAACGTGGCTGCAGCTCCCATACCAAGCGAAAACATCGCTACACATCCAACCGCTACTTGGAAATACAACTTACAGTTTTTCTTATTATTTGAAATGTTTGCGTTATTTGGAATGTCTGCTCTGTTTCGTAAAAGAAACCCGATACCTTCTATATCTCGATTCTGAAGAGCTTGTATCAGTAAAGATGACCCATTATGCGAAACATTTGCTCCTAGATCTATACAAGATTGAGCACTATCAAATAATTTATTGTTGAAAAAATACTCCAATAGTGTTTCACCAGAAGGCAATTTGAAATTTTTTACTAACTGCATGTTTTCACTCTGATCACCTCTTTCTATATATAACTTGAATAAATAAACAGCTTCCCTAAGTGTTTCACCAGAAGGCAATTTGAAATTTTTTACTAACTGCATGTTTTCACTCTGATCACCTCTTTCTATATATAGCTTGAATAAATAAACAGCTTCCCTAGGAGCTATTCTTGCGTGAAAAGCATATTCAAATGCTGTAAGGTTATCATGATTTTTGATATAGAGATCTGCACCATTCTTAAGAAAATCATAAAAAGTAGCGTTAGCTGTATAGGTTTCATCACATTCAATTAAGCGCTGCTTAATAAAATTGACAACAGCGTAGTGTAGTGAGCTATTTCCATTATTATCTGGTATATTAACGTTAACTCTTTGTTTTATGAGATATTTTGCATGGCCCAACTTATCTTGAATAATTGCATTTAGTAATAACGTTCTTCCTTCAGCATCTTGAGAATTTACTCCTTCATGTGCTCCCCTTTCAAGCAATAGCACAGCATTTTCAACATCACCTTTTTCAGCTGCAACACTCAGTAGGGCTTGATCACCTTTATTAACATTAATGTTAGCACCATTTTTTAGCAACCAATCTATAACCTCTTCCTTTTCGCATCTGTCCTCAATCTCTAATGCTTTTGTAAGCACATCAAAGCAGTAGTTATGGTCAGAAACAAGTTTATTTAAATCTAATTCCCCTATATTAAGGTCTTACTATTACCCACAAATATAAATGTTTGTTGCATAGCTCTTAATGGCATAACTTTTGCTTGAAATAACTGTTTATATGGTGCAATTTACAGCTTTTAGTTGCTAAAATTATAACTCTTAGTTTAATAATTTTAATCTAATAAGCTTTCAGGTTAATAAAATTAAATTATTTGAGTAAATACAATACTATGTTTTTATTTGTGGGTAATAGTAAGAATTTTGAGAGGTGTAAAAGACAAGACTTAATCTGACAGACAAGAATTAACTGACAGAAGAATTGAGGTAGTCAAAACTAATATCAGTCTCTTGTGTAATGCTACTAATATTTTTCTGAAAAGCAACATGTTTGCTATCAAGAAAAGTCTGCATAGGCGTCTTACCATAGCAATATTTACCTGAATGCGGTCTTGTTTCATTGTAAGAACGCAACCAATAATCAACATCAATCTGTAGACCTTCCAAAGAATTGTAGATTTTCTTTCTGAAGATAATATTGTAACACTCATCTTGCATAGTTCTATGAAACCTTTCACATATGCCATTAGTCTGTGGAGAATTGGCTTTGGTCCTAGAATGATCGATATTTTCGATTCCCAAATAAAGCTGATAAGCGTGATTTTCAGGCTTACCACAATACTCTGTTCCTCGGTCTGTAAGGATACGCAATAATGGCACATTTTGCTCATCAAAAAATGGTATCACTCTATCATTCAGCAAGTCAGCAGCAGTAATAGCCGTTTTGTCTGTATAAAGCTTGGCAAATGCTACTCGAGAATAAGTATCAATGAAGGTCTGCTGGTAGATTCTTCCTATACCTTTTATATTACCTACATAATAGGTATCTTGAGAACCCAAATAACCTGAATGTTCGGTGTCAATTTCACCATGTGCTTCTCTTTGTTCTTTAACTTTTTCTAAAGCTGCAAGTTGCTCTTCGGTTAATATAATTCCATCTTGAGCTACTTTTGCTTCCAGTGCTTTAAGTCTTTTCTTGAAAGTTTCAAGATCATTTCTCAGCCATATAGATCTCACTCCTCCCTGAGAAATTATTATACCTCTTTTTCTCAGTTCATTTGCAGCTCTTTCTTGCCCATATGCTGGAAATTCTGTTGCTATACCAATCGCTGCTCTTTCTATATCGTCGGAAACTCTATTCGCTAATAGAGGTTTTTTCTTACTTATCTCATGTAATGCTTCTTCTCCTCCATTTTCGTACAACTCTTTGAATCGATAAAATGTATCTCTTGAGTATCCCATCACTTTGCATGCTTGAGATACATTTCCTAGTTGTTTTGCTAGTTCTAATAACCCTAGCTTTGGTTTTAGTATTTTTGTTTGTATTGTACTCATTTCTAACACTCCTTTCTTTTATTATTTTATAACTTACTTTTTTAAAGTGTCAGATCAAGTCTTGTTTAATACAATTAATCGGTACATTAGTTAGTAGAGTCCAGTCGATAGCTTCCAATCCATCAGGAGGATTTGTTTCTTTTGCACTTACCACATATACAGGGATTTTATCACTTATTTTATGTATTGTATCTTTTGACCCATAAATGGAAGAAGATCTGATAGGTATATAGCCTTTCATATACTTAACTTCAATATTAGCTTTCCTTGATCTCTGGTTTCCACCTTTAGTAACTTCTAGAGAAATTTTCTTTTTTACTGGCAGTTGAGTGATGCGTGTTTGCAAATCTGTTTTTCCGACTTCAGTACAGATAAATCTTCTATTAGCTCGATTGCGGATTACATAAAAACTACCTAACGTCTCAGCCACCCATAAAAATTTGAAGATGTCTGCTTCCCTATCACCAAGGGTAACAAGTTGTACATTTGGAGGAAGGTTGTTTATAGTTTCTTTAAGAGCTGTTATCCACTTATAACTTTCTTTTTCTTCTATGGAGGTACGGTATTTTCTGTTTGCTTTTTCTTGTGCCGTTTCTTCTTCCCTAATAGAACGCGCCCAACATTGTTGGGAAGATAGACCTAAAGGTAATCCGTCTCTGCTGACTATTAAGGCACTATGCAACAGTAAACCCATTTTATGCTTTGTATAAGCTTTAGAAATACTGCCTAGTCTCTTGGTCTTTATACTTACTTTTACCCACAAATAAAAACATAGTATTGTATTTACTCAAATAATTTAATTTTATTAACCTGAAAGCTTATTAGATTAAAATTATTAAACTAAGAGTTATAATTTTAGCAACTAAAAGCTGTAAATTGCACCATATAAACAGTTATTTCAAGCAAAAGTTATGCCATTAAGAGCTATGCAACAAACATTTATATTTGTGGGTAAAAGTAAGTATAAAGACCAAGAGACTAGGCAGTATTTCTAAAGCTTATACAAAGCATAAAATGGGTTTACTGTTGCATAGTGCCTTAATAGTCAGCAGAGACGGATTACCTTTAGGTCTATCTTCCCAACAATGTTGGGCGCGTTCTATTAGGGAAGAAGAAACGGCACAAGAAAAAGCAAACAGAAAATACCGTACCTCCATAGAAGAAAAAGAAAGTTATAAGTGGATAACAGCTCTTAAAGAAACTATAAACAACCTTCCTCCAAATGTACAACTTGTTACCCTTGGTGATAGGGAAGCAGACATCTTCAAATTTTTATGGGTGGCTGAGACGTTAGGTAGTTTTTATGTAATCCGCAATCGAGCTAATAGAAGATTTATCTGTACTGAAGTCGGAAAAACAGATTTGCAAACACGCATCACTCAACTGCCAGTAAAAAAGAAAATTTCTCTAGAAGTTACTAAAGGTGGAAACCAGAGATCAAGGAAAGCTAATATTGAAGTTAAGTATATGAAAGGCTATATACCTATCAGATCTTCTTCCATTTATGGGTCAAAAGATACAATACATAAAATAAGTGATAAAATCCCTGTATATGTGGTAAGTGCAAAAGAAACAAATCCTCCTGATGGATTGGAAGCTATCGACTGGACTCTACTAACTAATGTACCGATTAATAATACTTTAGATGCCATAGAAAAGATAAATTGGTATAAGCTAAGGTGGAAAATTGAAGAGTATTTTAGGATTTTAAAATCAGGATGTAAGATAGAAAGCTCCCGCTTAGCTACAAAAGAAAGATTACAGAAGTTAATTGCTATAAAAAGTATAATCGCGTTTAAAATTTTATATTTGACAAAAGTGGCTTTATCAAATCCCATGGAAATTTGTACTAAAATTTTAAGCAACGAAGAGTGGAAGGTCCTTTACATGCGTGAGTATCGGGTAGCAACATTACCCGAAGAACCTCCAAACATAAAACAAGCTATTATTTGGTTAGGAAAATTGGGTGATTTATGAATAGAAAAAGTGATAATTTACCAGGGTCTATGACTCTATGGCGGGGCTATGAAAACCTTAAGGAGAGCATTGTTATGCTTCACATCATAACCTCTCAAAATTGTGGGTAAAAGTAAGCATTCCAAGCCGCAAGGCGAGCACTGCAAATCAGCGAAGTACATAAATCAACAAACAAAGAAACCCTTGCTAATGGTGGCATTATACCTGTTGTTCCATTTGGTTTAAAACGGCCAAACTCGGATACAATTTCTTCAGAGCTCGGTAATCGAATACCAGAACCATCTGCTGCAATAAGCCTATAGCCTCTCCAACTCAGGCTCATCTTGATAGGCTGTTTGGATGCTTAGCCCTAATAATTCTTTAAAACCTGTATGACAAATCTTATATCTTGCTTTAGAAAAAGCTTGCTTTGAGGGTACATGTCAATGGCTCCATAAGTTCACATTCTATTCCCAAACTTTTTTTAACTAACTTTAAAATCATAGAAAATACTGCCGAAAAAGGAAGTTTTCTTGTTCGTGTAAAACTCAACACAATGGATTCTCTGAAAAGCTTTCGAGTATATTATATTTTTAATTTGTAGAATAAAATTTTTTCCTTTTTGCATGTTTCACCTAAAAAGGACACATTTTAAACTTCTTTGTTGAAATAAAATAGAAACAAAAGTGCTGTTTCCTGCGGCTTCTGGATAATTTAATGGTAAAAGTTTTAGAGAGAAATTTTATACACTATCGCTGATATTTTTCCTTAAGTTGACGCCATTGCCTGAACGGATACAATAATTCTATTCATGAACCAAAAAGTAATTGCCGTTTTCAGAAACTTTTCATTTTTACAGATGGCTTGAAAAGATTATCATTAATAGGTAGGCCAAACTCCCCCAAAGAAAAAAGTTTTTAATTTTTTCAGAAAAAGTCATAAGAAACCCGGTATATATACTTACTATTACCCACAAATATAAATGTTTGTTGCATAGCTCTTAATGGCATAACTTTTGCTTGAAATAACTGTTTATATGGTGCAATTTACAGCTTTTAGTTGCTAAAATTATAACTCTTAGTTTAATAATTTTAATCTAATAAGCTTTCAGGTTAATAAAATTAAATTATTTGAGTAAATACAATACTATGTTTTTATTTGTGGGTAATAGTAAGGGTATATATATAGTAGAGGGTTTTCTATTCGCTTATAATTCCACCTTAAATTAAACTATGCCTGCGTATATGGGAAGGTTTAATCAAAATTCCTTACATATTAGTAGTATGCAATATATCAACAAAATAAAAACTAAGAGGTTGACATAGTGAGTAAAATGTAGTAGAGTACTTTTTCTTAAAAGAAAGAAGATACTAAAGCCTTAAATTTCACTTTTCACTATAAACCTAAACTGACTTCCTTTATTTCTTAATATAGCCTTGCCAAGAGAACCTCCTATTGCAGCTTTTACTTCATAAGAAGAGAGTAAGACCCCAATCAAAACAGCCTTACTCAAAAACCTTTCAAACGCTTAATCTTAAAAGGAGTTTCAATTTATGGTACAAGATTTTTTAACTGATGTCAAACAAAAAAATACTTTAAATGATGAATATTATGATTTTAACAATACTGTAGAACCATTAGAGCAATTTGATGTAGAAGAAATAAAAAGACAACTATTATTAAACATAAGATCATGCCTTTCTTATTTATTCCCAAGGGGAACTTTTCGTGGTGATAAGTTTTATATAGGCAATGTACAAGGTGATAAAGGAAAGAGTCTAGTAGTAGAATTAAGTGGCAGTGAAGCTGGCCTATGGCACGATTTTGCAACAAAAGAAGGTGGTGATATCATCGATCTTTGGGCAGCAGTACATAGAAAAAGTACGAGAATAGAGTTTCCTGAAGTAATGGCTTCTATAGCTGAGTGGCTTGGTCATTTTAAAAAGCTCAAAACTTCAGGTAATCCAACTGCATATTGGGATTATTATGATGAAAACGGCCAAGCTATTGTTAGAGTCTATCGTTATGATGATGATAGCGGAAAGCGATATCTTCCTTTTGATGTGAAAAAATCTACTTTTACTGCACCAGAAATCAGACCTTTGTACAATATTCCAGGCATTTTAAAATCTGACAAAGTTATTCTAGTTGAAGGGGAAAAATGTGCAGAAGCACTGATAAAACAAGATACCGTCTCACCAGTCAACAAAAAAATTATAAAAATTGCTCAAGTTACATCATAAAATCAAAAAATACTTCTTATTCATATCCTGTGTAGCGGTACACAGATTATAGTTAGTGGATATGTTGATAAGTAAATTAGTTACATATAAAACAGCAGAAATTTACTTATCAACATATCCACTAACCAACAACATTCAATAAATTTGTGTAAGATGCCATTTTACATAAGATGAATTAGAAGCATTTTTTGATTTTAAAGTACTAAACCTTCAGTTAACCTTTTAGCCCTATAGTTCTTGATATGATCTGGATCAAAGGCCTTTTTTGAACTTAAAACACCAAAAACTATATGAAGTAACTTACGCATTGCAGCACCAACTATGGCCATAGCATGCTTGCCTTTCTCTTTTAATCTTTCGCAAGAAGCCATAATGATAGGATTGTGCTTTTTAGCTGCTATAGCAGGAAAGTACATTGCCTTACGTAATGTTCGTGAACCGGTTTTACTTAATCTGGGCTTGGCATGTACGGATGAGCCTGATGTTATATTTTGTGGTATAATTCCAGCATATGCTGCCAATTGCCTAGCATTTATAAAGGCTTTTATACCAGGAATTTCAGCTAAAATAGCTATTGCTGTTTCCTCTCCTATTCCTGGAATAGTTAATAGGAGTTGAAAATCTTCCAACAATTCTTTGTGTTGTTTTAATAGTTCGCGTATGGAGTTTTTTATTGTTTCTATTTTTTGCTCTATGTTCATTGCAAGGTCTTCCCAAGCATTTGCAACTTCTTTAGGCAGCCTCTCTTTTTTTTCTAAATGATTATTTGCTAATGTTAACTCATCCTTTAACGCATTTGAGCAACGATAAAGATGTTTTAATTTTTTCTTTTCAAGAGAAGGTAGTGTCCAACGAGAAGGTTTCTGTCTTTGACAATAATCTGCAATAATCTCTGCATCAGTCTGGTCATTCTTTTGTCGTGTAAGCTTACTTTTTGCATAAAACCTTATGCAAGCTGGGTTTACAACACTAACGAAATATCCAGCGTTGTGGAGGAACTCAGCCAAAGCTTCGCTATAACAACCAGTGGATTCCATGCAAGCTTTTACTTCTTCTATGTTATGTTTTTGTAGAAAGTTCAGCAGACCTTGAAACCCAGTATCATCATTTTTAAATTTCCTTTTCCTAGTTTCACGCTTTCCTTTTTTACTTATGAATGAGAGAGAAACATCAAAACGTTCTTTTGAAACATCTATACCTAAAAAGTTGTTGATCATATATAACTCCATATACTACTATTAAAAATGAAAAGTAAGGCTTACCTTGTGAATACAGAATTAGAACCATTTAGGTTTTTCTACGATACCGTCCAGCCTCTACTTTTGAGAAGGGAATTCTTTTCTTTCCCACAGATTTTATATCTAAGGTATTGCCCAGAGTTTTTCCCTTCTCCATCTAATACTTAAGCTTAAAGCATTAGATGCTTTTTTCAAGATACAAGTTATTGCCATCAATAGTAACGGGTATTACTGGAGGAGCAATTGATCACATACTACAGAATATTAACATTTTTCTAAGTACGGGCAGTATCTTTTACACACCTTCACCTCCCATGGTAGGTTACACTTTACAAAAAGGTATTACCCATTTTTTTTCTTTGCCAAAAAATACTAAAATATCTTTACTTGGTATACCGAGAGCTCAAATATCAACTAAAGGATTAAAATGGGAACTGCACCTTAGTAATCTTGCTTTTCCGGGAAAAAATTCTTGCTTTAATCGAAGTTTAGGCAATAAGGTATCCGTAGAAGTACACAGTGGTATATGTCTAGCAATGATTTATTTAGAGACAGTAGATGATGCTGCAAGACATCATGTGCGTCAAGTTAAGAAGTAAATAGACTTCTTGCATAACCCAAACTAAGTAGAAAAAAGGTATCATCCAAGTAGCTGACACTGGTTCCTTTATGACGTGTCATTCCAGTTTCAGCTACTTGAATGACAGCAGTCCTACGTCATACCGCCGCGGTATCTCTTAGCCGCTAACAAGCAGCGGGATGACGAATTGCTTAACCGTCATACCGCGATTCATTCGCGGTATCTCTTAGCTGCTAACACGTAGTGGGATACTTGATCTTTACAGGGATGACGGTTGTCAGGCTAGCCTGTCATCCCAGTGCCCAGACACTGGGATCCAGGAATTTTATTAAGTTGGTAAGCATAAAAGTGTTATGTAAAATACAACGTTCTTGATGGGATTGCGTGAAAGGCTGGATCCCAGTGGGCTTTGTTGCATAGCAACTGAAAAAATCTGGTGGCTACTGACAAAATTCATTATAAAATAGCCATTTAACCTTGAAAGAAAAAATATGCCACAAAAAATGAGAGTCAGTAACTGCCATGAATATAACAAATTTCTCCAAGAAAGAGGAAGCATTTTTTGTTATATCAATGACGCCATAGAAAATTGGTACGAGAATTGTCCAAAAATGCAGGGCGGCAACTATATTTATAGTGATAAAGTTGTGATTTTGGTGCATATAATCGTCAGTTTCTTTAGAATTGGTTTAAGACAAACAGTCGGGTTTATAAAAGGGTATTTGCAACAAATAGGAAGAGATTTGGCAGTTATCAGCTATTCACAAGCATCAAGAAGGTTTAAGAAACTTAATATTAAGATAAATGATTGCAGAATTGATAAAAATAATATGGAAGATATCGAAATTGCTATAGACAGTACAGGAATTAGTATATACAACAACACTCCTGGTCACAGCAAGGAAAATAGCACTGACAGAAAATATCGTGGCTATGAGCAAACGAGAAAATTGCACGTAATGTTGAATATAAACAACAAAAAAGCCATAGCTGTAAAATACAGTAACGGTGTCTACTCTGATCACTATGGAGCTTGTGATTTGCTAAAAGAAGTTGATTTTCAGCATGCCATAAAAGCACTATATGCAGATAGAGCATGTGATAGGCACAAGTTTTATAAGTTGTGTAACAAATACGATATAAAGACAAAAATTCCACCAATAAACAATGCGGCAGAACATCCAGAAATAGATTATATGTCTGACAGGAATGCTGCTATTAGGTTAATAAAATTATACGGTGAAGATGGCATGAAAGAATGGAAAAAAGAAGTAAATTATGGGAAAAGATCTTATATTGAAGGGTTTTTCTCAAGATTAAAGCAAATATTCGGATTTAGTTTTAGGAATAAATCTGAGATAAATCGAGAAAAAGAACTGCTAATCAAATGCTATTTGCTTAATAAATTCACTGATATTGGTATGGCTAAATTTGAGATAGTTACATGAATTTACCATAAATCACCATCTCATAAAGTGTGATGCAACAAAGCCATCCCAGTGTCAGCTACTTGGATGACAAAAAAAGGAGCACTGACCTCTCTTGGGCTCTTTTAGCTACAAACGTTAAGAAATTTACTAAATGAAAAAAAAGGCAAAAGAAGCCCTGAGGTTATTATCCGCTTTAAAATATTGGCGTTTTTTATGTTTTAAACGCTTGACAAGCGAGATTCAGCCGCTTTTAATTGCAACTAACCTACGCTGCAAATGTTTAAGAAATTTACTAAGCAGAAAAAAAGACAAAGAATCCCCGAGTTAGCTAGTCTTTTACTATCTCTGTCGAGTATTGGCATTTTTTGATGTCTTGTAACGCTTTATAAGCGCGTTCAGCTTATTTAGATAAAAATCTAGATGTAGATGAAGTTTTGTAAAGACATACAGTATCTATATACTGCAAAAAATTGAACATAAGACGCCGATACATTAAGTAATCCTTACCTTTTAATCTGCAGATTGGCGAAAGCAAATACAATAGCTTCAGTTTCATGATAGGGGGACTGGCGGAGTTTGTCAAGGAAGTTTTTGTTTCTACTGAATGACAGTTGTGGCTTGGGAGGTAGTGCAAGAAGTCTATTGTATTACTGAATTATTAATAATTCAGTAATAGTGCCTGCTATGTAGCTAAAATTTTCCTTTAACTTAAGCTATATGTAGCTAAAATAACTTGGGTTTACCGACAACCGTCATCCCGCTGCTTGTTAGCGGGATCTAGAGATATCGCGGCGGTATGACCCTGACTTGCATTAGCTATGTATAATAAAGGGAATCTATGACAAAAGAATCATTGGTAAAAACTGATATAGTGAAAGTTGAAGACAAAAAGGCGGTAAGAAGCTTTTTTAAAATACTAGGTGGAGTGGCAGATGCTGTAAGATCGTGGATTGGTAACATCAGTCCTGATTTAAGCAACAGTCGCGATATCGATGGTTTAGTCTTGAAGATGAACGAGTGCTTAAATCCAAAGGGAGGGGAGGTTTCAGCACGTAAAAACGCTGTATCTCTTGGTAACTTGTACTTAAGCTTATCAGAGAAAGGTAAAATAAAATTTCTACAAACCCTGGCAGAAAAATTTAATCCGAATAAAGCGGAAATAGATGAGAAAATTAGAGAGTATAAGAAAAACCAAGATCCCGAGTTAAACTATAAATTTGAACAGGATTTAATAAAAATTCTTGAATCACCGCGTTCTAAAATATTGAAGCAATTTATTTCTTTACCAGAAGGCCTTAAGTTTATTGTTGATATGCGTTCTGACGTGCTTAAGCTAAAGAACCAATATAGAAGCTTGAATCCACTAGAGAACGAATTAAAAAATATACTCTATACTTGGGTTGATGTTGATCTACTCGATCTTCGTCAAATCACTTGGGATTCACCTGCATCATTGTTAGAAAAACTTATAAAATATGAGGCTGTGCATAAAATTTCCTCTTGGGATGACTTAAAAAACAGGCTGGGTCTCTGTTTTGCTTTTTTTCATTACAAGATACCAAACGAACCTCTAATTTTTGTAGAGGTTGCATTGGTGGATAAGATTGCAGATAGCATTCAACACCTTTTAGATGAGTCAGTACCTTCAAATGATCCGAGTAATGCAAGCACTGCTATATTCTATTCAATATCAAACACTCAAGCAGGGTTATCTGGAATCAGCCTTGGTAATTTTTTGATCAAAAGGGTTGTAGAAAAGCTATCACAGGAGTTTAAAAGTATAAAAACATACGCAACTCTTTCTCCAATACCTGGCTTTACGAAATGGCTAAAAAACAATCTAAACCAAGATGTCACTTTATTGGGCAAACTAAATATAAAACAATCTAGTGCAGAAATTTTAGAAAGTGCAGAGCAATTAAAAACTAATGTTGAATGTATAAATGAAACTAAACAATGCATGCTTAAACTATGTGCATATTATTTACTAAAAGTGAATAATAGCAATGGAAATGCTTATGACCCGGTGGCGCATTTTCATTTAAGCAATGGCGCATCAATAAAACAATTAAACTGGATGGCGGATACTTCTGAAAAAGGTATTAGTCAGTCGGCTGGAATGATGGTAAATTATCTGTATGAGTTGCCTAAAATAGATAATAATCATGAAAACTATATGGTTAATAAAGTGATTTCCTGCTCGAAAAAAGTGTCGTCTATGTTGAAGGAGTAAATAGTCTCTTAATAAAGGATTGCCCTCACAACACTTAAAATGTAAAATGGTTCTACTTAAGTAAAATAGCCATAAATGAACAACATAAGAAATTTTGCAATAATAGCGCATATAGACCACGGTAAGTCAACGCTTGCTGACCGTTTAATAGAGGAATGTAACGGCCTTGAAGCAAGAGAAATGACCAATCAAATACTCGATTCAATGGATATAGAGCGTGAACGTGGCATTACAATTAAAGCACAGACCGTAAAACTCAATTATACGGCAAACGACGGTAATCAATATTGCCTAAATCTCATGGACACCCCAGGTCACGTTGACTTTTCTTACGAGGTAAGTCGAAGCTTAGCAGCGTGCGAAGGTTCACTTTTAATAGTAGATAGCAGTCAAGGCGTTGAAGCACAAACCCTTGCAAATGTATATAAAGCTATTGACAACAACCATGAAATAATAGTTGTGCTCAATAAAGTTGATCTTCCTGCTGCAGATCCAGAAGGAGTAAAACTCCAGGTTGAGGAAATAATTGGTATTGACGCAAGTGAGTCAGTTTTAATATCAGCAAAAACTGGACTTGGAATAAAAGATGTACTGGAAGCAATAGTAGCAAAACTTCCAGCTCCTCAAGGTGATGTCAATGCTCCATTGCAAGCAATTTTGGTTGATAGTTGGTATGACACTTACTTAGGAGTAGTAATTTTAGTGCGAGTTAAAAATGGAGTGCTAAAAAAAGGCATGAAAATTGTTATGATGTCTAATAATGCTACATATCAGATAGATAATATCGGTATTTTCACCCCTAAAAAAGTTATGACGAGTGAGCTTTCAGCGGGTGAAGTTGGTTTTATAACTGCTTCAATGAAGGAAGTAGCAGACTGCAAGGTAGGGGACACTATCACTGAGGAAAAGAGACCTTGTAGTGAAGCACTTCCTGGATTTAAAGAAGTGCATCCTGTGGTATTTTGTAGCATTTTCCCTCACAAAACGGATGATTTTAAATATCTAAGGGAAGCTCTAGAGAAGTTACATTTAAATGATGCAAGTTTTACCTTCGAAGCTGAAACTTCAAATGCACTAGGCTATGGATTTCGTTGTGGTTTTTTGGGAATGTTGCATCTTGAAGTTATTCAAGAAAGGCTCGAGAGAGAATTTGATTTAGACCTAACAGCAACTGCACCGAGTGTTATATATAGGGTTACAACACGAAGTGGTGAAATTTTGAATATTCATAACCCAAGTGATATGCCAGATCCAACGAAAATTGAAATTGTGGAAGAACCATGGATTACCGCAACCATAATGGTTCCTGATCAATACTTGGGAGAGATTCTATCTCTATGTGAAGAAAGGAGGGGAGAACAGGAGGATTTATCTTACATTGGTAACACAACAACAGCATTGTTAAGATATAAATTACCACTGTCTGAAGTTGTTTTTGACTTTTATGATCGATTAAAATCAATTTCCAAAGGATATGCAAGTTTGGATTGGGAAATTTCCAGCTATCTGGTAAGCCAAATAGATAAATTAAGCTTTTTAATTAATGGAGAGCCCGTAGATGCACTGGCTTGTATCGTTCACAAAAGTAGGGCAGAAAAAAGAGGGCGTGAAATATGTGCACGCTTGAAGGATCTAATACCACGTCAGCAATACAAAATCGCGATTCAAGCAGCAGTGGGCGGGAAAATTATTGCCAGAGAAACGATTAACCCATACAGAAAAGATGTAACAGCTAAACTCTATGGTGGAGATGTAACGCGAAGAATGAAACTACTTGAAAAGCAAAAGAAGGGTAAAAAAAGGTTACATTCTATAGGGAACGTAAATATTCCACAGAATGCTTTTATTCAAGCCTTGAAGATAAGTGATTGATCTTAAAAGACTTCTTGTATAGTTTTTGGCAACAACCGTTAGAAACGAAAAAACTTACTTGACAAACTCCGCCAACCCCCTTATCATGAAACTGAAGCTATTTATTTATCTTCGCAATCTGTGCAGGTTGATGACAAAAAACTTAGGGTATTTGGCGTCTTATGTTTAATTTTTCGCACTACGTGCATCGCATGTCTTTAAAAATTTTTAGGTTTTTACCTATATAAGCCGAAACGCGCTTACAAAGCGTTTAAGACAGCAAAAAACGTCAAATTGACAAGGGAGAATTTGAATGCTAGCTACTACGGGGTTTCTTTGCCTTTTTTCCTGCTTAGTAAATTTCTTAAACACTTGCGGTGTAGGTTAGTTGCAAGTTAAAAGCAGCTAAATCGCTCTTAATCAAGCGTTTTAGAATAAAAAAACGCCGATATTTTAGTACATAGTAAATAGCCAACCACCACGGGGCTTCTTTTGCCTTTTTTTCATTTGGTAAATTTCTTAATGTTTATGGCTAAACGACAACCGTCATCCCGCTACTTGTTAGCGGCTGAGATACCGCGGCGGTATGACGTAGGACTGCTGTCATCCCAGTGCTTGACACTGGGATGGCTTTGTTGCATCGCTAGCTATGATGGATAAAGATAAAAAAGGTAGAGAATATCAGTAGCTTATTATTCTGGTATTTATAACAAGAACGGTCAGTGAATACCTAAATTTGAGTAAAAGAAATTTCACTACCACTCACTAATCCGGCTAAAATTCAAGAATTTCAATGCTTTAGCTATTTTCAATAGAATTAAATTTATTAATATAAATAATAAATTACTATTCTTAAATTTGATCAGATTGATTGCAAAAAAACAAGATTTTCAATAGGTTGCTTATAATCCTAACTATAGTTAGCCTTTCATAAGTAGCGATGCAACAAAGCCCACTGGGATCCAGTTGAGCTATTTCAACAAAAATACTGCATTTGAGATGAACGTTTATTCTTACCAGACTTATTTACAAATATAACAATTAAAGTCTGGATTCCAGCGTCAAGCACTGGAATAATATCGTTTACTATGTCTATATTACAATATTTGTGCAGTTGTGTATCAACTACTTTTGTGGCACCGTTTGTTATTCAATCTTTATGCTAGTTTTACTAAAAATTATAGTATTTTAGGTATAATTGCAATATCTAAATTTAAGGTATAGAGATGAACCCTAGGAAAGTTTTTAATATTCTTTTTATAGTATTATTTATTTCTTTTTCTCATGTTGGGAGTGCTGCCGCTGACACTAATACTGATACAACTGCTCAAGTAATATGTAACATTATTGGCTACATTTGGGGAATAGGCGGACCACTTATGACCGTAGTGATAATAGGTGCAGCTTTGCTTGCGATATTTGGTAGAATGCCATGGCCAGCTCTTTTTGCACTCGGTATATTTTGTGCTGTATTTTTCGGTGCTAAAACTATCGTCATAAAAGTAATGGGTGGTATAGGCGGCACTGGAAATACTTCTTTGATGGACCAATGCGGAACAGGAGACACAAAAAAGAACTATTTTTTTCTAAAACAGACCTGATGCACGGCTTCAACTATATCTTCCACTTGCGGTAATGCTTTTTTTTCTAGATTTGCAGCGTAAGGTAAGGGGATGTCCTTGCCAGTTACACGTACAACTGGAGCATCAAGGTAGTCAAATCCTTGTTCCATAACAACGGCTGACAGCTCTGCTCCTATTCCTGCAAATGGCCATCCTTCTTCTACACTAACTAACCTATTAGTCTTCTGAATAGAGTTAATAACAGTTTGAGTGTCAAGTGGTCTTAAGGTTCTGAGGTCAATAACTTCAGCTTCTATACCTTCACTCGAAAGTAAATCTGCTGCATTTAAGGCATCCATTAATTTTAATGAAAAAGCAGTGATAGTTACATCCTTTCCTTCCCGTATAACAGCAGCTTTGCCTATCTCAAGTAGATAATCTTTGTTTGATAGCTCAGAGTCAGAAACTTCATGCTCATGTCCATAAGCTATTTCGTTTTCTAGAAATATTACCGGATTAGGGTCACGAATTGCAGCTTTAAGCAGACCTCTGCAATCGGAGGCAAAATAGGGTGCTATTACTTTTAACCCCGGTATATGCGAATACCAAGCTGCAAAGCATTGAGAATGTTGTGCAGCAACTCTTGCTGCAGCGCCATTTGGTCCACGAAATACTATAGGGCATCCAAGTTGTCCGCCTGACATATAATTTGTTTTTGCTGCGGAATTCACAATTTGGTCAATAGCTTGCATAGAAAAATTAAAAGTCATAAACTCGACTATTGGCTTTAATCCAGCAAATGCCGCTCCAACAGCAAGGCCAGCAAATCCATGTTCGGTAATAGGCGTATCAACTACTCTGTTTTCTCCAAACTCTTTCAGTAATCCTTTCGTTACTTTATAAGCACCATCATACTCTGCAACTTCTTCACCCATGATAAGCACATCAGAGTCGTTTTGCATTTCTTCTCTAATTGCTGTGCATAAAGCTTCTCTTACACTTAAGGTTGCCATTTATAAACTTTTATAGACTTTAACTAAAGTAACTATATCAGAATTACTGGGGATAAGTAAAGTGTACAAATTAAGTTTTACAAACATCATGACCAACTCATTCCAAAAAAAAATCTTCTCACGCTTGCTGGTTTTGGTTGCTGGAAATGGCTGGATTATTTAAGCTTTTAGTAATGTATGTTGTTAAATTAATAGCAATTTATTTGGAAATAACAGAAAAATTTATGATAGTTTTATACTCTAAATAGAATAAGATACTTCTGTCTGTGTCTCCACGTTTGAAACTAACCTTATTCTATCTCTTTCTTGTTCTGGACTTAACCTGTGAAGCGCGTAACTGAAATCTTCCTCACTCACTATAAGCCGTCTTTGCGCACCAGCGCTAATTTTTGCTTCATTCACTAATTGCTCTAACTCAGCCCCAGAATAGCCTTTAGTCCTTTCCGCAATGTTTTTAAGGTTTAACTCATTATCGGCTTCTGTACCTCGCATATAAAGTTCTAATATTTTTTGTCTCGCTTCTACGCTTGGATTAGGGATATAAACCCTCTGACCTAAACGTCCAGGTCTAATAAGTGCTGGATCTATACCACCGATAAGGTTAGTTGCACCAATTACTATTATATCTTTTCTGCTCTTAAATCCATCTATTTCAGTTAACAACTGTGTTAAACTCTCTCGACAATGGTAAGCTGAGTTATTAGCGGTACTTCTTTTTTGAGCAACTGCATCTATTTCATCTATAAAGACTATACAAGGAGAATATTTTTTTGCTATTTTAAAAAGCTCGCGTACAGCATGTGCACCATGACCAATATATACTCCAATAAGTTCAGGCAATGGCGTCAACTTAAGAACTTTCATTAGCAAACTCTCCTAAAGACATGATGGCGTTTGGGCTTATCTACCTTATCGCGGCTATACAATCGTCCCGGTCGGATTTTAACTTTAGCGCGTATACTTGCTCTATCAAAAAGGGCTTGAAAGTTTTTTGGCGCAATAAGTACCTGATAGAGTTTCTGCCTCATTACACCAAATAAAACCGAAAAATTTAAACGATACTCAGCAATTTGATCTGGATTCCAAGGCCCTTGTGCATCACACATATGAAGCGACAATATATTACACATGACTAAGTTTGCCCAAAATTCTTGTAATACAGCCTCTAAATTTACGCCAGAAAAATTCTCTAACTCTGCACCTATTTTGAGTCGTTTATAGCACTCCTCTATATGCCACCTTAATACATAAGCTTTGCTGATATCTTCCAAAGTAAATTTTTCTCGATCAAAAAGTGAAGTAACCAATACCTCTGTTTCTCCGTTGGCTAATGTCAGCACTATTACTCTTACTTTCTGTCCTTTCATTTTATTTTTTAGCTTTTCATTTTCTAATATAAAATCGAAATCTAATTCTCCAGATGCAATTCGTTCCCATAGCTTGCTATAATTTCTTTTTTGCAAGCGAAAAATAAAATCTACTTCCAAATCATAATGCTGCTGAATGAATTTTACTGAAGACGATCATAGATAAATAATAATTTCTTTTGATTTAATGAACGCATTTGAGTGATAACTTCGGGTAATTGCTCTTCCGCCAACGTTTGTTCACCTATATTCCAAGCCGCAAGACGAGCACTACAAATCAGCGAAGTACACAAATCAACAAACAAATTGCCAATGGTGGCATTATACCTGTTGTTCCATTTGGTTTAAAACGGCCAAACTCGGATACAATTTCTTCAGAGCTCGGTAATCGAATACCAGAACCATCTGCTGCAATAAGCCTATAGCCTCTCCAACTCAGGCTCATCTTGATAGGCTGTTTGGATGCTTAAATTCTTTAAAACCTGTATGACAAATCTTATATCTTGCTTTAGAAAAAGCTTGCTTTGAGGGTACATGTCAATGGCTCCATAAGTTCACATTCTATTCCCAAACTTTTTTTAACTAACTTTAAAATCATAGAAAATACTGTCGAAAAAGGAAGTTTTCTTGTTCGTGTAAAACTCAACACAATGGATTCTCTGAAAAGCTTTCGAGTATATTATATTTTTAATTTGTAGAATAAAATTTTTTCCTTTTTGTTTGGTAGAAGTCATAGTTTTAAATCCTCCTGATTAAGTTTTATCGCTATGACTCCCCCACCAGAACCGTGCTTGCAGCTTTCCCGCACACGGCTCCACAATGTAGTATTCACAGCATTTCCTATTTTGTATATAATGAGTAGCATATTCTTGGTTTTGGTAATGGATTAACTTGTAGATAGTGTATAAATTGCTTTGAATTCATACTCTTCTTCTGACTACGTCGGTTTATCCATTTATACGCTAGCTTGATTACCCGCCAGAAGAATTTATTCAACCACCGGTAATTTCCGCTAACTCCGAAGTAGTTATAGTGTCCTGTTAGTTTTGCTTTAAGTATTGACCACCAATCTTTAAGGTGAACTTTATTTCGAATCTTTTTCACCCATTCTTTGATTTCTTTAAGTTTTCTAGATAGATTTTCTTTCGAGGTTTTATGACCTACCATTACTCTACCTTTACGACTCCTTGTACCATAATGGGTGAATCCTAGAAAGTTGAAACTTTCCGTTTTTCGTTTCTCCCTTATTCCTTGTTGCCACTCCTTTTTGCCAAACTTTACTATTCTTGTTTTGTCTTCAGATATTTCCAGTCCAAATTTTCCTAGCCTTTGTTTCAGTGACTCTAAGAGTTCTCTAGCATCTTTTTCTCTTTCGCAGCAAATCAGGTGATCGTCTGCATACCTAACTAGCTCCATATAACCTTTAGATCTTAGCTTGAATTTCTTTTCAAACCACAAATCCAGCACATAATGCAACTATATATTAGCTAGTATAGGACTTACTATTCCCCCCTGAGGTGTGCCTAGTTCAGTTGCTTCATAATGTCCTGCTTCGACTACTCCTGCCTTAAGAAATCGTTTTACTAACCACAGTATGTTTGGGTCTGTTATCCGTTCTCTCAAGCATCTCATTAGCCATTTGTGCTGGACATTATCAAAGAATTTCTTGATATCAACTTCTACTACATAGTTAGTTGGTCTGTACATAACTGCTTTATTTAGTGCATTTACCGCTTGATGACAGCTTCTACCAGGACGAAAACCATATGAGTTATCCAGAAAGTTAGCTTCATAAATATTTTCTAATATCTTCTTCAGCATTATCTGGACTAACTTATCTTCTGTAGACGGTACTCCAAGCCCGCGTTTCTCTTTGCTTCCAGCTTTTGGTATATATACTCTTTTCACTGGTTGCGGTTGATATCGCTTTCTTTTCATACTATCCACCAGAGTGTTGAGCTTCTCTTCAAGATTTTCTCCATAAGCTTCTACTGTCACCTGGTCTATACCGCATGCTTTGTTATGCTTTAGCTCTTTATAACATTCAGCAAGATTCTCTGCGTTTATCAGATGAATTAACGATTAAATTTCAATCGTTTATCTTGCCTGGCTCTTACTGCTATCTGATTTAGTTTTCTTTGCACGTTATTCCAACCTCCGTTGTATTGGCATAGCAATTCCTAAACCAGTCACTATATTGCTGACCGCTTCCCCTTGTATGTGGCTTTCCCACACTCTGAGTACTATCAATCAGTCCGACTTCCTTTATATCTTCCGTCAGTACTCGCCTTTGTTGACTTGTTCCAACGTACCTTAATAGGAATACAAAGGATCTCCCAAGTTTACGTAAACTCCATCTCAACACGTGATACGGCCTCAGATCCCGATAGAGTGAGTGATAACTTGCCCTATTGTTACCCTTCTTGCTGTCTTCCACTATATGCAACGTGTCGACCTCTATGACATCGAGAATTTCGGGACTCAATACCTTCACTTTCGTTGTACCCTGTGTTGTCCATTCCACTAGCTTTACTACGCTCGTTACCTTACGCAGCATAGTGGTTTGTTCCAGCCTGCTGGCTAGGCTTTGCCTGGGTTGGATTTTCACCAACTGGACTTTACGCACTTTGCTTGGCGCACGCATGTTTCACCTAAAAAGGACACATTTTAAACTTCTTTGTTGAAATAAAATAGAAACAAAAGTGCTGTTTCCTGCGGCTTCTGGATAATTTAATGGTAAAAGTTTTAGAGAGAAATTTTATACACTATCGCTGATATTTTTCCTTAAGTTGACGCCATTGGTAGTACAGGATCAAAAGCAAACCATTTCTGAGTTAGAAGCTAAGATACAAGCTCAAGAACAAACAATTTCTGGGCAAAATGACCAGCTGACTAAAAAAGAAGTGGAAGTAAAAGCTAAAGAGGAAGAAATTTCTAAGCAGAAAATTGAAATTAATAAAAAAAATGAGGAGATTAATAATCCAAAAGAAGAAATAGAAAAATTTAAACACAAGAAAACTTTTGTTCCGCAAGCAATAAAGAATATCAAAGAAGCATCTCAAGAAGCATTTGCATATGTAGCAGAAGCCTACAGTAGTGGGCGCGTTCATAGTACTATTAAGCAGCGCCGTAGTGATGTTGCAAATGACTTAACAAATGTCGTAGGTAGTGCGAAAAATGCTTATGGCACATCAGTTGAGTATGTAAAAGGGAAATTTAATAGTGCTGGAAATAAATTAAAAAATGTTTATGGTACATTAGTTGAGTATACAAAAGGAGCACTTAACAGCGTTGGAAGCAGCTTGTACAGTAGGATTTATGGTACTAAGGTTTCTAGTCCGGAAGAGCAGTTTAAGCGTGAAGATGGATCTAAACCTAGCATGCAAGAACTAACTCGTTTGGATTATTTAAATCTTGAGGTTCTTTCCAGTGAGCAAAAGCAACGAGCTAATAGTTTGGATTATTTAAATATTGATAACGTTCCTAAGCAACCTGATCATTTAAATGTTGATGCTGCTAAAAGTTATTTAATGAGTCTTTCTGAGGATCAGGATGTATTTTATGATGCAGAATCTGGTGATGAACAAGGTACTGAGATTTCTAGCCCAGAAAGTCAGCCAACTAAAGAAGAAAATGGTCAAGGCTGGTTTGCATGGAGCCTAGGAAAGGTTAAGTCGGCAATGACTGAAGTAGTAGTGATAGGTGCTGATGTTACTAAACCATATTGTGCTAAAGTAACTAAGGCACTTGCCACCTAACTTGAATATGTAGACAGCGGTGTGCACCGTCGTTAACTAAAGATAATCCCATCCAGGAGAAATAGTTTTTACACTATTTCTCCTCTTTAGCATCAACCCTCAAAAAAACCGGCGTAGGTTTAGGCAGCGTAATGCCTAAGCTTACGCATGCGTTGCACAGAGATTTTAAATCTCGTTGTTCTTTCGGAATTTGCAGTTGATTTAGTATCATCTCTGCTGACTTGGGAACGATTGGCTGCAATAAAATGCCTATTATCCTGATATATTCCAGTAACTTGTAAATTACTAAATTCATGCGCTCTCTGTCAGTTTTGCTTAGTGTCCAGGGTGCACTTTTGTCTATGTAGGCATTTGCTTCAGAAGAGATGTTGATGATTAGAAGTATGATATGGTTAAATTCATACTTTGATAGGTGATTCATCACTTGATCGAGTATAGCTTTGCAACCTGGAAGACTTTCTTCACCTTTAAGTAGGCTTTGATCGATTGTTGGTACAATTCCAGAACATTGCTTGTGTAAAAATGAAATTGTTCTTTGCACTAAATTGCCTATGTTGTTTGCCAGTTCTGAATTTATCCGGCTGATCATATTTTTCTTACTAAAGTTGCCATCTTGGCCGAAGCTTGCTTCCCTGAGGAGAAAATAGCGTAGCTGATCAACACCAAACTCTTGAGCGAGGCCAATTGGATCTATGACATTACCAAGGGACTTGGATATTTTCTCTCCCTCGTTCAACCACCAACCATGAACTGCAATTTGTTTTGGCAGTGGCAGGTCTGCTGCAAGGAGAATCGCTGGCCAATATACAGCATGAAAGCGCAATATGTCTTTACCGATTACATGAACGTTGAAAGAGTTGTCAGCTAGGTTTGCAGCGCTTGACACTGGAATCTGCGTTTTCCCTTGGTTTGGTGTCATTCCAGTGCTTGACACTGGAATCTGTGTTTCTGGTTCTGCCCAAAACCTCTTATATTCCTCACCTTCAGTACTAGGGAAACCTATTGATGTAAGATAATTGGTTAATGCATCTATCCAGACATAGATTACGTGTTTGTCATTACCTGGTACTTTTATTCCCCAGTTAAAACTAGTGCGAGAGATTGAGAGGTCAATGAGCCCTGATCTTACAAACGATATCACTTCATTTCTTCTGCTCTCAGGAAAGATAAAACTTGGCTGATTTTTATAGAGTTCCAGTAATTTGTCTTGCCAGTTTGACAAGCGAAAAAAGTAGCTCTCTTCTTTTATCCACTGAACTTCTGCGCCTGTTGGTGCTTTGCCATCTATCAGCTCTGATTCCTGATAAAATGCTTCATCACGAACTGAATACCAACCCGAATAGGAATCCAAATATATTTGCCCTCTCTCTTCAAGTCTATTCCATAAAGCTATAACTGCTTTTTTGTGACGTTCCTCCGTAGTGCGAATAAAATCGTCATACTCAAAATTCATGAACTTAGCCAATTCTTTAAATGAAACGCTCACATCATCTGTAAATTCTTTTGGCTGCATTTCCTTTGCTTTAGCTGCTTTTTCTATTTTTTGTCCATGTTCATCTGTACCGGTGGTAAATTTGACATTTTTCCCAGCTAGTTTCATGAACCTTGCCACCACGTCACACAAGAGAGAAGTGTATGCATGACCAATATGCGGCTTATCGTTTACGTAATATACTGGCGTGGTGATGTAAAAGTTCTCGAATTGTTCCATGGTTTCGCATTTTGATAAAAATCAACTGAGTTAATTATAGTATTAAAAAGGCAGTAATAAATAAATATTGATTGGGTTAAGCATAATTTTTGAAAAAAGCTATTTACTGAAATTTTATTAAAATAAGAAACAATCAGGCATGATTATTGAAAGAACAATGAGAAATTTTCTTGTAATTCTATTTATAGTTTTCTATGCATTTGATGCACACGCTGATGGAGCAACAGATGTAATGTGTAATGTAATAGGTTACGTTCATGGAATAGGTAGACCAATGATTACAGTGGTAATAATTGGTTCAAGCTTACTTGCAATATTTGGCAGAATGCCTTGGCCTGCACTTTTCGCACTGGGTATGTTTGTTGCTGTGTTTTTTGGTGCTCCTCAAATTGTAACAAAGGTAACAGAAAAAGAAGTTTGTTGTCTTTTTAAAGGTCAAACCCTTACTTTTACCCACAAATGTAAAAAGTGAGTAAGCTAAATAATTTAGGATCAAAATGATAGAAACAAGTACAAGCGTGCAATATACAGATGGCTTATGGGATAAATGGCTGGAAAGAGAGTTAAAACACATTAATTTGGGAGATAAAAGGCTTAATAAAAGGCTTATAAAAACAAGTTATTGCATAGAGGGTAAGGCATCTGGTTCAATTAATCAAAGCTGTAGTGGGTGGAAAGAAGCTAAGGGTGCATATAGATTATTTAGCAATGAAAAGCTTGAAGATAAGGAAATTTATTCTTCCCATTATAAAGAAACTAAGGAAAGAATAAAAGGAAACCAGTTGGTCTTTTCAGTTCAAGATACAAGTTATTTGGATTTTGACTCTCATATAAAGACCTTACTTTTACCCACAATTTTGAGAGGTTATGATGTGAAGCATAACAATGCTCTCCTTAAGGTTTTCATAGCCCCGCCATAGAGCTTACTATTACCCACAAATAAAAACATAGTATTGTATTTACTCAAATAATTTAATTTTATTAACCTGAAAGCTTATTAGATTAAAATTATTAAACTAAGAGTTATAATTTTAGCAACTAAAAGCTGTAAATTGCACCATATAAACAGTTATTTCAAGCAAAAGTTATGCCATTAAGAGCTATGCAACAAACATTTATATTTGTGGGTAATAGTAAGGCCATAGAGTCATAGACCCTGGTAAATTATCACTTTTTCTATTCATAAATCACCCAATTTTCCTAACCAAATAATAGCTTGTTTTATGTTTGGAGGTTCTTCGGGTAATGTTGCTACCCGATACTCACGCATGTAAAGGACCTTCCACTCTTCGTTGCTTAAAATTTTAGTACAAATTTCCATGGGATTTGATAAAGCCACTTTTGTCAAATATAAAATTTTAAACGCGATTATACTTTTTATAGCAATTAACTTCTGTAATCTTTCTTTTGTAGCTAAGCGGGAGCTTTCTATCTTACATCCTGATTTTAAAATCCTAAAATACTCTTCAATTTTCCACCTTAGCTTATACCAATTTATCTTTTCTATGGCATCTAAAGTATTATTAATCGGTACATTAGTTAGTAGAGTCCAGTCGATAGCTTCCAATCCATCAGGAGGATTTGTTTCTTTTGCACTTACCACATATACAGGGATTTTATCACTTATTTTATGTATTGTATCTTTTGACCCATAAATGGAAGAAGATCTGATAGGTATATAGCCTTTCATATACTTAACTTCAATATTAGCTTTCCTTGATCTCTGGTTTCCACCTTTAGTAACTTCTAGAGAAATTTTCTTTTTTACTGGCAGTTGAGTGATGCGTGTTTGCAAATCTGTTTTTCCGACTTCAGTACAGATAAATCTTCTATTAGCTCGATTGCGGATTACATAAAAACTACCTAACGTCTCAGCCACCCATAAAAATTTGAAGATGTCTGCTTCCCTATCACCAAGGGTAACAAGTTGTACATTTGGAGGAAGGTTGTTTATAGTTTCTTTAAGAGCTGTTATCCACTTATAACTTTCTTTTTCTTCTATGGAGGTACGGTATTTTCTGTTTGCTTTTTCTTGTGCCGTTTCTTCTTCCCTAATAGAACGCGCCCAACATTGTTGGGAAGATAGACCTAAAGGTAATCCGTCTCTGCTGACTATTAAGGCACTATGCAACAGTAAACCCATTTTATGCTTTGTATAAGCTTTAGAAATACTGCCTAGTCTCTTGGTCTTTATATGAGAGTCAAAATCCAAATAACTTGTATCTTGAACTGAAAAGACCAACTGGTTTCCTTTTATTCTTTCCTTAGTTTCTTTATAATGGGAAGAATAAATTTCCTTATCTTCAAGCTTTTCATTGCTAAATAATCTATATGCACCCTTAGCTTCTTTCCACCCACTACAGCTTTGATTAATTGAACCAGATGCCTTACCCTCTATGCAATAACTTGTTTTTATAAGCCTTTTATTAAGCCTTTTATCTCCCAAATTAATGTGTTTTAACTCTCTTTCCAGCCATTTATCCCATAAGTGTTGAAAGTAACACAAAAAAGACATAAAGAACTATTATTGCAAGAAAATGGAGGCAATAATGGATCAAATAGAAAGAGTACTAAATTTAATAAAAGATGAGGATTTAGAAAGGCTAGGAAAATTAAGTGAAGTAGATAAATGTAATACTAAATTGTTGGGCAAGATTATATTTAAAGGTCTAATGAAGTTAATATTAATGGGGCAAAAAACAAGCCTAAGAGCGCTAGAAATGGTAATAAACAGGTGTATAATGGATAAGAATAGCGATAAAAGTACAGTAACATACAGTGGTTTGTCAAAAAGGTTAAAAGTTATAAATCCAGAATATTTTAAGGGAGTATATATTGATTTGATGAGCAAGATTAAAAAGCTATTACCCCAAAAAACATCAAATAACTTACATAAGTTTGATTCGACGATCATAAATTTATCGGGATATCTCATAAAAGATGGGCTAAAAATAGGCGGTAAAAGTAACGACAGTCAAGTTAAAGTGAGTGTAGGATTAAAGGATCAATTGCCGACAAGTATAAGATTTTGTAAAGGACAAGAAGAAAGTAGTGAAGATATAGCATTAGTGAGAGCAATTAATGAAGCTAAAGTTGAAAAAGAGGATATTTTATTATTTGATAGAGGAATCAGAAAAGTTGGAACTTTTGCCGAATTTGATGAAGAGGAGTACAAATTTATCACAAGAGTTAAAGTAGGAAGAAAACATGATGTTATAAGCAGGAACAAAGTTATAAGAGAACAAAAATCGGATGGATCAGAGATTTTAGAAGATATAATAGTTAATCTTTATCGTGCACGAGGTAAAGTGGCAGAAAAGCATGATCTACGGCTAATAAAAATCAGAAATAAAATTGGAGATGAAATATGGTTTTTGACAAACTTGTTTGAAATGCCAGCTTATGAAGTAACAGAGCTATATAGGCGCAGATGGGATATAGAAATGTTCTTTAAATTTATAAAGCAAAATCTTGGATATAAGCACTTTTTAAGCCATACTATGAATGGCATGAAGGTGTATATTTACATGATTATTATTACGGCTTTGTTATTTCTTGTTTATAAAATCAAAAATAATCTACATGGGTTCAAAATAGCATTACTGCAATTCACATTGGATCTAAATGACGTTCGATTGTTTTACTGTCGGGAGGTAATTTACATGCCGTTGATCATCTCATATCACGTTATTTTTGATACTTTCAACACTTATGCCATTTATCCCCTAAGCCATCTGTATATTGCACGCTTGTACTTGTTTCTATCATTTTGATCCTAAATTATTTAGCTTACTCACTTTTTACATTTGTGGGTAAAAGTAAGCTTGGAATGTGGGTGAGCAAACGTTAGCAGAAGAACAATTACCTGAAGTCGTTACTCAAATGCGTTCATTAAATCAAGATAGATTATTATTTATCTACGACCGTCTTCATTAAAATTCATTCAGCAGCATAAAGTAAGCTTGGAATGTGGGTGAGCAAACGTTAGCAGAAGAACAATTACCTGAAGTCGTTACTCAAATGCGTTCATTAAATCAAGATAGATTATTATTTATCTACGACCGTCTTCATTAAAATTCATTCAGCAGCATTATGAATTGAAAGTAGACTTTATTTTTCGCTTGCAAAAAAGAAATTATAGCAAGCTATGGGAACGAATTTCATCTGGTGAATTAGATTTTGATTTTGTGCTAGAAAATAAAACGAAAAGCCAAAAAGTAAGAGTAATAGTGCTGACATTAGCCAACGGAGAAACAGAGGTATTGGTTACTTCACTTTTTGATCGAGAAAAATTTACTTTGGAAGATATCAGCAAAGCTTATGTATTAAGGTGGCATATAGAGGAGTGCTATAAACGACTCAAAATAGGTGCAGAGTTAGAGAATTTTTCTGGCGTAAATTTAGAGGCTGTATTACAAGAATTTTGGGCAAACTTAGTCATGTGTAATATATTGTCGCTTCATATGTGTGATGCACAAGGGCCTTGGAATCCAGATCAAATTGCTGAGTATCGTTTAAATTTTTCGGTTTTATTTGGTGTAATGAGGCAGAAACTCTATCAGGTACTTATTGCGCCAAAAAACTTTCAAGCCCTTTTTGATAGAGCAAGTATACGCGCTAAAGTTAAAATCTTACTATTACCCACAAATATAAATGTTTGTTGCATAGCTCTTAATGGCATAACTTTTGCTTGAAATAACTGTTTATATGGTGCAATTTACAGCTTTTAGTTGCTAAAATTATAACTCTTAGTTTAATAATTTTAATCTAATAAGCTTTCAGGTTAATAAAATTAAATTATTTGAGTAAATACAATACTATGTTTTTATTTGTGGGTAATAGTAAGAGTTAAAATCCGACCGGGACGATTGTATAGCCGCGATAAGGTAGATAAGCCCAAACGCCATCATGTCTTTAGGAGAGTTTGCTAATGAAAGTTCTTAAGTTGACGCCATTGTCTGTTCAGCAGAGTGGCAAAATAAGGTAGACGAGAAAAGACAACTATAGGAACAAATGGGTGTCATGCCAGTGCGTGACACTGGTTTCCATCCAAAAGGGTGTCATCCCAGTGTCAGCTACTTTCATGACATCGTTTACTATGTGCCATATTGTAATGTTCGTACAGTTGTGGAATGAATCGCGGTATGACGTGTTGCTTGGGTCAGCTATAGTATAAATATACTAGGGGTTATAGTTTTCTTATGCTGCCTTTTTGTTATTAGACAACCACAATATAAAGGAGTGAAACGGATGCAAACAGTAGTGCATTTCTGCACCAAACGTATTACCTTTAACGAATAGTAAAATGTGAGATTTTTTGGAACTACCGTGGAGCAATTGCTCCACGGTTTCATTCTACTTAGAATCCACCCATGCCACTCATTTCTCCTGCACCCATAGGAGATGAAGCATTTTCTTTGCTTGGTACATCAACTATCATAGATTCAGTAGTTATCAGCACACTCGCAACAGATACCGCTGTTTCAAAAGCAATACGCACCACTTTTGCTGGATCAATCACACCAGCTGTAAACGCATTAGCATAATTCATAGCCTCAACGTTGTATATAAGCTCTTTATCATTCTGCTTAATCAAATAGTCAATTATAACAGCAGATTCAAGACCAGCATTTTTAACTAACCTTCTAATTGGAGCACTGAGAACTTTCTTGATAATGTTTATGCCTATTTGCTCTTCGTCACTTGCACCTTTTAATTTGTCGAGAACAGATGAAGCATAAAGAAGCGCAACTCCACCACCTGGAACTATACCTTCTTCAATTGCAGCTCTTGTTGCATGCAGCGCATCTTCGACTCTATCTCTACGTTCTTTAACTTCCACTTCAGTTGCTCCACCAACTTTGAGCACAGCAACGCCACCTGATAATTTCGCTAAACGTTCTCTTAGCTTTTCTTTATCATAATCAGAAGTTGAAGTTTCAATTTGAGATTTAATCTGCTCGATTCTAGCTTTCACACTGTCAGAATCGCTATTTTCGCTGACAACTGTGGTATTATCTTTAGTAATTTTAACATTTTTAGCCGTACCAAGATCATCAAGCGTGAGATCTTCCATCTTGATTCCAAGTTCATCTTTTATGACGTACTTAGCACCAGTTAAAGTTGCTATGTCTTCGAGCATCTCCTTTCTTCTGTCACCAAAACCTGGAGCTTTTACTGCAGCAACTTTTAAACCACCACGCAATTTATTGATAACTAAAGTGCTTAATGCTTCACCTTCGATATCCTCTGCAATAATAACCAAAGGTTTACCAGATTTAACAATAGCTTCAAGAATAGGAAGTAAAGGTTGAATAATATTTAATTTTTTCTCTGTAATTAATAGATAAGGATTATCAAGCTCCACGATCATTTTTTCATTATTTGTAATAAAATACGGAGAGAGATAACCGCGATCAAATTGCATGCCAGTAGTCAGCTCAACTTCTAACTCTTTTGAACCTTTACTCTCTTCAACAGTTATTACACCCTCTTTTCCAACTTCTTTCACGGAATCAGCGATACTGTTACCTATATCCTTATCACCATTTGCAGAGATTATTGCAACTTGTGCCACTTCGTCTATTTTCTCTAGAGAAATTGTACGAGACATTGACGCAATTTCCTTTAATATTACATCTTTTGCCTTCTGTATTCCGTTTTTAATACCAACACGATCGTTTCCAGCAGCAATTGATTTTGAAGCTTCCATTATCATGTTGCTAGTTAGTATTGAGCACGTTGTTGTACCATCACCAACTTTATCGTTACATTGAGAACAACTTTGTGCAAAGATGCTTGCTATCGCAGCGTTTAATGGTTTTTCAGGCTTGATACCCTTCATCACCTTATAACCATCTTTTGTAATTTCTGGTGCTCCATAGGGCTTATTAATCCCTACTGTTTTTCCTCTAGGTCCTGCAGTTATTGCTACCGTTGAATCCACTATTGCTGCAACTTCACGAAAGGCTTCTTGCAACTGCTCACCTGATACTACTACATTAGTCATTTTTATCACCTCTTGTTAATAAAAAATTTAGAAAACTATAATAAAATCATTTACAATGCGCTATGTTGCGCTTTGTTTCAGTTTAGTAAAATAAAGACTGCTACTTAATGACAGCAAGTATATCGGATTCCTTCATCACGATAAGCTTCTCATTATTATGTTCTATTTCTGTACCAGCCCATTGGCGATAGAACACTTTATCACCAGCTTTCACAGTTAAAGTTACGCGTTCGCCACTTGAATTGCGTGAACCTTCACCAATTGCTATAACTTCACCTTTAGTAGGTTTCTTTTCAGCACTTGATGGAAGCACAATTCCACCTTGCTTTTCTTCGCTAATAGGCTTGATCAGCACGCTATCATCTAATACATTTAAACTTATACTTGACATTTGTTTTTCCTCATCAACAAATTAACTTATAAGTTTATATATATATACTCGTAAGTTAGATTTCAAGGGCTGGAGCTTGTAAAATATGCACGCCATTATAAAATATGCACGCCAAAAGCAGTTTCTAAAAGAGCCTAATGTTATATAATAGAATTTAGATTTATTTATAGAGATTTCATGAGTTATATACCATTTTTAAGTCGTGGTGTGATAGTGCTATATGGGCCTGACACTAAAGATTTTCTGCAGGGTATTATAACCAATGATATTAATAAGTTGGATAGCCAAAAAGCCATTTACTCTTTATTGCTTAGCCCTCAGGGAAAATATCTATATGATTTTTTTCTTATTGAATATGGTAAATACACCCTCTTAGAGTGCGAAAACATGCACTTGCAGCAAATAATCGAGAAACTGGATTTGCTTAAAACTTACTTGAGAGTGAAGATTAAAGACGTTAGCGCACTATATAAGGTTGGAGTTTTGTTTAATACTAAGTTGGCGGAGTGTAGTGGTAAGTCACAAGTTATTTTTCAAGATCCAAGGCACAAGCTGCTAGGAATGAGGATCATACATAAAGATGAAATAAAAGAGCCGGTTGGGGATTTTACTCAGTATGAAAAAGTCAGAATTCAAAATCTCGTTCCAGATGGAGCGAAAGATATGGTGCAGAATTCATCGTTTCCGCTGCAATTTTTAATCGATAAGGTAAACGGTATAAGCTTTAATAAGGGGTGTTATATAGGTCAGGAAGTTGTAAATCGAATGAGCAGACAAGAAATATTCAGAAGAAAACTTTACCTTGTTGAGGGGGATAACGCACTTCCAGATATTGGCACTAAAGTGACAAATGAAAACAATGAGGAAATAGGGGAACTGCGCTCTAGTGTAGACAACATTGGATTTGCATTGCTTAATACTGGAAAGAGCCATGCAAATTTATATGCAGATGGAGTTAGGTGCGTTAAGACGTTGAAGTCTTAAGCTTACTATTACCCACAAATATAAATGTTTGTTGCATAGCTCTTAATGGCATAACTTTTGCTTGAAATAACTGTTTATATGGTGCAATTTACAGCTTTTAGTTGCTAAAATTATAACTCTTAGTTTAATAATTTTAATCTAATAAGCTTTCAGGTTAATAAAATTAAATTATTTGAGTAAATACAATACTATGTTTTTATTTGTGGGTAATAGTAAGATTTTAACTTTAGCGCGTATACTTGCTCTATCAAAAAGGGCTTGAAAGTTTTTTGGCGCAATAAGTACCTGATAGAGTTTCTGCCTCATTACACCAAATAAAACTGAAAAATTTAAACGATACTCAGCAATTTGATCTGGATTCCAAGGCCCTTGTGCATCACACATATGAAGCGACAATATATTACACATGACTAAGTTTGCCCAAAATTCTTGTAATACAGCCTCTAAATTTACGCCAGAAAAATTCTCTAACTCTGCACCTATTTTGAGTCGTTTATAGCACTCCTCTATATGCCACCTTAATACATAAGCTTTGCTGATATCTTCCAAAGTAAATTTTTCTCGATCAAAAAGTGAAGTAACCAATACCTCTGTTTCTCCGTTGGCTAATGTCAGCACTATTACTCTTACTTTCTGTCCTTTCATTTTATTTTTTAGCTTTTCATTTTCTAATATAAAATCGAAATCTAATTCTCCAGATGCAATTCGTTCCCATAGCTTGCTATAATTTCTTTTTTGCAAGCGAAAAATAAAATCTACTTCCAAATCATAATGCTGCTGAATGAATTTTACTGAAGACGATCATAGATAAATAATAATTTCTTTTGATTTAATGAACGCATTTGAGTGATAACTTCGGGTAATTGCTCTTCCGCCAACGTTTGTTCACCTATATTCCAAGCCGCAAGACGAGCACTACAAATCAGCGAAGTACACAAATCAACAAACAAATTGCCAATGGTGGCATTGTGCCTGTTGTTCCATTTGGTTTAAAGCGGCCAAACTCGGATACAATTTCCTCAGAGCTGGGTAATCTCATACCAGAACCATCTGCTGCAATAAGCCTATAGCCTCTCCAACTCAGGCTCATCTTGATAGGCTGTTTGGATGCTTAAATTCTTTAAAACCTGTATGACAAATCTTATATCTTGCTTTAGAAAAAGCTTGCTTTGAGGGTACATGTCAATGGCTCCATAAGTTCACATTCTATTCCCAAACTTTTTTTAACTAACTTTAAAATCATAGAAAATACTGCCGAAAAAGGAAGTTTTCTTGTTCGTGTAAAACTCAACACAATGGATTCTCTGAAAAGCTTTCGAGTATATTATATTTTTAATTTGTAGAATAAAATTTTTTCCTTTTTGTTTGGTAGAAGTCATAGTTTTAAATCCTCCTGATTAAGTTTTATCGCTATGACTCCCCCACCAGAACCGTGCTTGCAGCTTTCCCGCACACGGCTCCACAATGTAGTATTCACAGCATTTCCTATTTTGTATATAATGAGTAGCATATTCTTGGTTTTGGTAATGGATTAACTTGTAGATAGTGTATAAATTGCTTTGAATTCATACTCTTCTTCTGACTACGTCGGTTTATCCATTTATACGCTAGCTTGATTACCCGCCAGAAGAATTTATTCAACCACCGGTAATTTCCGCTAACTCCGAAGTAGTTATAGTGTCCTGTTAGTTTTGCTTTAAGTATTGACCACCAATCTTTAAGGTGAACTTTATTTCGGATCTTTTTCACCCATTCTTTGATTTCTTTAAGTTTTCTAGATAGATTTTCTTTCGAGGTTTTATGACCTACCATTACTCTACCTTTACGACTCCTTGTACCATAATGGGTGAATCCTAGAAAGTTGAAACTTTCCGTTTTTCGTTTCTCCCTTATTCCTTGTTGCCACTCCTTTTTGCCAAACTTTACTATTCTTGTTTTGTCTTCAGATATTTCCAGTCCAAATTTTCCTAGCCTTTGTTTCAGTGACTCTAAGAGTTCTCTAGCATCTTTTTCTCTTTCGCAGCAAATCAGGTGATCGTCTGCATACCTAACTAGCTCCATATAACCTTTAGATCTTAGCTTGAATTTCTTTTCAAACCACAAATCCAGCACATAATGCAACTATATATTAGCTAGTATAGGACTTACTATTCCCCCCTGAGGTGTGCCTAGTTCAGTTGCTTCATAATGTCCTGCTTCGACTACTCCTGCCTTAAGAAATCGTTTTACTAACCACAGTATGTTTGGGTCTGTTATCCGTTCTCTCAAGCATCTCATTAGCCATTTGTGCTGGACATTATCAAAGAATTTCTTGATATCAACTTCTACTACATAGTTAGTTGGTCTGTACATAACTGCTTTATTTAGTGCATTTACCGCTTGATGACAGCTTCTACCAGGACGAAAACCATATGAGTTATCCAGAAAGTTAGCTTCATAAATATTTTCTAATATCTTCTTCAGCATTATCTGGACTAACTTATCTTCTGTAGACGGTACTCCAAGCCCGCGTTTCTCTTTGCTTCCAGCTTTTGGTATATATACTCTTTTCACTGGTTGCGGTTGATATCGCTTTCTTTTCATACTATCCACCAGAGTGTTGAGCTTCTCTTCAAGATTTTCTCCATAAGCTTCTACTGTCACCTGGTCTATACCGCATGCTTTGTTATGCTTTAGCTCTTTATAACATTCAGCAAGATTCTCTGCGTTTATCAGATGAATTAACGATTAAATTTCAATCGTTTATCTTGCCTGGCTCTTACTGCTATCTGATTTAGTTTTCTTTGCACGTTATTCCAACCTCCGTTGTATTGGCATAGCAATTCCTAAACCAGTCACTATATTGCTGACCGCTTCCCCTTGTATGTGGCTTTCCCACACTCTGAGTACTATCAATCAGTCCGACTTCCTTTATATCTTCCGTCAGTACTCGCCTTTGTTGACTTGTTCCAACGTACCTTAATAGGAATACAAAGGATCTCCCAAGTTTACGTAAACTCCATCTCAACACGTGATACGGCCTCAGATCCCGATAGAGTGAGTGATAACTTGCCCTATTGTTACCCTTCTTGCTGTCTTCCACTATATGCAACGTGTCGACCTCTATGACATCGAGAATTTCGGGACTCAATACCTTCACTTTCGTTGTACCCTGTGTTGTCCATTCCACTAGCTTTACTACGCTCGTTACCTTACGCAGCATAGTGGTTTGTTCCAGCCTGCTGGCTAGGCTTTGCCTGGGTTGGATTTTCACCAACTGGACTTTACGCACTTTGCTTGGCGCACGCATGTTTCACCTAAAAAGGACACATTTTAAACTTCTTTGTTGAAATAAAATAGAAACAAAAGTGCTGTTTCCTGCGGCTTCTGGATAATTTAATGGTAAAAGTTTTAGAGAGAAATTTTATACACTATCGCTGATATTTTTCCTTAAGTTGACGCCATTGCCTGAACGGGTACCAATGATTACCTATCAATCTCACCAAAAACTATATCGAGTGAGCCAATAATTGCTGCAACGTCAGCAAGCATGTGTCCTTTTGCCATAAAGTCTAAGGCTTGTAAATGCGCAAAGCCAGGTGCTCTTATTCGGCACCTATAAGGTCTATTGGTACCATCTGAAACTATATACACTCCAAACTCACCTTTTGGTGCCTCAACAACTGCGTAAGCCTCACCTTCTGGTACGTGATATCCTTCTGAATAGAGCTTAAAATGGTGAACCAGAGCTTCCATAGATTTTTTCATCTCTGCTCTTGACGGTGGAGAAATTTTTCTATCTTCAGTTTTTATTGGCCCTTCAGGCATTTTCTCTATGCACTGCTTCACCAAACTGATAGATTGCCTAATCTCTGCCATTCTAACTAGATAACGGTCATAACAGTCGCCATTTTGGCCGATCGGTATATCAAAATCTAGTTGATCATATATCTCATATGGCTGGCTTTTTCGCAAATCCCAAGCAAGCCCAGCAGCGCGCAACATTGGGCCACTAAAGCCCCAATCAAGTGCCTGTTTAATTGATATTTCACTAATTCCTACAGTGCGTTGCTTCCATATCCTATTTTCTGTTAAAAGTTCATCAACATCGTCTATATATTTTGGAAATTGCTCTATAAACTTTGCAATATCCTCAATCAAATCTTCTGGAACATCTGCTGCAATTCCACCTGGCCTGATGTAAGCTGCGTGAAACCTTGCACCTGAAGCTCTTTCGTAAAATTCCAGTATTTTTTCTCTTTCTTCAAAGAGCCATAAAAGAGGGGTCATTGCTCCAACATCAAGTGCTTGAGAAGAAACGTTCAGTAAATGATTTAGTATTCTCGTCAGTTCACAAAACAAGACACGTAAATACTTTGCCCTAATTGGCACTTCACATTGCAACAATTTCTCCACACAAAGTGAATATGCATGCTCTTGTGACATTGGTGATACGTAATCAAGGCGATCAAAATAAGGCAAAGCTTGAAGATACGTTTTATGTTCTATTAATTTTTCAGTACCGCGGTGCAAAAGCCCAATATGGGGATCTGCCCTCTCGATCACTTCACCATCCATCTCTAAAACAAGACGCAACACTCCATGTGCAGCTGGGTGCTGAGGTCCAAAATTTAACATCATTGTCTTTAGATCGGGCATGTCCAGTAGTTTAAGATATTAAAATTGTATAGGCTAAAGTGCGCTCAAAGTCAATAAACTTCTTGCATAGGCTACAACTATCATTCAATAGAAACAAAAACTTTTACAATGGCTAATAAGTGTTGGTAAAACCAAGTCACTTTAGCTATAGAATGACAAAAAAGGTTTGCATTAGCCAAATTTTTAGTTGAAGTAGCATAAGAGGTTAAAGGAAAAGCTTTGTGTTAATGGATTCATTTCAGGTATAGTATAGATAATACCACAATACTTATAAAATGGATCATGTTGTTAATGCGTATAATAGACTTGACACTCCTATAGTCAGGGGAGAAGGGGCATATCTTTTTGATAAAGATGGTAAAAAATATTTAGATTTTGCTGCAGGTATTTCTACAACTTCTTTAGGGCATTGTCATCCATACATTACAGATAAGCTGAAAGAGCAATCGAGCTCATTATGGCACTGCTCTAACATTTTCACTATTCCCGAGCAAGAAAGGCTTGCCGAGCGTTTAACAACCCTTACTTTTGCAGATAAAGTTTTTTTCTGCTCAAGTGGGCTTGAAGCAACAGAAGCTGCAATTAAGTTTATTCGTCGTTACTTTTATTCAAAAGGGCAAGCAAAACGTAATCGTATTATTACAATTGAAGGAGGCTTTCATGGCCGCAGTATTGCTGCAATTTCTGCTGGAGGCAATGAAAAATCACGCGAAGGTTTTGCTCCGCTCCTTTCTGGTTTTGATAAAGTGCCAAGAAATGACATTAAAGCATTAGAAGAAAAAATCAACAATGAAATAGCTGCTGTATTTTTAGAGCCCATACAAAGCGAAGGTGGAGTATATCCACTAGACGTAGAATATCTTCAAAAAGTAAGGGAAATAACAAAAGCTCAAGGAATAATTTTGTGCTTTGATGAAGTGCAGTGCGGATATGGACGCATCGGTTCTTTATTTCATTATCAAAATGTCGGCATTGAACCTGATATGCTAACCTGTGCAAAAGCTATGGGTAACGGTTTTCCTTTAGCTGCATGTTTAGTGAAAGATTATATAGCAGAAGCAATCACTCCAGGAACTCATGGATCAACCTATGGTGGCAATCCACTTGCCATGACTGTTGGTAATGCAGTGCTCGATATAATGCTAAAAGAAGGCTTTTTTGATCATGTTAAAAAAATTAGTAAAGATTTAAAAGAAAAGCTGTTGCTTTTAGCTAAAGAATTTCCTGAGATGATTTTAGAAGTTCGTGGAGAAGGGTTACTAATGGGAATAGAACTAGCAACTCCTGTAACTGATAAAATTATTAGTCGATCTCTTGATAAAGGTTTAATAATAACTAGGGTTTTAAACAACAAAGTAGTAAGGGTAACCCCACCACTTATCATTGAGGATGAGCATGTGAACGCAGCGTGTAATATGCTTTATGATTTGTTTTTTAAGATTAAAGGTATATAAAATTCGGCAATATAAATTCAGGCTTGCAAATGCCTCTCATAACATGTAAAATTAATTTTATTTTTTATCACAATAACATCGTACTTTAATGGATTGGTTATTGGTCTTAGTATCATCAGCAATTTTTGTTTTGTTAGTTTTATCGTTTTTGTTCTCAGGAGCAGAAATAGGCTTAACCTCAATTAGCCGTTCTCGAGTTAATAAGCTAAAGCTAGACGGTAACAAAAAAGCCAGGGTAATAGATCGCTTATTAAATAGGAAAGAATTGACAATAGGAACGGTATTGCTCGGCAATACAATTATTAATATTACTTGCTCTGCTTTATTTACAGCAATATTTATCAATCTTTTTGGAAATGAGGGCATTCTCCTATCAACAATTATAATGACATTTTGTATTTTATTGTTCTGCGAAGTTCTACCAAAAACTTATGCTATTCAAAATCCTGAAAAATTTGCATCATTTTCTGCTTATTTTGTATTGTTTTTTGTAAAGATTTTTTCTCCATTGACACTAGGTATTCAATTTATTGTTAACCTCATCCTAAAATTATGTGGGCTGCATAAAGATAAGGAAGTGATATCTGCAGCGGATGCAATGCGTAATATGATTACTCTTCACCGCAGTGAAGGAACTATGTTGCAACAGGATTTAGATATGCTAAGCAGCATACTTGATTTGGCTGAGACAGAGATATCACAAATTATGACCCATAGAAGAAACCTATTTTCTCTTGATATAGATCGGAATAAAGAAGAGTTAATAAGAGAGATTTTAACCAGCAGTCACAGTAGAGTACCTTTATGGCAGAAGGAACCAGATAACATTGTAGGTGTAATTCACGTGAAAGCTCTAATAAATGCTTTGCGTGAAAAGAATAATAAAGCGGAAGAAGTTGACATTACCCAAGTTATGTCAAGGCCTTGGTTCATACCAGAAAGTACACCGCTCAGCGTGCAACTTCACAACTTCCGTAAGAACAGGAAACACCTTGCATTTGTTATTGATGAGTATGGAGCACTGCAGGGAATTGTAACTCTTGAGGATATACTGGAAGAAATAGTTGGAGAAATTTCGGATGAACATGATTTGATTACGGAGAATTTTATAAAGAAAATATCTGATAATATGTATCACATAGAAGGAAAATCTACTATTAGGGACATTAACAGGCAGTTATACTGGAATCTCCCTGATGAAGAAGCTACAACTCTAGCAGGTATGATTGTAAATGAAATAGAGCGCATTCCTGACGAAGGCGAGGAGTTTTCCATGTATGGTTTTCGCTTTAAGATTTTAAAAAAAGATGAAAATATTATTACTGTTGTTGAAGTGCAAGTAAAAACTGGTAATATTAGTGGCAGCAATTAATTAGTGGAGTTTCATGGAAGATACAGTAAAAATAACGGCTGAAGAGTTGAAGGGTTACATAGAGAGAATCGAAAAACTTGAACAAGAAAAGAGGGATGTGCAAGATCACATTCGTGATGTATATGCAAAAGCCGCAGATGAAGGTTGGGATATAAAAGTGATGAAACAAATTATTAGGCTGAGGAAGATGGATGATGATGACAGAGAGGAACAAGAAATATTGCTTGATACCTATAAACGTGCATTGGGAATGAGCTACGAAGAAGAGTTAAGTGAATAGCAGAATTGTAATTGGAATAAGTGGAGCATCTGGTTCTATTTACGGTGTGCGTATTTTAGAAGCGTTGAAAGACGTCGATTATGAAACTCATTTAGTGATAAGTCGTGCTGGGAAAATAACTTTAGCTCACGAGATTAAAGAAAAACTTGAAGATATTACATCGCTTGCAGATTTTTACTATTCTGAAGAAAAGATAGGAGAAAAAATAGCAAGCGGCTCATTTAAAACCTCAGGGATGATTGTAGCACCATGCTCTATGAAGACAATGTCTGAAATCGCATCAGGTGTTACTTCCAATCTATTGACAAGGACTGCAGATGTAACGCTAAAAGAAAGAAGAAAGTTAGTTCTTATGGTGCGAGAGTCACCACTGCATCTTGGGCATTTACAAAATATGTTAAAATTAACGGAGATGGGAGCAATTATTGCTCCACCAGTGCCTGCTTTTTATATTAAACCGAAATCGTTGGATGATATTATTAATCATTCTGTTGGCAAAGTATTGGATTTATTTGATATCAAATTACCCGACTTTAAGGAGTGGCAAGGAAGTGACAATTATTATTGATGGTAAAAAAATAGCAAATGATCTATGTGAGAGGCTATCACAAAAAATTGATATTTTAAAGAGAGAGTATAACATTTTTCCTTGCCTGAAAGTAATTCTCGTGGGCAGCAATCCAGCAAGTCAGGTTTATGTTCGCAACAAACAGAAAAAAGCAGAATCAATAGGCATAAGTTCTGAGACCATTGTTTTGCCTGATAATATTTCAGAAGATGAATTAATTGAAAAAATCAATGAATTAAATGAAGATCCATCTGTGCATGGCATTTTAGTGCAATTGCCTTTACCAAATCATATTAGTGCAAGCAGAGTAATTAACACAGTAAGTGTTGAAAAAGATGTAGATGGCTTTCATGATGAAAACGTTGGCAAATTAGTTAAAGGTGAAAAAAACTGCCTTATACCTTGCACTCCTAAAGGTTCTTTGCATTTAATTAAGTCAATTGAAGAGAACCTTTCCGGTAAAAACGCAGTGGTAATTGGTAGGTCAAATATCGTGGGCAAGCCAATGTTTTACCTGCTATTGCAAGAAAACTGCACTGTCACCATCTTGCATTCACAAAGCAAGGATTTAGCTGAATATTGCTCTAAAGCGGATATAGTAGTTGCAGCAGTCGGAAAGCCAAATTTTGTTCAAGCAGACTGGATAAAGAAAGGTGCAATAGTGATCGATGTTGGCATAAATAGCGTTAACGTAGGAAAGCTTGTAGGTGATGTTGACTTTGAGGGAATAAAAGGGAAAGCCAAAGCTATGACCCCAGTACCCGGGGGCGTTGGCCCAATGACCATTGCATTTCTAATGATGAACACTGTTATTGCTGCTTGCTTGCAAAAGGGAGTTGATGCTTCTGATTTCATTAGTTGAGGTATGAAGAGGAAAGCTATATGAAGATAGAATGTACCATATCACAATTAATAAAAAATTGAGATTTTTGAAATTCCTCAGTAGTCAAATTTATTAAATATTTAGGATCATCATCTATTCTTTTTTCTCTACAAGTATAGCTAAAGTGGCTTAGGTTTACCTACAATTTGAAAAACAACAAATTCGTCATTCCGCTACTCGTTAGCGGAATCTATGCTGAGATACCGCGGCGGTATGACGTAGGGAAACCTTTCTTGGGTTAGCTATAGTTAGTGGAATTGCAAAGTTTCTAGGCATAAAAAGCTTTGAACCTAATATATGAGCCAAACTTGATTTTCCAACCGTAGATACACCTGTAATAAAAATAATAGTCTTCATTTTGTGAATTTACTTGCTATATGAACTATCGGAGAAATTTTTTTATAGTTTATAGTATCTGACCTTACCCAGAAAAAGTGGAGAGAAAGTTTGGAATGTTTTTCACAAAGAGAGTGATGAATCAAAATGCTCAGGAATGCAATAGTTAATAGTGGAGTGTCTACGTTGTTTGTTATAAAAAATTTCTATATATTCAAATATAGCAGTTTTGATATGCTGTTTAGAGTGCCGAGAGGTGTCTATTGGTAACTCCCTTTTTAGAGAACTGAAGAAGCTTTCTGCAACAGAATTGTCGTAACAACAGCCTTTATTACTCATCTATATTCTTTACAGCTAAGAGATATTGATACCCTTGCGCAGTATATTGTGAACCTTGGTCACTGTGCAGCAGTAGATTTTTAACAGGTTTACGCCTATTAATGGCCATTAATAAAGAGTTCATAACCAATTGTTTATTTATTGCACTACTCATTAACTACCATACGTGAGAATTATTGCTGCCAAATATAGCCATCCCTCCTTGGTTTTGATGTAAGTAATCCCATACTTTATTTGGTTGATCAACAATAAAGTTTTGATCTAGTATATTGGGAGCTACAGCTCTATTATCTGTTTGTTGTTTTTTAATTTTAAACTTTCTTCTCAGTATAGCCCTGATGTCATTTTTCTGCATAATACTTTGCACCGTTTTCAAATTGCAACTTTTACCCAAAGCCTTTAATTCAGCATGAATTTTAGGAGCTCCATATCTACATTTAGAAGCTTGATATATTTTTTGAATATCTGCTAATAACTCTTTATTTGCTGATTCTCTACTGCTTATTTTCCTTGTGGTCCACTTATAGTAGCCACTAGCAGAAAATCCTACATAATTCCTGTACTTTATAGCAGTTACTATGCTCTTTTATAAAAAAATATTTTACTCTTTTTGACTGGCCAGGGCTTTTTTTTAAATGTCTCTTTCCCTTGTTACTCTTGCTTTGTAAATCAAACCTCTCTTTGTCGTAAGGAGCCATGTTACCTCTACCTGGAAATGCATTTGCCGCTGACTTTTTTTCGTTATATTTCTTCATCCATTTTCCTAATACACTATCCCTTATTCCTAGATCTCTTGCTACTTTTGCAACTGGTTGACCTACCTTTCTTTGTTCATTTGCCAGCTTAACAGCTTCCAATTTGAATTCTGCCGTATATTCTCTTGCCATTTCTAATCCTCCAAAATTTTATTTTACCCGAAAAAACTCCTTTCTTTCTCTCCACTTTTTCTGGGTAAGGTCACTCTATTTATAGTACAGATGAAGAGAATTGGATTTATATACCAGTGCCGAAAATAGTTGACAAAGATTGTGTATACTTATTACAATTGTTTGGGTACCAGAAGTTTTTACGGCAACAAAGTATGCACTAACTATAAGTAAGGAAGACTTTAAGCAGGCAATAAAAAAAATGAAGGAACGTTTAAAAGAGATTAAAGGAGAGAAGAAAAAGGTAAAAGGGAATACGGCAGAAAATGAATCTTATTATAAATAGCATAAAGGGCTTTTATTCTAGTGTTAAATCGGACCTAGATTGGCAAGCCAAACGTAGTCTTATTAGGACATTAGTAAAAGAAGTCAACATTGATCTTGATAAAGTAGATGTAGTATTTAAGATCAAAGAACTTGAAAACCCCGCCCAGAATGGACAAAATCAAAAGATGGTACATTGTCTAAGGGGTCTGGGCACTGGGATGACATCTTTTTTCTTGGTACAAATTACTCTTATGTCTCAATATTTGTACAGTTGTGTTATCGGCCGTTTGATGTTTACAACGCAGGAAGTTCATACGGTTGTAAGTCAAGCGGTAGGATGACAAGATTTTGCAAGGGTATTTTTTTTATAGGAGATTAATATGGAAATTTTTCTTGATAGCGTTGATTTAAATGAAATTAAAGAACTAAAGGAGTTCATTGACGGCATAACAACTAATCCTTCTTTAATAGCAAAGTCCGGGCGTAAAGATAAATACGAGGATTTAGTGCGTGAAATATGCTCTATTATAAAAGGGCCTGTTAGTGTTGAAGTTGTTGCAGATAGCCATGAAGAGATGATCACAGAAGGTCTGAATTTAGCAAAAATTGCTGATAATGTTGTGATCAAATTACCTCTTATACATGAAGGATTAATTTCTTGTAAAAAGTTATGGACAGAGCATAAAATACCTGTTAACATCACATTATGTTTTTCTCCTGGACAAGCACTGCTTGCCGCTAAGGTCGGTGCTTGTTTTATTTCCCCCTTTGTTGGTCGCCTTGATGATATAAGCTATGATGGCTTATCGCTAATAGAAGATATATGTACTATATATTCTAATTACGGTTTTGATACTAAAGTTCTTGTTGCATCAGTGAGAAGCCCAGCGCATGTAATAGAAGCTGCAAGGCTTGGTGCTGATTCAATTACTGTGCCAGCAAAAGTACTTAGACAATTAATTAATCACCCACTTACTGACCAAGGGCTAGCAATATTTGAAAAAGACTGGGGTGTAAAATAATAAACGGTTACAAATGAACATAAAAATTGGCGTATCCGTTCAGGCAATGGCGTCAACTTAAGGAAAAATATCAGCGATAGTGTATAAAATTTCTCTCTAAATTTTTTATCATTAAATTATCCAAAGAGTGCAATAAACAGCACTTTTGTTTCTGTTTTATTTCAACAAAGAAGTCTAAAATGTGTCCTTTTTAGGTGAAACATGCGTGCGCCAAGCAAAGTGCGTAAAGTCCAGTTGGTGAAAATCCAACCCAGGCAAAGCCTAGCCAGCAGGCTGGAACAAACCACTATGCTGCGTAAGGTAACGAGCGTAGTAAAGCTAGTGGAATGGACAACACAGGGTACAACGAAAGTGAAGGTATTGAGTCCCGAAATTCTCGATGTCATAGAGGTCGACACGTTGCATATAGTGGAAGACAGCAAGAAGGGTAACAATAGGGCAAGTTATCACTCACTCTATCGGGATCTGAGGCCGTATCACGTGTTGAGATGGAGTTTACGTAAACTTGGGAGATCCTTTGTATTCCTATTAAGGTACGTTGGAACAAGTCAACAAAGGCGAGTACTGACGGAAGATATAAAGGAAGTCGGACTGATTGATAGTACTCAGAGTGTGGGAAAGCCACATACAAGGGGAAGCGGTCAGCAATATAGTGACTGGTTTAGGAATTGCTATGCCAATACAACGGAGGTTGGAATAACGTGCAAAGAAAACTAAATCAGATAGCAGTAAGAGCCAGGCAAGATAAACGATTGAAATTTAATCGTTAATTCATCTGATAAACGCAGAGAATCTTGCTGAATGTTATAAAGAGCTAAAGCATAACAAAGCATGCGGTATAGACCAGGTGACAGTAGAAGCTTATGGAGAAAATCTTGAAGAGAAGCTCAACACTCTGGTGGATAGTATGAAAAGAAAGCGATATCAACCGCAACCAGTGAAAAGAGTATATATACCAAAAGCTGGAAGCAAAGAGAAACGCGGGCTTGGAGTACCGTCTACAGAAGATAAGTTAGTCCAGATAATGCTGAAGAAGATATTAGAAAATATTTATGAAGCTAACTTTCTGGATAACTCATATGGTTTTCGTCCTGGTAGAAGCTGTCATCAAGCGGTAAATGCACTAAATAAAGCAGTTATGTACAGACCAACTAACTATGTAGTAGAAGTTGATATCAAGAAATTCTTTGATAATGTCCAGCACAAATGGCTAATGAGATGCTTGAGAGAACGGATAACAGACCCAAACATACTGTGGTTAGTAAAACGATTTCTTAAGGCAGGAGTAGTCGAAGCAGGACATTATGAAGCAACTGAACTAGGCACACCTCAGGGGGGAATAGTAAGTCCTATACTAGCTAATATATAGTTGCATTATGTGCTGGATTTGTGGTTTGAAAAGAAATTCAAGCTAAGATCTAAAGGTTATATGGAGCTAGTTAGGTATGCAGACGATCACCTGATTTGCTGCGAAAGAGAAAAAGATGCTAGAGAACTCTTAGAGTCACTGAAACAAAGGCTAGGAAAATTTGGACTGGAAATATCTGAAGACAAAACAAGAATAGTAAAGTTTGGCAAAAAGGAGTGGCAACAAGGAATAAGGGAGAAACGAAAAACGGAAAGTTTCAACTTTCTAGGATTCACCCATTATGGTACAAGGAGTCGTAAAGGTAGAGTAATGGTAGGTCATAAAACCTCGAAAGAAAATCTATCTAGAAAACTTAAAGAAATCAAAGAATGGGTGAAAAAGATCCGAAATAAAGTTCACCTTAAAGATTGGTGGTCAATACTTAAAGCAAAACTAACAGGACACTATAACTACTTCGGAGTTAGCGGAAATTACCGGTGGTTGAATAAATTCTTCTGGCGGGTAATCAAGCTAGCGTATAAATGGATAAACCGACGTAGTCAGAAGAAGAGTATGAATTCAAAGCAATTTATACACTATCTACAAGTTAATCCATTACCAAAACCAAGAATATGCTACTCATTATATACAAAATAGGAAATGCTGTGAATACTACATTGTGGAGCCGTGTGCGGGAAAGCTGCAAGCACGGTTCTGGTGGGGGAGTCATAGCGATAAAACTTAATCAGGAGGATTTAAAACTATGACTTCTACCAAACAAAAAGGAAAAAATTTTATTCTACAAATTAAAAATATAATATACTCGAAAGCTTTTCAGAGAATCCATTGTGTTGAGTTTTACACGAACAAGAAAACTTCCTTTTTCGACAGTATTTTCTATGATTTTAAAGTTAGTTAAAAAAAGTTTGGGAATAGAATGTGAACTTATGTGTAAAAGACAAGACTTAATCTGACAGACAAGAATTAACTGACAGAAGAATTGAGGTAGTCAAAACTAATATCAGTCTCTTGTGTAATGCTACTAATATTTTTCTGAAAAGCAACATGTTTGCTATCAAGAAAAGTCTGCATAGGCGTCTTACCATAGCAATATTTACCTGAATGCGGTCTTGTTTCATTGTAAGAACGCAACCAATAATCAACATCAATCTGTAGACCTTCCAAAGAATTGTAGATTTTCTTTCTGAAGATAATATTGTAACACTCATCTTGCATAGTTCTATGAAACCTTTCACATATGCCATTAGTCTGTGGAGAATTGGCTTTGGTCCTAGAATGATCGATATTTTCGATTCCCAAATAAAGCTGATAAGCGTGATTTTCAGGCTTACCACAATACTCTGTTCCTCGGTCTGTAAGGATACGCAATAATGGCACATTTTGCTCATCAAAAAATGGTATCACTCTATCATTCAGCAAGTCAGCAGCAGTAATAGCCGTTTTGTCTGTATAAAGCTTGGCAAATGCTACTCGAGAATAAGTATCAATGAAGGTCTGCTGGTAGATTCTTCCTATACCTTTTATATTACCTACATAATAGGTATCTTGAGAACCCAAATAACCTGAATGTTCGGTGTCAATTTCACCATGTGCTTCTCTTTGTTCTTTAACTTTTTCTAAAGCTGCAAGTTGCTCTTCGGTTAATATAATTCCATCTTGAGCTACTTTTGCTTCCAGTGCTTTAAGTCTTTTCTTGAAAGTTTCAAGATCATTTCTCAGCCATATAGATCTCACTCCTCCCTGAGAAATTATTATACCTCTTTTTCTCAGTTCATTTGCAGCTCTTTCTTGCCCATATGCTGGAAATTCTGTTGCTATACCAATCGCTGCTCTTTCTATATCGTCGGAAACTCTATTCGCTAATAGAGGTTTTTTCTTACTTATCTCATGTAATGCTTCTTCTCCTCCATTTTCGTACAACTCTTTGAATCGATAAAATGTATCTCTTGAGTATCCCATCACTTTGCATGCTTGAGATACATTTCCTAGTTGTTTTGCTAGTTCTAATAACCCTAGCTTTGGTTTTAGTATTTTTGTTTGTATTGTACTCATTTCTAACACTCCTTTCTTTTATTATTTTATAACTTACTTTTTTAAAGTGTCAGATCAAGTCTTGTTTAATACACTTTAAGTATTGACCACCAATCTTTAAGGTGAACTTTATTTCGGATCTTTTTCACCCATTCTTTGATTTCTTTAAGTTTTCTAGATAGATTTTCTTTCGAGGTTTTATGACCTACCATTACTCTACCTTTACGACTCCTTGTACCATAATGGGTGAATCCTAGAAAGTTGAAACTTTCCGTTTTTCGTTTCTCCCTTATTCCTTGTTGCCACTCCTTTTTGCCAAACTTTACTATTCTTGTTTTGTCTTCAGATATTTCCAGTCCAAATTTTCCTAGCCTTTGTTTCAGTGACTCTAAGAGTTCTCTAGCATCTTTTTCTCTTTCGCAGCAAATCAGGTGATCGTCTGCATACCTAACTAGCTCCATATAACCTTTAGATCTTAGCTTGAATTTCTTTTCAAACCACAAATCCAGCACATAATGCAACTATATATTAGCTAGTATAGGACTTACTATTCCCCCCTGAGGTGTGCCTAGTTCAGTTGCTTCATAATGTCCTGCTTCGACTACTCCTGCCTTAAGAAATCGTTTTACTAACCACAGTATGTTTGGGTCTGTTATCCGTTCTCTCAAGCATCTCATTAGCCATTTGTGCTGGACATTATCAAAGAATTTCTTGATATCAACTTCTACTACATAGTTAGTTGGTCTGTACATAACTGCTTTATTTAGTGCATTTACCGCTTGATGACAGCTTCTACCAGGACGAAAACCATATGAGTTATCCAGAAAGTTAGCTTCATAAATATTTTCTAATATCTTCTTCAGCATTATCTGGACTAACTTATCTTCTGTAGACGGTACTCCAAGCCCGCGTTTCTCTTTGCTTCCAGCTTTTGGTATATATACTCTTTTCACTGGTTGCGGTTGATATCGCTTTCTTTTCATACTATCCACCAGAGTGTTGAGCTTCTCTTCAAGATTTTCTCCATAAGCTTCTACTGTCACCTGGTCTATACCGCATGCTTTGTTATGCTTTAGCTCTTTATAACATTCAGCAAGATTCTCTGCGTTTATCAGATGAATTAACGATTAAATTTCAATCGTTTATCTTGCCTGGCTCTTACTGCTATCTGATTTAGTTTTCTTTGCACGTTATTCCAACCTCCGTTGTATTGGCATAGCAATTCCTAAACCAGTCACTATATTGCTGACCGCTTCCCCTTGTATGTGGCTTTCCCACACTCTGAGTACTATCAATCAGTCCGACTTCCTTTATATCTTCCGTCAGTACTCGCCTTTGTTGACTTGTTCCAACGTACCTTAATAGGAATACAAAGGATCTCCCAAGTTTACGTAAACTCCATCTCAACACGTGATACGGCCTCAGATCCCGATAGAGTGAGTGATAACTTGCCCTATTGTTACCCTTCTTGCTGTCTTCCACTATATGCAACGTGTCGACCTCTATGACATCGAGAATTTCGGGACTCAATACCTTCACTTTCGTTGTACCCTGTGTTGTCCATTCCACTAGCTTTACTACGCTCGTTACCTTACGCAGCATAGTGGTTTGTTCCAGCCTGCTGGCTAGGCTTTGCCTGGGTTGGATTTTCACCAACTGGACTTTACGCACTTTGCTTGGCGCACGCACACTGCTCCTTATATCATTTAGTATGTGCTTAGCTTTGCGCCTGAAGCGCCAATCCATAAGTTCTAGTTGTATTCTGGCGATAACGTTGTCTGAAAATGCTCCTGATCTAGCATAAGAAACATGAATTTCTTTTTCAATGCTCAAAATGCGTTCTTCCACTTCTTTGAGTATCAGATCTCGTTCTTTGGCTGCTAAGCTTTCTTTTGCTTTAACACTGATTAAAATATTATCTGAATCCACTTTCGGAAAAAACTTTACTCCAGGAGCAAAAGTAAAGTACAGCATACTAAATGAAAACAAAACGAATACAGTAGCACATACGAATTTTTTAGGATGATCCAAAACCTTCTCTAGCATGCGTACGTAAGCTCTTATTATAGGCCCAGCATTTTTTATTTCACCACTTTCTATAGCACTCATTTTTTTTATTTCTTTTTTTGAAGTTATCGAAGGCTTACCAAATATTGCACCAAGTGTTGGTATAAAAACCAAAGCCATAATGAGCGATCCAGTCAAAGTTAGAATTATTGTAATTGGTATGTACTGCATGAATTTACCAACAGTATCAGGCCAGAATAATAGAGGAAAAAACACTGCTAATTTAGTTAACGTTGATGATAGAACCGGATAAAACATATCACGAACTGAAGTGTAAAAAGCTTCTACTTTATCCATTCCGCAGATCATCTTTCTATCGGCATATTCGCTGATCACAATTGCATCATCAACCAGCATGCCAACAGCCATAATTAAACTGAAGAGCACAACGATATTTAAGGTTATACCCATAAAGTAAAGAGCTATTATCCCAATGAGAAAGGAACCGGGTATCGAGAGTGCCACAAGAATAGCAATCCTTGTTCCCATAGAAAGCATCATTATGATCAATATTAACAACACAGCAAATATTATGCCGTTTTCCAAGTCATCAAGCACATCGCGGACGTTTTTTGACTGGTCGTTTAAGTACACCACTTTTAAATTTTCAGGTAATTGATCTTTTGCCTTATCCATTAAGTATTTTACTTGATTTACTGTGTCTATTATGTTTTTTCCGTTACGTTTTGAAATTTCTAGCATGACACTAGGTAATCCATTAATGCGAGCAAATCCTTGGTGATCCTCAAACCTAGGGTATACTTTTGCTATATCTTTGATTCTCAAAACTGCATCGCCTTGAGATCTAATAGGAATATTCATAATATCTTCTATATCTTTTAATAACCCTGATATTTTAATCGAATATTTACCGGCCAGTGACCCAGCTCCCACTAGTCTATTATTGCTTGATATAGCTTGGAATATTTCGTTTGATTGAATGTTATATTTTGTTAGAACTGTGGGCTCAATTATAACTTCTACTGTTTCTTTACGAATACCTGCCACTTCAACTTTGAGAACATTTGGCAGAGATTCTATTTCTTTCTTTAACTTGCGTGCTATTTCAGTTAAGGCTCTTTCTGGCAGATTACCAATTAAGCCAACATTTAATATGGGAAATAGACTCAAGTTTATTTCATTTATTATTGGAGATTCCGCTTCAACAGGTAACTTCGATTTTATGTTTGAAAGCTTTGAACGGACATTATCGAGCACTTCTTTGTTATCATACTCTGTTCCAAATTCGAGTATCATGTGAGCACCATCATTAGTTGCAAAAGCTCTCAATTCTCTTACACCTTCGATGGATCTTAGTTCATTTTCTATAGGAAGCACTAATAGCTTTTCACTATCTTGAGCAGAAATCCCAGGAAGTCCAACAAACACGCTGATTATAGGAATCTGTATATCAGGATTGCTTTCCCTTGGCATTTTTACATAAACGTATGAACCGAAGATAAAAATTACTATAAGTAATAATACCACCGCCCTGTTTCGCTCTATGAGTAAGCTCTGCATGTTGAATGTTAGCTGAATATGTGTGTTTGTACAATATTATAGTCGAGATACATTGCATATTAATTAATCCTTGTGTAGCTTTAAAACTTTATGCAAATAATTAAAATTTTCGCAAAATTGCAAGTATAAGAAAATTCCTGTATAATAATTCTAGAACAGTATTTGAGAGGTTATTATGATGGTGGCAATTCTAAATATAACAAAAGGCAAAAATAAAGTTATTGTGTCTGGATTAGCTGGAGCTTTATCCTTACTATTACCCACAAATATAAATGTTTGTTGCATAGCTCTTAATGGCATAACTTTTGCTTGAAATAACTGTTTATATGGTGCAATTTACAGCTTTTAGTTGCTAAAATTATAACTCTTAGTTTAATAATTTTAATCTAATAAGCTTTCAGGTTAATAAAATTAAATTATTTGAGTAAATACAATACTATGTTTTTATTTGTGGGTAATAGTAAGAGCTTTATCAGCTTTAATATTTTTAACAGCAATCCACATTGCCGCAAAGATAGCCATTATCGTTTCTGCTGCTGCAGTTACTTACTTATTACTTTCGCTGATTCATAAAATAAGAACTAAAGCTGAAATTACTCGTGTTTCAGAAGATGAAGGTGAAGAAAAAGATACCGTAAAAGAACCAAAAAGAACTGAAACTGAGCTAGAAGAAGAATTAAAAAATAAAAGAGCAGAAGAAGAAATGAAAAATGGACTACCTAAACATATGGATTTCAAAGGTAATTCACTTTCTAAAAGCGCTGATACTAAAGATAGTCATTCCGTTTCTAGTGCTACAAATATTGTTATGGAACCTTTACCTAAACACATGGATGCGCTTGGTAATCCACTTCCTGAAAGACCAAGTGCAAATATTAGTATAGAATCTAAACCTGAGAGAAAACTATCTCCTGCAGAGTGGCTATTACAGTGCGGGAATGTAAATAATGATGTGAGGGAAGTGCTAAAACAGCCAATTATCCAACAGCCATTTAACGGGTTAGGGTTTTAGATGTAGTTGCTATATCAAACTCTCCATCTTATATTGAGGATCAGATGCAATGCCATACACTCTATTTGGCGGAGCAATTTTGTTCTCTATACCAAAAACTATACCTTCAATTATTGCTGTGAGTACTTTTTCAAGGTTGCAATCTGCTCCAGGAACACGGTGCTCTAGGCGGCATCTTTTGGAATCGTTGCCAAAATAGGGAATTCTTATTGCAGCAGTTCTGTTATTTATTCCCCAACTAATCGTAGTTGGAGTGTGAATATCCGGGTACTGAAATCTTAAATATGAATCATCATTTGGAGCAAAAAACAACATATGTTTTTTCATCATTGCACATAATCCACCAATACTATGAATCAGATAGTCACTGTACTTTTGCTCATTGATATAAAATAAGTTATCGTTATTTGAATTCACGAGATTAACATGCACATTTAATGCACTGCCTGCTCTATCCAAATAGGGCTTTGCTTTAAAAGAAATATTCCCACCTAGTTTTTGTGCTGTTTCAGTAAGTGATTGTTTTGCTAACTCAAAATGCTTAATTAAATTGTCGGAGTTCGTATAACAACCACTTTTTATCTCATACTGATGTGTAGAATTCTCCTTCTCGCAAGAAAATTCAAGAGATGCTATTTTATTTTTGATGCTATTCAGAAATAAGTATTCTTTTTCTATTCCTTCAATGTAAAACTCTAGTTCAATACCGAATACAGCATAACAACTCAAATTACTTAATATAATCATAAATTTGCTTCAGTAAATCTATATTAGGTTAGCTATATTTATATGAATACTTTACTTATTTGCCAGTAAATTTAACATCTTATTTATACATAATGTATTACTGTTTTTAATAGCATGCTTCTAATCCTCGATACAAGCGACATTTACAAATTTTTCATTTTTTTGAAATAAAAATGATCAATTTTAATGTTTTTATACCCTTTACAACCCATCAAAAAATCACCATAATTTTTAGTATGTATTAAGTAGTATTAGCTTTTCATTTTGCAGTAAGCTATTGATTATCTTGTATTTTTCTAATTATTGCTTTTTTCTTGGTGTGGTATATGAACTTAACTAGCCCTAAGGTTTCTACTATGTTTTTTGATCAGATTATTACAGTAACGGATCACAATGTTACTTGGGAAAAAATCCAAAATTGTCTTTATAATCTTTATGGAGAAGCAACATATAATAGCTGGCTGAGTTCACTAAAATTTGTCAGTAGCAGAAATGGGGAAGTTCTTTTATCCGTGTCAACAAGGTTTATAAAAGAGTGGATTACAGTTCATTACATGAAAAAAATATTATCATTATGGCAAAGCGAAGATAAAAGTATACGTTCTATTGATATTCAAGTAATTGAGGAGAGGAATTCAAATTTTAATGTTATACTAAAAAACAGAGAGGAAAGTAATCATAATCTTGGTTCGCCGCTGGATCCAAGGTTCACCTTTGATAATTTTGTAGTGGGAAAGCCAAATGAATTAGCATTTACGGCGGCAAAGCGTGTGGCAGAATCTATAGATCCAATATTAGGCAGCAATCCTTTGTTTCTATATGGTGGAGTGGGACTTGGTAAAACACATCTAATGCATGCTATAGCTTGGCACATAGTCAATTCCCCATCAGCAAAAAGAAAAGTGGTGTATTTATCAGCAGAGAAATTCATGTACCAATATATTACAGCGCTGCGAAGCAAAGATATTATGTTATTTAAAGAGCAATTTAGATCAGTAGATGTATTGATGGTAGATGATGTGCAATTTATCAGTGGTAAAGATAGTACACAAGAAGAATTTTTTCACACTTTCAATGCATTGATAGACCAAAATAAACAATTGGTTATATCAGCTGATAGGTCTCCTAGTGATCTTGATGGAGTGGAAGAAAGAATAAAATCACGACTCGGTTGGGGGTTGGTGGCAGATATTAATGAAACAACTTTTGAATTGAGGCTTGGTATATTGCAGGCAAAAGTGGAGCAGATGAATATGTATGTTCCGAAAGATGTCCTAGAGTTTTTAGCAAGGAACATAAAATCTAATATAAGAGAATTAGAAGGAGCATTAAATAAGGTTACCCATACCTCATTAATTGGAAGAAGTATGACGGTAGAATCAGCTAGTGAAACCCTAATCGATCTTCTTAGGTCAAATCATAGGTCAGTCACAATAGAAGAAATACAAAAGAAAGTAGCTGAATTTTTCAATATAAAGGTTGCAGATATGCAATCCAATAGAAGGCTTCGCAGTCTTGCAAGGCCAAGACAAATAGCTATGTATTTTGCCAAAAAATTTACGCAAAAAAGCCTACCAGATATTGGGAGAAACTTTGGTGGCAGAGACCATGCTACTGTTATACATGCAGTAAAACAAGTAGAAAATTTTATAAAGACCGACTCAAAATTTGCTGATGAAATCAATCGATTAAAAAAAATGTTTAAGTAGCGTTTTTAAAATAGCTAATAACAAATCCTAAAATGAATCGACTATAGTTTTAATCCGTTTAAGTTTAAAATCTTCTGTTAGCTTCGCAGAATACATTTCCTTATTATCTTGGTTATAGAAGGTAAATTTGTGATCATCTAAGTTTAGTATTGCAAAGCCAAAGCCGAAAAAGTTTCTAACTTCGTGTGCTAAGTAGTTTCTACCATTTGAATAGTCAAATTCTACATTTTGATAAACAGGTTCTTGATCTTGAGCGTGTAGTAATGAACCGCCATTTCCAACTATAATCTGGTCTGGAACATTATCCATTAATAAAATCTGGGCTATATGAATATGGCCGGAAACTATGGTAGTAACATTGCTTGGAAATCTATCCCCAAAAGCTTCAATTTGTGTAAGATTGCCATGGCTTTTTAATGTCAAAAATTCTTTTTTTGGAGATCTCCAAAGTGGTTTATGAGTTAAAAACCACGTGGGCTTATCTTGTATCAATTTATCAAATTGCCTTTCAAAAGCATCAATTGTGCTTTGGGTTGTAAAAATATCCTCACCGGATGAAGAGTCGAAGATAAAAAATTTCATCGGTCCAGCATCTAAGGACCAACTAGAAACGAAGTTTCCACATTTTTCAGACGAAAAGGGGTATGAATCTAAATACCTGAACCATCCTTCATAAGCTCTATCACAACTCTCATGGTTTCCACGAACAAAAAGGAAAGGGGATTGTGATAAAATATCCTTTGCAGGCTCAAACCAATCAGCGTACCAAGCTTCTTTATTATATCCATAAATATCGCCACACTTTTTTGTATTTCTACATCTTGTTTGCCTATAATGATAATCACCAACATGGATAATTAAATCTGGTTTATGAAGGGCAATTGAGTCTAAATTTTTTTTTAAAGGCCAGCTATCTACCGAATTACATTCCTGCTGAAATAACATATTTATTCTACAGCCCGTGTCACCAATGAAAGCAATTTTATTAACCTTTTTTGGTAATATAGGAACCCGTAGATCCTCAATACTAACGTCTTTGGCACTTGTTTGTACTGTCAGTTCACAAACTGTTTCGTTATGATCACCATTGTTAATTGAGCTGCGATTCAGCATTTCTGTTTCCTTGCCATCAACATAAACAATGGGACACATGTCATTGTCCGTAATTGCGCGTATGCTTAGTTTATTTTCTGGGATAACTTGAGACCATGTGTATAATATTTGTGCATGGACGAAATGAAAGCTAGTTATAAGAGAGAGAGCTAAAAAAATAAAGATATTAGCTATATTCATTTGTATAAAAACCTAAGTTAAAAATTAGTAGTAAGGTTATCTTAAATGATTAAAATTTATAATCACAAAATTCATAATCAAATTATACAAACAATTTCTAAATTATTCTAGTATCAGATTGACACTCTAGATGAAAAATTCTAAAATGATTAAGTAATTTAAAATAATTATATAAAAACTAGAATATAGTGCGGCCGTGGTGGAATTGGTAGACACGCAGCGTTGAGGTCGCTGTGGCTCATAAGGCCTTGGAAGTTCAAGTCTTCTCGGCCGCACCAGTTTTTATCGCTGTTTAATATGGGTAAAAATGTTTATAGGAAATCAGAGTAGCAATAAGGTAGAAAGAGCTATCAGCGAAATCAGGCGCGGTCGGCCAATTGTAATATATGATGAAAGTAATTACCTATTGTTTGCTGCTGCTGAGGCTTTAGAAAGAGATTTATTTAATCAATACAAGCTTATATCAAGCAATGTATATGTTACTTTAACTTCAAGTAAGGTAAAATACATATCTCAGAATAAAGAACATAACAGCAAACGTCTGTTGGTGAATAATTTTGATGAACTGCTCCATTTAATAAACTGTTCAAAGGAAGATTGCATAAAAGAGTTGCAATGCTCAAAGACAATAGATGAATGTGCTATTGCCTTGCTTAAGTTCTCAGAATTATTGCCATACGCGTTAGTGGCTGATATGACTTTTGAGAATAATCATGAAATGCGAAATTGGTGCGAGAAAAATGACGTTATTGCACTGGACACGTCATTCATAAATAATTTTCAAGAAAATCAGGATGTATATGAAGTGTGCAAAACATCATTATTTTTAAAACAGACTCAAGAAGTAAATATCATATCTTATAGAACCGAAAGTGGTGGAAGAGAACATCATGCAATTATCATTGGCAATCCAGATAAAGATGGCGAACCATTAGTAAGAATTCATTCTTCGTGTTATACGGGTGACTTGTTAGATAGCTTGTCATGCGATTGCAGAAGTCAGTTACATCAAGCAATTCAAATGATAGCTGACTCTGGAAGTGGTATTATATTGTATTTGATGCAAGATGGAAGGGGCATTGGTTTAACTAATAAGTTAAGAGCGTACAGTATGCAAAGAGGACATAATCTTGATACTGTTGATGCAAATAGAACATTGGGTTTTGAAGATGATGAAAGGAGTTTTGCTGTTGCAGCTAAAATGCTTAAGAAATTGAACATTAACAAAATCCAATTACTTACAAACAATGATAGGAAATTGTCAGAATTGGAAAGTAGTGGTATAGGAGTTACAAAGTGTCTACCACTTATTGTGGAACGTAATAAATATAACGATTCATATATGGAGACAAAGTTTGGTAAATTAGGCCATAGATTAAGAGTTTTTTAGCTTTTTTGCTGTAACTACTTTGTTAATTTGCTATGTTTATTAACATAAGTTAAGGTTTTTAGGAATACTAAAATGCTAAGATTTTTTAAGCGAGAAAAAAATACTGAATCCTTAGATAAGGATATAAATTGGAATTCAAACCGCTACAGCACAGTTATTGCTCAAAGGAATATTCTACTTTTATTTGCATTAATATTATTAGCAACGATCTCTATCAGCATATTAGTCATATTTAAAATTAGCACAAGTAGCACTATTGAGCCATTTGTTATAGAAATTGACAAGAAATCAGGAATAGTGCAATTGGTTGATCCTGTCACAGTAAAACAGTATTCTGCAGATGAAGCGCTAAACGATTATTTTATTTCAGAGTATATAAAAGCAAGGGAGGTTTTTGATCCATATCATTATAATTATAACTATTATACAAAGGTGAGGTTGTTTTCCTCACCTAATGTGTATAATGAATTTAGAAATTATGTAGGATCGCAGAATATGGATGATCTTTTTAATTTATATTCAGATACCAAAAGTGAATTTAAAATTCGCTCAATTCAAAAGTTGGGTAACGATGCTCTTCAGGTGAGATTTTTTGTGGAATTTACACGGAAAGATGGAAGTTCTACGAGAAAAAATAAGATAGTTATTATGTCATATAGATATGCATCGCTTGAAATGGATGATCAGCAAAGATATATTAACCCATTAGGATTTCAAGTTATTTCATATAGAGTAGATGATGAATATGTATAGGATATTATTAGTTTTAGCTTTACTTGTCAGTGGCAATTTAAACGCATCCATTAATTATAATGAGCCTATTTCTGTAGATAGTAGAATAAAGACTTTTGTGTATAGCCCTAATGAAGTATTTACGGTGGTTTTTAGTCAGGGTTACTATTCTTATATTGAATTTGCGGAAGGAGAAAAAGTTAAAAATATCGCTGTTGGTGATGCATCAAGTTGGAAAATTAATCCTTATGACAATAAATTGCTTATCATGCCATTTGAAGTTAGTAGTCGCACTAACATGATTATTACGACAACTAAAAAAAGAAATTACATTTTTGATTTAATCTCAAGGCCAAACTACGATAAATACCCGGATACTGATGCTAAGAAAGTGGATCACGATTATTCTGCTGAAAAGGATATATCTTACGTAGTACGTTTTTATTATCCTCAAGAAGAAGGTGAATTTGATGTTGATTTAGATGAGGTTTCTTTACCTACTCAAATGCAATATACTACAGACAAGCTAGAAAAAATAATACAAGAAAATGATACGAAGTACAATTATACATATATTGATGAAGGTGGTAATGCGGATATAGTTCCGATCGAGTTATTTGATGATGGTTATTTAACCTATTTAAAATTTAGAAATAATAATAAAATACCTCAGGTTTTTGTAGAAGGGGAGGATAAACCTTGTAAAAGGCTGTTATTTGATGATTATGTTATAATAAAAGGAGTACATAAAAAGCTATTTATGCGTTATGAAGATGGTGAAGTTGAAATTATAAATAGGTCACTTTAGCTGTGGTACATGCAATATGAATAAAGAAAGGCGTAACAATTCAGAAGATGAATCAGAAATAGAGAATAAGGTAGTAACAGTTGGCTCTAATCAAGGTCATAGGGCATTGATGGTCATTATTTTAGTACTTCTGGTTGGTGGAGTGTATTATCTCTATTTTAGTCCTTCTCATAAAGAGGGTTCAGAAGTTATTAAAAAAGAGGAAACAAAGCAAAACGTTCAAGAATTGAAAGGAAAGTTGGAACAAGTTCCAGATAATGTAATGGTTCCTGAAAGAATAATAACCGATTCCTTACCACCCTTACCTCCTCTTCCTACACCACAGATCGTACCAGAAATAAAACAAATTAAAAAAGAAGAAGAGAAACCAAAAGAAACTTCTGCGTCAAATATACCTATTTTGCCAAAGCAAAATTTTCCTTCTAGTAATGTTATGGGCAATTTACCTACCTCATTTCCTACAATAGGGGGTGGCGGTTATCCTAGAGACAGACGTAGTGCACAAATGTTAACAATTTCAGGTGGTAGTGGAGAGAACAAGGCTGCTGATGCTATTTTATCCGACACTTCAGCACAATCGAGCAAAGCTACCAGGGTAGGAAAGCTTGGTTTAATGATTACTCAAGGTAAAATTATTGATGCTGTTCTTGAAACTGCAATAAACTCTGATCTGCAAGGAATGCTGCGTGCTATGGTGAGTAGAGATGTTTATGCGGAAACTGGTGATACAGTTTTAATACCTAAAGGCTCAAGATTGATAGGCAGTTATTCATTTGACTCGAATGTTGCTAAATCTCGTGTAAATATAAACTGGAATAGAGTGATTCTGCCACATGGAATAGATATTGCAATCTCATCACTTAGTACTGACGAGCTTGGTAGAGCAGGAATAGCAGGAATAGTTGATAACAAAATAGTAAGTGCGTTATTCTCTTCAGTGACACTTGCTGGTGTTTCGATTGGTTCTGCTGTTATAGGGCAAAAGGCTTCTAATCTTGTTGATACGCTAACTGTCAGAGATGCAGTAAAGTCTATCACTGCAACCAAAATAGATTTTTCTTCTCTCCAACTCATTATTGACCCAGAAAAGAAGATATCTAGTGACAAATGGAAATTAGGCCTTGGGGCTATCGGAAGAATTCGGAGTGCCAAAAGCAGACAAGATTTACTAAAAATAATGAAAGAGGAAATAGCAAAAGCACTAGGAATTGAAGAAGACGAGGTAAATATAAGCCTGGAAATTGTAAATCAACTGTTAGAACAAATTCAAAGAAAAAGCAAGTCTGTTTATGATGAAGCAATCGGGAAATCAATCGAGGATTTTTCTAAAGATATGCGGGATGTAGTGGGCAGATATACAGATAAAAAACCAACTATTTATGTTGATCAAGGCACTGCATTGAAAGTATTTGTTAACCAAGATATAGTATTTCCTCCACAGGCAATATTAAATCAATGAAATGAACTATGCTGCACTTGATACATATTTGGAGCCATTACAAGGCATATTTCAAGAAGAAGGCGTAAATGAAATATCAATAAATAAGCCAAAGGAAGTATGGATTGAAAATCGCGGTGAAATAAGGTGTGAAAAATTAGAAGTATTCGATCTTAACCATTTGAAATCTCTTGGCAGACTGATTGCTCAAGCTACAGAACAAAAACTTAGCGAAGAAGCGCCGTTACTTTCGGCAACATTACCAAATGGTTATCGTATACAGATAGTATTTCCGCCAGCATGTGAGCCTGATAAAGTAGTCATGTCGATTCGTAAGCCTTCTAGCATGCAATTAGCACTCGATGATTACGAAAAAATGGGGGCTTTTTCTGAAACTGTTACAGAAGCAACTGATAATCCAGTTGACCGTCATTTGGATTTACTGTTAAGGCAAAAAAAAATAAAAGAGTTTTTAGAATACGCTGTAATAAGTAAGAAAAATATTATAATTAGTGGTGGAACTTCCACTGGTAAGACTACTTTTACTAATGCTACTTTGCGTGCTATTCCAGATGAGGAAAGAATTATTACTGTTGAGGATGCAAGGGAAATCGTTTTGAACGATCATCCCAATAAAGTCCATCTAATTGCCTCTAAAGGAGGGCAGGGCAGAGCAAAAGTAACCACTCAAGATTTGATAGAAGCGTGCTTACGTTTAAGGCCAGACAGAATAATAGTTGGTGAGCTCCGTGGAGCGGAAGCTTTTAGTTTTCTCAGGGCGATAAATACTGGTCACCCTGGATCAATATCAACCCTTCATGCGGATAGTCCAACAATGGCCCTTGAGCAAATAAAACTGATGGTTATGCAAGCAAACCTTGGCATTCCTCCAGACCAAATTATACCATACATTAGAAATGTGATTGATATTGTTATTCAGCTAAAAAGAACCGGTGGGGGCAAAAGAAGCATTTCTGAGATATTATTTACTAGATCTGCGAGCGAAAATGCTTAAATTTATACATAAGTTAAGGAAGAGTAGTTTATGAGTAATGGAAATCACCTACGTAATATTCTCATAGGAGGTGTAGTAGCTTTTAGCGTACTTGAGTTTTGCTTCTATCTATCTGGTATATTGTTTGTTCTGTTTGCTGATGGTCCGGATGCTGTGGATTTTAAGGCAATTAATCCTAGTTTGACGCCTTTCCCTCAAGCTCTTTGGCCAACGATTTTTGATCATATACAATATTGTTGGCATCATCCAGAGTTATATAGCCTTGAGCTCAAAATCACATTAATTATATCTTCTGCACTGCCTATCATTGTTTTAATGATTATCTTATGGAATTTAAGAGAAAGGATAATTGAGTGGCGACCATTTAAAAAGAAGGAATCACTTCATGGAGATTCGCAGTGGGCATCAGAGAAAGACATACGAAAAGCAGGATTAAGAAGCAAAAAGGGATTATTGCTTGGTAAAGATAAAAGAGGATACTTCATTTCTGATGGGTTTCAGCATGCATTGTTATTTGCACCTACAGGTTCTGGTAAGGGTGTTGGCTTTGTAATTCCTAATTTATTATTTTGGACTGACTCGGTAATTGTACACGACATAAAATTAGAAAACTATGAAATAACAAGTGGTTGGCGAGAACGACAAGGACAAAAAGTATACGTATGGAATCCAGCGCAGCCAGATGGAATAAGTCACTGTTACAATCCATTACAATGGATTAGTGAAAAACCTGGGCAGATGGTTGACGATGTGCAGAAAATAGCTAACCTAATCATGCCTGAACAAGACTTTTGGCAGAATGAAGCAAGAAGCTTATTTGTTGGAGTGGTATTATACTTACTTGCTGCACCAGAGAAAGTTAAATCTTTTGGTGAAGTTGTGCGTACGATGCGTAGTGATGACGTGGTTTATAATCTTGCTGTTGCTCTTGATACAATGGGTAAAATACTACACCCTGTAGCATATATGAATATTGCAGCTTTTTTACAAAAAGCTGATAAAGAAAGGTCAGGTGTTGTATCAACCATGAACTCATCACTTGAATTGTGGGCAAACCCATTGATTGATACTGCAACTGCGTCAAGTGATTTTAATATTCTAGATTTTAAAAAGAAGAAAATTACAGTTTATGTTGGTTTAACTCCTGACAACTTGACTAGGCTCAGGCCTTTAATGCAGGTTTTTTACCAACAGGCAACTGAGTTTTTATGTAGAAAATTGCCATCGGATGACGAGCCTTATGGCGTATTGTTTTTAATGGATGAGTTTCCTACACTTGGAAAAATGGAGCAATTTCAAACAGGTATTGCATATTTTCGTGGTTATCGAGTTAGGTTATTCTTAATTGTTCAAGATACTGAGCAGCTCAAAGGAATATACGAAGAAGCAGGGATGAACTCCTTTTTGTCAAACTCGACTTACAGAATAACTTTTGCAGCCAATAATATTGAAACAGCTAATTTAATATCGCAACTTATAGGAAACAAAACTGTACAACAAGAATCGTTGAATAAGCCTAAATTTTTAGATTTAAATCCTGCTTCAAGGTCATTACATATCTCTGAAATACAGAGAGCATTGCTATTGCCTCAAGAAGTTATTATGTTGCCACGTGACGATCAGATAATTTTAATAGAGTCGACTTACCCAATTAAATCAAAGAAAATTTTGTACTACAGTGATACCACCTTCACAAGAAGGCTGCTCAAACAAACTCGTGTGCCTACACAAGAACCATATGACCCAAACAAAGTTCTTTCTGCCGCTGCGAGCAAAGATAAGGTTAATAACGAGGGGAATAATGTTCTTGAGGGACCTAATTCAGTTGATTATCCTGCTGAAACTAAAACCGAAGATGCAGTATATGATGAATCAGATGAATTTGCAGACGAAGATATTGATGATGAAGATATCGACGATAAGTTTGAAGATGATGACGAGGAAGATGAGGATAGGAGCGATGATGGGTTTGATGACGAAGAAGAGGAGGATGAATTTGAAGATGAGGATAAATTAAAAAATGACGAGAAGTAAGGTTAACTTTGCCTATTTTTAGCTCAGAAAAGTGCAAGTTATGCAAATAATTAGGTTTTTCATATTAAGCCATTTTTAATTAATTAGTATTAGATTAGCTATTTTAACTAGGGGAGTAATAATGATTAGTAAAAAAACATTAGCGGTTACAGCATTTGCTTTATTGTTGTCACAACAATCTTTTGCAAGTGAAACAGAAGGGTTTTACTTTGGTAGTGGGTATTACGGTCAATATTTAAATAACACAAGCGTACTAAAAACAAGCACTACAGGTATCAAAAATTTGTCTATAAATGACAGGGGTGCTCAGAACACAGAAGGTCAGTCACTAAGTGAGTATAAAGGAGATTATAATCCACCTTTTGCTGCAAATGTGGCATTTGGTTACACAGGAGAATTGGGTAACAACAGCTATAGGGCTGAATTGGAAGGGATGTATTCTTCTGTAAAAGTGGATAATATTGGTTTAACAAGTAGCCAAATAACTGTTTCATACCTAAAGGAGACTGGTGAGGATCCTAATAAAGAAACTTATCTCTATAGTGCTGCAGTTAGTCATGACCAAATTGAGAACATATCTGTAATGGCAAATGTTTATCATCATTGGAAAAGTGACCGTTTCTCTTTTTCTCCTTACGTTGGTATTGGGATCGGTGCAACAAGAATGACGATGTTTGAAAAACCGTCAATAAGACCCGCAGGTCAATTAAAAGCTGGCTTTGACTATCGCATAAACGAAGATGTAAATATGCATATCGGATATAGAGGTTTTGGTGCTATTGGTAGCGATATTAAGCTTACAGCAAAAAGGTTAGGACAAGTGGTAGACGACCCTAATAATGATAAAAAAAAGAAGCTTAATCCTAGCTCAGGTAGCAAAGTAACTGAGGAAATAAATATAGGTAATCAACTATTTCACACACACGGTATAGAGGCTGGTCTTACTTTCCATTTTGCCAGCAAAGCTTAAACATGTTGCCCTTTAAAAAATGCATAAAACCGTTCCTGTCGTCCTATGGCTTGACCATAGGATCTAGTTAAATATAGATCCAAGTAGTCACGCTACTTGGATGACTAGGTAGAGGGTACTGGGATGATATAGGATAATATGGGATGAAGGCAAAAAAACATTAGCTATGTTCTTTTCACAACAATGCATCTCTTCATTCCCGCTAAGTCATATACATATTCCTGAAAAGCTAATTCGTATGAGGGGATTATTTTGTCAATATTGCTTTGATCTTCACCTATCTCCAATATCGCAAACCCATTTTTTTTAAGGCACTTTCTCAATATTGGAAAAATGCTCAAGTAACAGCTCAAACCATCAATACCACCATCAAGGGCAATTCTTGGTTCCTTTTGCACTTCAGCTTGCAAGTCTTTCAATTTGCTTCTTTTAATATATGGAGGATTACTGATTATAAGATCGAATGAACCTCTGCACTCTGTCCACGAACTTGGAAATATTTTGGCTCTGCTGAGAAGATCATGTTTTTTTGTGTTCTGATAGGCAACTTTATATGCTTCCAAGCTTTTTTCAAAACCGACGCCAACAGCATATTCATACTCACTAAGTACGGATATCAATAAACAACCTGTGCCTGTACCAAAATCTGCAATTTTTAGTTTCTGTTTTTTGTTTGGGTAATATTTTAACACTGCTAGGATTATTGTTTCACTATCTGGCCTTGGATCTAAAACATGCTGGTTAACTATAAAATTTTTACTCCAGAATTCACGATTACCTATTATTTGCGATATTGGATATCTTTCCGCTCTTTTTTTTGTTAATTTCCAAAATAAAAGTTCTTTCTCCATCGGCACTTGATCAGCATGGTTCACAATTATAAATGATCTTTCCACTCCAAGTACGTGCTGCATGATGATTTCACAATCTAAATGTGGTGATTCAACTTTATGTGACGATAATAACTCCGATCCTTCTTGAATTAAAGTGCTGATTGTTTTCATTATTCTAAAAATATGTTTCTTTCAGCCAAAAATAGCAAGATGAGCTTCCAGTTTAGGGTAGCTGCACTAAATCCCAGTGTCAAGCACGCAGCTGTACGAACATTGCAATTTGCAGATCCAAGTAGCTTGACTACTTGGATCCAGCTAAGTTGGTGAGCATAAAAGTATAGCTAATGCGAGCTTTACGTCATACCGTCACGGTATCTCTAGATTCCGCTAACACGTAGCGGGACGACGAGGTCAGGGTGTCATCCTAGTACCTTCTCCTGTCATCCCAGTGCCCTGACTACTTGGATCCAGGAAAAAGAATGGTGTCATCCAAGTAGCCTCCCTCCCCTGTCATCCCAGTGCCCAGACACTGAGATCCAGAAAAGTTTGCTTGTAATACCAATTCCCATTACACGGCAAACAGATGGACAAAGATGGAAGAAAAGCTATAATGAAGTAAGTAAAATAGTTGAGGTATAAATGGCATTAAGATCAAAATTATTGGATGAAAAAGTAGTAGAATCAGCAAAAGAAATGCTGAAGAAAGTAAGGAATAATGCATATGTTTCAAAAAAACTAAATGCTGTAATTGCAGCAAAAAAGTACAGTATAACGGCTGTAGCAAAAATATATTGCATTTCAAGAAGCGCACTAACTTCGTGGGTAAAACTCTTGAAATTTGGCAGAGAAGAAAAACTGTTTGCTCCTCCACAACGCCGTAGAAAAACTAAATTAAATCAGGTTCAACTACAGCAAATTGAAGAGTGGATAGAAGAAAATCCTAATATTACCATTAAAGAAATGAGAATAAGAATCCAGGAAAAGTTCAGATTAAATATCAGCAAATCTACAGTACACCGCTATATGCAAAAGATGAAATTCTCATATATTACACCAAGACCAGTTCATAATGGACAAGATAAAAGCAAACAAGAGGAATTCAAAAAAAAATCTCAATGGAGCTATTAGCAAGTATCCAGAAAAAGAGCTATTTTTCTTTGATGAATCACGGTTTGGCACACATTCAAAGGTTGGACATGGGTGGTTTAAAAAGGGGATTAGAACACAGGTTAAAACAAAATTAGGTAGGCAAAATTTCTATCTCTATAGTGCGGTTAATCCTAGAAATGGAGAGAGTTCTAGCTTATTTGCACCAAATGTCAACACTGATTGCATGAACATATTTCTTGAGCAGATGTCGCAATATCTAGAAACACGAGAGGCTTTTTTTGTTATGGATTGTGCTAGTTGGCATAGGTCAAAAAATTTAAAGGTACCTAAAAATATCGATATTATATACCTACCTCCGTACTCACCTGAGCTAAATCCTTACTATTACCCACAAATAAAAACATAGTATTGTATTTACTCAAATAATTTAATTTTATTAACCTGAAAGCTTATTAGATTAAAATTATTAAACTAAGAGTTATAATTTTAGCAACTAAAAGCTGTAAATTGCACCATATAAACAGTTATTTCAAGCAAAAGTTATGCCATTAAGAGCTATGCAACAAACATTTATATTTGTGGGTAATAGTAAGAGCTAAATCCTTACTTTTACCCACAAATGTAAAAAGTGAGTAAGCTAAATAATTTAGGATCAAAATGATAGAAACAAGTACAAGCGTGCAATATACAGATGGCTTAGGGGATAAATGGCATAAGTGTTGAAAGTAACACAAAAAAGACATAAAGAACTATTATTGCAAGAAAATGGAGGCAATAATGGATCAAATAGAAAGAGTACTAAATTTAATAAAAGATGAGGATTTAGAAAGGCTAGGAAAATTAAGTGAAGTAGATAAATGTAATACTAAATTGTTGGGCAAGATTATATTTAAAGGTCTAATGAAGTTAATATTAATGGGGCAAAAAACAAGCCTAAGAGCGCTAGAAATGGTAATAAACAGGTGTATAATGGATAAGAATAGCGATAAAAGTACAGTAACATACAGTGGTTTGTCAAAAAGGTTAAAAGTTATAAATCCAGAATATTTTAAGGGAGTATATATTGATTTGATGAGCAAGATTAAAAAGCTATTACCCCAAAAAACATCAAATAACTTACATAAGTTTGATTCGACGATCATAAATTTATCGGGATATCTCATAAAAGATGGGCTAAAAATAGGCGGTAAAAGTAACGACAGTCAAGTTAAAGTGAGTGTAGGATTAAAGGATCAATTGCCGACAAGTATAAGATTTTGTAAAGGACAAGAAGAAAGTAGTGAAGATATAGCATTAGTGAGAGCAATTAATGAAGCTAAAGTTGAAAAAGAGGATATTTTATTATTTGATAGAGGAATCAGAAAAGTTGGAACTTTTGCCGAATTTGATGAAAAGGAGTACAAATTTATCACAAGAGTTAAAGTAGGAAGAAAACATGATGTTATAAGCAGGAACAAAGTTATAAGAGAACAAAAATCGGATGGATCAGAGATTTTAGAAGATATAATAGTTAATCTTTATCGTGCACGAGGTAAAGTGGCAGAAAAGCATGATCTACGGCTAATAAAAATCAGAAATAAAATTGGAGATGAAATATGGTTTTTGACAAACTTGTTTGAAATGCCAGCTTATGAAGTAACAGAGCTATATAGGCGCAGATGGGATATAGAAGTGTTCTTTAAATTTATAAAGCAAAATCTTGGATATAAGCACTTTTTAAGCCATACTATGAATGGCATGAAGGTGTATATTTACATGATTATTATTACGGCTTTGTTATTTCTTGTTTATAAAATCAAAAATAATCTACATGGGTTCAAAATAGCATTACTGCAATTCACATTGGATCTAAATGACTCTTTTATACGTTCGATTGTTTTACTGTCGGGAGGTAATTTACATGCCGTTGATCATCTCATATCACGTTATTTTTGATACTTTCAACACTTATGCCCAGCGCCCCTATGATGTCATCCGAGTAGCCAACACTGGTTTCCATCCAAGACGGTGTCATTCCAGTGCTTGACACTGGAATGGCTTTGTTGTATCGCTCTTCGGATAGTAGGTAACGTACAATAAATTCATGAAGCTATCTCAAACTTAGCCATGCCTATTTCAGTAAATTTGTTAAGCAAATAACACCTGAGTAGCAGTTCCTTCTCACGATTAATCTCAGATTTGCTCCTAAAACTAAACCCAAATATTCGCTTCAACCTTGAGAAAAATCCTTCAATATACGATCTTTTTCCGTAATTTACTTCTTCTTTCCATCTTTTTATACCATTCTCACCATGTAATTTCATTAACTGAATAGCGGCATTTCTATCAAGCATATAATCCAATTTTGGATGCTCTGCTGCGTTGTTTTTCGGAGGAATTTTCGTTTTTATACCATATTGATTACACAGCTTATAGAGCTTTTCTCTGTCATATGCCCTATCTGCATATAGTACTTTTATGACATACTGAAAATCGACTTCTTTTAGCAAATCACAAGCTCCATAGTGATCAGAGTAGACACCGTTACTGTATTTTACAGCTATGGCTTTTTTGCTGTTTGTATTCAACATTACATGCAATTTTCTTGTCTGTTCATAGCTGCGATACTTTCTATCTTCGCTATTTTCTTTGCTATGACCAGGAGTGTTGTTGTATATACTAATTCCTGTACTGTCTATAGTAATTTCGATATCTTCCATATTATTTTTATCAATTCTGCAATCATTGATCTTAATATTGAGTTTCTTAAACCTTCTTGATGATTGTGAATAGCTGATAACTTGCAAATTTTTCCCAATTTGCTCAAGGTATCCTGCTATAAACCCAACTGTTTGCCTCAGGCCTATTCTAAATAAACAAGTTATTATGTGCACCAAAATTACAACTTTATCGCTATAAATATTGTTGCCACCTGGTATTTTTGGACCATTCTCGTACCACTTTTCTATGGCTTCGTTGATATAATGAAAAATATTTCCTCTTTTTTCTAGAAATTTGTTATATTCGCTATGGTTACTGACCCTCATTTTTTGTGGCATATTTTTTCTTTCAAGGTTAAATGGCTATTTTATAATGAATTTTGTCAGTAGCCACCAGATTTTTTCAGTTGCTATGCAACAAAGCCATCCCAGTGTCAAGCACTGGGATGACACCTTTATGTTTGAGGCAAAACCGGCCATAGCATTTAACATACTGCCTTCGCAAAATGTTCGTACAGTTGTTCGTTACGTGCTGGAATGACAAGGTGGAGTGTCTTTAGATGTCATCCAAGTAGCTGACACTGGGATCTAAAAAATTTAATTTATATATAAAGTTTGTTTAAACTATTTTTAAAATAGATAGAATATAATTTTAGATAAATAAAATGAATTATGATGTAATCATTTCAGGTGGTGGGTTGCTTGGTCTTATTACTGCAATTGGCCTCAGTTGTGACTCTGTAGCTGTGATTGAAAAAAATAGTCTACCACGTGTAATTGATGACAATCGAGCATTTGCTGTTTCTCAAGGCTCGAAAAAAATATTGGAAAAGTTAGGGATTTGGCAGTTTGTGGAGAGTGAAGCTGAACCTATACTTGATATATGCGTATTAGATGGAGATAGCCCAATTACTGTGCATTACAATCATAAAATGGTTAGCGAAGAGCCAATGGGTTATGTTATCAACAATGCTACTATATGGAATGCAATCAACAATAATTTTCTAAATAAACTGAATATATACTCTCCACATTCCTATAAAACAATTGCTTGTGATTCAGGATATGTGGAAGTGATTCTTGATAATAACCAGGAATTAATATCATCGCTACTTATCTGCGCTGAAGGCAAAAACTCTAAATTACCAGAGTTATTTTCTATACCGACAGTGAAATTTGACTATAAACAAAGTAGCATAGTATTTTATGTAAAGCATGAACTGCATCACCAAAACTTAGCTGTGGAGCGTTTTTTCCCTGGCGGTCCATTTGCAATTCTACCGATGAAGGGTGGCTATACTTCTTCGATAGTTTGGACAGAAAAATCTGAAATTTCAAAAATGCTAATGGATCTGTCTGAAGAAGAATTTATTATAGAGCTTAAAAAAAGATTTGGTTCTTATTTAGGAGAGATAAAATTAGAGGGTGAAAGAAAACTTTATCCTTTAAGTTTTGCTTTTGCAAAAAAGTTATATAAGGGTAGAGTTTTGCTTATCGGCGATGCAGCACATTCAATTCATCCAGTTGCAGGTCAAGGGCTTAATCTTGGAATTAGAGATGTAGAAAGTGTTATAAAGCACGTAGTTGCTGCAAAAGCGGCTGGTACTGATGTTGGCAGTAGTTATTTATTAAAGAAAATTTCACGTAACAGATACTTTGATAATTTTACAATGGCGCTTGCAACTGATGGATTAAATAGGATGTTTTCCAACAGAATATTCTGCGCTAAAGCACTAAGAAATCTTGGCTTGATTGCAGTTGAAAATTCAAATTTCCTCAAAAAACGCTTCATTCGGCATGCTATGGGATTTATATAAATCACTATTTTATAGCTAATGCAAGTCAGGTTTCCCACGTCATACCGCCGCGGTATCTTGGCCGCTAACACGTAGCGGGATGACGAATGTATCTGTTCAGCCAATGGCGTCAACTTAAGAAAAAATATCAGCGATAGTGTATAAAATTTCTCTCTAAATTTTTTATCATTAAATTATCCAAAGAGTGCAATAAACAGCACTTTTGTTTCTATTTTATTTCAACAAAGAAGTTTAAAATGTGTCCTTTTTAGGTGAAACATGCGTGCGCCAAGCAAAGTGCGTAAAGTCCAGTTGGTGAAAATCCAACCCAGGCAAAGCCTAGCCAGCAGGCTGGAACAAACCACTATGCTGCGTAAGGTAACGAGCGTAGTAAAGCTAGTGGAATGGACAACACAGGGTACAACGAAAGTGAAGGTATTGAGTCCCGAAATTCTCGATGTCATAGAGGTCGACACGTTGCATATAGTGGAAGACAGCAAGAAGGGTAACAATAGGGCAAGTTATCACTCACTCTATCGGGATCTGAGGCCGTATCACGTGTTGAGATGGAGTTTACGTAAACTTGGGAGATCCTTTGTATTCCTATTAAGGTACGTTGGAACAAGTCAACAAAGGCGAGTACTGACGGAAGATATAAAGGAAGTCGGACTGATTGATAGTACTCAGAGTGTGGGAAAGCCACATACAAGGGGAAGCGGTCAGCAATATAGTGACTGGTTTAGGAATTGCTATGCCAATACAACGGAGGTTGGAATAACGTGCAAAGAAAACTAAATCAGATAGCAGTAAGAGCCAGGCAAGATAAACGATTGAAATTTAATCGTTAATTCATCTGATAAACGCAGAGAATCTTGCTGAATGTTATAAAGAGCTAAAGCATAACAAAGCATGCGGTATAGACCAGGTGACAGTAGAAGCTTATGGAGAAAATCTTGAAGAGAAGCTCAACACTCTGGTGGATAGTATGAAAAGAAAGCGATATCAACCGCAACCAGTGAAAAGAGTATATATACCAAAAGCTGGAAGCAAAGAGAAACGCGGGCTTGGAGTACCGTCTACAGAAGATAAGTTAGTCCAGATAATGCTGAAGAAGATATTAGAAAATATTTATGAAGCTAACTTTCTGGATAACTCATATGGTTTTCGTCCTGGTAGAAGCTGTCATCAAGCGGTAAATGCACTAAATAAAGCAGTTATGTACAGACCAACTAACTATGTAGTAGAAGTTGATATCAAGAAATTCTTTGATAATGTCCAGCACAAATGGCTAATGAGATGCTTGAGAGAACGGATAACAGACCCAAACATACTGTGGTTAGTAAAACGATTTCTTAAGGCAGGAGTAGTCGAAGCAGGACATTATGAAGCAACTGAACTAGGCACACCTCAGGGGGGAATAGTAAGTCCTATACTAGCTAATATATAGTTGCATTATGTGCTGGATTTGTGGTTTGAAAAGAAATTCAAGCTAAGATCTAAAGGTTATATGGAGCTAGTTAGGTATGCAGACGATCACCTGATTTGCTGCGAAAGAGAAAAAGATGCTAGAGAACTCTTAGAGTCACTGAAACAAAGGCTAGGAAAATTTGGACTGGAAATATCTGAAGACAAAACAAGAATAGTAAAGTTTGGCAAAAAGGAGTGGCAACAAGGAATAAGGGAGAAACGAAAAACGGAAAGTTTCAACTTTCTAGGATTCACCCATTATGGTACAAGGAGTCGTAAAGGTAGAGTAATGGTAGGTCATAAAACCTCGAAAGAAAATCTATCTAGAAAACTTAAAGAAATCAAAGAATGGGTGAAAAAGATCCGAAATAAAGTTCACCTTAAAGATTGGTGGTCAATACTTAAAGCAAAACTAACAGGACACTATAACTACTTCGGAGTTAGCGGAAATTACCGGTGGTTGAATAAATTCTTCTGGCGGGTAATCAAGCTAGCGTATAAATGGATAAACCGACGTAGTCAGAAGAAGAGTATGAATTCAAAGCAATTTATACACTATCTACAAGTTAATCCATTACCAAAACCAAGAATATGCTACTCATTATATACAAAATAGGAAATGCTGTGAATACTACATTGTGGAGCCGTGTGCGGGAAAGCTGCAAGCACGGTTCTGGTGGGGGAGTCATAGCGATAAAACTTAATCAGGAGGATTTAAAACTATGACTTCTACCAAACAAAAAGGAAAAAATTTTATTCTACAAATTAAAAATATAATATACTCGAAAGCTTTTCAGAGAATCCATTGTGTTGAGTTTTACACGAACAAGAAAACTTCCTTTTTCGGCAGTATTTTCTATGATTTTAAAGTTAGTTAAAAAAAGTTTGGGAATAGAATGTGAACTTATGGAGCCATTGACATGTACCCTCAAAGCAAGCTTTTTCTAAAGCAAGATATAAGATTTATCATACAGGTTTTAAAGAATTTAAGCATCCAAACAGCCTATCAAGATGAGCCTGAGTTGGAGAGGCTATAGGCTTATTGCAGCAGATGGTTCTGGTATGAGATTACCCAGCTCTGAGGAAATTGTATCCGAGTTTGGCCGCTTTAAACCAAATGGAACAACAGGCACAATGCCACCATTGGCAATTTGTTTGTTGATTTGTGTACTTCGCTGATTTGTAGTGCTCGTCTTGCGGCTTGGAATATAGGTGAACAAACGTTGGCGGAAGAGCAATTACCCGAAGTTATCACTCAAATGCGTTCATTAAATCAAAAGAAATTATTATTTATCTATGATCGTCTTCAGTAAAATTCATTCAGCAGCATTATGATTTGGAAGTAGATTTTATTTTTCGCTTGCAAAAAAGAAATTATAGTAAGCTATGGGAACGCTGGCGAATTAGATTTTGATTTTATATTAGAAAATGAAAAGCTAAAAAATAAAATGAAAGGACAGAAAGTAAGAGTTATAGTGCTGACATTAGCCAACTGAGAAACAGAGTTTTTGACCGAGACTTTGGAGCAAAGCTTATGTGTTAAGGTGACACATAGAGGAGTGCTATAAACGACTCAAAGTAGGAGCAGAGTTAGAGAATTTTTCTGGAGAGGCTGTATTACAAGAATTTTGGGCAAACTTGGTCATGTGCAATATATTATCGCTTCATATGTGTGATGCACAAGGGCCTTGGAACCCAGATCAAATTACTGAGTATCGTTTAAATTTTTCAGTTTTATTTGGTGTAATGAGGCAGAAACTCTATCAGGTACTTATTGCGCCAAAAAACTTTCAAGCCCTTTTTAAGTATACGCGCTAAAGTTAAAATCCGACCGGGACAGCCGCAATAAAGTAGATAAGCCTAAACGCCATCATGTCTTTAGGAGAGTTTGCTAATGAAAGTTCTTAAGTTGACGTCATTGTCTGAACAGATACAAATATTGCAATTAAAAGCATTAGACAGGTGGTAGAGGTCTTGGTATTATATAATCTTTAGGTTCTAAATTTGGAAGGGTGGCCGAGCGGCTGAAGGCGGCGGTTTGCTAAACCGTTATACGACCCAAAAGTCGTATCGAGGGTTCGAATCCCTCTCCTTCCGTATACTGTTTTTAGCACGGTTTAAATTCGCTATATTAGCATGTTTTTAGCCTATTTACCAGCGTACCTGATTTTGTTGCAATGGTTTTTATTTCCATTGTCACTGAGATCACTATTAAAAAGTTGGCTAGCATTGACTCAGTATTTATTATAGAATTGGTTATTAACTAAACAACTTTACTTGTATGTATAAAATACTAATTTTACTGTTGATAGTGTTGCCACTTAGGTTGCTTGCAATCGAGATTGAAATTGTTGCAGATGTAAATGGTGAACCAATTTCAAATTTAGATATCGAAAAACGCATCAACTTTATAAATTCATTGTTTGGCACTCAAAGTGTTAATCAAAAAGAAGCAAAGCCTCAAGTGCTTAGGGAGCTAATAGACGAAATTATCATTATCAATGAAGCACAGAGGCTGAATATAAAATTGAGCAACGAGGAGTTAGATAATGCTATTATGTTATTTTTAACCCAAAGTTTTAAACTTAAGGCTAATGAAGTTGATCAATACATAGAGAAGCATAATATAGATCTTGGTATTTTAAGAAAACAAATAAAATGTCAGTTACTGTGGAGCAAAATTATTGAAGTAAGAATTGTGCCATTTATTAATATAAGCGATAAAGAAGTAGATGATGTAAAAAGGCAAACAGAAAAGCCGGATTATCTTATCACGTTCCAAGAGTTTATAATTCCTGATCAAAAAGACAAGGACGTTTATGGTATAGCTGAAGATTTAGTAAAAAAATTACGCAACAGTAATAACCCAGAATCTCCAATAAAGATGCGTAAAGCAACAGTTAATTTAAGTCAGCTAAAAGGAAAACTCAAGAGCGTTTTAGAAGGATTAGAAACCAGCGACATAGCAGGTCCATTCAGTTTCAGTGAAGGTTACTCCGTTATAAAAGTAATAGATAAAGTACAACTTAATCATGCACTGCTGGAAAGCACTTTAAAATTAAAACAGATTGTGGTTGAAGGTTCAGAAAGTTTATTAGATAATCTCAAGGAGCAAAAAGTTAATTGTTTAAATTTTGATAAATTAGCAGATAATTTTAAGCTGCCAAACGCAAAAGAATTTGAAATAAAAATGCGAGATTTAAATCCTGATTTACAGATTTTATTTAGTAAAACAAGTGTGAATGAAATAGTAGAATTGAGAGAAAATGGCACTGCAAAGTTGATGATGTTGTGTGATATCAAGAGTAATGTAGCGGGTATAGAAGCAATCAAACAGAAAATGTACCAACAAAAGATTATGATACAAAGCAACTTGTTATTAGATGATATGCGTAAAAATGCAGCTATCAGTTATCGGTATAGTTGAAGTCAGAGAGTATCCTTGTCTCTGTCTTTGTGTATAGAACTATATAAATTACTTTGTTCTATAAAATTTCAAAAAATTTGAACAAATGTAGTTAAAATAGCACATGAAGAATATAATGCTAATTGGTGGTGGAGTTGGAAATGCAGTGTTATTTTCGATAGGGAAGGCATGTCTTGAAAATAATAACAAGGTTTTGTACTTCGCTGGCTATAAGAAGTTAAGTGATGTATTTAAACGAGCACTGATAGAGCGTGCATCAAATGCAGTAGTTTGGGCATGTGAAGAAGGATTGATAGAAACAAGCAGAGATCAAGATAAATCCTTTCATGGTAATATAGTTGATGCAATAGTCTCTTATCAACAAGGAAGATTAGGTATTAATTTGAACGTTATAGATAAAATTATCACTATTGGTTCTGATAAAATGATGAAAGCTGTGAATGAAGCTAGAAAAACAATTTTAAAGCCATATCTGAAGTCAAGTCATATAGCAATATCGTCAGTTAATTCTCCTATGCAGTGTATGATGAAAGAAATCTGTGCTCAATGTGTTCAGCAACATATAAATAAGGAAACAGGAGAAAGAAGTTTTGTTTATAGTTGCAGTAATCAAGACCAGGATATGGAGTTTATTGACTTTGACTTTTTAAGTGAGCGCTTGAAGCAAAATAGTTTACAAGAAAAACTTACTGCAAAATGGATAGATCATGTTCAAAGATATTAAACAGCACAAAAAGGAAATAAGAGAGCAATATAGAGCTATAAGAAAAGATATTGATGAAAGTTATTCCAGTTATGCGGCAAATTCCCTTATTAATCTCTTTAATCAGAACTTAAGCTACGTTAAAGGCAAAACAATAGCAGCTTACATTCCAATGGATGAGGAAATAGATGTTGTGCCTTTGATGCATAGTTTACTCGATTTAGATTATAAAGTAGCAATTCCTAATAAAAATAAGTTACTAAAATTTGAGGAATGGAACGAAACAAATGAAGATGTAATTCCCGACACAATCATTACTCCTGTTATTGCTTTTGATGATCATTTTAATAGATTGGGTTTTGGCGGTGGTTGGTATGATACAATGATAGAAAAACTGCGGCCACTTGGAAAAATATTTATAGGTGTAGCCTATGAGAAACAATATTGTAAAGATTTACCTGTAGAAAAACATGATCAAAAATTGGATATTATAATCACTGAGATGTGTGTTAGATGTGGAAGTGGATTGCTCAAAAAAGTGGATAAAAAGGAGTAGCGTAACCCCACTTTCTGATAGTAATTTTTGCGTAAAAAAATGCATCAACTTGGTCCTGTGATTCCTCCTTCACTCACTCGTGCAGCACTTGAAATACCTAAGTGAGAAGATGGCTTCATTGCTGCAACTTTCTCATCAACAATTTTTTCTACCTCCTCTATTTTACCCTTACTATTACCCACAAATAAAAACATAGTATTGTATTTACTCAAATAATTTAATTTTATTAACCTGAAAGCTTATTAGATTAAAATTATTAAACTAAGAGTTATAATTTTAGCAACTAAAAGCTGTAAATTGCACCATATAAACAGTTATTTCAAGCAAAAGTTATGCCATTAAGAGCTATGCAACAAACATTTATATTTGTGGGTAATAGTAAGTATTTTACCCTCACCAATGGCCATAATTTTAGATTGAAATTTCTCCATAAGTTCCTCAAGTGCTTCCTTATCACTTTCATAAGTACTAGTACCTTTTTCTCTAAGCTTTTTCATGTCATCTTCTGAAAAATTTTTAATAACTCCATCACTTATTAACCCCTTTATAGCTGCTAGTTGCTCTTTACTTCGGAGCATGCCTATGACCTTTGCTTTACTCTGGGCGTTTTTTATTTTTTCACCTTCTTCGGACATATTATAGCCTATAATCTCTTGAGCCAAACTGTTGTATAATTTACTAAAGTTATCTTTTTTTGGCCCAACCTCAGGCAATTTATCCCCTAAATTTTTAGATAAACTTTTCACTGCTTTTCCTGCATCAATCGCACCTTCTTTTATTTTTTCCCCTGCCTTTCCTATACCTATTCCTACATAACGTGCTCCAATAGCCACAAGCGCTATTAATGTAGCAAGCACAATAAGCGGAGAAAATGCTGCTCCTAATACCATTACGGCAGAAGCTATTCCAATTTTTTTATTTGCAGATGCTGATTTAAAATAATTGACTAGATTGTCCAGTGGACCTTTATTATTATTTATAACATTACTTATTGCTTGCTGATTAACAGATTTTAACGCCTCTTCTATTATTTTTGAGTCAACATTTTCAGAAGTTAAACCTTCAAGCGCTTCTTCAATGAATTTTATAAATAATTCTTTGTTGACCTCCTTTTGCAAGCCTTGGTCATTAATCGCTAAACCTAAATCTTTGAGGTTCATCCCTTTAACTTGTTCTGATAGGGTTGTAAATAACTCTTTTTTCCCCTCTTGTGAGGATTGTGCAATACTTTCTATTATATCTGAAATAGCTTTTCTTAGTTCTGGATAGTCAGTGTCAAAAAACATACTATTGCTAGATTCCATATTCAGCTTCGTTGATTATAAATATGCCTAATTATACATACTAATCATTAATTATATTATAATTGATATAACATACCCCTTTCCAAATATAGAATTTGTATTAAAATATCTAGATTATATGAAATCAAGGTACTTTATGGGTGAAAAAAAATTAAAAGCTGCTGTGGTCTTATCAGGGTGTGGTCACCTTGACGGTGCAGAGGTAAGAGAAGCGGTTTTAAGTTTGCTTGTGCTTGATCAGCAGGAAGTGGATGTTAAATGCTTTGCACCTGATATCAATATCACACAAGTTATGAATCATAGAACAAAAGAGGCAACAAAAGAAAAAAGGAATGTACTTGTAGAAGCAGCAAGAATCGCAAGAGGCGAAATATATGACTTAAAAGAAGCCAAAGCTGAAAATTTTGACATGCTAGTTGTACCTGGTGGATACGGGGTTGCGAAAAATTTATCTGACTTAGCTGAAAGTAAAGACATGGTGACAGTAATGCCTGAATTTGAAAGATTAGTTTCAGAATTTTTTGTTACAAAAAAGCCAATAGGAGCGATATGCATATCTCCAGCCATCATTGTTTCAATTTTAAGTAGCAAGATAGGTAAAGAAGAAAGTAAGGTTAAGGTAACTATAGGAGATGACAGAGAACAGTTGATAGAAAGGCTTGGCGGCGAGCACATAAAATGCGATACAGAGTTATCAATAGAAGACGAAGAACATAATGTATTTTCCTGTTCTGCTTATATGCGTAGCGACGAAAGTACATACTCTGTATATCAAGGGATAAAGCATATGATTGACAGCATGGTAAAAAAGATTAACAAAAAAACTAAACAGCCATTCCTATAAGGTGTACTAAATAAGACTTCTCTATTAATCTGTAAAAGACAAGACTTAATCTGACAGACAAGAATTAACTGACAGAAGAATTGAGGTAGTCAAAACTAATATCAGTCTCTTGTGTAATGCTACTAATATTTTTCTGAAAAGCAACATGTTTGCTATCAAGAAAAGTCTGCATAGGCGTCTTACCATAGCAATATTTACCTGAATGCGGTCTTGTTTCATTGTAAGAACGCAACCAATAATCAACATCAATCTGTAGACCTTCCAAAGAATTGTAGATTTTCTTTCTGAAGATAATATTGTAACACTCATCTTGCATAGTTCTATGAAACCTTTCACATATGCCATTAGTCTGTGGAGAATTGGCTTTGGTCCTAGAATGATCGATATTTTCGATTCCCAAATAAAGCTGATAAGCGTGATTTTCAGGCTTACCACAATACTCTGTTCCTCGGTCTGTAAGGATACGCAATAATGGCACATTTTGCTCATCAAAAAATGGTATCACTCTATCATTCAGCAAGTCAGCAGCAGTAATAGCCGTTTTGTCTGTATAAAGCTTGGCAAATGCTACTCGAGAATAAGTATCAATGAAGGTCTGCTGGTAGATTCTTCCTATACCTTTTATATTACCTACATAATAGGTATCTTGAGAACCCAAATAACCTGAATGTTCGGTGTCAATTTCACCATGTGCTTCTCTTTGTTCTTTAACTTTTTCTAAAGCTGCAAGTTGCTCTTCGGTTAATATAATTCCATCTTGAGCTACTTTTGCTTCCAGTGCTTTAAGTCTTTTCTTGAAAGTTTCAAGATCATTTCTCAGCCATATAGATCTCACTCCTCCCTGAGAAATTATTATACCTCTTTTTCTCAGTTCATTTGCAGCTCTTTCTTGCCCATATGCTGGAAATTCTGTTGCTATACCAATCGCTGCTCTTTCTATATCGTCGGAAACTCTATTCGCTAATAGAGGTTTTTTCTTACTTATCTCATGTAATGCTTCTTCTCCTCCATTTTCGTACAACTCTTTGAATCGATAAAATGTATCTCTTGAGTATCCCATCACTTTGCATGCTTGAGATACATTTCCTAGTTGTTTTGCTAGTTCTAATAACCCTAGCTTTGGTTTTAGTATTTTTGTTTGTATTGTACTCATTTCTAACACTCCTTTCTTTTATTATTTTATAACTTACTTTTTTAAAGTGTCAGATCAAGTCTTGTTTAATACAATTAATCACACAATTAACCGTTGAATTTTACATTTCTAGCTGTATTATGGCTACGTAGCTAAAGTAACTTAGGTTTATCGACGCTTTACTACTTGTTAGCGGTGTGGTGTAGTGGCCATGTATGTTTAGTTCTTTTTTTTAAGGTATTTTGTATGTCAGATCTTTTCTATATTGAAACTACGTGTTGTGTGGACGGTCAGTGTGATGTCTATACAGGGGAAGTGAGTTTTAATGATGTCATGTTAGGCAAGTTCAGTCTAAATTCGTGCAGCGGGAAAGAAGCTATGATAAATCTAGACATTATTACATTCGATATTAATATCGCTATTGATGGTCAAAATGGAAAGACAATAAAAAAAGACCTTAAAGGTCTTGAATTTGTAACTAAAGATGATGGTTCTTGGTATATTAATAAGGATTTTGGTAATGATAAATTTGAAATTATAGTAAAGCAATCATAATTTTACATCTCAGGTGTAACATTTAGTATAGGTGCTACTCTATTTATAATGTTTCTTACTATAGGCGCAGCAATTACTCCCCCGGTATGGTGCATCCCTTGAGGCTCATCAATAGCAATTAGCACTATGTACCTTGGGTCAAGCATAGTTAGCACTCCTATAAATGATGCTATGTTTGCATCTTTGCTATATTTACCATCTACAACTTTTTCCGCCGATCCAGTTTTTCCTCCTATTGAATATGCCTTTATTTTTGCTTTTCTGCCAGTGCCATCTGTTACTGCTGCACGTAATAATTTTCTCATTTCCCTGGAAGTTCTTCTTGAGATAATTTGCTCTCCTATACTTCTTTTATTCAACATCAAGGTTGCGTTATGAAATATCCCATTGTTGATTAATGCTGCTGCAGTTTGTGCAAGATGTATAGGAGTTACAGCTATGCCATAACCATAAGATGCTGTTATTAAAGTGTTTTCACTCCATTTATCCGGGATTATCGGTGTGGATTTTTCTGGTATTTCTATTTTCAAAGGAGAAAATAGCTTCATAGCTTTAAAGTATTCTACCTGTTTTTCAATACCTAGTTTGACTGCAATTTTTGCTGCACCAATGTTGGATGATTTTACAAATATATCTTGCACAGTAATTTTTGGAATTTTAGATTTATGAAAATCCTGAATTTTATACTTTCCAATGGTGATTGGTGTTGATACGTCATATAAATCGCTAGTTTTTGTAGCGTTCGCATCAAGCGCTGCGGCTATTGTAAAGTATTTTAATACCGACCCCATCTCATATACCCCAAGACTGGCGCGATTAAACTTTTGTACGTCTTCTGCCTTATTCTGTAAGTTGGGATTAAAATCAGGTAGGCTGACCATCGAGATGACTTCACTATTTCTCACATTTAAAACAATTCCTACTCCGCCAAGTGCCTGATATCTGCTTACAGCTTTAGTTAGCTCTTCATGCACTATGCTTTGCACTCGTGTATCTAAGGATAGTTGAACATATTGATCAGCAGAGCGTGACCATCCCTGTCGGATGACAGAAGATTGTGCAGAAGCTTGGTCTGGTGTCATTCCAGTGCACTGACACTGGAATCCAGTTTTATGCGCAATTTCATCACAAACATTGTTTTTGACATATGTTTCTGGAATCCGTTGTTCATCACGTAATTTGTCAGTATTTTTATATCTGGATCCCAGTGTCACGCACTGGGATGACACCATCTGTTGTGTGGGGAATTGTTGTGCAGGAATTGCTTTCAAGTTGCAACATTCATACAACTGTATATCAGGTACTTGGATAACAGAATGTTGTTTGTTTTTACTTATATATGCCTCAACTCCTGCAATACCGTTGCCATCTATGTCAGTATAACCAAGCACGTGTGAAAATAAATTACTGTGAGGATATATACGCTTTATGTCGTCATAAAAATTTACTCCTGGTACACCAGCGTTTTTGATCGCTAGTAATTCTTTTGGAGTCAAGTGCCGCTTTATCCAAGCAAATTTCTTTTCTGAAGTAAGTACTCTATATAAGTTCTTGTATTCGAGGTCATGCAAAGTAGAACACAGTTGTGCTGCTATACTTTCCGGATTCTTTACTTTGGTTGCATCTATATATAGTGATGTTGTGGGCACATTTGTTGCTACTACTACTCCATTTCTATCTAAAATATCGGGTTGTTTATGTACTATATTATCTTTTCTAAAATTTTCTGAAGTAGTAAGTTGATCAAATGTGAAAGAGAATATGCGAAAAATAATTATTATATAAAATATAAATAGTGGTACTATAAAATACAGTGAGCGGAGCTTATTTTTAAGTAATGCTTGCATATTTACTTGATTTGACAAAAATGGAAATCATCTTAGCTGAACCACGAGGTTTTTGTGCCGGGGTAAAAAGAGCTGTGGACATATTAGCTATTACTTTAGAAAAATATAAAAACGAGTGCCAAGTTTATGTGCTACACGAAATTGTTCACAATAAATATATAGTAGAGGACTTTAAGAAACAAGGAGTGGTTTTTGTAAGCAGTATCGAGGAAATTGAAGATAATGAAGGAATACTGATCTTCAGCGCGCACGGAGTATCAAAAAATATAGAAGATGAGGCAAAAAGAAAGGGTATTCAAGTGATTGATGCAACATGTCCTTTAGTCAGCAAAGTGCATAAAGAAGCAAAAAGGTATGAAAACAGTGGTAAAGAATTAATTCTCATTGGGCATGAAAACCATCCAGAAGTTAAGGGAATTAGGGGAAGAGTAAACAATCCTATCACTTTAGTGCAAACTTTGCAGGATGTATATGATTTAAAGGTTAAAGATCCAGATAATTTGTCTTATGTTACACAAACTACGTTAAGCATCGACGATACCCGTGACATTATTGCTGCCTTGAAATTAAGGTTTCCAGGCATAACAGGTCCAGATTTAAAGGACATATGCTATGCAACGCAAAACAGACAAAATGCTGTTAAAAAGCTAGCTGAAATTGTAGACATGGTATTAGTTGTAGGAAGTAAAAATAGCTCAAATTCAAACCGCTTATTAGATCTGTGCACTGCCAGAGGAAAAAGAGCCTACTTGATTGATAATTACAGCTGTGTGAATAAAAGCTGGTTTCAGGGCGTAGAAAAGATAGGAATCACTGCAGGTGCTTCCGCTCCTGACATATTAGTTGATGAATTAATAGACTACCTAAAAGTAAGCATGAATGTAGAAGTTTCAGTTATGCCAGGTGGTATTATTGAAAATGTTCAGTTTAAAATACCGAATCTGGTTTAAAACACAACTTATCTACTAAGCTTCTCTTGAAATCACACAAACCAGCATCTATAGCTAAGACGTCATGCCGCGATTCATTAGACTTCTTGCATAACCATATAACGAACTTTTATTGGAAATAGAAACGAAAAAACTTACTTGACACCCTTCGCCAGCCCCCTTATCATGATAGTGAAGCTATTGTATTTGCTTTCGCCAATCTGCAGATTAAAAGGTAAGGATTACTTAATGTATCGGCGTCTTATGTTCAATTTTTTGCAGTATATAGATATTGTATGTCTTTACAAAACTTCATCTACATCTAGATTTTTATCTAAATAAGCTGAACGCGCTTATAAAGCGTTACAAGACATCAAAAAATGCCAATACTCGACAGAGATAGTAAAAGACTAGCTAACTCGGGGATTCTTTGTCTTTTTTTCTGCTTAGTAAATTTCTTAAACATTTGCAGCGTAAGTTAGTTGCAATTAAAAGCAGCTGAATTTCGCTTGTCAAGCGTTTAAAACATAAAAAACGCCAATATTTTAAAGCGGATAATAACCCCAGGGCTTCTTTTGCCTTTTTTTTCGTTTGGTAAATTTCTTAAATATTTACGGCTAATATGAAGCTAAGTACGAACTTTGTTAAACACAACAAATGGTGTCATTCCAGTCTGGAATCCAGGAAAAAGAATGGTGTCATCCCAGTGCCCAAACACTGGGATCCAGTTTTCTTTACAAATTCACCAAAAGTGTTTCATTCTATAACATAAAACCCATACTCACCAAATCCAATGCATTACTTGCAATTAAGTTTCCTGGATCCCAGTGTCTGGGCACTGGGATAACAAAGGAGGACGTTATTCCAGTGCCAAGCACTGACCATTTCTGGTCTCTTAAATTGCAACTAATCTAAGTATTAAAAAATTTACCAAGCGAAAAAAAAGGCAAAAAAAGCCCGATGGTTGGCTAGTTACTTACATTATACTTTCAAGTATGGCGTTTTTTTATTCTAAACGCTTAATAACCGTGACTCAGCCGCTTTTAAGCCGCAACTAATCTAAATTATAAACGTTAAGAAATTTACTAAACAGAAAAAAAGGCAAAGAAACCCTAGGGTAGCTAATTATTCACTATCCATTTTTTAAGTTGGCGTTTTTTGATGTTTTAAATAGCGTATTTCAGCTTGTGTAGCTAGAAATTTGATAAAGACATGAGGTGCACATAGTGCAAAAAATTAAGCATGATTTACGCCAAATACATTAAGTTTTTTTGTCATTAATCCACTGCAGAGATTGCGAAGATAAATAAATAGCTTCAGTTTCATGATAAGGGGGCTGGCGAAGGGTGTCAAGGAAGTTTTTCGTTTCATCCAATGCGCTGCCAAAAGTTTGTTATGCAAGAGATCCCATAAATTGGGTGTCATAATAACTACACCCACATTAATTCTTACTATTACCCACAAATATAAATGTTTGTTGCATAGCTCTTAATGGCATAACTTTTGCTTGAAATAACTGTTTATATGGTGCAATTTACAGCTTTTAGTTGCTAAAATTATAACTCTTAGTTTAATAATTTTAATCTAATAAGCTTTCAGGTTAATAAAATTAAATTATTTGAGTAAATACAATACTATGTTTTTATTTGTGGGTAATAGTAAGACATTAATTTTGGTGTACGTGACCTTGAAAGATCGTGATTCAATACTTAAATTATTAGGGTAGTAGGCAAATAATGGAGCTCAAAATGCATAATGTACAAGAAACTGAAAATTTAAAATTTGACGCTGAGGTAGGGAAAGTACTGAATATAGTGATTCATTCACTTTACACCAATAAAGACATTTTTCTGCGTGAATTAATATCAAATGCATCAGATGCATGTGATAAGTTGCGCTATGAATCTCAACTAAACCCTAATTTGCTAGATTTGAGTGACGAATTAAAAATCACTATCAGCTCCAATAAAGATAAGAACGAGCTATATATCACTGATAATGGCATTGGAATGAATAGACAGGATTTAATAGACAATCTTGGTACAATTGCAAGCTCTGGTACGCAAAAGTTCTTGGATGCGATTAAGAATAGCAAGGATTCAAGCCAAACTGTGGAGCTGATTGGGAAGTTTGGTGTTGGTTTTTACTCAAGCTTTATGGTTGCATCAGAAGTAATAGTAGAATCGAGAAAAGCTGGAGAAGAGGAGTCTTGGATCTGGCAATCCAAAGGAGATGGGGAATATTCAATCAGCAAGTCAGATAATCAAGTCCCTCGCGGAACCAAAATTACGCTCATTATGCATCCTGAAGAAAACGAGTTTTTAGATAAATTTCGTGTTGAAAATATTGTCACTACTTACTCTGATCACATAAATTTTCCTGTTGAATTTATAGACGAAGAAGGAAAAAGTGAAAAGTTAAACAGTAAGGCTGCAATTTGGACTAAGCCAAAAAATGACGTTACTCAAGAGGAGCACAACGATTTTTTCCGCAGTGTTGCTCACGTTGGCGGGGAGCCCTGGATGATATTGCATAATAAAAATGAAGGTGCAATAGAATATACAAATTTGCTTTATGTTCCTTCTATAAAACCTTTTGATTTATTCCATCCAGATAGACGTTGCTCTGTGAAGTTATATGTAAATAAAGTATTTATCACTGAAGATAACGTACAGATTATACCACAATACTTGCGTTTTCTGAAAGGCGTGGTTGATTCACCGGACTTGCCTCTTAATATCAGCAGAGAAACGCTGCAGAATAATCGTGTTGTTGAGCAGATCAGAAAATCTCTCACTAAGCGTGTGATATCAGAGCTCGGTAAAAAAGCAAAAGAGAATTTAGAGGAATATACAAAATTCTGGACCAATTTTGGTGCAGTTTTAAAGGAAGGTCTTTGTGAAGCTATGCCAACTGATGAGAGAGAAGCACTACTCTCAATTTGCAGATTTCATAGTACTGGTGATGAGAAATTAGTCAGCATTGATGACTATATAAGCAGAATGAAGCCTGAGCAGGAACATATCTATTATCTCACCGGAAATAGCCTCGATTCAGTGAAAAACAGTCCGCAACTTGAGGGGTTCGTCAGTAAAGGGCTGGAGGTTCTTCTGTTCGTTGATCCAGTGGATGATTTCTGGACTAGTGTAATTCATGAATATAAAGATCAAAAGTTTAAGTCTGTGACTCGCGCTGATGTTGATTTGGAAAAATTCTCTTCAGAAGAAGATAAGAAAAATGAAGAAAACAAATCGAATGAAGAAAAAACTGAGGAAACTATATTGCAATATTTTACTACAGTGCTCGGAGATTCAGTAAAAAGCGTAAAAATTTCCAAAAAATTGACTGATAGTCCCGTATGCCTAGCGGTTGATGAAGGTGCTATGGATCTTCGCATGGAGCGTTTTTTGCGTGAACAAAAGCAGCTAAATTACCGCACGCCAAAGGTGCTTGAAATTAACACTAAGCATCCTGTAATAAAGAGTATAATGAAATCTTATGCTGAAAGTGGTGAAAACCCAACATTGGAGGACATGGTTCACTTATTGTTTTACCAAGCTTGCATCGTGGAAGGCGAAGAGATGGATGACGCGAGCAGCTTTGCTAAGAGACTGAATAATTTGCTTGGCAAGATTTCTGTTTAATGCTATACTTAGCTTAGCTGCTAGTTAGGAGGTAAAACATGTTTGGTTCCAATTTTAGAGACTTTGTATCACAAGATACAACTTCACAGGGCCAATCAAATTCTGAAAGATTAATCAAAAGTTGGCATGGTTTTGAAAAACCAGATTCTGAAGATTCAGGTATTGAAGAAGAGTTTGAAGTTTTAGATAGCGAAAGTCAAGAGATACCAGCTACTCCATGTAGCACACCCCCTGAAGATCTAAGTTTAGAGAATGCAATACTTGCAAACTTTCCTGATGGTTGTGATAGGTCGTTTACTGTAGAGTTAAAAGATGAAGATTCATATGGTATCATTCCTAAAAACTTAACTTTTGCTGAGATTATAAATATCTTAAATCAAGCTATACAAGAAGATAATTGTGAAGAATTAGACAAGGTTGTACAAAATATTGAAGATTATGAAGGCAGGTCTATTACGCTGGATAATGAAAATCTCAAAGATTTCTGTTCAAATCAACTTAATTTGGAGTTACAAAACGGAAGCAACCATCAACATATATATTCAAATGTACTATCACAATATAAATTTGATCAAGAGGGTTTCAAGTATGATTATTCAGCAAAAGAGTTGGTACTATTAGCAATCGCAGCTAATAACAAACTGACAGAAAAATACCAGGACATACTTTTTGCTGAAGGAAATTTAAGTCTTTTACCTGTACTTGTTGGTGGTCAAGAATACGTTAAAGCTTTTATAGGAAGATTCCATGATACTGATGGGATTTATGATAAATTAAAAGATCAATCCATACAACTTGGCCAATCCAATAAGATTGGCTTTTTCTCAGTTATAGCATTAAGAAAAGAGCAAGAATTATTAAATGCAGTTTTTGTCGAATACGTTTTAAGAGATTTTGGACAAGTGTTAAAAACAAGTAAACCTGATCCTTTGTATGGTGTGCTTGAAACAGCGTCTCTGATCAAAAATGAAGAATTCATCACGATAGTGCTAGATGCATTTGAAAGATATATTAATGAGCTAACTAAAAAAGCCTCAACAGAAGAGTTATTAAAAAAGAGCTTTGCTACCTTGTTAGAAACTGCGATAAGCCAGGAACACACATCTGTCATTGAATACCTGTGCAAACGATACACTAATAGTGCAGATCGTGCCATTTACGATGTATATGAACAAGCATTTGCAGATGATAAAGTTATTACAATACTAAGGCAACAAATCCTGAAAAACATAGGAGCTCGTGGCAGAAAAGAAATTTATGATTTAATTCTGAAAACTGCATTGGATGCTGGTAATATTGCATTTATCGAGCACTTGTGTGAAAAATGTGCTAAATGCAGCAATGATGTTATCGGCTATCTCAATCAAAAATTTAAAAATAACGAATTTGATAACATACACGAATCAATCCTCATTGCATTGTCTAATGTTGAATACACAAACACAGACGTTATAGTCGAGGTGCTTTTTTACACTAAAGAAATCCATCAAAACGTATCACATAATGAGCAAGTGATTAGGCCGGTCATACAGAATATACTGAAAAATGCAACACACTACTCAATAGGCCAAGAAGATTACTCCTTAGTCAAGGAAGTATGTTACTTATACACAGAAGAGGGTGCAATTAACGTAATTTTTCAAGAGGAGTGTAAGATTTTTAAATCTAGCATAGAAAAGCGCATAGAAGATCTGGAAAAGGAAAACAAATTATTGCAATCTGAAGCTTTACGTGAATATAACAGCCGTCTTCCAGGTATTGTAAATGGATTAGTTCAGACTGCTTGCATAGTGTATGATGAATACACTAAAGATCCAAAAGACAATAAACGTCAAAAGAATATTGATCTAATATTCAGTTTAATGCAAATTAGAAATATTCTGCAATTTTCTATTGATGTGCAAGGATGTCCCTATCATGAACGTCAAGATTTGTGGGATGAAATGTACCAAGCTCCTGGAACTTTTACAATGCGAAAAAGAAGTCATAACGTTGCAGGTGAATTAGAAATTCCAGTTATAACAAGTGACATTCTATCAGAAAATCCAGAACTTGAAAGTACTGGCAGTAAGCAGCCACAAGAAAATATTGTGGACAGACGAGAAAATATTATGAATAATGAAGAGGACTCAAAAGAGGAGCATATTGGCAATAATTGTGAGGAGGGTAAAATGGGTAAAAGAAGCAAAAAAAAAGGTGTTACGCTACTTGCTAGTTTTGTTAGAAAAAAGATTAGTGAAATTATAAGCAAAGGTAATGATAACTTAAACTTAGAAGAGGAATTTAAAAATGTCCTGACGTTTGACAATCGTGATTCTGTACTAAAATACGCGAAAAGTCAAGAAGGTCCCTTTAAGGATAAAGTAGTAGCTTTTTTAACCCTACAAAAAAATAAGAAAAATGGTGCTCAAATCAATGGCAAGCAGTCTGCTAATCCAAGCAATACTGTACTATCTGTTCAACCAACTACACCTGAAACGCCTAATGCTTCTTCAAGTGAGAATAGTTTCCAGCTTGAAGGTGATCAAGATACACAACCACTTTTACTACAGAGTTCTGTGAGTGGTGATGAGCATAGTGGCACTCCTTCAAACCCTAGCAGCGAATATGTTGTAATTCCTTCAGGTTCTGGCAGCAGCTCTCCAATTCAGGATATAGTTAATGAAGAAGAACATGTGGCAACTAAAATAAATAATGAGGAGGTCTCTACGTTCAAAGATAATGACAGTCTGGAAAATATACAACCAGAAACTTCAGATGGTAATGGTGAGCATGAGCAAAATTCTGCTCAACTAATCAATATGCCTGAGAGTGAAGATCAAGAGCAAACTCCTGTTCAACTTGCTGGGCATGTGTCACAAAAGGATGATAATAAAAAAGATATGCAGCCAAAACCTGCACCAGAACCAATACCAACGTCTTCAGTAGCTAACAAAATCTCTGAACAAGAAGATGATACTCAAACCAATGGCAAGCTGCCTAATAATCCAGGAAATGGAAGTATTACTGCAGCACAAAATACGCAAAAGAGTAAGTGGCCTACCGTAGCTACATGGACGTTCGCAGTAGCTGGAATACTTGCAGGGGCTGCTGCACCGGCTGCATATTTTGCTTTTAGTGTTAGCTTGCTGACAACAGGAATAATAGCAGGTGTTGGAGCTTGTTGTCTGGTTGCCGCTGCAATTATATACTACTGTACACCTAAAAGCCAAGTTGAAAACAACGAGGTTGAAAAATCTTTCAACACGGGGAAAGTACCTACTGCCGTACATGTATAATAAATATAGTAGTTTACCATTTAATAATTTATTATAATTATGTTAATTATCGGTAAATAAGGACTTGGTAAACTACGAAGAAATATTCTTGAATAAAATAAAAGATATAAAAGATGAGGGACGTTACCGTGAATTTACGCACTTTGCGTCATTGCCAGGTAGGCTCCCCCACATTATGGACTATGAAAGAAATAGGGAAGTAATAGTCTGGTGCAGTAATAACTATTTGGGAATGTCACAAAATGAGAGTGTAATTGCCGCTATCCAAAATTCATCTGTTGGTGCTGGAGGAACAAGAAATATATCTGGTACAACAAAAGAGGTTGTCGAACTTGAAAAATCCTTAGCTTGTTTGCATAAAAAAGAGGCTGCTTTAACTTTTGCTTGTGGCTACCTCGCTAACCAGACAACACTTAGCACTTTATCATCTGTTATCCCAAATGTAGTAATTTTTTCAGATGAGAAGAACCATTCTTCGATGATAGAAGGCATAAAATCAGGAAAAAGGCCAAAACATATATTTAAACACAATGATGTTGATCATCTAGAGCAGTTACTCAAGTCTATAGACAAAAAGACACCAAAAATAATAGCACTTGAATCCGTATATTCAATGGATGGCGATATAGCGCCGCTTGAAGCGATATGTGATCTTGCAGATCAACATAATGCAATTACCTATTTGGATGAGGTGCACGCAGTTGGCATGTATGGTTCACATGGTGGCGGAATTGCAGAAAGAGAAGGTCTGATGGATAGAATAACCGTTATTCAAGGTACACTATCAAAGGCTTTTGGAGTGATGGGTGGGTATATAGCGTCTTCAAAGAGCTTGGTAGATGTAATAAGAAGTTCCGCTCCAGGATTTATTTTTACCACTGCTATGTCGCCTGTTTTAGCAGCGGCAGCAAAGGCAAGCGTTGAGCACCTAAAATCGAGCAACATTGAAAGGGAAAAGCAAAAGCAAGTCGTTGAAAAAGTAAAAAACTCACTGAGAAATGCAGGAATTAACTTCATTCCAACAGAAACTCATATAATTCCAATAATAATTGGCAACTCAGAGTTATCCAAAAAAGCATCAAAATTATTATTTGATGAGCATGGAATATACGTTCAACATATAAATTATCCAACAGTGCCAAGAGGAACTGAGCGTTTCCGTATTACCCCTACACCTTATCATACTGATGAAATGATAGAACATTTAACAGAATCTCTTGTAAAAGTTTTCGAAAAGTTGTCTATCTCTGTAGCCTGTTTATCCTAATTTAATATCGCCAGCAATAATCAATCCGTTGTCTTCCGTTAGCCTTCCACCGCTTTCTTGCAGAAAAAGTCTACCGAGCAAGGCTTTATATTTGTTAACTCCAGAGTAAACTGCTCCTCTGTGCCTTCCTGCTGCAAGGTACGCAAAGCCTAAAATTGTTGAACCGATGGAGCGTACATTACTATTGCCAGGCAGCAATTTATTTAATAAATTACCACTTACATCTATTAGACCCCCTTCACGGCTTTTCACCCGCATTTTTATATGACGAGATCTAAAATCCTCAAGAAAAGCACCTTTCTTTTCTTCTGCCCAAAAAGTTTCTCTAAGAGCCGGAGCATCAATTACAGCTGCCACAACTTTATTTTTATGAATGAGACAGACTGATACTGCAAAATAAACCATGCAACTAGAAAAGTTCTCCCTGCCCTCTATAGGCATAATAAACCAAGTATAACCGTTATCTTTTATTTCTTGGTCAGTATCATCTTCGGAAATAAACCCATAGTCTCGTTTGTAGTCGTGCAAGCAATCGTATATGGTTTGCTTGGATTTTGAATAAGTTTTATTAATGAAGTCTGCTGATTTAACATTAGAAATTTGCAATTCATTAAAATCGCGCATAAGCTGCCTGGAAGCACTACGCACAGAATCAAGCATCACATTAATTCGTGGTGATGAGATGGACATTCTTCCTTTTACTCTTTCACTCTTTCATAATAGCTGTCACCTGGAGTATATACTACAATTTTATCCTCTTCTTTTATAAATTGAGGCACGTTAACGCGCATTCCGTTTTCCAAAATTGCAGGCTTATAAGAAGCAGTAGCAGTTTGTCCTTTAATAACAGACTCTGTTTCTTTCACAGCAAGTGTAACATAATCAGGCACATGCGCAGAAATTATTTTGTCTTGATAAGCTACAACTTTAATTTTCATGTTATCCTGTAAATAAATTTTTTTTTCTCCCAATAAGTCCAAATTTATAGTGATTTGCTCGTAATTACTTGGATGCATAAGATTTACAATGTTTCCTTCAGTGAAAAGGTAAACATATTCCTCTTCATCTAAAATTGCCCTTCTGATTGTTGCATCAGAACGAAATCTTTCATAGTGTTTTGCTCCGGTCTTGATATTTTTCATTTCAGCTTGTATGTATGCACCACCTTTACCAGGTTGAGTATGCATAATACCTACAACCAAAAATAATCCGCCGTTATGTTCCAACACCTGACCTGGTCTAATATCGTTAGCTCTTTCTGCCATAATTACATTTTCAGTTTGATCTTACAATTATAAATAGCTTTATATAAATATCAAAGTCTTTATTAGTCAATAAATTCTGGTATATTTAATACTATATACCTCCCCTTTATATTTATATGTGGAAATATCTCTTTAGTGAAAGACAGCATAATACGTTTTTTTGTGCTGATAACTAAAATTTCTAATATATCCCCTGAGCCGAAATTATACACAGATTTTACATAGCCATATAATTCATTACTTTTCAGCCTTACTTCCATATCTACAAGGTCACTTTGGTAAAATTCATCCTCATCATTTAGCTCTGGTAACTTGCTTCTTTCTATATATAGCTTCTTATTCCTTAAAAGCTCTGCTTCATTACGGGAATTTACTCCGCTTATTGTAGCTATTACTAAATTATCACCTATGACGGATACTGAGTCTATTTTATAATTCTCATCACCACTTATTAGCTTACCATATAAGGAGATATTTTCAGGCTTTTCAGTAAAGGTTTTTACTTTAACAGCTCCTTTAATTCCGTGAGGAGAGGTAATAATTCCTAAGCATACCAGATTGTCGTTCATATTAATGCAAGTATCTAATCAGAAGATTTCTCAGATAAATATTGAGTCAAAATCTCGATGCCTTCATCAATCTCTTTTTCAGTGATAATGAGTGGAGGTAAAATTCTCACAACGTTATCTGATGTTACCCCAACAGTAAGCAAGCCGCGATGACTTAACTCTTCTGCAAACTTTTGATTGTCTGCTTTCACTTTTATTCCAAGCATTAACCCTTTCCCTCTTACTTCCTCTATTATTGGAAATTTACTTGCTAAGTCTTCTAGTTTATTTTTTAAGTATTTACCTCTAATTTCAACATTTTTCAAAAAGCCGGGGCTGAGCAATTCTTCGAGCACAGCATTACCTACTGAGGTTGCAAGCGGATTGCCACCAAAAGTGGAACCGTGCATACCGACCGCCATATATTTAGCAGCATTTTCAGTCGCAAGACAAGCCCCTAGCGGAAACCCGCCGCCTATTCCCTTTGCAAGAGCACATATATCAGGTTCCACTCCTATATGTTCGTATGCAAATAATTTTCCTGTCCTGCCAGCACCGCATTGCACGCAATCAAAAAATAACAATATGTCATTTTCATCACACAGCTTTCTTAGTTCTTTCATAAAGACTTCATTCATTACTTTGATACCACCTTGCCCTTGTATTGGTTCTATTAATATAACGCCTATACCACTTGAAATTGCTTTCTTTACGCTCTCAATATTGGGCTCGATGTTATCACACCAATCAATGTAGGGATTTAGTAATTCAGAAAATTTCTGTTTATCGTTTGTAGCACAAGTTAAAAAGGTTCTTCCATGAAATGCACCATGGAATGTTAAAATTCTGTGACGATTTTTATTGCCTTTTCCATTTTGATAGATCCTAGCAATCTTAAGCCCACATTCTACTGCCTCTGATCCAGAATTTGAGAAAAATACAGTGTCAGCGAAACTGTTGTTTATTAATTTTTCTGCAAAATTATTGGCAGCAGGTATATTATAGGTATTTGATATATGCCATAATTTTTCTCCTTGCAATTTAAGAGCACTAATTAATCGCGAATTAGTGTGACCTAAGCTACTAACGGCTATTCCGGAGTGAAAATCTACGTAGCGCTCACCATCAACATCATATAGGTAGATACCTTTGCCATGAGAAAAATTTATATTAACAGGAGAATAAACTGGCAAAATAGGAGAAATTGTCATAAAATATTATATGCTAAATTTTATTATTAATAACATAAAAACCGTTGTTTCACAATAAGAAGGATATGTATAAGCTAGGTAAATTGATGTTTTCTGCGTTGAAGAAAAACAAATACACAAAAGTTATTGTATTACTCTCATCGATCTTTATGATTTTATTCAGTGTGATATATTGTAATCATTTACTAAGGAGTAATTTCCTTTCTTCTTACCGTGATTCAAGTGTAAACTTAAAAAGCGTACTGGAAAATGGCATAATAAAAAAATACCATTATTTACTAATAGAAAAGCATCACATTAAATACAAAAATTTTGACTACATAAACCAACTAGTAAAACTACGTGCTGAATTATTACAATCAGTGAGCAAAGTAAAGGATTTCAGCTTAATACTGTATGATCAAAACGGCAGAATAATATTCAGTAATTTTAACACTCAAGATTATGATTATGAACAGTTACTTACAAACGATGAAATTGATAAACTATTAAGTAACCAAGAAATATTTTATACTACAGGAAATACATTAACTTCTATTTTCCCTATATTCCATGAAAATAGCGTTAAACCGTCGTTTTTTTTGAAGATTCTTCGAAACTACAATAATTCTTATGTTATAGCATATGGCCTGTTTTTAACATTTTTGGGCCTATTATTAATAATCTTAATATTAATAATGTTCTATTTGCACTTTTCTAATACCCAAATGCTAGCCAAGCAACATAAAACTAACATTGAATTACAGCAGATAAAAGAGACATTAGAGCAAGAAAATGCAAACAAGCTAAAGTTTTTTGCAAGCGTTACACATGAATTACGCACACCTCTTAATGCTATTATTGGATTTGCGGAGTTGATCAAAAATAAAACTTTAGGTTCAATGGATAATTCTCAATACAAGGAGTATGCAGACGATATATATAATGCAGGAACACACTTACTTACCTTAATTAATGATGTGCTCGATTTTTCTAAAGCTGAATCAAGTAGTTTAACAGTAGAAAAAGTGAAGTTTAACCTGAACAAAATAATGGATTCATGCGTAAATATGCTATTACCTAAATTAAAAGAAGCCGGGATTAATTTAAAAAAAGAGATGACTAATAAACAATTATTAGTCATTGCAGATCCCAAGAGAATGAAACAAGTTATAATAAATTTATTATCAAACTCAATCAAGTTTACTCCCAAAGATGGTTTAATAAGAATGGTGATAAAAGAAAATATAGAAAAAAACTTATTAACTATTGAGTTTCATGACAATGGAATAGGAATAATGCAGCAGGACATATATAAAGTTATGTCTGTTTTTGGCCAAGCAGATTCGGGGTATAGAAACGAAGGTACGGGCATCGGATTGCCGCTAAGCAAGAAATTAGTAGAGTTAATGGGTGGAACTTTTGACATTAAAAGTGAAGCAAAACTTGGTACTACGATAACATTGAACTTCTTTTATGAAGAACAAACATGTGAAGATTCGATTGATTTTTAATAGGATCTATTTGATATGGCCTTACATCAGACGAAAACCACACTTTATCAAAAGCGGCAAGCCGAGAAGGTAGGCAGAAATTCATCAATAAGCCCCCATCAAGAATCTTATCTGTTAGCTATATATAAAATTTGATACTCTGACTACAATATACTACTATAGATAGAAGTGTTATTAATGGAGCAAGGTATGGAATTAGCAGTAGGAAATAATGCACCCGATTTTAGCTTACCAACAGATTCTGGTGAAAATTTATCACTGAGTGAATTTTTTGATAAAAAAAATGTAGTTCTTTATTTTTATCCTAAAGACGATACTCCGGGTTGTACAATGGAGGCAAAAGGCTTTAGAGATAAAATAGATGATTTTTCTTTCCTTGACACAGTGATAATTGGTGTATCAAAAGATAGTGTTAGATGTCACACTAACTTCAAAGCAAAATATTCTCTGCCGTTTTCTTTAGTTTCTGATGAGAATGCTGAAATGTTGGGAAAATATGGTGTTTGGGTAGAGAAAAGTATGTTTGGCAAAAAGTATATGGGAATAGAACGCACTACTTTTTTAATAGATAAAAAAGGTAAAATAGTGAAGATCTGGAAAAATGTAAAAGTTAGTGGACATGTTGATGAGGTTCTGGAAGAAGTAAAGAGAATATAAACTAAAGAATAGGTTAATGGCTACCCATTGCTACATAAAAAAGCTGAAATTACATAATTTTCGTAGCCACTCAAACTTTGAACTGGATTCAGATGATAGCTCAGTTGTAATAACTGGCAAAAACGGTATTGGTAAAACTAATATACTTGAAGCAATCTCGTTGCTTGCTAAAAGCAATGGAATGAAAAAAGCAAAAGCCAGTGAGATACAAAATAGATTCAGTAATGAAGATTGGGTAGTGCACTATGATTTTTTTAATGGAATGGATTTTAATTCAATTGGTATCGCAAAGAGTTTTGATAAGAAACTAATACAAATTGATGGAAAAACGCAATCGAGTTATTCATCTTTGTATAAGATATCCAATGTAATATGGCTGATTCCACAAATGGACTATGTTCTTCTTAATTCTCCAAGTGACAGATTAAAATTTTTAGACCGTATAGTCTCACTGTTTGAGGAAAATTACACTTGCTGCTACATGAAACACAGAAAAGCTAAACGTGAGCGAAGTAAACTGTTGAGAGAGAACACCTTGGACGAAAATTGGCTCTCTAGTCTTGAAAACATAATGGCCGTTAATGCAGTTAGTATTTTACGTATGCGATCGTCTGTTTTAAAGACACTACAAGACACAATTGATAACCATTCCAGTGAGTTTTTTCCGAAGGCAAGTTTGAAATTCAGCAGCCAGCTAACTTTGGACGATACTGCAGAATATTTTCAGAATCGTCTAAAGGAAAACAGAGAAAAAGATTCATTGACTGGTAGAGTAACCTTTGGTGTGCATAACGATAATTTTCGGGTTTTTTGTCAAAAAAGAAACGTACCAATAAATCTGTGCTCCACTGGAGAACAAAAGTTATTACTGCTTTCTATTATTTTATCCAGTGTAAAAGCAAGGTGTATTCATTACAATAAGGCACCACTTCTTCTACTTGATGATATAATGTCTCATCTGGATAAACATTACAGAAAGGCGTTAATGGAGGAAGTGTTAAGTATTCAATGTCAAACTTGGATAACTGATGTAAATCAAGATAATTTCAATAGCTATCTTTATTCTTTCAAGTTTTTTGAATTATCAAATGAATAGTACCTCTTTCAAAGCTCATACAGGCAACTCCCAATTGTAAATTCCGGCAATTAAACCTCAAACCAAAACATTTCTGTTTTTTTTACTTTAAATTAAATGCAAAAGTTACTTTACAAACTTCGCCAGTCCCCTTATCATGAAACTGAAGCTATTTATTTATCTTCGCAATCTCTGCAGTGGATTAATGATAAAAAACTTAATGTATTTGGCGTAAATCATGCTGAATTTTTGCACTATGTGCACCTCATGTCTTTATAAAACTTCTAGGTTTCTACCTATATAAGCTGAAACGCGCTTACAAAGCGTTTAAGACAGCAAAAAACGTCAAATTGACAAGGGAGAATTTGAATGCTAGCCACCCTAGGGTTTCTTTGCCTTTTTTTTCGCTCAGTAAATTTCTTAATGTTTATAATTTAGATTAGTTGCGGCTTAAAAGCAGCTGAATCGCGGTTATTAAGCGTTTAGAATAAAAAAACGCCATACTTGAAAGTATAATGTAAGTAATTAGCCAACCACGGGGCTTCTTTTGCCTTTTTTTTTATTTGGTAAATTTCTTAATATTCATAGCTAAACGACAACCGTTATTCCGCTGCTTGTTAGCTGATGAGATACCGCGAATGAATCGCGGTATGACGGTATGCGGCGGCATGACGATAAGCCTTGTCATTCCAGCGCGTGACGCTGGAATCTAAACTTTAACTGATATGATTACAGAAAGAGAATTTATTAGGTATTCATAGACACTGAAAGTGGTCAGCTTGACCACTTTCAAGTAAAGAAAACTACGTTTGTGCCTCCAATAATTTCTATTACTTATCCGCTACTGCACCGTCTTTACAAATCACACCTCCTGGTGTTATTTTTGAAACGACTACAGGAGCGCCAAAAAACACAGCAGTGAACGCACCGAGTGCAAAAAGCGCTGGCCATGGCATTCTGCCGAATATCGCAAGCAAAGCTGCACCAATTATCACTATTGTGATCATCGGTCCACCTATGCCGTGAGTATAGCCTATTATCTTGCATATCACCGATGATGTTGTATCATTTTTATCAACAAAAGTATTTGCAGCATTTGCATCAAATGCAAAGGAGAGAATTAAAGCCACAAGTAGAAGAAAATTTTTCATTACGCCTCCGATAATTTCTATTTAATGCTGGATTATCCTTCACTTTGATTAAATTTAAGTAAATGGTGAGGATTTTTTGCTTAAAAGTATCCTTTATTTCATTTAGAATACTTTTCTTGGTTCGTCTATATTACAGTGCTACAGAAATTTTACAGCATCGTTTATTGCCTTTATCGTGCTTTGATTGACACAATTCATAATGATGGAGTGGAGCATGCAGGGTATTTATCATTTTTAATTCTGTTATCAATATTTCCTTTTCTCATCGTTTTAATGGCTGTGGCGTCAACATTCGCAAATTTTTTAGACCAGTACAACATTGGCTGGGTATTTATCATTGATAACATGCCACAGGATATTTTATCATCTTTGATGCCGCGTATTAGGGAGATAATATCAGGCCCGCCGCAAAGCTTACTAACTTTAGCAATTGTAGGTGCTGTTTGGACCGCTTCATCGACAATTGAAGGGCTTAGAACAATACTCAATAAGGCCTATAAAGTTCCGGTTTCGCCGCCTTATATATTAAGAAGAGTACTAAGTATATTACAATTTTTAGTAATCACGCTTATTATAACTCTAACTATAGTGTTTTCTACACTAGTACCAATGCTAATTGATTTTTCCTATCAGGGGCTAAGTTATACTAGGTATTTACTTATTGAATTTGTACTTTTCACAGTAGTCTCTTGGCTATATTTTATGTTACCAAACATAAAACAAAATTTATCAGACGTATTTCCTGGATCTTGTGTAGCTGTTATTCTTTGGACGATTTCTGCTTCAGCTTTTAAGCAATACTTAAAAGCTTCCTTTGACCAACTGGATTTGATATATGGAAGTTTAGGTGGTGTGGTAGTGTCATTACTATTTTTTTATATGCTAAGTTTGATTTTTATATATGGAGCAAAATTCAATTTTCAGCTAAAATATTTCAATGGATCTCGCTAAGGAGAAAGAAATGGGTAAGTTAGAAGGTAAAGTAGCTTTAATCACCGGAGCTTCAGGTGGAATAGGCTCTGCTGTTGCAAAAAGGTTTATAAGAGAAGGTGCATGTGTGATTCTGATTTCAAGATCTCTTGATAATCTCAAGCCACTATATAATGAAATTGAAGAGCTTGAAGAATTTAAAGAAGGCTCTGTGAAACTAATTCAGCTTGATCTTTTAGACTTTGAGAATGTAAAGATACTGACAAACATGATAGAAAGCCTGAAATTATCAGAATCTGGAGCACTTGATATATTAGTTGCGTGTGCTGGAATTTTAGGCAAACTGAACCCCATTCATGACTGTGAGATTGAAGAGCTACAGAACGTAATGAATACAAATTTTACTGCCAATTGGTACTTACTAAAAAACTTAGATCCAATGCTAAAAAAGTCTAATGCTGGAAGAGCGATATTCATGACCTCAGAAGTGACACTTTCTCCTTCCTCTTATCCATATTGGATGCCGTATGCTGCAAGTAAAGTTGCACTAGAAATAATGGTGCAGATATATGCATCTGAGACAAAACATACAAAATTATGTGTAAATGCTGTATACACGGAAGGACCTGTGGGTAGTGAGCAGGCATTTCCTGGATCTGAATTGGTGCCACCTGATAAACTAACAGATAAATTTGTGGAACTTGCTTCTGAAGATTGTAGCATATCAGGAGAAATCTTGCCACTCAGTAAGTCTTTTGAATAAATTACCATAGTATCTGCAAAGATACCATTAAGCCCACAACTGTATGAACATTGTGATTTGAGAGTAATCTCCACTAGGAAGGATGTCATCCCAGTGCCTCTATGGTGTCATGCCAGTGCGTGACACTGGAATCTAGTCTTTATTATGCAGCCACTTATTTAAAGTTAAGTTTTCTGGATCCCAGTGTCTGGGCACTGGGATGACACCTCTGGGCACTGCCGTCATAAAGGAACCAGTGTCAGCTACTTGAATGACATCATTTGCTGTGCAATTTACCTTCAAAAATGAATGTTTGTACAGCTGTGTGTCAAGCACTGGAATCTGCCACGCAAATTGCAATGTTCGTACAGTTATGCGTCAAGCCTAAAAGTAATTAGCTAATAGGTTTAATAAAAATTCACATATACAGGAAAGATTGGTAACATTACTTGAATAGAGACCGTTATTGTAATTATGCCGAAACGCACAGATATAGAATCTATATTAGTAATAGGAGCAGGCCCAATAGTTATAGGTCAGGCATGCGAGTTTGATTATTCTGGAACGCAAAGCTGTAAAGTATTAAAAAGTGAAGGTTATAAAGTCATTTTGGTTAACTCCAACCCCGCAACTATAATGACAGATCCTGAATTCTCTGATGCAACTTATATTGAGCCGGTACTGCCTGAAATCATAGAGAAAATTATAATTAAGGAGAGGCCAGACGCAATATTGCCAACAATGGGCGGGCAAACAGCACTCAATTGCGCAATAAAACTTGCAGATGATGGAGTGTTAGACAAATACAACGTAGAATTAATAGGGGTAAATAGAGAAGCAATAAAAAAAGCAGAGGATAGAGAGTTATTCCGTCAGTCCATGGATAGAATAGGACTGAAATATCCCAAAAGTATCATTATAAAAAATCAAGAACAAATAAAAAAGGCTTTGGACTACGTTGGATTACCAGCAATCATCCGTTCATCATTCACTCTTGGTGGCGCAGGTAGTGGCATAGCATATAATAAAGAGGAGTTTTTCAATATCGCAGAAAGTGCTCTCAAAATTTCGCCAATAAATGAAGTTCAGATAGATGAATCAATTATCGGCTGGAAAGAGTATGAAATGGAAGTTATCCGCGATTGTAAAGATAACTGCATAATAGTCTGTTCGATAGAAAATGTTGATCCAATGGGAGTGCACACCGGAGATAGTATTACGGTTGCTCCTGCTTTGACTCTGCGTGATGCTGAATATCAACAAATGAGAAATGCATCTATAGCAGTGCTGAGGGAAATTGACGTTAGTGCCGGTGGTGCAAATGTTCAGTTTGCAGTGAACCCTAAAGAAGATGGAAGCCTCGTTGTAATTGAAATGAATCCAAGGGTTTCTCGCTCCTCTGCACTTGCTTCGAAAGCAACAGGCTATCCTATTGCAAAAGTTGTAACTAAACTTGCTATTGGCTATTCGCTCGATGAAATACGTAATGACTGCGCTCCAGTTATACCTGCTGCATTTGAACCAGTGATTGATTATATCGTCACTAAAATTCCTCGTTTTGAATTTGAGAAATTTAAGGGGACGAATTGTGAATTATCAACCTCCATGAAATCGGTGGGAGAAGTAATGTCTATAGGCCGCACTTTTAATGAGTCGCTGCAGAAAGCTTTTCGCTCGCTTGAAACTGGGCTCACGGGACTTGATGAAGTGTTTTCTGAAAATACTGATATTGATCACATCAGATCTCAATTAGCAAAATTGCTACCGAACAGATTGCTGATTGCTGCTGATGCAATGCGTCATGGAATTAGCATAGAAGAAATAAATTCAATTACAGGTTATGACTTATGGTTTTTGCAGAATATACAGCAAATCATCTTGGCTGAACAAAAAATCAAGGAAAACGGCCTCCCTGGAACTGCATATGAAATGTTGGAGCTGAAAAAAATGGGATTTTCAGATGCAAGATTGGCGAAATTAAGCAATAAGAAAGTAGAGCAAATCGAAGAAACAAGAAAAAAATTTGGCATCAAACAAGTTTATAAGCGTGTAGACACCTGTGCAGCTGAATTTGAATCGAGCACTGCTTATATGTATGGCTGCTATGAGGGTGATGTTGAAAATAAAACGGAATGTGAGGCGAATATTTCTGACCGAGAAAAGGTTGTCATTTTAGGAAGTGGTCCAAATCGCATTGGTCAAGGTATTGAGTTTGATTATGCATGCGTACATGCAGCTTCTGCCGCCAAAGAAATGGGGTATGAAACAATAATGATCAACTGTAATCCCGAAACTGTCTCAACTGACTACGATACCGCTGATCGTTTATATTTTGCACCACTCATTGCAGAGGATGTGCTTGAAATACTAAGTAAAGAGCAAGAAAATGGCACACTGGTTGGTGTAATAGTTCAAATAGGTGGTCAAACACCTTTAAAGTTAGCCAAAGTGCTTAACGAGAGAGGTTTCAAAATTTTGGGAACTTCGTTTGATTCTATTGACCTTGCAGAAGATCGCATGAGGTTTAAAAATCTTGCTTTGCAACTTAATTTAAAACAACCTGAAAATTCTATCTGCCATTCAGTAGAAGAAGCGTTAACCAACGCAGAAAAGGTGGGGTTTCCACTAGTAGTCAGGCCATCATATGTCCTTGGCGGTCAGTCTATGTCGATTAGACACGATACTCAGAGCTTCAAAGAGTATGTCTTGAATCAAACCAAAATTTTTGAACACGGATCGCTGCTTCTTGATAAATTTTTAGTCAATGCAGTTGAGGTTGACGTTGATGCTGTATGTGATGGGGAAAAAGTTTTCATTGCAGCGGTCATGGAGCATATTGAAGAAGCTGGTATCCACTCTGGTGATTCAACATGCTCAATACCGACAAATACATTGAGTGACGAAGTAATAAAAGAGATTAAGCTACAAACTGAAAGAATAGCTCTTGCACTAGAAGTGAAAGGTCTGATAAACATTCAGTTTGCTGTTCAAGAGAATAGACCTCTTGCAGAACCTGTTTGTGATGAGAAATTTTTAGAAAAAATGCAGATGAGCACCACAGAATACTCGAATGTATTTGAGGAGCGCAGACAAGCTTTGACGACAAAATTGCCTTCAGAAATCGAGTTATGCAAGAGGTCTAGTGATGTATACATACTTGAAGTGAATCTAAGGGCTAGTCGCACAGTTCCTTTTATTTCCAAAGTAATTAACATCCCTATTGCAAAACTTGCCACTCAAGTTATTTTGGGTAAAAAATTGAATCAGGAAAACGAGCCTTTCAATCATTTTGCAGTTAAAGCTGCTGTTTTTCCATTCACGCGCTTTTCGGGAATTGATATTCTACTTGGTCCTGAAATGAAATCAACAGGAGAAGTGATGGGAATTGACTCATCTTTCGAAGCTGCACTTGCAAAAGTGCATATGGCTGCGGGATACAAGTTACCAACAGAAGGAGCAGCTCTGGTTTCAGTAAAAGATGATGATAAAGAGTATATATTGCCTGTTGTACGAATGTTGAAAGAACTGAGTTTTGAAATATATGCAACCAAAGGTACAGCTTCTTATCTGAATAATAATGGCATTGCTGCACAAACTGTAAATAAAGTGAGAGAAGGCAGACCCCACATAGTTGATATGCTCAAAGATGGAAAAATAAATCTAGTGATCAATACTTCAAAAGGTGTGAAATCAGTCTCAGATAGCAAAGATATCAGGAGAACTGCTATTTTGCAAAATATAGCTTACAGTACCACAGCTTCTGGGAGTAAAGCGTTAGTGCTTGCAATTCAATATGTAAAGAATAGCAAATTGGAAGTGAAATCATTACAGCAGATACAAAACGTTTAAATATCAAAACTAGAATAACTCACTCTCAAAATGCTAAAGAGAACATAATAAAAAGATGGAAATTTTGAAGGAAATAGTATACCTAAAGAATCAACTAGCGTAATTGAACAGCCAAATGCTACAACGAATACTCCACAATCTTACCTAGAGGACACTTCCCTTATATGTTAAGAACAGGTCTTTATAAATATCAAAGTAGTGATATTAAAGACACACAGAGAAGAGGAACCGTCACGCCCCTTGATTATAAGAATCGTTGTTCAGCAAGGTTCTCTTCTCTGGTTTATTATACTGAAAGTTCCGAACAACTGATTGAGCTTTTAGGCTCGTATATAAGGCTGGAAAATGCAGTATATGTTATTATTACGGAGGAATTATGAATTCATCAAACATTATTGCTGGCATTGATGTTAGCAAAAGTAAATTAGATCTCCACATTCACCCACTTGAGCATTATAAAATATTTGAAAACAATGTACAATCCATTGATGAAATGCTGGACTTTTTACGTTTGCATAATGTAACCAAAATTGGTCTTGAGGCAACTGGTGGATACGAAAAATTATGTGCCTATACTTTACTAAGCAATGGTTTTGAGGTGTACGTCATTCAACCAAGGTGGGAGAGACTATGCTAAAAGCCTTGGTATTACTACAAAAACTGATAAAATAGACTGCAGTATCATCTCACGTTATATTAATAATACAGATATGCGTGTTACTCCTTTAACAGTTAGTAATGGTAATATTGATTGCTTGAAACAAAAATTATCTCGTAGAAACCAACTTGTAGAAATAGCAAAAATACAAAAAACCCAAATCCAACAGGTAACTGATACATCTATAATCAAACAAATAGAGGAACTTCTTGCAATTTTACGTAATCAAATTAGAACTTTAGAAGATGAAATGATTACATTTATCGATCAAAACCAAGAGCTTAAAAGAAAATATATATCAATAACTATATAGTAGCGGGATGACGGTTTTTCAAATTGTCGGTAAATCTAAGTCAGTTTAGCTATAGGCAGCAATTTTCTGTATTTATTTTAAATTGAAGAAAGCTCAAATGAAAGATCGTGTTTTGCTAAAAATCACAGAATGCAGTTTGGTTACTATTTAAAAGGATATGTTCAAAAAAACTGTGTCAAATCAACTCATACACTTCATTACCAACTTCATGATGAAGTTCCGCAGTTGGATGGAAATAATCCTTTAGTGTTTCTTTGCTACACCCAGGGTTATAGTGAACGTCAAGTTCCCCTTTAAATATCAACTTTAAGAGTATTTTTATATTTTCTTTAAATCTCCCAACTTGGTCTGCAATGTTCGATGTGCATGCATCTTGACAATTTAAACCTTTGCTCTTGTATTCGCTAAACATACTTCTCATTTTAGAGTTAAGATCAAATGCTTTTATTTCAAGATTTGTACTTTTCTTCATATAATCTAAGCCTTTAGCCAGTTTTGCATTGAAACTCTCCGTGAGCTTTGTAGCTAGTTCCCTTGCTTCTTCATCTCTATTAAAAGCTGGTATTAAGCCAACTTCAGGTGCGTTTGCAACAACTACATGCTTAACACCATGTTCATTTAGAACCTTAAGTGCATTACATATTTCACTCACTGCTTGTTCCAACACTTCTTCCGCTTTAGTATTGTCATAAGCAGTGGCAACCATAACATCATTTCCGCCGATTATGATGCAAAATAAATCTTCTTTACCTATATCTGGATGATGTTTAATTACCGCATCTAGCTGGTTAGCTAAACGAAATTTATTGAAGAAATAAGAAAAAATAGGGTCAAAAATTTCAGATGCTGTTGCATATGAAACTGCGTAATTCTGACCTTGCTGTTCGTGGCATCTCCCAAAAAATGAATAACTCCACCCAGGTTTAAATCTTACTATTACCCACAAATATAAATGTTTGTTGCATAGCTCTTAATGGCATAACTTTTGCTTGAAATAACTGTTTATATGGTGCAATTTACAGCTTTTAGTTGCTAAAATTATAACTCTTAGTTTAATAATTTTAATCTAATAAGCTTTCAGGTTAATAAAATTAAATTATTTGAGTAAATACAATACTATGTTTTTATTTGTGGGTAATAGTAAGGGTTTAAATTCATCTAAATCTAAATATTTTGCTATATATTCAACAGCAGTAGGGCCATTGCTAAAAGATCTTCCTTGATAAAAAGGGTCATCAAACTTTATGCTTTTTGCAAAGGATAAGTTATTTAAAATTCCAATAATTGCGCCATTATCAGATAAACTATCACCCAGAACATAAAAATTTCTATACTTTGAATTAGAATTGTCATTTTTGTTTGTCATAATATTTACCGTAGATTAGCATGTTGTTTCATTAGATTCATAGAAAAAGAAAAATAGCGGTGAAATTATACAACTTTGGCCTAACTTGCTCTCCACTTTTTCCGGGCAAAATCAGCTTCTTCTTAACTTGACACGTATACTTAAAAGAACCCTCTAAGTTTTCTAGCACGGCTTGGATGTTTCAACTTGCGCAGTGCTTTTGCCTCTATTTGCCTAATTCTCTCACGTGTTACATTAAAAATTTTTCCTACTTCTTCTAAGGTATGTTCCTTCCCATCTTTACCAAGGCCAAAACGCATTCTTAAAATTCTTTCTTCCTTTGGTGTTAAAGTTGCAAGGACATTGGTTGTAATGCCACGCAAGTCAGCAAGTATTGCAGCATCCTCTGGCCTGGAGACTCGCTTGTCTTCTATACAATCACCAAAGGTACTACTATCATCTTTTCCTGTTGGAGCTTCAAGACTTACTGGATCCCTTGCTATTTTCATAACTTTGCGTATTCTTTCCAGTGGCATTGTCAGTTCTACACTCAATTCCTCTAACGTCGGCTCTCTTCCCATCTCATGAGTCATCTTTCTTAATGCTCTGTTGATTTTACTGATAATTTCCACCATATGAACTGGTATTCTAACTACTTTAGACTGCTCAGGTATTGCTCTAGTGATTGATTGTCTTACCCACCAAGTGCCATAAGTTGAAAATTTATATCCACGTTTGTAATCAAACTTATCCACGGCCTTCATAAGACCAATATTGCCTTCTTGTATCAAATCAAGCAGATCAAGGCCTCTTTTTGAATACTTCTTAGCAATGGAAACTACTAGCCTTAAGTTAGCCTTAATCATTTCTTGCTTTGCTTCAGAGACTTCTCGTTCGTGTTTTTGTATTCTCTTGATTAGCTCCTTAAATTCTTGTACGTTATCTTCCTGTATATGCTGCTTAATACCGTTCAAGGTACTAGCTATATGTTCAGAGTTATCGTCTATAAACCTTAAAAATTTGTTTTTTAATTCACCTGTAAAAGAGGACTGATTTTCATTGATCTTTAAAAGACTTATCTTTTTCAATTCGTGCTTTAAAAGCACGTCATCATAAACTTTATAGAAACTTTCTCTATCGATATCGTATTTTCTAGCCTCAGCAATAAGATTAGCCTCTTCAAGCGTAATGGATCTATTTATCTTATAAAGTTCTTGTGTAATTCTGGCAACAGCAGCATCACTTAACTTAATTTGTAATGCTATAGACCATATTTGATTATACAAATTTTCTAGCTCATTAGAGAAATTTTTAGAATTTTTTCTTAATATCAACGCTTCATTTGTTAAAGTAATTATCTCATCCAATGCAACTATGACCTTTGGCAATAAGTCACTTTCCATTTCAAGAATAGAAACATTTAAATTGACTGAACTTATATCTTCATTATTACCGTCTTTCTCATCATCACTTTTTTTACTATCTTTCTCATCATCACTACAGTACTCAGCATCTTCAGAAACATCCTCAGAATCCTCAACATCTTCAGCACTTTCTTCACTCTCTTCTTTGGGTACCACATTAAAATCAGAGTTATAAATTGCATCCAGATCTATAATTTCTCTCAGTAAGAGAGCTCCATTACTTAAATCATCACGCCATACTTTTATCACCTTTAATGTTACTGATGTTTCAATTATTGCGCGTAACATGTTATGCTTTTCAGATTCAATTTTTTTTGCTATCTCGATTTCATCTGCCCTTGATAAAAGCTTTACGGAGCTCATGTCTTGTAAATAAATCCTCACTGGATCATCATTTTGTACTAAAGTTGCAGTAACATTTGGCGATGTGTCATCATCATCAAGCTTACTATCATCACTGTTGGAAGGAATATCTTCTTCATCTTCGCTACTTTCAAGCACATTAATTCCGGAATCCTGCAATAAAGATATAGCATCATCTATAAAGTCAGACGAAAAATTTTCATCTGATAATTTATCATTTATATCATCAAAGGTGATAAAACCACCCTTTTTTATACTCTTAGTTACCAGATCTTTGATAATTTTTTTCTTATCTTCTGCATCATTAATAGTTGACATCATTACCTTTATAGTTTATAATTTTATTTCTTATTAACAAACAAACTGACAACGAGCAAGTCTATAATTTTACTTTTAACTTGTGGCTATTTGTTACTTCATATAGTTTAAGATACTGTTAATTTATGTACACTTGTCTTAATCAATTGTTCCATACTTTTCTTCCATTTTTACTGCTATGGATAATCCAACTGAAAATGTTGCAATTCCAACCACTATAGCAGTAAGCATTAAAACATGGGGTATAGGATTGCTATATGAATAAAAATTTGAAACCAATATAGGAGGCAAGGAACTTTTTATATATCCTAGAGATATGTAAAATAACAAAACAGATGCTTGGAAGACGCTTACCCCTATCATTTTCTTGATTAAATTTTTATCGTTTATAATAATATATAAACCTAGCACCATTAATACAATAATAATCGTATAATTATATAAAGTCATTGTTTTTTCCTACGAGCAAAATTTATATATATAATTAACATAGAGGAGCAGACAGTAAATGCTACACCTAATTCCACCAAAAAAATACCTAATTTTTGACCGGTTCTATTATTGGTTAACAAGATATCATAAGATAAAAAATTTTGGCCAAGTAAAGTTGTTGCAACGCCCGTTCCTCCATAAATTAAAATACCTAACACGTTAGTCAATCTAATCACAGAATAAGGTATTGCTTTTAGAGTTGTAGATACACCAAATAGCATTGAATATAATATTATCCCGGAGGCAATAATTATTCCTGCTTGAAAACCTCCACCCGGAGTGTAATCACCGTGAAATTGTATGTATAAACCAAATAAAATGATAAAAGGTATCATCAAAAATGTTACTGCATTTAATATCGGATCTTTAATCATTTTCTTTTTCTTCTTTTAACATCAACGTTATACAAAGCGCAGCAGTAAAAACTACTATAGTTTCTCCAAACGTGTCATAACCACGAAAGCTTGCCAAAATAGCTGTCACTATATTAGGAATACCGGTAGCTTTTTCGGTATTTTCCACATAATAAGGAGCAACATGCAAGTGGATCGGAGCATTGTGGCTGCCAAAATCTGGCAATTGAATCATAAAATATGACAAACATACAGCCAGAAATAACATAAAAAAAAGCGTTATAGGGTTATGAGATAGATTTACTTTATGATTCTTTATCAAGGAGAGTGCTGCAAACGTAAAAACTGTACTGAGCCCCGCACCAACAGAAGCTTCAGTAATTGCAACATCAGGTGCATTCATAATTAAGTATATAAGCGCAATCAGTGAACTAAATACACACATTAGAACAGCACTTACGACTAAATGTCGCGAGAAAACTATAAAAACCGTAACTGTTAGTAACAACAAAAGTAACACTACATTTAATATTTCTAACACCTTAGCCTTCTTTAACAGTTTTTTTCTTAACTTTATAATGAGTGCGCGCTAAAATATAGCTATTAGTTGAGTTAGCTACCCATATTATAAAAATTAATAATACTATTTTAACAGTATTGATTGAAAATCCATTCTGCAAAGCAAAACCAATTAACAATAACGTTGCACCGCTAGAATCTGTAATACCTGCTGCATGTAACCTAGTATAGAAATCAGGAAATCTGATCACCCCTATATTTGAAATAATTATCAAACAAATACCTAAAAATATGAAAATGGATCCTATCATAAATTATCAAAACAACATTAATCTCATTAGTGCTATAGTTGATATAAAGCTAACGCTAGCATACAACAATGCTATATCAATTAAAAAAAAATTATTCAGAATGATTGATATTGCTGTTATAAGTACAACTACTTGCGTTGAGAAATTATTGAACGCTAAAACCTTATTGTACACATCATTTGACTTAGACACTATGCAACACAACATTACACTCATACAGAACAACAGTGTATAGATAGCAATGCAAATCATTTAAAGACTATGTAACTTCAGTAGATTTCTAAACGGATACTTCTTCATCGCCATCTTGATCATTTATTTCATCATCTATTTCACCATCCACTTCATAATCTTGGCTTTCTTGACTTGCATCAAGGTCTGTGTTATCAGAAAAATTTAATAAATTCGCTAGCTTACTTGTATTACTGCTGTAAACATTATTCATATTTCCTTTCATGTATTCCTTGCATCTACCTACCAAAAGGCTAAACAGCTCATGAGTATCCACCTGTTTTCCTGCTATTTCATGTAAGGAAACTATGGTATTTTTATGACCTTTAAACTTAGCTGCTTGAATTGGATTACTTGCCCCTGTATTTAAATCATGTGTTCTTTGACTTGCCAACAGAACCAATTTGAAACGGTTACTTACCCGTTCTATACACTTTTCTACAATAGACTCAGCCATAAGATACTACCTTAATAAGTTTTATACTATATCACAAAAAACAAGTTGTCAACTTTGTATCTATTGCGATTCAACTTCATGTTTTACTTTTTCTGCCTCAGATTTTATTTCTTGGCTTTCTGTCATCGTGATTGTTATCTCATGATCAAGTTTTTTTAGAAATCCTAACAATCGCTCTAAAGAAAAACCATCTATTTTACCATTTTTAATTTGCGATACCTTTGGCTGATCAATACCAAGTTTCTCAGCTGCAAAAGCCTGAGTCCAAGCATTTTTTTCTATAATTTTATTTATTATATAAAGCAACTTTGTTTTTATTCCTGCACTGTCTAAGTTATTTAACGATATTATTTCCATAATTCTTACACTCACATATCAATTAACTTTATTAAATATTATAACATAATATTTAATATACCAAGATATTAATATCATGTAACTTGTCAATAATTATATGATATCAATATTTAAAACTTTAAGTTGATTATATATTAATATTTTTATCAAATTTCTAGTAATTTTAAATTACCATTTTACCATCAGTCTATCTGAAAAAACCATTTATAGAAAGAACAAGCTAAGATTACAAAGCTTGAAATACAAAAATAATTATTTTATAAATTTATCTTACATAAGAAGTTTATATCTCTATATCTTAATATAAATATTTATTTAAATTTTTAAAATTTCTATTTTAACGAGAATTCTATATATTATATTTATAATATAATTTAAATATTTGTTGCTTTTTAGCTGGAACATTATTTAGTTAGTAAGTAAAATTGTGTTGAATATGACAAAAATAAAAAAAGATGTTGCTGTTATTATGGGAAGTGAGTCAGATTACACCACTATGGTCCATACTGTTGATATGTTAAAAGCATTAGAAGTTTCACATGATATATTCATAATATCTGCACATAGAACACCAGAAAGGCTCTTCAATTTTGCTAAATCTGCACAAGAAGAAGGTTTTAAGGTTATTATAGCTGGTGCAGGAGGTGCAGCTCATTTACCTGGTATGGTTGCGTCACTAACTTGTTTACCAGTTATCGGCGTTCCTGTGCATAGTAAACAATTAAATGGGCTGGACAGTCTACTCTCTATAGTTCAAATGCCAAAGGGTGTTCCAGTTGCAACCATGTCTATAGGAGAAAATGGAGCATATAATGCTGCCATTACTGCCGTATCTATATTGTCAATTTCCAACAGTGAAATTGCAGGTAGGTTAAAAAAGTGGAGAGAGAAACAGACCAAAGAAGTAAAAGAGAAACCAGTTTCATAATAAATCTATGGCAATAATTCTTTTAGACACAAAAACCATAAACCGTATAGCAGCGGGGGAGGTGATAGAAAGGCCAGCAAGTGTAGTAAAGGAATTAGTGGAAAATGCAATAGATGCTGGAAGTTTAGAAATAGAGATTAAAATAGAAAGTGGTGGGCGTAACCTTATTATTGTGACAGATGATGGTAACGGAGTAGAAAAAAACGATTTAGAACTTGCGTTTATGCGCCATGCTACTTCAAAATTGAGCGACAATGAGTTGATAGAAATCAAGCATCTTGGCTTTAGAGGAGAAGCTCTGCCTTCAATTGCAGCAGTAAGTAGGATAAAATTATCGTCTAAGGCAAGAGAAGCAAATGAAGCATGGTCTATAAGTTATGAGGGTGGAGAGAAAATAGGGGAGCAAACTCCTTACTCTTTATCACAAGGGACACATATTGAAGTACGAGATTTGTTTTTCGCTACCCCAAATAGACTAAAATTTCTAAAAACCGAAAGAGCAGAAACTCAAAGCATTGTTGATATTGTAAACAACTTAGCAATGATTAACTATCATATAGGGTTTACTCTCACTTCAGGTAATAAAAAGCTCTTAAAATACGCTAAGCAGACTTCGTTATTTCATAGATTGTGTGAGGTAGAAGAAGAATTTCAGGGCAGTTCTCTGGAGATTAATGAAGAAGAAGACGGCATCAAACTTACGGGACACATTTGTAAGCCGACCGTCAATCGTAGTAAGTCAACTCAGATCTATACGTTTGTTAATGGAAGGCCAATTAAAGATAATTTACTTATTGGCGCAGTTAGGTATGCATATCATGATTTTATTCCAAGCGATAGGTATCCTTTTGCAGCGTTACATTTAGAGATACCTTATGATCAAGTAGATGTAAATGTGCATCCAAATAAGTCAGAAGTAAGGTTTCAGAATAAGAAGCTCATATATGAGATAGTGACAAGAGGATTAATTAAAGCATTGTCAAGAAGGATAGGCACCTTTCCAGCTAGTACTACTAATACAATAGAGGGTTTTTTGAAAGGTTCATTATCAGATCCTTTTGATAAACCTAATGTTCAAAAAGAATTTTATGAAAGAAGGCCAAGTCCTTTTGAAAATCAACTAATAAAAGAATTTGCTTCTCCAAATGAAAAAGCAAAAGGCTTATCAGAACAGTCAAAATCGTTTGATTATGCCGGCATACAGAAATTTCCACCACAAGCGGAGACTATGGTTCTGGAAAAAAAGGTGTTAGAGCAAGTTGATTTGATAGAGAGCCACCCGCTCGGGTTTGCACGCTGTCAGGTCTATAATACTTATATTATTGCAGAGGTAAGGGACAAATTGATTATAGTCGATCAGCATGCAGCCCACGAAAGGCTAGTATATGAATGCCTAAAACAAAAATCAAGTATAAAAAGACAAAAACTGCTTCTTCCTGAAACGGTTGAAATCAAAAATCAAGCCGGAATGGAGATGATTGAAATCTATAAAGATAAGTTATTTGAAATGGGTTTTGATATTGAGATCAAACCAGAAAATAAAGTGATAGTAAAAGAAATCCCTGCAATTTTGGGAGCAATAGATGTGAAAGAGATGCTAATTAACATAATTGATAGATTAACGGAAATAGAAGATACATTGCCAGTAGAAGATAAAGTGAACAAAATATTGGCCACTATCGCTTGTCATGGATCAATTAGAGCGGGTAGAAAAATGAGGTTAGATGAAATGAATGAGCTGCTGAGACAAATGGAAAAAAACCCATATTCCGGGCAATGCAACCACGGAAGACCAACTTATATAGAAATGAAACTCAGTGATATTGAAAAACTTTTTGAGCGGAGGTAAGAGGTTGCCATAAATATGTAAGCGCTTCTTCCTCGTCATCCAAGTAGCTATAGAAACAAAAAACTTACTTGACAAACTCCGCCAGCCCCTTTATCATGAAACTGAAGCTATTTATTTATCTTCGCAATCTGTGCAGGTTAATGACAAAAAACTTAGGGTATTTGGCGTCTCATGTTTAATTTTTCGCACTACGTGCATCGCATGTCTTTAAAAATTTCTGGGTTTTTACCTATATAAGCCGAAACGCGCTTACAAAGCGTTTAAGACAGCAAAAAACGTCAAATTGACAAGGGAGAATTTGAATGCTAGCTACTACGGGGTTTCTTTGCCTTTTTTCCTGCTTAGTAAATTTCTTAAACACTTGCGGTGTAGGTTAGTTGCAAGTTAAAAGCAGCTAAATCGCTCTTAATCAAGCGTTTTAGAATAAAAAAAACGCCGATATTTTAGTACATAGTGAATAGCCAACCACCACGGGGCTTCTTTTGCCTTTTTTTTCGTTTGGTAAATTTCTTAAATATTTATGACTAAACGATAATCGTCATCCCTAAGTATCCCGCTGCTTGTTAGCGGGATCTTTTGTTAGCGCCGCGGCGGTATGACGTAGGATTGTTGTCATTCCGCTACTTGTTAGCGGCTGAGATACTGCGGCGGTATGACGGTTTGTGGCGGTATGACGGTTAAGTAGGGTGTCAAGCACTGGCATGACAAAGAAATAGGCACTGGGATGACGAGAAAGGAGCACTGGAATGACATCATAGGGGCACTGCCATTATAGAGTGAAATGAGATCCCAGTACAAGCAATAAATGGCCAAAAACAAGGTGCTGCTGGTAGCTCTCGGAACGTCTTAGCTTAACTTATAAAGGTCAAAAAAAGTTCTTTTTTAAAAAACTTAAGTTATACTTATAAGTATTTGATACTTTTTATAGTGATTATGTCGAGTTTAAGCTGCCTTTATGGTGATAATGCAGAATTTGTGGAAGAAATGTATAGCCGTTATTTGCAGGGTGATAAATCAATCGGGGAGGATTGGTATAGAATTTTTTCAAGCAATTTAGAAGTTAATAAAGCGGAGACCTGCGGTGCACAACATGTAACTAAGGTGGATGATTCAGTTTCTGGTTTAGCAAATTTTTTCAGATCTTACGGTCATTTTTTTGCGGATCTTAATCCGTTATCACCCAATGTGAATAAGGAAGTAGATTATCAGAAATATTCGAATCTATATCCGGCAAGTGACGCTGGAATCTATAGAGATATTTACTGCAAGAACATCGGTTTTGAATTTATGCATATCTCCTCTTATGAGGAGAGGATGTGGCTGCAGGAAAAGATCGAAAATCAAACCTATACGCTGAGTTCACAAGATAAAAAGGAAATACTGAGGCACTTAATTGAATCTGAGATGTTCGAGCAATTTCTCCATATGAAATTTCCTGGATATAAACGTTTTTCTATCGAAGGTGGGGAATCAGCTATCGTTGCAATTGAAAAAATCATTAGTGATTCTACGGTTTTTGGTATTGAAGAAATAGTCCTTGGCATGGCTCACCGCGGACGACTCAATGTTCTAACCAAAGTGATGGGGAAAGAATATGCGGCAATGCTGTCTGAATTTCAAGGCAATCTTGCATACCCAAGTGGTCTTGAGGTGTCCGGTGATGTTAAATATCACCTTGGTTACTCTTCTGATCGAGCACTTTCAGGTGGCAAAAAAATACATTTAAGTTTATGCCCTAATCCATCTCACCTTGAAGCGGTAAATCCGGTTTTGGCTGGAAGAATAAGAGCAAAACAGAATATAAGATCTGTGCTTGGCATATCAATTCATGGTGATGCGGCTTTCATCGGTCAAGGAGTGGTTGCTGAAACTTTAACCTTAAGCAATATTGAAGGCTATAAAGTGGATGGCATTGTGCACATTGTCATTAATAACCAAGTTGGTTTTACTGCTAACCCATGTTGCGCACGATCCTCTTTTTATTGCACTGATATAGCAAAATCAATAGAAGCTCCAGTGTTTCACGTCAATGGAGATAACCCGGGAGCTGTGAGTTTTGCTACAAGTCTGGCGATGGAATATAGGCAGAAATTTAAAAAGGACGTAGTAATTGACATAATGTGCTACCGCAAATATGGCCATAATGAAGGTGATGAACCGAATTTCACTCAGCCACTTATGTATAAGGCGATATCAAAGCATAAAACTCCTGGAACATTGTATGAAGAAAAATTGACTGCAGAGAAAGTATTAGATGGCGATGAAGTAAATAAATTGCGCAGTGAATTCAGGGCAAAATTAGATAAAAGTCTTGCTGAATCAGCGGCTTACACTCCAAAAAAAGCTGACTGGTTCGGTGGAGTGTGGTCAAAATTAAGAAAGGCAAGGTTGAACGATTTGAGCGAATACTATACAGATTCTGGTGTTCCGCCAGATGAGTTGAAAAAATTAGGTGTACATATAAATAGCAACATCCCAAGTAGCTTTAACATTAACAATAAGGTTAGAAAAATACTTGATGGCAGAATAGACAGCATAAATTCCGGTAGTAATATAGACTGGGCAACTGCCGAAAGTCTTGCGTTTGCATCACTGCTCACAGAAAGAATAGGAGTGCGTTTATCAGGACAAGACTCTGGTCGTGGAACTTTCTCGCACCGTCATTCAAGGCTTGTTGATCAGGTAACAGAAGAAGCATTTATTCCGCTAAACAATATAAATGAAAAGCAAGCTCACTTTGAGGTCATAGATAGCGCACTATCTGAGTATGCTGTAATGGGCTTTGAATATGGATATAGTCTTGATTCTCCGTATTCACTGGTGCTCTGGGAAGGACAATTTGGTGATTTTGCAAACGGTGCGCAAATTATGATCGACCAGTTTATCGCATCTGCAGAAACAAAGTGGTTGCGATCAAGCGGTCTAGTTTTATTGCTGCCTCATGGTTATGAAGGACAGGGACCTGAGCATAGCTCCGCACGTATAGAGAGATTTTTGCAACTCTGCGCAGAGGATAATATGCAGGTAGTTAATTGTTCCACTCCGGCGAATTACTTCCATGTCTTACGCAGACAAATGCATAGAGACTTTCGTAAGCCTCTGGTAGTGTTTACACCTAAATCGCTACTGCGCCACAAAAGAGCAGTATCTAACCTATCTGATTTTGAAGGAAAATTCCTCACAGTAATTCCAGAATGTAGAACAGGTTTAGTTTCGAATGATAAAATACGTAAAGTTGTAATATGCAGTGGTAAAGTTTATTACGACATATGTGAAGCACAAAAAATAAACGATATAGCAGTAATACGTTTGGAGCAATTCTATCCGTTTCCGGCCGATAAACTAAGCAGTGAACTTGAGAAATACGAGAACGCTGAAATTATATGGTGTCAAGAAGAACCAAAAAATATGGGAGGATGGTTTTTTGTCAACCCATTGATAGAGGAAGTGTTATCCAATCTCAATATTCAAGCAAAAAGACCTAAGTGTATCGCAAGACCTGCTGCTGCATCTCCTGCATGTGGTTATGTTAGTGTTCACACTCAGCAGCAGGAGGAAATTTTAAAGCAGGTTATGCAGGGAATCTAGCACAATTGTGCAAATATTGAAGCGAAAGCTGGCAAGCGAACATTGTTCATCAGATCTTGACGCTGGGCACTGCAGCCAGGCGCGATAGAAAACGTATCACACCAATCAAACCCTTTTGGTACTCAAGCAAATATAAAAGATTTTTATTCTATATTAATATTTACTTTAATTAATATAGGATATATATGAATACAAAAATATTTGAGATGTTAATAAGGAGAACTGGTCTACGCAGAGATAGCAAAGCTGAGATCATACAGTTAAATAGAAATGAAAAAGCTTTTGTAGATGAGGATAAAGAATCTATCGAATTAGCTGAGGCCATTTTTGAAGAGAATAATATGTTTCATTTCCGCAAACCAGGTCCTGCTATGGATTACATTTTGCACAAATTAATAAATGATAGGAAGCTTTTCGAGGAAATGAAAGATAGAGGTACAAGTATAATACGTCTTTTTTCTTTGTTATCAATGTATCATAGTCTTCCCAAGTGCTGTGTTGTGAGAAGAAGAGGGCGTATTACTGAGTGTGGAATATTTGCTTATGCTGACAACTGTTTAGAACTAGTACCTTTAGAGGACTTTATACTTATTGAGCCTTCCTCGTACCTCGAGTACATTGTGTTTGACAATGAGAATATCAGAAATAGGTTAGCTGAAGACTTAACTGAAGATAAAACAAAATTAGATATCTTTTTGAATGGAATTTTAGCAACAAAGAATTCGGATTTAGTATTATCTTGTATTAACAAGATAGAGGTTCTTAATGAGGGAGATAGATATTTTGTTAATCGCTTACAGAAAAACAACATGCTAGACTACATCTTAAACAAAGATGATACAACACTTGAAAAATTAACTCTAAAGGAATTGTTGAAGCTTTCTATTTTGCAGGAAGAAAAAAGCACTGAGTTAGAATCTCCCCAAGCTTCAAGTGTAAATTGTAAAAGACAAGACTTAATCTGACAGACAAGAATTAACTGACAGAAGAATTGAGGTAGTCAAAACTAATATCAGTCTCTTGTGTAATGCTACTAATATTTTTCTGAAAAGCAACATGTTTGCTATCAAGAAAAGTCTGCATAGGCGTCTTACCATAGCAATATTTACCTGAATGCGGTCTTGTTTCATTGTAAGAACGCAACCAATAATCAACATCAATCTGTAGACCTTCCAAAGAATTGTAGATTTTCTTTCTGAAGATAATATTGTAACACTCATCTTGCATAGTTCTATGAAACCTTTCACATATGCCATTAGTCTGTGGAGAATTGGCTTTGGTCCTAGAATGATCGATATTTTCGATTCCCAAATAAAGCTGATAAGCGTGATTTTCAGGCTTACCACAATACTCTGTTCCTCGGTCTGTAAGGATACGCAATAATGGCACATTTTGCTCATCAAAAAATGGTATCACTCTATCATTCAGCAAGTCAGCAGCAGTAATAGCCGTTTTGTCTGTATAAAGCTTGGCAAATGCTACTCGAGAATAAGTATCAATGAAGGTCTGCTGGTAGATTCTTCCTATACCTTTTATATTACCTACATAATAGGTATCTTGAGAACCCAAATAACCTGAATGTTCGGTGTCAATTTCACCATGTGCTTCTCTTTGTTCTTTAACTTTTTCTAAAGCTGCAAGTTGCTCTTCGGTTAATATAATTCCATCTTGAGCTACTTTTGCTTCCAGTGCTTTAAGTCTTTTCTTGAAAGTTTCAAGATCATTTCTCAGCCATATAGATCTCACTCCTCCCTGAGAAATTATTATACCTCTTTTTCTCAGTTCATTTGCAGCTCTTTCTTGCCCATATGCTGGAAATTCTGTTGCTATACCAATCGCTGCTCTTTCTATATCGTCGGAAACTCTATTCGCTAATAGAGGTTTTTTCTTACTTATCTCATGTAATGCTTCTTCTCCTCCATTTTCGTACAACTCTTTGAATCGATAAAATGTATCTCTTGAGTATCCCATCACTTTGCATGCTTGAGATACATTTCCTAGTTGTTTTGCTAGTTCTAATAACCCTAGCTTTGGTTTTAGTATTTTTGTTTGTATTGTACTCATTTCTAACACTCCTTTCTTTTATTATTTTATAACTTACTTTTTTAAAGTGTCAGATCAAGTCTTGTTTAATACAACTTATGGAGCCATTGACATGTACCCTCAAAGCAAGCTTTTTCTAAAGCAAGGTATAAGATTTGCCATACAGGCTTTCAAGAATTTAAGCATCCAAACAGCCTATCAGGATGAACCTGAGTTGGAGAGGCTATAGACTTATTGCAGCAGATGGTTCTGGTATGAGATTACCCAGCTCTGAGGAAATTGTATCCGAGTTTGGCCGCTTTAAACCAAATGGAACAACAGGCACAATGCCACCATTGGCAATTTGTTTGTTGATTTATGTACTTCGCTGATTTGCAGTGCTCGCCTTGCGGCTTGGAATGTGGGTGAGCAAACGTTAGCAGAAGAACAATTACCTGAAGTCGTTACTCAAATGCGTTCATTAAATCAAGATAGATTATTATTTATCTACGACCGTCTTCAGTAAAATTCATTCAGCAGCATTATGATTTGGAAGTAGATTTTATTTTTCGCTTGCAAAAAAGAAATTATAGCAAGCTATGGGAACGAATTGCATCTGGAGAATTAGATTTCGATTTTATATTAGAAAATGAAAAGCTAAAAAATAAAATGAAAGGACAGAAAGTAAGAGTTATAGTGCTGACATTAGCCAACTGAGAAACAGAGGTATTGATTACTTCACTTTTTGACCGAGTAAAATTTATTTTGGAAGATATCAGCAAAGCTTATGTGTTAAGGTGGCATATAGAGGAGTGCTATAAACGACTCAAAATAGGTGCAGAATTAGAGAATTTTTCTGGCGTAAATTTAGAGGCTGTATTACAAGAATTTTGGGCAAACTTAGTCATGTGTAATATATTGTCGCTTCATATGTGTGATGCACAAGGGCCTTGGAATCCAGATCAAATTGCTGAGTATCGTTTAAATTTTTCGGTTTTATTTGGTGTAATGAGGCAGAAACTCTATCAGGTACTTATTGCGCCAAAAAACTTTCAAGCCCTTTTTGATAGAGCAAGTATACGCGCTAAAGTTAAAATCCGACCGGGACGATTGTATAGCCGCGATAAGGTAGATAAGCCCAAACGCCATCATGTCTTTAGGAGAGTTTGCTAATGAAGGTTCTTAAGTTGACGCCATTGTGTGAACAGTTACGTTTATTTTTTATCCTTATCATCAAGTGTAAATAAGGTTATTGTAGAGATTAAGCCTATTATAACTATTATTAACGAAAATGGGGCAGCTTCTCTATAGCGCTCATCGCTTACAAGTTCATATATTCTAGTTGATATAGTTTCAAAATTAAATGGTCTTATAATGAGTGTTGCTGTGAGCTCTTTGATAGTATCCATAAATACGAGCAAAAATCCCGATAATATACTCTTCTTGATGAGAGGGATATGAACATTCAAACATGTGGAAATAGGTCCGTGACCCATGGTATATGCAGTCCACTCAATTTCATTTGGTGTTTTTTTGAGCCCTGACTCTACCGCCTTGAAAGATATAGCAAAAAAACGGAATAAATATGAGTAAACTAATGCGCCAATAGTTCCTACTAAGCTAATTTCCACAACATATTGAGTAATGAAAGAGGATATTCTGCTTAAAAATATTATTATACTAATTGCGATAATTGCATTTGGAATTGCGTAGCCTAAAGAAATGAGACGCGCTATATTGTTGATTACCTTATTTTTACGCGCCGTATATCCAATCATTATTGCAATGCTAATTGAGATTAATGCGGTGATAAATGATAAACTAATGCTATTTGCTATTATGTTATAGAATCTTGCTTCGTATATGAAAAACCCCTTCTCTATGCTCCAATATATGAGCGGAATCATTGGCAAAATAAAACCTATTAATATCGGCAATACACACATAAGATAAGCAAAGATCAACGGTATAGCGCCACTTATACTACGTTTGTTGTGATAATCTGAATTGGTATTGATTGAAGAGTAGGATATTCCTTTTTTTTGTAGTTTTTTTTCGATAGCTATTAGTGTTGCAACGAAAATCAACTCTGCAACTGCTAAAACAGTAGTTGAATATTTGTCATGCAGTAAAAACCAGGTGCGATATATTCCTGTCGTAAAAGTATCGATAGCAAGAAACTGTGGTGTGCCGAAATCTGTAATTACTTCCATTAGTACCAAAGACAACCCAGCTATAATTGATGGGCGTATGGAGGGTATGATGACAGAAAACAGGCTCTTCAATGAGGAGAACCCAAGTGTTGACGCAATAGTGACTGAGTTACTAACATTCTTTAGACTTGAGCGGACTAACATATAAACGTATGGATATAGGCTGAATCCCATTACTAATATTCCACCACCTAGGGATTTTATTTCAGGAAACCAATAGTCACCTTTGCTCCACTCTAAAATGTCTCTTAATGAGCTCTGCACCGGACCTGAAAACTCTAGTGTATTTACATAGACGAACGCTACTATATATCCAGGAATCGATATTGGAAAGAACAAAGCAATCTCAAAAATTTTACTTCCAGGAAATGAAAAAAATGTGGTAAGCCAAGCTGGAATTACTCCAAATATAAAGGATATTCCCCCCACTCCTATCATCAAAATTAACGTATTCAGTATATATTCAGGGAAAAGTGTGCTGATTACCCATCCGGAATTTGCTGTATCTGTAAATAAGATTGATATTAATAATAATATTGGGCAGACGAATAATATGCTTACTAAAAATAAGAATATATTTTTAAATACTCTTAAAAACATTAATTTGAATCTATATTTTATATTAAAATGTTATATGTAAAAACTGAAGATATCCAGTAATTATAGCTAACCCAAGAAAGGTTTCCCTACGTCATACCGCCCACAACTGTACAAACATTCGTTTGTGAAAGCAGTATGTTAAATGTTATAGCAGGTTTTGCCTCAAACACAAAGGCAGTGCCCAGACTACTTGGATCCAGAAAAATTGATTGTAAACAAACGACTATACAACATTTTCAATAAAATTACAAAAAAGCTGGATCCCAGTGGGCTTTGTTGCATCGCTACTTATGAAAGGCTAACTATAGTTAGGATTATAAGCAACCTATTGAAAATCTTGTTTTTTTGCAATCAATCTGATCAAATTCAAGAATAGTAATTTGTTATTTATATTAATAAATTTAATTCTATTGAAAATAGCTAAAGCATTGAAATTCTTGAATTTTAGCCAGATTAGTGAGTGGTAGTGAAATTTCTTTTACTCAAATTTAGGTATTCACTGACCGTTCTTGTTATAAATACCAGAATAATAAGCTACTGATATTCCCTATCTTTTTTATCTTTAATCCATCATAGCTAGCGATGCAACAAAGCCATCCCAGTGTCAAGCACTGGGATGACATCCTCCCTTGTGGAAATTGCTCTCAAATCACAATGTTCGTACAGCTATGGATTCATTCGCGGTATAGATTCCGCTAACGAGTAGCGGAATGACGGTTTTTCAAATTGTAGAGCCACTTTAGCTATAACAGCCGTACTATTGAATATCTTTATAATTTTGTATATCATGTTCTTAGTTGATAAGTGAATAATCATGAGCTTCGTCATTGCAACTTTCTATCACTTTGTAGAACTCTCTAATTATTATGACATGAAAGACGAAATAAAAACTGCATGCGACAACGTTGAATTCTTACTATTACCCACAAATATAAATGTTTGTTGCATAGCTCTTAATGGCATAACTTTTGCTTGAAATAACTGTTTATATGGTGCAATTTACAGCTTTTAGTTGCTAAAATTATAACTCTTAGTTTAATAATTTTAATCTAATAAGCTTTCAGGTTAATAAAATTAAATTATTTGAGTAAATACAATACTATGTTTTTATTTGTGGGTAATAGTAAGGATTATAGGCTAAGGGACCTTACATGGAAAGAGAGTGCAGCAGAATATCAACCATTTAGCAAGATGAAGGTAAAATTAAAAAGAGAGATTGTGAATCTTGGTGTAAGCAATCTTGATATTTCCCTTAAGGGTAAATATGTTGATCCAGAGCATTGGGATGATTTTACTTCTCAACCTGACGTTTTAGTAATAGATACACGAAACGAGTATGAAGTGAAATTAGGCAAGTTTAAAAATGCAATTAATCCACACACACAATGTTTCCGTGAGTTTCCTCAGTGGACAGAGTCATTTTCTGAGAGTAAAGACCTGAAAGTAGCTATGTACTGCACTGGTGGAATTAGATGCGAAAAATCTACAGCATATATGAAAAACCTTGGATTTAGTGATGTTTACCATCTTAAAGGCGGCATTCTTTCTTACCTTGAAAAAACTTATAATAAAAATGGTAATTGGGAAGGTGAGTGTTTTGTTTTTGATGATAGAGTTGCTGTTGATAACTCACTTACTCCAAGCAACACAATAAAATGCATATTCTGCTCAAATCAAGTTTCAACTGATAAACTGAAATCAGTTCCACGTGGCCAGGTGGTTTGTTCTGATTGTAAACTTCAGTGTTATAGATATAATAAATAAAACATCATACTGCTGCAGTTGTATGCACGTTGTGATTTGAGAGCAACCTCTACCAGAAAGGGTGTCATGCCAGTGCCCAGACACTGGCATCCAGGTTCTTTTTTTCTAGATTCCAGCGTCACACGCTGGAATGACAAAAAAGCTGATTTTTAACGTAGATAATGGTTATGCAAGAAGTCTACTTCTTACCCTTAATCAACTCTAAAGCCTTCTCCAGATCTATACTCTCAATATCTGCACTCTTGCCCAAAGCAACGTTTGTTTTACCGCATTTTATATAGAATCCGTACCTACCGTTGCAGATAAAAACTTCTTTTCCCTTTTCATTAACCCCGAGAGATTTTAACTCTTTGCGTGGACTGTTTGCAATAATTTGTACAACTTCGCTCAATTCTGTATTCAGCACCTCTTTGGAGCTTTTCTTAAGAGAAAAGTATTTACCATCATAGAAAATATAGTATCCAAATCGTCCAAGGCCTATTTTTACTTCCTTTCCGGTTTCAGGGTGTTCTCCGATTACTTTTGGCAAGGAAAGTAACTGAGTAGCGGTGCTCAGATCAATCTCATTAACATTTATATCTTTTGGTATGGAAACCGTTTTTTTCTTTTTTAACTCGTTATTAAACTCCAGATAAAGTCCAAAAGGACCCTTTTTGATCATCACTTCTTGGTTTGTTATATCATCTATACCTAAACTTTTTGGATATTCTGAATTGTCGTTACTGCCCGTAATTTCTTTTGTATGGTTGCATTCAGGATAGTTAGAACATCCAAGAAACACCCCGGCTTTTCCAAAGTTCAATTTCAATATGCCACCTAAGCAAGCAGGACATTTCGTATTCACCTCTTTTTTTCCTTCTTCTGAACAAAACCAATCGATTACCAAATCGTGAATGCCGCTGAAAACTTCATCATGCGTCATTTGCTTGACAGAGTTTACATGACCAAAAAATGGCACCCAAAAGTGGCCTAATTCTTTTTTCCAATCTGCATGTCCATTTGAAATTAAATCAAGCTTTTCTTCCATTTGTGCTGTGAAATCATACTCTACACAACGCTGAAAAAAAGTTTCTAAAAATATAGTAACGATTTTACCACGACTGCTTGGAATAAACCTTTTGCTATCCAATGAAACGTACTCACGATCTTGTAATACCGAAATAATTGTTGCATAAGTTGATGGTCGACCTATACCGATTTCTTCCATTTTTTTAACGATACTTGCTTCACTATAACGAGGTGGCGGTTGAGTGAAATGTTGTTTTGGCTCAACTGAAATCAGCTTGCATGCTTCCCCTTCCTTCATGGCAGGTAGCAGGCCTTCATTTTCGGCTTCCATGTTATCTTGGTAGACTCTATAAAAACCATCAAAGAATATACTTGATCCACTTGCTCGCAGAATTACTTTCTGGTCAGTAGAACTAATTTCGACTACCACTTGATCAAGAATCGCCGACTCCATTTGACTTGCAATGGTCCTTTTCCAGATTAAATCATACAATTTAAATTGCTCTGGCGTTAAGTAATCCTTAATACTACCCGGCGTTCTATTGATATCAGTTGGACGAATTGCTTCATGTGCTTCTTGAGCATTTTTGACCTTTTTTACATATTTACGAGGAGACTGCGGTAAATATTTATCACCATATAATGACTTAATTGACCCTCTAATTGAGTTTATAGCCTCATCTGCAATATGAAACCCATCTGTACGCATGTAAGTTATCAACCCTACAGTTTCACCACCAATATCGATACCTTCATATAAATTTTGCGCTATGCGCATAACACTTTTCACATTAAAATACAGTTTATTCACTGCATCTTGCTGAAGACTTGAAGTAATAAACGGAGGAAGCGGGTTTCTCTTAACTTGCTTGCGTTCTACTGTGCTTACAGCATATTGCCTTGATTCAATCTCCCTGACTAAGTTCTTTGCTTCTTCTTCATTCTTAATATCAAATTTTTCTAGCTTTTTATTGTCATAGTGGCTTAGCATAGCAAAAAAAGCCTCATCTTTGCTATTTTGCATTTCTGCTTTTATGCTCCAATACTCCTGTGTTATAAATTTACTAATTTCATCTTCTCGTTCGCATATAATCTTTAATGCAACAGACTGCACTCGCCCTGCAGACTTGCTTCCCGACAATTTTGTCCACAGCAGTGGTGACAAACTAAATCCAACTAGATAATCCAAAGCTCTACGTGCTTGTTGTGCACGCACTAAATCCATATTAATTTCACGTGGATTTTTTATTGCTTCTTGTACTGCTCTTTTTGTTATCTCATTAAAGACTACTCTATAAATGTTGTTTTCATTACTGATTGCTTTCTTTTCTTTTAATGTCTCTATCACATGCCAAGCCATTGCTTCCCCTTCTCTGTCTGGGTCTGTTGCAAGATATATATCTGATGTTTTGCTTGCGGCTTTTACTAGCTCTTTTATATACTTTTCTGCTTTTTCAATGGTTTCATACTTTATAGCAAAATCATTATCCGGATCGACAGAACCGTTTTTTGCTGGAAGATCCCTCACATGTCCAAAGGATGCAGCTACTTTGAACTCTTTACTCAAATATTTACCTATTGTCTTTGCTTTCGCAGGTGATTCAACTATTAATAATGCCATATTGTTAATTATTTTAGTACTTAAAGATAATATGTTGAGAAATATACAATGAAAAGTAAAAAAATATTTTAATGGTTCTTGTGAATTTTACGAACCGGGTTGTGGGACCTTTTCAGAAAACCCTTGGACGTTGCTATTTTTAAGTGACTTTGAAGGCTCATTACAATAGTATATGATCGCAGCAGCAACGAGAAGCTAGATTCCAGTGTCAGCTACTTGCATGACAAAAAAAGGAGCGCTGGGATGACATCCTCCCTTGTGGAAATTGCTCTCAAATCACAATGCCCGTAAAGCTGCGACCCTAGAGCTACTATCTCTCACCCACTGCAAATATTGCACGGTACTATCCACTTGATCATCGTGTCGAGTTTCAGGAAACATTAAAATCTCATACTCAAAATCGTTCAGCCATACTGCTTGGTGCGGCAGAAAAACCTTGCCAGACTCTATAATCGGAACAATTTGATAAAATCGAGTGAGTTTGTCATCATGTGGTACTATTTCGATAATTGGTAAATCACTGTTTGTCTTTAGCTCTTGCACCAATTGCTGACCACTTGTTTTTGCTTCGATTAAAATTGCGTGCGGTGTCCATCTTGCAGCTAGTGACAGAACTTGCTCTTTAAGCTTTGGATACTCAAGCTTTGCGCGATATACATCGAGTAAATAGAATTTATTGCCCACTTTTGTCCAGGTGGTGCAGACGCTAAAGTTGCTCATGCTGCTTGTTGAAACTGCAGTGTCCCAGCTCTGAGTGACATATGAGAGACTATCAGAAAAATTTCTATAGCGCTTCAGCCACTCTCGTTTAATTATACCACTTGAAAGTGGCAGAGGGTTTTGTTGATATTGTGCAGCAAAAGCGTAACTTCCAAGTTCAACCTTTATCATCTCAACTTCTTCTTTTCCTCCATCGAGGGGATATAGCAACTGACCTTCTTCTCTTGAGTATAATATTACGGGTGGTGTCATTCTAGCACTTGATGCTGTAATCCAGCTTTTGTACTCATTTGTAGTTACTCGGGTGACAGGAACAAGAAAAGGAGGCGCTGGCTTTTTGATTGAATAGATAATCTCCTTATTTTCAGATATCATCGGTAAACAAGTATGGTTCCATATGTTTTTCGGTTTGGAGAGAAGGTGCCCGGTTAAATCTTCTTGATGTAGCCTATGCATCACAAGAACAATTACTCCTTTTTTTCTATTGTTGAGCCTGGCTACTAAAGTCTGGTCAAACCAATTTGTAGCACGCTTTCTAAACGTTTCACTCAAAGCTTGGGCGGGACTCAGTGGATCATCCACGATGATGAAATCACCACCTTCACCTGTTAACGTCCCTCCAACGGACGTTGCAATTCTGTATCCTCTCTGCACTGTTTGAAATTTGTATTTGGTATTCTGATCTTTGGATAGTCCTACCTCTGGAAACAGCTCTCTATACCAACTAGACTGCATTATGCATCTTGTATCGAGCGAGTGCTTTTCGCTAAGCAGCCGAGAGTAGCTTGCAACTATTATTCTTGCAGTTGGCTGATTTCCCAGTATCCATGCGGGCCACGCAACACTAGCGCACAGGGACTTCATTGAACGCGGAGGCATATTGAATATTATTCGCCTCATTTTGCCAACATTTGCCGCTTCAAGTCTGTCTGCTATGACTTTTATATACTGATAATCATTATACTCACACCCCGGCACCACCGTTTGAAAGCACAGTTCAATGAATTTTAGAAAGTTCATGATATAATGTTGAAAGATGTCATCCAAGTAGCCCCTTTCTTGTCATCCGAGTAGCTTGACTACTTGGATCCAGAAGACTTAATTTCAACCAAGTGGCTGCATAATAAAGTCTGGATTCCAGTGCCAAGCACTGGAATGACATCCTCCCTTGTGGAAATTGCTCTCAAATCACAATGTTTGTACAGCTATGCAAACACAAAGGTGTCATCCAAGTAGCTGACACTGGGATGGCTTTGTTGCATCGCTCAAGTGAAAAGAACTGGCAGTTACTGACAAAATTCATTATAAATAGCCATTTAACTGTTGAAGAAAAAATATGCCACAAAAAATGAGAGTCAGTAACTGCCATGAATATAACAAATTTCTCCAAGAAAGAGGAAGCATTTTTTGTTATATCAATGACGCCATAGAAAATTGGTACGAGAATTGTCCAAAAATGCAGGGCGGCAACTATATTTATAGTGATAAAGTTGTGATTTTGGTGCATATAATCGTCAGTTTCTTTAGAATTGGTTTAAGACAAACAGTCGGGTTTATAAAAGGGTATTTGCAACAAATAGGAAGAGATTTGGCAGTTATCAGCTATTCACAAGCATCAAGAAGGTTTAAGAAACTTAATATTAAGATAAATGATTGCAGAATTGATAAAAATAATATGGAAGATATCGAAATTGCTATAGACAGTACAGGAATTAGTATATACAACAACACTCCTGGTCACAGCAAGGAAAATAGCACTGACAGAAAATATCGTGGCTATGAGCAAACGAGAAAATTGCACGTAATGTTGAATATAAACAACAAAAAAGCCATAGCTGTAAAATACAGTAACGGTGTCTACTCTGATCACTCAATGGCGTCAACTTAAGGAAAAATATCAGCGATAGTGTATAAAATTTCTCTCTAAATTTTTTATCATTAAATTATCCAAAGAGTGCAATAAACAGCACTTTTGTTTCTGTTTTATTTCAACAAAGAAGTCTAAAATGTGTCCTTTTTAGGTGAAACATGCGTGCGCCAAGCAAAGTGCGTAAAGTCCAGTTGGTGAAAATCCAACCCAGGCAAAGCCTAGCCAGCAGGCTGGAACAAACCACTATGCTGCGTAAGGTAACGAGCGTAGTAAAGCTAGTGGAATGGACAACACAGGGTACAACGAAAGTGAAGGTATTGAGTCCCGAAATTCTCGATGTCATAGAGGTCGACACGTTGCATATAGTGGAAGACAGCAAGAAGGGTAACAATAGGGCAAGTTATCACTCACTCTATCGGGATCTGAGGCCGTATCACGTGTTGAGATGGAGTTTACGTAAACTTGGGAGATCCTTTGTATTCCTATTAAGGTACGTTGGAACAAGTCAACAAAGGCGAGTACTGACGGAAGATATAAAGGAAGTCGGACTGATTGATAGTACTCAGAGTGTGGGAAAGCCACATACAAGGGGAAGCGGTCAGCAATATAGTGACTGGTTTAGGAATTGCTATGCCAATACAACGGAGGTTGGAATAACGTGCAAAGAAAACTAAATCAGATAGCAGTAAGAGCCAGGCAAGATAAACGATTGAAATTTAATCGTTAATTCATCTGATAAACGCAGAGAATCTTGCTGAATGTTATAAAGAGCTAAAGCATAACAAAGCATGCGGTATAGACCAGGTGACAGTAGAAGCTTATGGAGAAAATCTTGAAGAGAAGCTCAACACTCTGGTGGATAGTATGAAAAGAAAGCGATATCAACCGCAACCAGTGAAAAGAGTATATATACCAAAAGCTGGAAGCAAAGAGAAACGCGGGCTTGGAGTACCGTCTACAGAAGATAAGTTAGTCCAGATAATGCTGAAGAAGATATTAGAAAATATTTATGAAGCTAACTTTCTGGATAACTCATATGGTTTTCGTCCTGGTAGAAGCTGTCATCAAGCGGTAAATGCACTAAATAAAGCAGTTATGTACAGACCAACTAACTATGTAGTAGAAGTTGATATCAAGAAATTCTTTGATAATGTCCAGCACAAATGGCTAATGAGATGCTTGAGAGAACGGATAACAGACCCAAACATACTGTGGTTAGTAAAACGATTTCTTAAGGCAGGAGTAGTCGAAGCAGGACATTATGAAGCAACTGAACTAGGCACACCTCAGGGGGGAATAGTAAGTCCTATACTAGCTAATATATAGTTGCATTATGTGCTGGATTTGTGGTTTGAAAAGAAATTCAAGCTAAGATCTAAAGGTTATATGGAGCTAGTTAGGTATGCAGACGATCACCTGATTTGCTGCGAAAGAGAAAAAGATGCTAGAGAACTCTTAGAGTCACTGAAACAAAGGCTAGGAAAATTTGGACTGGAAATATCTGAAGACAAAACAAGAATAGTAAAGTTTGGCAAAAAGGAGTGGCAACAAGGAATAAGGGAGAAACGAAAAACGGAAAGTTTCAACTTTCTAGGATTCACCCATTATGGTACAAGGAGTCGTAAAGGTAGAGTAATGGTAGGTCATAAAACCTCGAAAGAAAATCTATCTAGAAAACTTAAAGAAATCAAAGAATGGGTGAAAAAGATCCGAAATAAAGTTCACCTTAAAGATTGGTGGTCAATACTTAAAGTGTATTAAACAAGACTTGATCTGACACTTTAAAAAAGTAAGTTATAAAATAATAAAAGAAAGGAGTGTTAGAAATGAGTACAATACAAACAAAAATACTAAAACCAAAGCTAGGGTTATTAGAACTAGCAAAACAACTAGGAAATGTATCTCAAGCATGCAAAGTGATGGGATACTCAAGAGATACATTTTATCGATTCAAAGAGTTGTACGAAAATGGAGGAGAAGAAGCATTACATGAGATAAGTAAGAAAAAACCTCTATTAGCGAATAGAGTTTCCGACGATATAGAAAGAGCAGCGATTGGTATAGCAACAGAATTTCCAGCATATGGGCAAGAAAGAGCTGCAAATGAACTGAGAAAAAGAGGTATAATAATTTCTCAGGGAGGAGTGAGATCTATATGGCTGAGAAATGATCTTGAAACTTTCAAGAAAAGACTTAAAGCACTGGAAGCAAAAGTAGCTCAAGATGGAATTATATTAACCGAAGAGCAACTTGCAGCTTTAGAAAAAGTTAAAGAACAAAGAGAAGCACATGGTGAAATTGACACCGAACATTCAGGTTATTTGGGTTCTCAAGATACCTATTATGTAGGTAATATAAATGTATTAAACAAGACTTGATCTGACACTTTAAAAAAGTAAGTTATAAAATAATAAAAGAAAGGAGTGTTAGAAATGAGTACAATACAAACAAAAATACTAAAACCAAAGCTAGGGTTATTAGAACTAGCAAAACAACTAGGAAATGTATCTCAAGCATGCAAAGTGATGGGATACTCAAGAGATACATTTTATCGATTCAAAGAGTTGTACGAAAATGGAGGAGAAGAAGCATTACATGAGATAAGTAAGAAAAAACCTCTATTAGCGAATAGAGTTTCCGACGATATAGAAAGAGCAGCGATTGGTATAGCAACAGAATTTCCAGCATATGGGCAAGAAAGAGCTGCAAATGAACTGAGAAAAAGAGGTATAATAATTTCTCAGGGAGGAGTGAGATCTATATGGCTGAGAAATGATCTTGAAACTTTCAAGAAAAGACTTAAAGCACTGGAAGCAAAAGTAGCTCAAGATGGAATTATATTAACCGAAGAGCAACTTGCAGCTTTAGAAAAAGTTAAAGAACAAAGAGAAGCACATGGTGAAATTGACACCGAACATTCAGGTTATTTGGGTTCTCAAGATACCTATTATGTAGGTAATATAAAAGGTATAGGAAGAATCTACCAGCAGACCTTCATTGATACTTATTCTCGAGTAGCATTTGCCAAGCTTTATACAGACAAAACGGCTATTACTGCTGCTGACTTGCTGAATGATAGAGTGATACCATTTTTTGATGAGCAAAATGTGCCATTATTGCGTATCCTTACAGACCGAGGAACAGAGTATTGTGGTAAGCCTGAAAATCACGCTTATCAGCTTTATTTGGGAATCGAAAATATCGATCATTCTAGGACCAAAGCCAATTCTCCACAGACTAATGGCATATGTGAAAGGTTTCATAGAACTATGCAAGATGAGTGTTACAATATTATCTTCAGAAAGAAAATCTACAATTCTTTGGAAGGTCTACAGATTGATGTTGATTATTGGTTGCGTTCTTACAATGAAACAAGACCGCATTCAGGTAAATATTGCTATGGTAAGACGCCTATGCAGACTTTTCTTGATAGCAAACATGTTGCTTTTCAGAAAAATATTAGTAGCATTACACAAGAGACTGATATTAGTTTTGACTACCTCAATTCTTCTGTCAGTTAATTCTTGTCTGTCAGATTAAGTCTTGTCTTTTACAGTTAATTCTTGTCTGTCAGATTAAGTCTTGTCTTTTACATAATGTCCTGCTTCGACTACTCCTGCCTTAAGAAATCGTTTTACTAACCACAGTATGTTTGGGTCTGTTATCCGTTCTCTCAAGCATCTCATTAGCCATTTGTGCTGGACATTATCAAAGAATTTCTTGATATCAACTTCTACTACATAGTTAGTTGGTCTGTACATAACTGCTTTATTTAGTGCATTTACCGCTTGATGACAGCTTCTACCAGGACGAAAACCATATGAGTTATCCAGAAAGTTAGCTTCATAAATATTTTCTAATATCTTCTTCAGCATTATCTGGACTAACTTATCTTCTGTAGACGGTACTCCAAGCCCGCGTTTCTCTTTGCTTCCAGCTTTTGGTATATATACTCTTTTCACTGGTTGCGGTTGATATCGCTTTCTTTTCATACTATCCACCAGAGTGTTGAGCTTCTCTTCAAGATTTTCTCCATAAGCTTCTACTGTCACCTGGTCTATACCGCATGCTTTGTTATGCTTTAGCTCTTTATAACATTCAGCAAGATTCTCTGCGTTTATCAGATGAATTAACGATTAAATTTCAATCGTTTATCTTGCCTGGCTCTTACTGCTATCTGATTTAGTTTTCTTTGCACGTTATTCCAACCTCCGTTGTATTGGCATAGCAATTCCTAAACCAGTCACTATATTGCTGACCGCTTCCCCTTGTATGTGGCTTTCCCACACTCTGAGTACTATCAATCAGTCCGACTTCCTTTATATCTTCCGTCAGTACTCGCCTTTGTTGACTTGTTCCAACGTACCTTAATAGGAATACAAAGGATCTCCCAAGTTTACGTAAACTCCATCTCAACACGTGATACGGCCTCAGATCCCGATAGAGTGAGTGATAACTTGCCCTATTGTTACCCTTCTTGCTGTCTTCCACTATATGCAACGTGTCGACCTCTATGACATCGAGAATTTCGGGACTCAATACCTTCACTTTCGTTGTACCCTGTGTTGTCCATTCCACTAGCTTTACTACGCTCGTTACCTTACGCAGCATAGTGGTTTGTTCCAGCCTGCTGGCTAGGCTTTGCCTGGGTTGGATTTTCACCAACTGGACTTTACGCACTTTGCTTGGCGCACGCATGTTTCACCTAAAAAGGACACATTTTAGACTTCTTTATTGAAATAAAACAGAAACAAAAGTGCTGTTTATTGCACTCTTTGGATAATTTAATGATAAAAAATTTAGAGAGAAATTTTATACACTATCGCTGATATTTTTCCTTAAGTTGACGCCATTGCCTGAACAGATACATTATTAGTATAGAAATTGTCTATCAAAGATCCTTTCATTCAGAGGGTAATCTTTGTCAAAAAGCAAAGTTATTGTGTTTTCGTGGTCTTTTTGTATTTTTATCTGTGATATATTATGAAACTCCTTGTAATCTGATACTACAAGTGCTGGACGGTTTTTTGTGTCGTTAATGTCAATTTGTACGATTGTATCGTTTGATATTAACGCTCCATTCCAATGCCTTGGGTAATAGCTATTGATAGAAGTGAGTGCAAGTAAATTTGAATTTAGCGGCAAGATTGGGCCACCGGCAGAGAAGTTGTATGCAGTGCTGCCTGTGGGGGTAGATAATATTACTCCGTCCCCTCTAAATTTCTCTACTTTTAGCTTATCGTTGATAGTAATATTCATCTCTACTATTTGGTTCGCTTTTCTAAAAACGTATACTTCGTTTACTGCTATGTAATGATATCTCTTGCCACTTGTGTCTGTTGCTTCCATTTTTAGCAAAGTTAACTGAGTTGAAGTTGCATGCTCTATATGATCAATTAAATCTTCACTGCAGCTAAAGCATTTATTCATCAAAAACCCAACATTGCCAGTGTTTACTCCGTATACGTGTGTGTTTTTGTTTTCTATAACGTAATTATGTAAGGTGCGTAGCATAAAGCCATCACCGCCAATAACTATCAATAGATCGATTTCGGACTTATTTTCTTCTGTTATATTGATAAAATTAAGTTTCTTTAATAGTTTAGATACTTCCTGGGACTTTGGTGATGGAGAAGCAACATAGCCTATATTTTTGTATTTATGCATGCTTCAGTAAACTCTCTAAAACTTAAAGAGGAGGAAAATTAGAAAATGCTTCCATATTTATCGTTAAACTTAGCTAATTTGCTAGTTTTACTTGCTGACCCGCTTGTCAAACTTCCAGTCCATGCAGGGTGAGTAAGAGGATCTCTATCAAGCTTTACCCTGTCTCCCTCCTTTCCATAAGTGGAACGAGTTTCAAACTCTCGACCGTCTGTCATAACTATAATAATTTTATGATAATTCATTGTTGCTTATAAACTTTTAGTCAGTTAATATTCTAGTGAACTTAATTCACTAAGTCAATCATTATTCTAAAATATTGACAAAAAATAGATAAAATGTTATACTCAATAAGGAATAAATAATAGTTATCATGATTTTCGCTTTCCCTGGTCAGGGCTCTCAGTTTGTAGGAATGGGAAGGAGCTTATATAGTGAGTTTTCCGTTGCAAGACAAGTATTTAATGAAGTAGATAGCATATTGGGTAGAAAGCTGTCTCATTTAATCTTCAACGGTCCTATTGAAGAATTAACCATTACAGAAAACGCTCAGCCAGCTATAATGGCAGTATCAATTGCAATGCTACGTGTTATGGAGCATGTGTTTGGCAAATCTCTTTTCACTGATCACAATGTTAAATATGTTTGTGGGCATTCAGTTGGCGAATATACAGCGCTGTGTGCTGCAGGAGCGTTAACGCTTGAGTCTGCAATCAAGCTGCTGAAAGTTCGCAGCGAAGCAATGCATGAAGCTTCACTGAAATGTAAAGGCGGAATGGTTGCGTTGCTTGGAGCAGAGATAAATGAAGTGGAAGATATATTGAAATCAGTTCAAATTGACGGAATTTGTGAAATTGCAAACGATAACGGTGGCGGACAAGTGGTTATAAGTGGCACTAGAGAAGCTCTTGAAATGTTACCCGATTTATTCAAAAACTCGAGTGTGAGGAAACTAATTAAATTACAGGTTAGTGGGCCTTTTCATTCATCTCTTATGAAACCTGCTGATGAAAAAGTTTTGGAGTTTTTGAAGGGTATTAAAATAACCCGTCCTATAGTTCCTTTGATATCAAATGTTACAGCTAAAGAGGAGAGTGATCCCAAAGTTATAAAAACTTTACTCGCCAAGCAAGTTGTAAGCAGAGTGAAATGGAGAGAAATGGTTTTGTATATGTCAAGCCGTGGCATTAACAAATTTGTTGAAATTGGCCCTAATAAAGTTTTATCTAATTTGGTCAAAAGAATTGACCAATCTATCAGTACAAAAAATATAGATAGTATTGGTGATATTGACAGCTTCTTTAATGAATCATTAGTACTAACAGCGAAAAATTTAAAAGTTGGATTAAGTTAAAACACATCTATTTGATGTCATTCCGGTGCATAACGCTGCCTAGCTGGAATGACAGAGGGTAATGCAAGAAATCAACGAACTGCCTGTCATTTCGTTTGGTTTTTTAATTCCAAGTAGCTGTAAAATAGTAGGGGCAATGTCAGATAACCTTCCGTCTCTTAGTTTTAGATTATCGCAAGACACAATAAATGGCACTTTATTTAGAGTGTGTGCTGTATGAGGTGTATTATTTTCTTCATCGAACATACATTCCACGTTACCATGGTCTGCAGTAACAATTAATGCGGTGTTGCTTGACTTTTTAACAGCATTCAGCACTTTCGCAAGACAATCATCTACAGCTAGCACAGCTTTCTCGGCTGCTTTTATATTACCTGTATGCCCTACCATATCAGGATTAGCGTAATTTACAACTATCAGTGCGAATTCTTGGGAGTGAATTTTTTCTACAAGCTTTTCTGTGAGCTCGAAGGCTGACATTTCGGGCTGCAAATCGTAAGTTTGAACTTTTGGTGAGGGAATGAGTATTCTTTCTTCACCAGAGAAAGGTTCTTCTTTTCCACAATTGAAAAAGAAAGTCACATGAGCGTATTTCTCGGTTTCGGCGATACGTAATTGTCGTAATTTATTGTCTTCTATTGTTTGTCCTAGAGTATCAGCGAAAGAAGTAGGAGGAAAAATATAAGGAGTTTTGAGATCTTCTTTATACTTCATCATACTTAAAATTGAAGAGAATTTTGCTACCTTAGCGTAATCTGTTTTGCCAAGCAAAATACTTGCTAATTGTATCATTCGATCAGCACGAAAGTTAGCCAACAGCACTCCATCTTCTGGTTTTATACCTTGATAGTCACCTATTACTGCGGGCCTAATAAACTCATCAGTTATGTTATTTTGATAATTTTCATCAATCAACGATACTGCATTATCATGACAAGGTGCCTTTGCAAATGCGATAGCCTCATAAGCTTCGATTGTTCTCTTCCACCTGTTGTCACGGTCCATAGCATAGTAACGCCCAGAAACAGTAGCAATTCTTGTGTCATTTCCCTTTATACTCTTTGTAAATTCTTGAATGCATTTTTTTCCTGAATTTGGCAATGTGTCTCTGCCATCTAAAAATGCATGTATCACCACTTTTATTCCATGCTGTGATATTTTATTTGCTAAAGTTGAAATATGCTTTTGATGCGAATGAACACCACCATCGGACACCAATCCCATTATATGGCATACTCCGTTCTTACTTTTTAGATCATTAATAAAACTTTGTAGATTTACATTGTTTTCTATTGTTCCAATCTCTTGATTAATGCGCTGAAGGCTTTGCATTACTACTCTACCACTGCCAATATTCATATGGCCAACTTCTGAATTACCTATTTGACCACCAGGTAACCCCACATCAGCTCCACAGGCGGATAAACTGCATTTTGGATAATTAGAGCTAATATATTGCCAACAGGGTGGATTTGCGTTGCTGATAGCGTTGTATTTATTATTCTCTATTCCATTTCCCCAGCCATCTAGTATACATAAAACCACTGATTTAATGTTCATATAAAATCAACACTAGAATTTCACAGAGAAACGCTCCCCGGGCCGGATTCGAACCAGCGACCAATTGGTTAACAGCCAACTGCTCTACCACTGAGCTACCGAGGAATAAACCGTTTTTAATTTACCATGTTGAACGTTGGTTGTAAACGTTTTTTGTGTAGACTTTAAGTCCAACTGGTCACAGAAACGAAAAAACTTACTTGACAAACTCCGCCAGCCCTCTTATCATGAAACTGAAGCTATTTATTTATCTTCGCAATCTGTGCAGGTTAATGACAAAAAACTTAGGGTATTTGGCGTCTCATGTTTAATTTTTCGCACTACGTGCATCGCATGTCTTTAAAAATTTCTGGGTTTTTACCTATATAAGCCGAAACGCGCTTACAAAGCGTTTAAGACAGCAAAAAACGTCAAATTGACAAGGGAGAATTTGAATGCTAGCTACTACGGGGTTTCTTTGCCTTTTTTCCTGCTTAGTAAATTTCTTAAACACTTGCGGTGTAGGTTAGTTGCAAGTTAAAAGCAGCTAAATCGCTCTTAATCAAGCGTTTTAGAATAAAAAAAACGCCGATATTTTAGTACATAGTAAATAGCCAACCACCACGGGGCTTCTTTTGCCTTTTTTTTATTTGGTAAATTTCTTAATGTTTATGGCTAAAGATTGCACGAATGTTGCAATTACAAAAGCGTTTCTACTAGGAGGGTGTCATCCCAGTGCTTGACACTGGGATCCAGCCTTTCTGCAATCTCATCGGAAACGTTGTAACCACTTTCTATGCTAGTTTGCTTGTGAGCAACCTGGATCCCAGTGGGCTTTGTTGCATCGCTACTTATGAAAGGCTAACTATAATTAGGATTATAAGCAACTTATTGAAAATCTTGTTTTTTTGCAATCAATCTGATCAAATTTAAGAATAGTAATTTGTTATTTATATTAATAAATTTAATTCTATTGAAAATAGCTAAAGCATTGAAATTCTTGAATTTTAGCCGGATTAGTGAGTGGTAGTGAAATTTCTTTTACTCAAATTTAGGTATTCACTGACCGTTCTTGTTATAAATACCAGAATAATAAGCTACTGATATTCTCCACCTTTTTTATCTTTAATCCATCATAGCTAGCGATGCAACAAAGCCATCCCAGTGTCAAGCACTGGGATGACACCTTTCCTAGCAGAGAAATCACAATGTTCATACGGTTGTACGCATACCGCTGGGATCTAGGATTTTTCTATAGTTTAAAAACAAAAAAGGATGTTACTCAATTAGTAACATCCTTTTGGAGAAAGTAAGTAGTTTTGTTTATGCTACTTACTAGCTGTAACTTCAGGCTGCTGTAGACTAATGTGAACCTCAGACTTATACGTACGAGGCTTTTCTAGACTTAAGTCATCTAAAGAAAGACTCAGCTTCTTTGGCGTAGAAGAACCAGAACCCATGCCACTATCAATAGAATTACTGCGAGTTAGAGTTCCTTTATCCGGTAATGTAGTAACAGCATCGTACCAGACCTCATTATCCGCCCTAATAGGATTACTGCCAAACTCTTCACTGAGAGAATTCTGTGAAGATGCATTCAACTCATTCAAGTTAGTCAATGAGGCACTTCTAGTTGGTACTTCTGGAGTTCCTACCCTAGTAAGGTTGCCAGTACTACCACGTCGTGCAACTCCTGGTCTTCCTCCTATTGTTGCAGTTTTATTAGTATTCTCAATTGGAGTAGGAGTATCAACGTAAAAACGACTATTTCCTACTTTTATAGGTGGCTCTGTACTATCAGTCCTTACAGAATCTAGTGAACTGCTTTTTGACAAGCTGTTTTCAATAGATTGCGTTGCACCTTTTCTGATACTATACTTTCCTGCCACTTTATTAAGGTTCTCTATAGAGTTAGAAAGTTTATGCTCTATTTTGCACTCTTTAACAATCCTCTTAATTTCATCGTGATAGTCAGAGAAAATTTCATAAAGATTGTTATTATCTTTAGATAACAAATTTTGCAACTTCTTAGCGTCTAACTTATTGACAAAATCTACTTGCTGTTTCAACCGGTTGATCAACTGGTCCTTTTGGAAACCTGATTGACCATCAACAGAATAAGCTTTCTCTAATATTTTTTCTCCCAGCTTAGAAAATATTTCCTTAGTTAAAGCAGAGCTATTCACGGCTTTGTCTCCAAGAACTTCCTTAATAAGCATCTCCTTTACACTATTGAAATTCCTTGTTTTTTCTTCTGTTTTCAAAACAACAGTTTGACCTTCGTTACCTGTTGAATATGGGATGGCATCTAAACTAGACATACTTTCACTTAAATTACTTAAACTGCGCCCCATTTTTCCTAACGTAGCACCAGTTCCCTCTTTTGCTGCCTTTCCCACAGAACTTATAGCTCCTTTTACTGAATGATAACCTTCTCTTGCTTTTCCTGCAGCGTATGTTGACGCGTCCTTAACTTTCTCGGCAGTATATTTCGCCCCATCAACTGTTTTTTCTGCTGACCATTTGAGCCCTTTATATCCAGATTGAACTGTTTTTACAGCGACTTTTACAGCGAAATATAAAGCAAGACCAACTATAGCACCTGGTATAGCAAGTGTTGCACCAACTGCCAAAAGTGGTAGTACTGCCGTAAATAATCCACTTGCTGCACTTACTACAAGAATCTTATCTCCTTGTTTCATCTTAGAGAATTCTGTATCCCCTTTTAACAGGTCAGTAATTCTTTCTTTTAGCTTCTTGGGATCATTAGCAATATCTGAATTTGGTAGATTTTGCATCGTTTTATTCAAATCAAAACTATCTTCTGGTTGGTTTTGTTGAGTTCCAACAGAATTTGAATTTTTTTCATTATGTGACATTTTAAACCTCACTATTAATTAAATATATTATAATTGTATTCCTTGATTCTTAAGTTAGTGTTAAATTGATTGCCAGTATTTATTTGTCTTCAAATAATTTCGCTTGACGTGTTTTTTGATAGTGTGGAAAATTAGGTCAAGAAGCTGCAGCATTTATGAGGTATAGAAAAAGAACACTCATCTTTTTGGCTGTTATAACTTTAATAATAATGGTTTTATTATTCAGCTATCATTTCCATTTTCACGAAGACGTAGTGCACTTAAAGAGTGACAATAAGGAATTAAAAAAAAACCGGAAAATTCTGTAGAATCGACCATATTACATAGGGAAAAGGAAGTGTATGATCATGTCCTTCGCTCCGATAATTAATTTGTAAATAAAATAGTTTTGCATTTTCTTATAAGATGAGTAATATTAGCGTATTAACTATAGAATCAATCATTATGTTTGATGAGAATAATCCTTGGAATTTGGGAAAGAAACCGGTAGGGAACAAAACTCCTAATAATGAAGATATTTTAAGTAAAGCTGTATCTGATATAAGGTTCTTTCTTAATGGATTAACCAGAAACAGGGGCAAAAAACCTTATTTCATCATTTTCATTATTTTGCTGTTCTATGCTTGCACTGGCTTTTATATTGTCCATCCTAGTGAGGAAAGTATAGAACTTACCTTTGGTAAATATTCTAATACGGAAACACCTGGTTTGCGTTATCACTTCCCCTACCCTATTGGCAAGGTTTTTAAAGTGAACGTTAAGGAGGTAAATCGTGAAGAAATTGGGGTAAGTAGTTCTTATGGGCGAGATACAGATCGCGGTGAAGGTGTTATGCTTACCGGAGATGAAAATATAGTCAACGTTAACTTCGAAATTCAGTGGCGCGTTAGAGATGCTAAGGACTATTTATTCAAAGTGCGGGACCATCAACCTGGTTTAAGCGTTAAAAACGCTGCTGAAAGTGCTATGAGGGAGATAATAGGTAAGAATACGATTTCTTTTGCACTGGAAGGTCAAGGGAGAGCCGAAATTTCCAGAGATACCAGAATTTTATTACAACAAATTCTTGATGGATACCAAATGGGCATAGAAATTTTATCTGTCCAAATGAAAAAAATCGATCCACCAGAAAAAGTAATTAGCTCATTTAGAGATGTGCAAAGTGCTCGTGCAGATAAAGAGCGTACTATAAACGAAGCATATTCTTATAGTAATGATATTGTACCTCGAGCAAAGGGTGAAGCGATAAAGATAAAACTAGATGCAGAGGCATATGAGAATGAAGTAATAAATGAAGCAAAAGGTAATGCAAATCGCTTTTTATCTCTTTATGAGGAATATAGACAGAATCCTTCTCTCGTTAAGAATCGTATTTATCTTGAAACTATGGAAAATATTTTCAGTAAGGTAGACAAAGTTGTTGTAACTGATGATCTGAAAGGTATGTTTTCTTATTTACCTCTTACAAATTTAGGGAAATAACCATGAGTAGTAATATTAAAATTGTTTTTGTTTCTATATTTGTTGTTTTATTGATTGTTTTATCTAATTCAATATTTGTTGTGCAAGAAACAAAGCAAGCAATAGTTATACAACTGGGTAAAGTTGTAAGGGATGTTAGGGAAAGTGGCTTATATTTTAAGTTGCCATTCATAAATAGTGTAGAGTTTCTTGATAAAAGAGTTTTAGATTTAAGTCCTGACAAAACTCCAAGAGAAGTGATAACTGCAGATCAAAAACGTATTATAGTAGATGCGTATGCAAAATATAAAATAACGAATCCTGTTACTTTTTACCAGGCTGTGAGGAATGAATCAGGGCTGGTTAGAAGATTATATCCGATTATAGAAGCACACATAAGAGAAAATATAGGCAGATTTTCGTTGATTAGTTTGTTGAATGAAAAAAGATCAGAGGTTATGCAGTTGATTCAGCGTGGAGTTTATTCTGAAGCTGAAAAATTTGGCATAGAAATAATAGATGTAAGAATTAAGAGAGCAGATTTACCAGAAGAAAATAGTTCTGCAATATTTCGCCGTATGCAAACTGAAAGAGAAAAAGAAGCAAAAGAAATTAGAGCAGAAGGAGAGCAAGCGGGGCAGGAAATTAGATCAAAAGCTGATAAATTAAAGAGGGAAATTATCTCCAGTGCAGTAAAAGAATCGTATGAAATAAGGGGTCGTGGTTATGCTGAAGCAACTAGGATTTATAATGAGGCATTTAAAGTTGATGAAGAGTTCTTTAACTTTTATCGCTCTATGAGTGCTTACAGTAAATCATTTGCCGAAAATAATACTAAATTTGTACTTTCACCAAACAATAACTTTTTAGATATTTTAAATAAAGGATGGAAATAATTTATGAAAAGTAAGGCATTTATTTTATCTATATTTGCATATTTTCTAATTGCGTTTTCTTCGTATGCTAATATGTTTGATTGGAATGCAAAAAAGGTCGTTGATGCTAGCACTACTGCATGCAACTGTAATCAAGGACTTGCCGATTTAGTGGAAGAACTCATTCCTGCGGTTGTAAATATTTCAAGCGAACAAATCATCAAACAAGAAAATAACAGCAGAACTAGAGTTCCATCTATGCCAGGAAATAATTTTTTTGATGATTTTAGAGAGTTTTTTGAGCACTTTGATCAGTTTTTTATGGATAGGGGCCCTAGTGTTAACAGAGAGGTGGTGTTGCTTGGTTCTGGGTTTATTATAGATAAAGGTGGAACTATAGTAACCAATTATCACGTTATTAAAAACGCCAAAGATATCACAGTTACTATGAACGATAATACTTATTTCAAAGCAGAAGTTTTAGGCTATGACGCAAGAACTGATCTTGCTGTGCTTAAGATTAATTCCGACAAAGATCTTTCTTCTGTTGCATTTGGTGATTCTGATAAAGCAAGGGTTGGTGATACGGTTATGGCAATAGGTAACCCATTTGGTTTGGGTGGCTCTGTAAGCACAGGAATTATATCTGCAAGGTCCAGGGACATTAGTATTGGCACTATGAATGAATTTATTCAAACTGATGCTGCAATTAATAGGGGTAACTCTGGAGGACCGTTATTTGATTTAAATGGAAAAGTTATAGGTATTAATACTGCTATCTATTCTCCATCTGAGTCTGGCGGCAACGTGGGTATAGGTTTTGCCATACCATCTAATTTAGCTATGTCAATTATTGACACATTAAAAAGTGGCAAAAAAATAAAACATGGTTGGCTTGGTGTGCAAGTTCAGCCTATAACGAAAGAATTTGCTGAGTCTTTGGGTTTAAAAGATATAAAAGGCGCATTGGTTGCAAGTATAGTAAAGGATAGTCCTGCAGAAAAAGGTGGGATTAAAGTAGGTGATATATTATTAGAATTTGACGGTAAAAAAATCGATAGAATGACACAATTACCTCAAATGGTTTCAAGAGCTGGACCTGAGAAAAAAGTGCAAGTTAAGTTACTTAGAAAGAGCAAAGAGGTTAATATTAAAGTTGTGATCGGAGAATCTACAAATGATGGCCAAGATAACAATCAAGAAGAAAATAAATCAACATCTGATTATATAACCGGTTTAACTGTTTCAAATCTGCCAAAAGAATCAAAAGAAAGTAATCCTACAAAAGGTGTGATAGTTACTAATGTAGATAGTAACAGTAATGCCACGCTGCGTGGTATTAAAAAAGGAGACATTATTATCCAATTAGATGGAACCGATATAGAAAATACTAACGATTTTCAAAAACAAGTTGATTTAGCAGTAAAGAAAAACGGTAAAGATTCAATAATGTTGCTCATTTACCGCAATGGAAATCAATTTTTCGCTTCAATAAAGTTAAAGAAGTAATTTTATTCACTAAATTTACAAAACAGTAGTGTTGTAAGCTCGCTACTGTAACACTTCAATCTTATAAAATAAATAAAAATCTACACTAGATTTCTTGCATAACCATATAAAAAATCAAAGGATGTCATTCCAGTGTCAGCTACTTGCATGACGCCGTCATAAAGGAACCAGTGTCGGCCACTTGGATAACACCATAGGGGTTACTTGGGTGATACTATAGGAGGTCTAACATGAACTTTCTAAAATTCATTGAACTGTGCTTTCAAACAGTAGTGCCGGGATGTGAGTATAATGATTATCAGTACATAAAAGTCATAGCAGACAGGCTGGAAGCAGCGAATGCTGGCGAAGTAAGGCGCATAATATTCAATATGCCTCCGCGTTCAATGAAGTCCATATGTATGAGTGTTGCGTGGCCCGCATGGATACTGGGAAATCAGCCAACTGCAAGAATAATAGTTGCAAGTTATTCTAAGTTGCTTAGTGAAAAACATTCGCTTGATACGAGGTGCATAATGCAATCTGATTGGTATAAAAAGCTATTTCCAGAGGTAGAACTATCCAAAAACCAGAACACTAAATATAAATTCCAAACAGTGCAGAGAGGATACAGAATCGCAACATCAGTTGGAGGAACATTAACCGGTGAAGGTGGTGACTCTATTATTGTGGATGATCCGCTTAACCCTGCTCAAGCTTTGAGTGAAACATTTAGAAAACGTGCCACAAACTGGTTCGATCAGACTTTAGTAACGAGACTCAACGATAGAAAAAAAGGAGTAATTGTGCTTGTGATGCATAGGCTCCACCTGGAAGACTTAACTGGGCACCTCTTATCCAAGCCAAAAAACATATGGCATCACATTTGTTTGCCAATGATTTCTGAAAATAAGGAGGTTATTTATTCAATTAATAACCATACTGGTGTCATTCCAACCCCCCCTCCTGTCATCCCAGTGCCCAGACACTGGGATGGCTTTGTTGCATCACACTTTATGAGATGGTGATTTATGGTAAATTCATGTAACTATCTCAAATTTAGCCATACCAATATCAGTGAATTTATTAAGCAAATAGCATTTGATTAGCAGTTCTTTTTCTCGATTTATCTCAGATTTATTCCTAAAACTAAATCCGAATATTTGCTTTAATCTTGAGAAAAACCCTTCAATATAAGATCTTTTCCCATAATTTACTTCTTTTTTCCATTCTTTCATGCCATCTTCACCGTATAATTTTATTAACCTAATAGCAGCATTCCTGTCAGACATATAATCTATTTCTGGATGTTCTGCCGCATTGTTTATTGGTGGAATTTTTGTCTTTATACCGTATTTGTTACACAACTTATAAAACTTGTGCCTATCACATGCTCTATCTGCATATAGTGCTTTTATGGCATGCTGAAAATCAACTTCTTTTAGCAAATCACAAGCTCCATAGTGATCAGAGTAGACACCGTTACTGTATTTTACAGCTATGGCTTTTTTGTTGTTTATATTCAACATTACGTGCAATTTTCTCGTTTGCTCATAGCCACGATATTTTCTGTCAGTGCTATTTTCCTTGCTGTGACCAGGAGTGTTGTTGTATATACTAATTCCTGTACTGTCTATAGCAATTTCGATATCTTCCATATTATTTTTATCAATTCTGCAATCATTTATCTTAATATTAAGTTTCTTAAACCTTCTTGATGCTTGTGAATAGCTGATAACTGCCAAATCTCTTCCTATTTGTTGCAAATACCCTTTTATAAACCCGACTGTTTGTCTTAAACCAATTCTAAAGAAACTGACGATTATATGCACCAAAATCACAACTTTATCACTATAAATATAGTTGCCGCCCTGCATTTTTGGACAATTCTCGTACCAATTTTCTATGGCGTCATTGATATAACAAAAAATGCTTCCTCTTTCTTGGAGAAATTTGTTATATTCATGGCAGTTACTGACTCTCATTTTTTGTGGCATATTTTTTCTTTCAAGGTTAAATGGCTATTTTATAATGAATTTTGTCAGTAGCCACCAGATTTTTTCAGTTGCTATGCAACAAAGCCATCCCAGTGTCTGGGCACTGGGATGACAAGAAGAAGGCACTAGGATGACAAGAAGAGGGCACTGCCGTCTTGGATGGAAACCAGTGTCAGCTACTTGCATAACACCCTTTTTTCTGGAAACCAGTGTCGGCTACTTGGATAACAAAAAATAGGCACTGGAATTGCAAAGAGTTTGCAAATGTTAATCGTTACCTGTAGAATACAGAGAAATTAGTAAGAATTTTAATAGGGAAATAATATGCCATCTGTTACTTTTGTTTTACCTGATGGGAGTAAGAAAAGCTATGAAGCTGCAGAGGGAGAAACTCTGCTTAATTTAGCCCACAGAAGTGATCCAGATCTGCTTGAAGGTGTATGTGAAGGCTCTCTTGCTTGTTCTACATGCCACGTGATTGTTGATCCAAAATCTTATGATGCTGTAGAAACGCATAATCCCATATCTGATGAGGAAAATGATATGTTAGACCTAGCTTTCGGCTTAACAGAGACATCAAGACTTGGGTGCCAAATAAAAATCACAAAAGATATCGACGGCTTGTGTGTAACCATACCAAGGGGTACAAGAAATATATCATTGGATAAACAGGGGAGTGATTAGCTATGCGTAAGATTTTTATCTATATTATCATCTCTTTACTTTTGTTTATTCCTGTAGCGTATAGTGGTTTTTGGTATTTTTCTGCATGTAAGGTAAAAAATCTTTTAGCTGAAACAATACTATACATTAACGACGAAAAATTTGATATTTCACATGATTTTAGTGGATTTCCTTCTAACCTAATTTTTCGTGTGACAAACCTAAAATTTTCCAATGAGCAATTAACCATCTCATCTGATGCTTTATTGATAAAAAACAGATTGTTTGATAAATCAGTATATATCTACATACCAAGCAATGAAGTCAATATTGCTGTTCATGGTGATGAGAAAAAGAATATAAAATGCCACACAAACGATAGCAGCCACTTTGTTGTTAGACTAAACGATTTACCATCTTCATTGCGATTCAACAAAAATAGTACCGTGATAGACTATATAGATACACTTCGTTACGAAGATTATGGATTAAAATGTGATGTTTTAGAAAATCAGCAAAGTGTTATAACTGAAGTGAATGATAAAAGCAATTACATTCAATTTCACCTCGATAAAGAACCAAGTGGAAATACTAAACTAGGATTTGATTTTTATACTTATCGGTATAAAAATACTGCAAGTCCTGAAAGTTACCTTAGTATCGACACTAAATTTGATTACGAATTTGTAAACCACATCTCAGCTTCCAGAATTAATTTCAACATAGAGAAATTTTTAATTCAAAGTAATAATTTTTCTCTTGCTGCAGATGGTGGAGTGCGAAATTATAATTTGGTTACGTCTTCATTTAAAGACAAAATCAACGTGGCTATATCAAATTATAAAGAATTAATCTCGTTTATGATTGGTGACTCAAAAACTTCAGATGCGTTTGAAAAATTAATGTCTTCCTTATCAGAAAAAACAACTGATGATGGCATTCAATTTTCAATAAAGTACGATGATGATGTAGGGTCAAGCTTTATTGGAAAGTTATCCACCACTGATTTTATGAACCAGCTCAGTAAAATAACCCAATTAACCAAGGATGAGAGCAGTAGTTAGTTTACTTTTCGTATTGATATTCCACTCAGGCGTAAACGCTTTTACTCTGGATAATAAACTCAGAGATAAAAGCATGGAAAAACGAGCAACAAGTTTATTTGAAATAATAAGGTGTCCAATATGTTCTGGCGAATCATTGTCTGAATCTGGATCTCAGATCGCGTATGATATGCGAGAAGCAATTCGTAAAAAAATCAATGATGGATACACTGATGAAGAGATAATCTCAGAGTTAAAAAATTCTTACGGCAATTCAATTATAATCGTACCACCTAGCACTTACATTTTGTGGTTTATTCCACTTACAACTCTGCTTATTGGGTGTTTTTTAATACAAAGATACATCAATACAACCACTTAAACCTTTTATATATAGCTAAAGTGACTTAGGTTCTCTAATTGCACATAAGTCAACAATAATTTTCACACAAATCAAAACAGCATATCTTCTCCATGATCCTTGGTAATTTTACATAAGTTAAAAGTAGCATATGGTTCTCTCCGCGGTCTGAGATGACAATAAATTTGTCAAGCCGCATTATACTTGTTAGGCGGAAGTGGACGGCAACATATTTACCACGAAGTCTAACTAAGTTCTTGCTTGTCCCTTCCATCGGCATTGCTATCTTTATTTTCAATAAAATTATTGTCCTATGCTCTTTTGATGTTTATTGATAATAAAATTCTGTTTTATCAACCAACATCCTATGCATAATTACAGCTAATTTTCTTGCTACTGCTACAATTGCTTTTTTCATTCCTTTTTTCTTCGCAACCCCAGTTTTTTAATTTAAATGTCCTCTTGGTAACTGTAAGCATTGTTTGTGCAGCTTCATATAACATACTTCTACATTCCGCTGGTCCCATCTTTGATATGCTGCCATGCCGATCAACTTTTCCAGAAGAATATTGCCTTGGTGTCAACCCTATATACCCCTTACTATTACCCACAAATAAAAACATAGTATTGTATTTACTCAAATAATTTAATTTTATTAACCTGAAAGCTTATTAGATTAAAATTATTAAACTAAGAGTTATAATTTTAGCAACTAAAAGCTGTAAATTGCACCATATAAACAGTTATTTCAAGCAAAAGTTATGCCATTAAGAGCTATGCAACAAACATTTATATTTGTGGGTAATAGTAAGTATATACCCCAGTTGCGGATTAGCCAACGAAGTAAAGCTTAGAAATGCAGCGGCTGCATGGAATATGAAACAAGCGTAGAAAAAATGTGTACCAAAAAATTTATCGGTGATCTGTCAATGGCGTCAACTTAAGAACTTTCATTAGCAAACTCTCCTAAAGACATGATGGCGTTTGGGCTTATCTACCTTATCGCGGCTATACAATCGTCCCGGTCGGATTTTAACTTTAGCGCGTATACTTGCTCTATCAAAAAGGGCTTGAAAGTTTTTTGGCGCAATAAGTACCTGATAGAGTTTCTGCCTCATTACACCAAATAAAACCGAAAAATTTAAACGATACTCAGCAATTTGATCTGGATTCCAAGGCCCTTGTGCATTACACATATGAAGCGACAATATATTACACATGACTAAGTTTGCCCAAAATTCTTGTAATACAGCCTCTAAATTTACGCCAGAAAAATTCTCTAACTCTGCACCTATTTTGAGTCGTTTATAGCACTCCTCTATATGCCACCTTAATACATAAGCTTTGCTGATATCTTCCAAAGTAAATTTTACTCGGTCAAAAAGTGAAGTAATCAATACCTCTGTTTCTCCGTTGGCTAATGTCAGCACTATTACTCTTACTTTCTGTCCTTTCATTTTATTTTTTAGCTTTTCATTTTCTAATATAAAATCGAAATCTAATTCTCCAGATGCAATTCGTTCCCATAGCTTGCTATAATTTCTTTTTTGCAAGCGAAAAATAAAATCTACTTCCAAATCATAATGCTGCTGAATGAATTTTACTGAAGACGATCATAGATAAATAATAATTTCTTTTGATTTAATGAACGCATTTGAGTGATAACTTCGGGTAATTGCTCTTCCGCCAACGTTTGTTCACCTATATTCCAAGCCGCAAGACGAGCACTACAAATCAGCGAAGTACACAAATCAACAAACAAATTGCCAATGGTGGCATTGTGCCTGTTGTTCCATTTGGTTTAAAGCTTACTATTACCCACAAATAAAAACATAGTATTGTATTTACTCAAATAATTTAATTTTATTAACCTGAAAGCTTATTAGATTAAAATTATTAAACTAAGAGTTATAATTTTAGCAACTAAAAGCTGTAAATTGCACCATATAAACAGTTATTTCAAGCAAAAGTTATGCCATTAAGAGCTATGCAACAAACATTTATATTTGTGGGTAATAGTAAGGGTTTAAAGCGGCCAAACTCGGATACAATTTCCTCAGAGCTGGGTAATCTCATACCAGAACCATCTGCTGCAATAAGCCTATAGCCTCTCCAACTCAGGCTCATCTTGATAGGCTGTTTGGATGCTTAAATTCTTTAAAACCTGTATGACAAATCTTATATCTTGCTTTAGAAAAAGCTTGCTTTGAGGGTACATGTCAATGGCTCCATAAGTTCACATTCTATTCCCAAACTTTTTTTAACTAACTTTAAAATCATAGAAAATACTGCCGAAAAAGGAAGTTTTCTTGTTCGTGTAAAACTCAACACAATGGATTCTCTGAAAAGCTTTCGAGTATATTATATTTTTAATTTGTAGAATAAAATTTTTTCCTTTTTGCATGTTTCACCTAAAAAGGACACATTTTAAACTTCTTTGTTGAAATAAAATAGAAACAAAAGTGCTGTTTCCTGCGGCTTCTGGATAATTTAATGGTAAAAGTTTTAGAGAGAAATTTTATACACTATCGCTGATATTTTTCCTTAAGTTGACGCCATTGGGTGATCTGTTGCGAGTATGCTCAATCTCAAATTTGTTTTTCAGAGAGCCAAAAACTGTCTCAATAATCGATCTTTTTCTTAACAAAATCTTCTCATTTAGCGCCATTAATGAGTTTTTCATACCCTTTTTTATACTGGTTACAAGCTTTAACCCTCTATCGAATAATTCGTGAAAAGGATCTTTTTTGATATATCCTTTATCTCCAAACAATAATCCAATCAATTTCTTAGTTAAATTTGGCACAGGTATCAACGTTGCCTTTTATCACCGTAACCCCTTGAATTTCGCCAGTTTCATTAATTACTAGATGTACCGAAAAACCACCCATAAGTAGTCTTTCCAATCTTTGCCAACCCTTTGAAAACTTTGTTTCTCGAGGTCCTTTTTGGATTGCAAACAGCGATAGATGTTGCATCTATGTACGAAATCCCTGTCACTTTTGACTGTTCGCAAAACCATTGCATTAAGAGCGCTAAATACCATAAAACCCGCGATTTAGCCTGATAAACCTACTATAAGATGGCAATTTTGGAAACGCTGATTCGTATAATAATTTCAAATAATGCACATAGAAAATTTTAAAATTGTCGCACTTGGATTGGTGATATAGCAATATTATGGTAAAAATCTCTGAATGCGTAATCTCTGGCGTCCTGGTTGGTTTTTTGCCACTTGGTAGAAGTTTTTCTGCAAAATTTTCATCGACTGTATTGCAAAAATCATCGACTATACAAAAGATTTCTGTTACTTTCTCTTTCATTGGTAACCTCCTATTTTAGGAATGAATATCAAATACCTCGGAGTTTACCCTATTTCCTTACCTTTTCTATTTTTTCTAATTTACAACTGGGGTTAGCAGTGCTGTGAGAATGGTTGAAAGCGCAAAAGAAAACCTCTCGGAAGTTAAAAATATACTGGTCGATGCAGGTTATACAGGAGAAAATTTTGCAACTCAAATAAAAACGATTATTGGAGCAACTGTAGAAGTAATAAAACGAAGTGAATTACATTCCTTTGCTGTATTGCCACAAAGATGGGTTGTAGAGCGATCTTTCGCTTGGTTAGAAAAATGCAGACGATTGTGGAAAAATTGCGAGCGAAAACTTAACACTGGCCTACAAATGGTCGTTCTTTCCTTCATTTCTCTTCTATTGAGAAGATTTTAAACAGGTTCTAAATCTTTATTTTAAAAATGTCATATTGACCACCGGTACCTGAAAATACTATTCCAATTGATCAGAGCTATCCATTTCCTTAATTTTTGTAACGTTGTCATAGGAGTACTATAACTTTAGTATCAACTATGTTTTATTGTTTTTGCATCTAAAAAAATTTAGCTTATTCAAGCAGCATTTTGCCTTTTTTTGGATGTAGGGATTTTTTAGGAATTGTCTTCTTGAATTCTATGGTATTTTGTTTAACATTGAAACAAGATTCCAGTGTCAGCTACTTGCATGACATTGTTGGTTAATGTTTTATGGCTTTACGATAGCTATACAACTTATCTTAAAAGCAATATAGTGTTTACTATACAATGAATCAAAGATAGTAAGTAAAGTCTATGGAATTTCAAATCGCTACACATTTTCAACCGGCTGGGGATCAACCACAGGCAATCGATAGCTTAATTGCAGGGCTAAATAGCAATAAAAGAGATCAGGTTTTGCTTGGAGTTACTGGTTCTGGGAAAACTTTTACTATGGCAAATGTTATTGCAAGGACAAACAGGCCTGCATTAATTATGGCACACAATAAAACTTTAGCAGCACAGCTTTATGAGGAAATGAAAGGATTGTTTCCCCATAATGCTGTTGAATACTTCATTTCTTATTATGATTATTATCAACCTGAAGCCTATTTACCACAAACTGATACTTATATCGAAAAAGATTCTGCAATTAACGAAAGAATTGAGATGCTGCGTTATTCCACCGTCTGCTCCCTTTTGGAGCGCAGGGATACGATCGTAGTTGCCAGTGTTTCCTGCATATACGGTCTTGGTTCGCCTGAGAGCTACCGCAGCATGATCATACCGCTTAGTGTTGGAAATAAAATTCGTATTAATGATTTCCTGAGCAACTTAACTGATCTTCAATACAAGCGCTCTGATGCCAGGTTTGAGAGAGGATATTTCAGAGTGCGCGGCGATATTGTTGATATATTTCCTTCCCATTATGAAAATAAAGCTTGGCGTTTATCGTTATTTGGCGATGAAATAGAAGAAATTTCTGAAGTTGATGCTATAACGGGCAATGTTACCAAAGGCGTAAATAAAATCACCATTTTTCCAAATAGCTATTACATAACCCCGCGTGAGGCTTTGTTGCAGGCAATTGAACTAGTCAAAAAAGAGCTGCATGAACGCTTGGATTATTACTACTCGCAAAATAAGATTGTTGAAGCAAAGCGCCTCGAGCAACGCACTAATTTTGATATCGAAATGATGAGAACAACAGGAATATGTAAAGGTATTGAAAATTATTCGCGTTATCTCTATGGAATGGAAGCTGGGGATCCACCACCTACTTTGTTTGAATATTTACCCAAAGACGTAATTTTATTTGTTGATGAGAGTCATGTCACCGTTCCTCAGGTTGGTGCGATGTACAGTGGTAATGAGGCGCGTAAAAAGAAATTGATCGACTATGGCTTCAGGCTCCCTTCCGCTTTTGATAATCGTCCATTAAAATTTGAAGAGTGGGAGGGAGTTAGGCCGCAGACTGTTTACATTTCAGCCACTCCAGGAAAGTATGAGTTGGCAAAGACCAATAATGTATTTATAGAGCAAGTTATCCGTCCAACAGGGCTTACAGACCCAATCTGCATTGTAAAACCAATAGAGAGTCAAATTGATGATGTAATTCATGAGGCACAAGTGACAATAGGGAAGGGATTTTGTGTTTTAATCACTACATTGACGAAAAAAATGGCTGAAAATTTAGCTGAATATATGAGTGAATTGAATATGAGAGTGAGTTATTTGCATTCTGATATTGCTGCGCTGGAGAGAATAGAAATTATATACAAATTGAGATCTAAAGAAATCGATGTTTTAGTAGGTGTTAACTTGCTGAGGGAAGGTCTTGATATTCCAGAGTGTGGGTTGGTTGCAATTTTGGATGCTGATAAAGAAGGATTTTTGCGATCGGAAACTTCATTAATTCAAACGATTGGTCGTGCTGCGCGTAATGCTGAAGGTAGAGTAATTTTGTATGCAGATAAAATCACTGGTTCTCTGGACCGTGCATTAAGAGAGACCGAAAGAAGAAGAAAAAAACAAGAAGAACATAATATATTGCACAATATTGTCCCAAAGACTATAATAAAACCTATATCAAACACCTTACAGGAGAGGGCAATAGCAGAACCGAAAGTAAATACTAATAAGGATGATTTGAGAAAGCAAATGATAGAGCATGCTAAAAATTTGGAGTTTGAAGAAGCAGCAAGAATAAAAAAATTATTGTAAGGTTAAGTAATATATGATGCTATGGGCATAGTATAAAAATGTAAATAATTTTATTGATATCTTTATATTAATACTTTTTAAATATTTAGTACCGCGCAATATCTGCAATGGACAAGAAAAACTAACACCAGTGCTTTCAGGGTCAGGGGCATAAGTGTTGAAAGTATCAAAAATAACGTGATATGAGATGATCAACGGCATGTAAATTACCTCCCGACAGTAAAACAATCGAACGTATAAAAGAGTCATTTAGATCCAATGTGAATTGCAGTAATGCTATTTTGAACCCATGTAGATTATTTTTGATTTTATAAACAAGAAATAACAAAGCCGTAATAATAATCATGTAAATATACACCTTCATGCCATTCATAGTATGGCTTAAAAAGTGCTTATATCCAAGATTTTGCTTTATAAATTTAAAGAACACTTCTATATCCCATCTGCGCCTATATAGCTCTGTTACTTCATAAGCTGGCATTTCAAACAAGTTTGTCAAAAACCATATTTCATCTCCAATTTTATTTCTGATTTTTATTAGCCGTAGATCATGCTTTTCTGCCACTTTACCTCGTGCACGATAAAGATTAACTATTATATCTTCTAAAATCTCTGATCCATCCGATTTTTGTTCTCTTATAACTTTGTTCCTGCTTATAACATCATGTTTTCTTCCTACTTTAACTCTTGTGATAAATTTGTACTCCTTTTCATCAAATTCGGCAAAAGTTCCAACTTTTCTGATTCCTCTATCAAATAATAAAATATCCTCTTTTTCAACTTTAGCTTCATTAATTGCTCTCACTAATGCTATATCTTCACTACTTTCTTCTTGTCCTTTACAAAATCTTATACTTGTCGGCAATTGATCCTTTAATCCTACACTCACTTTAACTTGACTGTCGTTACTTTTACCGCCTATTTTTAGCCCATCTTTTATGAGATATCCCGATAAATTTATGATCGTCGAATCAAACTTATGTAAGTTATTTGATGTTTTTTGGGGTAATAGCTTTTTAATCTTGCTCATCAAATCAATATATACTCCCTTAAAATATTCTGGATTTATAACTTTTAACCTTTTTGACAAACCACTGTATGTTACTGTACTTTTATCGCTATTCTTATCCATTATACACCTGTTTATTACCATTTCTAGCGCTCTTAGGCTTGTTTTTTGCCCCATTAATATTAACTTCATTAGACCTTTAAATATAATCTTGCCCAACAATTTAGTATTACATTTATCTACTTCACTTAATTTTCCTAGCCTTTCTAAATCCTCATCTTTTATTAAATTTAGTACTCTTTCTATTTGATCCATTATTGCCTCCATTTTCTTGCAATAATAGTTCTTTATGTCTTTTTTGTGTTACTTTCAACACTTATGGGGTCAGGGGCTTTGGCCCTAACCCTAATAAAACGCTTAGGTGGCTGAGAGCGGTGGATTAGGTACAAACCGCTTATACAAAAACTTCTTTTCCTTCTTGCAAGTATTTCTTGATATTAGGAGAATCTACCCTAGAATTTATAAGAGATTTATCATTAAACTTTTCAATAAGCGACGGTGATTGTCCCCGCTCAAGCGACTTCCCTAAACCACTATCTGCAGAACTTGTAGAAACGTTACGACTAATTTCTTGTTCATCACCAAAGAATTTAAAAAGTAAGCCTTTTTTTGTCTTAAAAGGTAAATCTGAGTGTAGTTGCTTCCCCTTCTCAGGAGGAAGAACTGAGCACACTTGCTCTGCTCCCTCAGAAGTAGAAAGAAGTGAACGCAGTGTCTCACTATCAACATAAAGTAAGTGTAGTAACTTCTCGTACTCAGGAAGAAAAAAGCCGGAGTTTAGCTTCTCCTTCATCTCAGGAGAAAGAACTTTGCATAGTTCCTCCCTCTGATCAGGATCAAGACGTTGTTGCCACTCTGGTCCACCTTCATGCGTAGGAGAAGTCACCCCTGAGGGTGGATTACTTTTTGCTTTTATTCTAGTTGGGAATGAAAAAAATGGCTTAGACACAGATGATTTTTCAGTTACATGATACACAAGATCACTTTTACTTGAACACATCGTATCACGCTCTACGCTATGTCGCTTAAAAGGTGATAACTTTGCTAGTATCGGCATTCCTTTTTTACAGAACAAACCACCCCCATGTTTCTTCTCCGGAGATTCACTTTCTTGTGACTTTGCTTCAGAACACTCATCACTACTTTTTTGATCACTGTTATCAGTAACTTGCTGTTTTTCAGGTTCCTCATTAGAAACCTCAAGATTTAAGAATGTTGAATCATCCCATGCTATAGGAGGAGTCAATGATGGCCTATATCTCACTTGCTGACCCCGAATCTCTATTAGCATACTTTCATCAGCACCTTTCGATGATGAAGGTCTACTCTGTGTCCATAATAAACCACTAGGTCCTGGTTGGGTAAACTGCGTTGACGACGTCCATTTATTTCCGGACGTGCTTTGTGATAACAAAGGGTTCATTGGCTGAGACCAAGTACTAGGTCCTGCTTGCACATTTTGAGCAGCACTTACACATTTCTCTGTACCCTGACTAACTGCAGTATAACTCAGATGTGAACGTGGCAAGAATTCTCCACTCGTTCCAGGAACATCTAACTTTTTATGCAGCATAAAAGATTCTTCCAACCCTTGCCTGGGAGACCCATCTAATGCTCCATCGGGACTCCGCGCTTACTATTACCCACAAATAAAAACATAGTATTGTATTTACTCAAATAATTTAATTTTATTAACCTGAAAGCTTATTAGATTAAAATTATTAAACTAAGAGTTATAATTTTAGCAACTAAAAGCTGTAAATTGCACCATATAAACAGTTATTTCAAGCAAAAGTTATGCCATTAAGAGCTATGCAACAAACATTTATATTTGTGGGTAATAGTAAGGACTCCGCGTGGGAGACTCCCATTTCATATCTGACAGTTCAGTCGATGGTGATCGCGACAATGCTTGAAAACGAAGCCCAGGATCAATCTCTATTTGACCATCTTTGTTGATTACAGAGTTTTCTATAATTACAGGAATTAAAAGAGCAATCTGTCTATCGGAAAAAGCATATACCTCACCAAATTCATTTGACCGTGTGGCTTCAGTTTGACCTCTAACATTAGTGAAAAGATCATGAGAAAATTTAGCATTAATCTTATTTGCCTCCATATAATTTAGGTACCTTAAACTATTACCTTCCTTGACCATAGGTATAAAAGCAAAGCGATCTCCATTACTTATCCTGTCTTCGCTAATAAAATTATCACGATAGTACCCACAAATTGATACCCCAGCTAAGCGAAAGATTAGCTCGCCCATAGCACCCTTGTAGCGCTCAGCCTTCACTTTCAAATTACCAACTCCTTGAAGATTAAAATTATACGCTGTCTTCTTTTTAGAAGTCTCTGTTACACTTCTTACAAAACCAATATTTTCAACGTCTTTAAAATATACTTTATTGTCATCAATATCATAGAAACCTGAGTAGTTATAACCATGCTTCTTTGTTTGTTCTTGAAGTGCTCCTATAAAATACGTTTGCAGATTTGGACTATTAAACAAAAGACATTTTATATAACCAGAGAACGAATCTATTTCTACCTGCCCTATACTTGCGTTTAAAATCTCTTCAATGTGTTTTTTACCAAGATGATGTTTTTCATCACTTGGTTTTTCACGTCCAGTTTGAATTCCTCAGCAAAGTGCACCTTGAGATTAAAGATTACTCCAGAGTCTATAGGAACTGTAAGCTTAGTCATTCTTGTTTTCTTGTCATACTTTAACCATTCCTTATCAAAGTGAAATGGAAAAGATCCAAGATCAAAAGCGTAACGCGCTACAGACTCATCAGAATAATATTCTCTTACTAAGTCTCTTGCCATCTGTGATAAGTACCTCTTTGCAGAGCGCTGACCACAATTAAACTTAACGACGATATTATCGCCCTCCACAACAAAATTAGTGTTGACTTTAGAGCCGTAATTACTAACGTTAAACGCATTAACCAGCTCCTTAACAAAATCTAAACTAGTCATAACTCCCCCCTATTCAAATATTACTTTTTTTTATTACTACCTTGAGCACTCTCAACTTTAGCATCACTCATCCCTGTATAAGGATAGTTATAACACCTATCAAACTTACTAGGATCTTTATGCATGTCCGGTCCTCCACCCCCTGTTCCACGATTAGCTGCCATCCAAGCAGCAGAATCATACCTACCAGAGCCTACCTTAAAACGAGGATCCCCTTGTGAACTAGAGCTTGCTTGTTGTTTTTTATCCATAATACCCTCCATTAATAAAAATATTATGTAATCTATATATTATAAATAAATCATAAGTGCAAGAACTTTTTTGCATTTTTATAAATTTTTTTTTCATTTCCCTTTATAACCTCCTTTAGGTTGAACATTTATAGAATTAAGTTCTGATTCTGGTGAAATTTGATCCTGTCCAGCAAGTAATTCACCGCAAATTTTATCTATATCAATTGTTTCTTTGCCAATATTACCGCTATTTCTCATATTTTGCTCACCAATTGACCCTATTGTTGGTATCTCTTGTCTGCTGGCATCATTTTCCCATTGGCCTCTTTCACTAGACTGCCCTGTATCTCTAAAAATTACTGGCTCCTTCTTTGGAGCTTCCTGTTTAAGTGCAGGTTCAGTTTTCTTCGGTTCCTCCGGCTTCGCTTTTTTCTCTTCTTCCACTTTTGGTTTTGTTTCCTCGCGGTTCTCATTGTTTATAACCTCCTTAAATATAGAAGGCATTATAGGCTTTGGTAAAAGATCAAGCTCTGGTTTGCTCAGAGGGACTGGCCTTACAAATCCTGGTGAAACGTCAAAAAGGAAAACTGGCACTTTAGGCTTTTCTCTTTCATCCACTTTCATTTCTACGTTTTCGCAAACTTCTTTATTTTCTTCCTTTAATGATGTTTTTTCTGCTTTTTTATCTTCTTTTTCTGTAGATGCCTCTACCGCAGCCGCCAACTCAACTCCAAACATCTCTGCGAACATTGTAACAATCCATCCGACAACGGCCATTTGTAACCTGAGTTTCAGATCTTGCAATGCAGTTAATCTTTCTAACGCCCTTGCAAACTCTTCTTCTGATAACTCACCACTGCCTAATTTCTCCTGCAATTCTTTTATCTCTTTGTCCAACTTCTGATTGAAACTTAAATCGCGTGCAAAAATCTTCTTGATTAACTCCTTAAGCTTGTCACGCATAAATTTAATTATCGAAGGAAGCCAATTTTTTTCTTTCTTCTCCTTGAGCATTTGGTAGATTTTCGGATCATCTACATCTACTTCAAAAAGGTTAAAGAGAGATTCAAAGAAATTCCAGAAATCTCCGAGTACTCTTCCTTTTTCACCAGTGAAGTAATCCTCATCATCACCTTCTCCGATATGTAGCTCTGCTTGAGATGACATTTCATCGACACAGCTAGAAGCCTGACGCTCACACTCGAGCCTTCTGAGCAAATCTTGTCTGGTGAGCTCCTCTACGCACTGCCTCTATTGTCTGATATAGCTAAAGTGACTTACGATAATTTGAAAAACAAAAATTCGTCATTCCGCTACTTGTTAGCGGAATCTATACCGCGAATGAATCGCGGTATGACGTAGGACTGCTGTCATCCCAGTGCGTGACACTGGGATCTCGTTCCTTAACTTTATAGTGTAAATTATTTCAAATTGTGTCTAGCTGCAAGTATAATAATTTCCATTTATAGATAAAGTATGTTGCAAATGTTATGCCAAAGAGTATGATAAAATCTATATCAAATACTTTACAAGAAAAAGTGGGATAGAGGCAAAAGCAAATATTAATAAGGATAATTTAAGAAAAGCGCATGCTAGAGTTTGAAGAAGCAGTAAAAATAAAAAATATTATTGAAAGGTTAAATAGCACATGATATAATATATATATATAGTGTAAAAATGTAAATAATTTTATTGACATCTTTACATTAATAGTTCTTAAATATTTAGTACTGTAGAATTAAATTATTAAGTTTTATGAAGGAAGTAAAAATGGTGGAAAGCTTTTCAGGTAACAACAGAGGCAGTAATTTTATTGAGGAGGCAAAAATAATGGAAAATTTTTCAGATAATAACGGAAACGGTAGCTCGATCTTCCAAGGAAAAATCAGGGAGCAAGATTTCTCTGCGGAGCAGAAGTTAAATGAACTAAAAGCAGCCATAGAGGAGCTCACCAGACAAGATTTGCTCAGGAGGCTCGAGTGTGAGCGTCAGGCTTCTAGTTGTATCGATGAAATATCATCTCAAGCAGAGCTACATATCGGAGAAGGTGATGGTGAGGATTACTTCACTGGTGAAAAAGAAAGAGTACTCGGAGATTTCTGGAATTTCTTTGAATCTCTCTTTAACCTTTTTGAAGTAGATGTAGATGATCCGAAAATCTACCAAATGCTCAAGGAGAAGAAAGAAAAAAATTGGCTTCTTTCGATAATTAAATTTATGCGTGACAAGCTTAAGGAGTTAATCAAGAAGATTTTTGCACGCGATTTAAGTTTCAATCAGAAGTTGGACAAAGAGATAAAAGAATTGCAGGAGAAATTAGGCAGTGGTGAGTTATCAGAAGAAGAGTTTGCAAGGGCGTTAGAAAGATTAACTGCATTGCAAGATCTGAAACTCAGGTTACAAATGGCCGTTGTCGGATGGATTGTTACAATGTTCGCAGAGATGTTTGGAGTTGAGTTGGCGGCTGCGGTAGAGGCATCTACAGAAAAAGAAGATAAAAAAGCAGAAAAAACATCATTAAAGGAAGAAAATAAAGAAGTTTGCGAAAACGTAGAAATGAAAGTGGATGAAAGAGAAAAGCCTAAAGTGCCAGTTTTCCTTTTTGAAGTTTCACCCGGATTTGTAAGGCCAGTCCCTCTGAGCAAACCAGAACTTGAAATTGTGTCAGATCCTTTGAAACATCTATTGCGTCTTGCTGAGCTTGAAAGAAAATATCATGAAAATTCACAAAAACCAGAAAAAGTGAATGAAGAGAAAAAAACGAAGCCGGAGGAACCGAAGAAAGAGGTGTGTCCACCTGCTCCAAAGACTGCAGCGAATACAACGGGGGTGAGAAAGGAAAGAAATTATTTTCAAGGATGCAATAGTAGGTGGGAAAGAAGGATGAGGCAAGATAGCAATAGTAAGCAAGCTTCAAATCAATCTGCTCAAGGCTCTGTTTCTAACGGGCAACCTAACCAAACTAGTGAAAATACTCTAGGAAAATCTGCTCAGGAATCTACTTCTGACAAAAGAGCTCCGAAGCAATCCGTTAAAAGTTCTGTTGCTGATTGTGAATATGATCTTACAGTTGGTTTTTGGAATGGTCCTGAGAATGAAGGTTCTGTGAGTAATGCTCAACCACCAAAAGAATTGACTAATGATGTAAAAGTTGAGAAATGTGCAGAAGGTCAGTCAGTAGGAAAGACATAATCATGAAGGTAGTTAGATTACAGTGATTTCTTTTTTGTCATTCCAGTGCGTGACACTGGAATGGCTTTGTTGCATCACACTTTATGAGATGGTGATTTATGGTAAATTCATGTAACTATCTCAAATTTAGCCATACCAATATCAGTGAATTTATTAAGCAAATAGCATTTGATTAGCAGTTCTTTTTCTCGATTTATCTCAGATTTATTCCTAAAACTAAATCCGAATATTTGCTTTAATCTTGAGAAAAACCCTTCAATATAAGATCTTTTCCCATAATTTACTTCTTTTTTCCATTCTTTCATGCCATCTTCACCGTATAATTTTATTAACCTAATAGCAGCATTCCTGTCAGACATATAATCTATTTCTGGATGTTCTGCCGCATTGTTTATTGGTGGAATTTTTGTCTTTATATCGTATTTGTTACACAACTTATAAAACTTGTGCCTATCACATGCTCTATCTGCATATAGTGCTTTTATGGCATGCTGAAAATCAACTTCTTTTAGCAAATCACAAGCTCCATAGTGATCAGAGTAGACACCGTTACTGTATTTTACAGCTATGGCTTTTTTGTTGTTTATATTCAACATTACGTGCAATTTTCTCGTTTGCTCATAGCCACGATATTTTCTGTCAGTGCTATTTTCCTTGCTGTGACCAGGAGTGTTGTTGTATATACTAATTCCTGTACTGTCTATAGCAATTTCGATATCTTCCATATTATTTTTATCAATTCTGCAATCATTTATCTTAATATTAAGTTTCTTAAACCTTCTTGATGCTTGTGAATAGCTGATAACTGCCAAATCTCTTCCTATTTGTTGCAAATACCCTTTTATAAACCCGACTGTTTGTCTTAAACCAATTCTAAAGAAACTGACGATTATATGCACCAAAATCACAACTTTATCACTATAAATATAGTTGCCGCCCTGCATTTTTGGACAATTCTCGTACCAATTTTCTATGGCGTCATTGATATAACAAAAAATGCTTCCTCTTTCTTGGAGAAATTTGTTATATTCATGGCAGTTACTGACTCTCATTTTTTGTGGCATATTTTTTCTTCAACAGTTAAATGGCTATTTATAATGAATTTTGTCAGTAACTGCCAGTTCTTTTCACTTGAGCGATGCAACAAAGCCCACTGGAATCCAGGCTGTGGGTTTGGTAAGTGTAGGGTTTTATGTTAAAAAGGAGCATTTTTGGTGAAATTGTGAAGAAAACTGGATCCCAGTGTCTAGGCACTGGGATGACAAGAAAGGGTAGCGCGTGACGCTGGAATCTTGAAATTTGTGTTTTGTGAAAAAGAGTGAATGAAATTTTTTGAAAAAAAATATAAAAAAGTGCTTGCACTTAATTTTATTTTTAGTATATTAACTGCATAATATTTTTACTGGAGGGTAATATGCCGAATGATAATGGTAAGGAAAGTTTTAAAGGAGAAAAAGAGTGGGATCGTCAAAACACAGCACCAGGCGGTGGACAATTGGTGAGAGTTAAAGGAGCAAGAATTGATGATCATCGTGATGCACTTAAGGACGTACGAGAGAAGCAACGTCAATCTGAGCAGCCTAGCAGTTCTATGAGCGGGTCGAGCTCTAGTGGAGTTGGTAGCGGTAACAAAAGGTAGTAATAAAAAATAGTTGTTGTATTTAAAAATGGGGAGGTTGGTATGTATAATACAGAAACAGTAAGGGCGTTGATTAACGCTTTTAATGTGCATAATTATGCTCGTGATACAGTTGAAACTAATTTTACACTGCAAAGCAGGTATGGGAAGAACTGTATCGTAGTCTCATTTGATAAGAGTATGGATACGTATCAGTGTAGAAGATATCTGGACAGTATAAAAAAGAAGATAATACGTGAATTCTACGGCATTGAGGAAAGTAATGATGCAGAAATATTGGATACAGCTAAGCTAATTTTTGATGTTAATTCTTTCCCGTTTTATATCAGTGATAGAGACTGGTCTTGGGATAAACAGCATGGGTTTAAGTTTGTAACACCTGTAGATGAGGGCGTAATTTTTAATTTGAAGTCTCATTTGGCTGCTTCACTTGCAAAGGATGTTATAGAAGGCATGCCAACTTGTAACATTAGGGCATCTGACAGGAAAGGTTATTTATGGCACGGTGAATTTGATAATAAAGGATTACGCAAGAAATTTGAGAGTATGTTTTTATCAAGGATGAAAGCAAGATATGAAAATGTTCCTAAGAAGCCTTTAGAGGTTAAAGGCAATAGTGTATATATCAAAGATGTTTTTGATGACGTTCGTTTTATTGATAGTGTAACACGGTATAAGGCATGGCTTACAGGTATGGACCTTGGAGTTGGCAACGATGTTGATTGCAGAGTGCAGTTATTTAGATGTATGGTAATAAGATCTATTTATCAAATGGTAAAAGTAACAATAGATGGCTTTGTTTCTGCTTCTCCTTTAGATAGAACAGAAGCCTCAATTCTTACACCCATTATGCAAAATGGTAAGGGAATTGAGTTATTAACAAAGGAAGACGCACGTGCTATAAATCGTCGATTTAATAATGCTGTACTTGCTGATATTAATGGTAGAACTCAAGCAGAATTATCAACGAATGGAAGCAGTGGAATATATGGCATAGACTTTTCTAATAAAGAAATTTCTCACTGTGTGATAACTAAAATTATAGAAAACTCTGTAATCAACAAAGACCATGAACTGTCCATTGACACTGAGCTTCGTTTTCGAGCATTGTCGCGATCACCATCGACTGAACTGTCAGATATGAAATGGGAGTCTCCCACGCGGAGTCAGGGTGGAGTAAAGGATTCTCCCAGGCAAGGATCAGAAAAAGAAGAAGGAGAAGAAGGACCGCGGTTGCTCAATTATGTAAATTCAGTTAGAACGAGTGATAGGCCATTGACAGATCTGAGTTATGCTACAACTAGTTGTGGTGTTCCAGGGATATCTAGAGATCTAGGTGCTGTTCAAAATGTGCAAGCAGGACCTAGTGGTTCATCATGGACACGGAGTGAACCTTCATCATCGAAAGGTGCTGAGGCAGATGATGAAAGTATGCCAATAGAGATTCGGGGTGAGCAAGTGAGCTATAGGTCATCCGGGCCATACATACGCGGAGGTAAAAGGATGCAGTCAGTGTTACAACGGTCACAAATGACCTATAGATCATCATCGATTCCTTCTCCTAGAGCATGGAAGAATTCAATGTCCTTAAATTCTGGGGTTTCTGAAGATTCTCTAAAAGATACGGAGAACATTTATAATGAGGAACCTGAAAAACAGCAAGTTACTAAGGAAAAGGAAGAAGAAAAGTTGTTTAAAGCATTGCTTTATTGGTTTAACTTAAATAATTATGCTTTGGATCCTCCTCATACTAACTTTATTGTAAAAAATGGGAAGATTGCTAGTTTAATTGATGATAGTGTTGATGTAAAAGAATATTTACAGGAGATAATAGATAAAACGAAAGAAGAGTATCGTGTCAATAAGGAAGAAGCCTATGATTTCAATGAGTTTCCATTTCAATTTCTTTCTAATTGTGAGAAAAACCAAGAAACAACAGTTGTTGCTAATATAAGTCGTGGTGCCTTATATAACTTAAAAAAACTTTTTATTCAGAAGCATGAGAAAGAAGTAGAAATAAAAATAGAAGATATCGACATTAACATCGTCGAAAAGTATGTGAAATCTAAAAAGGACGAATGGGTAAATTCCCAGGTGCGAGAACATAGGTTATGCCCTTACTATTACCCACAAATATAAATGTTTGTTGCATAGCTCTTAATGGCATAACTTTTGCTTGAAATAACTGTTTATATGGTGCAATTTACAGCTTTTAGTTGCTAAAATTATAACTCTTAGTTTAATAATTTTAATCTAATAAGCTTTCAGGTTAATAAAATTAAATTATTTGAGTAAATACAATACTATGTTTTTATTTGTGGGTAATAGTAAGGGTTATGCCCTGACGCAGCAATTACATCCTGTTATCCCGATGAAAGCGCATTAGAATATATTTCAATTACAAAAGACGAAGGTGGATGCTGGATTGACCGTACTTATGATGCTTCGGAAGTAAAGTCGTTTAGGGAAGAGCGATGGCTTGCTAAAGGTACGTCAAAAGCTGAAAAGATGAAGTCCGAAGATAATAAAGACAGCGGTATCTCTTCAGCGGAGGCGACTGATGCTGAAAAGGTAAGCTCCAAAGCTGAGGCAACAACAAGTGGTTATGAGTCTATGGATTGTGAGAATACTAGAGAAGGATCGCCAAAACGTAGGTCTCAATCGCCTGTAGGTGAAGGTAATCCAAGAAAATCTCCGAAAAGAGGTTCTTCACCACTTTCAAGGCTGGAGTCGTTAAGTTTGAGTAGTTCCTCTCATCAAATAGGTAAGTATTAGGCTTATTAATTTCACTGCTCTCAGCCACCTAAGTGTTTTATTAGGGTTAGGGCCAAAGTTCCTGACCCTGAAAGCACTGGTGTTAATTTTTCTCATCCATTGCAGATATTGCACGGTACTATCCACTTGATCATTGTGGCGAGCTTCTGGGAACATTAAAATTTCGTACTCGAAATCGCTGAGCCATACTGCTTGCTGTGGCAAAAAAACCCTACCAGACTCTATCACCGGAACAATTTGATAAAATCGAGTGAGTTTGTCATTGTGTGGAATTATTTCGATAATCGGTAGATCGCTATTTGCCTTTAGCTCTTGTGTTAATTGTTGACCACTCGTTTTTGCTTCAATCAAAATTGCGTGTGGCGTCCATCTTGCAGCTAGTGACAGAACTTGCTCTTTAAGCTTTGGGTACTCAAGCTTTGCTCGATATACATCAAGTAAATAGAATTTATTATCTATTTTTGCCCAGGTGGTGCAGACGCTAAAGTCGCTGGAATCGTTTGTTGAAACTGCAGTGTCCCAGCTTTGAGTTACATGTGAGAGATTATCAGGGAAATTTTTATAGCGCTTTAGCCACTCTTGTTTTATTATACCACTTGAAAGCGGCAGGGGGTTTTGTTGATATTGAGCAGCAAAAGCGTAACTCCCGAGTTCAACTTTTATCATCTCAACTTCTTCTCTTCCTCCCTCCAGGGGATATAATAACTCATTCTCTTCTCTTGAGTATAATACTTACTTTTACCCACAAATGTAAAAAGTGAGTAAGCTAAATAATTTAGGATCAAAATGATAGAAACAAGTACAAGCGTGCAATATACAGATGGCTTAGGGGATAAATGGCTGGAAAGAGAGTTAAAACACATTAATTTGGGAGATAAAAGGCTTAATAAAAGGCTTATAAAAACAAGTTATTGCATAGAGGGTAAGGCATCTGGTTCAATTAATCAAAGCTGTAGTGGGTGGAAAGAAGCTAAGGGTGCATATAGATTATTTAGCAATGAAAAGCTTGAAGATAAGGAAATTTATTCTTCCCATTATAAAGAAACTAAGGAAAGAATAAAAGGAAACCAGTTGGTCTTTTCAGTTCAAGATACAAGTTATTTGGATTTTGACTCTCATATAAAGACTTTACTATTACCCACAAATATAAATGTTTGTTGCATAGCTCTTAATGGCATAACTTTTGCTTGAAATAACTGTTTATATGGTGCAATTTACAGCTTTTAGTTGCTAAAATTATAACTCTTAGTTTAATAATTTTAATCTAATAAGCTTTCAGGTTAATAAAATTAAATTATTTGAGTAAATACAATACTATGTTTTTATTTGTGGGTAAAAGTAAGTATAAAGACCAAGAGACTAGGCAGTATTTCTAAAGCTTATACAAAGCATAAAATGGGTTTACTGTTGCATAGTGCCTTAATAGTCAGCAGAGACGGATTACCTTTAGGTCTATCTTCCCAACAATGTTGGGCGCGTTCTATTAGGGAAGAAGAAACGGCACAAGAAAAAGCAAACAGAAAATACCGTACCTCCATAGAAGAAAAAGAAAGTTATAAGTGGATAACAGCTCTTAAAGAAACTATAAACAACCTTCCTCCAAATGTACAACTTGTTACCCTTGGTGATAGGGAAGCAGACATCTTCAAATTTTTATGGGTGGCTGAGACGTTAGGTAGTTTTTATGTAATCCGCAATCGAGCTAATAGAAGATTTATCTGTACTGAAGTCGGAAAAACAGATTTGCAAACACGCATCACTCAACTGCCAGTAAAAAAGAAAATTTCTCTAGAAGTTACTAAAGGTGGAAACCAGAGATCAAGGAAAGCTAATATTGAAGTTAAGTATATGAAAGGCTATATACCTATCAGATCTTCTTCCATTTATGGGTCAAAAGATACAATACATAAAATAAGTGATAAAATCCCTGTATATGTGGTAAGTGCAAAAGAAACAAATCCTCCTGATGGATTGGAAGCTATCGACTGGATTCTACTAACTAATGTACCGATTAATAATACTTTAGATGCCATAGAAAAGATAAATTGGTATAAGCTAAGGTGGAAAATTGAAGAGTATTTTAGGATTTTAAAATCAGGATGTAAGATAGAAAGCTCCCGCTTAGCTACAAAAGAAAGATTACAGAAGTTAATTGCTATAAAAAGTATAATCGCGTTTAAAATTTTATATTTGACAAAAGTGGCTTTATCAAATCCCATGGAAATTTGTACTAAAATTTTAAGCAACGAAGAGTGGAAGGTCCTTTACATGCGTGAGTATCGGGTAGCAACATTACCCGAAGAACCTCCAAACATAAAACAAGCTATTATTTGGTTAGGAAAATTGGGTGATTTATGAATAGAAAAAGTGATAATTTACCAGGGTCTATGACTCTATGGCGGGGCTATGAAAACCTTAAGGAGAGCATTGTTATGCTTCACATCATAACCTCTCAAAATTGTGGGTAAAAGTAAGAGTATAATACTCTTGCAGGTAGTGTCATTCCAGCATTTGATGCTGGAATCCAGTCTTTTGCGGTTGAATTTTCTGGATCCCAGTGGGCTTTGTTGCATAGCAACTGAAAAAATCTGGTGGCTACTGACAAAATTCATTATAAAATAGCCATTTAACCTTGAAAGAAAAAATATGCCACAAAAAATGAGAGTCAGTAACTGCCATGAATATAACAAATTTCTCCAAGAAAGAGGAAGCATTTTTTGTTATATCAATGACGCCATAGAAAATTGGTACGAGAATTGTCCAAAAATGCAGGGCGGCAACTATATTTATAGTGATAAAGTTGTGATTTTGGTGCATATAATCGTCAGTTTCTTTAGAATTGGTTTAAGACAAACAGTCGGGTTTATAAAAGGGTATTTGCAACAAATAGGAAGAGATTTGGCAGTTATCAGCTATTCACAAGCATCAAGAAGGTTTAAGAAACTTAATATTAAGATAAATGATTGCAGAATTGATAAAAATAATATGGAAGATATCGAAATTGCTATAGACAGTACAGGAATTAGTATATACAACAACACTCCTGGTCACAGCAAGGAAAATAGCACTGACAGAAAATATCGTGGCTATGAGCAAACGAGAAAATTGCACGTAATGTTGAATATAAACAACAAAAAAGCCATAGCTGTAAAATACAGTAACGGTGTCTACTCTGATCACTATGGAGCTTGTGATTTGCTAAAAGAAGTTGATTTTCAGCATGCCATAAAAGCACTATATGCAGATAGAGCATGTGATAGGCACAAGTTTTATAAGTTGTGTAACAAATATGATATAAAGACAAAAATTCCACCAATAAACAATGCGGCAGAACATCCAGAAATAGATTATATGTCTGACAGGAATGCTGCTATTAGGTTAATAAAATTATACGGTGAAGATGGCATGAAAGAATGGAAAAAAGAAGTAAATTATGGGAAAAGATCTTATATTGAAGGGTTTTTCTCAAGATTAAAGCAAATATTCGGATTTAGTTTTAGGAATAAATCTGAGATAAATCGAGAAAAAGAACTGCTAATCAAATGCTATTTGCTTAATAAATTCACTGATATTGGTATGGCTAAATTTGAGATAGTTACATGAATTTACCATAAATCACCATCTCATAAAGTGTGATGCAACAAAGCCCACTGGGATCCAGGAATTTTATTAAGTTAGTAAGCATAAAAGTATAGCTAACGCGAGCTCTACGTCATACCGCCGCGGTATCTCTAGATCCCGCTAACACGTAGCGGGATGACGAATTGCTATACCGCCACGAACCGTCATACCGCGATTCATTCGCGGTATCTCAGCCGCTAACAAGAGATCCCGCTAACAAGTAGCGGGATGACGGTTGTTGTTTAGCTACAAACGTTAAGAAATTTACTAAGCGAAAAAAAAGGCAAAAGAAGCCCCGTGGTTATTATCTGCTTTAAAATATTGGCGTTTTTTATGTTTTAAACGCTTGACAAGCGAAATTCAGCTGCTTTTAATTGCAACTAACCTACGCTGCAAATGTTTAAGAAATTTACCAAGCAGAAAAAAAGACAAAGAATCCCCGAGTTAGCTAGTCTTTTACTATCTCTGTCGAGTATTGGCATTTTTTGATGTCTTGTAACGCTTTATAAGCGCGTTCAGCTTATTTAGATAAAAATCTAGATGTAGATGAAGTTTTGTAAAGACATACAGTATCTATATACTGCAAAAAATTGAACATAAGACGCCGATACATTAAGTAATCCTTACCTTTTAATCTGCAGATTGGCGAAAGCAAATACAATAGCTTCAGTTTCATGATAAGGGCGCTGGCGGAGTTTGTCAAGCAAGTTTTTTCGTTTCTATTGAATGACAGTTATAACCTACGCAAGAAGTCTGTTGTAGTTTGTACGATATCTTTATAAAATGGTTCGCATAAGTTATCTAGCAGTGCAACTAAACAAATACAAAAATCAAAACGTTGCGGTTTTTGGTCTTGGTAAAACTGGTTTATCCGCCATTAACGCTCTAACAAAGAGTGGTGCAAGAATATATGCATGGGATGATCATGAAGAGCAAATAGCAAATGCAAAAATGATGTATAAAAAATGTAATTTTATTCATCCCAAGGAATACAATTGGCATGAGATCAGTGCATTGGTTTTAAGCCCTGGAGTGCCAACAGAGCCACATTGGATAGTAAAACTTGCAAGGAGATTTGATTGCAAAATAAAATCAGACATTGAGCTATTTCTTGAAGCTAAAACTACGAACCAGAAGGTAATAGGCGTCACAGGAACAAATGGTAAATCAACCACTACATCACTAATAGGGCACATATTAAAATCTGCAGGGAAAAAAGTAGCTATTGGTGGAAATTTAGGCGTTCCTGTTTTGGATCTAGAAAGAGATGCAGAAATTTATGTAATCGAACTCTCCTCTTTTCAATTGGAGTTGATGAATGAAATTAACGTGGACATTTCAGCACTGCTCAATATTACACCAGATCACATAGATAGGCATGGAAGTATGGAGAACTACATAGCAACTAAATTAAAACTGATAAACGGTAGTGAGGTTGCCGTAATAGGATGTGACAATGAGATTACTGCTGATATATTCAACAAATTCACTGGAGACAAAATTCCAATCTCAGTAACATATTCCCCGATGTCATTCCAGCGCGTGACGCTGGAATCCAGAAAAGAAAAACCATTGCCAACTACTCAGATGACAGAGGGTGGTGCAAGAGATCTAATATCATTGGCAGGTAACAATTTGCTTGATTATAGTGAACAGATTACTGGTATAGATCGAAATTATCTGGATCCCAGTGTCAGCTACTTGGATGACAAAAGGGGCACTGGGATCCAGAAGATCTCGTTAAAACTAGAGAATCATAGCTTATCAGTAAGCGACGTGAAAATAAACCTAATATCCAACGCAGAAAACATAGCAGCCACATATGCCGTATGTAAGGTACTTGGAGTAGATAGCAACACTATTATCAATGGAATCAAGTCCTTTTCAGGACTGAGGCATAGGAATGAACTGCTTGGCAAAATAAGAAATGTGTTTTTCGTGAACGATAGCAAAGCAACTAATGCAAAATCGAGCGAAAAGGCGATCTTATCTTATGAAAACATAAATTGGATCGCTGGTGGAAGAAGCAAAAAAGGTGGAATAGAATCATTAAGCAAGCATTTTACAAGGGTTAGAAAAGCTTTTCTTATTGGAGAATCAACCGAAGCTTTTGCAAATGTTATGGAGAATAAAGTAGATTATGTTAAATGTTGCAATCTAGAAGATGCATTCAGATTGGCTTTTGAAGAGGCCTTAAATAGCGCAGAAGAAGTAACAATATTACTTTCTCCCGCGTGTGCTTCTTTTGATCAATGGAAAAATTTCGAGGAACGTGGTGAAGCATTTTGTAGAATGTTTGAAAATCTCAGGTACAATCACACATGCTGTTTAGTATAATGTTGCGTGGAACAAAAGTTAATAATAGATAAGCTAATTAGGGTTATTCCATTTGAAGGGATAAGCGATGAAACCCTATTAAAGGTGTGCACTGACCTTAATCTAGCTAATAGCTTTTGCAAATTTCAGAATGGAATATATAGCGCTTTGGAGCACATAGCAGAGGACTTAAATAGCTCAATGGAAGCTGAACTAAGGAATTCTAATTTAGAAGATATGAAAGTGCGAGAGCGAGTAAAGTTAGCCATTCAAATACGCCTTTCAAATTACGCTAAGCTACCAAATTATAGAGAACTTTTAAAAAATGTTTTATCATTCTCCGTATCACCAAAAAATACATATTTTTCTAGTAAACTTTTATACAGAACTATTAGTGCGATTTGGTATGGCATTCATGACCAATCAACAGATTTTAACTACTATACAAAAAGAGCAATATTAGCTGGAGTGTACTTAAGTACGATACTTTTTTTTATCAATGATTATTCAGAAGATTTTGTGGATACTTTATCGTTTCTTGATAACCGTATCAACAATGTCATGACATTTCAAAAATTCAAAACTCGCTTAAAAGGAATCATAGGAAATTTCTTATAAGCTATTGATTGTTGGTAGAAAAGTACTTGAGCACGATCCTGAAAAGGTTTGTGAAAATAAAAATATTCATGCTGATCATAAAGAACATTTAGTTTATCGTGAGGATAATAATGGTACAACAAAATACACCAGTTACGAAGAAAAAGAAAATAAATTTATTGAAGAAGCACATGAATATTTAATAGACTCTGAATTTAATAAAAATTTTGATCTAGGGCAGTACAGAATAAGTAATTTCTCCGGAAACTTGACGAAAATAGAACTGGAACTCATCAATGAAAAGTATATGCAAGTTCAAGTTAATAGAGAAAGAAAAATTATTCTCGCTATACCGTAGGTGCGTTCCAAGATTATACTGAAGTTTTTATTGCACTCAAAATCTTCGTTTTTCCTAATCTCTAGAATTATCAATGCATCATCACTTAACCAGCCTGAGTGAGCTAGTCCATTCAACGTTGATTCAACTAGATTGCTATTGTAAGGTGGGTCTATAAAAACTATGTCACATTTTGAAATAGGTTGTGGTAAGCAGTTAGCACTGCAGCAAATTAGCGTAACATTGTCCGTAATTCCAAAATCTTTTGCTGTTTTTTTAGGCAATTGCAAATTGTAATAATCTGAATCTACCATAAATGCATGTTTAGCGCCGCGAGAAAGCGCTTCAAATGAAAAAGAGCCACTTCCGCAAAATAAATCAAGTACATTCAAGTTATAAATAGGTTTCCTTGAGGAAAGCATATTAAATATTGCTTCTCGGACAATACTCATAGTTGGCCGTGCAGCTAAATGCTTACCTGTAGTTATTTTTCTTCCGCGATATTTGCCTGCAATGATGCGTAGCATATTAAATAAGCTCCAAAATAATTAATTATTTATACTATATGATTAATGTCAATATGGCTTTAGCAGTTTAATAGAGAGAAGCTATCGAGTCGCTTGTAAGAAAAACACAAACACAAGACTCATCAGTTATCTTTTTCTGATTTGCCTGCTGCATTAATTGCTTGACCAATCTCATCTTGTAAATCATCATGATCATTTTTTTCATCATGATTTAGCCCTTCAATTCTGCTTTCTAACTCTAACTTAATTATAGTATTGATTTTATCTATATTATCAAGAAAGCCTCTACATTCTTCTTCACTATACTCTTTACCAGATGCCTTTTTTTCGATAAATAGACTTTTAAACTCTGTAAGATCAGAATTCTGATCGGTATTTAGTACAACATTTCTCTCTATGAAGCTAAGGTCTGATAGCAATAAACTAACCTCTAATAGCTCTTCACTTTTAATGTTTGCAAGATTATCAAGATTGTCTAAAATATTAGACATCTTAAGCCTTTCTTGTGCAATCTCTTTGTCTTCCTTATCAAATTCAGACAATAAACCATGATTATCTACAAATTTCTCACTCAAAGCTTTATTCAATTTAGCAAAATTGACATCCTTGTCAAGTGATGTGTTATCCCGCAACAAGTCTACCCTTGCCCTACGCGCATTTAAAATGTCGTCGTAGTCATTTAACTTTATGTTGCCATCTTTGTCTTGCTGCAATTTATAATAATCAAGGCCTTTGAAATTTTTATTAGTCTTCATCTTCAATCCTCTTCTCATCTCCTTTTGCATCTGGTTTCCTCATTGGTTCCGGTAATTTCCTTTTACTGTCTTCTCGATTTCTTTTTTCCTCTCTTTCAGCACGTTTTTTTATAGCTTCCTGGGTATTCATTTCAAAAAGTGCCTTAACGTACTCTTCTGGATTTTTTGGTTCTTTAAATAAAGGCTTAAGATTATAAACTTCGTCTTTTCGATCTCTTTCTTCTTTTCTTCTAGCTCTTTCAGCACGTTTTTCTACAGCTTCTGGAGTGTTCATTTCAAAAAGTGGTGAGAGGTTGTAAACTTTATCTTGATTTCTTCTGCCTTCTCTTTCAGCACGTTTTTCCATACCTTCAAAAGCAGATCCAAAATCATCAATTTCATCTGAACCTTTTGGTTCCGTGCCTAAATTTCGTGTCACTTCATTTGATTGATCAGGCTTATCTTCTTCTGTTGGCTGATCATGCTGTAGTTGATTAGGCTTGTCTTCTTGTTCTGTGCTTAGTTCTCGTACTACCTTATCTGGCTGACCTCCCCCTCGTAGTCGAAGAGGGTCGCCTTCTTCTAGTGGCTGATCATGGTTATCTCTTACTAGTTCCGTGCCTAACTCTCGTTCTACCTTATTTGATTGATCAGGATTGTCTTTTTCTGGTTCTCTCTTACGGCCGATAGTGTAATCATGAAGCTTCTCTAAGAAATCTCGCCTATATTCTTTTGCTCTATAGAGTAGGTTATGATCATAGCCATGCTTTCCTATAGAGTCAAGACCATGCTCCCAAGTAAACTTCATAGCATCTTCTATTGTATAGCCCAAATGTGATCCTACGTATCCTTTATAATAATCTAAATATTTACCGATCCTTCTGTGTATAATATCTTCCTTATCAACTCCAAATGCCCTGTAAATTTTTTCCTCGAGCTTATCAACATCATTTTCAGGCGATGTTGCAAACTTCGTTGCTTCAATAGTAGCACCTACAAATTTACGTGGCACATCAATAGCGTATTTCAGCACTCCTCCAACTCTTGGTACTCTCCCCAGCAGATTAGCTGCACCTCCGGCTAATCTATCCGGTAAATGAGTAGCCCAACTGCCTAAAGACTCAAGTCCTCTACCAGCAAAATTTTGCCACTGCTGTTTGAATCCTTCCATTATGCCAGTCAAAGGCGATGCCTGATACATACTAGATATATTGTAAACGCTGAATCCACCACCAGCGATACTTGAGCCCATTTGTTGTACGAACGTGCGTAAGGAGAACATTAAAAATGAAAGCAAGAATAGTATAAAGATTTCCCCTGCATTGATTAAATAACCTCTCTGTATGTCTTGCACCCTTTGGTAATCGCTATTTTCTTGATAATTTTTGCAATCCTCACAATCTTTACATTTCTGACAGTATTCACTGTTGAGATCCTTATATAAATCATGAAGTTTCAGTATTCTACAACCTTGTTTTTCTACCGCACTCCGCACTAAAGATCTTATTTCATTAATTATTTCCCTATAACTATTGCATTTATTTATATCTTGACAGTAGCGTTTTATTATTTCACTAACATCACCTATCCTTTTCTCTATATTGTTGATCAGTAATATAATGTCAGCCCTCTCTGATGCATGGGATAAACTATTTGTTAAGCGTACTAGATCTTTTGCACTGCAGCCATTACTAACTACCATATCACTTTCTGCAATATAGTGGTCTGCTGGATTATCTTTAGTTCCAGGCATTGGATTAAAGAAAGGATAATCTATATAACGAAACCCTTTTATATGTTCACCATTTTTATCTTTAGGGTAATCCGGTGGAAGCGGGATATATCCAGCGCCTCCAGTAAATTTTATTGTACCACCTTCTCTGCTTATCTTTTCTATACCTTCTATACTTTTATCTATGTTAAGAGAAGAAGCTTCTCCAAGAGTGTAAGGTACAAAAATTTGCCCTGGGGTCCAACCAAAGTACTGCTTATCAACGATACAAAAACCGCCAAACACCCATTTTGGAGCACATAACTTTACCTCGAACCATTTATTGTAGCATACAGTAAAACCTAGTTGTCTATAAAAGGTGTTCATTATCATTGAAGCCAACAATGACAAGAGAGTAAATATCATAATCGATTGTAAACAAAAACTGGTGCAGAATTTTATCCAACCTTCAAATAGACTTTTCAGCGGTGAAAATAAAATAGAAATTAGAAACAGTGGCATGATAGCTATAAGAAAAGCTATACCCATAAAGCCAGAGAGAAATATTATGTAAGCATACAAGCACAACAAGAAGTATAGTACAATCCCTATGAAAATTGCCGGTATCATAAGAAGGCTTGCCCACATTTGGTAATGTAAAAACGCTGCAAACTTTTTCCAAACAGAATAAGCAAAAAATTTATTGAACATGTCCTCCATGAAGCTAAACAACTTAGCTTCATCTCCTTGAGCAATACTTCCGGTGTTCATGTTGGGAGCAAAGTTAGTAATTACACTTATCAATTGTTCAAGACCTTTAACGAATAAAACAAGAAAATGATCATAGAAAAATCTAAAACTTCCAGGAGATATAAGCACTATTACTAGAGTGATTTTCATCATTCTGATGAGCATATCATGCTTAGTTTCTCGTATCATGCCAAAAAGATAAAGAAGCGATGAAATCATTACAAATAGAACAAGCAAGGAAAGAACAAAATTGTGAAAGCTCGTACTTTTTTCAGCTATATTTTCGAACATAGCTTGTGCAACTGCAGGATCATTGCTATTAAAATGTTCTTTGCAATTTTCGTTAATCAATAATACACATTTTAGATAGTTATAAATGTAATCAAAAAACCCAAAACTACTTGGCTGCTGCACTCCACTTAAGAACTCAAAAGAGTAGCCACCTACATTATCTAAGTAATATCTATCTAATATTTTTACATATATTTTCCATCCCTTTTTTAACTTCAACTCATTACAATTTCTGTCCTTTAATTTAGTGTTATCTCTGTCTAAAGTAAAAAATCCATTGTCGCCCTCTGCTGTGGAGTTATAACCTAGATGTACAGTAGGATATTGAGGATCGCGCATTAACTTTAGATTTTCGTTAGGATCATCTTTCCCCGTTTGAAACAAAAGATAAGCACCATGACCGTTGGTAAACCAACATGGAGCACCACGTGATACTGTATTTGCACTATCATCTTCATTAATGCACTTGCAATTTACAGTGCAACTTGCATTAGGCTTACTTGAAAATTTTTGTATGCTAGGTTTATAATCATTACAAACTAAGTGAAAATTAGGTAAACTATTATCACTTTGTTTACCTTCAAATTTAGTTGCATATTTTAACTGCTCCAAGCTTTGTAAGGTATAACTGCCTTTTTTAGATTTCTTCTTGTTATTATTACTCCAAGATGTCCATGCACCATTAACTCGCACTTTTAAACTATCTCCATTGGTTTCGAGTCCGGTATCCTCCCACTTCACCACTTGGTTATGGTGAAAACCATAATTAATTTCGCCAGTTTCAGGATCAATAACTTCTCCATCTCCTGGAATAAACGCATCGTGGTCGCTTGAAAAATGAGCGCTTACTGCAATAGGTTTAGGACCAAAATAGTCAGCAGATATACACCTTGGAAAAGGCATATCGTTTTTACTACAACCTGTGATCAGCACATAAGCTGCAAGAAGTAATACCCTAAACCAACATTTGCCTAAACGTGATTGCATATCTAAACTTTTTCCAAATACAGAATAAATTTCTAAAACTTTACTTAAAATATCTTTTTAATTAGTTACTCCATAATATCATTTATATCTTACTCCTCTCCATTTTCTTCCTTGTTTTTAGCTTTAGCACTAGGATCACTTCTTATTGTTTCATCAGAATTTTTTTGCTGATCTGATTGTTTTAATGTTTTAGGTCTATCACTCGTTGTTTTATCAGAACTTCCTTTAGAATCTTCTTTTTTGTCTGGTTGCTTTGGCGTGTTAGGTAATTTAGCCTCAATTTTTCCCCGATCTTTACTCATTTTCTGCTTGATACTCTGTATCATACTTTGGGTCTTATCATCAAGGCCAACGGTTGACAGCATAGCTTGCGATGCGCTCTTAGCAACTGTACCAACACCGCCAGTAACTCCATAACCAGAGCTAAATAGTGTTTGTACCATAGTTTCCGATATAGAAACAAAAGCTTCCATTGCACCGGCAATAATGAGGTATATAAACGCCTGGATTAGGTCTATAGGTAATGCTGCAAAGTGTCCACCAGCCCTTTCTCCGGTACTGAGTGCAACATCAACGCTAGTGCCAGGACTGTATCCAAGAGGCAGTATTGATTTCATCAAGCACAGGTCATACGATAAGAAATTTACGCTAATTAAACATTGATAGCATGCAGAAAAATTTGTGAGGTTATATAAAACTGAATACATCAACTGATTTAAAAGAGATAAAAATGAAAATAAAATGACTGGTTCTAATGAAACATGAGCCAACGTTTTTATCCAATTATCAAACAAGGGTTTAGTCTTTTGAAATAGAATAAATACGATAAATAAAGGTGTTAATGACAGTAAAAACGCCACTAGAACAGTAGATATTACATATTTAAACGTAGCGCTAATAATGCATTTTAAGAACATAAAAGTAGCGTAGAGTATTGCCAAAAATGCAATAAAGCCAAAAGGACCAGAGAGCATCAATGATAAAAACTTTAACCAAGTTTCTGCTGTGAATAATACTCCTGCTGTCAAGTCTAAGAATGCAAATTTTCTCCCCCCTTCCCCTATATAGCCAGAAAAGCTATCAACCAAATAAGTGCTACCATCTATAAAAAGTCTGGATAAAGTTGTACCAAAAAGTTCCCAGCTTCTATCGCTAAAGGCAAAAGCTATAAATGCTATCTTGAACATTCTTACAATGAAATCAAATTTACTTAGCTGTATTGTTCCAAGCATATAGCCAACGACAGTAAATATAACGTATAGAGTAAGCAAAGCTCTTACCCCTTGAAGAAGACCTCTTGCATATCCTTTGTATGAATCTTTAACGCTGTCCCCAATTACTTCTTCTTTTATAAGTTTAAATACCCCGTTTACATTCGATGAAATAAAATCATTAATTTTTCTTTTAACAAATAAAGTTACTGTGTACTTATTATTTTCATAATATTTGCCATTTTTATCTGTAATGTCATCTCTCTCTACGTTGCTTACATTGATGCCGAAATATATCTTCTTAGATTCTTCGTTCTGAAAGTGTTCTCCGCTTATTACATCTAATATGGTGTACTCATCTTTTCCGTTTACTCTTTCTCTCACTCCTACCACTTTAAAATCATTAGTTCCCACACCATGCAAATCTTTAGGTGGCTCATCACCTAAATATACATATAATTTTTCGCCATTAATATATTCACATGATCTAGTCACTTTAACATGGTACCCTCCTCTATTATAGTAATAATGACCATAATCTGCGATAGCGAGCATCACACTACTACCGGGCGTTACCTCGTCATTTACTGGATAATCATTGTTCAATTCCAGAGAAAAATCCTCGAATTTATTGTTATCGCCAATTTGCGAACACATATTATCCCCTTTTGCACCCTCTTTCTTTGGAAGACATTGAATACCTTTAGCGGTATTTTTATCATCAGGATCACCAATTTTTGCAACAAGAGCCTCAGCCCAAGATTTATCATCTTCAGTAAAACTACCTGCTTTAACATTCCCTTCCATTTTTTCTAGATAAGAATACATATCACATTTATTTCCTTTATCGTACTTCTTATACCTTATAGAGGAGACACAGTTCCGTTCTCCTGCTTGACCTAAACCATAGTTCCATATACCCTTCTCAGTATAGCATATATTTTGATGGTAACAGTTAAGCTCATAGGAGGAGTACTTTTTTCTCTCATCAAGACTACAGTTTTTTCCATCACATAACTCGTTCAATCCTATTTTAGCGCGGCGTAAATCAAGTAGTGAACCATATACCCATGGTTCGTTGTCTTGAATATAACCTTTATTAAAATGCACCTTATTATCATATGGGGTATACCCATTGCCAACTAGCACTTTGCTTTCCTTTGCTTTTGTTTTATCAAGAGGTAAAAATTGTATTTTATTTTTTGTACCATCTTTACCATCACAAAAAAACTCTCCCCCCTGATGTACTTCACTCACTGTAGCTTTCTTATATACAGTTTCCTTACGGTCATTTTCTACAGCTTTATAACAATTGTCATCAAAATTGATGCCTTTCCCTTCTGGATTGTCGTAATCAATTGTTATTTTTCTGGGAACTAAGCTGAAGCTTAACTTGTCACCAGGATTTACTTTAATTCCAGTGTCCACATAATGTCTATTGCTGCCAAATCCTTTGCCACCACATAGTTCGTTTTTACTTTCATTAACACCATAATTGTTAGGTACACTATTAATATCCGCAGCCTTACTATAATTTGGTTCTGAGCCATCAGCACAAAAGCTAGCTGGCACAAGTACTTTCCTTGGATTTTTGTCTTCTTTAAAAGGGCAAAAATTTACTGATCCATCGAGGGTGAATTTGATTTTCTCACCCTGACTAATTACCTGACCAGAATCAACCCAATGAATTTTAACTCCTTTATCGGCTTTATGAACTGGAACATCCACGTTAACACTAGTGTTTCTGCTCTGTAACCCAGGCTCAACACAATCCATAGTACAACCAGTGATTGCAAGACACAGTATCAACAATAGTGATCTTTTACTTATCATTGCTGTCTTCCTTGTGGTATCTGAGGCGTTGACCTTTGAGTCCCTTGTGGTATTTGAGGTCTTGACGTACCTGACTGTTGAGAGGCATCTCCTCTTTCTCTTCTTTGAACGCTTTGTTCATCTAACCCTACTGTTCCCATTAAGCTTTGTTGATACTGTCTTCCAGGTTCGCTTGCTACATAAGCACCAAACAACGAGTCAGATATTGCCGAAGAAGCTTCAACTAAAGCTTTCATAGCGTGTCCCAAAATAACAAAAGCCATCATAGCGGTAATATTAGGTGTATATTTGGAAGCATAACCATAAAAAATACAAGGGTTAAAAATCTTTAGGTTAATATTAAGTATACATGTAGAGCAGACCTCAAAATCAAATACTGAATACACAATATAATCCATAACCTGACTTATCAGTGATATAAAAATTAAAAGGACCACTGGATGAATTGCAAATCTTGCTAAATTTTTAACCCAGTTTTGAAACATCTGCCTAGTATACGCAAATAAAAGACAAATAATAAAAATAGGTGCTAAAGAAAGTAATAACGCAACTATTGCTATAGATGTAATAAAAGAAAATAAGGCATTAAAAATAGATAAGCTCACTGTGATTAAACCCCAAATCACCAAGCAAAAAGATACAATGCCCAAAGGGCCAGAAAATATAAGAGATACTATTAACAATACTGAATGCGATGACAAGAACCTATTGAGCGGCAAATCAAGAAACTCAAAAACATTTGAAGTAGTGCCTCTAAAATTTGCTATTTCTATTAGTTGTTTTGGAGTGTTAATAAATATAGAGAATGCGTTGTTATAAAAAAAGTCCCAGCTATTATCCTGCAATAGCTGGGCGATGATTCCTATCTTTACGCATATAATTAAAAACTCATATATAGAAATATGAGTTAATCCAAAAAAGTAATAAAGAGTATATAAGATTATATATAGTACTAATAGTGATATTATAGTAGATCTAATGGTATTTGTTCTGCTTGATTTTATAAAACTTTCGTAAAGAGACTTCACAGGACTAGTATCAGAGTGAATTGCGTTAGGGTCTTTATAATTAGAGCCGAAAAATGCAGTTTTCACTTTTTCATCAAAGAAATTATATATTGCACTAAAAGTTTTTGTAGGTGGCTCTTTAGTTGTTAGGTTAATACTAAACTGACCTTCATTTTTGTAATCGCAGCCATGGTCTCTTATTCCGTAATATATGGTGCCTTTTTTTTCTTTTAACTTTTCCTTTAAGCCTTCCATGTACTCAGTATCATGAACTTTGCTGATATCTACAGATATATCCGCTTGGTTTTCACCAGGCTTATGCTCAGGAAGTTTGTCAGAGACGCTTATATACAAGCTATTTTCTAGACTGTGGTTCTTTGTTACTCTTATATTGAAACCACCTTTGTCATTTTGATCGTAGCAGTACTTGTCATTTCTACTACATAAACTAAAAATTAATCTTGGTGTTCGATAGTTATCTCTTATCTTGTGATCACAATTAGTGCATAAACCACCTTCTGGAATGTGTTCAAAATTCTCATTATCCATGTAAGCACGTAATAGTGTAATGTCAGTTTTTACCTGTTTTCCCTTTAATACGTTACTAATAATTTCAGCAACAACAGATTCACCACTAGAATTTAAAGCATTGAATAGCTCAATTTCTATATTATTATATTCAATATACACGCAATCCTCGCCTCTACGACCAGAAGAAAATTTACATATACGTCTACAGAGTGAATTTAAAATGTGCGTATCTATCTTACTTGCACTGCTCTCTGAAAGCTTGCTGCAATCTATATTTTCTCCTTGTTTTATAGAGTTAATAATATTTTCAATTTCCTTTTTTCTTTCATCTTGATCTAACTTCGAAAAATCTGAATCCCAGTACTCTCTTCCTCTCAACCATTGCACATCGCCTATTATATATTTATTAGGACATATCCCATCCTTGCCACCTTGGCATTTCTCTTGATTTAAAACATGTGCAAAATGTTCTGTTTCTTGCTCGCTACACTTTTCGTCGATTTTCAAATACCTGATTTTTGTCTCACTCTCTTTATCTTTACACACTTTACTTCCAATCACACTAAAGCTTATCGTATCGCCTTTTTTAAGTGCAAATGGTAATGCAACGTCATTTCTCCCAGGCCCAATTGCAAAATCTGCATACTGCTTAGGACAAAAATTAACCTTACTAGGCACTATATCAATCTCTGTTACTCTTATTCTATCTGAGATATTAACACCAGAATCAACCCATTTCTGCTCTGTTGACACTATATCTAGTTTTTCACGCAAACCTGATAAATTTTCTGGCTTAATACAGTGATGTTCCCCGCAGCCTGACAGAAAAAAAAACGGTATTATCAGCAAAAATTTTAGCATAAATCCAACTCATTCAGTGCTTTTGTTAACACTCTCGGAGCTACTAGAACCAGAACCTCGAGATTTACTCTTGTCTCCACCACTCAACTTCTTAGCAGCAGCACCAGCAACTCCAGCAACACCCCCAGCAGCAGCTTTGGCAGCAGATAAAGCTTTGCCCACCATTTGTCCAGGTGTATGACCTGAGCCAAGTGCTGCTCTATGGTTACCAGCAAGTTCAGCAGCCATGCCAGGAAGAATGTTTAAAAAGTGGTAAAAGAGGAATAATACTAAACACAATTTTAATAATTCTCCGATGAGAGAGCTGCCAAATTCCATGTATGTAAAATCAAATAGACCAAGTATGCTGCTCTTTTTAAAGCTATAATTTTGCATCATACATGCAAGAGTAGTTTCATTGTTATCACATTCCCCATCTCTCAATTTAAACCACTGTTTTTTCTTACTAGCTGAGGGTTTTGCTTGGTTATTTTCATATGACTTATCCGGTTCAAAATTTAAATTTTTATAATAGATTTTATCACATGCTATAAACATAAAAGACAAAAACGCAAAAAGGATAACCGGGTATAAGCTATAGGTGATCAATTCTCTTACCCAGCCGTCAAAATATCCTTTGGTGTGTTGGAATAAAACCATAGGGATGAACAAAGGTGATAAAATGATGATTACACTCAAAGCAACTAGAGATAAAATAAATACATAGCACAGCCACAAAATAACCATCATCAGCAAAATGGCCATAAATATAGCAACAAGAGCTATTAAAATCTGTCCACCAGCAAAAATAATACCGATTACCGAACCTGCAACTAATAAGACAGGAGCAGCACCAAGCAAGACTGCTAACGTTGCAACACCTCCAGTACCAATTTTGCCACCAATTCCATCTAAAGGGGCACCTAAATAAAATAAAATTCTACAATCAAGCCTATCCCAAGGTGCAAGATAACTGTAAGATACCCTCTTTCCTGCACGAGTATATTCATAATCTGTACCTGCTTTATAATTACATATGCCTTTACTTTCAGATGATGCTTTTAGCACTATCTCTGACAAACCATTTGAGAGACGAGTTAATTCTCCATAATAATGAGACATGGTACTGCCTGTTGTGAAGTAAATCACTAAAGCGAATTTTATGATCAACATATACATTTCTTGTGGGCTGCGCACTCCACCAGACATGGCTTTTATAGAGAACAGTATTAAAGCTAAAACCAAAACAGCAGTGACAGTGTTTTTCAACCTCTTTTGTGCTACAGACAAGAAACTGCCCTTGTTATGTCCATTTTGACCCTTAAGTGGGCTGCCACTTGAATCAATACCTGCAACTAAATTATCTAACGATTCCTTAATGCATTGCACTATCATAGAAGTTACGGGAATAGGAGCTAATGATTTACTCCCTGCCTGGTTATAACAAGCTTCAGAGACATACGAGCTAAAACAGCCAGCATTATCATAACCTACAAAAACTTTTCCTTTTTCTTCCGTTTCCCTTATCAGAGTTTTGTAATCTTTCTTGGGATCAATTTCTATTGGCTTATCAGTATTACCACTGGCCTTATCCTTGAAAATCATCACAGATTTTTCACACATAGGAGCAATCGGGTCAGGTGGCAATTCCGTGCACCCCATATCAACCCCTTGCGGCCAAGGAGTCATTTCGATACCAAGCATTTTCACACTTGCTAACTCCACACATAATCTGCCCATTTTTCTTACTGCTTTAAATGTAGCTCCATGTATGGGTTCGCTCTGTCCTGCTTTGAGAACTTTACATTTCAGCTCACCATCAACCTTCGGGGACCATGACCCATCTACATATCCAGTATCTTTCTCCCTGACATCAAAATCTATGTATCCAGTTTCTTTTCTGAAATCAAAGTCTTTCTTGTTAAAAAGATTACCAAAAGTTAAAGGGTTTCGATGACATACTTCTATATATTCACTGTATTGCACACCGTTTTTTGGCCAGTAATAACTCTCTGTACTCTCCTGAACGTTAGAATTTAAGGCTTCTTTTTCTGCTCTTTTCCCGTCATAATCTTTTTTGTTCACGTCTTCCCGAGCTTTATTTTGCAAACAAGAAAAATATTCCTCTTCTGTTTGGTAATTTTCATTGGTGCAGCCACTATAACCTGTGTCTTCTAATTTAAAATTTTTGTATTTTCCATCATGATCACGTGCAACTGGGTGTTTAACAAAACTATGTTCACAAACAACAAGCCCTCCTATCGCTTTCCAGACTCCAACAATTGCAGCTATCATTCCAACAATAACAAGAGCGGTAAACAAACCAGCAGAAGAAACGATCAAAACAATGCCAGTAAATATTGCGCCAACAGCAATCGCTATTCCAGCAAGTGCTGCAGCTGTTTTAAACGCTCCACAATCAGGATTAGAGGCACGACTAAAACTGCCAGTGGAATTAAATCTGCTAACAAATTCTGTCTTGTCAGTACCACTTACTCCATCTGCAAGCACTGGATATGAGAGTAAAAAGTCTATATTTAGTAAAAATATCGCAATTAATAGCAATGACAGCTTAGTCTTAAACATTTTTTACCTTCTGATAAAATATAGGCAACCATACTTTTGGGTTGTCCCCAACTTCATTTAATATATCGTGTAACAATAGAACACTTTCTGCACGTCCGGATAATACGTTGATTATATCATCCAGGCCTTTTAAGTCTATTCTAGCTACTACAGCATTGACTCCTTGTTTCACCAAAAAGAATCTAGTACTCGGATCTGTGTGCTTAATTAATATATATTCACGTTCAGTTAACATAAAAACATCCCGATAGACACTAGTAGCTTTCAGATTTGGTAAAAAAATCTGTGTCGCTGTTTGTTGTACAAGCGTATCGCTAATAGTACTTTTACTTGCATCCTCAACACTCTGAGTAGCAAAAATCACAAAAGCATTTAGTTTTCTCAGTACCTTCAACCAGTCTTTTATCTTGGGTGCAAAAACTGGATTATCTATTAACGCCCATGCCTCATCAAGAACGATAATAGATGGAGTGCCATCAAGAGATATACTAATCCTATGAAATAAATAAATCAAGACCGGTCCAAGAGCAACAGGATCTTTGAGCAAGCTAGCCATCTCAAAACCAAATACTCTTGCTCGTGAAAAATCTAGCAAATCTTCTTTATTGTCAAATATTGCAGCATGAGAACCATTATCATGCCACATAGATATTGCCCCAGCTAGAGTATCAGGACCTGCAAGCCCTAAAAACGGTACGAGGTTTCTCAAGAATCTGTCTTCTTTTCTTAATTTAAAATTTCCTTCAATTGCATCATTAATTCGTGCAATATCTTCTGAAGTAAATTTATCATTATATACCGAAATTAAAGACTTTATCCACTCCATTAAAAATGTTCTATTATCAGAGGTATCATCAAGTTGTAAAGGATTAAAATTTGTTTTAGTTCTTGGTTCTATTACAGTATAGATACCACTAAGTGCTCTTAAGAAAATCTCTGCACCGCGATCTTTATCAAAAAAGAATATCCTTGGAGAAAACTTCATCGCTTGGGCACACAGGAAATTCATTAAAACAGTTTTACCAGCACCAGTTGGGCCAATTATCATAGTGTGTCCAACATCCCTTATATGAAAGTTGAAAAAAAATGGAGTACCAGATGTCGTGTCAAAAACTGTAACGGCATCTCCCCAGTGGTTATTGAATTTATTACCAGTAGGATAATTATGTTGAGATGCAAATCCAGCCAAATTAAGACTACTTATTGTAGCTTTTCTCACTATATAATCGAAATTACCAGGAATTTGCGCCCAAAATGCTGGTTCAAGGTTAACTCTCTCACGTATAGGGTAAACACCGCAATTAGAAAGCTCTGATTCTACCAACGACAGAGCGTTATCCAATGATTTAGGACTTTTTTCTATACATAAAATAGTCAGGTGATGTTGACCAAACGCAATCTTACCACTCATTGCGTCATCAAGCGCTTGAGAAATTTCTGCTATTTGAGAAATAGCTTTATCTGCAGACTGTATCATTCGATTTTGCTGTATCTGCATTTTTCCAATCGCCATTTGCCTGTTTATAAATTGAAAAGATTGCGTAATTATAAACTCGTAAGGAAGTTGTAAAAACGAATCAAGCATTCCTGCAGAAGTATGATTTCCATATTCTTTGATACTAATTATTCCAGCATATTTACTCTCATTATGAGTCACAACCTGTATCATCTTACGGCCAAAGAATAACCTATGTACTGGTAAGTATCTTGATATTTCAGTTCTTAGCGGAAAAAGCGTATTTGTAACGAAGCCACAATTTACGATTCTAGATAGAAACTCCATTATTTCGCAGAACAAACCATCTGGAGTTTCTTTTACTCCAAGAATTTTAGGCGAATAATTTCTAAGGCTTGTCACTACACGATTTGTCGTTTCCTCTAAATCTTCATACGTGGCACGTATATCACTTTCCCAAGCATGTTTTGAAGTTACATGTCCGAATTTTTTTAGTAGATGTGACAAAAATTCTACTCCTTTTGTGTCCGCTCTACGGATAATCGTAATGTATAGGTCATTAATAAATGATTGCCTTGTTGCGTGTTTTTCTCTCCATTTTAGATTTACGTGATTAGCGAAAAAATTCGGCAAACCTTGACTTGCAAATTCATCAGAAAAAATATTTTTCTTACGTCTGATAGTATGAAAATACAAACTAAATGCCGGAGATGAAATGCTTCTTAGCATCTGATTCCTGATGTTGTTCTGTATGACTAAATCCTCGTCATCGGCAGTTTCAAATGTAAAACCACTTAATTTTATAACCTTAACCAACCAATTTTCTTTTGTCATCAAGGTTGTGCTATTCCAATAGCAAGAATAAGGAATAAATTCAGCAGCGTGAACTTCCCTGTTCAGAGTAGATTTATTCTTTGATTGAATAGCCCTAAACCTCAGCATCACACAACGTTAAGCAATATCATAAGAATTGGCTCCATGGTAAAAACGATTTAAACATTTCGAGCACTTTCCCAATTTTACCATAAATAATTCAATAAACAACGGTTCTTTTGCAGAAGCTATATAACCAAGTCCATGTATACCTGGTAACATTAAGAGAATCACTCTTAAATCATTTGAATTAATGAAAATTAGCATGCAAATCAGGACGTTTAATATTGCAAACATATAACTCACACCAAAGAGCATTGCAGGTCTTGTAAGACCCTTAAATAATTGATCTGTTTGTATACTACCTGTGGACATATCTTTAACCTTCTAATAATAGCTCTAACACTAATACTATATCATTATAGTAAAAATCCATTGAAACTAGTAGCACTTTAAGTTAAGATACATTGTTTAATCCCGATAATGACAAGTTGGCCATTTCAAGAAGCAGAAAAAATATTGCAAGAGTTTCCTAATAAAAAAGAAATAATATTTGAAACTGGTTATGGACCCTCTGGTTTACCCCACATAGGAACCTTTGGAGAGGTTTTCCGCACTACAGTTATTGTAAATGCATTAAAAAAAATAGCTCCTGGTATAAAAACCAAAATCATTGCAGTTTCAGATGATATGGATGGTTTGCGAAAAATACCAGATAATGTGCCAAATCAAGAGATGCTAAGAGAGCACTTAAATAAACCATTGACTATGATACCTGATCCATTTGGCACTCATCAGAGTTATGGTCATCATATGAATTCATTGTTGTGTAAATTTCTTGATATGTTTGAATTTGAATACGAGTTCAGGAGTGCAACAGAGTGTTATAAATCTGGCGTTTACGATGAAAAACTTTTACTCTTACTGAAAAATTATGATAAAGTGATGGACGTAATGCTTCCATCATTTCGGGAAGAAAGACAGCAGACTTATAGTCCATTCTTGCCAATATGCCCAAAAACTTCTCAAGTTTTACAAGTTCCAGTAATTGAAACAAATACAGAGAAAGGAACAATCACATATGAAGACCCAAACGGGGAAAAAATAGAAGTTCCAGTGACAAAAGGAAAATGTAAACTGCAATGGAAACCTGATTGGGGAATGAGGTGGGCCGCATTTGGAGTAAATTACGAAGCTCACGGAAAAGATTTAACTCCATCTGCTGTGCTTTCAAGTCAAATATGTGAAATACTTGGAGAAAAGCCACCACTTCTGTTTTGCTACGAGCTTTTTCTTGATAAAGAAGGAAAGAAAATATCAAAATCAAAAGGAAATGGCATTTCAATTGAAGAGTGGCTAACTTACGCACCAACAGAGAGCTTAGCATTGTACATTTTTCAGAGTCCTAAAAAAGCTAAACGTTTATATTTTGATGTGATACCAAAATCAACTGATGAATATTTAGAATTTGTAAAGCGTTATCATGAGAACAAAGAAAAGGATATAAATAATCCTGCTTGGCACATTCACCAGGGCAATGTTCCCAGTATAGAAACTTCAGGCATAAATTTCTCACTACTTTTAAACCTAGCAGCAGCTTGTAATGCTGAAAACAAAGAGATCCTATGGGGTTTTATATCCTCTTATGCACCAAACGTTACACCAGAAAATAATAAAATGCTTGATAGACTTTCAGACTTTGCAGTAAAGTATTATCACGATTTTATCAAGCCAACAAAATCATATAAAACTCCAAATGAAAAAGAAAAAGCAGCGTTACTAGATTTGAAGGACACTTTACATTCTCTATCTACAACTGCTACTGCTGAAGAAATTCAATCTCAGGTATTTTCTATTGGAAAAAAATATGATTACACCAACTTACGTGACTGGTTTCAGCTATTATATGAAACGTTACTTGGCCAAAAAACCGGTCCAAGAATGGGATCTTTCATAAAGCTTTACGGAATAGGTAATACGATTTCTCTCATAGAAAGCGCTACTAAATGTATACTTTAGAGTTTACCTCCTTTCATTTGAGCTCTTTAGTTTTAATAAGAATTCCTTGACAAACTCCGCTAGCCCCCTTATCATGAAACTGAAGCTATTGTATTTGCTTTCGCCAATCTGCAGATTAAAAGGTAAGGATTACTTAATGTATCGGCGTCTTATGTTCAATTTTTTGCAGTATATAGATACTGTATGTCTTTACAAAACTTCATCTACATCTAGATTTTTATCTAAATAAGCTGAACGCGCTTATAAAGCGTTACAAGACATCAAAAAATGCCAATACTCGACAGAGATAGTAAAAGACTAGCTAACTCGGGGATTCTTTGTCTTTTTTTCTGCTTAGTAAATTTCTTAAACGTTTGCAGCGTAAGTTAGTTGCAATTAAAAGCAGCTGAATTTCGCTTGTCAAGCGTTTAAAACATAAAAAACGCCAATATTTTAAAGCGGATAATAACCACGGGGCTTCTTTTGCCTTTTTTTCATTTGGTAAATTTCTTAATGTTTGTGGCTGAACGACAACCGTCATCCCGCTACTTGTTAGCGGGATCTCTTGTTAGCGGCTGAGATACCGCGAATGAATCACGGTATGACGGTTCGCGGCGGCATGACGATAAGGTTTATACCTTGTCATCCCAGTGCTTGACACTGGGATGGCTTTGTTGCATCGCTACTTATGAAAGGCTAACTATAATTAGGATTATAAGCAACTTATTGAAAATCTTGTTTTTTTGCAATCAATCTGATCAAATTTAAGAATAGTAATTTGTTATTTATATTAATAAATTTAATTCTATTGAAAATAGCTAAAGCATTGAAATTCTTGAATTTTAGCCGGATTAGTGAGTGGTAGTGAAATTTCTTTTACTCAAATTTAGGTATTCACTGACCGTTCTTGTTGTAAATACCAGAATAATAAGCTACTGATATTCTCCACCTTTTTTATCTTTAATCCATTATAGCTAGCGATGCAACAAAGCCCACTGGGATCCATTTTTCTTTATAAATTCACCAAAAGTGCTTCATTCTATAACGCAAAACCCATACTCACCAAATCCAATGCATTACTTGCAATTAAGTTTCCTGGATCCCAGTGTCTGGGCACTGGGATGACACCATCATAAAGGAATCAGTGTCAGCTACTTTCATGACACCATTCTTTTTCCTGGATCCAAGTAGTCGAGCTACTTGGATGACAGCTAGCCTGACAACCGTCATCCCGCTAACAGGTAGCGGGATCTATGCTAAGAGATACCGCGAATGAATCGCGGTATGACGGTTTGCAACGGTATGACGGTTCGCGGCGGCATAGTAATTCGTCATCCCGCTGCTTGTTAGCGGGATCTCTTGTTAGCGGCTAAGAGATACCGCGAATGAATCGCGGTATGACGGTGTAGACGATGGTTAAGTATCCCGCTGCTTGTTAGCGCCGCGGCGGTATGACGGTTCGTGGTGGTATGACGTAGAGTGCTTAGAAGCTGCTATTTTGCTATAAATGGCTGTAATGGCATCATCTATTTTATTGCTATCACAGCCTGTTTGTGCAAATTCAGCATTCCCACCACAGTTCTTTTCAACTGCTATGGATATTAGTTCTTTTGCGCTAATCTCATTGATTAAGTCTTTACTTACTTTAATAATCAAGACTGTTTTATCTTTTTCTGTTGCCGTGAAAGCTATTATCGTTTTTGGTTTTTGTTGCTGCAAAACAAACTCTCTTATTATATTCGCTGGAATATTGGTAAAAGCATGACTTACAAAATTTATTCCATTTATTTCAGTACTTTTTATGCTCTCTGCGCTTATAAGTTTTTTATATAAATTTTTTATTTTAGCTTCAGATTCTTTGCGCTCTTGATTTAAAATATTTAATCGGTTTATTATTTCACTTGCTGGCGCTTTTACGAATTCTGCAACTTTTTTTAAGTTAATTTCATTATCACGTACATAATTGATTGCTTCTTGACCAGTTAAAGCTTCAATTCTTCTCACTCCAAAAGCAACAGAACTTTCTGTTACTATCTTAAATAAACCAATTTCTCCAGTGTGTTCAACGTGTGTGCCACCACACAGTTCCCTTGAATCTCCAATCTTCACTACTCTTACTTGGTTGCCATATTTTTCACCGAATAACGCCATAGCTCCTTCGTCTATTGCCTGATTCATGCTTTGAATTTTTGTAGATGCGGAAAGATTTTCTCTGATTAGAGAGTTTACCATATCTTCTACTAAGAATAGCTGATCCTGAGTAACTTGAGTGTTATGACTAAAGTCAAATCGTAACTTATCCGGTGCAACTAGGGAACCTTTTTGAGTGACATGATCACCCAAGATTTTTCTTAATACAAAGTGCAAAAGGTGTGTAGCTGAATGATTTCTCCTTAAGGTTTGCCTTCTTTCCTTATCTATGCTTGCTGTAACTGTGTCACCTTTACAAATTGAACCGAATTTAACTATGCATCTGTGCAAATATAGGTCATTAACCTTATTGGTATTCTCGACTATAATAATACTTCTACCAGGTTTGATCAGACTGCCAGTATCTCCCACTTGTCCACCTGACTCGCCATAAAAAGGTGTTTTATCAAGTATAATGGTTATCTTTTCTCCCTCCTTTGCAGAATCAATTACTTCATTTTTAGAGGAAACTATAGCTAGTATTTTCGCATCACTTACTTCATTGAACTCATAACCAACAAATTTTGTTTTGCCAAATTTATTGATCAAATCAAACCATACTTGCTCAACAGATTTTTCACCAGATCCAGCCCATTTAGCACGTGCTCTCTCTTTTTGTTCTCCCATTGCATCATCAAAACCCTTCTGGTCAAAATTTATTTTTTTCTCTTTTAAAATATCAAGTGTAATATCCAAAGGAAATCCGTAGGTGTCATATAGCTTAAACGCTGATTCTCCAGGCAAAGTATCGCCCGATTTTAAATCTGTAGTGAATTTCTCCAGGAGATTGATACCTTTCATCAAAGTGTCTTTAAAGTTTTCTTCCTCTGATTTTAACGTCGTTTCTATTAAGCTTTTAGCTCTGACTAATTCAGCTCCCATATAAGCCGAACTCGTGCTATCTATCAACACTGGAAAAATACGATGGAGTAGGGAATCATTATATCCAAGCAGGTGAATATAACGTGTGGCTCTCCTAATTAATCTGCGTAATACGTAATTCCTGCCCTCATTTCCAGGAAGCACTCCTTCTGCGATGAGAAATGCAGCCGCGCGAAGATGATCTGCTATGATCTTATGCGCTATTTTATTTTCCGTTCTTCCACAGTACTCTTGTGATTTACTTATCAGAGCAGAAAATAGATCAATATCATAGTTATCATGGACGTTTTGCATAACAGCCGCTATTCTTTCAAGGCCCATTCCAGTATCGATGCATTTTTTTGGCAATTTGTGTAAATTACCTTCTTCATCTTTGTTAAACTCCATGAATACCAGATTCCAGATTTCAACAATTCTATCGCCCTCTTGTAAATGAGGACTCCCATGGTCATAAAAAATTTCAGAACATGGACCGCACGGACCAGTGCTTCCCATACTCCAAAAGTTATCATCCGTTGTAATTCTTATGATTTTATCACTTGAAAAGCCACTTATCTTACGCCAAATCTCGTACGCCTCATCATCAGTATGGTAGACGGTTATGGATAGTCTGTTTTTATCAAGAGATAACTCCTTAGTGATAAATTCCCACGCAAATTCTATCGCAGTTTCCTTAAAGTAATCACCGAAGCTAAAATTTCCGAGCATTTCAAAAAATGTGTGATGCCGAGTTGTATAGCCAACATTTTCCAGATCATTGTGTTTACCGCCTGCTCTTAGGCACTTTTGACTTGAGACAGCACGTTTCATTTCAGTTTTTTGAGCACCAGTAAAAATATTTTTAAACTGCACCATACCAGCATTTGTGAACATGAGCGTTGGGTCATGTTCTGGAATCAAAGGAGAAGAAGAAACCTGCTCGTGGTCATTATTTACAAAAAATTTTATAAATCTTTCTCTGATTTCGTTTAGCTTCATCGTTTTTATTGAGGTTATCTATAAATAATAAGTTGTAATGGAAATAAAATCAATACCACTCTCTAGATCTCAGAACTTCTAGTGACATGCACCTTGTGGTAAGAAAAAATCAATATATTCACGATAAATTTACCTCATATCTGTGTTTTATATGTGGAAATTGGAATGGAAATTTATGTAGGCAAAGAAAAAAGAATAGCAAATGTGGTGACTCAACACTGGAATGACATAAAAGGATCAGACAGAGATTGGCCAGAAAGGCATGAAATAGACACTGCAGAAATAATGGAATCATGGCAGCATTGTTTTGTCATTGAAGTCAAGGATCAAGGTTATATTTGTGAAAATGCAGGAGAAAAGGCTGTTGAATTCTATGGTTTTGAGAAAAAGACGCGCATTGATAATAAGTATGCAATTGATGCACCATTTTTGCGACTATATAAAATAGATGCAGTTATTGATAAACTTGATACTGTAATAGAGAGTAAATGCCCGATCAATGAAGAGGAAGAAAGTGAAAGTGTTAAAATGAGGCAAGTATTGTTGCCACTTGGGAATAAAGAAGGTATAACACACATATTGGGCGTAATTACTTTTAAACTCCTTTAATATACAATTTTAATTTGATTCTTTAATAAAATTATTTATACTAATGCTTAATTACTATTAAAGAACTCAATAGTAGTGCTTGTAAATTTATTTGGAATATGAAGAAAATAAAATTAAAAACCAAATCTTCTGTGAAAAAGCGCTTTCACCTTACAGCTAAGGGTAAAGTTATTTCTACTCAGTCAGGCAAAAGGCATGGCATGGTAAAGAGAAGTAAATCTAATATTCGTAATCAGCGCGGTACAACGATTCTTGGTAAATCTGACTCGCGTATAGTTAAGCTTCATATGCCTTACGGTATTTAACAAAATGGAGGTAAAATAAAATGGCTCGGGTAAAACGTGGAGTCACTACTCACGCTCGTCATAAAAAAATATTGAAACTGGCAAAGGGTTATAGAGGGCGCGCAAAAAGTTGTTATAGAATTGCATTACAAAGAGTTGAAAAAGCACTGCAATATGCTTATAGAGACAGAAGAACCCGTAAACGTGATTTCCGTAGCTTATGGATAATACGTATTAATGCAGCAGCAAGAGAGCATGGGCTTACTTATGGTAGGTTTATGCATGGTCTTACACTTGCCGGCATTGATTTAAATAGAAAAATTCTTGCTGAGATGGCAGTTAATTATAAGGATGATTTTGCCAAATTAGTAGAAACTGTAAGTGGTAAATTAGCGGAGAATTCTTAAAGCAAAAACACCATGAGAATTATTTTCATGGGATCACCAGGATTTGCTGTTAATTCTCTGAGCTTGTTACTGAAATCAAAGAGCGAAGTGGTGACAGTATACACCAAGGCTCCAAAACCTTCGGGGCGTGGACAGAAGCCAATGAAATCTCCAGTACATGTTATCGCTGAAGAAAGTAACATAGAGGTATGTACTCCTATCTCTCTAAAGTTCTCGGCAGAGCAAGAAAAATTTAGAAATTTCAAGCCAGACGTTGCGGTTGTTGCCGCGTATGGATTGATACTTCCAAGAGAAATTTTGAATATTCCAAAATATGGTTGTATTAATATTCATCCTTCATTACTACCAAGGTGGCGTGGTGCAGCCCCGATACAGCACACAATTTTAGCAGGAGATCAAGAAACCGGGGTTAGCATTATGCAATTGGATGAAGGATTAGATTCCGGCCCTATTTTAAAACAGGAAAAATTTCTTATCGAAAAGAACGATAATTACAAGACATTGCATGATAAATTATCTAAGCTAGGCAGTGATTTACTGCTGAAAGTGCTAAACGAAATTGAAAAACAGCTTCCCTTAAAACAGAACGATAACAATGCATGTTACGCTGACAAAGTGGAAGACTATAAAATTTATGCAAGTGATGCCTGTGAAGTTGCTTATAGAAAGGTTAAAGCGTTTTACCCAAAAGCATTCATTAAGATAGAAAATAAACGTATCAGGATACTTGATGCTGACTTTGAAGCTCTCGCTTCAGAACAAGGTAAGATTGTTAACGATAATATGCACATAAGTTTAAAAGGTGGCACTTTAATTCCTAAAGTTGTACAAATGGAAGGGAGAAATCCTTGCAGTATTGAAGATTTTATTCGTGGCTTGAAATCAAGCATGGTAAAAAAATTTATAGAATAGACTGCTTTAAATTAGTGTAGAAATGTAATAGCTAAATTTCCTTTTCTTAGATATAATCTTAAAAAACTTTCCATATAAAAATGAAAATAAAAAGAGCTTTAATATCAGTATACGATAAAACGAATATAATTGATCTTGCATCGTTTTTAACGCAGCAACAAATAGAAATTCTTTCAACGGGAAATACTCATAAAGCACTATCTAGTGCAGGAATAAAAACACAAGAGGTCTCAGATTACACACAATTTCCAGAGATACTGGGTGGTAGAGTGAAAACTTTACACCCTAAAATTCATGGAGGAATACTTTGCAATAGAGAAAAACACAAAACGGAAATACAAAATCTAGGTATTGAGCCAATAGACCTGCTTATAACTAACCTATACCCATTTTGGAAGACAGTAAGTAGCGGCTCAAATGAAGAGCAAATTATAGAACAAATTGATATCGGCGGAGTGGCGTTAATTAGAGCTGCAGCAAAAAACTTTCGTTTTACTTCAGTTATTTCTAGCATTCAAGACTACGAAGCACTAAAAGCTGAGATGATAAAAAATAACAATGAAACAACATTGGAATATAGAAAATATTTAGCAACCAAAGCATTTGCTCTCACTGCACACTACGATTCTAATATTCACAGTTGGTTTTTATCCCAGAGTAAAAATAATGAGTTGCCAGAGTTTTTCGCACTATATGGGCATAAAGCACAAGAATTAAGGTATGGTGAAAACCCTCATCAAAAAGCTGCATTTTATAGCAATCAATTCACCAAATATCCGCTGGAAAAAATACATGGAAAAGAGTTGAGTTATAATAATATAGTAGATATAGAGTCCGCACTTAACATAACTTCTGAATTCGAAGAGCCTGCAGCAGTGATAATAAAGCACAATAACCCATGTGGCGCTGCTGTTAGTAATAATGCTTTGGAGGCATATGAAAAGGCTCTATCATGTGATGAAGTAAGCAGTTTTGGTGGCATAGTTGCCTTAAATCGGGAGATAGATTTAAAGCTAGCAGAAAAATTAAACGAGATATTTTTGGAAGTAGTGATAGCACCATCGGTAAACAATGAGGCACTAAAAATTTTACAAAGAAAGAAAAATTTAAGAGTGATTATTCATAAATCTTTCCAACAAAATGTGAAATACCAAATTAAAAATGTTGTTGGTGGGTTTTTGGTGCAAGAAAATAATGACCACACAATAAAAGCAGAACAAGTAACAAAGTGCACTACAACAGAAAAAGAAAAGGAAGATCTTATTTTTGCCTGGAAAATATGTAAACATGTGAAATCCAACGCAATAGTTATAGCAAAAGATGGTTGTGCTATTGGCATCGGCGCAGGGCAAACAAGCAGAATAGATAGTGTGAACATTGCAGTGAAAAAAGCAGGTGAAAAATGTAAAGGTGCAGTGCTTGCTTCAGATGCATTTTTTCCATTCCCAGATAGCATAGTAGAAAGTGCAAAACATGGAATTACAGCTATAATTCAGCCCGGCGGCTCGCTGAAAGATCAAGATGTGATAAAAGCTGCAAATGAAAATAAAATTGCTATGTTTTTCACTGGCGTTCGCAGTTTTTTCCATTAGGCTTTGTGTCTTATCGTCATACCGCCGCGGTATCTCTAGATCCCGCTAACACGTAGCGGAATGACGAGGTATAAACCATCGTCATGCTGCCGCGAACCGTCATACCGCGATTCATTCGCGGTATCTCTAGATCCCGCTAGCGGGATGACAAATATACCGCCGCGGCGCTAACAAGAGATCCCGCTAACACGTAGCGGGATGACGGTTGTCAGCCAAGTAGCCCCCTATGATGTCATCCCAGCGCCCCATAAGTGTTGAAAGTAACACAAAAAAGACATAAAGAACTATTATTGCAAGAAAATGGAGGCAATAATGGATCAAATAGAAAGAGTACTAAATTTAATAAAAGATGAGGATTTAGAAAGGCTAGGAAAATTAAGTGAAGTAGATAAATGTAATACTAAATTGTTGGGCAAGATTATATTTAAAGGTCTAATGAAGTTAATATTAATGGGGCAAAAAACAAGCCTAAGAGCGCTAGAAATGGTAATAAACAGGTGTATAATGGATAAGAATAGCGATAAAAGTACAGTAACATACAGTGGTTTGTCAAAAAGGTTAAAAGTTATAAATCCAGAATATTTTAAGGGAGTATATATTGATTTGATGAGCAAGATTAAAAAGCTATTACCCCAAAAAACATCAAATAACTTACATAAGTTTGATTCGACGATCATAAATTTATCGGGATATCTCATAAAAGATGGGCTAAAAATAGGCGGTAAAAGTAACGACAGTCAAGTTAAAGTGAGTGTAGGATTAAAGGATCAATTGCCGACAAGTATAAGATTTTGTAAAGGACAAGAAGAAAGTAGTGAAGATATAGCATTAGTGAGAGCAATTAATGAAGCTAAAGTTGAAAAAGAGGATATTTTATTATTTGATAGAGGAATCAGAAAAGTTGGAACTTTTGCCGAATTTGATGAAAAGGAGTACAAATTTATCACAAGAGTTAAAGTAGGAAGAAAACATGATGTTATAAGCAGGAACAAAGTTATAAGAGAACAAAAATCGGATGGATCAGAGATTTTAGAAGATATAATAGTTAATCTTTATCGTGCACGAGGTAAAGTGGCAGAAAAGCATGATCTACGGCTAATAAAAATCAGAAATAAAATTGGAGATGAAATATGGTTTTTGACAAACTTGTTTGAAATGCCAGCTTATGAAGTAACAGAGCTATATAGGCGCAGATGGGATATAGAAGTGTTCTTTAAATTTATAAAGCAAAATCTTGGATATAAGCACTTTTTAAGCCATACTATGAATGGCATGAAGGTGTATATTTACATGATTATTATTACGGCTTTGTTATTTCTTGTTTATAAAATCAAAAATAATCTACATGGGTTCAAAATAGCATTACTGCAATTCACATTGGATCTAAATGACTCTTTTATACGTTCGATTGTTTTACTGTCGGGAGGTAATTTACATGCCGTTGATCATCTCATATCACGTTATTTTTGATACTTTCAACACTTATGCCCAGCGCCCCTATGATGTCATCCCAGTGCTTGACACTGGGATGGCTTTGTTGTATCGCTCTTCGGATAGTAGGTAACGTACAATAAATTCATGAAGCTATCTCAAACTTAGCCATGCCTATTTCAGTAAATTTGTTAAGCAAATAACACTTGAGTAGCAGTTCCTTCTCACGATTAATCTCAGATTTGCTCCTAAAACTAAACCCAAATATTCGCTTCAACCTTGAGAAAAATCCTTCAATATACGATCTTTTTCCGTAATTTACTTCTTCTTTCCATCTTTTTATACCATTCTCACCATGTAATTTCATTAACTGAATAGCGGCATTTCTATCAAGCATATAATCCAATTTTGGATGCTCTGCTGCGTTGTTTTTCGGAGGAATTTTCGTTTTTATACCATATTGATTACACAGCTTATAGAGCTTTTCTCTGTCATATGCCCTATCTGCATATAGTACTTTTATGACATACTGAAAATCGACTTCTTTTAGCAAATCACAAGCTCCATAGTGATCAGAGTAGACACCGTTACTGTATTTTACAGCTATGGCTTTTTTGCTGTTTGTATTCAACATTACATGCAATTTTCTTGTCTGTTCATAGCTGCGATACTTTCTATCTTCGCTATTTTCTTTGCTATGACCAGGAGTGTTGTTGTATATACTAATTCCTGTACTGTCTATAGTAATTTCGATATCTTCCATATTATTTTTATCAATTCTGCAATCATTGATCTTAATATTGAGTTTCTTAAACCTTCTTGATGATTGTGAATAGCTGATAACTTGCAAATTTTTCCCAATTTGCTCAAGGTATCCTGCTATAAACCCAACTGTTTGCCTCAGGCCTATTCTAAATAAACAAGTTATTATGTGCACCAAAATTACAACTTTATCGCTATAAATATTGTTGCCACCTGGTATTTTTGGACCATTCTCGTACCACTTTTCTATGGCTTCGTTGATATAATGAAAAATATTTCCTCTTTTTTCTAGAAATTTGTTATATTCGCTATGGTTACTGACCCTCATTTTTTGTGGCATATTTTTTCTTTCAAGGTTAAATGGCTATTTTATAATGAATTTTGTCAGTAGCCACCAGATTTTTTCAGTTGCTATGCAACAAAGCCCACTGGGATCCAGGAAAGTTTGCTTGTTTACAAGCAAACTAGCATAGAAAGTGGTTACAACGTTTTCGATGAGATTATATGGAAAACTGGATTCCAGTGTCAAGCACTGGAATGACATCACAGGGGCACTGGGATGACACCTTTACGTTTGAGGCAAACTAGCTATAACACTTAACATACTACCTTTGCAAACAAATGTTCATACAGTACGCGCTGGCGTTATTTTCTCTTGATGAATAAATCTCGGTAGAGTATAGTAGCAATGCATTTATGTAGCTACTAATGAATAATTTAGTTTTGGTTTATACAACTTTTTCAAATTTTGAGGAGGCTAAGACTGTTTCTGAGGAATTGTTAAACGAGAAATTAATTGTATGTGTAAATATATTTCCTGAAGTGAATTCTCTGTATTTATGGAAGGGTGAAATTAACAGTAGTTGTGAAATAGTAGCAATTATGAAAAGCAAAAATGATCAAGTTGATAAAATTGTAGAAAAAATCGAAGCAATGCATTCTTATGATCAGCCAGCTATTGCTGTGATGCCCATAGAAAAAGCAAATAAATCTTTTACTAATTGGGCTAATAGTGTTATTGATGTAAGTAGTATTGGGGTGTAGCCAAGTGGTAAGGCAGCGGTTTTTGATACCGCCACGCGAAGGTTCGAATCCTTCCACCCCAGCCATGTTGAAGTGGGTGTGAAATGATATCACTTTTCTATAAATTAAGATTATTTAATTATATACTAGGCAGCTTGAAAGATATAGTTGTAAAGCTGTTTCTCTGCACAATGTATCTTTACACGTTCAGCATTGTGCTGATGTTTCTCAGCAATGGTTTTTGGTATGCTGTAGAATTTGGCTCTTTCAAAAATGCGTTTTACCGTTTGTTTCAATATTGCAAGTGGTATTATGAAAATAGGGAAGATCTCGGTTACGGAATTTCTATTCGAATATTAGTGGCGTTTCTTACTCCGCATTTTCTCTATAAATTATTACTTGGCACAGGCTGGAAGTCCTTTTTAAAGGAAAAGATAATACAGATACTCAACACAAGAAGAAAAAGGGGTAGTGAGTTCAGTAACAGTAGCAAACCAAGTGGCAGTAGTTATAGTGATAAGAATAATTACAGCAATAACAGTGGTAACAATGAGCGTCAAGCTCAAGATGCAAAGCGAAAAGTAAACATGATAAAGCAGCTATTAATCAAAGATATAGAGGAAACTATAGATAGGAGATTGCATTATATTTTTTTCGGTAAAAGGAGTAAACCTCATTGAGTATATAAAAAGGCTTTATCTAGTAAGGCTTTTTAAGATTGGCTGTATTTTGTTTTTTACGTATACCGGATCACAATCAGCCAATATACATGTGTGCACAAAATCTTGACTAAAGTCTGATAACCAAGAAATTGCCTTACGTTTTTCTACCAAGCTTTCTGTTTTTTTGCAGTGACTTGCTGCATCAATCATTGCCTGCGCTATTACTGATTTCCACAGCAAATAATACCTTTGTATATCATCTGACGTACTATTTGTTTCATAGTGGTTAAAAAATTCTTTAAAATTGAAGTTGTTTGACATAATGATACCTCTTTGGATTAAAATTTGAATGATTTGAGTTTATGTTGCCACAGCAGATTCCGCTAACACGTAGCGGGATGACGATTGTCAGGGCAGCGCCCCATAAGTGTTGAAAGTATCAAAAATAACGTGATATGAGATGATCAACGGCATGTAAATTACCTCCCGACAGTAAAACAATCGAACGTATAAAAGAGTCATTTAGATCCAATGTGAATTGCAGTAATGCTATTTTGAACCCATGTAGATTATTTTTGATTTTATAAACAAGAAATAACAAAGCCGTAATAATAATCATGTAAATATACACCTTCATGCCATTCATAGTATGGCTTAAAAAGTGCTTATATCCAAGATTTTGCTTTATAAATTTAAAGAACATTTCTATATCCCATCTGCGCCTATATAGCTCTGTTACTTCATAAGCTGGCATTTCAAACAAGTTTGTCAAAAACCATATTTCATCTCCAATTTTATTTCTGATTTTTATTAGCCGTAGATCATGCTTTTCTGCCACTTTACCTCGTGCACGATAAAGATTAACTATTATATCTTCTAAAATCTCTGATCCATCCGATTTTTGTTCTCTTATAACTTTGTTCCTGCTTATAACATCATGTTTTCTTCCTACTTTAACTCTTACTATTACCCACAAATAAAAACATAGTATTGTATTTACTCAAATAATTTAATTTTATTAACCTGAAAGCTTATTAGATTAAAATTATTAAACTAAGAGTTATAATTTTAGCAACTAAAAGCTGTAAATTGCACCATATAAACAGTTATTTCAAGCAAAAGTTATGCCATTAAGAGCTATGCAACAAACATTTATATTTGTGGGTAATAGTAAGACTTTAACTCTTGTGATAAATTTGTACTCCTTTTCATCAAATTCGGCAAAAGTTCCAACTTTTCTGATTCCTCTATCAAATAATAAAATATCCTCTTTTTCAACTTTAGCTTCATTAATTGCTCTCACTAATGCTATATCTTCACTACTTTCTTCTTGTCCTTTACAAAATCTTATACTTGTCGGCAATTGATCCTTTAATCCTACACTCACTTTAACTTGACTGTCGTTACTTTTACCGCCTATTTTTAGCCCATCTTTTATGAGATATCCCGATAAATTTATGATCGTCGAATCAAACTTATGTAAGTTATTTGATGTTTTTTGGGGTAATAGCTTTTTAATCTTGCTCATCAAATCAATATATACTCCCTTAAAATATTCTGGATTTATAACTTTTAACCTTTTTGACAAACCACTGTATGTTACTGTACTTTTATCGCTATTCTTATCCATTATACACCTGTTTATTACCATTTCTAGCGCTCTTAGGCTTGTTTTTTGCCCCATTAATATTAACTTCATTAGACCTTTAAATATAATCTTGCCCAACAATTTAGTATTACATTTATCTACTTCACTTAATTTTCCTAGCCTTTCTAAATCCTCATCTTTTATTAAATTTAGTACTCTTTCTATTTGATCCATTATTGCCTCCATTTTCTTGCAATAATAGTTCTTTATGTCTTTTTTGTGTTACTTTCAACACTTATGCCCAGCGCCCCTATGATGTCATTCAAGTAGCTGACACTGGGATGGCTTTGTTGCATCGCTAGCTATGATGGATTAAAGATAAAAAAGATAGGGAATATCAGTAGCTTATTATTCTGGTATTTATAACAAGAACGGTCAGTGAATACCTAAATTTGAGTAAAAGAAATTTCACTACCACTCACTAATCTGGCTAAAATTCAAGAATTTCAATGCTTTAGCTATTTTCAATAGAATTAAATTTATTAATATAAGTAACAAATTACTATTCTTAAATTTGATCAGATTGATTGCAAAAAAACAAGATTTTCAATAGGTTGCTTATAATCCTAACTATAGTTAGCCTTTCATAAGTAGCGATGCAACAAAGCCCACTGGGATCCAGCCTTTCTGCAATCTCATCGAAAACGTTGTAACCACTTTCTATGCTAGTTCGCTTGTGAGCAACCTGGATTCCAGTGTCAAGCACTGGAATGACACCCTTTACGGGCTCTTAAATTGCAACTAATCTAAATATTTAAGAAATTTACCAAATGAAAAAAAAGGCAAAAGAAGCCCCGTGGTTATTATCCGCTTTAAAATATTGGCGTTTTTTATGTTTTAAACGCTTGACAAGCGAAATTCAGCTGCTTTTAATTGCAACTAACTTACGCTGCAAATGTTTAAGAAATTTACTAAGCAGAAAAAAAGACAAAGAATCCCCGAGTTAGCTAGTCTTTTACTATCTCTGTCGAGTATTGGCATTTTTTGATGTCTTGTAACGCTTTATAAGCGCGTTCAGCTTATTTAGATAAAAATCTAGATGTAGATGAAGTTTTGTAAAGACATACAGCATCTATATACTGCAAAAAATTGAACATAAGACGCCGATACATTAAGTAATCCTTACCTTTTAATCTGCAGATTGGCGAAAGCAAATACAATAGCTTCAGTTTCATGATAAGGGGGCTGGCGAGGTTTGTCAAGGAAGTTTTTTTGTTTCTGCGGGCTACCTGGTTTTTCTACTGAAATTTTGAAAAATGTAATCTACTCCTATATTCAAATATATCAAGCAGTAATTCAAAATCAGCCATTGCGCCTTTTGCGTTATTATACGCGAGATTGAGCAGCTCTTTGTCCTGATATAAATCAGCAAATTTAAATTCCATACATCCTGATTGTTTTGTGCCTAAAATATCTCCACTGCCTCTTAGCATCATATCCCTTTCAGCAATGTAAAATCCATCTTGTGACTCACACATGATCTTTAACTTTGAAGATGAGCTTTTACTTAAATTATCGTATAATAATACACAAAAAGATGGCTTGTTTCCTCGCCCTACTCTGCCTCTTAACTGATGCAATTGTGATAACCCAAATTGCTCTGCATTTTCTATAATCATGATGGTTGCATCTGGCACATCTATACCAACTTCTATCACAGTGGTTGCAACAAGCAGAGAAAATTCATTCCTTTTGAAGGAAAACATAACTTGATCTTTCTGCTCCTGAGTCAATTTTCCGTGTATTATCCCGACTTTATCAAGAAATGTTTTTTGTAATTCCTGAAAACGCATCTCTGCTGCAGCAATATTGGTCTCTTCGTTTTCTTCTATATATGGACAAATCCAATATGCTTTTTCGCCCCTGTTTATAGCACCTTTTAGCTTTTCAATAACATCTGGCACCCTACTAATGTTCATAGTTACAGTTTTTATTGGCAATCTGGATTTTGGTTTTTCTTTCAAAATTGAACATTCAACGTCACCATACATAGCTTGCTGCAAAGTTCTTGGAATGGGAGTTGCAGTAACGAAAAGTATATCGGCATTTTCTCCTTTTCCTACCAAGCGATTTCTCTGCATCACTCCAAATCGCTGTTGCTCGTCTATGACTGCAAGCCCTAAATTTTTAAATGTAACGTTAGCTTGAAATAGTGCATGAGTGCCAATCACTATATTTAAAACACCACTTGCAAGTTCGTTCATGATAATCTTTCTTTCCTTGCGCGAAGTTTTACCAGTAAGCAGCGCAACTTTTATATCGGTACAGGATAAAACTTCCTCAATCCAATTATAATGTTGCTCCGCCAAGATAGTAGTCGGTGCCATTAGAGCTGCCTGCATGTTGTTTTCTACCACATTTATCATCGCAAAAAGTGCAACTACGGTTTTGCCACTACCAACATCACCTTGCAGCAAGCTTATCATGCGATACTTGGATTTTTGTCTCTCTGAGATCTCATCTATTGCACGAGTTTGATCATTTGTTAATTGAAACGACAATTCATTTAAAACTTGCTCTTTGTATTTACTCAATATTACAAATTCTCTTCCCCTTTCTTTCACATGATTTTTTCTTGCAAGTTTCAGCGCTAGCTGATACGCAAACAATTCATCATAAGCAAGCCTTTTTCTACAAACCTCAGCTTCCGCCAATGAGCTTGGTCTGTGCAACTTTATGATGCTTTCCCTCCAACTTAACCATTTTTTTTGCTTGATTAATGTATCATCTATCCACTCTGGTAAATCAGGCAATTCCTTTAGATTAGAGCTTATTATGTTCCCAATGCGCTTATTGGTAATGCCACGGCATAATTGGTAAACTGGCTCTATGCAAGCTATTTCTTTAAATTGGTTGATGTCAAGCGACACGTAATCTGGATGAGTAATTTGCCAATGTTCAGCAAATTTTTCGAGTTTGCCACTGATGATCACATTCGCTCCAATTGGAAATAGTTTATATAAATACTTAACTGAGTAATTAAAAAAGACTATGAATATATACTGACTCTCACTTTCAACGACTATTTTATATGGTCTACCTCTAAAAGTGGGCGACTGATGTTCATAAACTTTTGCAATGAAAGTTGTAAATTCTCCAACTCGAGCATCAGATAGTAACTTGCTTCTATCCACATAACTAAGTGGCTTATAAAACAGCAGATCCACCACCTTGTCCCCACCACAAAGTTTAGGCAATATTGCGGAATGGAACTTAGGTATATTCTCCAGCCTGCTATTTAGAAAAATCTGATTGCTCATTGAGATTCATACATGTGTAAAACTGTTATAGAGCCTTTTTAAAATCTTGTCACCTTATGGTCAGGTATGCACTATAGCTAGCACAGCTCTCTAACGTCATACCGCGATTCATTCGCGGTATCTCAGCTGCTAACACGTAACGGAATGACGAATTTGTTGTTTTTAAAATCGTCGGTAAGCCTAAGTTACCCCTAACTATATTTGCTATCATAGGGCTTATAGTAGGTATTTTATTAACTTATTAATCATTTTTATGTGTTATTATACCATTAGCAGTCTATATCAAGGTATTAATGATGAACAGCTCTACACCAAAAGAAAAGGAAAATCCAATAGTTACACTAAGAGCTCAAGCAGAAAAGTTTGGTTTTAGCAGGTTGAGGGCTGGTAAAGATAATGCTGAAGCGAATTCTGGTGCAACTATGTACGTAGATCTTCCAAGAATGAAACTTGTTATTCAGAACAAAGTTATAACAAAAGAGCTTGTTGATGAATTATATAATAAACATACCAACCTCATTTCAAATGACAAAAATAAGTACCGCCAATTTGTAAAACAAGTTTTTACAGAGCTATTTGAATATGCTGAAGCAGAAGTTCCAAATGATTCTATTCTAGAAGAACTAATCACTAATTGTAACCAGGCTGCTTATGTGGGTGCATTGTATGGTAAAGGAGGACCTATCCTTCATTTAGCTGAAACATATGGGTTATTGTTTCAGTCTAATCATGTAACACATATTAATTGTAGTGATCCAAGTCATGCGGCAATCAGAATTGAAGAAAAAATTGCAGTTCGCACTTTTGCAGAACTGGAAGAAGAATTATGTAAATTGGATAGCTCGCTAGAATTCACACTTAAGTCTCAAGGTGATAAAAATGTAACATATGAAGATGGTAAATTGTCACTTACTGTTCCTAAGAGACTGAAGGACTATAATATAGGTGATAAAAACTTGTTTGACGTTATAAAAGAGTGTTTTCAGAAATTTTGCGAGAGGCTTGGATTTTTTAAAATAAAAATAGAGCATGGCTTGGATAAGCCACCAAAAGTGAACAGCCATCTGGAAAATATGGAACCGCCCATTCATAGCAATGAGTATGGAAATACACCTAGAAACTAACAATTAAAATATTTCAAGCGCTGTTAGCTCATTTGCACAATCAATGACTTCAGAACTTGGGAACTGGTTTTTAAACCAAGTATACTGGCGTTTTGCGTAGTGTCTTGTGTTTGTTTGAGCAATCTGTATCGCTTTGTCTAAAGTAATCTCACCTTTCAAATACTTTACAATTTCTGGCACTCCATGTGCTTTCATAGCTGGCAAATGTGGGGCTAGGTTCATGCTAAGTAGCTTTTTTACTTCATCAATTGCTCCATTTTCAATCATTGTAATGAAACGAGAATTTATTTTTCGGTATACATCTTCACGTTTAGGCAGAATTGTATATATCTTAAAATTATTGAATAAAGGAGGCTGTCTATTCTCTTGCCATACAAAAATTGACTTGCCAGTTTCAGTGATAACTTCAAGTGCCCTTGAAAGGCGGTGCGAGTCATTCATGAACACTTTACCTTGAATCCTTGGATCTTTGCTTAGCGCTAATTTGTAAAACTCCTCTTTACTTAAATTTTTCCTTAATTCGCTTACATTTTTCCTCACTTCCTGACTTATTTGTGGCATTGATGATAAGCCTTTGATTAAACTGCTGATGTAAAGCCCGCTTCCTCCAGTGATGATAGGTATTTGAGCATTTTCTAATGCGTGATTAACTTCTTTTTCTAAATCTTCTAACCATAGACCCACGGAATAATTTTCTTTTGCTGAAACATAACCATATAGTTTATAAAATACTTCTTGCTTTGGTGGTTGAGCAGTAATTATGGGAATTTCTTCATATACCTGCTTTGAATCACAATTTATTATACTAATATTTCCATATTTTTCTATCAGGTTATCGCATAATTCTGATTTACCTGAGGCCGTAATTCCTGTAATAATTACTATATTATTTTTCATTTATATTAATTTAATTAACATATGATAAAGTGTAGTAAAAGTTTGGATTCTACAATCTAAAGTTTGGAGATTTTTATGGCAGAAAACAACGACAATAATTCATTTACTAAGCGTTTCACAAACAGGACTCCTGGCGGTACAGGGGAAGGTTTTTCCAGTAAGTATTCGTCTCAAAACACCAAAGAACGGGCATTAGGGGAAAAAGGAAAAATTTCTGAATTAGCAGGCAAAAAAACCGAATCCAAGGAAGCTTTTTCTGAAAGTGGCGGCATAAAAAGTAAAAGCAGAACTGTCAATGAAAGATCTTTTGCTGATGCAACAAAAAGAAGTAGGTCAGATCTTATATACTTAGTCCGTGGTAAAGATCGTGGAAAATCAGCGTGGCATTATGTATTAGTTGATAAAGAGAAAAGAGAAATGTTTCTAGCAAAAAGCAGAACTGGCTCTATAGATGTTGCAGACTATGGAGAGATTTTGTATTCAGGATGGGGAGAGGATCCACCACAGGCAATAGTTGATAAAGTCAATGAAGAGTTTGGGTTGTAGCAAGTCTGCATAACAAATGGTAAGCTGCGTTGTATTATATTCACAAAAACTAGCGTATCTGTTTAGAGGAGTGGCTAATGTGCAAATATTGAAGCAAAGTGCGTGACACACAGCTGTACGAACATTGCAATATGGTACATAGTAAACGATGTCATTCCAGTGCTTGACACTGGAATCCAGCTTTTTCATAATCATCAAAATGTTGTATTTTAACATAAAACGGCTACTTTTATGCTTACCAACTTAATAAAATTCCTGGATCCCAGTGGGCTTTGTTCTTACTATTACCCACAAATAAAAACATAGTATTGTATTTACTCAAATAATTTAATTTTATTAACCTGAAAGCTTATTAGATTAAAATTATTAAACTAAGAGTTATAATTTTAGCAACTAAAAGCTGTAAATTGCACCATATAAACAGTTATTTCAAGCAAAAGTTATGCCATTAAGAGCTATGCAACAAACATTTATATTTGTGGGTAATAGTAAGGGCTTTGTTGTATCGCTCTTCGGATAGTAGGTAACGTACAATAAATTCATGAAGCTATCTCAAACTTAGCCATGCCTATTTCAGTAAATTTGTTAAGCAAATAACACTTGAGTAGCAGTTCCTTCTCACGATTAATCTCAGATTTGCTCCTAAAACTAAACCCAAATATTCGCTTCAACCTTGAGAAAAATCCTTCAATATACGATCTTTTTCCGTAATTTACTTCTTCTTTCCATCTTTTTATACCATTCTCACCATGTAATTTCATTAACTGAATAGCGGCATTTCTATCAAGCATATAATCCAATTTTGGATGCTCTGCTGCGTTGTTTTTCGGAGGAATTTTCGTTTTTATACCATATTGATTACACAGCTTATAGAGCTTTTCTCTGTCATATGCCCTATCTGCATATAGTACTTTTATGACATACTGAAAATCGACTTCTTTTAGCAAATCACAAGCTCCATAGTGATCAGAGTAGACACCGTTACTGTATTTTACAGCTATGGCTTTTTTGCTGTTTGTATTCAACATTACATGCAATTTTCTTGTCTGTTCATAGCTGCGATACTTTCTATCTTCGCTATTTTCTTTGCTATGACCAGGAGTGTTGTTGTATATACTAATTCCTGTACTGTCTATAGTAATTTCGATATCTTCCATATTATTTTTATCAATTCTGCAATCATTGATCTTAATATTGAGTTTCTTAAACCTTCTTGATGATTGTGAATAGCTGATAACTTGCAAATTTTTCCCAATTTGCTCAAGGTATCCTGCTATAAACCCAACTGTTTGCCTCAGGCCTATTCTAAATAAACAAGTTATTATGTGCACCAAAATTACAACTTTATCGCTATAAATATTGTTGCCACCTGGTATTTTTGGACCATTCTCGTACCACTTTTCTATGGCTTCGTTGATATAATGAAAAATATTTCCTCTTTTTTCTAGAAATTTGTTATATTCGCTATGGTTACTGACCCTCATTTTTTGTGGCATATTTTTTCTTTCAAGGTTAAATGGCTATTTTATAATGAATTTTGTCAGTAGCCACCAGATTTTTTCAGTTGCTATGCAACAAAGCCATCCCAGTGTCAAGCACTGGGATGACACCATTTGTTGTAAACTCACTTTTACTCTATGGTCTTGCCGCTATCCTGAACGGACAATGGCGTCAACTTAAGAACTTTCATTAGCAAACTCTCCTAAAGACATGATGGCGTTTGGGCTTATCTACCTTATCGCGGCTATACAATCGTCCCGGTCGGATTTTAACTTTAGCGCGTATACTTGCTCTATCAAAAAGGGCTTGAAAGTTTTTTGGCGCAATAAGTACCTGATAGAGTTTCTGCCTCATTACACCAAATAAAACCGAAAAATTTAAACGATACTCAGCAATTTGATCTGGATTCCAAGGCCCTTGTGCATCACACATATGAAGCGACAATATATTACACATGACTAAGTTTGCCCAAAATTCTTGTAATACAGCCTCTAAATTTACGCCAGAAAAATTCTCTAACTCTGCACCTATTTTGAGTCGTTTATAGCACTCCTCTATATGCCACCTTAATACATAAGCTTTGCTGATATCTTCCAAAGTAAATTTTTCTCGATCAAAAAGTGAAGTAACCAATACCTCTGTTTCTCCGTTGGCTAATGTCAGCACTATTACTCTTACTTTCTGTCCTTTCATTTTATTTTTTAGCTTTTCATTTTCTAATATAAAATCGAAATCTAATTCTCCAGATGCAATTCGTTCCCATAGCTTGCTATAATTTCTTTTTTGCAAGCGAAAAATAAAATCTACTTCCAAATCATAATGCTGCTGAATGAATTTTACTGAAGACGATCATAGATAAATAATAATTTCTTTTGATTTAATGAACGCATTTGAGTGATAACTTCGGGTAATTGCTCTTCCGCCAACGTTTGTTCACCTATATTCCAAGCCGCAAGACGAGCACTACAAATCAGCGAAGTACACAAATCAACAAACAAATTGCCAATGGTGGCATTGTGCCTGTTGTTCCATTTGGTTTAAAGCGGCCAAACTCGGATACAATTTCCTCAGAGCTGGGTAATCTCATACCAGAACCATCTGCTGCAATAAGCCTATAGCCTCTCCAACTCAGGCTCATCTTGATAGGCTGTTTGGATGCTTAAATTCTTTAAAACCTGTATGACAAATCTTATATCTTGCTTTAGAAAAAGCTTGCTTTGAGGGTACATGTCAATGGCTCCATAAGTTCACATTCTATTCCCAAACTTTTTTTAACTAACTTTAAAATCATAGAAAATACTGTCGAAAAAGGAAGTTTTCTTGTTCGTGTAAAACTCAACACAATGGATTCTCTGAAAAGCTTTCGAGTATATTATATTTTTAATTTGTAGAATAAAATTTTTTCCTTTTTGTTTGGTAGAAGTCATAGTTTTAAATCCTCCTGATTAAGTTTTATCGCTATGACTCCCCCACCAGAACCGTGCTTGCAGCTTTCCCGCACACGGCTCCACAATGTAGTATTCACAGCATTTCCTATTTTGTATATAATGAGTAGCATATTCTTGGTTTTGGTAATGGATTAACTTGTAGATAGTGTATAAATTGCTTTGAATTCATACTCTTCTTCTGACTACGTCGGTTTATCCATTTATACGCTAGCTTGATTACCCGCCAGAAGAATTTATTCAACCACCGGTAATTTCCGCTAACTCCGAAGTAGTTATAGTGTCCTGTTAGTTTTGCTTTAAGTATTGACCACCAATCTTTAAGGTGAACTTTATTTCGGATCTTTTTCACCCATTCTTTGATTTCTTTAAGTTTTCTAGATAGATTTTCTTTCGAGGTTTTATGACCTACCATTACTCTACCTTTACGACTCCTTGTACCATAATGGGTGAATCCTAGAAAGTTGAAACTTTCCGTTTTTCGTTTCTCCCTTATTCCTTGTTGCCACTCCTTTTTGCCAAACTTTACTATTCTTGTTTTGTCTTCAGATATTTCCAGTCCAAATTTTCCTAGCCTTTGTTTCAGTGACTCTAAGAGTTCTCTAGCATCTTTTTCTCTTTCGCAGCAAATCAGGTGATCGTCTGCATACCTAACTAGCTCCATATAACCTTTAGATCTTAGCTTGAATTTCTTTTCAAACCACAAATCCAGCACATAATGCAACTATATATTAGCTAGTATAGGACTTACTATTCCCCCCTGAGGTGTGCCTAGTTCAGTTGCTTCATAATGTCCTGCTTCGACTACTCCTGCCTTAAGAAATCGTTTTACTAACCACAGTATGTTTGGGTCTGTTATCCGTTCTCTCAAGCATCTCATTAGCCATTTGTGCTGGACATTATCAAAGAATTTCTTGATATCAACTTCTACTACATAGTTAGTTGGTCTGTACATAACTGCTTTATTTAGTGCATTTACCGCTTGATGACAGCTTCTACCAGGACGAAAACCATATGAGTTATCCAGAAAGTTAGCTTCATAAATATTTTCTAATATCTTCTTCAGCATTATCTGGACTAACTTATCTTCTGTAGACGGTACTCCAAGCCCGCGTTTCTCTTTGCTTCCAGCTTTTGGTATATATACTCTTTTCACTGGTTGCGGTTGATATCGCTTTCTTTTCATACTATCCACCAGAGTGTTGAGCTTCTCTTCAAGATTTTCTCCATAAGCTTCTACTGTCACCTGGTCTATACCGCATGCTTTGTTATGCTTTAGCTCTTTATAACATTCAGCAAGATTCTCTGCGTTTATCAGATGAATTAACGATTAAATTTCAATCGTTTATCTTGCCTGGCTCTTACTGCTATCTGATTTAGTTTTCTTTGCACGTTATTCCAACCTCCGTTGTATTGGCATAGCAATTCCTAAACCAGTCACTATATTGCTGACCGCTTCCCCTTGTATGTGGCTTTCCCACACTCTGAGTACTATCAATCAGTCCGACTTCCTTTATATCTTCCGTCAGTACTCGCCTTTGTTGACTTGTTCCAACGTACCTTAATAGGAATACAAAGGATCTCCCAAGTTTACGTAAACTCCATCTCAACACGTGATACGGCCTCAGATCCCGATAGAGTGAGTGATAACTTGCCCTATTGTTACCCTTCTTGCTGTCTTCCACTATATGCAACGTGTCGACCTCTATGACATCGAGAATTTCGGGACTCAATACCTTCACTTTCGTTGTACCCTGTGTTGTCCATTCCACTAGCTTTACTACGCTCGTTACCTTACGCAGCATAGTGGTTTGTTCCAGCCTGCTGGCTAGGCTTTGCCTGGGTTGGATTTTCACCAACTGGACTTTACGCACTTTGCTTGGCGCACGCATGTTTCACCTAAAAAGGACACATTTTAGACTTCTTTGTTGAAATAAAACAGAAACAAAAGTGCTGTTTATTGCACTCTTTGGATAATTTAATGATAAAAAATTTAGAGAGAAATTTTATACACTATCGCTGATATTTTTCCTTAAGTTGACGCCATTGTCTGTTCAGATGCATGGCTAATGTACAAATATTGAAACAAAAATTCCAGTGCCCCTGTGATGTCATTCCAGTGCTTGACACTGGAATCCAGCTTTTAATCGAAAATGTTGTATAGTGCACAATCAATTTTTCTGGATCCCAGTGGGCTTTGTTGCATCGCTCAAGTGAAAAGAACTGGCAGTTACTGACAAAATTCATTATAAATAGCCATTTAACTGTTGAAGAAAAAATATGCCACAAAAAATGAGAGTCAGTAACTGCCATGAATATAACAAATTTCTCCAAGAAAGAGGAAGCATTTTTTGTTATATCAATGACGCCATAGAAAATTGGTACGAGAATTGTCCAAAAATGCAGGGCGGCAACTATATTTATAGTGATAAAGTTGTGATTTTGGTGCATATAATCGTCAGTTTCTTTAGAATTGGTTTAAGACAAACAGTCGGGTTTATAAAAGGGTATTTGCAACAAATAGGAAGAGATTTGGCAGTTATCAGCTATTCACAAGCATCAAGAAGGTTTAAGAAACTTAATATTAAGATAAATGATTGCAGAATTGATAAAAATAATATGGAAGATATCGAAATTGCTATAGACAGTACAGGAATTAGTATATACAACAACACTCCTGGTCACAGCAAGGAAAATAGCACCGACAGAAAATATCGTGGCTATGAGCAAACGAGAAAATTGCACGTAATGTTGAATATAAACAACAAAAAAGCCATAGCTGTAAAATACAGTAACGGTGTCTACTCTGATCACTATGGAGCTTGTGATTTGCTAAAAGAAGTTGATTTTCAGCATGCCATAAAAGCACTATATGCAGATAGAGCATGTGATAGGCACAAGTTTTATAAGTTGTGTAACAAATACGATATAAAGACAAAAATTCCACCAATAAACAATGCGGCAGAACATCCAGAAATAGATTATATGTCTGACAGGAATGCTGCTATTAGGTTAATAAAATTATACGGTGAAGATGGCATGAAAGAATGGAAAAAAGAAGTAAATTATGGGAAAAGATCTTATATTGAAGGGTTTTTCTCAAGATTAAAGCAAATATTCGGATTTAGTTTTAGGAATAAATCTGAGATAAATCGAGAAAAAGAACTGCTAATCAAATGCTATTTGCTTAATAAATTCACTGATATTGGTATGGCTAAATTTGAGATAGTTACATGAATTTACCATAAATCACCATCTCATAAAGTGTGATGCAACAAAGCCGTCTGGGATCCAGATTGGGCACTAAGTTGGTAAACACGAAAGCGCTTTACAACGTTTTTGATGGAACTGTGCAAAAGGACTGGATACCAGTGTCAAGCTACTTGGATGACACCATTATAAAGTGAACCAGTGTCAGCTACTTGCACCTGCCACCTGCAAATTTCAATGTTCGTGCAGTTGTGAGCGGTACAAGTTTAGTCCATATACCTTCCAAGCATAATACGCTCACGAAACTTTAATGCAATAGCTTGATTTCTACTAAAAGACAGCATTATGCCAAGTGCAATGCTCGAAGATAAAAGAGAAGAACCACCATAGCTAAGTAACGGCAGGGTTATGCCGGTGGTTGGAAAAACACTCAATGTTACCCCTATGTTTATTATGAATTGTGTGATGAATTGAATTGAGATACCGAGAATCACCAACAGATTAAATAATTCATTTTCCCTATATGCAATGTAAAGCAAGCGGGCGGAAATGATGCCAAATAACATCAATGTGGCTAAGCACGTAATCAAACCAAATTCTTCTGCTAAAACAGAAAACACAAAATCTGTATGACAATCAGGAAGAGAGGCTTTTACGCTACCTTCACCAGGTCCAACTCCAGTTAATTGACCTCTTTTGAATGCTTCTAATGATTTTGTGACTTGAAAGTTATCGCGTTGCGTAAAAAAGACAAAATTGTAAATCCTTTGCTTTATATGTGGGAGGCATAAGTAAGCTATTGTAGTTCCAGTTGTGGCCATTCCTATTATGCATAGAAAGTATAAAAGTGGTATACATGCAATAAACATTTGACCAATAAAAGAATATGTTAAAAGCATAGACATACTGAAATCAGGTTGCAAAAGTAACAACACAAAAACTAACAGAAATATTATGATTGATATGTGTATTTTAAACTTCATTTCGCTGGCCAAGATACTAGCTATAACAACAGAAAAAAATGGCCTTACGAACTCAGATGGTTGAACTGAAATTTTGACAATATGTAACCATCGTTTCGCACCTTTTACCTCTATACCAAGTATTATCGCAGTTGCTACTAGAATAGTAAATAAAGCGAAACCTGCGAATGAGAGGTTAAGTATAGTTCTTGTGTTGAGAAAAGAAAATGTCACCAAGGTAATTAGTGACAGGACTATATAAATTGTATGGCGCCGTATAAAATAATCCTGTGGTAGAAAAAGACGCTGCGCAATTACAGGGCTTGCTGAATAAACAAGAATGAAGCTTATAGTGAGCAAAAAAAACACTGGAAGGATGAGATAATAATCCAGCGTTCTATACCAGAGTTTAATATTCATTTTGTTCCAATGTGTAATGCCACTATTCCATAGCTCATATTATGAAACTCAACATTCTTAAAACCTACCTCTTCAATCTCCATTTTAAAATCAGCCTGAGTTGGAAATTCTCTGATGCTCTTCACTAAATATTCATAAGAACTCTTGTCTTTAGCAACTATGCTGCCAATTTTAGGAATTACTTTAAATGAATATAAGTCATAAAGTTTGGTAAATATCTCATTTTGATAGTGCATAGGGGCAAATTCTAAGCAGATAAATTTTCCATGTGGTTTTAATACCCTGCGCGCCTCATTTAAAGCCTTCTTGCGGTCAGAAACGTTTCGAATGCCAAAAGCTATTGTGCAATAATCAAATTCGGAGTCTTCAAATGGTAAACTTTCTGCACTCGCACATACCCAATCAAAATTAATTTGATTTGAATTTATAGCTTTATCACGTCCTCTGCTTAGCATATTTTGATTTATATCGCATACTGTAACCTTAGCACTTGGCTCTTTTCTTACTATTCTTATTGCTATATCTCCAGTTCCTCCAGCAACATCTAAAACCTTAGAGTTTTTTGTAAAATGCACACTATTTACCATCTTATCTTTCCATAATCTGTGCATTCCGAGGCTCATTATATCATTCATGGTGTCGTAGCGACTTGCCACGGAATCGAATACCTCTTTAACTAATTGTGATTTCTTCTTGATTTTTATAGTAGACATTACGTAAAGTCGCTCAACTCCTTTATAATTAGTAAAAATTAATTTGAATTAACACAAATGTCAACGACAGGCCTTGAGCCTGTTAAAATCTTCTTCAGCGTGGTATGATGACCTAGTCAGTGGGCTTGATGCAACCACTAAGAAACCTTTGGAGTAAGCAATATATTTATAATGCTCAAACTCTTCTGGGGTAACATACCTATCAAGTTTTGCATGTTTTGGAGTTGGTTGTAGATATTGACCAATTGTAATAAAATCAACCTCAGCACTGCGCAAATCGTCCATAACCTGAAGTATTTCCTCTTTTGTTTCTCCAAGACCAACCATAAGCCCTGACTTTGTGAAAACTTTAGGATTAATCTGCTTTACCATCTTCAACAAATATAGTGAATGAAAATAGCGAGCTCGTGGTCTTATTTTTGCATACAATCTCGGCACTGTTTCAATATTGTGGTTATAGACATCAGGTGATGCAACAGCAATTGCTTCAAATGCTCCTTTCTTATTTAAAAAATCAGGAGTTAAAATCTCTATTGTTGTTTCTGAAGTTATCTTTCTAATTTCTTCTATGCACTGTATAAACTGATTTGCGCCACCATCTGGTAAATCATCACGATCAACAGAAGTAATGACAACATGTTTTAAGTTTAACTTTTTTATTGCTTTTGCTAAATTTTCTGGTTCATGAGGGTCTAGTTTATCAGGAATGCCAGTTGCAACGTTGCAAAATGCACAAGCACGAGTGCAAACAGAACCGAGAATCATCACAGTAGCATGACGTTTATTCCAACATTCACCAATGTTTGGACATGCAGCCTCTTCGCACACTGTATGCAAGTTATGCAGTTTAACGATGTTTAAGGTTTCATTGAATACTTCACCGGTCGGAGCTTTTGCTCTGAGCCATTGAGGTTTGCTATGCATCTGAAACTGCTAACTCTACCTCTTGCTTTACTAAAACTTTTTTCAACCTTCTTTTTATCTTCTGCGCTTTCTCACTTAGTTTAATCGTTCTTGTGTTGAGCAAAAAAGCATCTAAATCACCTTTGTAATCTATAGTTCTCAAAGTTCTTGTTGCCACACGAAATCTAAACTTTTTATTCAATATATCACTTGTCAACGTAACCTTATGTAAATTTAAAAGAAAGGTACGCTTTGTTTTACGATTCGAATGTGATACCTTATTACCAAAAGATTTTTTTCTATTTGTTAATTCACAAACTCTACTCACTTCAATATACCAAATTATTCTATGTACTTAGATTACCTTATATAGTCAAATAGTCAATACTCTCTTGCTTAATTTTTATACCATATACTGCTTTATAACCAAAAAATATCGTAATTTTTTCTATTATAAGAGAAATCATATGCTGAATTTCCAATGCTTTGCTGCCATTTGTTACTACCAGATGCAACACACCCGAATTTATATTCTGTGCATATGAGATCTTTTTCGGTTTTGTACACTCTGCTATTTCTTTCCCTACTATATTTCGCCAGTTTAAAATAAGACGTATTTCATTTTTACTAATCTTATTTTTCATGCATTTTAATGCATAGTTTTCAATTATAGACTTTAATTTTTTTGGACCGCTACGTTTGAGCATTTTTCTGTTTTTTTAGTAGGTAGATAATATAAAAGTATACATATAACTTGAGATTTTGTCATTACTGCTACATGTTTGTGAGATACCGTGACGGTATGACCATAATCGTCACTCCGCAACGCATATTGCATAGTCGTCATTCCGCGGCGTGTTCGCGGAATCTAGCTCTGGTCACGCTACTTAGATGACAACCTTCTAACTGCTTTACAAAGGCTCTACCCTCTGGCCTCACACCGTAAAAGCAGTATTTTTATGCAAAACTTATCTCAACGTAGCACTTGTCAAGATCGTTCCATTCAAAAATTTTTGTTTTGCCTCATAATTAACCTTATAGCTGTTTTAATTGCAATTGGTTAAATTATTATTAACTTGCCAGGCTAGATCCAAAAAATAGCATAATCAATATGCAAATTGTAATAGAAATCACGTTTGCGTATGGTTTATTGCTATGCGGTTAATCTTTCCTCAATCCAAGCTGCTTGAATAGCTTCGAGTATTTTTTCGTTACAGCGTTTTTCATCATCATCAAATTCCTCTAAACTCAAGACCTTTTTTTTAAGCTCAGTGAATCTGATACTAATTATATTCTCATTTGGAAATTTTTCCTCCAGAGCTTCCACAATATCTTCTATATCAAGCCATTTCATACTTTTTTGTATTTATCTGCTAAGTTAAATTGGTGCCCATGGGGAGACTTGAACTCCCAAGGTCGCAAAACCCACGGATTTTAAGTCCGCTGCGTCTACCGATTCCGCCACACGGGCTTTTTTTATCTATCTAGAGTAAAACTCTACTACTAAATTGACTTCCATGTCTGCTGAATAAGGAACCTCAGAATATTGAGGTGACCTCAAATACTTCACTGAATGCTCTTTACTATCTGCTTCTAAATAATCCGGAGCCTTGCGCTCTTGTTTTTGTTCAGCCTCTACTACTACAGGGATTTTTGCTGCCCTTTCTCTTATTTTTATTATATCACCTGGCTTCACTCGATAACTCGATATGTTAACCACCTTATCATTAACTGTAACGTGCTTATGAGATATGAGCTGCTTTGCTGAGTAAATTGTTGGAACAAGACCAGAGTGGTATAAAACAGAACTTAATCTCGATTCTAAGATACCGATAAAATTATCAGCCGTATAACCCTTTCTGTTATAAGCATCTAAAAATGTACGTCTGAGCTGCTTACTTGAAATCGCATAGTAAAACTTAAATTTCTTATGCGCAGCAAACTGCTTACCAAAGTCGGATAACTTCTTGAATCCAAGAATACCATGTTGACCTGGAGGGTATTTCCTTTTGTTTACTGGGTCTTTAGCTCTACCCCATAAATTTACACCAAGTCTACGGCTAATCCTATACTTTCTAGTGATAACAGTTGTCATATAAAAACTCTCACGATTTAACTTTAGATTATTAAGGATTTTAGCACTCAGTGTCAACTTGTTTTTGCTGATATAATCTTTTATACTTCATTTTTAAGTTTTTCTATTAACACATGAATCATTCACATTTAAAATCTATGGCAAACGCCATCCGTTTTTTATCAATTGATGCAGTACAAAAAGCAAACTCTGGACACCCAGGTATGCCACTTGGCATGGCAGATGTTGCAACTGTTTTGTTTGCTAAATATCTGAATCATAATCCTGATGATTCTAAATGGTTCAATAGAGATCGCTTTGTTTTATCAAACGGCCATGGGTCAATGTTACTATATTCAATATTATATTTGACGGGTTATATTAGCATAGATGAGCTAAAAAACTTCAGGCAAATGGGATCCAAGACCCCAGGTCATCCAGAGTTCGGCTTGACTTCCGGGGTAGAGGCAACAACAGGCCCGCTCGGTCAGGGGTTTGCCGCTGCTGTTGGCATGGCACTTGCTGAATCAATCCTTAAAAAGCAATTCAGAATCAATCACTACACTTACGTGATGCTAGGGGATGGCTGTCTTATGGAAGGAATAAGCCATGAGGTAGCATCACTTGCTGGGCATCTTAAATTGAATAAGCTCATAGCTCTTTTTGATGATAATGATATCTCTATAGATGGCGCTACTTGCCTTTCCTGCTCTGATGATGTAGAGAAACGCTTCTTAGCGTATGGATGGAATGTTGACAAAATTGATGGCCACGATTTTGATGCCATATCCCTTGCAATAGAGCAAGCAAAAAAGTCTGGTAAACCTACAATGATCTGCTGCAAAACCATTATCGGAAAATTTTCAAGCCGTGCTGGCACATCCTCTGCTCACAGTGGTGCTTTTTCGGAGGAAGACATAAAACAGATGAGAGAGAAATTAAACTGGAATTATGAACCATTCCATGTACCAGAAGATGTGAAAAATGCCTGGAAGAAAACTGTTGAGAGAGCAAAACAAAACTACAATTTGGTGTCATTCCAGCGCGTGACCAGGAAAGAAGAAAAAGAATGGATCCCAGTGTCAAGCACTGGGATGACAAAAAGTGGAGCTGGGGTAACAGGATATCATGTAGAACTTCAAAGACGGTTAGATAAACATCTACCAGATAATATCGCTGGTGTTTTAGCTGACCTGAAGAAACAAATATGTGAGCTAATGCCAAACGAAGCTACTCGATCTTCTTTCGGCAGAGTAATGGAACTTTTAACTGAGTCTATGCCGGAATTAATCGGCGGTTCTGCTGATCTTACTGGGTCAAATTGCACTAAATATAAGCACATGCAGGTAATAAATAGCAATAATTATAGTGGCTCTTATGTCCACTATGGAGTGAGAGAGCACGCTATGGCAGCATGTATGAATGGTATGGCACTTCACGGCGCGATTCTTCCTTATGGCGGCACTTTTTTGGTATTTTCCGACTATTGTCGTCCTGCTATACGTCTTTCAGCTCTGATGAAGCAGCAGGTTATGTATGTCATGACTCACGACTCAATTGGAGTGGGAGAAGATGGCCCAACTCATCAGCCAATAGAGCATTTAGCCTCTTTGCGTGCTATACCAAATCTATATGTTTTTAGGCCAGCCGATGCAGTTGAAACTCTGGAGTGTGTTAGCATTGCACTCGAAAAGAAAGAATCTCCAGCACTGTTTGCGCTCTCAAGGCAAAACGTAAGTTACATGCGCAAGTTCTACTCTGATATCGATCAATCTACTAATTTATCGAAGTTTGGTGCATATATTTTGTGTGAATGTTCAAAAGAATTAAAAGTGACGATATTTGCTACGGGGTCCGAGGTTGAAATTGCAGTTGAAGCAAGGGAGAAATTGCAGGAAAAGGGTATAGGTACAAGGATTGTTTCTATGCCATGCTGGAGGCTTTTTGACGAGCAAAGCGATGAATATAAAGCGGCAATATTAAATAATGACAGCATTAAAGTTGCAATTGAAGCCGGAAGTGAAATGGGTTGGCATAAGTATATAGGTTCAAACGGTATATTTATTGGCATGAAAAGCTTCGGAGAATCAGCACCTTATAAAACACTTTATGAGCATTTTAATATCAGCGCCGATCATGTGGTAAAATGTGTGTGTGAGAAACTGGTTTACATTTAGTAGACTTCTTGCATAACCATATGAAAGCCCACTCTTCTTTGTCATTCCAGCGCGTGACGTTATCCAATGATGTCATTCCAGTGCTTGACACTGGTTCCTTTATGACGACAGTGCCCAGAGGTGTCATCCCAGTGCTTGACACTGGGATGGCTTTGTTGCATCGCTACTTATGAAAGGCTAACTATAGTTAGGATTATAAGTAACCTATTGAAAATCTTGTTTTTTTGCAATCAATCTGATCAAATTTAAGAATAGTAATTTATTATTTACATTAATAAATTTAATTCTATTGAAAATAGCTAAAGCATTGAAATTCTTGAATTTTAGCCGGATTAGTGAGTGGTAGTGAAATTTCTTTTACTCAAATTTAGGTATTCACTGACCGTTCTTGTTATAAATACCAGAATAATAAGCTACTGATATTCTCCATCTTTTTTATCTTTAATCCATCATAGCTAGCGATGCAACAAAGCCCACTGGGATCCAGTTTTCTTTACAAATTCACCAAAAGTGTTTCATTCTATAACGCAAAACCCATACTCACCAAACCCAATGCATTACTTGCAATTAAGTTTCCTGGATCCCAGTGGGCTTTGTTGCATCGCTACTTATGAAAGGCTAACTATAATTAGGATTATAAGCAACTTATTGAAAATCTTGTTTTTTTGCAATCAATCTGATCAAATTTAAGAATAGTAATTTGTTATTTATATTAATAAATTTAATTCTATTGAAAATAGCTAAAGCATTGAAATTCTTGAATTTTAGCCGGATTAGTGAGTGGTAGTGAAATTTCTTTTACTCAAATTTAGGTATTCACTGACCGTTCTTGTTATAAATACCAGAATAATAAGCTACTGATATTCTCCACCTTTTTTATCTTTAATCCATCATAGCTAGCGATGCAACAAAGCCATCCCAGTGTCAAGCACTGGGATGACACCTTTTCCGGTAGAAGATCACTCAATGGCGTCAACTTAAGGAAAAATATCAGCGATAGTGTATAAAATTTCTCTCTAAATTTTTTATCATTAAATTATCCAAAGAGTGCAATAAACAGCACTTTTGTTTCTGTTTTATTTCAACAAAGAAGTCTAAAATGTGTCCTTTTTAGGTGAAACATGCGTGCGCCAAGCAAAGTGCGTAAAGTCCAGTTGGTGAAAATCCAACCCAGGCAAAGCCTAGCCAGCAGGCTGGAACAAACCACTATGCTGCGTAAGGTAACGAGCGTAGTAAAGCTAGTGGAATGGACAACACAGGGTACAACGAAAGTGAAGGTATTGAGTCCCGAAATTCTCGATGTCATAGAGGTCGACACGTTGCATATAGTGGAAGACAGCAAGAAGGGTAACAATAGGGCAAGTTATCACTCACTCTATCGGGATCTGAGGCCGTATCACGTGTTGAGATGGAGTTTACGTAAACTTGGGAGATCCTTTGTATTCCTATTAAGGTACGTTGGAACAAGTCAACAAAGGCGAGTACTGACGGAAGATATAAAGGAAGTCGGACTGATTGATAGTACTCAGAGTGTGGGAAAGCCACATACAAGGGGAAGCGGTCAGCAATATAGTGACTGGTTTAGGAATTGCTATGCCAATACAACGGAGGTTGGAATAACGTGCAAAGAAAACTAAATCAGATAGCAGTAAGAGCCAGGCAAGATAAACGATTGAAATTTAATCGTTAATTCATCTGATAAACGCAGAGAATCTTGCTGAATGTTATAAAGAGCTAAAGCATAACAAAGCATGCGGTATAGACCAGGTGACAGTAGAAGCTTATGGAGAAAATCTTGAAGAGAAGCTCAACACTCTGGTGGATAGTATGAAAAGAAAGCGATATCAACCGCAACCAGTGAAAAGAGTATATATACCAAAAGCTGGAAGCAAAGAGAAACGCGGGCTTGGAGTACCGTCTACAGAAGATAAGTTAGTCCAGATAATGCTGAAGAAGATATTAGAAAATATTTATGAAGCTAACTTTCTGGATAACTCATATGGTTTTCGTCCTGGTAGAAGCTGTCATCAAGCGGTAAATGCACTAAATAAAGCAGTTATGTACAGACCAACTAACTATGTAGTAGAAGTTGATATCAAGAAATTCTTTGATAATGTCCAGCACAAATGGCTAATGAGATGCTTGAGAGAACGGATAACAGACCCAAACATACTGTGGTTAGTAAAACGATTTCTTAAGGCAGGAGTAGTCGAAGCAGGACATTATGAAGCAACTGAACTAGGCACACCTCAGGGGGGAATAGTAAGTCCTATACTAGCTAATATATAGTTGCATTATGTGCTGGATTTGTGGTTTGAAAAGAAATTCAAGCTAAGATCTAAAGGTTATATGGAGCTAGTTAGGTATGCAGACGATCACCTGATTTGCTGCGAAAGAGAAAAAGATGCTAGAGAACTCTTAGAGTCACTGAAACAAAGGCTAGGAAAATTTGGACTGGAAATATCTGAAGACAAAACAAGAATAGTAAAGTTTGGCAAAAAGGAGTGGCAACAAGGAATAAGGGAGAAACGAAAAACGGAAAGTTTCAACTTTCTAGGATTCACCCATTATGGTACAAGGAGTCGTAAAGGTAGAGTAATGGTAGGTCATAAAACCTCGAAAGAAAATCTATCTAGAAAACTTAAAGAAATCAAAGAATGGGTGAAAAAGATCCGAAATAAAGTTCACCTTAAAGATTGGTGGTCAATACTTAAAGCAAAACTAACAGGACACTATAACTACTTCGGAGTTAGCGGAAATTACCGGTGGTTGAATAAATTCTTCTGGCGGGTAATCAAGCTAGCGTATAAATGGATAAACCGACGTAGTCAGAAGAAGAGTATGAATTCAAAGCAATTTATACACTATCTACAAGTTAATCCATTACCAAAACCAAGAATATGCTACTCATTATATACAAAATAGGAAATGCTGTGAATACTACATTGTGGAGCCGTGTGCGGGAAAGCTGCAAGCACGGTTCTGGTGGGGGAGTCATAGCGATAAAACTTAATCAGGAGGATTTAAAACTATGACTTCTACCAAACAAAAAGGAAAAAATTTTATTCTACAAATTAAAAATATAATATACTCGAAAGCTTTTCAGAGAATCCATTGTGTTGAGTTTTACACGAACAAGAAAACTTCCTTTTTCGACAGTATTTTCTATGATTTTAAAGTTAGTTAAAAAAAGTTTGGGAATAGAATGTGAACTTATGGAGCCATTGACATGTACCCTCAAAGCAAGCTTTTTCTAAAGCAAGGTATAAGATTTGCCATACAGGCTTTCAAGAATTTAAGCATCCAAACAGCCTATCAGGATGAACCTGAGTTGGAGAGGCTATAGACTTATTGCAGCAGATGGTTCTGGTATGAGATTACCCAGCTCTGAGGAAATTGTATCCGAGTTTGGCCGCTTTAAACCAAATGGAACAACAGGCACAATGCCACCATTGGCAATTTGTTTGTTGATTTGTGTACTTCGCTGATTTGTAGTGCTCGTCTTGCGGCTTGGAATATAGGTGAACAAACGTTGGCGGAAGAGCAATTACCCGAAGTTATCACTCAAATGCGTTCATTAAATCAAAAGAAATTATTATTTATCTATGATCGTCTTCAGTAAAATTCATTCAGCAGCATTATGATTTGGAAGTAGATTTTATTTTTCGCTTGCAAAAAAGAAATTATAGCAAGCTATGGGAACGAATTGCATCTGGAGAATTAGATTTCGATTTTATATTAGAAAATGAAAAGCTAAAAAATAAAATGAAAGGACAGAAAGTAAGAGTAATAGTGCTGACATTAGCCAACGGAGAAACAGAGGTATTGATTACTTCACTTTTTGACCGAGTAAAATTTACTTTGGAAGATATCAGCAAAGCTTATGTGTTAAGGTGGCATATAGAGGAGTGCTATAAACGACTCAAAATAGGTGCAGAATTAGAGAATTTTTCTGGCGTAAATTTAGAGGCTGTATTACAAGAATTTTGGGCAAACTTAGTCATGTGTAATATATTGTCGCTTCATATGTGTGATGTATTAAACAAGACTTGATCTGACACTTTAAAAAAGTAAGTTATAAAATAATAAAAGAAAGGAGTGTTAGAAATGAGTACAATACAAACAAAAATACTAAAACCAAAGCTAGGGTTATTAGAACTAGCAAAACAACTAGGAAATGTATCTCAAGCATGCAAAGTGATGGGATACTCAAGAGATACATTTTATCGATTCAAAGAGTTGTACGAAAATGGAGGAGAAGAAGCATTACATGAGATAAGTAAGAAAAAACCTCTATTAGCGAATAGAGTTTCCGACGATATAGAAAGAGCAGCGATTGGTATAGCAACAGAATTTCCAGCATATGGGCAAGAAAGAGCTGCAAATGAACTGAGAAAAAGAGGTATAATAATTTCTCAGGGAGGAGTGAGATCTATATGGCTGAGAAATGATCTTGAAACTTTCAAGAAAAGACTTAAAGCACTGGAAGCAAAAGTAGCTCAAGATGGAATTATATTAACCGAAGAGCAACTTGCAGCTTTAGAAAAAGTTAAAGAACAAAGAGAAGCACATGGTGAAATTGACACCGAACATTCAGGTTATTTGGGTTCTCAAGATACCTATTATGTAGGTAATATAAAAGGTATAGGAAGAATCTACCAGCAGACCTTCATTGATACTTATTCTCGAGTAGCATTTGCCAAGCTTTATACAGACAAAACGGCTATTACTGCTGCTGACTTGCTGAATGATAGAGTGATACCATTTTTTGATGAGCAAAATGTGCCATTATTGCGTATCCTTACAGACCGAGGAACAGAGTATTGTGGTAAGCCTGAAAATCACGCTTATCAGCTTTATTTGGGAATCGAAAATATCGATCATTCTAGGACCAAAGCCAATTCTCCACAGACTAATGGCATATGTGAAAGGTTTCATAGAACTATGCAAGATGAGTGTTACAATATTATCTTCAGAAAGAAAATCTACAATTCTTTGGAAGGTCTACAGATTGATGTTGATTATTGGTTGCGTTCTTACAATGAAACAAGACCGCATTCAGGTAAATATTGCTATGGTAAGACGCCTATGCAGACTTTTCTTGATAGCAAACATGTTGCTTTTCAGAAAAATATTAGTAGCATTACACAAGAGACTGATATTAGTTTTGACTACCTCAATTCTTCTGTCAGTTAATTCTTGTCTGTCAGATTAAGTCTTGTCTTTTACACCTAATGTTTTACTCCACTTTGTTTCATTTACTGCCTCGAACTTACCTTCATCGTTTTTCTCTTTTAGTGAATCTATCTTAAAGAGTAAAGTATTGCCTAGCGTCTTGGTAAGCTGATCAATATCAACAATAATACGGTAGTTCTTGCCTTCTAAGCTGAAGTCTATATAATATTTATCCTTTTCTACCTTACCTTCTTCATCTTTAACTTGGTTATTCCTTGCAATTTCCCTAAATGCGTCTTTTGTTACTAGCAACCCATCCTTAATAACCTTCAGAGCTTTCAACTCAGATATTTCGTTATTTTTGCTGATGCATATATTGCTAAATAAGTCAGCGCAGCAGCAACAAATGCTAAAACGCCCATTCCAAGTGGTGTAGCTGCAAAAGCTGCTAGCTTGCAAGTTGAAGGCCTCCAAAGCGGTGTTGAAAGTATTGCTAATCCACCTATAACGTATATAGCAGTAAATGCAACAAATACAGTGTTTGCTTTGTGGAGCTGGCCACAATGATTTTTGAAAGTTAGCATAAACGACTTCATTTAATAAAATATTAATATGCTTAAATTGTGTATAAAAGAACTGTCATAGTCAAGCTTTTTCGTAAGCTACCTGCCGCTTGAGCCAAAGCCCCCTGCATTGCGACCGGTTTCTTCTGCGCAGAATTCTTCTCTGTCATCCCAAATTACCTGAGATACAGGAGAGATAAGGATTTGTGCGATTCTATCTCCTCTTTTTATTTCGTATGGCTGATTACTTAGATTAATTAGACAAATTTTAACTTCACCTCGATAATCAGAGTCTATAGTGCCCGGAGAATTTAAGACAGTGATTCCATGTTTTGCAGCAAGACCAGAACGTGGGCGGATTTGCCCCTCAAAACCGTTTGGTATTGCAATCACAATTCCAGTTGGAACAAGTAATCTTTCAAGTGGATTTAAAACAGCAGAATCATTCAATGCAGCATAAAGATCCATGCCAGCACTCTGCGTAGTTGCATAACATGGAAGAGACAAGTCTTCTCCGTGTGATAATCTTTTTATTTCTACTTTAATTTTACTTCTTTGCACTCCAATTTACCATCTATGAAGACTCAATTATAGCATGTAAATTGTATCTGCAAAAGTGATAAATGTTACATCGTAAATGATGTCATTCCAGCGCGTGACGCTAGGCCATAAAATTCCTTGACAAGTTCAGTGCTCCTTTTTTTGTCATCCCAGTGCCCCTATGATGTTATTCCAGTCTGGAATCTAGTCCTTATTATGCAGCCACTTGGTTGAAATTAAGTCTTCTGGATCCCAGTGTCTGGGCACTGGGATGACATCATAAGGGCGCTGGGATGACACCCTGACAACCGTCACCCCGCTACTTGTTAGCGGGATCTAGAGATACCGCGAATGAATCGCGGTATGACGTAGATTGCTGTCATTCCAGTGTCAGCTACTTGAATGACACCCTCTTGGTATTCGTGTAGTTGTAAGCAGTATAGCTATAAATCACTCACAATCGATATGCTTGAATTATTCTCAGTAAATAAATCAAGCATAATGTTAGGTATTCTACCATCAACTATGTGAACAACTCCAGCACATTCCTCCGCCATTTTAACGTATGCCATAAGCCTTTCAATAAATTTTTCCCCTTTAATTTTCCCACAATCAATCGATGCATTTAAATTTTTAACAGATATCTTCCTGCCACCAATTTTATCTATTTCTTCATCTGTGTCACTCAAGATTATCATTTTAGATGCAGAAACTGCAATTGCAATTGCGCTTGCAGTGCTATCGGCATCAATATGATACGTTTCCCCATCTTTTCCATGACCAATTGGTGCAATAACTGGTATAAAATCTGATTCTTCAATAAAAAATAATATATCAGGATTGATTTCAGTGGGTCTACCGATGAACCCCATGTCTAATATCTTTTCGATATTATTTGATCTATCTTCTCTAAGCGTAGCGGTTATTTTTTCGGCTTTAATTAAGTGACCATCTTTTCCACATAATCCAATAGCTGAACCACCAGCAGAATTTATATACTGAACAATTTTTTTATTAACTGAACCACACAGTGCCATTTCAATGATTTTCATAGTGTCTTTGTCTGTAAGTCTGATACCATTCACAAACTTACTGTTCATATCCAGCATTTTTAACACTGAGTTAATTTCATATTCTCCGTCATGAATTATTACCGGATTTATACCAAGCTGCTTCAACAAGACAACATTATGCACAAAAGTATTAAATAGTGTTTCATCTAAGATTATTGTACCACCGCATTTAATGACAAAAGTCTCGCCTACAAAGCTAGGTATGTTAGATAGCACTTCAAGTAATATTTCTGCTTTTTGTTCAAATGATACCTCACCCTTTAAAAATTCACTACTCTTCATTTTTTTATCTTGTAAACTTGAAAAACTCATCTCTTACCTTGGTTATTTTATGCTTAACACGGATGCTCATTTGATGAATTGACACATTCTCATTATTAATCCATTTTTGAATATCTTCTATAACAGCACCTAAGCTTTTTTGACTTACTTTATCTATTTTTGTTAGCACAATGTTAAAGTTAATGTTATTATATATTAACCAATAAATGAAGTCTTTGTCTATTTCTTTTAATCCTACCTTGCTATCTATCAACACAAACACTCTTCTTAGATTTCTTCTTTGAATTAGATAATACTCAATTAAGTTTAAATATTGTATAATTTCCTCCTTGCCTGCATGAGAGTAGCCATACCCTGGTAGGTCAACAAGTCTGAACTTATCATTGTACATAGAGTAAAAATTTATTTGTCTAGTGCATCCAGGTTTAGAGGAAACTCTGGCAGCTTTTTTGCTGTTTATCAGTAAGTTGATCAGACTGGATTTTCCTACATTTGATCTACCAGCAAACGCAATCTCTGGAGCCGACTCATTTGGTAATGATTTTATGTCCGAAGCTCCAAATATGAAATTGCAGTTTGATGTTATCTGTTTTGCCATTATATTCAACTAGAAGGTAGTAGGTATATTATAGTGTTATTGCTTGATATAAGAAATTTTTTATTTCAGTATATATTACTTAGCTAGATCTGTGCTATATGGATATGGAAAATAATTTACAAGACTTAAAGAAAAAATTTAATGATATAGAGAGGAATTTGGAAAATCCTACCAATTTAAGTCAAAAAGAATTCATTACCCTTTCAAAGGAATACTCTGAGCTCAGGCCAATAATCAAGATAATTGATGAATATAACACGCTGAAAGAGGAAATTTCAGACTTAGAAGAAATAATGAAAGATGAAAACAGCGAAGGTGATATAAAAGAGTTAGCAAAAGAAGAATTTTTCGAAAAGCACAAGGTATTATTACCAAAAATAAAAGCAAAATTAAAGTTAGCATTATTGCCCAAAGATGAAGATGACTCAAGAAATGCAATATTAGAAATTAGAGCAGGTACAGGCGGAGAAGAAGCAGCATTATTTGCAGCAATGTTATTTCGTATGTATCAAAAATATGCAGAAAGAAGAAATTGGAAGTTCGAGCCAATAAGCATTTCTAATACAGGTATAGGTGGCTATAAGGAAGCTTCTGCACTCATTAATGGAACAGAAGTTTTTGCAAGGTTGAAATTTGAATCAGGGGTGCACAGAGTACAGAGAGTGCCAGAAACTGAATCCTCAGGAAGGTTGCATACCTCTGCCGCTACTGTTGCGATATTACCTGAAGTAGAAGAAGTTGACTTTAAAATAGAAGAAAAAGACTTACGAATAGATGTTTATAGATCCAGTGGTCCTGGAGGGCAATCAGTGAATACAACTGACAGCGCAGTAAGGGTCACCCACTTGCCAACAGGGATAGTTGTGATACAGCAAGATGAAAAATCGCAGCATAAAAATAAAGCTAAAGCGCTCAAAGTATTGAGGGCAAGGCTATACGAAATTGAAAGACAAAAAAAAGAAATGGAAAGGTCAACAATGAGGAAAAGTCAGATTGGCTCTGGTGATCGTTCCGAGCGCATAAGAACATATAATTTCCCACAATCAAGAATAACAGACCACAGAATTAATCTAACTTCACATCGGCTAGAGCAGATTATAAAAGAAGGCGAACTAGATGAATTTATTGAGGCATTAATCTCACGTAATGAAGCAGAAAGATTGGCAGGGGAAAGTTAGCAGCCTACAATGGAATATCTTTATTAATTACATAGGATCTTTTAAACGCAATAGATAGACAGTAAAAACAAGTTCTAGTACTATCGCGGATAAAACAAGAACAGCTACACTAATTGTTTGACCATTGTAAATGTAGCTTGTTAAGCCGATAAAAATAGCCATGATAAAAGCTCTAATGAACGAGACTGCAGAAGAAGCTGTGCCTTTAATTTCAGGGAAAACATTTATTGATGCATTAAAAATCACTGGCTGGAAAATTGCACAACCGATAGAAAAAATAATCATAGACAGTGTTACTAAGTAGAAAGAGTGGGGTACAATTATACTGAATATTACAAGCAATAGAGACCCAATAGCACCCACGCTCGTACCAGAAATTACACACTTTATTGCTCCAAGTTTCTGCAAGATTTTGCCAGCAAATAGACTGATGAGTGAGAAGCACCCAACTATTGCACCTTGATGTAGTGCATAAATAGTGCTAGATAAACCAAAAGTCTTCATATACAGAAAAGGTCCACAAGTAATGAATGACATATACGCAGCAGAAAAGAGGCTTGACATCAAAGACAACGTAACAAACCTCGGACTAGATAGTAGTTTTCTGTAATCTTTCATCATTTTTTTCAAACTGAAAATATCGCGGTCCTTTTTTGTTTCTGGTAACGCTAAAAGCAGCAAAACCCAAGAGATTAAACAAAGTATTGCAACAGTTGCATAATTACCACGCCATCCTACAATTTCATTGATGAAACTGCCTAACACTGGCGCAGTTGCCATGACAACTGTAAGAACAGAATTCATGATTCCAATAAATTTCACCGCTTCGTCGCCTTTGTAGCTGTCTGCAACGATTGCAAACACAACTACAGATGTGCTAACACCAATGCCCTGAACAAAGCGAGAGATTAAAAGCCAAAAAATCGACGGTGCAAAAACACAACCAACAGCGCCGATTAATAACAAAGTGTTACCTATGATCATAATTCTCCTTCTGCCATAGCATTCAGACAATGGACCAAAAAACAACCCTCCTATGCAAAAGCCTTACTATTACCCACAAATAAAAACATAGTATTGTATTTACTCAAATAATTTAATTTTATTAACCTGAAAGCTTATTAGATTAAAATTATTAAACTAAGAGTTATAATTTTAGCAACTAAAAGCTGTAAATTGCACCATATAAACAGTTATTTCAAGCAAAAGTTATGCCATTAAGAGCTATGCAACAAACATTTATATTTGTGGGTAATAGTAAGTGCAAAAGCCTAGGAAATTATAAGCAATAGTTAATTGAATTATGCCTTCCGGTACGTTAAAATAGTGCACCATATAAGGAAAACTAGGTACGGAAATGTCAATTTCAATGAACTTGGCAATGAGAGACAGGATTAACAGAAATGGTAGTAACATTTGAGATTTTTAATTAATGAATAAAAATATCACATTTAAAGCGTTGAAAGAAAACATTTTTTACTGTTATTAAAATGGTTAGAAACACCTCATGTGAAGGAATGGTGGATAAATTGGACACTAGGGTTAATTAAAGAAAAATATGACAACTATGTTAAAGCTCTTACTCTCTGTCCTAACTTTACTTATTTCCTCTTACTTTTTCAACAGTCCGTCTAAATTACTACAAGCAGTTTAATTTTTAGTAAATATGTCATTATTCAAAAATATGCAAGAAGCTTTACAGAAACTTAACATAATTTTATCATACAAATGTCATTCTTAAGTCCTATGTAAAAACAAATTTTGGCACTAATTTAATTAACTATGAGCTGGATAAATTGGAAAATAAATTTTGTTTACTTTTACAACACCTTAAGATCTAATGTCACTTTATCAATCAAAAATATTACAATAGGCTAGTATGTTCCTTACTCTTTTTCTCAAAATATTACCTATTTATATTACAATATTTATTGGTTACTTAGCAGGAAAATATCTTAAAATTGATAGAAACACTATATCTCAAATACTTTTTTATATAGCTAATCCAATAGTGATTTTATATGGAGTCTCTCATACAGAAGTTAACTTAAAAGTAATTTCTCTGCCGATTTTGATATGGTTTATAGGTAGCACTATGTCCTTATCAGTGTATTATCTTTCTTCTTTTTTATTTAAGGATAACACAAGAAACATATTAGCATTTAGCTCGGGCAGCACAAGTATGGGTTATTTTGGCCTGCCGATTGCCATGGCTTTATTTGATGAAGATTCAGTATCTGTATATGTTGTTTGTTATATAGGAATGGCGCTATTTGAAAACAGCTTAGGATTTTACATAGCTGCAAATGGTATTTATACCGCAAAAGAATGCATATTAAAGTTGTTCAAACTTCCTTCGCTTTATGCGATGGTTCTGGGCTTCTTTTTAAGTATATACGATATACAAATACCTACTTTTTTAACAGATGTTATGATGAATATTAGAAGTACATTTGTCACATTAGGAATGGTGCTACTTGGAGTGAGCATTGCGAATATTGCAAGCTTTAAAATAGATTGGAAGCTTGCTTTGATCACTATTACAGCAAAGTACGTATTCTGGCCACTGTTTGTTTTAGGAATTGTCCTTTTAGACAAGCATGTTATAGGTATATACGATGAGAGCATATATAAAGCACTGATGTTGCTGGCTATTATTCCAGTTTCTGGGTCCAGTATAATACTTGCTAATATTTTGAATTATCAACCAGATAAAGCTACTCTGTTGCTTCTAATCAGTACTGCAGTGGGACTGTTTTATGTTCCACTAATAATATCATTATTTTTTACTAAACTTGTTCCTTTTTGATCAAAAAATTAAGCGCTTGCACAACCATTATTTGGGTAACAACACAAGACATTGATAAAACTTGAATTTATAGCTAAAGCAACTTCTACAATTTGGTAACCCGTAATCCCGCTACTAGTTAGCGCCGCGGCGGTAAATTGACCTTACCCAGAAAAAGTAGAGAGAAAGTTAAGACGTTTTTGGAGTAAAATAAAACGTTTTTTCAAAATATGACAAATAGAAGAGAATATACAGCAGAATTCAAATTAGAAGCTGTTAAGCTGGTTAAAGAAACAGGTCAAGCAAGTACAAAAATAGCAAAAGATCTAGGTATAGATGGCAGTATGTTAAGTAAGAAAATATGATGGAAAAATGTCTGGAGCATACGCATTTCCAGGCAAAGGCTCCTTATGACAAAGAAAGATTTGATCTAAAAAAAGAACTAACAAGAGAAAGAGACATCTTAAAAAAAGCCCTGGGCAAAGAAAAAGAGTAAAGTATTCTTTTATATAGAAATTGCTATAAAACACAGGAACTATGTAGGGTTTTGTACTGGTGGTATTGGTTGCTAAGGAAAAAAGCAGTAAAGAATTAGCAAAAGAAGGGCTTCTAGCAGATATTCAAAAAATACATCAAGCATTCTAAATGCAGATATGGAGCCCCTAAAATTCACGCTGAATTAAAAGCTTTAGGCAAAAATTAAAACAGTACAAAGTGTTATGCAAGAAAATGGCATTAAAACCAAGCTTAGACGAAGGTTCAAAAATAAAAAACAGCAAATAAGCAACCGAGTTGTGGCTCCGAACACATTGGATCAAAATTTTACTACTGATCAGCCAAATAAAGTTTGGGATTACCTACATAAAAACTAAAGAAGGTTGTTGGCGGCAATAATTGACCTATATTCACGCATGGTGGTTAATGAGTAACATGATAATTAGTTATAGATTCTTTATTGATGGCCGTTGATAAACGCAAACCCGATAAAAATCTGCTGTTACATAGCGATCAAGGGTCACAGTATACCTCTCAAAATTACCAATTTCTATTGAATACAAAAAACATCATTTCCAGCATGAGCCATAAGGGCTGTTGTTACGATAACTCTGTTGCAGAAAAGTTCACTTAAAAGGGAGCTGCTTATTGATACTTCTCGCTCAACAAACCAGAACTGCCATATTTGAATACATAGAAATCTTTTATAACAAATAACGTAGACATTCTACTATTAACTATTGCATTCCTGCACAATTTATTCTCATGATAAAAACGTCTTAACTTTCTCTCTACTTTTTCTGGGTAAGGTCAAATAGAGAATTTTACAAAAATCTATTTTTAACTTACAATCAATTATTACAATTTTAAACCTACAACTTATGTACAACAGACTTATAGTCAAATCTTTTTCAGTATTATGCATCTGTTTATTTGCTTTATACATAACACTGCCAAATTTCTTTGATAATAAGCTTTTTATTTCGAAAAAAAGAATAAACTTAGGCCTTGACCTGAAAGGAGGGGCATCTTTGCTTTTAAACATAGACTTAGACTTCTATTTTAAGGAAAAGCTAAGCATGCTAGCTAACGAAATAAAAGAGACATTGCTAACAAAAAATATTGAATCTAACGTACAAAATAGCGTTATAACTTTAAATAATATTGATGATTATAAAAAAGCATCTGTGTTGATTAATGCGATAAATCCAAATTTAGAGCTAAATAGAAAAGATTCTTCGATTCTCATTTCGTATAAACCCCATTATAAAAATTCTTTGATCAGTGAAGTAGCTGCAGAATCAATAAACAATGTCCAGCGCCGTTTGGACAAACTTGGCACAAAGGAAGTCAGCGTTCAAAAACAAGGGCAGAATAAAATATTAGTGCAGGTGCCTGGAGTAGAAGACACCAAGCAGATAAAATCTTTACTTGGCAAAACTGCTAAGCTAGCTTTTCATTTGGCAAACACTAACATAGCCAAGGTGCAGGATATAGATCACGAAACTACTGTCATGCTCAAGGATTCTTTAGGTAATTCTTATCCAATATTCCGCAAAACTGAAATAGGTGGCGATTCGCTGGTTAACGCGTCAGTTAGATTCGGCAATTTAGGTAAACCGACAGTGCATTTTAAATTTGACAGCATAGCGAGTAAAAGATTCGCGAAAATCACTAAAGAAAATGTGGGAAAACCTTTTGCAATTGTTCTGGATAACACAGTCTTAACAGTACCTACAATACGTGAGCCAATTTTAAATGGAGAGGGAGAAATTAGCGGTAATTTTACTGAAAAACAAGCAAGCGAACTTGCAATACTTTTAAAATCTGGAGCACTGCCAGCACCACTTAAAATAATTGAAGAAAAAAACATTGGCCCAAGTCTTGGAGAAGAATCAATAAAGGCAGGGGAAATGGCAGCAACAATCTCTATTATAGCCGTGGCTTTATTTATAATTATCACTTACGGCAAATTAGGTGTATTGGCCTCTGTTGCGCTTTTTTCTAATGTAATTCTTATATTATCAATTCTCACTCTGCTTGAAGCAACTCTAACTTTACCTGGAATTGCCGGTATTGCACTTACTGTTGGTATGGCGGTGGATACAAATGTTTTAATATTTGAGCGAATTCGTGAGGAAATCAAATCTGGCAAGAGAGTGGAACGTGCTATTGAAGAAGGGTTTAAAAACGCTATAAAGACAATACTGGATTCAAATATCACTACATTAATTGCTGCAGGAATAATGTTCATTATTGGCAGTGGAGCAATAAGAGGCTTTTCTGTCACTCTATCAATAGGAATTTTATGTTCGATGTCTTCTGCAATCACAGTCACAAAACTCCTGATAGAGTTGTGTATGAACCCGAAGGAACTAGTGCTTTGTTAGTCAACTACCTTCATTCCCACAACGTTATATCCTGAATCAACGTGCAAAATTTCTCCAGTAGTGCCACTACTTAAGTCGCTTAATAAGTATAACGCTGCCTTGCCAACATCCTCTATTGTAACATTGCGTCTGAGCGGAGAGTTATTTCTATTCCATTCTGATATGGAGTGAAAATCGCTTATTCCAGAAGATGCTAAAGTTCTGATTGGACCAGCGGAAATTGCATTTACTCTGATATTTTGTGGCCCGAGATCACATGCTATATATTTTACACTTGCTTCAAGTGCCGCTTTACATAAACCCATAACGTTATAATTTGGCATAACTTTTTCAGCGCCATAATAAGATAAAGTAAGTAAACTACCACCATTTGACATCATTTTTTCAGCCCTTTGCGCTAAAGCAGTAAAAGAATAGCACGATATATGCATTGCATTGAGGAAGTTATCCAGTGAAGTATTGACATATTTACCATCTAACTCATTTTTATCGGAGAATGCTATTGCATGCACCAAAAAGTCAAGAGTACCCCATTTTTTCTCTATTATTTCGAAAGCGTTATCTATGATTTTTTCATTTGAAACGTCGCAGTGTAATATTAGCTCCACATTTAGTTCATCTGCTATTGGTGATAGTTTTTCTTTTATTATTTCATTCTGGTAGGTGATTGCAAGTTCTGCTCCGTGCTCTGAGAGAGTTTTTGCTATACCGTATGCTATTGATCTCTTATTTATTATTCCGGTTATTGATCCCTTTTTGCCTTGTAATAGACTTGTCGTCATAGAACTATCTGTTTTTTTATAATTTGGAATATTAACTAGGTAAAGTCAAGATATCACTATGTTTTAAAATATTTTTTGCAGTAACTTGAAGTCTATAAACAGTAATCTTGATTCTTCTACAACAAAGCCATCCCATATGACATTTTACCTATACCCAATCAAGCATATTAATAAGTAAGTAAATCTTAATATAATCTTATTATACTTATAAATACGCTGTATAGAATGAAAGTATGGATAATTTCATAACTGCAAGAAGAAAAGATGATGCTGTGGTATCTGTTTGTCAGGATAATAAGAAAAAAAACGTGTTAATTTTAGGGCTCAATCAAGTTGCAAGGGATTTGTTAAAATATGAAGAGGAGAATTTGCTTAATAAGCCATTAATTAATATCTTAAGCACAAGAGCAGCTGACAACGTGAAGAATTATTTAGAGTATACCGAAAATGGGCACGATTTACTTGATATATTACCTAAAGTGATAGATTTTTCCTTAACTGATGCTAAAGGAGAAGATATCAGGACAAAAGTAAAAGTTTTCCGCACTGCACAATTTGCCAGTAATAAAATAAATTATGAGCTATTAATACGTGATATCAGTTTGTCCCATAAACTAGGAATCTTTAGAGATAAATATCTAATGGGTAAAAAATATAAAAACCATGACTTATTCGATATACCGGGCAATGAGTCCACTATTCTAGAGTTATACGTTATATTAAATTTTGCCTTTCAACATCAAATTAATGCAGCTATAGGAGTGATTGGCTTAAATAGTAGCTGTAGTGAGACAAATAATGCACTGAAAGTTATCATAGAACATTTTTATAAAAATTGCCGTAGTGATGATTTTCTAGGGTATATTGATGAGAATAAAGTGCTTTTTGTTTTGATTAACTGCGATGTAAAAAGTATATCTAAAATAACTAATCGTATACATTCTGCCATTAATAAGCAGTTATTAAAGCGAAAATTACCAAGTGTATCAATAATTTATGGGAATATAGCTCAAAAACAGGCAGCAAAATCTACCAGCGGTGCCTTCTGAAAAGTTGTTTTTTATTTATATTGAGTTTAAACTTAAATTTTTATAAAGATTTAAGTTTATTTATGAAGTTAAAGTACTACCTGGTAGCACTGCTTTCATCATTGTTTTTGCAGAATAGTGCTAGCTCTAAAACAATTTTGGATAAGGAAATATTTTATGCAGAACTAGACGGAAAAATAGATTTGAGATTCGGCTACGCCTTCAACAGAGATTCTTTCAATGCTAAGCCTAAGGATAAAACTTCAAGTTATTCATACTTGCGCTTTCTTTATTTACAGCAAGTTTATCCAAATACTCAAATGGGGGTTAATGTTAAGGCAGGGGTTTCTGGTATTGCAAACCTAAAAGCGTTAGGCATAGAAAAGTTAGACATGGAGGAATGGTATTTTATCATAAAAAACCAGGAACTTGGATCAATTGAATATGGTAAAAGAAGTTTAGTTGGTCAGAGCATGTTAATTAACACTTCAAAAATTTATGCAGCTGCTGGAGGAGTAAATGGTCATTGGACAAACTATGCAAATTTGCGCGGTGATCATAAAAAAGATGGTGACCCTGGATATGATCAAGACAAGGTGTTCTGGGTCAAGCCCAATATTTATAGCGATTATAATGAACTCGAACTAGGGTTAAAACAATCATCAATTAACTACATCTCCCCTGAAATCTATAACTTTCAACTCGGATTCAGTTATGTTCCAGGAAAAAATAACTTACAGTACAGCAATTTAATTGCTGCTGGCCTTTCCTATAAAAACAGCTTGTCAGATGATATAGGTTTTACTACTGCCTTAACTGGTGAATTTGCAAGAGAAAATTTAACTGATTGCTCAGATGGGACTTCTAAAAATTATGAATGCCGCAATCAATTACTACACTGGAATTTTGGTTTGAAGCTAAAATTGTTCGATCTTGATTGCATTTTTTCGTATGGTAATGGTGGTAAATCTGGTGAGAAGCGTAATCCTGAAACAAATAATACGTATTATATGAATGCAGGTATCGCTTACCGTTCTGATTCTTACAAATCGAGCTTAACATATTTTAGTAGTGGTAGGGATATTGCAGGCGAAGGTACAAACGAGTTAACATCATATGCTTTAAGTCTTGAAAATTCTCTTTTTTTAGGTACTTCATACTATTTCGATATTGTAAAGTTTAGTACAAAAGAGCCTAAAATAGAAAATAACAACTCTGGTTATGTGTTCTTGGCTGGACTGAAATTAAGTTTTTAATATTGCCTCCTTCCAACACTCTTTTCTGTCATCCAAGGTAACCGTTCACACAATGGCGTCAACTTAAGGAAAAATATCAGCGATAGTGTATAAAATTTCTCTCTAAATTTTTTATCATTAAATTATCCAAAGAGTGCAATAAACAGCACTTTTGTTTCTGTTTTATTTCAATAAAGAAGTCTAAAATGTGTCCTTTTTAGGTGAAACATGCGTGCGCCAAGCAAAGTGCGTAAAGTCCAGTTGGTGAAAATCCAACCCAGGCAAAGCCTAGCCAGCAGGCTGGAACAAACCACTATGCTGCGTAAGGTAACGAGCGTAGTAAAGCTAGTGGAATGGACAACACAGGGTACAACGAAAGTGAAGGTATTGAGTCCCGAAATTCTCGATGTCATAGAGGTCGACACGTTGCATATAGTGGAAGACAGCAAGAAGGGTAACAATAGGGCAAGTTATCACTCACTCTATCGGGATCTGAGGCCGTATCACGTGTTGAGATGGAGTTTACGTAAACTTGGGAGATCCTTTGTATTCCTATTAAGGTACGTTGGAACAAGTCAACAAAGGCGAGTACTGACGGAAGATATAAAGGAAGTCGGACTGATTGATAGTACTCAGAGTGTGGGAAAGCCACATACAAGGGGAAGCGGTCAGCAATATAGTGACTGGTTTAGGAATTGCTATGCCAATACAACGGAGGTTGGAATAACGTGCAAAGAAAACTAAATCAGATAGCAGTAAGAGCCAGGCAAGATAAACGATTGAAATTTAATCGTTAATTCATCTGATAAACGCAGAGAATCTTGCTGAATGTTATAAAGAGCTAAAGCATAACAAAGCATGCGGTATAGACCAGGTGACAGTAGAAGCTTATGGAGAAAATCTTGAAGAGAAGCTCAACACTCTGGTGGATAGTATGAAAAGAAAGCGATATCAACCGCAACCAGTGAAAAGAGTATATATACCAAAAGCTGGAAGCAAAGAGAAACGCGGGCTTGGAGTACCGTCTACAGAAGATAAGTTAGTCCAGATAATGCTGAAGAAGATATTAGAAAATATTTATGAAGCTAACTTTCTGGATAACTCATATGGTTTTCGTCCTGGTAGAAGCTGTCATCAAGCGGTAAATGCACTAAATAAAGCAGTTATGTACAGACCAACTAACTATGTAGTAGAAGTTGATATCAAGAAATTCTTTGATAATGTCCAGCACAAATGGCTAATGAGATGCTTGAGAGAACGGATAACAGACCCAAACATACTGTGGTTAGTAAAACGATTTCTTAAGGCAGGAGTAGTCGAAGCAGGACATTATGAAGCAACTGAACTAGGCACACCTCAGGGGGGAATAGTAAGTCCTATACTAGCTAATATATAGTTGCATTATGTGCTGGATTTGTGGTTTGAAAAGAAATTCAAGCTAAGATCTAAAGGTTATATGGAGCTAGTTAGGTATGCAGACGATCACCTGATTTGCTGCGAAAGAGAAAAAGATGCTAGAGAACTCTTAGAGTCACTGAAACAAAGGCTAGGAAAATTTGGACTGGAAATATCTGAAGACAAAACAAGAATAGTAAAGTTTGGCAAAAAGGAGTGGCAACAAGGAATAAGGGAGAAACGAAAAACGGAAAGTTTCAACTTTCTAGGATTCACCCATTATGGTACAAGGAGTCGTAAAGGTAGAGTAATGGTAGGTCATAAAACCTCGAAAGAAAATCTATCTAGAAAACTTGTATTAAACAAGACTTGATCTGACACTTTAAAAAAGTAAGTTATAAAATAATAAAAGAAAGGAGTGTTAGAAATGAGTACAATACAAACAAAAATACTAAAACCAAAGCTAGGGTTATTAGAACTAGCAAAACAACTAGGAAATGTATCTCAAGCATGCAAAGTGATGGGATACTCAAGAGATACATTTTATCGATTCAAAGAGTTGTACGAAAATGGAGGAGAAGAAGCATTACATGAGATAAGTAAGAAAAAACCTCTATTAGCGAATAGAGTTTCCGACGATATAGAAAGAGCAGCGATTGGTATAGCAACAGAATTTCCAGCATATGGGCAAGAAAGAGCTGCAAATGAACTGAGAAAAAGAGGTATAATAATTTCTCAGGGAGGAGTGAGATCTATATGGCTGAGAAATGATCTTGAAACTTTCAAGAAAAGACTTAAAGCACTGGAAGCAAAAGTAGCTCAAGATGGAATTATATTAACCGAAGAGCAACTTGCAGCTTTAGAAAAAGTTAAAGAACAAAGAGAAGCACATGGTGAAATTGACACCGAACATTCAGGTTATTTGGGTTCTCAAGATACCTATTATGTAGGTAATATAAAAGGTATAGGAAGAATCTACCAGCAGACCTTCATTGATACTTATTCTCGAGTAGCATTTGCCAAGCTTTATACAGACAAAACGGCTATTACTGCTGCTGACTTGCTGAATGATAGAGTGATACCATTTTTTGATGAGCAAAATGTGCCATTATTGCGTATCCTTACAGACCGAGGAACAGAGTATTGTGGTAAGCCTGAAAATCACGCTTATCAGCTTTATTTGGGAATCGAAAATATCGATCATTCTAGGACCAAAGCCAATTCTCCACAGACTAATGGCATATGTGAAAGGTTTCATAGAACTATGCAAGATGAGTGTTACAATATTATCTTCAGAAAGAAAATCTACAATTCTTTGGAAGGTCTACAGATTGATGTTGATTATTGGTTGCGTTCTTACAATGAAACAAGACCGCATTCAGGTAAATATTGCTATGGTAAGACGCCTATGCAGACTTTTCTTGATAGCAAACATGTTGCTTTTCAGAAAAATATTAGTAGCATTACACAAGAGACTGATATTAGTTTTGACTACCTCAATTCTTCTGTCAGTTAATTCTTGTCTGTCAGATTAAGTCTTGTCTTTTACAATCACACCAATCTATTACTTTCTCTGACTTATGTTTTCTTTTGTATCGCCACGTATACTCTTTACACAATTCTTTTCCGTACTCTATCAACCAATAGAAGTTCCCTTTTGATTGCCTAGCCCACAAAGAACAAGGATGATTGTTGTGAGTCAGTTTATATGGGACTTCTGTATTCTGATTTATGATACTGACAAAAGAATTTGGATGCTGTTGAAAAAACATTACTCAATAATTGAGCAGTTTCTAATGGCATTTTTACTATATACATAACATTTGCGCCGCAATTGCTGGGTTTTCATCTAGTACAAAGATGTTCATCTAGACATCCAAAGAGCTTAAGTCTTTGATTTCGTCAGCTGTAAGACCAGTAGTTTGGGCTATAATATCAATAGAAACTCCTGCTTTAAGTAGGTTTTTTGCGACTTCAATGTCCCTCTCTTTGCGACCTTCCGCTCTGCCTTTTTCATGTCCGATTAGGATGCCTTTTTCTTCCCCAACCTTAACACCTTCATCAAATTTTTGAGCGAAAGCAGCTATCTCATCCATTAGACGTTTTTTCCTTTGCTCATATGCTAGTAATTCTTCTTCCGACCAATTAAACTTATTCATCTCTTCATAAGCTCGTTTTATTATTACGTCACTACCAACTATTTTATCTAGATCCTCTTCCCTTGTTTCTGCTGCATATCGAAAAAAATAACACCACTTTTCAACTATATTTTCTAGTTGGTCTTCTTTCGTCTTTGTAAATTTTGGTAGTTCAATGAATACGAAATAGAAATCCTTTAAGTCATGTTCATTGGTATTCTCATCCCGAATAGTATGATTTGACCTGTACTCAGTCTTGTTTGGAAAAATAATACAATCAGCAACAGCAATAAAGATAATTTCTTTGAGGTTATGATATTCATCTCCCTGGTCAGCTTGACTTGAGTAGGCTTTAGCAGCATAATACTGAGCACGCTTTTCAAAGCCTTTGGTTTTAGTGAACTGCATCTCTATTATGTACCTGGAGCCTTGAGAGTCCTTGCAAAGAACATCGACAATACTCTGCTTTTTAGCGGCAATCTCAGGGTCCATAATAGTAGCTAAAAATTCTACGTCCTGAATTGCAGCTAAGCCAGTAAAGCCTAAAATATCGTTCAGAAAATGAATGAGGATATCTTTATTCTTTTCAGAGCCAAATATTCTTTTAAAGGCGTAGTCATTGCGCGCATCAAGAAATTTAGAAAGAGCCATGAGAAATTAACCTAAAAAGCATTAATAATTATACACAATTCTGAAGAAATGTTCAAGTTTTTTATTTTTTTAAGTTTTGAATGCGTTGATGAAAAAAATGTCTTCCATAGATGGCTTTAGAATGCTACTATGCACCTTAGACGTCCTTTTGTACATCTTTTATTAACCCTTCTATAAAGTATCTTAAAAGGCCGGCAAATGGATGCAATGAGTTTGAAGCTATAGGAGACATCAAAGATACGCTTTTTGGTGTGGGAGCCTAATAAAAATACGAGCGTAAAAACTCAATTACGATTATCGTGAGATTAACCTCTCACACCTTCATAATAAAAAATCAGAAACTTAATATCAACATATTTCAGTAGAAAATTTATGTTAAATCCGTATCCTGTGAGTATGGGCGAAAAAAAGAAGGTTACAATATATACGGATGGAGCTTGTTCTGGAAACCCTGGTCCAGGAGGCTGGGCTGCTGTAGTTATGTATGAAAATAAAAGTGTCTTTATCAAGAAACGTATTTCTGGAGGTGAAGAAAACACAACGAACAACAAGATGGAATTAAAGGCTGTAATTAACGGGCTAAAGATGTTAAAAATTTCTTGTGAGGTTATTTTACATACAGATAGTCTCTATGTTAAACAGGGTATAACACTTACTATTACCCACAAATATAAATGTTTGTTGCATAGCTCTTAATGGCATAACTTTTGCTTGAAATAACTGTTTATATGGTGCAATTTACAGCTTTTAGTTGCTAAAATTATAACTCTTAGTTTAATAATTTTAATCTAATAAGCTTTCAGGTTAATAAAATTAAATTATTTGAGTAAATACAATACTATGTTTTTATTTGTGGGTAATAGTAAGTGTTATACCCTGTTTAACATAGAGACTATCTGTATGTAAAATAACCTCACAAGAAATTTTTAACATCTTTAGCCCGTTAATTACAGCCTTTAATTCCATCTTGTTGTTCGTTGTGTTTTCTTCACCTCCAGAAATACGTTTCTTGATAAAGACACTTTTATTTTCATACATAACTACAGCAGCCCAGCCTCCTGGACCAGGGTTTCCAGAACAAGCTCCATCCGTATATATTGTAACCTTCTTTTTTTCGCCCATACTCACAGGATACGGATTTAACATAAATTTTCTACTGAAATATGTTGATATTAAGTTTCTGATTTTTTATTATGAAGGTGTGAGAGGTTAATCTCACGATAATCGTAATTGAGTTTTTACGCTCGTATTTTTATTAGGCTCCCACACCAAAAAGCGTATCTTTGATGTCTCCTATAGCTTCAAACTCATTGCATCCATTTGCCGGCCTTTTAAGATACTTTATAGAAGGGTTAATAAAAGATGTACAAAAGGACGTCTAAGGTGCATAGTAGCATTCTAAAGCCATCTATGGAAGACATTTTTTTCATCAACGCATTCAAAACTTAAAAAAATAAAAAACTTGAACATTTCTTCAGAATTGTGTATAATTATTAATGCTTTTTAGGTTAATTTCTCATGGCTCTTTCTAAATTTCTCAATCCAAAATTAGACTTAACCTTCAAAAAAGTCTTTGGTACCGAAAAAAATAAGAACATTCTTATTCACTTCCTCAATGATATCTTAGGATTTACCGGGATAGATACTATACAAGAAGTTGAGTTTCTTAGCACCTACATGGATCCTGAAGTCGCCTCTGATAAACAAAGCATTGTTGACGTCCTTTGCAAGGATTCTAGTGGGTTCAGATACGTGATTGAGATGCAGCTCGCTCGTGATAGAGGCTTTGAGAAACGCGCTCAGCTATATGCTGCTAAAGCTTATTCAAGGCAGGTTGGAAAAGGTGGCGAGTACATCGATTTAAAAACAGTATTCTTTATTGCTATTTCCGATAATACGCTATTTCCTGAGGAGGTTGAGTATATTTCCACTCATAATATACGAGATATAAAAACCAACGGACATTACTTAAAAGATTTTCAGTTTGTCTTTATTGAGTTGCCTAAATTCGCAAAAAATAAAGTAGAGCAGCTAGAAAGTACAATAGAGCGCTGGTGCTTTTTTTTCAGTGCGACCTGGAAGGTCATGGTTTTGTGGTGGTTAAATTCCATCTTCCCAGACATCAGGGATAATGTATATCTCACATTTCAAAGAGTGGCAACCTCTGGGATGCAAGCATGAGATAAAAGCAGGTAACACTAAATCTCGTGGTGAATCCCTGCAAACAGAGTTAGATATGATTACGAGAGAAACCTATGTTTGAATTGTCGTCAAAGCATAATATGCGAAAAGAGATTGAACTACGCATAGACCAAAATGGTACGAAGCAAAAAGGGAACTAAAGATTGAAGACTTTAGTTATTGATGTTCCAAGCTTCCGGCAAATAGTAGGAATCTAAGTTTAACGTGAAACGAAGCCATGGAACAGAGTAACCACATAGAAGCTCTTATATTCATTAAAATATAAGTAAGTAGCCAGCCACAAGCTACTATGTGGAAGGATTGTTTAAGAAGCTAATGCCCAAAGTAATATCTGGGATATGCAGACGTAAACACTTTAATTTGGAAGGTAAAGTGGTGAATAGTAGTGAATATGTTATGGACCAGCAAAAAGTTAGGTATGAATGGAATGGAATTCCTTGGCGCAAGCTAAAGAAATCTTCATTTAAGCTACAAAAACGAATTTACCAAGCTTCTAAATGTAATGATATCAAAAAGATGCATAATCTTCAGAGATTATTACTCAAATCAACAAGTGCAAAAACACTCGCTGTTAAGAAAGTAACACAGGACAATAGGGGGAAGAAGACTGCAGGTATTGATGGAAAAGCTAACCTTAATCAAAAAGAAAGATTACAACTATCATATTCTTTAGATATAAAAGAAAAAGCAAAGCCATCAAGACGTGTCTGGATTCCAAAATCTGGTAAGCCATCGGAGCATCGCCCACTTGGTATACCCACTATATCGTGTCGAGCAAAACAAACACTTGTAAAAATGGCTTTAGAACCAGAATGGGAGGCAAAACTTGAGCCAAACACTTATGGTTTTAGACCTGGTAGATCATGTCATGATGCAATTGAAGCCATATTTGATGTGCTAAAACAGAAAACAGCATATGTATTAGATGCTGATATTTCTGGATGCTTTGACAATATTAACCATAATAAATTGCTTGAAAAGCTCAATACCACACCAACATTAAAGAAAATCATAAAAGGATGGTTAGGAGCTGGTGTTATGGAAGATGGAAAGCTTCAATCCACAAAACGTGGTACAATTCAAGGAGGGACGATCTCACCGTTGCTAGCTTGTGTTGCATTACACGGATTAGAGCAACATGTCAAAAAAGCATTAACAAACGAACTCTTTCAATGCATGAAAAGAAAATATGGTAGGATATCGCATAGAAACGCGCAAAAGTCTATTAGTGTAATTTTCTACTGTGATGATTTTGTCATCATACATGAAAACGAAGAGATTATTCTTAAAGCAAAAATTTTAGTTGAAGAATGGTTAGAAACCATTGGACTAAAATTAAAGCCCTCTAAAACAAGAGTTTCTCATACATTAAGAACCATTGACGAAACAAAACCAGGATTTGATTTTCTTGGATTTTCAATAAGACAATATCCAATAAAAGAAAGTAAGAAAGGTTACAAGTTATTAATCAAACCAAGTCGTAATTCTATAAAACAGCATACACTAGCTATTAAACATAAACTCAGAGAAATGCGTGGAGCACCACAAGAACGTGTGATAAAGGATCTCAATCCAATAAACAGAGGATGGAGTCAATATTACTCCTCGGTAGTTTCATGTAAAATCTTTAGCTCATTGGATAATATTATGCATAGAAAACTCTGGAAGTGGGCAGTTTTTAGGCACCCAAACAAAGGGAGATGCTGGATAAAAAGAAAGTACTTTAAGAAGTATAATAACGAAAACTGGCGCTTTATGACAAGTAACAAGGTACGTCTTACTATACACAGCGATCATGTTATTAAACGACATATCAAAGTGCAAAAAACCAGATCCCCATATGATGGTGATTGGGTATATTGGGGTAAACGTCTGAGAAAAATACCAGATAAGCCACTAGGAGTAATAAAATTATTGAGGTTGCAACAAAGTAAATGCGATAATTGTAGACTATGGTTTAAAAGTGATGATACAATAGAAATACATCACAAAGACCGGAATAGACGAAACAATATGATCACAAACTTATCTTTGTTACATGGACATTGTCACGATGAATTACACAGGAGGTGTGCATGAAAAGCACCAAATTAGAGAGAAGCCGTATGAGGCGCAAAGTCTCACGTACGGTTTTGCAGTCGAGTGAGGAAGGGCGACCTTCTTCACTTAGACAACAATATGCAGATGAAACTAGCGAAGAAGAATTGGAAAAGATAATAGGTAGTGATGTAATAATTAAAAAGGCATATGAAGAACTAAATAGATTCAACTGGTCAGAGAAAGAATTTATTGCCTACGAACAGGAAATAAAACGTATTCGTGATGAACGGGCTGTTCTTGAACAAAAACTTGATGATGCTAAAAAGGAAGGAAAAATTGAAATTGCAAAAACAATGCTGGCTAATAATGTTGATGTCACCACTATTGTTAAGTTTACTGGCCTCTCCATGAGTGAGATCAAAGAATTGCAGAATTAAGTGGACCCGCAAACGGTTACACGAAATAATGCTGCAGCCTGACCAGATGATAAGTACATTTAGCCTATTTATCTTTATACTTTTATGCCAATTTTATAAATCAAATTTATTTCTGTGAGTAGCTACAATTTAAAGACCTTGCTTCATCAATGTAATGGAACAAAACTTTTTTAGTAAGTTCAAAACCTTCTAAAGTCTCTCCTTCGCATCTTGCTGTAATGCAGTTTTGCGTATTTGATACCCTAAGAAGCCACCAACCTTTATTATCGGTTACCTTAACACCATCAAGATCTGAAAATACAATATTTTGCTGCTCCAGTGTTTTCTTTATTGATTCAATTATTTGAAACTTTTTCTCATCTTTCACTACAATCTTCACTTCATGAGTGATATATAACTTCGGTAAATCCTCAATCACCTGAGATAGGCTTTGGTTTTTCTTAAGCAAAATGTCAACTGCTTTAACAGCAGAATATAGCCCATCATCAAAACTTAGCTCAGAAAAGAAGAAGTGCCCGCTTAATTCACCAGCAAACTTTGCCTCTTCCTCTACCATCTTCTTCTTAACTAGTGAATGTCCAGTAGCACAGGTGATAACTTGCCCTCCTAACTTGCTAACAAAATCATGCACTTTCATACTCATTTTTACGTTAGCAATAACTTTGCTTTCTGGATATTCCTCCAACACTTCACGTGCAAAAATTATAAATAAATGGTCATTGGAAACAACGTTGCCTTTATTATCAATTAAGCGCACCCTATCGCTATCGCCATCTAGCGCAATGCCAAGATCACATCCATATTCCTTCACAATGTCAATTAATTGAGCAAGATTTTTTTCCTCTATGGGATCTGGATCATGCAGTGGAAATGCCCCATCTATAGAGTTATTGGTTACGATGTGCGTATGACCAGGCAAGATCTTTTCAATATACCTTATAATTCCACTTGCTGGACTATTTCCACAATCCCAGGCTATTTTTAATTTCTGTGTAGTATTATTCTTCACTGCACTTTTCAATATGCTAATGTACTCACTATATATATTTATGTTAATTAAGCTTCCAATTCTTGTGCTGTTTTTAATTGGACTGCTTATAATTTCCTTCATTTCTTGATCTGAGAAGACTTTTTTATTACTAAAAAATTTAAAGCCATTATATTCGCTGGGGTTATGAGAGGCAGTTATTATGATACCAAGATCCGCCTGTGTGATTTGTGTTGCAGCGTAAAGCATAGGTGAAGAGCATAGTCCAACGCGTATAACATTTGCACCGGATAAAGTTAAGCCCCTAATTAATTCTCTTTCTATACCTGGTGAATCTATTCTGCTGTCGTAGCCGACACAAACACTAACTACGGTTTGGCCAAACTTTCTACCTATCTCGTACCCATCATTAATCTGCAAGTCTTTGCCTATTATACCTCTAATATCGTATTTTCTTATAATGGTATTGTCCATACTGCACTGCTTAAGGAGTAACTACTATATAACATAATGGACAAGTGTTCAAATTTCTTCTTTATTTACCCACATAATTAGTTGATTTTTTAATTAAAATTGTTAGTATTGTAGTATATTTTCTAAAAATGTAAAATTATGCCATGGGAGAACGAAAATGTATTTATAGCTGAGGGTCAAAGTTTAAATGTAGATGAACAGCAGAAAAAGGATATTTTAGATGTGATTGAATCCTTACTATTACCCACAAATAAAAACATAGTATTGTATTTACTCAAATAATTTAATTTTATTAACCTGAAAGCTTATTAGATTAAAATTATTAAACTAAGAGTTATAATTTTAGCAACTAAAAGCTGTAAATTGCACCATATAAACAGTTATTTCAAGCAAAAGTTATGCCATTAAGAGCTATGCAACAAACATTTATATTTGTGGGTAATAGTAAGGATTGAATCTTGTAGCAGCTTTCAAGAGACTATAAAACAATTGGAGGAAAAAAATTTAATCTGGTATTTTATTGGCCCTTTACGCAAAGATGAGAACATTACAGGACAGATAAATTTAAAGTGGGAAAAGGAGTTCCAAAAATTTGAGCAATCAATAAATGAAACACATAGAGAATTTGAAGCATCTTTACCAAATCAAAATTTCTTAGCGTATTCAACAAAAGATGATGACTTCAAAATTAGATTTGAAAATGAAGAAAAACCAATAGAAATTAGCAATATTTTAAGGGCCAGCAGTGAAGGTAAGGTTTATAACATATCTTTAGGGAAAGATAGTCAAATAACTGCAACCAAAAAAGGCAGCAAAAGGCACTATGATTTTACTGGTTCAAGCTCATGTGAAATGACCATTAATTGGCAGGCTAAGGATTCTGAAGGTAACAGCATAGACTGTAGCATGACCGTAAAATTGGATTCTGGTGGTATACAGAGTGTTATTGGTGAGCCAAAATTTGGAGGAATAACGAGTTCAGAAGAAGTATTAAAGTTAGTTGGACAAAATAAAGAAGTTTTTATCAACAGAAAAACTCTGTATCAAGCTTTTACTGATATAGGTCAAGATATGGACAGTCTCGAGCCCACACAAGATCTATCATCGCAATTGCCTACACCAAGCAGCAGTGGGTATTCCTCTCCTAGCACACCTTCTTCACGTAGAAGTTCTATATCCACCAGCAGTGAATTTAGTGATGAAGATGAAATATTTGAGGATGATATGTCTGGTGATGAAGAAGAGTATGAGCAAGAAGGATTAAAAGATGAAGTTGAGGAATTAGAGGAAGAAAAAGAAACATTTGCTAAATATTTTGCAGTGCAGGCAAAGCAGCTTGAGGATCTAAGATTAGAACGTGACTCCTTGAGAGATAAAGTCCATGAACAACAGCGAGCGATATTTGAAAGAGGTCAAAGAATAAAGGAACAAGAGGAAGAACTACAGGATAAAAATGATGTAATAAAGAACTTAAATGATCAGTTGAAAGATAAGGAAGGTGAAACAAATGAGGCAAATAAAGAATTACAGAGAAAATTGAAGCAAAGTGAAGCTAATTTAACTGTACTAAAGGAAAAGAATGCAAATTTGGAGAATGACCTGAAGAAAATAGTGGAAGGTTTAAACGATGATCATAAAAAGCAGTTGGCAGAACAGTTAATGGAAACAAAAAAGGAAAACAATACATTGGCTGAAACGGCGAACCAATTGTCTAAAGAATTAAATGGATTACAGAGAGAAAAGGAAGACTTAGAGAGGAAAATTCGACAACTTGAACCTGGAAGATCACTTGCAGATGAGCTAAGCGAAGAAAATACGAAGGGGGAAATAGAAAAGCTTCAACGTCAGCTTAAGGAAAAGGAAGATATGTTACAAGAAGAGTTGAAATCTGCCAAAGAGAGTCTAGAGCAACTGCAGAACATATTACAGCAGGAAAAAGGTCAGGCAACTCAAACTGAAGTTGAATATGAAAGTAGAGGAACAAGCATGCAGCAGCAAGACCAAGGTATACAAGCTGTAAACAACAACTCAAGCAGAATAGCTAGGGGGTTAAGACAAGAAAACAAAAAATTGACTAGAGACAAACTAACTATATCTGAACAATTAAAACAAAAAATAAGAGAGATTGACGAGTTAAAGAAAAATTTAAAGCAACTGCAAGAAGAAAATAAACAACTAAAACAAGAAGTTACCAAAAATGCAGGCGTTGATGCATCATCTTCAACAGGTCAAAAAGAAGCTAAAGAAGCAGAAGTTATACCGCAAAACATTATGGATTGGCCTGTTCCAATTCCAGACGATAAACCAGAAGAGCAGAAAACTCCATTAGAGCCAATCAAGGTAAATACAGAATTATCTGTATTAAACAAGACTTGATCTGACACTTTAAAAAAGTAAGTTATAAAATAATAAAAGAAAGGAGTGTTAGAAATGAGTACAATACAAACAAAAATACTAAAACCAAAGCTAGGGTTATTAGAACTAGCAAAACAACTAGGAAATGTATCTCAAGCATGCAAAGTGATGGGATACTCAAGAGATACATTTTATCGATTCAAAGAGTTGTACGAAAATGGAGGAGAAGAAGCATTACATGAGATAAGTAAGAAAAAACCTCTATTAGCGAATAGAGTTTCCGACGATATAGAAAGAGCAGCGATTGGTATAGCAACAGAATTTCCAGCATATGGGCAAGAAAGAGCTGCAAATGAACTGAGAAAAAGAGGTATAATAATTTCTCAGGGAGGAGTGAGATCTATATGGCTGAGAAATGATCTTGAAACTTTCAAGAAAAGACTTAAAGCACTGGAAGCAAAAGTAGCTCAAGATGGAATTATATTAACCGAAGAGCAACTTGCAGCTTTAGAAAAAGTTAAAGAACAAAGAGAAGCACATGGTGAAATTGACACCGAACATTCAGGTTATTTGGGTTCTCAAGATACCTATTATGTAGGTAATATAAAAGGTATAGGAAGAATCTACCAGCAGACCTTCATTGATACTTATTCTCGAGTAGCATTTGCCAAGCTTTATACAGACAAAACGGCTATTACTGCTGCTGACTTGCTGAATGATAGAGTGATACCATTTTTTGATGAGCAAAATGTGCCATTATTGCGTATCCTTACAGACCGAGGAACAGAGTATTGTGGTAAGCCTGAAAATCACGCTTATCAGCTTTATTTGGGAATCGAAAATATCGATCATTCTAGGACCAAAGCCAATTCTCCACAGACTAATGGCATATGTGAAAGGTTTCATAGAACTATGCAAGATGAGTGTTACAATATTATCTTCAGAAAGAAAATCTACAATTCTTTGGAAGGTCTACAGATTGATGTTGATTATTGGTTGCGTTCTTACAATGAAACAAGACCGCATTCAGGTAAATGTTGCTATGGTAAGACGCCTATGCAGACTTTTCTTGATAGCAAACATGTTGCTTTTCAGAAAAATATTAGTAGCATTACACAAGAGACTGATATTAGTTTTGACTACCTCAATTCTTCTGTCAGTTAATTCTTGTCTGTCAGATTAAGTCTTGTCTTTTACAAATTATCAGATCCAAAATCAATCTCCGCTGAGGGTCCGGAAAAATCTCCTCCTCTTTCAAAATGATGAGTTTTGCTTCTATAGCTGACCCAAGCAACACGTCATCCCGCGATTTATTCGCGTTATCTCAGCCGCTAACACGTAGCGGGATACTTAACCGTCATACCGTGATTTATTCACAGTATCTCTTAGCCACTAACAAGCAGCGGGATGACAGCAATCCTACGTCATGCCGCCGCGGTATCTCTAGATCCCGCTAACTAGTAGCGGAATGACGAATTTTTGTTTTTCAAATTATAGCTAAACATACTGTAATTGCTATTGAATGATGGAGAGACATACTCCATTATTTTAGCACGAAGTAACAAATTCAATGAATTGGTTCTTCAAAAATAATTTAAACTTTTACAGTAGGTCATGAAATATTATAGCGATCTCATTAAAAGAAACTTTTATAAGTATCGTTGATGAGAAAGGAAAAGTTGTTAAGGAAGAAGTTGTTGCAAGCGAAAGTAAGGCAATAGCAGATTAGCCAAGGCAAAAAATACGAACCCATAGGAATAGAAAGTGGATAGTTGTCAATATCAATGTGCAAAGAGTTAAGGAGTTTTGGATTACCAGTAATTTGTGTAGATGCAAGGCATATGGCAGCAGCGTTGTCTGCAAGAATCAATAAGAATGATAAAAACGATGCGAGGGGTATAGCGCAGATGATGAGAAGTGTTAGTAAAATCAGTTGTCAAATTAAAATAGCGCTTGGAAGCAGAAGACAGCTAATGTGTAGCAAACAGCAGGTTATTGGAACAATAAGAGGGTTGTTGAAGATACATGGTCGGTAAAGGATCAAAATTTGAAACTTTCGCTTTAAGAATACAAGAGGCAATAAATAATTTGGATGAAATCAGTAGGAGTTCAATTGAAGCGTTAGTTTGTAGTTTGGAAGCAATAGAAAAGTCATTAAGAAAGCTTGACAAAATGCTTTCAGAACAAGGTGAAAAAGACGATGATTGTAAATTGTTAACTACTGTTCCAGGAGTGGGGATTATAGTAGCAATGACGTATAAAGCTGCAATTGATAACTCACATAGGTTTGAGAAATCTGATACAGTTGGAGCATATATAGGGTTGACACCAAGGCAATATTCTTCTGGAGAAGTTGATCGGCATGGCAGCATATCAAAGATGGGACCAGCGGAATGTAGAAGTATGTTATATGAAGCTGCACAAACAATGCTTACAGTTACCAAGAGGACATTTAAATTAAAAAACTGGGGTTGCGAAGAAAAAAGGAATGAAAAAAGCAATTGTAGCAGTAGCAAGAAAATTAGCTGTAATTATGCATAGGATGTTGGTTGATAAAACAGAATTTTATTATCAATAAACATCAAAAGAGCATAGGACAATAATTTTATTGAAAATAAAGATAGCAATGCCGATGGAAGGGACAAGCAAGAACTTAGTTAGACTTCGTGGTAAACATGTTGCCGTCCACTTCCGCCTAACAAGTATAATGCGGCTTGACAAATTTATTGTCATCTCAGACCGCGGAGAGAACCATATGCTACTTTTAACTTATGTAAAATTACCAAGGATTATGGAGAAGATATGCTGTTTTGATTTGTGTGAAAATTATTGTTGACTTATGTGCAATTAGAGAACCTAAGTCACTTTAGCTATAATTCAGAATTGAGAGCTTTTAATAACTCTCTAACTCCCACTTAGGTCTTGGTGCAAAATTAAGTGGATCTATATAATTTTTCTGTAACCTTTCAATTCCTGTCCATCCAACCATAATTGCATTGTCTGTACATAGGTCGTTAGGGGGAAAAAATATGTTTAAGTTTATGTGTTGTTTTAATTTTTCTCTCAAGAAATTATTTGCTGCAACTCCGCCGGTAATCACAAAGTCATTGATTTTGATATTTAAAGATTCGGCCATAATAATCGCATTACTAACCCTGTCCAGCAGTATGTCACTAATACACTCTTGAAACGAAGCACATACATCACACACATCTTGCTCGCTCATTTTAAGTTCTTGCACTAAGTTTTTTACTGCTGTTTTAATTCCAGAAAACGAAAAGTTACATCCATAACGTTTTATCATTGCCCTTGGCAATTTAAATCTTGCACCATTGCCTTTTTTAGCTAACTTTTCAATTAATGGCCCTCCGGGATAGCTTAAACCCAGCATCTTAGCAACTTTATCAAATGCTTCTCCTAGTGAATCATCGAGCGTTTCTCCAAGTTTAATGTATTTACCTACATCCTGTGCAATTAAAAATTGACAGTGACCACCTGATATTAGTAGGACTAAAAATGGAAATTTTACCTCATGCAGTAACCTAATAACCAATGCATGCGCTTCTAAGTGATTCACTGCAATGAATGGTTTTTGTGCTACATGCGCAATTGCTTTAGCCATCATTGTACCAACTATTAATCCACCTATGAGTCCTGGTCCTGATGTTGCTGCAATTGCATTGAGGTCACAAAAGTTAAGGTTAGATTTTTCCACGGCGCTTTTTATTAGACCACTTAAATGCTTCATATGAGCACGTGAAGCTATTTCAGGGATCACCCCACCACGTTTTTTGTGTTCTGCTTGGGAGAGAATTTCGTGAGCAAGGACTTGCTTGTCACTATTTACAATCGCTACTGCAGTTTCGTCGCAGCTTGTTTCAACAGCTAAAATGGTTTTCATGTATATTTAGTTACTGTATTACCAAAACTATACTTTGAAACGCTGTAGAAGTTAACTGCAAAGTTAACTTCTATAGCTAAAAGATTTACCGACAACCGTCATTCCGCTACGTGTTAGCTGATGAGATACCGCGCACAACTGTACGAACATTCATTCTTAAAGGTAAACTGCACAGCAAATGGTGTCATTCCAGTGCTTGACACTGGAATCCAGCCTTGCCGTAATCTCATCAAGAACGTTGTGTTTTAACATAAGATCAGCCACTTTTATGCTCACCAACTTAGTGCCCAATCCAAATTCCTGGATTCCAGTGTCAAGCACTGGAATGACACCATCTACTACTCAAATTACCTGCAAATTGCAATGTTCGTACACCAAAAGAATGAATCACGGTATGACGGTTCGCGGCGGCATGACGTAGGAAAACCTGCACTATAAGCTAATCATCATCTCCAAATATAGAGCTAATTTTTTTGCCCCCAGGAGAAAATTTATTAGTCCAACTGCTTTGCACTTTGGTTACGTCTTTAGTGGCAGTTTTATTGCTGTATTCCTTGATTTCCTTATCTATTCTCTCCATCATTTGTGAATCAAGGTAGCTCTTTTTCCATTGGTCAGTAGCAAGGAACACTTTGTTTAAGTCTTGAGTGCGGATTAAGTATTCTTTATCTTTAGGGTAAACCTCCTGCGCCCAAGCAAATAGCTCAAAATAGCGTGCAAATAATTCAGATGCACGTGATTTTGCAGTTTGATAAGCCTGTATCTCCTTAAATATAACTTGGCCGATAATTTTCTGCACAAGAATATTTGCTTGCTTTAGGTTCTGCTCAATATCCTGGTAAACTTTATGGAGGAATTCCTGCTCCAAATTTAAGTTCAGTTCATTTTCAACCATGTGTGAAAGTTCATGCACTATAATGTATGGGTTTGACTTCCTCAGTACAATAACATATCTATTTACACTGGAAGACCTGATTGTCTTACACACTCCCTCTTCCATATTCACTAATCCCTCTTGGTATATCTCAAACGAAAGCCTATTTTGCTTTATTAGTGACAAAGTGAGGTTTAATGTGTTTCTAAACTTCTCAAATTGATAGAGATATTCGACATACCGTATTGCATTTTCACTGCTTCCTACTTGAGTTGCTTGTTTTATTAAATTCCTGATTAGCATACCTTATTATTAAAGGAATTTTTTTTATACTCAAGAATTGATTGGCTACAAAGTGTTTTTAGGAAGCCTGATTGCATAGCTAAAGTAATTCATGTTTACTGATAACCGTCATACCGCTGCTTGTCAGCGGGATCTATGGTGAGATACCGCGAATGAATCCATAGCTGTACGAACATTCATTTTTGAAGGTAAATTGCACAGCAAATGGTGTCATTCCAGTGCTCTTTTTTTGTCATCCCAGTCTGGGATCTATTTTGCATGTAACTCCAATTGTGTTTTGGCATAAAACGCGACACGTATTAGACTTATTTGCAAGCAAAGCTTGCTAGATCCAAGTAGTCAGGGCACTGGAATGACACCATAGGGGCACTGCCGTCATAAAGGAACCAGTGTCAGCTACTTGGATGACAGCTAGCCTAACAACCGTCATCCCGCTGCTTGTTAGCGGGATCTAGAGATACCGCGGGGTTGTAAAGTAATTTTTCACATCTAATGCTCGGCCAGTGCCTGCATGATACCACGTATTATCTATACCAAGGTGTTCTGCTTGTAGATATTATACCAACAATCCACTATTTTTTTTATGTCTTGTGGTTTAGTTTCTGGACCTATACTGATTCTAATTGAACACTCTGCTTGCTCTTTTGTTGCCCCCATTGCAAGCAAAACATGGGAAGGCTCAACTTTTCCAGAAGAACATGCGGAGCCATTACTAACTGCAATATAATTCAAGTCAAAATGCATGAGCTGCACATCACTCTTTACTCCTGGCATATAAATAAAACTTGTGTTTGGCAGCCTCTTAGAGTTTTTACCGAAGATTCTTATGTCACTGGCAAGATTTAATAATTCACACTCTAATTGATCGCGTAGCTCCTTTACTTCATCCATTTTTGATAAAAGATCTGGAATATTTTGCAGTGCAGCAGAAAGGCCTGCAATTGCAACAATATTTTCCGTACCACCACGAAATCCCTTCTCTTGTCCACCACCTATTATAATAGGTTCTATCGCAAGTTCTTTATTGAATATTAAAACTCCACTGCCTGCTACACCGCCAAATTTATGGGCGGATAAAGTGAGTAAATCCACTCCTAAATCTTCCATATTAACTTTAATTTTCCCAACACTTTGAGCAGTGTCAGTGTGGCAAATTGCTCCAAACTTGTGTACTATTTTAGCTATTTCCTCAATAGGTTGAATAACTCCGGTTTCGTTATTTGCCATCATAACTGAAACTATTGCTTTGTTTCCTTTAAGTTCGCTTAGAATTTTTTCTAGCTCTAAAAAGTCAACAATGCCCTCCTGATTAACAGGTATTATATATGGATTACATGCAGAATTAAGAATTGAAGGATGCTCTATAGCTGAAATTATATGCAGGTAGCCTGCTATTCCTCTCATAACAAGGTTATTCGCTTCAGTTGCACCAGACGTAAAAACTATTTCTTTATCACTTGAAACGCCAATAGCACCACGTACGTTATCTCTTGCATCCTGAAGAATCTTCCTCGCTTCTTGTCCTCTCTTATGTAGTGATGATGGATTGAGCGTTTGTTTTGACAAGACCTCAAATATACTTTTTTTTACATTTTCACTAATTGGAGCAGTTGCATTGTAATCAGCATATACGCAACCACTATTTTCTAAAGAGAATGGATTCATCTGTCACTTAAATAAGTTTACCATCAACTATAGCCATAACTATGTACGTTAGCTTTAACACGATAAAAAATTTATTGCAAAAACAGCGAAATTAATACATAATTAATAACTCACGTCATCAATACCTGTCAAGCGGGTTCTTATTAGGAGTTACCATGGTTGAAGTTTTTTTAAATAATGCAACAAGAAAGATAGAAGGTGAATACCACCAAAGCAAAGATGCCAACGCGCCGGTTGTGCTGGTTTTACATCATCATCCTCAATATGGTGGTAATATGGATAGTAAAATTGTACATAGTACATATACGTCTTTTATCGATAACAATTTTTCTGCATTGAAAATTAACTTTCGTGGTGTGGGAAAATCTACCGGAACTTTTGATAAGGGTATAGGAGAATTAACTGACGCTGCGGTAGCCATTGATTGGCTTCAGGAACATAATCCTAGCAATGTTCCAATTTGGATCGCTGGTTTTTCTTTTGGAGCATGGGTGGCTATGCAGCTAACAATGCGCCGCCCTGAGATAGTGGGTTTTATTGCTCTTTCTCTTCCGGTAACTAAGTACGATTTTTCTTTTCTTTCTCCCTGTCCAGTTTCTGGGCTTATAATACAAAGCAGTAATGATACAATCTCAGAAGAAAGCGATGTAACAGAATTAGCAAAAAGGTTGATAAATTCAGTAAGAAGTGATCACATGAAATACCATATAATAGATGATACTAATCACTTTCTAAAGGATAAAGAAGAGGAAGTGACTCAAATCGTGGACAATTATATAAAACTGCGCTTGAATAGTGCAACTATTTCTTTTCAAAAGGTCAAAAAAGAGGTAAGGGTAAAAGAATATGCCTAATCTTTACAAACAAGAGAAATGAGTGTAGTAATATAAATGAAAAGGTTTTGTTATGTTTAAAAAGCTATTATTTTTTGTTTTAGCTGTGTTTATGTTATCGGGGTGTTCCCTAAGTAAACAGCGTAAGTTAAAAAGTCCGTGTATAAAAAGCAATGAAAGCATTTCATGCGAGTTATACTCTGTTAATGATATTGGTTAGATAAGTATAAGGCATAGAAATTGTGCTATTTTTCCTATTCACAACTTCACTAATGATCGATCTCTCAATTGGAAAATGCAGTCTGCCTTTTCTGCAAGGAGATGATTGTGTGTTACTATAAGCATAGAGCTGTTATTTTCCTTTACGTATGAATGTAGCAGTAAAAACACGTTAAAAGAATTTGTTGGATCTAAGTTTCCTGTTGGCTCATCTGCAAGTAAAAGCTTTGGAGAATTTACAATGCTTCTTGCAATTGCAACTCTCTGCCTTTCCCCACCCGAAACTTCAGATACCATGCTACTTGCTTTGTTTTCCAGACCAAATTTTTCCAACATTGCTTGCGAATTTTTTTTTGCTTCAGCTTTGCTTTTTCCTGCAATGAGTTGAGGAAGCATAATATTTTCCAACACCGATAACTCTTGTAACAAATAGTGAAATTGATAAACAAAACTAAGAAAATTTCTTCTTACATGAGTTTTATGCTTATTACTGGCTTGTGTGCAATTTATTCCATCTATCGTAACTATACCTGAAGTTGGCTTGTCCAACAAGCCTGCGATTTGCAATATAGTTGTTTTCCCTGCACCTGAATTGCCAATCAGCGCTACTACTTGCCCTCTTGTAACACTTAAGTTGATATCCTTTACAACAGCAGAATTGTCCTTGAAGCTTTTATCTACAGAAGTTAGTTCTAGTGCTACATTACCACCCATGTTTAAAAGATCCAGAAGGCATCTAAGTTTTAGTAATAATTAAACCGAAAAACTGTTACCACAACCACATTGAGACTTAGCAAAGGCATTCTTTATTTGAAAACCAGAACCACTGAGATCCTCAGTATAATCTATAACTGAGTTATTTAAAAATTTTGCTGAACAATTATCAACCATTAATACAGGGTTTCCATTTTCATCATTAATTACTATATCTTTACCTTTTTCGCTAAAACTGGAGTGGCTTCTATAGTCCTCACTTTCTTCATAGTCATCATCTTCGTCTTCGTCATCAAACTCATCATCGTAATCATCGTCTTCATCATCCAAAGATAGATTTTTATTCATTTGATCCATAAGAAAATTGTATTTGAAGCCAGAACATCCACCACCTGAAACTGCAACCCGTAAAATGGAACTCTTATCCCCTTCCTGCTCTGCAAGAGAGTGGATTTTTTTTAGTGCATTATCAGTTAAGTTGATGTTGTAATTTGTTGACATAGTAACCACCGTTTATTATTGATAACTTATTATAGTAGAAATTTTACATGTCAAACAATAATTTTCTATTAAATTATGCATGTTTTCCAAGCAAAACAAAAGGGAGATACTTCAAAGAGCCAGAAGATGAGAATCGCAGCTGCTTTCAGCGTGATAGGGACCGTATCATTCACTCTAATGCGTTTAGAAAATTGGAGTACAAAACACAAGTTTTTATCAATTATGAGCACGACTACTATCGCACTCGGCTTACTCATAGCCTTGAAGTTGCACAAATTGCAAGGTCCATTGCGCGTAGACTTGGCTTAAATGAGGATATCACTGAATGCATAGCGCTCGCACATGATCTTGGTCATCCTCCATTTGGTCATGCAGGTGAAGATGCTCTAAAGAAATCAGTTCAAGATTTGAATCTTGATAACGAGAAGTATGAGTTTGATCATAATATTCAAGCTATAAGGATTTTAACTTATCTTGAACAAAAACATGCTGATTTTGATGGTATGAATCTAAGTTGGGAGGTGATTGAAGGAGTTGCAAAACATAACGGTCCCTTGCTTGGTCAAAACGCGGAGTCTTCTACAAGTAATCAGCTGTTATTAGAATACAACAAAAAATATGATCTAAAACTTGAAGAATTTTCAAGCATTGAAGCTCAAGTTGCTTCAATTGCCGATGATATTGCTTACAGTGTTCACGATCTTGATGATGCACTCAGGGCGAATTTAGTAACCATCGAAGATTTGCTGAATGTTCCTTTAATTGAAAAAATGTTTAAAGACATAAGGAGCAGATATTCAGAATTGCCTCAGAGCAAACTCATACATGAATCACTGAGTGGAACTATAGGAACTATGATAAGTGATGTTGTTTCTCAGACTGAAAGAAATATTGAAGATCACAAAATAAAAAGCGTAGAAGACGTAAGAAGTCTAAATAAAATGCTAGTCACATTTTCACCAGAAGTTGCGAATGCTACAAAAGAAATGAAAAGATTCAACATGGAGAAAATATACAGAAGCTATAAACTGAGTAGAACGATGAACAAAGCAAAACGCATAATACAGGAACTCTTTCAATGTTTTTATGAAAACCCAGGATTACTTCCCACAGAGTGGAGCAAACTCGCTTGTGAATCTCAGCGTTCAGTAATAATATGTGACTATATCTCAGGTATGACAGATAGATTTGCTATACACGAGCACAGAAGAATTTTTGATACCTCATACGAAATGACTTCTTTCTAATGACTGATGATCATTTCATGTCAATTGCATTAAGGCTTGCAGAAAAAAATCTTGGAAATGTTGCACCAAATCCTGCTGTCGGGTGTGTTATTGTAAAAGATGGTACAATTGTTAGTGAGGGATATACAGGGATTGGTGGGCGTCCGCATGCGGAGGTAGTCGCTTTGCAAAACGCTAAAGATTCAACTCATGGCGCAACTATATATATCACTCTTGAGCCATGTTGTCATCACGGAGTCACGGGGCCTTGCACTGCAAAAATCATAAAAGCTGGCATAAAAAGAGTAGTAATTGCAACTATTGACCCAGATAGTAGAGTTTCAGGTGGAGGCATTAAAGCTCTGAAAGAAGCAGGAATTGAAGTTGAGCAAGGTATTATGCAAAAAGAAGCAGAAGAACTGAATGTCGGTTTTTTCACCACTAAAGAATTACATAGACCATTTATAGCTTGCAAAGTCGCAACAACTCTTGACGGAAAAATCGCAACATTTACAGGCGATAGCAAATGGATAACAAGTGAAAATACGAGAAACTGGGTGCATGAGCTCAGAACGAAATATGATGCAATTATGATCGGCAGCAATACTCTTATTAATGATGATCCACTCTTAACTTGCAGATTACCAGGACTCGGAAGTAGATCGCCAATAAGGCTAATTATAGATAGTCAAGGGAGATTAAAGGAAGAGCATAACATTGCAAAGACTGCAGACAAAGTAATAACTTGGGTCATCACAAATAAAGAAGTAGAGAAAAAAATAAAAAACATTAACTACTTGAAAGTCAATTCAAACGATGCAGGCAAAGCCTGCCTAAAGGACATGGCATTAAAACTTGTTTCAGAAATCGGTATAACAAGGTTATTAGTTGAAGGTGGAGGAGTGTTAATCACAGAACTATTAAAGTATAATTTAATCGACAGGTTGATAATATGCCGCAGTGGTAAAATTTTAGGCAATGATGCCACTCCTTTTGTAGGAGATTTAGGGATTCAATTCATTAACAACTGTTATCAGTTTAAAAAAACAAAGATAATAGAGTTTAGTGAGGATATAGTTGAGGTTTGGGATAGGTCGTCATAATCCTTACATACTCAAACAGTAAAAAAAAGGTATCCGTTCAGGCAATGGCGTCAACTTAAGGAAAAATATCAGCGATAGTGTATAAAATTTCTCTCTAAATTTTTTATCATTAAATTATCCAAAGAGTGCAATAAACAGCACTTTTGTTTCTGTTTTATTTCAACAAAGAAGTCTAAAATGTGTCCTTTTTAGGTGAAACATGCGTGCGCCAAGCAAAGTGCGTAAAGTCCAGTTGGTGAAAATCCAACCCAGGCAAAGCCTAGCCAGCAGGCTGGAACAAACCACTATGCTGCGTAAGGTAACGAGCGTAGTAAAGCTAGTGGAATGGACAACACAGGGTACAACGAAAGTGAAGGTATTGAGTCCCGAAATTCTCGATGTCATAGAGGTCGACACGTTGCATATAGTGGAAGACAGCAAGAAGGGTAACAATAGGGCAAGTTATCACTCACTCTATCGGGATCTGAGGCCGTATCACGTGTTGAGATGGAGTTTACGTAAACTTGGGAGATCCTTTGTATTCCTATTAAGGTACGTTGGAACAAGTCAACAAAGGCGAGTACTGACGGAAGATATAAAGGAAGTCGGACTGATTGATAGTACTCAGAGTGTGGGAAAGCCACATACAAGGGGAAGCGGTCAGCAATATAGTGACTGGTTTAGGAATTGCTATGCCAATACAACGGAGGTTGGAATAACGTGCAAAGAAAACTAAATCAGATAGCAGTAAGAGCCAGGCAAGATAAACGATTGAAATTTAATCGTTAATTCATCTGATAAACGCAGAGAATCTTGCTGAATGTTATAAAGAGCTAAAGCATAACAAAGCATGCGGTATAGACCAGGTGACAGTAGAAGCTTATGGAGAAAATCTTGAAGAGAAGCTCAACACTCTGGTGGATAGTATGAAAAGAAAGCGATATCAACCGCAACCAGTGAAAAGAGTATATATACCAAAAGCTGGAAGCAAAGAGAAACGCGGGCTTGGAGTACCGTCTACAGAAGATAAGTTAGTCCAGATAATGCTGAAGAAGATATTAGAAAATATTTATGAAGCTAACTTTCTGGATAACTCATATGGTTTTCGTCCTGGTAGAAGCTGTCATCAAGCGGTAAATGCACTAAATAAAGCAGTTATGTACAGACCAACTAACTATGTAGTAGAAGTTGATATCAAGAAATTCTTTGATAATGTCCAGCACAAATGGCTAATGAGATGCTTGAGAGAACGGATAACAGACCCAAACATACTGTGGTTAGTAAAACGATTTCTTAAGGCAGGAGTAGTCGAAGCAGGACATTATGAAGCAACTGAACTAGGCACACCTCAGGGGGGAATAGTAAGTCCTATACTAGCTAATATATAGTTGCATTATGTGCTGGATTTGTGGTTTGAAAAGAAATTCAAGCTAAGATCTAAAGGTTATATGGAGCTAGTTAGGTATGCAGACGATCACCTGATTTGCTGCGAAAGAGAAAAAGATGCTAGAGAACTCTTAGAGTCACTGAAACAAAGGCTAGGAAAATTTGGACTGGAAATATCTGAAGACAAAACAAGAATAGTAAAGTTTGGCAAAAAGGAGTGGCAACAAGGAATAAGGGAGAAACGAAAAACGGAAAGTTTCAACTTTCTAGGATTCACCCATTATGGTACAAGGAGTCGTAAAGGTAGAGTAATGGTAGGTCATAAAACCTCGAAAGAAAATCTATCTAGAAAACTTAAAGAAATCAAAGAATGGGTGAAAAAGATCCGAAATAAAGTTCACCTTAAAGATTGGTGGTCAATACTTAAAGTGTATTAAACAAGACTTGATCTGACACTTTAAAAAAGTAAGTTATAAAATAATAAAAGAAAGGAGTGTTAGAAATGAGTACAATACAAACAAAAATACTAAAACCAAAGCTAGGGTTATTAGAACTAGCAAAACAACTAGGAAATGTATCTCAAGCATGCAAAGTGATGGGATACTCAAGAGATACATTTTATCGATTCAAAGAGTTGTACGAAAATGGAGGAGAAGAAGCATTACATGAGATAAGTAAGAAAAAACCTCTATTAGCGAATAGAGTTTCCGACGATATAGAAAGAGCAGCGATTGGTATAGCAACAGAATTTCCAGCATATGGGCAAGAAAGAGCTGCAAATGAACTGAGAAAAAGAGGTATAATAATTTCTCAGGGAGGAGTGAGATCTATATGGCTGAGAAATGATCTTGAAACTTTCAAGAAAAGACTTAAAGCACTGGAAGCAAAAGTAGCTCAAGATGGAATTATATTAACCGAAGAGCAACTTGCAGCTTTAGAAAAAGTTAAAGAACAAAGAGAAGCACATGGTGAAATTGACACCGAACATTCAGGTTATTTGGGTTCTCAAGATACCTATTATGTAGGTAATATAAAATGTATTAAACAAGACTTGATCTGACACTTTAAAAAAGTAAGTTATAAAATAATAAAAGAAAGGAGTGTTAGAAATGAGTACAATACAAACAAAAATACTAAAACCAAAGCTAGGGTTATTAGAACTAGCAAAACAACTAGGAAATGTATCTCAAGCATGCAAAGTGATGGGATACTCAAGAGATACATTTTATCGATTCAAAGAGTTGTACGAAAATGGAGGAGAAGAAGCATTACATGAGATAAGTAAGAAAAAACCTCTATTAGCGAATAGAGTTTCCGACGATATAGAAAGAGCAGCGATTGGTATAGCAACAGAATTTCCAGCATATGGGCAAGAAAGAGCTGCAAATGAACTGAGAAAAAGAGGTATAATAATTTCTCAGGGAGGAGTGAGATCTATATGGCTGAGAAATGATCTTGAAACTTTCAAGAAAAGACTTAAAGCACTGGAAGCAAAAGTAGCTCAAGATGGAATTATATTAACCGAAGAGCAACTTGCAGCTTTAGAAAAAGTTAAAGAACAAAGAGAAGCACATGGTGAAATTGACACCGAACATTCAGGTTATTTGGGTTCTCAAGATACCTATTATGTAGGTAATATAAAAGGTATAGGAAGAATCTACCAGCAGACCTTCATTGATACTTATTCTCGAGTAGCATTTGCCAAGCTTTATACAGACAAAACGGCTATTACTGCTGCTGACTTGCTGAATGATAGAGTGATACCATTTTTTGATGAGCAAAATGTGCCATTATTGCGTATCCTTACAGACCGAGGAACAGAGTATTGTGGTAAGCCTGAAAATCACGCTTATCAGCTTTATTTGGGAATCGAAAATATCGATCATTCTAGGACCAAAGCCAATTCTCCACAGACTAATGGCATATGTGAAAGGTTTCATAGAACTATGCAAGATGAGTGTTACAATATTATCTTCAGAAAGAAAATCTACAATTCTTTGGAAGGTCTACAGATTGATGTTGATTATTGGTTGCGTTCTTACAATGAAACAAGACCGCATTCAGGTAAATATTGCTATGGTAAGACGCCTATGCAGACTTTTCTTGATAGCAAACATGTTGCTTTTCAGAAAAATATTAGTAGCATTACACAAGAGACTGATATTAGTTTTGACTACCTCAATTCTTCTGTCAGTTAATTCTTGTCTGTCAGATTAAGTCTTGTCTTTTACATCTTCTACCATTACCAGTTGGGCTTACACCCATGAGTTTAGCGTTCATATGATCCTGCATGTATCCTTTTAGGATCCCATCCTCTATCAATATATTATAACTCTTACTATTACCCACAAATATAAATGTTTGTTGCATAGCTCTTAATGGCATAACTTTTGCTTGAAATAACTGTTTATATGGTGCAATTTACAGCTTTTAGTTGCTAAAATTATAACTCTTAGTTTAATAATTTTAATCTAATAAGCTTTCAGGTTAATAAAATTAAATTATTTGAGTAAATACAATACTATGTTTTTATTTGTGGGTAATAGTAAGATTATAACTGGGTGGAGTGCCTTCATCGTCTACGCTGATAGAGCCGCGCAAATTGGGCAGAGTTCCGTCATCAACTACTGTGATGTCACTAGCTGCTACTTGTTTACCCACAGAATTTGAAAATGCTGAGACTTTTTTGCGATTGAAGTCGCCCTCAAGTCCATGACCCACGGCTTCGTGTAACAATATTCCTGGCCAGCCTGGACCTAAAACGACTGTCATTTCTCCGGCTGGAGTTGGAATTGCTTCAAGATTTACCAGTGCTTGTTCTAACGCTTGGTTTGCAACTTCTTTCCACTTTTTCTCAGAAATAAACTTACTATAAGAGTCCCTTCCACCATGCCCTGCAGAACCTCTTTCGGTACGGCCATCTTTTTCTACAATGACTAGCACATTAAAACGTACCAGAGGCCTGATATCGCTTAATCTGTGATCACCCTTTATTATTTGTACAACTTGCCATTCTCCACTTAGAGTTATTTTTACTTGCTTCACGCAGTTATTTTTGGACCTTACATACTCATTAACCTCATTGAGTAGCTTAATCTTTGAATTCAGATCCATTTCATTTATAGGGTTAATCCTCGAATATAGGCTTTTTGTCTCTTCGTTTAAATTTATTGAATTTGTCTTGTTTAAAGACACTGAGCTTTTTACCATAGAAGCAGCATTACTAATTTCTTTTTCGCTGATCTCAGAAGAACAAACGAAAGATGTACTATCTTCACAAAAAGACCTTAAACCAAATCCCCTTCTAGTATTCAAGTCCATGTGTTTTAATATGTTATCCTCAAAAACTAGGGACTCCGACTGGCAAAATTCTAGAAACAGCTCACCACCATCGCTATTGCTCAAAGCGTTATTGACTATTTTATATACGTTATTAATATTAACATTGTTTTGAGCAAAAAATATTTGATCTAGATTTGGCATTACCTTTGAACTAAAAATTGTTTAAGTATATTATTTAACTTTAACATAGTAAACTATAAAAAGCCCGGGTGGCGGAATTGGTAGACGCGCTAGCTTCAGGTGCTAGTAACTTTTTAAGTTGTGGAAGTTCAAGTCTTCTCTCGGGCACTCTTAGCTTCCATATTGCTTATTGAATTAATTAATGTTATAATATAACATATTAGGTAATATTCATGCTATGTATAGTGAAAAAAATAAGTTAGCCTGCAGAAAGAAGGTACGAACTTACTCGAAACGCTTAGTTACTACACTATCTACTATCTCTTTCATTGGATACATAGCGGCATTGGTCTTGAATATTCCTGTCTTAAGTCTGTATTTTAGTATTGCCGGCACTATATTCAGTGCACTTTCGTTTGCTTTAAATATATGGTCACTAAATGATCATTCCCGACAACAGAATCTTAATAAGAAATCTGGCATAAAAAAACTCCAGGACAAAAAAAGTTAACAAAGATCTATCTTGATATAGCATTCAGTGCTTCATTTCTAATAGGAGGTATTGCATCTATGTCGCTTTTTGAGTCTTCTGTTATTTATTTTGTTTCTACGCCTTTTTTTATTCTAGGCTGTGTTATTATGGCAGCTAATATCGTTCAAACTATGATTAGTGAACCACAGACAAAAAACGTCCTTGAGGATCTCTCTTCAAATACTGCAAGAGTACAAGCTTAAGTATTAACTTATTTAACTTATACAGGAATATTAGCTATATAATTCCACTGAAGGAAGCCATTCAAAAGAGTTCGATGTAATTAGCGTCAAAAAAGTGTAAGCAGAAATTGTGGGCTTATTGGGGTAGGAGCGCTTAGTACTCCTACTTCCACATCAATTACTTGAATAATTGCTCAAGCTATCAAAATAAAAGTTTTTATTCAGTAATTTGTGTATAAAGGGTACTATTTTACTAGTAGTGAAATAAATCAGAATGAAGTCTATTTTATTAACGAGGCCTTTATTGGACTCGTTCAATACAAGAAATATATTGAGAAAGTATGGATACAAAGTTTTTATAGAACCAGTATTCACAATAAAGTACTTAAATCCTGATATATCTGCGTACGAATTTGACGTTGTGATATCTACAAGTAAAAACAGTGTAAAGGCTTTTAGTCAAATATGCAAAGAGGATGACTTTCCGATTATTACAGTTGGTAATTCAACCATGCAGGCTGCAAAAAATTTGGGATTTTCTGATATAATCTCAGCAGACAGCAACGTTGATGGTCTGATATCATTCATAAAAGCTCATTATTCAAACGCAATAAAGTTCTTGTATATAAGGGGACAAGAAGTATCATGTGACCTAAAAAAGAGATTATCTGAAGAAGATTTTAACGTAAGAGAAGTTGTACTCTATAAAACAATCATTAAAAGGAGTCTAACTAATAGGTGTAAAAATTTACTGTTGGATGGTAAAATTGGTAGTGTTGCTTTTTTTTCCTCACAGACAGCAAGGGTATTTTGTTCATTAGTTCTAAAAAGTGGGCTATCTCATGTGATGAATAATACAGTTGCATATACTATGAGTAAGAACATTGCTGATAGTTTAAAGTTAATCAAATGGAAAAAAATTATAACATCGAGGTTGCCTACTGGGGAGAGTTTAATTGATATAATTAATAAGGATTGTTGATGCTAAAGATTGCAACTTGGAATGTAAACTCCATACGTAAAAGAGTTAACCAACTTTGTAGTTTTATAGTTGATAGTCAGATAGATATAGTTTTGCTGCAAGAGATAAAATGTACGGAAGAGCAATTTCCTTATGCGGAGATAGAAAAGTTAGGATATGAATATGCTATCTATGGACAAGTTGCAAGAAATGGCGTTTGTGTTTTATCTAAATATCCAATACTGGAGAAGTTTAAGATTGATATCGTAGAAGGTTATCAAGAAGCGCGTTATATAGAGTGCATAATAAAGCACAATAATCAGAAGGTAAGGGTGGGAAGTGTATACGTTCCAAACGGTCAAAGCCCGGACTCTCAAGCATTTGAATATAAACTCAAGTTTTTTGATAATCTATATGAAAGGATGAGCACTTTGTTAAAGAATGAAGAGTTAACTATTATAGCTGGCGATTATAATGTTGCACCGGATGAAATTGATGTCTTTGATTCAAACTTATTGAATGGCCAAGTGTGCTTTCATATAAGAGAACGTGAGAAGTTAAGAGCGATCTTGAATCTTGGGTTTAAAGATGCGTTTAGAATATCTCACCCAAATTTGCAACAATTCACTTGGTGGCATTATCAAGGCAATTCACTCAGAAATAATCAAGGAATGCGAATAGATTATATGCTGTTATCACCACAAGCTGTAGATAAATTGGAAACATGCTACATAGATGATAGATTGCGTAAGCTAGAAAATCCGTCTGACCATACTCCTGTTGTATGTGCTATAGAATAATAGCAGATCTCTTACACAATTCACTTTTGGCAAACCTGAGTAGTCTTACCTTTGCTGCTCTGTGGTTCTTCCCTTCGTTTGTTTTCCTTTCCTGTCCAAGATTGATCGCGCTGCTCACTCTTTTCGTTTTCCCTGTTGTTTCTCTGGGAAATTTGTTCAGGAACAGGCTGTTGTTCACTCTTTTCTTTTCCTTGGGAAATTTGTTCAGAAACAGAGGTGCCTTTCTCAACTTCTGTAACTGGGGTTTTTAAAATATCATCAATGCCCTCGAGAATTTTTCCATTCAGTTTTGCTCTCTTTTCTGTATCATCTTTATCTTGTGAGCTAGGGTCATACAAAGTACCTTTTTTGTTATTTGAAAAAAGAACCTCCACTCCTCCTTTTATGGCAAATATTGTGCCGATAGCAGTAAGAACTACTCCGAGTGTAGTAGGACCAAAAATTAACATTGGAATAGTGGAAAGAAGGACAGGAAAAAAGATCTTGCTTAAGAACGTTGTTACCATCTCTTCATCACTGAGTGGTGGTTCATCCTCTTCTTTTTTATCTTTACCTAAGAATGGTATTTTTTCTTTCATCCCATCCATAAAGGAGCCAGAAATATTTTTCGGGTCTATTTTGATCCCTCCAATTAGCAGCAGCAGCATTTCCAATACAAACTTTATGGATGAATCTTTAGCTTCTGTACCGCGTATATCAGCTACACAGTCATCTACTACTTCTTTTATTTTACCATTCTTGAGATTCTCCTCATTAGCTAATTTTTTCTCTCTAATTTTCTCAAATACGGAAAGTAAAAACTGAGAAAAATTCTCTTCACTGAGTGGTTCTACATCTTCTAGCTTGACATTATTGAATATAATTTGATTCTGACTTAGCATGAAAGCGAGTACTGCCTCGTCATCTTCCTTTAATTCTTTAGGTTGTACTTTGTTTTTTAGCAATTGTATAAAGGCATCATGGATTACCTGATGTTCCTCTTTTTCAAAAATTTTCTCATCTTCGTTAGTTACCTGAGTAGGTAACTTTGGAGGTTTTGAACTTTTTACTTGTGGGCCTGTCATGGCTGACCTATTTGCATTTGCTATGTTCTATTCTAACATATTTTTCGTATTAGTTCAAATGATTTATACTCCTAGAATTCACGATGTTTAAGTCATAATTAAGGGAATTTAGACCCCAGTTGTCGCCAACTTTTATTTCTACTTCAAGTGGTACAGAAATTTCTATTGCATTTTCCATTATATCTTTCATAAGTTTTGCTGTTTCTTGTACCTTTTCGTCTTCTACTTCAACCAGTAGTTCATCGTGAACCTGGAGGATTATTTTACCTACTTTTAATTGGTCAAAAAGCTGAATCGTCGCACGTTTTATTATATCAGCGGCGGTGCCTTGCAGTGGTGCGTTTATTGCTGCCCTTTCTGCAAATTGTCTTATATAAGGAATTGTATTGTTTATGTCTCTTACAAAGCATCTCCTGCCAAACAAAGTTTCTACATAACCATGCAATCTTGCGATAGACACTGCTTTTTCCATATAGGCCTTTATTTCTGGGTAACAGGAAAAATAGTAATTAATGTATTCAGCAGCTTCCGCAATGGTAATTCCAAGCCGCTTTGCAAGACCAAATGGGCTAATGCCATATATAATTCCAAAATTGATGGATTTTGCTTTGCGTCTTAATTGCTCATCTATTTCTTGCACTCCAAAAACTTGCCTTGCGGTGATCTCATGAATATCTTGTCCGTTTGCAAAAGCTTCTTTAAATGCTGCAACGTTTGCAACGTGTGCCAGGAGTCTTAATTCTATTTGCGAATAGTCAGCAGAAATTATCTTATGCCCTTTTGGCGCAATAAATGCTTGTCTGATAAGATTTCCCTCTTCGCTTCTGATAGGAATATTCTGTAAATTAGGATTGCTGGAGCTCAGCCTTCCAGTTGCAGTTGCAGTCGTTGAAAAGCTTGTGTGTATTCTACCATCAAGTGGATCAACTTGCTTTATTAATGCATCAGTGTAGGTGCCTTTTAATTTACTTAAATGTCGCCAATTTAAGATTTTACTTGCGATTTCTACCCCTTCTTCTTCGAGTGCCTCTAGAACTTCATAATTGGTGCTATACGATCCAGATTTTTTTGACTTTTTCTTTTTATTAAGCCCCATTTTGTTGAATAAAACATCACTTAATTGTTTTGGCGAAGCAATATTAAATCTTTCTCCTGCCAAATTATATATCTCATCTTCAAGCACGGCAATTACCTGCTGAAATTTATCGGACAATTCCTGTAATTTTTGTATGTTCAGTAATATCCCATTTTTCTCCATATCAAATATTACTTTCATAAGTGGCTTATCGAAGCGCTCGTAAATTGTGAACAATTTTTCCTGAAACAACCTTTGCTTTAGCTTTTCGCGAATTGCTATTAAAGTTTTTGCCGAGAAAATTTCTACATCTCCACTCAAATTATGTGCAACTATGTTTGGAATACTGTGATCATGCTTTCCTGTATCCAAGCTATACGACATTATCATCAAATCATCAACTGAATCTAGCATCTTCTCTACTGTAGGGAAGATTTTCCTGATTTCTTTAATGTTATGTATTATTTTAAGCGCCCCATTTGAGAGTAAAGTTGAGTTAATTATAATGAGTGCATCTTGTATGCTGTCTTGCTCTATATAAAAAATATTACTTTCGCTATAAGATAAGGAAATTTTATTTAATAAGTTGTCTTCAAAGTGGCAATGAATTGCAATTCTGCCTTCATATCTACAATGCTCCAAAAATTTCTCTAACTCTTCACTACTATATTCTATTTTCTCTTTTGTGCTAGACCCATTATAGGAAAAAAGCTTTTCCATTTTACCTATTAAAGAATTGAATTCATACTTCTTTAAAAAGGATAATAGTTTTTCCATATTTGGAGGGCGAACTTCACATTTTGCAATATCATGTTGAAGGTCTACTTTTTCGCATAGTGATAAAAGTTCTCTTGAAATTAGTGCTTTTTCCTTATGTTCGGTAAGAATATTACGAATCCTCGTTTGCTCGATGTTATCAATGTTCTCTATAATATTATTCAATGAATCAAATTCATCTAGTAATTTAGCTGCAGTCTTCGGACCTATTCCCGGAACGCCTGGAATGTTGTCAGATGCATCACCAGTTAGAGAAAATAAATCAAGAAGCTTGTGTGAGTTTACGCCAAATTTTTCTATTACTTGTTTTTCATCTATATATATATTTTTAATGGGGTTGAATATTAAAATATTGTGGTTCAAGAGTTGAAATAAATCTTTATCTGATGAAACGACTACCACTTTAAAGTCTTGGTGGTTGGTGTATTTTGCAGCTAGTGTTGCAATTATATCATCTGCTTCATAACCTTCAATCTCTTCATAGCTGAGGTTAAAAGCTTCTACCGCTTCCCTCAGTATGGTGAACTGTGGAGTTAGATCCTCAGGAGGCGTTACTCTGTTCGCTTTGTACTCAGGATATAAATTGTGCCTAAAATTCTTTTTCCCTGCATCAAGTGCTATAGTTAAGTAGTCCGAATGGGCAATGTACTTAAGAACCATATTCAGAAAGCCATATACACCACCTATTGGCATTCCTGTTGTGGTAATTAAGTGAGGTAGTACATAGTAAGCTCTGAAAAGAAAACCATAGCCATCGATGATTGTGAAAGTTTTTTCTTTCATTGTAGATATTTATGCGTGCTTTTGATGGTCCACTATTTAGCTGAGAAAATCAAGTTTTTGTTTTTCTGCTTTTGAGCGTTGTAAGAGATTTTACCGAAAATAGCATTCATGATGGGGATGTACACATATGACCTTACCCAGAAAAAGTGGAGAGAAAGTTTGGAATGTTTTTTACAAAAAGAATGATGCATCAAATTGTTCTGGAATGCAATAGTTAATAGTGACGTTGTTTGTTATAAAAAATTTCTAAGTATTCAAATATTGCAGTTCTAGTTTGTTGAGCAGAGTGTTGTGAAGTATCAATAAGTATTTCTCTTTTCAATGAGCTAAAGAAGCTTTCTGCAACAGAATTGTCGTAACAACAGCCTTTATTACTTATCTATATTCTTTACAGCTAAGAGATATTGATACCCTTGCGCAGTATATTGTGAACCTTGGTCACTGTGCAGCAGTAGATTTTTAACAGGTTTACGCCTATTAATGGCCATTAATAAAGAGTTCATAACCAATTGTTTATTTATTGCACTACTCATTAACTACCATACGTGAGAATTATTGCTGCCAAATATAGCCATCCCTCCTTGGTTTTGATGTAAGTAATCCCATACTTTATTCTTACTATTACCCACAAATAAAAACATAGTATTGTATTTACTCAAATAATTTAATTTTATTAACCTGAAAGCTTATTAGATTAAAATTATTAAACTAAGAGTTATAATTTTAGCAACTAAAAGCTGTAAATTGCACCATATAAACAGTTATTTCAAGCAAAAGTTATGCCATTAAGAGCTATGCAACAAACATTTATATTTGTGGGTAATAGTAAGTACTTTATTTGGTTGATCAACAATAAAGTTTTGATCTAGTATATTGGGAGCTACAGCTCTATTATCTGTTTGTTGTTTTTTAATTTTAAACTTTCTTCTCAGTATAGCCCTTACTATTACCCACAAATATAAATGTTTGTTGCATAGCTCTTAATGGCATAACTTTTGCTTGAAATAACTGTTTATATGGTGCAATTTACAGCTTTTAGTTGCTAAAATTATAACTCTTAGTTTAATAATTTTAATCTAATAAGCTTTCAGGTTAATAAAATTAAATTATTTGAGTAAATACAATACTATGTTTTTATTTGTGGGTAATAGTAAGAGTATAGCCCTGATGTCATTTTTCTGCATAATACTTTGCACCGTTTTCAAATTGCAACTTTTACCCAAAGCCTTCAATTCAGCATGAATTTTAGGAGCTCCATATCTACATTTAGAAACTTGATATATTTTTTGAATAGCTGCGAGTAGCTCTTTATTTGCTGATTCTCTACTGCTTATTTTTCTTGTGGTCCACTTATAGTAGCCACTAGCAGAAAATCCTACATAATTCCTGTACTTTATAGCAGTTACTATATAAAAAAATATTTTACTCTTTTTGACTGGCCAGGGCTTTTTTTTAAATGTCTCTTTCCCTTGTTACTCTTGCTTTGTAAATCAAACCTCTCTTTGTCATAAGGTGCTACATCTGGAAATGCATTTGCCGCTGACTTTTTTTCGTTATATTTCTTCATCCATTTTCCTAATACACTATCCCTTATTCCTAGATCTCTTGCTACTTTTGCAACTGGTTGACCTACCTTTCTTTGTTCATTTGCCAGTTTAATGTTCATTTGCCAGTTTAATGTTCATTTGCCAGTTTAACAGCTTCCAATTTGAATTCTGCTGTATATTCTCTTACCATTTCTAATCCTCCAAAATTTTATTTTACCCGAAAAAACTCCTTTCTTTCTCTCCACTTTTTCTGGGTAAGGTCACTATTTCTTAAGTAATTTACACTTCAGAGTTTATCTGCTTTAAAGTTTACTCTATTCTGTTTCAGCATTTGTCATAAATCCTTAATTATTTCTGACTTTTTAGTTCAGTTTTTAACCATTCTTTCCTTAACTTAATGGCAGTGACAATAAGCCTATCTATCATTCTGATGTGATTTCAGTTTTGTTTACGTGCAAACTCTCTAATCCCACCTTGTAGTTAGGATAAATTAGAGAGACATTAAGATCTTTTTTAATTTTAACATTACTTACTCTCTTTGATCCTAAATAAAAACTCTGTGCATAATCTGGTAACTCAATTGGTTCTGGAGGGCTAACATTGAGAAGTTTGGTCGCATATATTACCACTTCAGATTGTGTAGTGGGTAAATCGTCTGCACAATTGTATATTTCACCAGGTTTTATGTTTTGCATGGAAGAAAATAAAATATTTGATATATCTTCAACGTGAATACGAGAAAAAAAATGCCCTTCTTTTTTCACATTTCTTGCTTTGCCAAGCTGCAAGTCAATTAACACGTTCCTACTAGGGCCGTATATTCCAGCTAAACGAAAAATATGTACAGGCAGTTTGCTATTTAGCCACTTCTTTTCAGATTTAAGGCGCTTTTCTCCTCTGATTTCTATAGGTCTTGTTTCAGATTCCTCATCCACCCAATTACCAGAGTGATCACCATAGACGCTAGTTGCAGACAAATAACCAAGCCATTTTACATTTTGCAGGCAATCACCGTATCTCTCCACAACATCATCGCCATCTGGAGGAATAGAAATTAAAACGTGCGTTGCGCTTTTAAGCAGATCTTGACTAACTTTCTCATAATTAAAGAGGATTACATCTTGTATATTTTTACTTCTTGATGTGCCACTGACTTTCCAACCTAAGTTCAGTAATTTTTTCGATAAAAATTTAGCTACATATCCATAACCAAAGCAAAACAAATGCATGAAAATTAATTTTTAAAATTCTTCTTGATAAATTCTACTCCTAATTTTATTCCCTCTTCATTAATAATATGCCCTAATGCATGAATTGGGTGTCCTTCAACATTTACTCCATTTTCTTTCAGAGCTTTAACCGCTAAGTCGAGGGACGAAAAAGGTACCACGTCGTCAGCATCACCATGGATAACACATATGTTAGGTTTTGACTTGATCTCTGGTGCAGTTTTTGAAGGTGAAAGAAACCTACCAGAGTATGCAACAACTGATGCACAGGATTGAGAGCGGGTGAGAGCTGTATGTATTGCAAGCATTGCTCCTTGAGAAAATCCAACTAAAGAAAGTTGCGTATCTTTTAAATTAAGCTCCTTTAATTTTGTATCAATGAAATGATTTACAATTGATGTAGCATTTTTTACTCCATTATATAGCGCTTCCTCACTACGATCTTCCAAGCTGAACCACTGATAACCATCACCTATTTCTCTCTTAAACGGAGCATTGGGTGCTACAAAATATGAACCCAGTAAAAACTTGCTCATAACTTTAGCAAGGTGAATGAAATTATCGCCACTTGAGCCCCAACCATGTAAAAAAATAATCAAATTTTTCTTATTTCCGCCTGCACAAATTTCTGGGCCTTTAAGTTCAATCATTTCTTTTCCTTTTGCGTTTATATTTTTATTTAACACTAATTTTCAAATTTGTAAAACCAATGTGCAATTATGTACACTAGCTCATAACTGTATGAACATTGCAATTTGCAGGCAATTCGCGTGGCAGATGAAAGTAGCTGACACTGGAATGGCTTTGTTGCATCGCTCAAGTGAAAAGAACTGGCAGTTACTGACAAAATTCATTATAAATAGCCATTTAACTGTTGAAGAAAAAATATGCCACAAAAAATGAGAGTCAGTAACTGCCATGAATATAACAAATTTCTCCAAGAAAGAGGAAGCATTTTTTGTTATATCAATGACGCCATAGAAAATTGGTACGAGAATTGTCCAAAAATGCAGGGCGGCAACTATATTTATAGTGATAAAGTTGTGATTTTGGTGCATATAATCGTCAGTTTCTTTAGAATTGGTTTAAGACAAACAGTCGGGTTTATAAAAGGGTATTTGCAACAAATAGGAAGAGATTTGGCAGTTATCAGCTATTCACAAGCATCAAGAAGGTTTAAGAAACTTAATATTAAGATAAATGATTGCAGAATTGATAAAAATAATATGGAAGATATCGAAATTGCTATAGACAGTACAGGAATTAGTATATACAACAACACTCCTGGTCACAGCAAGGAAAATAGCACTGACAGAAAATATCGTGGCTATGAGCAAACGAGAAAATTGCACGTAATGTTGAATATAAACAACAAAAAAGCCATAGCTGTAAAATACAGTAACGGTGTCTACTCTGATCACTATGGAGCTTGTGATTTGCTAAAAGAAGTTGATTTTCAGCATGCCATAAAAGCACTATATGCAGATAGAGCATGTGATAGGCACAAGTTTTATAAGTTGTGTAACAAATACGGTATAAAGACAAAAATTCCACCAATAAACAATGCGGCAGAACATCCAGAAATAGATTATATGTCTGACAGGAATGCTGCTATTAGGTTAATAAAATTATACGGTGAAGATGGCATGAAAGAATGGAAAAAAGAAGTAAATTATGGGAAAAGATCTTATATTGAAGGGTTTTTCTCAAGATTAAAGCAAATATTCGGATTTAGTTTTAGGAATAAATCTGAGATAAATCGAGAAAAAGAACTGCTAATCAAATGCTATTTGCTTAATAAATTCACTGATATTGGTATGGCTAAATTTGAGATAGTTACATGAATTTACCATAAATCACCATCTCATAAAGTGTGATGCAACAAAGCCCACTGGAATCCAGCTTTTGATCGAAAATGTTGCATAGTGCACAATCAATTTTTCTAGATCCCAGTGTCAAGCACTGGGATGACATCATAGGGGCGCTGGGCATAAGTGTTGAAAGTATCAAAAATAACGTGATATGAGATGATCAACGGCATGTAAATTACCTCCCGACAGTAAAACAATCGAACGTATAAAAGAGTCATTTAGATCCAATGTGAATTGCAGTAATGCTATTTTGAACCCATGTAGATTATTTTTGATTTTATAAACAAGAAATAACAAAGCCGTAATAATAATCATGTAAATATACACCTTCATGCCATTCATAGTATGGCTTAAAAAGTGCTTATATCCAAGATTTTGCTTTATAAATTTAAAGAACACTTCTATATCCCATCTGCGCCTATATAGCTCTGTTACTTCATAAGCTGGCATTTCAAACAAGTTTGTCAAAAACCATATTTCATCTCCAATTTTATTTCTGATTTTTATTAGCCGTAGATCATGCTTTTCTGCCACTTTACCTCGTGCACGATAAAGATTAACTATTATATCTTCTAAAATCTCTGATCCATCCGATTTTTGTTCTCTTATAACTTTGTTCCTGCTTATAACATCATGTTTTCTTCCTACTTTAACTCTTGTGATAAATTTGTACTCCTTTTCATCAAATTCGGCAAAAGTTCCAACTTTTCTGATTCCTCTATCAAATAATAAAATATCCTCTTTTTCAACTTTAGCTTCATTAATTGCTCTCACTAATGCTATATCTTCACTACTTTCTTCTTGTCCTTTACAAAATCTTATACTTGTCGGCAATTGATCCTTTAATCCTACACTCACTTTAACTTGACTGTCGTTACTTTTACCGCCTATTTTTAGCCCATCTTTTATGAGATATCCCGATAAATTTATGATCGTCGAATCAAACTTATGTAAGTTATTTAATGTTTTTTGGGGTAATAGCTTTTTAATCTTGCTCATCAAATCAATATATACTCCCTTAAAATATTCTGGATTTATAACTTTTAACCTTTTTGACAAACCACTGTATGTTACTGTACTTTTATCGCTATTCTTATCCATTATACACCTGTTTATTACCATTTCTAGCGCTCTTAGGCTTGTTTTTTGCCCCATTAATATTAACTTCATTAGACCTTTAAATATAATCTTGCCCAACAATTTAGTATTACATTTATCTACTTCACTTAATTTTCCTAGCCTTTCTAAATCCTCATCTTTTATTAAATTTAGTACTCTTTCTATTTGATCCATTATTGCCTCCATTTTCTTGCAATAATAGTTCTTTATGTCTTTTTTGTGTTACTTTCAACACTTATGGATGACACCCTGACAATCGTCATCCCGCTGCTTGTTAGCGGCTAAGAGATACCGCGGCGGCATGACGTAGGGAACCCGTTTTTTGGGTTAGCTATAACAGTAGTCAGGAAACAATAGCCTAAAAAGAGACTTAGTGTTAAATTTCTAATAGATTACTTATAAAAATAAATCTTATGGAAAGCAGAGCTAAAGCTTGGTTCATTTGGCTAATCAGTAACTTGGTTGTTATATTCAGCAACATGCAGATAATTTATACCTTTATAAGTGTAAATCTTGAAAAGGAACTTGGACTTACAATCGCGCAAGTTGCACTGGCTAATTCAGCATATACTTGGACTTTCGCCATCTTACAATTTTTTAGTGGAGCAACGTTTAATGTTTTTTCCAGTAAAAAAATTTATTTTTTCTCGTTATCAACTATGATCTTGGGGTTTTTTGTCCTTATTAATAGTGACAATTTCTCCCATTTGATTTTGTCTCAAGTGTTGATTGCAACTGGAGCATCATTTGGTTTTATTGGTGCTGCTCACACAAGTAGCATATGTTTTTCCGCTGCCCAATTTGGACTAATGTTTTCACTAGTGCAGACAATTTCAAGCCTTTCTGCTTTGGTAATTCAAATACTGTTCTCTAACTTGCTTGCCGAAGATGCATATTGGAAAAATCTGATTGTATGCATAATACTATTTGGTGTGTTGATATTTGTACTTACGCTTTTTTGTCCAAACACACTTCCAGAAAGCAGCTCAGAAAAGCGCACAATAAAAAGCTCTATGAAGACAGTAATGTGCTCTATATTAACAGTGCTAAAATTAAGAGATATCTGGATAACTTCAGTGGTGGGTGCTATTACTTTTGGAACATTTTTAGCACTTAATACCTTGTGGGCTCCAAGGTTACTGGGCAACTCAGAACTCAATGCAATGGAGTCAGGTATAGCAACTGCAATACTATGGCTTGGTCTTGCAGTTGGTGCTCCAATTGCAGATCGAATCTCAAACTTATTTAAAAATAGGAAACATGTAATTTCTGCTTTTGCTTTATTGCAAGGCGTCTCAATTATTATTTTACTATACAGCCATTTAACAGTCCACGTTGTGTACTTTTGTATGTTAATGTTCGGGTTTTTTGCGGGAGGACATATGCTTAATTTTACTGTCGGCAGCGAGATTGTGAAACGAAAATACATCAGCACATCATCATCCATTATCAATGGATTTATGTTTATTGGCAGTGGAGTTATAGTGTCAATGTTAGCACTTTTTACAGATCATAAAATGGCACTTTTTGCAATATTTGCGATATTGATAGTTGCCGGTATTTTAAATTATGCAACAAAAGAGACATACTCTAAAAAATAAAGTAGCTGAATCTCGAGTCGATTGCTATATTATATTTACGTATTGTAATATTTATCAATAATGGATCACGTTACAACAAAAGACACAACAGTAACTAAGGCAACGATAGCTGGAGATATAAACCAAGAAATAGGATTATCAAAGGAAGACTCTGTTTCGATAATAGATGATATATTGGACGAAATAAAGACAAGCTTGGTAAAGGATGGAATAGTAAAAATATCGTCATTTGGAACATTCTTGGTTAAGAAAAAGAAGGAAAGACCAGGAAATATACCAAATACATCGGAGAAAGTGATGATTCAGGCAAGAAATTCAGTTTCTTTTAGGCCTTCAAAAATTATAAAAAAATCAATCAATAATTAATGAACAAGGAAAAATTATTTTATACGATTGGGGAAGTAGCTGAAGAGCTACATTTGGAACAGCATGTTTTGAGATTTTGGGAAGGTCAATTTCATCAAATTAAGCCTACAAAGCGTAAAGGAAGAAGGCTATATGATCGCAAGTGTATAGAGGCCATAAAGAAAGTAAAATACATGCTATATGATAAAGGATATACAATAAAAGGAGTGCAAAAAGAATTTGGTAATGATATAAAAGTCACAAAGAATTTGTTGCAAGAACTCACCGATTTGAGGGACTATTTAACTAGTAAAATAAATAACGAGGAAAGTAACAAGCAGGCGTGAAACACTACGTCTCGCTAAAATTTTGGAGTTTTGTGAGAGTTTAAAATGTGGCATATAGCCTCATTTCTTATGTTATTAGCAATATTAATAGGCTGTGGCCTGCAAAAACCTGCACCTGTGCTGCTTAAAGGCGAAGAATTTTACGGAAAAAGAGATCTGGAATATACAAGAGAGTACCATTTAATTAGGGAGCCTTCAGTGCAAAAAGAAAGTAGAAAAGCCATCATAAATAGGATATACAAAGATAACAATAATGCACAAAACGTGGAGGTAAATTGTAAATTTGTAATGCCAGTTAAAGGTTCAGCTACCTCTTCTGATGAAATGTGTAAGGATGGCATAAAAATTGCTGCTCAAAATGGAACGAACGTAGTTGCTTCTGCACCAGGCAAAGTGATATATGTAGGCAAAGGGCTGAGATGGTATGGGAATTTAATTATAGTGGAACACAAAGATAATTACATGACTGTGTACTCCTATTTAAAAAACATACATGTTGAAATTGGTGATAAAGTAAAGCAAGGTCAAGTAATTGGATCTGCAGGTAAATCAAGCACACAAGATAAAGATCCACAGATATGTTTCACAATACGACATAATGGCCAAGCGGTTGATCCTTTGATGCATATGAACTGTAATTGAATTTGGATTTATATGAAATATGATTTTAAAAGTGTTGAAAAATTTTATCAAGATAAATGGGATTTTTCTGTAAGCAAGAGTGGTAAACAAGAAAAGTGTTACGTGTTGGAAATGTTTCCATATCCATCTGGTAAAATTCATATGGGACACTTACGTAACTATGCAATAGGGGATGTGATAGCGCGTTACAAGAGAGCTAATGGATTTGAGGTTTTGCATCCAATTGGCTGGGATGCGTTTGGATTACCAGCTGAGAATGCAGCAAGGGATAACAATATTAGCCCCGAAACATGGACAAAAGAGAATATAGATAATATGCGTACACAGTTGAAATCTATAGGTCTTTCTTATAATTGGGAGCGTGAACTCTCCACATGTGAGCCTGATTATTACAAACACGAACAAAAATTTTTCCTGGATTTTTTAAAGCATGGGCTTGCCTATCGAAAAGAATCATGGGTTAACTGGGATCCAGTGGACCAAACAGTGCTTGCAAATGAACAGGTGGTTGATGGAAAAGGATGGCGATCAGGTGCAGTTGTTGAAAAACGTAAGTTGTCCCAATGGTTTTTAAAGATTACTGATTTCGCTGAAGATTTACTCAAGTGCCTGCAAAGTTTGAAAAATTGGCCAGAAAAAGTCAAAACAATGCAGGAGCGTTGGATAGGAAAATCTGAAGGAGCAACTATAGAGTTTGAAGTAGTTGGCCTGAATAAGAAATTAAAAGTTTTTACAACTTATCCTCATACTTTGTTTGGGGCTTCTTTTTGTGCAGTGGCAGCAGAGCATCCTATTGTGCAGGATTTAAAGAATGGTTCTTCTGTTGTCATCCCAGTGCTTGACACTGGGATCCAAGAAATAAAATCGAAAAGAGAGAACAATGAAAAAATAGGAGTTTACACCGGATTAAACGTCAAACATCCATTTCTTGATAAGGAATTGCCGCTTTACATAGCGAATTTTGTGTTGATGGAATATGGGGAAGGCGCGATTTTTGGTTGCCCTGCACATGATCAGCGTGACTTTGAATTTGCACAGAAATATAATTTGCCGATAATTCCCGTTATTTCTTCAGCCCACTTAGGTGTCATTCCAGCGCGTGACCAGAATTCTTACAATGGATCCCAGTGTCAAGCTACTCAGATGACAAAGGAGGCGTATACTGGAGACGGGACAATGTTTAACTCCGAATTCTTAAACGGATTAATGGTTAGTGAAGCAAAGGAAGCCATAGTTAAAAAATTTGAAGAAAAAAAAATAGGCAAAAAAACAATAAACTATCGTTTGCACGATTGGGGAATTTCGAGACAACGTTATTGGGGATGCCCTATACCTATTATATATTGCAAAGACTGTGGTACTGTTCCAGTGCCAGAAAAAGACCTGCCTGTAATACTGTCCGCGGATGTGGAATTCACAAGTGGTGGCAATCCACTTGATAAACATCCTACTTGGAAATTTGTTGATTGCCCAAAATGTGGAAAGCAAGCAGAGCGTGAAACTGATACGTTTGACACCTTTTTTGAATCCTCTTGGTATTTTGCTGCATTCTGTAGCGAAGATAAATCAATAGACAAAGATGCGTGTAATCGTTTTATGCCTGTTGATTATTATATAGGTGGAATAGAGCATGCAATTCTGCATTTGCTTTACTCACGATTTTTCTGCCGTGCTTTAACCAAATGTGGCTATTTTGATATTAAAGAGCCTTTCTCTACTTTAATCACTCAAGGAATGGTCTGCCATGCAACTTATAAAGACGAAAATGGTAAGTGGCTATTTCCCGCAGAAGCAAAAGAGTTGATTGCACAAGGAGCTAAGGTTCAAGTTGGAAAAGTCGAGAAAATGAGCAAATCGAAAAAGAACACAGTTGATCCAAATTTTATCATAGAAAAGTATGGTGCTGATACTGCCCGCTTGTTTGTGTTGTCCGACACTCCTCCGGAGAAAGATATGGAATGGTCCGATGATGGCGTGGAAGGTTGTTCTCGTTATGTAAATAAATTGTGGCGTATGGTCATGCAGCTAAGACCTGTAAATATACACTATGATAATGAAAATGTTACGGGTGGACTTCTAGAGTACAGAAAAAAAATTCATAAACTCTTACACGGACTTACAGATGACTTGGAAAACTGCAGATTAAACTGTGTAGTGGCAAAATTTCGTGAGATGACGAATTTAATAGCTGAAATAGACGTAAAAACTGGAAAATCTCTTATTGATGAAGGTATATGTATATTAATCAGAGTAATCGAACCATTCATACCACATCTAGCTGAAAGCCTATGGCAAGAAATAGGAGGTCAACCTTGGCCAAAAGCTGATGAATCATTATTAGTTGACGATACGGTAACTATAGCAGTGCAAATCAATGGAAAATTACGTACAACAATCAAGGTGGCAATTAACTTACCTCAAGAAGAATTGAAGAAAATAGCGATAGACTCTGTGTCCAGTAAGATCGATCAAAGCAAAGTTCGCACTGTATATGCTGTACCAAATAAGATAGTAAATATAGTTATATAAAAGACCTGAGTAGTACGTTTTATATAATCTGATTTTATGGCTATACTTTTTTTGACATGTAGTTATATCTTTTTTAATATAAAGGATATATACTTATGCATTATATATTTTTTTGTATGAGGAGTTATATGAAAATAAAGAGATTGTGCGTTTTGGCTGTGTTGCTTACTTCATCTCTAGCAGGTGCAGCTAGTAATAGTGCAAGTAAGTCAGAAGATAAGTACTATGCAGGTTTAAACTTTGGTGCTGGTTGGGGTGGTGGCTTTAAAATGAAACCTGGTGTTGTTCTTGGTTACCATTATGACCAAAACTCTAAATTTGAACTTGAGGTTCTCAGTAATATTAAGTCATTAAAGAGCATAGGAGCTAGCTTATTGGCAAACTACCGCTTCTATCCTGACCTTGATATTGATCCCGTTAAACTATATGTCAGCGGAGGTTTAGGAGGATATCTCCAAATAACACCTTTTGGCTTTGGTGTTAGTGATACAGTTGATGGTGATGACAATAGTTCACAAGAAGAAAAAGAAAAGGAAGAAGAAACACAAGGTGCTCCAGAATCAGGTGGTGAAGCTGCTGGTTCATCTGTAGTAGATAAAATACTGAGTTCTATTTCCTATAAACTAAAGTTAGGTGTTGATTATGAAATTACTCCGCAGATAATTGGTGCAGTTGGTATGACCATGGGTGGGCAACTAAGTGGTATAAAAGCAAAACAAATACCAGATGCAACTCTAGAGATAGGGGTACGTTATAATTTTTAATGCTGCTACTTAGTTCATAAAGGTAGAGACGATGTTGAGGATGAAATAAACAGCATTAAAAAAAATCCGAAAACGTATTTTCGAATATGGTTTTGAACGCTAGCTATAGATTAGAAAAATAACAAGAAAAAAGGTAAACATACTGTAATTGCTGTTGAATGATGGAGTCCATTATTTTAGCACGAAGTAACGAATTCAGTAGAATAAGTTCTTCAAAAATAATTTAAACTTTTATTAGTAGGAGCAGTCTCATGGAATATTATAGCGATCTCACTAAAAGAAACTTTTATAAGTATCGTTGATGAGAAAGGAAAAATTGTTAAGGAAGAAGTTGTTGCAAGAGAAAGTAAGGCAATAGCTGAATTTTTTCTTGGTCAAGGCAAAAAATATGAATCCATGGGAATAGAAAGTGGACAGTTGTCAACTGACCTTACCCAGAAAAAGTGGAGAGAAAGTGTGGAATGTTTTTTACAAAAAGAATGATGCATCAAATTGTTCTGGAATGCAATAGTTAATAGTGACGTTGTTTGTTATAAAAAATTTCTAAGTATTCAAATATTGCAGTTCTAGTTTGTTGAGCAGAGTGTTGTGAAGTATCAATAAGTATTTCTCTTTTCAATGAGCTAAAGAAGCTTTCTGCAACAGAATTGTCGTAACAACAGCCTTTATTACTCATCTATATTCTTTACAGCTAAGAGATATTGATACCCTTGCGCAGTATATTGTGAACCTTGGTCACTGTGCAGCAGTAGATTTTTAACAGGTTTACGCCTATTAATGGCCATTAATAAAGAGTTCATAACCAATTGTTTATTTATTGCACTACTCATTAACTACCATACGTGAGAATTATTGCTGCCGAATATAGCCATCCCTCCTTGGTTTTGATGTAAGTAATCCCATACTTTATTTGGTTGATCAACAATAAAGTTTTGATCTAGTATATTGAGAGCTACAGCTCTATTATCTGTTTGTTGTTTTTTAATTTTAAACTTTCTTCTCAGTATAGCCCTTACTATTACCCACAAATAAAAACATAGTATTGTATTTACTCAAATAATTTAATTTTATTAACCTGAAAGCTTATTAGATTAAAATTATTAAACTAAGAGTTATAATTTTAGCAACTAAAAGCTGTAAATTGCACCATATAAACAGTTATTTCAAGCAAAAGTTATGCCATTAAGAGCTATGCAACAAACATTTATATTTGTGGGTAATAGTAAGAGTATAGCCCTGATGTCATTTTTCTGCATAATACTTTGCACCGTTTTCAAATTGCAACTTTTACCCAAAGCCTTCAATTCAGCATGAATTTTAGGAGCTCCATATCTACATTTAGAAACTTGATATATTTTTTGAATAGCTGCGAGTAGCTCTTTATTTGCTGATTCTCTACTGCTTATTTTTCTTGTGGTCCACTTATAGTAGCCACTAGCAGAAAATCCTACATAATTCCTGTACTTTATAGCAGTTACTATATAAAAAAATATTTTACTCTTTTTGACTGGCCAGGGCTTTTTTTTAAATGTCTCTTTCCCTTGTTACTCTTGCTTTGTAAATCAAACCTCTCTTTGTCATAAGGTGCTACATCTGGAAATGCATCTGCTGCCGACTTTTTTTCGTTGTGTTTCTTTATCCATTTTCCTAATAAACCACCCTTTATTCCTAAATCTCTTGCTATTTTTGTAATTGTTTGACCTGCCTTTCTTTGTTCATTTGCCAGTTTAACAGCTTCCAATTTGAATTCTGCCGTATATTCTCTTACCATTTCTAATCCTCCAAAATTTTATTTTACCCAAAAAAACTCTTTTCTTTCTCTCCACTTTTTCTGGATAAGGTCAAACAATGACTATGCAAAAAACCTAATAACATGTATAATCTATAAATAATTTCTGAGGTAGATTGTGAAACTAGGTGTTAATATCGATCACGTTGCAACCCTCCGCAACGCACGCGGAACTTCTTATCCAGATCCATTGAAAGCAGCAGAAATAGCCATTGACGCTGGAGCAGACTTTATTACTGTACACTTACGAGAAGATAGAAGGCATATTAGAGATGAAGACGTATTTAACCTAAAAAAAAGCATTAGCACTGAGCTAAATCTTGAAATTGCAGCCACGGAAGAAATGCTTGAAATAGCAAAAAAGGTAAAACCCTATTCGATTAGTATAGTACCAGAAAAAAGAGAAGAATTAACAACCGAAGGTGGCCTGGATATCGTGAATATGCACAGTAAACTTTCTAGTATAATAGAGGAAATGCATAGCTCTAGCATAAAAGTCTCACTGTTTATCGATCCAAATATTGATCAACTAAAATATCTTGAAAAGCTAGGGACAAAACCTGACATAATAGAAATTCACACAGGGGATTACTGTGATAATCCATCAGAAAAAAAGTTACAGTTAATTACTAATGCTGCAGAGTACGTCAATGAATTAGGAATAGAATGCCACGCAGGACATGGCATAACTTATAAACACGCTAAGAAGATGACAAGAATACCTCACATCTCAGCTCTTAACATAGGCCACTATTTAATTAGCGAAGCTGTATTTTACGGCTTACACAGCGTAGTAAAAACAATGAAAATGACAATGTCTAACTAACTGCTGCTTTTTCCTTCTCATTTAAAATACTTAAAAGAGTTTGGCTTGCTTTAAATTTTACCCTTGTCTTTTTAGGAACAGTCATGATCTGACCACTTTGGGGGTTACGACATTGTTTTTCCTGACTGATAGCAGTAGAAAATGTTCCTATTCCATGCAAACGTATTTCACCTTTCCCATGCAGCTCATTCTTTATTATTTTAATAAACGCATCATGAATCTTGCTCAAATCAGATTTTGTTATATCTATATTCTGACTAGAACAATCTTCCTTTAATTGTTTTATTATATCTTCTTTACTCATAAATTACCTTAATATTGAAAAAATCACATAAATAGCATATTATGTTGACACCGATAGTCAACTAAATTCATCACAAAAATAGAGGATATCATACATTTTTGCAAATATTTGTATAATACTTACAAAAAAACACCCCTATAAAATAACTATCTCTTAGAAAATTGACACTTTTTCCGAGCTTTATGTTGACCATATTTCTTACGTTCAACAACACGTGAATCTCTAGTTAAGAACTCACCATTACGTAGTATAGAATGCAAATCTTGGCTTACACTACTTAAAGCTCTGCTTATTCCATGAGCTAGAGCACCTGCTTGACCAGATAGCCCTCCACCTTTTACAGTTGCAAATACATCGTATTTATCCAATGTGGAAGTTGCAACAAATGGCATTTTTACTATTTGGCACACTGACTCTCTTTTAAAATAAGAAATTAGATCGCCTTTTTTGTTAACACTAAATTTTCCACTCCCCGGCTTTATCCATACTCTTGCTACAGATTCTTTTCTTCGGCCTGTAGCATATAAACGACCAAGCGAATCAACTGCTGATTTAATTGTCTTTTCTGACCAATCATTGTTATTTATTGTAGAACTCTTCATTTTTACTCCATTACTTTTTATTTTTACGATTCAAAGAGGCAAAATCTATCTTTTCAGGTTGCTGTCCTTGATGCTTATGCTCTGAACCAGAATAAACATACAAATTTTCAAAGCGTCTACGTGCCATAGGCCCATCATCAAGCATCCTTTTCACTGCCATTTCTATTACACGCTCAGGAAATTTGCCATTTAAAATATTATCTGGAGTAGTTTTCTTCAAACCACTAGAATAACCTGTATGCTTATAGTAAATTTTATCTTTAAGCTTCTTTCCGGTGAAATGCACCTTTTCTGCGTTGATAATAATTACATTATCGCCACAATCCATATGAGGTGTATACTCAGGTTTATGCTTTCCACGTAATAGTGTCGCTACAAATGCTGCAAGCCTCCCTACCACTAATCCTTCTGCATCTATGACAAACCACTTTTTATTGATTTGTTTCTCCTTTAAGAAAAAAGTCTTCATTATTTGATCCAACAATAGTAAGCTACTATATACTTAATTTCTCAATAGTGTCAACAATATTAGTTATTGATTATTAAAGTAATTTATGTTAGTAATTGAGCTGCGCAACCAATATGCATAGGAATTAGAATGTTTCGATTGATTATCACACTTGCGATCATTTTTAATACTATAAGTTGCTATGCAACCGATGTGGGAGAAGTGATAAGCAAAGCCATCAAAAATAGCTCAAAAATAAAGTCTCAATTTTACCAATATAAAAGCGCAGAAAAACACTATAAATCTTCTGGGTTAGCTGGATTTTTACCTGACATTAATTTGCAATACAATTTCGATAGTAACTTTAATCTTGATACATCTGAAAAAAAACTTACATTGCGCCAGAAATTAATCGATGGCGGTGGTACCTTTGCCACATTCAGTCGATCAAGCCATCTTCTCAAAGCAGAAAAGATGCGATTTCAGCAATTAAAACAAGAGCTTGCACTTAATGCTGTGAAAGCATATGTTAATGTTTTACAAAAGACAGAAATATTAAAGCTCAGAGAACATAAAGAACGCGTTTCTTTGGAACATTTGTCAGCTATGAAAAAACGCTTTTCCCTTGGAGAGGTAACCAATGCTGAAGTTTTGTTAGCAAAAGCAAAATTTTCGTCTTCTATATCCGAAAGAGTTGATGCTGAAGGTAAATTAAAGTTGGTAAATATTGCTTATTATCATTTGATTGGCGAAGATGCTGATGACCTTTCTGAAGCTAATGATAAACTACCTTCTGTTCCAGAGCTAAATGAATGTTTACAGTTAGCAAAAACCAATAATTTATCTCTAAAAGCAGCAGTTTATCAAAAAAGAGCAGCCGGAATGGAAGTGATTGCTGAAAGCTCCAAGTGGCTTCCTTCTTTAAATCTAAGTGCAAGCAAAAATTTGGGGGAGGATGGTATGAAGGTAGACAAACTATTAGAAAATGTTCATGTAGTTTTTACTCTTGATGTTCCGATCTTTAAGAGAGGAGTTAATGCTTTTGGTGTCAGTAAAGCTAAAATGGATGCAAAAAAATCTACCTACGATTATTATGAAACGGTAAAAAATATAGAACAAGCAGTTGTAAATGCTTGGAATAATGTGTTGACAGCAAAGGCCATTATCAAAGCAAGTCAAGAAGCGGAAAAAGCAGCAGCTCTAGCATTGGAAGGAGTTGAGCAAGAAGTAAACTTAAATTTAAAGAGTACATCTGACCTTTTGGACACTGAAGATGCATTATTTAAAGCACGTTCAGACTTAGTTGAAGCAAAAAGCAATTATGTGATTAGTGTTTACAACTTGCTTTTTATGATAAATAGTATAGACCTCTAAATTTAATGGTATTAGCACTATGCATGATGAACAAGGCAATCAATCTGTAAAAGATATCCTAGAAGATATAAAAAAAGCTATATCGGGTAAAAACGCGAGTAACGATAAAGCAGAAATAAAGGATGAAAATGATGATGTGCTATACCTTGAGGAAGAGTATCCAGAAGAAATAGAAGAAGATGGCAAAAAAGAAAATAATGAAAAAGAGGACATTGATAATGATGACCAAAGTGAGGAAATGGCTTGCAACAATAACCAATTTAATGGCCATAGCTACAATTCAGAAGAAAAAAAAGATATTTATTTGTACGATAATATCCAAATGAGTAATAACAAAGCGAGTAATAGCGGCTTACAAGCGCAAAATAACGATCATCTAATTTTAAAAGAGAATATGGAAGAGATCAAAGCGTTGCTTGGAAAAATGCAAAACGAATTACAGCATAAACAACAAAAAAAAGCGAACCTTACTGTTGAAGAATTAGTTACATCTCTTTTAAAACCTCAGCTCTCAGAATGGCTGAATAAATATCTACATGCACTGGTAAAAGAAGTAGTTGAAAAAGAGCTTAAAGATATAATCAATAATAAGTAGGGTATTAGCAATAAAAACTAGAGTAAAGACGGCTAGAGGCAGAAAACTATCTTCAACAAGGTGGCTACATCGTCATTTGAATGATCAGTATGTGCAAAAAACTAGCAAGGATGGTTATAGGTCACGCTCAGCATATAAGCTGGTAGAAATGGATAACAAATTTAAATTATTCCAAGAAGGGCAAAAAATTATTGATCTTGGTGCTTCTCCTGGTGGATGGTCACAAGTTGCATCTCAGAAAGGTGCAAATGTGGTTGCTCTTGACATAAAACCAATGAACGCAATTAATGGAGTAGAGTTTATACAATGTGATATTATCAATGAGTTTGAAATTTTAAGAGAAAAATTCAAGGATCAAAAATTTGATGTAATTTTATCTGACATGGCGCCCGAATCTTGTGGTTTAAAATCGTTGGATCATATCAGAATTATGCTTTTATGTGAGGCAGCGCTCAATTTTGCAAAGCATTTCTTGAGCCATGGTGGCACGTTTGTAGTAAAAATTTTCCAAGGAGAATCTGATAAAGATTTTTGTAACGAGCTAAAAAAAATGTTTAAAACAGTAAAATACTTTAAACCAAAGTCAAGTAGATCTGAATCTACAGAAATGTATTTGGTAAGTTTAGGCTTTATTGGCAGCAAACCTTCTATATAATATTAATCCAGGTAGCCCACAGAAACGAAAAAACTTCCTTGACAAACTCCGCCAGCCCCCTTATCATGATATGTATAACAATGTTACAAAAAATAATATCATAGAATTCAGTAGGATAATTCCTAGAAAACCCCTACATACTAAAAAAAGCAAAATGCTGTTAAAATGAGCTTAAGAATAAATAGCAAACATCTAACATAACAATTCTATTTGTAAATCAGGTGAGGCTTATCCTATAGAAAGCTTTCGAACTACGCAAGCGTATCTTTTGCCTTTAGTATTTCTTTATTGTTTAAGATAACTGTCTGAGCTCCTCTGCCTTAGCATTATATCTCCACTTTCTGCAAGTTATTCCATTAAGTAGTAAAAATATTAGACTTGCCGCAAAACTAAGAAAAAAAGACCAAAGATAGAGCAGATTGAACTTACAGTAAAAATAGAACAAAAAAACTCCAACAATAAATTATACAAACTTCATCAGGTTAACTTTAACTTAAGAAAACATAAATCAAATTTTCTTGCTCAAAGACCTTGCTTTTTCTCCAACCTTACTCAAACGCACTCTAGCTTAATGCATAATTTTACCCATAAATAACCTTATCTTTGGTACTTTTATTAGTTACAAGTCATCTAGAAAACCCAGATGCTCTACGAAGCCCACCAATCAATATCAGATCCTGCTCTTGTCCTACAGCATTTATATAGCGTATAACAAAACCATCGCATCTCCCCCAGTAATACGCTTGCATCCTCCACAAAATTCGTATTCACTTAACTGTCGATTTGCCTCCACCCTTTTTCGTTCAACTTGTTCTGCGGTGTTAGCATACTTCAACTCTATTCCAATTGGATGAGTATCATCATTTTCCGCAGATTTTGATAATACTAGGTCTATTTTCCTTCCTCTCTGTAGCTGGAACTCAATAATTACCTTGGCAGGATTATCGCAACTTTGAAATATCCCACGCAACAAAGCCTGAAATTTAGCTTCATTGTTCACGAGTAGACGGTTTCCATTTAATAACGGAGACAACAGACGAGAAATCTCATTAAATAAAACTTCATACCTAGCCCTGTACTCACCATTAACATTACCATCATTACCAAAATTAGGCTCAGCACTCATCAACTGATCTGCAAGTTGATGTAAATTCCTAACATTACCCATTTGTTCTGAAAACCTTCCCTCGAAATAACCTTCACTATGAGAACGTGAGTAAGCACGTAGTGATTCGAATTTCTTTGCAGAAGCCACTTCCAGATGACCCTGGACATCTACTTCACAAAGTACTTGACGCACCTTAGCATCATCTGTGGCTTGAGGCAGTAACGACAGGTTCAATGCCTTGTCTGGTAAAGTCTGCCACTTTAAACGACGAAAAATGTGAAGCACAACAAAACCAATATTTGATAAAAATAGAGCTAAAGTTAACGCATGGCTTACAATATCTGCTGCATCTCCCCTACCACCTGTACGTTTCATTTTCTCTCCCTGAGAGTGGTTAAATAGATACTTGGTAACCCTTACCTCCCGCCCATCATTTGTTTCTAAGTCCCTCCTTGTAGATAAAACATTTCCAAAAACAAACGATGACGTACAGGAAAAAGTGTTACAATGAGGCGATTGAGTGAACTCTGATGCTATGGGTTGTAAAAAACGTTTTACATTTCCCCTAACTCCATTTCCATGAGGATGTAGTAAACCCGGTATTAAGGAAAGACCACCTTCTGAAAAGGCCTGCACAGAAGTTCGGAGACCAGCACCTCCACGTAATTGAAAATTTAACGCTACACAAACAGCACTTGGTGATGAGGTATGAATAGGCAAAGACGAAACAGAACAACTTTTAGCATAATCTTTAGCTTGCTCTAATCCTTCCTCATCACCAACCTTCAACTCAATTATAATTGGAACCGAATCATTTGTCTGATCAACACCACGAACAAGCAAAACAACATCTGCATAACCTTTTCCTATAAGTAGCTCTGGGTAGAGATCAGCCACAGCTCGGTATCTAAAATTTACTAAAAACCCACACAGAAAACCGTGGTAATCAGACTCTGCACGAAACACTAAGCTATCTTCATGTTCATCATGGATATCAATAACATATTCCAAAATTCTTTTAACATTAGTACGCACTTCTCCTGTATCATCATTTGCCAACTCACTCATCAGGTCTAACAATTCACCTTGTTCTCTGATTGGGTTAATTTCATGAAAAATTGGAGCTCCAGGTTCATCACGTTGAGGAAATCTATCTATTTCATGAATAAACCTACATTCTTCTCCAAACCGAAATATTTTATACTCTTCCCAATCCAGATCCTCATCTTCCTGTAATTCTTGTGGAAGATTCTCTTCTACCTGCTGCTTCTCTTCTGCACTAAACCTTGACCCTTACTATTACCCACAAATAAAAACATAGTATTGTATTTACTCAAATAATTTAATTTTATTAACCTGAAAGCTTATTAGATTAAAATTATTAAACTAAGAGTTATAATTTTAGCAACTAAAAGCTGTAAATTGCACCATATAAACAGTTATTTCAAGCAAAAGTTATGCCATTAAGAGCTATGCAACAAACATTTATATTTGTGGGTAATAGTAAGACCTTGACCAGGGCTGTTCTCATTATCAGCAACAGTATAACACCTGACTATTCTTCTATTTTCTTTATTAGTGAGAACAGCAACTTTTAGATTTCCATAATTGTCAAAACGAAAATAGACTCTTTCATCTTCAACTAATATACCTGCATCATGTGCAGTAGAAAACATACCAAAAAAGAATGTAGGAAAAAAGCCAGGCTTATTAGCCGAATGCAAAAAAGATGGACAGTTGTTTAAAAAACCTACAAATTGTCTACTAAACTCATCACAACCTCCACTTAATAAAGCCCTTACTATTACCCACAAATATAAATGTTTGTTGCATAGCTCTTAATGGCATAACTTTTGCTTGAAATAACTGTTTATATGGTGCAATTTACAGCTTTTAGTTGCTAAAATTATAACTCTTAGTTTAATAATTTTAATCTAATAAGCTTTCAGGTTAATAAAATTAAATTATTTGAGTAAATACAATACTATGTTTTTATTTGTGGGTAATAGTAAGCCCTTTATATTGTTGGTCAAGCTCAGCAATTCTTTCAAAATCTTGACGTACTTTTTCATCTGCACGTCCTTTTTGACTTTCAAATTTCTGACTCAATTCTGCAACGTTTTTCATTTTGTTCTCAAGCTCCTTACTTTTCACAGCTTTTAGAGCCTCTGTTCCTTTTGCGATATAATTAACCTTCTCTTCTAATGAGGTACCTTCTGGAAAAGCACCTGGAGAACGTTCAAAAACATCTTTAAACTTTTTTTCAACACTTTCTTTAGATGTCTGGGCCATACCTGTTACCTATTAAAACATATCATATAACCAGTATATTAGCTAATTATATAAAAAACAGTTAACATAACTTGTGGTAAAAAGTGTTTATCAAGGGCGTCCTATTTATATCTTTTTCATTAAAATGCTATTTACTTATTAAGTTAAAATGTATAATTATGTAAGAAATGAAAGATAGCCCATTAGCAGTAGTATTCGATTGGGATAATACCTTAGTTGACACTCAAGATAACATTTTTAATGCTATTAAGCATACCATAAACTCAATGGGGTATAGTAATAAAGCTGCTGATAGAAATTCCCATGAGTCGAGAAAGAGCTATATGGTCAATTTGTTTGGCGATCAGTGGAAAAAAGCAAATCACATATATCAACAATACTTAGATAATGCGCTATTACAAAACATTGCTCTGAATCAAGGAGTAGAGGAAATGTTGCAGACACTGAAAAGCCACAATGTTTATCTAGCAATAGTAAGTAATAAGAAAAATACTAATTTACGTGAAGAAGTTACCTATTTTAAACTAGATTCTTACTTTGAAAGAGTGGTTGGGTCATCCGATACTGCAGAAGATAAACCATCTGCAACCCCACTGCTATTTGCATTAGAAGAGAGTACGTTGCCTATAAATAGAGAAAATGTGTTTTTCGTTGGTGATAGCATCACAGATGTTCTGTGTGCACAAAATGCCAATTGTTTACCTATTATATACGGTCAATCAATAAGCGGTTATGAAGATTTGTTATGTTTTCAACATTTTGATAAACTTACAGATTTTGTAATAAAGTATTTAGAAGATAGGTAATGACCGCTGTTACAGAGATTGCCAGTATAACAAGACGCTTTTGCGCGTATTTAATAGATGTAGCAATTTTATTAATTCCAACTTTATTAATTATACTGCTATTAGAGGATTCTCCGTTGATTTTACATCTATCATACATGTGTGTAAATTGTAGTTACTTCACATATTTTATATCTTCAAAGGCCCAAGCAACTCCCGGTCAACAGTTAATGAATATGTATACTATCAATTTAGATAATTCTAAAATAGACTTGAATTTAGCGTTTGACAGAAGCTCTTCCCAGTTTTTTCTTCCTTTGTTAAACAGTGTAGTAGTTGTCCTTACTGAATTTTTGCGAGATCAGGAAGTATTAGTGAATGTCTTGAGTGCATTGAAAGTAATTATAGTGCTACTCACTCTCTGCTGGTATCTAGTTGCTTGCTTCTCTAAGAAAAAACAGACATACCACGACATGCTATTTAATACGGTTGTTATCAAAGGAACTATTAAATGAGTTGCTATAACTATCGTTATCATATAAATTATGCTGATGAATTGAACTAAGGGAAGATTATGAATGAAGAGATAGTAAAACATTTGAACAAATTATTGACCAATGAGCTGACTTCTGTACGCCAGTATCTTTTGCATTTTGCGATTCTCAAAAACAATGGAATTAATAGACTTGCAGAAAAGGTAAAAAATGAGCTTAACGAAGAACTTGAACATGCAAACAAGTTGGCAGAAAGAATTTTGTTATTTAAAGGAGTCCCAAATTTTCAGGATACAAACGAAATATCAAAGTATGATGGAAAGTTTACAAAAGACACAATACGGAAAATCTTAGAAGCTAATTTGAAATTAGAGGGAAAAGGTATTAAGGATATCAAAGAAACGATTTCTATCGCTGAGAAAGAAAAGGATTTTGTTAGTGTAATGTTATTAGAAGAGATGTTAAAAAATGAAGAAGAGCACTTTCATTGGATTGAGAAACAGATCGATCTTATTGAACTAATGGGTGTTGAAAACTATTTAAGAACACAAATATAGAGTGTTAAAAAAGATAGTATTTATTTTAATTATACCTTGCTCACTTCTTTTTTTATTAGGGTTATGGCAAATATTCAGATTGAACTGGAAGAATAATATTATTAAAAGTATGAGTCTTCCAGTGGTTCATCTATTGCCCAATAACGACCTTGAAAAATTTAACTATAGGCATGTCAAGATTGATGGGATTCTAAGTGACATAGAACTATATGTTTTTGCAGGGCAACACGGCTATCACGTGCTGTCTCCTATGTTGCTCACCACTGGACGTTACATGTTGGTGAATAAAGGAATAGTCAGAGAAAAAAAGGAGAAAAAAGTAAAAATTGAAAAAGTAGTTGCAGATGGAATTTTATATTGCGATAGCAATAAAAGTAAAAATTGGTTTATCAAGAACGATACTGCTTCGAATACATGGTTTACCCTGAGTACAGAAGAAATTTCCAATGAGTTAGGTATTAAGCTAGAGAAGTGTGTATTGTGGCCGAACAATTTTGGCAGCAAAGTAGCTATACAGCCAATGAAGCATTTGGAATATGCAATCACTTGGTTTGCACTTTCCTTAACTTGGTTGATTATGTGCGTAATTTACTATAGGCAAAACCTCAATAAAGCTTGAAGCTTTCTGTACATAAAATTAGAAAAGTAGTTATTCATCTTTATCACTACCAAGGTCTTTTAACATACTGTAATTGCCTTTTCTGAATCTACTTTTTAAAGACGTAACTCCACTTTCGCTAATACCACTAAGGCTCAGTGCAGCTCCACCTAGCTGCAATCCTATCTCAGATGTTTCAGGAATAATTTTACTAGCTCCTAGATCTCTATAAACCTCCACATTACTCAGATCTGGTAAGCGTATTACAATATTTACATGCGGAAAATTTGCTGCAACTAAAGAAACAACTTTTTTTATAGTAACTTCATTCTTTATTGAAATAACGAGAGCTTGAGCTCTTTCTATTCCTACCGATTTTAAAATTTCACATCTTGTAACATCTCCAAGATATATAGGAAAACTATCACTTTTTCCTTCTTTGACTATTTTCGATTGAATATCTACAACAACGTAACTTAAATGCTCTGCCGTAAGCATTTTTGTTACCATATATCCCACTCTACCAAATCCAGCAACTATCACATGGTTATAAAGATCTTGTGTATCTGTTTCAACAGCTTCATCATCTAATATTGTTTTCTCAGTGCTAAATGAGTTTGCTATCCAATCTCCAAGCCCCGATAAAAGAGGAGTGAAAGCCATGGTTACTGTAGTTACCATCATAAGTACTTGAGCGATTTCACTTGGTAGCACATTTAGCTCATCTGCTAAGCGAAATAAAATAAACGCAAATTCACCGCCTTGTGAAAGCAGTAACCCAGCTTGTATAGCAGGTGCACTCTTAAATCCAAAAAATCTACACAATATATATATGATAGATGTTTTTAAAACGATAAGGATAATCGATAATAAAGTAATTAGTGGTAACTTATTGAGTAAAAGTTCGGTATTGATGGACATACCAACAGTCATGAAAAATAAGCCAAGAAACAAATCTTTAAATGGTAATACCGCGTGTTCCACTGAGTGTCTGTATTCTGTTTCTGCAACTAACAATCCAGCGACAAATGCACCTAATGCCAACGATAAATGGAATTGCTCAGTAATAAATGCTGCTCCTAATACTATTAAAAGCGTTGTTGATATAAAGACCTCATTACTTTCCATTTTAGCAATAACCGAAAATAAAGGTCTAAGCAATAATCTACCAGTTATAAATATCAGCACTAATGCAATAGCTGCTTGCACCAATGAACCTGCCAATGAGCTTATCAGGCTGTGCTCAGAATTGCCAGCAAGTAAAGGTACCAATACTATTAATGGTACTACTGCAAAATCTTGCATTAATAGTACTGCTATTGACAACCTACCAACCTGACTTGCTTGAGAACCTTTTTCTTGCAGAACCTGCAACACTATTGCTGTTGAGGATAGCGCAAGCCCACCACCAATAACTGTTGCTATATTCGTATTCACTCCGAAAGCAAGAGCGATGCACCATATTGCTACCATGGTAACTATAACTTGAAGAGAACCGAACCCAAATACATGAATACGCATAGCGATCAGGCGTTCAAATGTCAATTCAAGGCCTATAATGAATAATAGGAAAACTACACCAAATTCTGCAAGATTATCCATTGCTTCAGCTGAGTGTATCAGATTAAACCCATGAGAACCAATAACTGCACCTGCAACGAAGTAACCGAGCACTGGACTAATATTCATTTTCCAAAACGCTATGACTATAAACACAGCAGCAGAAAGCAAAATTATAATATCAAACAAATGCTGAGAGCCACTGTGCATGATATTTAACCTGTAGAATTAGACCATTTAATTGAGCAGCCAATACTTGATTTTTGGTCAATTGGAGAATTACCAGTTTCTGCAATAAATTTCATAGCTTGAAATAAGTCACTACTTCCTACTTCATAGCTTTGAACCTTTTCTTTTTTTGTGTCGTTAAAACGTCCACGATAGCAAAGGTTTAAATTGGAATTAAAGCCGAAAAAGTCAGGAGTACAAACAGCCCCGTATTCTTTAGCTATTTTCTGTGTACTATCAATTAAATATGGAAATGTAAACTTATTTTCCTTGGCAAAATTAATCATATTTTCAAAGGAATCTTCTGGATATTCATTTACATCATTTGGCATTATTGCAACGGTGTTTACCTGATAATCTTTTTTCAATTGATCAACATCGCTTACCAGATTGCTAATAATTGACTGAACGTAAGGACAGTGATTGCATATAAACATTATAATAAGACTATTTTTTCCACAACAGTCACTTAATGCATAATATTTATTGTCTACTCCCAAAAGATTAAAATCTTTTGCAGTAAAACTAAAATCGACTTTAGGAGTATTCAGAGCAACCATAGACTATTATTATACCATATGTAGTTTACGGTCTTATTATTTAAATGTCAAACGGTTTCTATGTATACTGTTTGCATATTCTTTTTTAGTATTATAATTATAAAACTTATGTTCATAACTTTCGAAGGAATAGACGGCTCTGGTAAAACAACACAATCTAAGCTACTTGCAAATCATTTTAAGCAAATTCGCGGCGAAAATAATGTGGTATTGACTCGAGAACCAGGTGGCACTAACTTTGCAGAGAAGGTAAGAGGAGTATTGTTAACGAATAATATTGATTCTATTTCTGAACTCTTGCTACTTATCTCGATGAGGCGCGAACATATGAAAAAATTAATATTACCAGCTCTTGCAGAAGGAAAAATAGTGATTTGTGATCGGTTTATTGATTCAACTATTGCATATCAAGGATATGGGTTTGGAGTTGACTTAGGGCTAATAAGGGACTTACATAAGCTAGTGGAAATTAAATATCCAGATATTACATTCATTCTAGATATTGATGTTAAAGTTGGGTTAAATAGAGCAAAAGACAAGAATAAATATGAAGAAATGGATGTTAATTTTTACAATAAGGTCAGAAAAGGATTTCAGGAAATAGCCATAAAAGAGCCCGTTAGGTGCAGTGTTATCACTGGAATTGAAACAAAAAATGATAATCACGTACACAATGAAATTATTGATAAAATCACCTAGCTTGTGATAGAAAATTATCAATTTCAGGTAACATTATTTCATATGAATAACTTTTTGTTTGAGTAGCTAAAAAATCCTGTATTTTGTCTGGATCTTCTTCACTTATCATCTTATATGCCCTTGCGAGGTTCATTAATTCACTTCTATTTTTTTTATTGCTTACTTCAGTAATAGTAAAAAATTGATCAAAATGGTCTAAGAGGTCTTTATTTTTTATTGAAGACACAATATCGTCAATTTCTTTCACATATAATGCAAGTTTGTGTGCTTTACTACGATCTTCAAAACAAAGATTAACAAGCACGTTACGAAACCTATCTTTCGTAGTACTTCTCACTTCTGCTAATAAGGACTTAATATTTTCTTGGCAATGCACTCTCTTTACCGATTCAGCCGGTTCAACCATACCAAGAACATTCTTTACCAAAGATTTTTCTTCACAACTAAATATGAACATGTAATAACCCATCGATAAAGTGAAGAGCAAGAACATAGCCGGAAGTAAAAACGGAGCTAATACATTTTGTGACGCAGGGAAAATAAACCAGGTAACAGTTGCTATTGACACAGTTACAAATAATCCTGATAAACATAATTGTGCTTTTCTTCTATAATTCTGATCAATAACTGTACTTACACCAATAGAAGCTATATCAATCATTACTCACACCTCATTAAACATTAATACTAACTGAATGATAGCATTATTGTGATGAAAATGCAATATTATGAATATTTTAATACAATTTATATTGACAGTTACAATTCTGAATGTTTTATTGCAGCGTTAGCTGATTAGCATTTTTAAGATGAGGTCAACTCTCATAGAGAGAGGATTTTTTTATTTTCTCATTCTTCTCATTTTCCTCTCTAACAATTTTTTTTCCATTTAATATGTCCTTTATTTCATCTCCTGTTAAAGTTTCAAACTCCAGTAGATTTTCGGCAATGAGATCTAAGCCTTTCTTATGCTTGGTCAAAATGTCTTTTGCTTTTTCATAGCAAGAAGATACAACTTTCTTCACTTCTTCATCTATAAGTTTTAACGTATCTTCAGAAATTATCTCAGAACCATGTATGGTTTGTTCGCGATTGTGATAGATCGGGCCTATTTTGTCACTCATTCCCCATTTTGTTACCATAGCGCGTGATAAATCAGATGCTTGTTTTATATCCGAAGATGCACCGCTTGTGACTTTATCGTAGCCAAAAATTAGCTCTTCTGCCACTCTTCCACCCATTGCAACAGTTATATCTGCTAGCATCTTTTCTCTTGTGAGGGACACTCTATCTGTTTCTGGTAGTCTCATAACTAAACCGAGTGCCCTACCGCGTGGAATAATTGTTGCCTTGTGTATAGGATCAGAAGCAGGCATATTAACAGCAATCATCGCATGACCAGCTTCATGGTATGCAGTCAGTCTCTTTTCCTCTTCTGTCATAATGAGAGATCGCCTTTCTACGCCCATCATCACTTTATCACGTGCATATTCGAAATCATCCATGGTAACAATCTTCTTGTTTCTTCTTGCAGCGATAAGTGCAGATTCATTCACCAAATTTGCTAGATCAGCCCCTGAAAAACCTGGTGTTCCTCTTGCAACTGTTTTCACGTTTACATCTGGTGCTATTGATATTTTCTTTATATGAGTATTTAATATCTTTTCACGCCCATTTATATCGGGTAAAGAAATAGTAATCTGTCGGTCAAAACGACCAGGTCTAAGCAGTGCTGGATCTAAGACATCCGGACGGTTAGTCGCAGCAATTATTATTACACCTTCATTAGACTCAAAGCCATCCATCTCAACTAATAACTGATTTAATGTTTGTTCTCTTTCATCATTGCCGCCACCAAGACCAATGCCACGATGCCTACCCACCGCATCTATTTCATCTATAAAAATTATACAAGGAGCATTTTTCTTGCCTTGATCAAACATATCACGAACACGACTTGCACCAACACCCACAAACATTTCAACAAAATCAGATCCAGAAATACTAAAGAATGGCACATTAGCTTCTCCTGCAATTGCACGAGCAAGTAAAGTTTTACCAGTTCCAGGAGAGCCGATTAAAAGGCACCCTTTTGGTATTTTTCCACCTAATATTTGAAATTTTTGCCTTTGTTTAAGGAAATCAACGATTTCTACTAGCTCCTCTTTTGCTTCATCAATTCCGGCAACATCATCAAATGTTACTTTTTTTCCACTAGTCATAAGTCTAGCCCTTGACTTGCCAAAGCTTATAGTTCTGTTGCCCCCCGCTTGTGTTTGTTTAAGAAAGAATAGCAAAAAGCCAATAAAGATAAATGTTGGGACCCATGAGATAAGTAATCCACCAATTACGCTCATGGCGGAATCTCCAGTTGAAAAGGAGAATCTCACTTTTCTATCATGTAAATTTTTTATTAGGTCGCTATATATGACACCGTTTGAATTGAAACTTGAACCATCCCTGAACTTGCCTTCAATGCTCTGGTTTTTTATAATAATATTTTCTACATCATTGTCTTCTAGTCTAGTTAAAAATTCCGAAAAAGGTATAATTGTTTTACTTTTACCTACATTTCCGCTGAACTGAATATAAGCAACTGAAATAAGAACAATAATTACTAACCAGATCAATAAGCCTTCTAAAAATTTTTTCATTTCTATTTCTAACTAAATACTAATCAAGCTTACCAAATTTTGTTTTATCGTGCTATTAATAATGCATTGAGCCTTATCGTCATTGGTATTTTTTTCGTTATAATTTACATCAGGATAAGCAAGCACCTTTCCATCTTTTAGCACTACAGGCAAAGAATAGAAAACTTCAGGGCAGCAGTTGTAATCCTTCAGAAATTCAGGAACTTTTTGTGTTTTTTTTAATGGAGCGATGATAACTGAACACTCTTGATTTCCGAGTATTGTGCAGCTAAATCTGTTATCCCATTGAGTAGGTTCATTTAAAGGTAGGTTTACGGTAATTTCTTGTATCTTTGACGATTCTCTAATTATCAAGATATTTTCTCCATACTTTCTTATTTTGCACCCAGAAAGTGTACAGTTAACATTACTATCCTTTTGCAATATTTTATTAAATATTACGATAAGGCTATTATACCTTGGTTTATAGTGTTTACTGGCAATTGCCATTATAGAGTAAAGAAGAAGCCTCAAGGCTATTTCCTCTGGCAATTGATAAAATTCACTTAGTTTAATTTCAATATAACCAAGATCATGAACATTAACACAGTCATTAAACGCAAGGCGTGTGTAGTGCATCAACGCTTTTGCAGCTCTTTTCATATGAAGGGCTGTGAGACATATTCGCTCTGTTAAAATCTCTTGATTGTCACTTGCTTTAAGTAAGTTACGGTATAAAGTTCGCCTGTATTTTAAGTCATAGTTGCTTCTATCTTCGATCCATTTTAACTGGTGAAGCTTAGCGTGCTTTTCTATTTCACTACGACTAAAATTTAACAGTGGCCTAAATATATAAATACCATTTAGGAAAGACTTGTAGTCCATTGATGATAATCCATCTACGCCACTACCTCGCTCTAATCTTAACAAGAACGTTTCTGCTTGATCATCTTTGTGATGAGCGACGAGCAAACATTTAACATTATTGTTTTTACACCACTCTGCTAGTAACTTATACCGTGCTTTTCGTGCCTGTAACTGAATATTGCCTTTAATATTTTGCTTTTCCCAATTTAATATGAACGATTCCTTTGCTCCAAGTTCCTTTGCATAACTTACAACAAAATCAGCTTCTTTTTGAGACTCTGAACGTAATCCATGATTTACTGTTAATGCTATAGGAAGTGAAAGCTTGTTTTTTTTTGCCCAGTTAGTCATTAAGTGCAGTAAGACTATACTATCTACACCACCTGATACTGCAACTGCAACTTGATTGTTATAGAAAGCAAAACTATTAACCACATTTTGAAATAATAACTCTAATTCCATTATGTCTCTTGATGGCCAGATAGGTCAGATCTCTTACGTCATACCGCGACTTATTTGTGGTATATATAGATCCCACTCAAGCAACGAAATATGACAAGTTTGTCCTTTTTTGTCTACCCCAGTGCCCTTTCTTTATGTCATCCCAGTGCTTGACACTGGGATCCAGGTTTTAATGCAAGAAACTATTTCTTTATTCCAGAAAATGAAAATTCCACTCTACGATTTTTAGCATGCTCTTTTTCATATTTAGAATTTCTAGAATCATCTTTTACATTAACCAAAGGCTCAGTTTCACCTTTAGAAGCAGTTTTTATTCTGTTTTCTATGTAGGGTGTACAACTAACCATAAATTTTTTAGCTGCATCTGCCCTTCTAGCGCCTAGCGCAAGATTATATTCATGAGAACCACGGTTGTCAGTGTGACCAGTTAAAGTAACCTTCGCGTCAGGGTTATCTTGTAACACCTCCATTACGTCAAGTAATGCATCTGCACTTACTTCAGCAATACTAGATTCATCATAACCAAAGAAAACTCTTTTATCACCTATCTGCTTAACAACAGAATTTATTTTATTTGTTGTATTTGCTCCTTTTTTTGGGCAAGAACTTACACCAGTAAGTAATAAACAAAAACAGCACATTATAACCAGTCTACTCCACATTACTAAACCTCCATAAATTTTAAATAGTGCGTAACTTTAATTTCAGTAGCTAATATCTCTCCATATTGTAATATAGTCAAGAGAAATAAAATACTAAATACTTTTTCTACAACCTTACAATTAATTTTCCTATAATATGCTGGACTCTGAGTAGAAAAATCCAATAAAAGAATAAAAAGTACAATTTTTTATTGTACTTTAAGCAAATATACTTTTAACTTTATTATTAATCTATCACGATGTTAAACAGATGTTTTCTAAAATAATGAACAAATATGAAATCTTATAAGTTTTTAGAGGAAGTATTATATAGGGTAAAGAATATCGAAAATACGCTAAAAGTACTAAACCAAAGCCAATTGAATATAGAGGACAAAGTTGAACAAATGAGTCTTCTAGAAGAAATCAGACATGAAATTATCTCTCATGACGTAATAAAGGAATCATTAGCAGATGCTCTTGGTAACAAAAAAAGTGCAAATACTCAGCAGCTAAAGTTAATAGAGAGAATACATAAAAGCAACAGTGCTGTTCCTATTGATTTAGTAAAGTCTTTATCCAAAGCTAAGGTTGAATGCCAAAATTTATGGAAGCTATCCCATTCTGAAACCAGTAACTTAGAAAAACTAAAAGAACGTTTTACTGATTTAATCACACTCATTCGCGAAGTAGCTTCTATAAAATCGCAGCAATTAAAATGCTCAAAATACGACTCACTGCTTGCTGACTATGACTCTGATATCACAGAAAAGAATATAAGGGAAGTATTCCCCAAGGTAGGCAAATTTTTTAGCGAAAATGTAGATAAAATAATTGAAAAGCAGAAAAAGGATAAGGTTACTAATATACAAAAAGTTGCTACTCAGAAACAGATTGAACTTGGCTCATTATGTTTACAGCAAATGGGTATTGCACTAAATGAGATTCGTACTTCTTATTACTACCCTATAGATTATGATGAATCTGATTTTTGTTATGGTTTATTTTCACTTTTACGGCATAGTGGTTATGCAATTTATCAAAAATGTTTAGCGCAAAATTCTATAAGTAGTCCAATTACGAGACATGTTATGTATGAAACTCAAGGGTTATTCATGGAAAGGATGATTGGAACATCCAGAGAATTTATTGAGTTTATTCAACCACACATAAAAGAGAAATTTGCTATAAAAGGCAAAACTAACGAGAAAGTTAGCAGTGTTGAAAATTTGTACTTGATTTTCAATGAAATAAACCTTTCTTCTTTTTTAAAAAATGCAGATGAATTTAGTCTGTTAGCTCATATTATGTTGAGAACTAAGTTAGAACAAGATATAATAAATGGCACATTGGAAGTCAAAGACCTGCATGATGCGTGGTTGGAAGGTATGAAGCACTATAAAATTCCAGTAAAAGCTAAAAATGAGCTAAACACTTATTTTCAAGATGAATATTGGGCAAGCGGTGTTATGGGTTACTTTCCTATAAAAATTATTGCTTTAATTGCTGCTGTGCAGATTTTCTCTTTCGTTAAAAAGAATCATTACGAATCATTAAGTGCTATAATAAAAGGAGATTTTAGTTTACTTATCAGTTGGTTATCTCAAAATGTATACAGTGCAAAGTGTGGCCTGGAACTGCTAAAAAAAGTAACAGGTAAGGGTTTAGACGTTGAGTGTGTTACTTACTACTTATCTGAAAAGTATAATTTGTCTTAATAAATGGTTTTCTTGAGTTATGTATGAATTTTGTTCGAAAATTAACCGGAAAGTTTTATAGCCTTTTTACTTTCAAAGGTTTGTTTGCTAGCGATATTGCTATAGACCTTGGTACTGCAAACACTTTAGTTTATCAGAAAAATCAGGGAATAGTGCTTGATGAGCCTTCAGTTGTAGCAAGAATAAAAGAAAAAGGAAGTTACGTTCCTTATGCTTTTGGTAAAAAAGCTAAAATGATGCTTGGAAAAACGCCTGGAGAAATAGAGGCGATAAGGCCCTTAAAAGATGGAGTCATTGCTGATTTTAAAAGTGCGGAAGAAATGCTAAAATATTTCATACGCAGTGCAAACACAAAATTCACTGTTAATAAACCTAATATTATCATATGCGTTCCATCTGGATCCACGCCAGTTGAAAGGCGTGCTATACAAGATGCAGCAGAAAGTGCTGGTGCAAATGAAGTATTTTTAATTGAAGAACCAATGGCTGCAGCAATCGGAGCTGGGCTCCCGGTTACTGAACCTGAGGGTTCTATGATTGTTGATATAGGAGGCGGTACAACTGAAGTTGCAATTATTTCTTTAGGCGGAATTGTTTATTCACGTTCTGCCAGAGTAGGTGGCGATATTATGGATGAAGCAATAAAATCATATATTCGTGAAAATCATAAGTTATTAATCGGTGAAACAACCGCTGAGAAAATTAAGAAAAGCATAGGTTCAGCCAGTCTGCCAGGTGAAAATAACAAAGAGGGAATGATAATTAAAGGCAGGGATTTAGTGAGTGGCATGCCAAAAGAAATGCTTTTATCAGAATACCAAGTTGCAGAGAGTTTAATAGAGCCTGTACATCAGATAATTTCTGCTATTAAGACTGCGCTGGAGAGCACTCCACCTGAACTTTCTTCTGATATAGTCGATAGAGGAATAGTTTTATCCGGTGGTGGTGGATTATTACGTAATCTAGGTAAAGTTATCAGTGAAACAACAAAATTACCGGTTCGTGTTGCAGATGACCCACTTTGTTGTGTTGCCTTAGGTAGTGGAAAAGTGCTTGAAAACATGGATTATTTTGGCCATGTTTTATTCAAGCAAGATTAAATTATTTTTGAAGGTAGTTTATCGAATTGTTTTGATGGAATTATGTAATATAAATGAGATCCCAGTGTCATGCACCAAGTAATTTGAAGGCAACTTCTAGCAGAAAAGGGTGTCATCCGAGTAGCTAACACTGGGATCCAGGAAACTTGATTACAAATAAATATGCTGTTTTAATGAATTTGTGTAATAGAAGCTAGATTCCAGTGTCAGCTACTTTCATGACATTATCTACTATGTAAATTGCCCCCAAATCAAAACGTTTGCACAGTTGTATGTTGGAATGACACAAGATTTGCGTTTATAAATTAAGGCGGTTATGCTAAAAGAATTTGAAATTGAACCTCTGCTAAAAGATAAAACTCCGCACCAGACCAAGGCTGTTGTTGCAATGTCCGGGGGAGTTGATAGCTCGGTTGCTGCAGCACTGCTACATAACCTTGGGTACCAGGTGATAGGTGTGACTCTTCAACTCTATGGCACTGACGGTAATGCTAACGCAAGAAAGGGTGCATGCTGCGCTGGACAGGATATTTATGACGCTAAGCGTGTAGCTGAAAGTGTTGGCTTTCCTCACTATATTTTAAACTATGAGGAAATATTCAAAAAGGAAGTAATAGAGGATTTTGCGAGTACCTATATGCGTGGGGAAACTCCCATACCATGCGTGAGATGTAACCAAACGGTAAAATTTCGTGATCTATTGCAAGTTACAAAAAATCTTGGTGCGGATGTGCTCGTAACAGGACATTACGTGAGAAGGTTAGAAAAAAATGGTGAGGTAAAGTTGTGCAGAAGTATTGATAAAAGTAAAGATCAAAGTTATTTTTTGTTTGCTACAACTCAAGAGCAGTTAAAGCTTTTGCGATTTCCGCTAGGTGGGTTCTATAAAAGTGATATAAGAAAATTAGCAAAATATTTCAGTTTACAAATTTCTGAAAAGCCAGACAGTCAAGATATATGCTTTGTTTCCGAAAGCTATAGTAAAACAATAGCTAAATTAGCTCCACAATCCGTACAGAAAGGCAGAATTGTGGATGTTAATGGAAAAGTGCTAGGCGAGCACAGTGGCATAGTAAATTTTACAGTGGGGCAAAGAAAGGGCTTGGGTATCGCACACAATGAACCTCTTTATGTGATAAAAATTAATACAGAAAATAATGAGGTTATAGTAGGTCCGATCAACGTATTAATGCAAAAAAAAATATTGATCAAGGAGTTAAATTGGTTAGAACAACCAAAGGAAGGTATGGAAGTAACTGTGAAGCTGAGATCATCACATGCGGGAAGTTTAGCAACAATACATTCAACTGACGAAAAAAATAAAGCCTGTGTCATTTTAAACGACGATTACTTTGGCATCAGTCCAGGTCAAGCCTGTGTAGCGTATAAAGATGAGCAAGTTATCGGCGGTGGATGGATATGCTCTTAACTAAAAGCTTTAATGCAGAGTGTAAACATACAATAGACTTCTTGCATAACCATATAACAGAAACGAAAAAACTTCCTTGACAAACCTCGCCAGCCCCCTTATCATGAAACTGAAGCTATTTATTTATCTTCTCTGTACAGATTAAATGACAAAAAAACTCACGTATCTGGCGTTTCATGTTTAATTTTTTGCACTATGTGCACTCTATGTCTTTATCAAATTTCTGGGTTTTTACCTACACAAGCTGAAATACGCTTATAAAGCATTTAAAACATTAAAAAACGCCAACTTAAAAAATGGATAGTGAATAACTAGCTACCCTAGGGTTTCTTTTGCCTTTTTTTCTGTTTAGTAAATTTCTTAACGTTTATAATTTAGATTAGTTGCGGCTTAAAAGCAGCTAAATCGCGGTTATTAAGTGTTTAGAATAAAAAAACGCCATACTTGAAAGTATAATGTAAGTAATTAGCCAACCACGGGGCTTCTTTTGCCTTTTTTTTCGTTTGGTAAATTTCTTAATGTTTGCAGCTAAACGACAACCGTCATCCCAGCGGGATCTAGAGATACCGCGAATGAATCGCGGTATGACGGTTCGCGGCGGCATAAAGATAAGTCTCGTCATCCCGCTGCGTGTTAGCGGGATCTCTTGTTAGTGGCTGAGATACCGCGGCGGTATAGCTATACCTTGTATCTTGAAAAAAGCATCTAATGCTTTAAGCTTAAGCATTAGATGGAGAAGGGAAAAACTCTGGGCAATACCTTAGATATAAAATCTGTGGGAAAGAAAAGAGTTCCCTTCTCAAAAGTAGAGGCTGGACGGTCAATGGCGTCAACTTAAGGAAAAATATCAGCGATAGTGTATAAAATTTCTCTCTAAATTTTTTATCATTAAATTATCCAAAGAGTGCAATAAACAGCACTTTTGTTTCTGTTTTATTTCAATAAAGAAGTCTAAAATGTGTCCTTTTTAGGTGAAACATGCGTGCGCCAAGCAAAGTGCGTAAAGTCCAGTTGGTGAAAATCCAACCCAGGCAAAGCCTAGCCAGCAGGCTGGAACAAACCACTATGCTGCGTAAGGTAACGAGCGTAGTAAAGCTAGTGGAATGGACAACACAGGGTACAACGAAAGTGAAGGTATTGAGTCCCGAAATTCTCGATGTCATAGAGGTCGACACGTTGCATATAGTGGAAGACAGCAAGAAGGGTAACAATAGGGCAAGTTATCACTCACTCTATCGGGATCTGAGGCCGTATCACGTGTTGAGATGGAGTTTACGTAAACTTGGGAGATCCTTTGTATTCCTATTAAGGTACGTTGGAACAAGTCAACAAAGGCGAGTACTGACGGAAGATATAAAGGAAGTCGGACTGATTGATAGTACTCAGAGTGTGGGAAAGCCACATACAAGGGGAAGCGGTCAGCAATATAGTGACTGGTTTAGGAATTGCTATGCCAATACAACGGAGGTTGGAATAACGTGCAAAGAAAACTAAATCAGATAGCAGTAAGAGCCAGGCAAGATAAACGATTGAAATTTAATCGTTAATTCATCTGATAAACGCAGAGAATCTTGCTGAATGTTATAAAGAGCTAAAGCATAACAAAGCATGCGGTATAGACCAGGTGACAGTAGAAGCTTATGGAGAAAATCTTGAAGAGAAGCTCAACACTCTGGTGGATAGTATGAAAAGAAAGCGATATCAACCGCAACCAGTGAAAAGAGTATATATACCAAAAGCTGGAAGCAAAGAGAAACGCGGGCTTGGAGTACCGTCTACAGAAGATAAGTTAGTCCAGATAATGCTGAAGAAGATATTAGAAAATATTTATGAAGCTAACTTTCTGGATAACTCATATGGTTTTCGTCCTGGTAGAAGCTGTCATCAAGCGGTAAATGCACTAAATAAAGCAGTTATGTACAGACCAACTAACTATGTAGTAGAAGTTGATATCAAGAAATTCTTTGATAATGTCCAGCACAAATGGCTAATGAGATGCTTGAGAGAACGGATAACAGACCCAAACATACTGTGGTTAGTAAAACGATTTCTTAAGGCAGGAGTAGTCGAAGCAGGACATTATGAAGCAACTGAACTAGGCACACCTCAGGGGGGAATAGTAAGTCCTATACTAGCTAATATATAGTTGCATTATGTGCTGGATTTGTGGTTTGAAAAGAAATTCAAGCTAAGATCTAAAGGTTATATGGAGCTAGTTAGGTATGCAGACGATCACCTGATTTGCTGCGAAAGAGAAAAAGATGCTAGAGAACTCTTAGAGTCACTGAAACAAAGGCTAGGAAAATTTGGACTGGAAATATCTGAAGACAAAACAAGAATAGTAAAGTTTGGCAAAAAGGAGTGGCAACAAGGAATAAGGGAGAAACGAAAAACGGAAAGTTTCAACTTTCTAGGATTCACCCATTATGGTACAAGGAGTCGTAAAGGTAGAGTAATGGTAGGTCATAAAACCTCGAAAGAAAATCTATCTAGAAAACTTAAAGAAATCAAAGAATGGGTGAAAAAGATCCGAAATAAAGTTCACCTTAAAGATTGGTGGTCAATACTTAAAGCAAAACTAACAGGACACTATAACTACTTCGGAGTTAGCGGAAATTACCGGTGGTTGAATAAATTCTTCTGGCGGGTAATCAAGCTAGCGTATAAATGGATAAACCGACGTAGTCAGAAGAAGAGTATGAATTCAAAGCAATTTATACACTATCTACAAGTTAATCCATTACCAAAACCAAGAATATGCTACTCATTATATACAAAATAGGAAATGCTGTGAATACTACATTGTGGAGCCGTGTGCGGGAAAGCTGCAAGCACGGTTCTGGTGGGGGAGTCATAGCGATAAAACTTAATCAGGAGGATTTAAAACTATGACTTCTACCAAACAAAAAGGAAAAAATTTTATTCTACAAATTAAAAATATAATATACTCGAAAGCTTTTCAGAGAATCCATTGTGTTGAGTTTTACACGAACAAGAAAACTTCCTTTTTCGACAGTATTTTCTATGATTTTAAAGTTAGTTAAAAAAAGTTTGGGAATAGAATGTGAACTTATGGAGCCATTGACATGTACCCTCAAAGCAAGCTTTTTCTAAAGCAAGATATAAGATTTGTCATACAGGTTTTAAAGAATTTAAGCATCCAAACAGCCTATCAAGATGAGCCTGAGTTGGAGAGGCTATAGGCTTATTGCAGCAGATGGTTCTGGTATGAGATTACCCAGCTCTGAGGAAATTGTATCCGAGTTTGGCCGCTTTAAACCAAATGGAACAACAGGCACAATGCCACCATTGGCAATTTGTTTGTTGATTTGTGTACTTCGCTGATTTGTAGTGCTCGTCTTGCGGCTTGGAATATAGGTGAACAAACGTTGGCGGAAGAGCAATTACCCGAAGTTATCACTCAAATGCGTTCATTAAATCAAAAGAAATTATTATTTATCTATGATCGTCTTCAGTAAAATTCATTCAGCAGCATTATGATTTGGAAGTAGATTTTATTTTTCGCTTGCAAAAAAGAAATTATAGCAAGCTATGGGAACGAATTGCATCTGGAGAATTAGATTTCGATTTTATATTAGAAAATGAAAAGCTAAAAAATAAAATGAAAGGACAGAAAGTAAGAGTAATAGTGCTGACATTAGCCAACGGAGAAACAGAGGTATTGGTTACTTCACTTTTTGATCGAGAAAAATTTACTTTGGAAGATATCAGCAAAGCTTATGTATTAAGGTGGCATATAGAGGAGTGCTATAAACGACTCAAAATAGGTGCAGAGTTAGAGAATTTTTCTGGCGTAAATTTAGAGGCTGTATTACAAGAATTTTGGGCAAACTTAGTCATGTGTAATATATTGTCGCTTCATATGTGTGATGCACAAGGGCCTTGGAATCCAGATCAAATTGCTGAGTATCGTTTAAATTTTTCGGTTTTATTTGGTGTAATGAGGCAGAAACTCTATCAGGTACTTATTGCGCCAAAAAACTTTCAAGCCCTTTTTGATAGAGCAAGTATACGCGCTAAAGTTAAAATCCGACCGGGACGATTGTATAGCCGCGATAAGGTAGATAAGCCCAAACGCCATCATGTCTTTAGGAGAGTTTGCTAATGAAAGTTCTTAAGTTGACGCCATTGTCTGTTCAGCAGTTGTGTTAAAAGTCAATAGAAAAATTGATGTAGCTGTGGATAAGTACTTTTATCTGTATAAACGTGCTTATCCACAGCTATGCTGGCTCTTAGATAGAAACAGACAGAGAGTTATATTCCTCAGTAAAAACCCTGTCATCTCTGACTAAAGAGTTAGCAAGAATAAGCAATTTCCTCATGGCAGCAGTGGAAGCAATTTTATATGGCTTTTTATATTGACTATATAATCTAGTAAAGAAAGGTTTGATATAGGAATTAGGGGGGGAGGGGGGATGTATGGTCCCAGAGTGTGATGGTATGATAAAATATGAGAAAACAATACCATCAAAGGAGGAATTATGGGACAAATATTACATGGGTGCGCCAAAACAACAGAGACAATTCGTAGAGCAATACAAAATAGTAAAGAGAGCATAGCAAAACTCTCCAGGTACTATAACCTTAATCCAAAAACTATCATTAAATGGAGAAAACGGTCTTTTGCCAAAGACGCTGATATGGGTCCGAAGCATGCAAGATCAACTGTTTTAACTTTAGAAGAGGAGGCTGTAATTGTTGCATTTCGTAAGCATACTCTATTGCCATTAGATGATTGTCTCTACGCTTTGCAAACCTCAATCCCACACTTGACTCGCTCTAGTCTACATCGTTGCTTACAGAGGCACAGCATTAGCAGACTACCAGATGTTGATGGCGAAGTTAAACCAAAAAAGAAATTCAAACAATATCCTATAGGCTATTTCCATATTGATATTGCAGAAGTCAGAACAGAAGAAGGAAAGTTATATTTGTTTGTTGCAATAGATAGAACATCCAAATTTACGTATGTTGAGTTGCATAAAAGTGCTACAAAACCTATAGCTGCTGAGTTTCTACGTAATTTGATTAAAATTTTACCATATAAAATCCACACTATTTTGACAGATAACAGTATACAATTTACCAACCAAAAACGCCATAAATACGCTTTTCAACATATATTTGATAGAGCTTGTGAAGAAAATGACATTGAACACCGTCTAACAAAAGTTAGCCATCCTTGGACAAATGGGCAAGTTGAGCGTATGAACAAAACTTTAAAGAATGCCACTGTTAAGAAGTATTACTATCAGTCTCACCAGCAACTCAAAGAGCATCTTTATGACTTTGTTATGGCCTACAATTATGCTAAAAGACTCAAAACTCTTAAGGGTCTTACACCTTTTGAGTTTATATCTTTACAGTGGACAAAATCTCCTGAATTGTTCATACTAAATCCACACCATCACACTCTGGGACCATACACTCCCTGTGTTTCGTAATATTATACAATCAAATTGATAAAAGCTGTATTATCTCCTTGCAGCATTAAGTGTATATTTTTTGCTATTTTTTCCACTAAGGGAGTAACATTATCAAAATTTGAAAATTTTGATAACACATAATCTGCTAAGCTTCTTTGATCTTCAGGTCTACCCACTCCAAATCTCAAGCGCCAATAATCGTTGCCAATAAAACTATCTATGGATTTAAGTCCATTATGTCCAGCAGAACTACCACCTTTCTTTACTTTTATTCTTCCAAGTTCCAAATCAGCGTCATCATGTATGACAACGATATTATCTAGCGATAATTTGTAAAAGTTTCGTATTTTTGCAACAGGGATGCCTGAATTATTCATAAATGAATAAGGCTTTATTAACATGATTTTATTATCATTAATCATGCCAGAGGTTATCAGATAATCGGCTTTTTTAGAGAACAACTGAAAACCCCAATATTTGCAGATTGCATCAACGGTGATGAAGCCGATATTATGATGAGTTAGCTCATATTGACTGCCAGGATTACCAAGCCCAACTATCAGGTGCACTATTCCTCTGTTTCTGCTTGAGGTTCTTCAACGTCACTATCGGCAGCAGAAATTGTAACAATGGTAAAATTTTCTTCTTCATGAGCTACAAACTTAACACCTTCTGGTAATTTTACATCATTAATATGTATAGACTGGCCAATCATTTTACCGGATAAATCAACTTCAATAACCTGAGGTATTTTATCAGGAGAGCATTTAACAGCAATAGAACGACACAAAACATTAAGCACTCCACCTAATTTGATTCCTGGAGCTTTACTTTCATTCACAAATGATAGAGGTATGTCTATTTTAATTTCACTGCCTTTATCAACAAACTGAAAATCAACATGTTGCACAGTATCCTTTACTACATGCAATTGGATATCGCGAACAAGAGCATATTCCTTTTTGCCCGAAATATTCAGCTCTATCAAATGTGCAGAAAGAGAGCCTGACTTATATTGCTTTGTGAATTCCTTTGCAGACAATGTCAAATTTACATTATCATGGCCCTTTCCATATATGATTCCAGGGATGTTTCCTTTCTTCCTTAGAGAATGCATCGCTTTTGTTTTTGTTATATCACGTAACTCTGCATTAATTGTTACTATTTCCTGTTGCGTCATCGGTTACTCCTATTCAGCTAATCCTTTTAATATAATTTAATAATAATATAACATAAAAATATTTATTTCAAACTTCATTCTTTCATACTAATTGTTTGTGAAAGGATTTATTTAGATATATATTTAAGCTTATTTAACAAGAACTATGGGCATTGACGATAAAGTAGTTTTTAGGATTTATAGACCAACAAGAACTGCAACACAATCTGGTTTAGGTAATACAAATTTCTGGCACCTGAAAATTGAATCTGGCTCTTACTACATTGAACCTTTAATGGGGTGGGTTGGCTCAAAAGATCCAAAAAAACAGATTGTATTAAAGTTTGATTCTCTTGAAAAAGCAGTATTCTACGCAAAAAAACGCAACGTTAAATACATAATTGAAATGCCAAAAAATGTTAAGAGGCTGCCAAAATCTTACGCAAGCAATTTCATACTAAAGTAAGTTGCACAACAAATGGTGTTATGCAAGTAGCTGACACTGCTCTCCTTTGTCATCCCAGTGCCCAGACACTGGGATCCAGGAATTTTATTAAGTTGGTAAGCATAAAAATAGCTGTTTTACGTTAAAATACAATGTTTTTGATGATTATGGAAAGACTGGATCCCAGTGTCAAGCACTGGGATGACACCATTTGTTGTAAACTCACTTTTACTCTATGGTCTTGCCGCTATCCTGAACGGACAATGGCGTCAACTTAAGGAAAAATATCAGCGATAGTGTATAAAATTTCTCTCTAAATTTTTTATCATTAAATTATCCAAAGAGTGCAATAAACAGCACTTTTGTTTCTGTTTTATTTCAACAAAGAAGTCTAAAATGTGTCCTTTTTAGGTGAAACATGCGTGCGCCAAGCAAAGTGCGTAAAGTCCAGTTGGTGAAAATCCAACCCAGGCAAAGCCTAGCCAGCAGGCTGGAACAAACCACTATGCTGCGTAAGGTAACGAGCGTAGTAAAGCTAGTGGAATGGACAACACAGGGTACAACGAAAGTGAAGGTATTGAGTCCCGAAATTCTCGATGTCATAGAGGTCGACACGTTGCATATAGTGGAAGACAGCAAGAAGGGTAACAATAGGGCAAGTTATCACTCACTCTATCGGGATCTGAGGCCGTATCACGTGTTGAGATGGAGTTTACGTAAACTTGGGAGATCCTTTGTATTCCTATTAAGGTACGTTGGAACAAGTCAACAAAGGCGAGTACTGACGGAAGATATAAAGGAAGTCGGACTGATTGATAGTACTCAGAGTGTGGGAAAGCCACATACAAGGGGAAGCGGTCAGCAATATAGTGACTGGTTTAGGAATTGCTATGCCAATACAACGGAGGTTGGAATAACGTGCAAAGAAAACTAAATCAGATAGCAGTAAGAGCCAGGCAAGATAAACGATTGAAATTTAATCGTTAATTCATCTGATAAACGCAGAGAATCTTGCTGAATGTTATAAAGAGCTAAAGCATAACAAAGCATGCGGTATAGACCAGGTGACAGTAGAAGCTTATGGAGAAAATCTTGAAGAGAAGCTCAACACTCTGGTGGATAGTATGAAAAGAAAGCGATATCAACCGCAACCAGTGAAAAGAGTATATATACCAAAAGCTGGAAGCAAAGAGAAACGCGGGCTTGGAGTACCGTCTACAGAAGATAAGTTAGTCCAGATAATGCTGAAGAAGATATTAGAAAATATTTATGAAGCTAACTTTCTGGATAACTCATATGGTTTTCGTCCTGGTAGAAGCTGTCATCAAGCGGTAAATGCACTAAATAAAGCAGTTATGTACAGACCAACTAACTATGTAGTAGAAGTTGATATCAAGAAATTCTTTGATAATGTCCAGCACAAATGGCTAATGAGATGCTTGAGAGAACGGATAACAGACCCAAACATACTGTGGTTAGTAAAACGATTTCTTAAGGCAGGAGTAGTCGAAGCAGGACATTATGAAGCAACTGAACTAGGCACACCTCAGGGGGGAATAGTAAGTCCTATACTAGCTAATATATAGTTGCATTATGTGCTGGATTTGTGGTTTGAAAAGAAATTCAAGCTAAGATCTAAAGGTTATATGGAGCTAGTTAGGTATGCAGACGATCACCTGATTTGCTGCGAAAGAGAAAAAGATGCTAGAGAACTCTTAGAGTCACTGAAACAAAGGCTAGGAAAATTTGGACTGGAAATATCTGAAGACAAAACAAGAATAGTAAAGTTTGGCAAAAAGGAGTGGCAACAAGGAATAAGGGAGAAACGAAAAACGGAAAGTTTCAACTTTCTAGGATTCACCCATTATGGTACAAGGAGTCGTAAAGGTAGAGTAATGGTAGGTCATAAAACCTCGAAAGAAAATCTATCTAGAAAACTTAAAGAAATCAAAGAATGGGTGAAAAAGATCCGAAATAAAGTTCACCTTAAAGATTGGTGGTCAATACTTAAAGCAAAACTAACAGGACACTATAACTACTTCGGAGTTAGCGGAAATTACCGGTGGTTGAATAAATTCTTCTGGCGGGTAATCAAGCTAGCGTATAAATGGATAAACCGACGTAGTCAGAAGAAGAGTATGAATTCAAAGCAATTTATACACTATCTACAAGTTAATCCATTACCAAAACCAAGAATATGCTACTCATTATATACAAAATAGGAAATGCTGTGAATACTACATTGTGGAGCCGTGTGCGGGAAAGCTGCAAGCACGGTTCTGGTGGGGGAGTCATAGCGATAAAACTTAATCAGGAGGATTTAAAACTATGACTTCTACCAAACAAAAAGGAAAAAATTTTATTCTACAAATTAAAAATATAATATACTCGAAAGCTTTTCAGAGAATCCATTGTGTTGAGTTTTACACGAACAAGAAAACTTCCTTTTTCGACAGTATTTTCTATGATTTTAAAGTTAGTTAAAAAAAGTTTGGGAATAGAATGTGAACTTATGGAGCCATTGACATGTACCCTCAAAGCAAGCTTTTTCTAAAGCAAGGTATAAGATTTGCCATACAGGCTTTCAAGAATTTAAGCATCCAAACAGCCTATCAGGATGAACCTGAGTTGGAGAGGCTATAGACTTATTGCAGCAGATGGTTCTGGTATGAGATTACCCAGCTCTGAGGAAATTGTATCCGAGTTTGGCCGCTTTAAACCAAATGGAACAACAGGCACAATGCCACCATTGGCAATTTGTTTGTTGATTTGTGTACTTCGCTGATTTGTAGTGCTCGTCTTGCGGCTTGGAATATAGGTGAACAAACGTTGGCGGAAGAGCAATTACCCGAAGTTATCACTCAAATGCGTTCATTAAATCAAAAGAAATTATTATTTATCTATGATCGTCTTCAGTAAAATTCATTCAGCAGCATTATGATTTGGAAGTAGATTTTATTTTTCGCTTGCAAAAAAGAAATTATAGCAAGCTATGGGAACGCTGGCGAATTAGATTTCGATTTTATATTAGAAAATGAAAAGCTAAAAAATAAAATGAAAGGACAGAAAGTAAGAGTTATAGTGCTGACATTAGCCAACTGAGAAACAGAGGTATTGATTACTTCACTTTTTGACCGAGTAAAATTTATTTTGGAAGATATCAGCAAAGCTTATGTGTTAAGGTGGCATATAGAGGAGTGCTATAAACGACTCAAAATAGGTGCAGAATTAGAGAATTTTTCTGGCGTAAATTTAGAGGCTGTATTACAAGAATTTTGGGCAAACTTAGTCATGTGTAATATATTGTCGCTTCATATGTGTGATGCACAAGGGCCTTGGAATCCAGATCAAATTGCTGAGTATCGTTTAAATTTTTCGGTTTTATTTGGTGTAATGAGGCAGAAACTCTATCAGGTACTTATTGCGCCAAAAAACTTTCAAGCCCTTTTTGATAGAGCAAGTATACGCGCTAAAGTTAAAATCCGACCGGGACGATTGTATAGCCGCGATAAGGTAGATAAGCCCAAACGCCATCATGTCTTTAGGAGAGTTTGCTAATGAAAGTTCTTAAGTTGACGCCATTGCGTGAACGGTTACAACCTGGATTCCAGTGGGCTTTGTTGCATCGCTAGCTATGATGGATTAAAGATAAAAAAGATAGGGAATATCAGTAGCTTATTATTCTGGTATTTATAACAAGAACGGTCAGTGAATACCTAAATTTGAGTAAAAGAAATTTCACTACCACTCACTAATCTGGCTAAAATTCAAGAATTTCAATGCTTTAGCTATTTTCAATAGAATTAAATTTATTAATATAAATAACAAATTACTATTCTTAAATTTGATCAGATTGATTGCAAAAAAACAAGATTTTCAATAGGTTGCTTATAATCCTAACTATAGTTAGCCTTTCATAAGTAGCGATGCAACAAAGCCATTCCAGTGTCAGCTACTTTCATAACACCATATTACCTTAACAAAAGCAAATGTTCGTACAGATGTGCATCAGCTACTTTCATCTGCCACCTGCAAATTGCAATGTTCGTACAGTTATGTGTCACGCTACTTGGATGACACCGTTGAAAGAAATGAACCGCCTTTTCAAAATTGTTTTGAATAGAGGAATAACATTCACAAGTAAAATTTCATATTACCATTTTTTAATTTATGTATTATAATAAGCTTAATCTATAAGAAAAACAAAGTTGGAAAAGTTGGAAGAACTAAGCAAAAACTGGGTGATAAGAACGGGAAGATTTTTATCTTCATTGTTTTTTTTACTGTTGATTGCGCTATCAATACGTAGTTTTTTATTCGAGCCATTTCATATACCTTCTGGTTCAATGAAAAGCACCCTACTTGAAGGGGATTACATTTTTACTAGTAAATATTCATACGGTTACAGTAAACACTCCTTTCCATTTTCTCCAAACATTTTTAGCGGCAGGATTTTTTATACCCCTCCAAAGCGTGGCGACATAGTAGTTTTCAAACCCACAAGAAATGACAGCATCAGGTTTGTTAAGCGAGTAATAGGAACACCAGGTGACAAAGTGCAAATGATAGAGGGAGAATTATACCTAAATGATCAGAAAGTAGAGCGAAGGCAAATTGAAAGTTTTTTTGATTATGAGTCGAATCGTAACATACCAAGATATATAGAAACGCTTTTAAGTGGCAAGGAGCATGAGATTTTGGTAGATAACATTTCTAATAAGCTATCATATAACACTCCGGTTTATTATGTACCTAACGATCAATTTTTTGTTATGGGAGACAATAGAAATAATTCTTTGGATAGCAGGTTTCCTGAAGTTGGTTTTGTACCAATGGAAAATATCATTGGGCGTGTAAGCATAGTTGGTTTATCATTTAAATTAGGAAAGGTCGATTGGTTACCATTTAACTTCAGACTACCTGTCGCTCTGAGATTAAATAGAGTATTGCACAAGGTTGTGTAAGCTTTTTCTACCTATTTGTTAATTCACACAACTCTAAAGAAGAATTTTCTAACTCGGCGATAGCGTTGTTAATTTCATTCAAGTCATTGCCTTGTAAAGCGTTTTTTGCGTTTTGTAATAGGTTTTTCAACTTTTGATCAGTGGAAAGGTTATTATTGTTTTCAACCAAGTGTATGAGTTTATTTCCATTAATTTTAGCGCCTGCAAGGGAACGAGCCTTCATATCTTCATCAAAGCTGTTTATTGACTGGTTAACCATATTTTGAACATCAGCTTCACTCAAGCCAAAACTTGAATTTACTTCAACTGTCTGCTCGATTCTGGTGGTTTTTTCTCTTGCAGTAACAGTCAAGATTCCGTCAACGTTAACTGTGAATTCTATTTCAACTCTTGCAGAACCTGCAGGTAGTGGCGGTATACCTTTTAGTTCAAACTGCGCTAGAGATTTGTTATCCTCTATCATTTCACGTTCTCCCTGACAAACATGAATTTTCATTGCTGTTTGTCCATCGACATAAGTTGTAAACTCTTTTATTTCTGAAACTGGTAGTGGCGTATTTCTTGGTATGATTTTTTCAACTATGCCTCCCATAGTTTCTATGCCAAGTGATAAAGGTAGAACATCCAGGAGAATATTCCTATCTTTTGAGCTCGAAATTAAATCATGAGCCTGCAGAGCTGCCCCAATGGCAACTGCTTTATCTGGATCCACGTCATTTAGTACTTTATTTCCAAAGAGTTTGACTAGTGAATTTTGAACCAATGGTGTTCTAGTTGCACCACCAACTAAAATTACTCCTTTTATATCATCAATTTTAAGATCTATATCGCTTATAGTACAAGTGACTATATTGATAGTCTTATTGACCAAAGAACTGATTGCCTGCTCGAATTCTTCTCTAGTAATTTCGCATTCAAATAATTCGCCGTTAATGTTGAATTTAAAAGTGCCTACAGTATTTTTGCTCAGATATTCCTTCACAGTACGCATATTGTAGATTCCAGCGTCACGCGCTTCAGCATACGAACGTTGCAATTTGCAGGTAGTTTGCGCAGCAGGTGGTGTCATTCCAGTGCTTGACACTGGAATCCAGTTCTTACTATACAATTGCCTGGTGTGCTCATTTGCAATTAAATTTTCTGGATCCCAGTGTCTGGGCACTGGGATGACATCTTTCTTAATGGAAATCATACTTACATCACAACGTTCGTACAGTTGCGCGTCAAGCGCTGGAATGATATTTGATACTTTCTCTCTATACTTATCAATCACAATTGAACTCAGCAAATGATCAAAATCATCACCGCCGAGGTTGGTGTCACCACCAACCGCAAGGACTTGAAACACTCCTTGGTGCAATTTCAATATCGAAATATCGAACGTTCCGCCACCAAGGTCATACACTGCATATATTCCACTGCTATTGTTCTTTTCAATGGAGTAAGAAAGCGCTGCAGCGGTTGGCTCGTTAACGAGGCGAAGAACTTCTATGCCAGCTAATTTTGCCGCATATTTAGTTGCGTTACGTGCTGAATCGTCAAAGTAAGCTGGCACAGTAATCACTGCTTTTTTTACTTCCAGTCCCTTAGACTTTTTTACCCTCTCACATAAAGCTTTTAATATCTCAGCAGAAATCTCAATAGGAGTAAGATACTTTTCCTCTGCGCATTTTATTCTAATAACTTTTTCGCTTTCATGATCTATTTCAAAATTGAGGCCTTCTTTATTTAATTCTTCAACACTTTTACCCATTAAACGCTTTATTGAGTAGATTGCATTTTGACCGACATCGTAGCCAGTTTTCAATGTATTATTTTCATATGAAAGAGCAGAAGGCAGTAGCTCTCTTCCCTGCTTATCTTTAAATATCTCCACATTGCCAGCTTTATTTACCATGGCAATTAAAGAATTGGTAGTACCAAGATCTATACCAAAAACTACTTCATTTGAATTTGGTTCAGAAATTTGAATTGGTTGCATTTTTTTTCACCTCCTCAAATGACTTATATAAATATTTCAATCTTAAGACTTGTGTAGCAGCTCCATCAAAATTCTTTACAGCAAAAGTGTTAATTAGGTTTTTAATGCAACCTTTTATTTTTTCATCAATCATCCTGCTTGCAAATTGTAGATCGTTGCAGTCTAGTAAGTACTCTCTTATTTCTATTGATTCATTTAATATTTCAGAATTCGGATGATCCTTTGCCACACCAAAAAGATTCAACAAATGCTCAGCACGTTTTAGCGGTGACTTTAGTATCTGATAAGCTCTGTTAATATTTTCCATGTTTTGGGACTGTCTTTCATTTATATCAGTCCTGCTTAGCTCGATATATTTTTTCTCTAACTCATCAAAGCTGATATTGAAAGCTGGTTCAATTTCAAACAATGCAAAATAGTTGCTAGACATGAAAACTCTCTCCACAACCACATTTTCCTTTCTCATTAGGATTTTTGAAAACAAAACCCGATGAAAATTTTTCTTCTACATAATCCATTTCAGAGCCAAGAATAAACATGACGGATTTTGGGTCGATCAACACTTTAACTTTTTGGCCATCACTACAGTTTTCTTCAATTACCGACTCTAAAGGACGAGTATCATATGCATATTCAATATCATATTTTAAACCAGAACATCCTTTTTGCTTAATTAGCACTCTTATTCCTATTGCTTCTTCCGGTTTCTCAAGGTTAGTATGCTTCTTTTGGTCCAATAAATACCTTATCCTTTCTACTGCTTCCGCAGTTATAGTGATAAGTTTTTTATTCTTTTTTACAGTTTCACCTCCGCCTACTTCTTGATATTCACCCATGTTCGTAGCTTCTTAATTCTTTTGTTTACTTTGATAGTTATGAATAGCAGCCTTTATAGCATCTTCAGCAAGTACCGAACAGTGTATCTTCACTGGAGGTAAAGACAACTCTTCCACTATTTGAGTATTCTTTATCTGTGTAACGTCACTGATGGTTCTTCCCTTTATCATCTCTGTTAACAAGGAACTTGAAGCAATGGCAGAACCACAACCAAAAGTTTTAAATTTTGCATCTTCAATAACACCTTTGTCATTGACCTTTATCTGCAATTTCATTACATCACCGCACGATGGTGCACCAACTAAACCAGTACCAACATTTGGATCATTTTTATCCAGAGAGCCAACATTCCTTGGATTTTCATAATGATCTAAAATTTTCTCATTATAACTCATAAAATTACCTATAAACTGCTATTTTACATTATAACATATTTAGGTTAAAAACTAAAGTAAAATACACTCAAAAAGAGTAATTTTTGCAAAGTAAAATATGTGGTTTGTGAGTGCATTTTACTTTACAAATTCACGTAGTGCATGTCATTCTCTGTATTAAGTTTATAATTTAAAAAGGAGTATTCCCTTGAGTTTGTTTAGTAACCTTTATAAAGGCTTGTTAAAAACTTCTTCTCGCTTTAGCGACGGGGTGAAAAGTATTTTTTCTGGCAAAAAAAAATTAGATCAGTCGCTTTTAGATGAGCTAGAAGAATTGCTAATTAGCATGGATATTGGTCATAAAACTTCTAAGTTGATTATCGATAGGCTCACAAGCATCAAGTTTGACAAGGAAGTTGAGTATAATATTATCACGCAGCAATTAGTGAATGAAATAGAAGCTATATTAAATCCAGTCGTGCAGCCGTTAGTTTTGGATAAAAAACCCCACATAATAATGGTATGCGGAGTAAACGGTAATGGTAAAACCACAACTATAGGTAAGCTCGCATATAAATATAAGGAGATGGGAAAGTCCGTTATGCTTGTTGCATGCGATACATTTAGAGCTGCTGCTAGTGAACAATTAAACATTTGGGCAGAACGCTCTGGTTGTTCTATCGTTACTGGAGAGTACGGTAGCGATTCTGCGAGTGTGGCATATAGAGCTGTAAGTCAAGCTATGAAAGATAGCGTTGATGTTGTTCTAATTGACACAGCAGGAAGGCTGCAAAATAATGTGAACCTTATGGAGGAATTATCAAAAATATATAGAACGATAAAGAAATTGGATGACACTGCCCCTCATGACGTTATCTTAGTTCTTGATGCAACTACCGGCCAAAATGCTTATAGCCAATTAGAGGCATTTAGTAAGATGGTCAATGTTACCGGGCTAATCGTAACAAAGCTAGATGGCACCGCTAAGGGCGGAGTAGTAATTGGACTTGCAGAAGCTTATAAGGTAAAGTTACATGCTATAGGAATTGGCGAAAATATAGAGGACTTAAGGGAGTTTACTAGTAAAGAATTTGCTGAAGCATTATTTAATTGTAATTAAAGACTTCTCTTAATTCCCTTACATGACCAAGCTTAATTATCTCAATATCATGAGAAGAATAATTGCCATTTTTAGGCATAATTGCTTTTTTGAATCCTAACTTTTGTGCTTCTTTTAGTCTGAGATCAGCATGCGAGACATTCCTAATTTCTCCTGAAAGTGCAACTTCACCGCAGATTATTGAAGAAGTTGGCAGCGGTAAATTTACTACACTTGAAATAAGGGAAGCAGCAACAGCAAGATCAGCCGATGGTTCCTGTATTTTGAGTCCCCCTGCAATGTTTAGGTATACCTCTTTATCATGCAAAAACATTTTGCAACGAGCATTTAGCACCGCGATGATCATAGCCAATCGATTAATATCCCACCCAACTACTGCCCTTCTTGGGGTTGCCATATTAGTCCCTGCTATTAATGCTTGCACTTCCATTAAAATTGGTCTTGAACCTTCAATTCCTGCAAATACGGCGCTGCCAACTACTTCTCTGTCATGGGCCATCAGAAACAATGATGATGGGTTATCAACAGGCACAAGTCCTGCTTCAGACATCTCAAAAACACCAATTTCATTTGCAGGGCCAAATCTATTTTTAATAGTGCGTAAAATGCGGTATTGATTGCTATTTTCACCTTCAAAATATAATACCGTATCCACCATATGCTCCAAAGTTTTAGGTCCAGCTATTTGTCCATCCTTAGTTATATGACCAACTATTAAGAGAGAAATACCATATTGTTTCGCAAGAATGGTTAATTCATGAGCGCAAGTGCGGACCTGAGTTACAGTTCCTGGTGCTGATGTAATTCTGCTATCATACATTGTTTGTATAGAGTCAATTACTAAGAATTTAATACTTTTATTTTCCTTTATTGTTGCTACCACATCAGTTAAAGACACTGTAGACAAAAGCTTGATTTTAGGTTCATCTATCTTAAGACGCTTTGCTCTGAGGCTCACTTGCTCTAAAGATTCCTCGCCAGATACATAAAGACATTCAAAAGAGGAAAGTTGCACAACATTAGCTGCAATTCTAAGCAAAAGGGTGGATTTCCCAATTCCAGGTTCGCCACCAATTAAAATGCTAGCACCTTGAACGATACCCCCACCAAAAACTCTATCTAATTCTTCTATTCCTGTTAAAAAACGACTTGGAGTGATAATTTCGCTACCCGATAACGTCTTTATTAAAATTGGCGCAGATATACTTCTTTTGCCCGTTTTTACTGCTATTTCTTCAACAACTGTATCCCAATTGTCACATGCAATACACTTCCCTACCCACCTGCCAGTGCTATGACCACAGAATTGACATACATATACAGTTTTCATCAAAGCTAAAATTATTTTGTTGTAATTGTAATAAAAATTAGCCAAATAGGCGAGTAAATGTTGAGTTCCACAAGCGTTGTGGTGCGAAGATAATTGTCATAAGTTGTACCATTTAAATTCATGCACAATAATTGCACCCTCAAGGATCAAAGTAGCCCCTTCTCCTGTCATTCCAGCGCGTGACGCTGGAATCCCAAAAAAAGGATGATGTCATCCCAGTGCGTGACACTGGGATGGCTTTGTTGCATCGCTCAAGTGAAAAGAACTGGCAGTTACTGACAAAATTCATTATAAATAGCCATTTAACTGTTGAAGAAAAAATATGCCACAAAAAATGAGAGTCAGTAACTGCCATGAATATAACAAATTTCTCCAAGAAAGAGGAAGCATTTTTTGTTATATCAATGACGCCATAGAAAATTGGTACGAGAATTGTCCAAAAATGCAGGGCGGCAACTATATTTATAGTGATAAAGTTGTGATTTTGGTGCATATAATCGTCAGTTTCTTTAGAATTGGTTTAAGACAAACAGTCGGGTTTATAAAAGGGTATTTGCAACAAATAGGAAGAGATTTGGCAGTTATCAGCTATTCACAAGCATCAAGAAGGTTTAAGAAACTTAATATTAAGATAAATGATTGCAGAATTGATAAAAATAATATGGAAGATATCGAAATTGCTATAGACAGTACAGGAATTAGTATATACAACAACACTCCTGGTCACAGCAAGGAAAATAGCACTGACAGAAAATATCGTGGCTATGAGCAAACGAGAAAATTGCACGTAATGTTGAATATAAACAACAAAAAAGCCATAGCTGTAAAATACAGTAACGGTGTCTACTCTGATCACTATGGAGCTTGTGATTTGCTAAAAGAAGTTGATTTTCAGCATGCCATAAAAGCACTATATGCAGATAGAGCATGTGATAGGCACAAGTTTTATAAGTTGTGTAACAAATATGATATAAAGACAAAAATTCCACCAATAAACAATGCGGCAGAACATCCAGAAATAGATTATATGTCTGACAGGAATGCTGCTATTAGGTTAATAAAATTATACGGTGAAGATGGCATGAAAGAATGGAAAAAAGAAGTAAATTATGGGAAAAGATCTTATATTGAAGGGTTTTTCTCAAGATTAAAGCAAATATTCGGATTTAGTTTTAGGAATAAATCTGAGATAAATCGAGAAAAAGAACTGCTAATCAAATGCTATTTGCTTAATAAATTCACTGATATTGGTATGGCTAAATTTGAGATAGTTACATGAATTTACCATAAATCACCATCTCATAAAGTGTGATGCAACAAAGCCCACTGGGATCCAGGAATTTTATTAAGTTGGTAAGCATAAAAGTAGCCGTTTTATGTTAAAATACAACGTTTTGATGATTATAAAAAGGCTGGATCCCAGTGTCTGGGCACTGAGATGACACCGTTATAAAGTAAATCAGCGTCACGCGCTGCCCAGTTCATGTTAGCTATAAATGTTTAAGAAATTTACCAAACGAAAAAAAAGACAAAAAATCCCCGAGTTAGCTAGTCTTTTACTATCTCTGTCAAGTATTGGCATTTTTTGATGTCTTGTAACGCTTTATAAGCGCGTTCAGCTTATTTAGATAAAAATCTAGATGTAGATGAAGTTTTGTAAAGACATACAGCATCTATGTACTGCAAAAAATTAAACATAAGACGCCGATACATTAAGTAATCCTTACCTTTTAATCTGCAGATTGGCGAAAGCAAATACAATAGCTTCAGTTTTATGATAAGGGGGCTGGCGAAGGGTGTCAAGCAAGTTTTTTGTTTCTATTCCCAATGTTATATGGTTATGTAAGAGGTTGTCCACAAACCAGTAAATCAAGCATATTCCCTACTTAACATAACTTTACTCATAGCCAGATATATGAAACTTTCAGTAGATGTTGTAAGTAAATCGTACTCCTTTGATAGCCTTCTATTTCTATTGATCCAAGCAAAAGTCCTCTCTACCACCCACCTTCTCGGCTGTACTGAAAATCCAGGATCCCGTTGTGGCAATAGTTCTAGTGGTGTATCTTTATGCACCCAAAACCTACATGGAGGCCTTTTGACAATTTCAATATCTATCCCATATTCTCTCTTTACGTAATCCTTTAAATCTTTTCCTTGGTATCCCATATCAGCCCACATTTTCTTAATATTGCTGTATTTTTCCTTCATATTGTCCAATGCCATCTTCACCCCATCTCTGTCATTTTCGCTTGCAGCTCCTACATAGCAACCAAGCACAAATCCTTGAGTATCTGTGATTATATGTCTTTTTCTCCCCTTTACCTTTTTCGCACCATCATAACCTTTGACCCCCCTTTTTCCGTGGTTTTTACCGATTGACTGTCCACTATGCATGCGCTCGGCTTCCCATTTTTGACCTACTATATTTAGTGATATCATAGTTCATTTTCTCAAAAATTCCCTGCTTTTTCCATCTTCTAAACTGTTCATGCACAGCCTTCCACGGCGGAAAATCGTGTGGTAAATAGCGCCATTGACATCCTGTGCGCAGTATATAAAGAATTGCATCTACTATCTCACACTTACTGTATTTTGGTGGCCTTCCTCCTTTCTTGTACGATACTCTGAAGTGTTTTTCTATTCTTGCCCATTCCCTTTTACTTAAATCTGTTGGATATTTTTTCCTCATCTCTTACCTCAATATTCTTTCTTTATATACTACGTATTCCTTGGTTTGTGGACAACCTCTTACCAACTTAATAAAATTCCTGGATCCCAGTGTCAAGCACTGGGATGACAAGAAGAGGGTACTTGGATAAGAGGCATTGCCCTCCTGGTAGGCCCAAATTGCAATGTCCGTACAGTTATGGATTCATTCGCGGTATAGATTCCGCTAATGAGTAGCGGAATGACGAATTTGTTGTTTTTCAAATTGTAGGTAAACCTAAGCCACTTTAGCTATATATAATAGAATTTCGCTTTCTACTATCTTTCCAGTTGTTTTATACATAATTCTCGAATTTTGAAAATTTGCTCCATATCTAATTTCTCACTTGTATAAAATTTGTTTTCTTACTTCGAGACCTAATCTACCACAACTTTTATATGGCGTTTCTTTCCTGCAGATAATTTTATAAATGGCTGATCTTTAAAGCTTTCGAAATTTATTACATGATCAATATTGTTTACAACATTATCATTAATCTTGCATCCGTTGCCCTGTATTAAACGCTTTGCAGCGCCTTTTGAAGGTTCAAAACCGGTGTCATGTAGTAGGTCTACTAAGGATATGCCGCTTGCAACTTGTTCTTTTTTTATGATGTAATCAGGAAGTAGTGAGCTATCTTCATTCTCAAAAGCAGAAATTGCAGCAAATTGTGCAAGTTCCGCTTCTTTGTCACCATGACATATTTTTGTCACTTCTGTTGCCAAGACCTTTTTTGCTTCATTTATTTCTTGATCCTTTAAAGACTCTAATTTTCTAATCTCATCAATTGGCACATCAGTGAGCAATCTTAAAAAACGTCCAACATCTTGATCATCAACGTTGCGAAAATATTGCCAGTAGTCGTAAGGCTTTAGCATATTATCATCAAGCCACACTGCTCCACTTTCAGTTTTGCCCATTTTTTTTCCTTGTGCATTTAATAAAAGAGGCATGGTAAGGCCAAATAGCTCAGGTAAATTCAACTTTTTTCCAAGTTCAATTCCGTTTACTATATTTCCCCACTGGTCTGACCCTCCAATCTGCAGACGACAATCATATTTTTTGTTTAATTCAATAAAGTCGTAAGCTTGCAATAGCATGTAATTAAATTCCAGAAAGCTTAAGGTTTGCTCTCTATCCAGCCTGGTTTTCACACTATCAAAACTTAGCATACGATTTACAGAAAAATAAGCTCCTATATCACGCAAAAAATCTATGTATTTTATGTTATCCAACCAATCTGCGTTATTTACTATCATTGCACCAGTCTTGCTGTCATTAAAAGACACCATTTTCTCTAATATTCTCCTTATACTGGATGTATTTTGATTGATGTTCTCTACAGGCAAGATGCTTCTTGCTTTATCTTTGAAGGATGGGTCACCAATTTTTGTTGTGCCACCTCCAAGTAAGACTATCGGCTTATAACCAAATTTTTGTAGGTGACAGAGCATCATAATCTGAATTAGGTGACCAGCATGAAGACTTGGTGCTGTGCAATCAAACCCAATGTATGCAACTATATAATTGCTCTGCAATAATAATTGATCTAGTCCTTCAATGTTTGTGCATTGGTATAGGTACCCTCTTTCTTGGATGAAATTTAAAAATTCAGATGCGTGTTTCATTTTATAAACCCCAGTCTATCCTGTCATTAATGCCGAAGGTAACCCTAATAGAGAAGCCAGTGCCCAGACACTGGAACTTAATTATAAACAAGCACACTATACAACGTTTTCGATGAAATTGCATGAAAAACTGGATTCCAGTGGGCTTTGTTGCATCGTTCAAGTGAAAAGAACTGGCAGTTACTGACAAAATTCATTATAAATAGCCATTTAACTGTTGAAGAAAAAATATGCCACAAAAAATGAGAGTCAGTAACTGCCATGAATATAACAAATTTCTCCAAGAAAGAGGAAGCATTTTTTGTTATATCAATGACGCCATAGAAAATTGGTACGAGAATTGTCCAAAAATGCAGGGCGGCAACTATATTTATAGTGATAAAGTTGTGATTTTGGTGCATATAATCGTCAGTTTCTTTAGAATTGGTTTAAGACTGTAAAAGACAAGACTTAATCTGACAGACAAGAATTAACTGACAGAAGAATTGAGGTAGTCAAAACTAATATCAGTCTCTTGTGTAATGCTACTAATATTTTTCTGAAAAGCAACATGTTTGCTATCAAGAAAAGTCTGCATAGGCGTCTTACCATAGCAATATTTACCTGAATGCGGTCTTGTTTCATTGTAAGAACGCAACCAATAATCAACATCAATCTGTAGACCTTCCAAAGAATTGTAGATTTTCTTTCTGAAGATAATATTGTAACACTCATCTTGCATAGTTCTATGAAACCTTTCACATATGCCATTAGTCTGTGGAGAATTGGCTTTGGTCCTAGAATGATCGATATTTTCGATTCCCAAATAAAGCTGATAAGCGTGATTTTCAGGCTTACCACAATACTCTGTTCCTCGGTCTGTAAGGATACGCAATAATGGCACATTTTGCTCATCAAAAAATGGTATCACTCTATCATTCAGCAAGTCAGCAGCAGTAATAGCCGTTTTGTCTGTATAAAGCTTGGCAAATGCTACTCGAGAATAAGTATCAATGAAGGTCTGCTGGTAGATTCTTCCTATACCTTTTATATTACCTACATAATAGGTATCTTGAGAACCCAAATAACCTGAATGTTCGGTGTCAATTTCACCATGTGCTTCTCTTTGTTCTTTAACTTTTTCTAAAGCTGCAAGTTGCTCTTCGGTTAATATAATTCCATCTTGAGCTACTTTTGCTTCCAGTGCTTTAAGTCTTTTCTTGAAAGTTTCAAGATCATTTCTCAGCCATATAGATCTCACTCCTCCCTGAGAAATTATTATACCTCTTTTTCTCAGTTCATTTGCAGCTCTTTCTTGCCCATATGCTGGAAATTCTGTTGCTATACCAATCGCTGCTCTTTCTATATCGTCGGAAACTCTATTCGCTAATAGAGGTTTTTTCTTACTTATCTCATGTAATGCTTCTTCTCCTCCATTTTCGTACAACTCTTTGAATCGATAAAATGTATCTCTTGAGTATCCCATCACTTTGCATGCTTGAGATACATTTCCTAGTTGTTTTGCTAGTTCTAATAACCCTAGCTTTGGTTTTAGTATTTTTGTTTGTATTGTACTCATTTCTAACACTCCTTTCTTTTATTATTTTATAACTTACTTTTTTAAAGTGTCAGATCAAGTCTTGTTTAATACAGATACTCAGCAATTTGATCTGGATTCCAAGGCCCTTGTGCATCACACATATGAAGCGACAATATATTACACATGACTAAGTTTGCCCAAAATTCTTGTAATACAGCCTCTAAATTTACGCCAGAAAAATTCTCTAACTCTGCACCTATTTTGAGTCGTTTATAGCACTCCTCTATATGCCACCTTAATACATAAGCTTTGCTGATATCTTCCAAAGTAAATTTTTCTCGATCAAAAAGTGAAGTAACCAATACCTCTGTTTCTCCGTTGGCTAATGTCAGCACTATTACTCTTACTTTTTGGCTTTTCGTTTTATTTTCTAGCACAAAATCAAAATCTAATTCACCAGATGAAATTCGTTCCCATAGCTTGCTATAATTTCTTTTTTGCAAGCGAAAAATAAAGTCTACTTTCAATTCATAATGCTGCTGAATGAATTTTAATGAAGACGGTCGTAGATAAATAATAATCTATCTTGATTTAATGAACGCATTTGAGTAACGACTTCAGGTAATTGTTCTTCTGCTAACGTTTGCTCACCCACATTCCAAGCCGCAAGGCGAGCACTGCAAATCAGCGAAGTACATAAATCAACAAACAAATTGCCAATGGTGGCATTGTGCCTGTTGTTCCATTTGGTTTAAAGCGGCCAAACTCGGATACAATTTCTTCAGAGCTCGGTAATCTCATACCAGAACCATCTGCTGCAATAAGCCTATAGCCTCTCCAACTCAGGCTCATCTTGATAGGCTGTTTGGATGCTTAAATTCTTTAAAACCTGTATGACAAATCTTATATCTTGCTTTAGAAAAAGCTTGCTTTGAGGGTACATGTCAATGGCTCCATAAGTTCACATTCTATTCCCAAACTTTTTTTAACTAACTTTAAAATCATAGAAAATACTGCCGAAAAAGGAAGTTTTCTTGTTCGTGTAAAACTCAACACAATGGATTCTCTGAAAAGCTTTCGAGTATATTATATTTTTAATTTGTAGAATAAAATTTTTTCCTTTTTGTTTGGTAGAAGTCATAGTTTTAAATCCTCCTGATTAAGTTTTATCGCTATGACTCCCCCACCAGAACCGTGCTTGCAGCTTTCCCGCACACGGCTCCACAATGTAGTATTCACAGCATTTCCTATTTTGTATATAATGAGTAGCATATTCTTGGTTTTGGTAATGGATTAACTTGTAGATAGTGTATAAATTGCTTTGAATTCATACTCTTCTTCTGACTACGTCGGTTTATCCATTTATACGCTAGCTTGATTACCCGCCAGAAGAATTTATTCAACCACCGGTAATTTCCGCTAACTCCGAAGTAGTTATAGTGTCCTGTTAGTTTTGCTTTAAGTATTGACCACCAATCTTTAAGGTGAACTTTATTTCGGATCTTTTTCACCCATTCTTTGATTTCTTTAAGTTTTCTAGATAGATTTTCTTTCGAGGTTTTATGACCTACCATTACTCTACCTTTACGACTCCTTGTACCATAATGGGTGAATCCTAGAAAGTTGAAACTTTCCGTTTTTCGTTTCTCCCTTATTCCTTGTTGCCACTCCTTTTTGCCAAACTTTACTATTCTTGTTTTGTCTTCAGATATTTCCAGTCCAAATTTTCCTAGCCTTTGTTTCAGTGACTCTAAGAGTTCTCTAGCATCTTTTTCTCTTTCGCAGCAAATCAGGTGATCGTCTGCATACCTAACTAGCTCCATATAACCTTTAGATCTTAGCTTGAATTTCTTTTCAAACCACAAATCCAGCACATAATGCAACTATATATTAGCTAGTATAGGACTTACTATTCCCCCCTGAGGTGTGCCTAGTTCAGTTGCTTCATAATGTCCTGCTTCGACTACTCCTGCCTTAAGAAATCGTTTTACTAACCACAGTATGTTTGGGTCTGTTATCCGTTCTCTCAAGCATCTCATTAGCCATTTGTGCTGGACATTATCAAAGAATTTCTTGATATCAACTTCTACTACATAGTTAGTTGGTCTGTACATAACTGCTTTATTTAGTGCATTTACCGCTTGATGACAGCTTCTACCAGGACGAAAACCATATGAGTTATCCAGAAAGTTAGCTTCATAAATATTTTCTAATATCTTCTTCAGCATTATCTGGACTAACTTATCTTCTGTAGACGGTACTCCAAGCCCGCGTTTCTCTTTGCTTCCAGCTTTTGGTATATATACTCTTTTCACTGGTTGCGGTTGATATCGCTTTCTTTTCATACTATCCACCAGAGTGTTGAGCTTCTCTTCAAGATTTTCTCCATAAGCTTCTACTGTCACCTGGTCTATACCGCATGCTTTGTTATGCTTTAGCTCTTTATAACATTCAGCAAGATTCTCTGCGTTTATCAGATGAATTAACGATTAAATTTCAATCGTTTATCTTGCCTGGCTCTTACTGCTATCTGATTTAGTTTTCTTTGCACGTTATTCCAACCTCCGTTGTATTGGCATAGCAATTCCTAAACCAGTCACTATATTGCTGACCGCTTCCCCTTGTATGTGGCTTTCCCACACTCTGAGTACTATCAATCAGTCCGACTTCCTTTATATCTTCCGTCAGTACTCGCCTTTGTTGACTTGTTCCAACGTACCTTAATAGGAATACAAAGGATCTCCCAAGTTTACGTAAACTCCATCTCAACACGTGATACGGCCTCAGATCCCGATAGAGTGAGTGATAACTTGCCCTATTGTTACCCTTCTTGCTGTCTTCCACTATATGCAACGTGTCGACCTCTATGACATCGAGAATTTCGGGACTCAATACCTTCACTTTCGTTGTACCCTGTGTTGTCCATTCCACTAGCTTTACTACGCTCGTTACCTTACGCAGCATAGTGGTTTGTTCCAGCCTGCTGGCTAGGCTTTGCCTGGGTTGGATTTTCACCAACTGGACTTTACGCACTTTGCTTGGCGCACGCATGTTTCACCTAAAAAGGACACATTTTAGACTTCTTTGTTGAAATAAAACAGAAACAAAAGTGCTGTTTATTGCACTCTTTGGATAATTTAATGATAAAAAATTTAGAGAGAAATTTTATACACTATCGCTGATATTTTTCCTTAAGTTGACGCCATTGCCTGAACGGACAATGACGTCAACTTAAGAACTTTCATTAGCAAACTCTCCTAAAGACATGATGGCGTTTAGGCTTATCTACTTTATTGCGGCTGTCCCGGTCGGATTTTAACTCTTACTATTACCCACAAATATAAATGTTTGTTGCATAGCTCTTAATGGCATAACTTTTGCTTGAAATAACTGTTTATATGGTGCAATTTACAGCTTTTAGTTGCTAAAATTATAACTCTTAGTTTAATAATTTTAATCTAATAAGCTTTCAGGTTAATAAAATTAAATTATTTGAGTAAATACAATACTATGTTTTTATTTGTGGGTAATAGTAAGATTTTAACTTTAGCGCGTATACTTAAAAAGGGCTTGAAAGTTTTTTGGCGCAATAAGTACCTGATAGAGTTTCTGCCTCATTACACCAAATAAAACTGAAAAATTTAAACGATACTCAGTAATTTGATCTGGGTTCCAAGGCCCTTGTGCATCACACATATGAAGCGATAATATATTGCACATGACCAAGTTTGCCCAAAATTCTTGTAATACAGCCTCTCCAGAAAAATTCTCTAACTCTGCTCCTACTTTGAGTCGTTTATAGCACTCCTCTATGTGTCACCTTAACACATAAGCTTTGCTCCAAAGTCTCGGTCAAAAACTCTGTTTCTCAGTTGGCTAATGTCAGCACTATAACTCTTACTTTCTGTCCTTTCATTTTATTTTTTAGCTTTTCATTTTCTAATATAAAATCAAAATCTAATTCGCCAGCGTTCCCATAGCTTACTATAATTTCTTTTTTGCAAGCGAAAAATAAAATCTACTTCCAAATCATAATGCTGCTGAATGAATTTTACTGAAGACGATCATAGATAAATAATAATTTCTCTTGATTTAATAAACGCATTTGAGTGATAACTTCGGGTAATTGCTCTTCCGCCAACGTTTGTTCACCTATATTCCAAGCCGCAAGACGAGCACTACAAATCAGCGAAGTACACAAATCAACAAACAAATTGCCAATGGTGGCATTGTGCCTGTTGTTCCATTTGGTTTAAAGCGGCCAAACTCGGATACAATTTCCTCAGAGCTGGGTAATCTCATACCAGAACCATCTGCTGCAATAAGTCTATAGCCTCTCCAACTCAGGTTCATCCTGATAGGCTGTTTGGATGCTTAAATTCTTGAAAGCCTGTATGGCAAATCTTATACCTTGCTTTAGAAAAAGCTTGCTTTGAGGGTACATGTCAATGGCTCCATAAGTTCACATTCTATTCCCAAACTTTTTTTAACTAACTTTAAAATCATAGAAAATACTGTCGAAAAAGGAAGTTTTCTTGTTCGTGTAAAACTCAACACAATGGATTTTCTGAAAAGTTTTCGAGTATATTGCATTTTTAATTTGTAAGATAAGATCTTTTCCTTTTTGCATGCCTCACCTAAAAAAGACACATTTTAAACTTTTTTGTTGCAATAAAATAGAAACAAAAGTGCTGTCCCTTGCACTCTTTGGATAATTTAATGATAAAAAATTTAGAGAGAAATTTTATACACTATCGCTGATATTTTTCCTTAAGTTGACGCCATTGCCTGAACGGATACGATTTATTTCAGTGCATGAGCTGGTCCTTTTCGGATTTTAGCGCTGTGTACATAACTGCACGAACGTCTAGTTTAGGGGTAAGAAAAATTAGGGCCCGCAAATTAATCCAAACACATAAGTGTAGTGTTACCACCAAATGCTGTAGTGTTAACACTTACAACTTTTTCTGTAGAAAAACGCTGTAAATAATGAGGACCACCAGCTTTTGGCCCAGTGCCAGATAGTCCTCTACCACCAAATGGTTGTATCCCAACTGCTGCACCTATCTGGTTACGGTTGATGTAGACATTTCCAACTGATATTTTTTTACTTATAGTATCAATTTGACTTTGTATACGACTCTGCAAAGAAAACGTGAGTCCATATCCAGTACTATTTATATCACTTATAACTTCATTTAATTGTGACTTGTTAAAACGTATGATATGTAAAATAGGACCAAATACTTCTTGCTTTAATTGCGAAATTTTTTGTATTTCATAAATATATGGAGGAAAGAAATAACCATTATGAGAATTTGTATCCATGGGTACTTTAAATAACAGATTTGAATCTTCGTCCTCTGACATTTTTTGCGTATGTTGAGTTAGCATATCGATAGATGCTTTGTCAATTATTGGACCAATATCAGTACTAAGTTGTATTGGGTCACCAATCTTGAGTTCTTGCGCTGCACCGCATATCATTTTTATCTGCTTCTCTGCTATGTCCTCTTGAATAAACAGCACTCTAAGTGCAGAACAGCGTTGACCACTGCTACGAAACGCAGAAAGCAAAGCATCCATAGCCACTTGCTCTAAAAGAGCAGAGCTATCAACTATCATAGCATTGAGCCCTCCTGTTTCAGCAATAAGTGGCACAATAGGACCATCCCTATTTGCAAGCATTTTATTGATTATTTGAGCAGTTTGTGTTGAGCCAGTAAAAGCTACTCCGGCAATTCTATTGTCTGGAACTAATATTTTGCCTAAATATCCACCATCCCCAGGAATGAGGTGTAACACATTCTTTGGTATCCCAGCTTCATGTAGTATCTTAACAGCTTCGTAGGCAATAATCGGCGTTTGCTCTGCCGGTTTTGCCAGCACTGCATTACCTGCTGCAAGTGCAGCTGAGACCTGCCCAATGAAGATAGCGAGCGGAAAATTCCACGGTGATATGCATAAGAAAACTCCTCTGCCTTCAAAAAAGATGAAGTTATCTTCACCTGTTGGGCCCGGCAATTTTTTCCAGTCGCTCAGTTCATTTTTTGCTATCATTGCATAATAACGCAGAAAGTCGATTGCCTCTCTTACTTCTGCTATTGCATCGGATAAAATTTTTCCTGCTTCCACAATCAGAATGTAAATTAACTCTTTCATCCTTTCCTCAAGCAAATCTGCAGCTTTTTCAAGGCATTTAGCGCGCTCTTCTGCTGAAACATTCTGCCACTTAGCAAAAGCACTGTGTGCTATTTCAAGAGCGTTTAAAGCTTGATCGCTTGTTGCACTTGACACTTCTCCAATTACATTTTCCAAATGTGCAGGATTCACTACTTCGATAAATTCAGCATTATCAAATAGTGCTTTTCCATCAATTATTGGTCCAATTTGCCACTTTTTTTCACTAAAACCCTTTATATCATCTGCAAATTGTGAGACTATCACAGAATCACTAATATCCATCCCCAAGGAATTTTTTCTTTCTGGTCCCAAAATATCTTGTGGTAATGGAATGCCTGGATGAGGTTCATAATTAAAATTTATAGCTTTTTCCAGTGGATCTGAAATTAACTCATCGATTTTAACGTTAGGATCACTTATTTGATTAACAAACGAACTATTAGCTCCATTTTCAAGAAGGCGTCTTATAAGATAAGGCAACAAGTCACTATGTTCCCCAACGGGTGCGTAGACACGACAGCTAACATTTGTTGCAAGCTCTGACATTGCATAATCATATAAGTCTTTTGCCATTCCATGTAAGCGTTGAAATTCAAATCCAGGGTGGTTTTTATCAGCAAGTTCCATGATAGAAGCAAAAGTATAGACGTTATGAGTTCCAAAGCATGGGTAAAAGCTGTTTGGTTTACTCAAAAGTTTCTGTGCGCACACGAGGTAAGATACGTCAGTATAGCTTTTTCTTGTAAATACTGAGTAATCATTTAATCCCAATTCTTGCGTACGCTTGATTTCTGAATCCCAATATGCACCTTTTACAAGCCTCACCATAATTTTGTGCTTTGATCGGATAGCAACATCTTCAACAAAGTCAAGAACAGATAAAGCGCGCTTTTGATATGCTTGCACAGCCAAGCCAAGCCCTTCCCACTCAGAAAGTGATTCATCAAGCCGTAATTGTTCAAACAAGATTAAGGACATTTCAAGCCTTTCTGTTTCTTCTGCATCTATGCATAATGAAATGTTGTATTTTTTTGCTTCATGACAAAGCTCTAGCAGTTTAGCTCTCAACTCTTCAGCTATATTATCGAATTGACCAAATTCATAACGTGGATGTAACGCAGACAATTTGATTGAAACTCCATGCGATTTAAAACAATCATTTATTTCAGTGGATTCACCTATAGCTTTTATTGAGTGCATGTATGAATTAAAATACTCTTCTGCATCTTCAGCTGTGTGAGCAGTTTCGCCAAGCATATCAAAAGAGTATAAAAACTTACTATTGTCATCTAGTTTTGCATACCTTAAAGCTTCTTCTATGGTTTCTCCAACAACAAAATGATTACCAAGCATAGACATTGCTTGTTTTACTGCTTTGCGAATGATCGGTTCTCCTAAATTCTTAAGTAACTTAGAAATTGCGTAATAGAACTTCGAATCGCCTTCATTATCTCTCAATATACTGCTACCTATCATCAAGCTCCATGTGGAAGCATTGACAAACAACGAAGAAGAGTGCCCTAAATATTTATTCCATTCCTGATTGGCAATTTTATCTTTGATTATTTCGTCTATTGTATAATCATCTGGTATTCTAAGTAGCGATTCAGCAAGGCACATCAATGCTATTCCTTCATCATTGGAAAGCGAGTATTGCTGCATAAAGGAATCTACAATACTTAATTTATTGTGTTTGATTTTTTCAATAACTTGTTTTGCAATATTATAAATTCTATTTTTTGAATCAGCCGAAAGCTCTGCTTTTTCTACAAGATAACGTATATAACTCTTTTCATCAGTACGATAAAATCCTTGTAAACGTTTTCTGAGTTCATTAGGTTCTTGTATAGAGCTTATCATATATAATTATCTCCAAAAAATACTCCGACACCATATGTATGGTGAAATTATATCATAACTTTGCGCAGAGCAAATTGCTATTTACAAAGGGATCAGGGCTGGCTAAAAGAAGTCCATGCAATAACTTCACTAAATCAAAAAGATTGTGCAAGTATGTAGCTCAACACTCCACCACACATCAAGTATTTAGTCTCAGTTGCGGTTTGTACACAGCATTTGAGTTGAATTGATTGCCTTGAATTATTCTTTCTTTTGATGATACATTCTAGATTTCCACTCGGCACTATTTCACCTTTTATGCTTATTACCTCGCTACCATCAAATATCTTTCTGGTTATTCCATTTTGAAATACAAGTGGAAGAACACCCATACCAACTAAGTTGGACCTATGTATACGCTCAAAGCTTTCTGCAATTACAACTTTAATCTCCAACAATAAAGTACCCTTTGCTGCCCAATCCCTACTTGAACCTGTGCCATACTCCTTTCCTGCCACAATGATGAGAGCTTCCTTGTAACGCATTGCTGCATCAAAAATCGACATAGTTTCTTGAGAAGGAATATATTTTGTATAGCCGCCTTCGATGCTTACCATTTCATTTTTTATTCTAATGTTAGCAAAAGTCCCACGCATCATTACATTGTGGTTACCACGACGAGACCCATACGAATTAAAGTCCTGTGGCTCAATTCCAAGATTTTTTAAATATATACCTGCAGGACTACTTGAGGCAATATTTCCAGCAGGGGAAATATGATCAGTAGTTACGCTATCGCCAAACATTGCCAATATTTGTGCACCTTTTATATCGATTTTATTATTTTTAGGTGATAAATTATCAAAATAGGGCGGATCTTGTATGTAAGTGCTGTTTGCATCCCAATTATAGATTTCACTTTTTTCACACTTTATCTTTCGCCAATGTTCATCACCAGAAAAAACATCCTTATACTTTTGTATGAACATCTCACGTGTTACCACACTTTTAACGCAATCTTCGATTTCATTGTTTGTTGGCCATATATCTTTGAGATAGACATCATTTCCATTCTTATCTTTGCATATTGAATATTTTGTCAAATCAGTTTGCACAGTACCAGCAAGTGCATATGCAACAACAAGTGGCGGAGATGCCAAGTAATTAGCTTTGACTAACGGATGAATTCTTCCTTCAAAGTTACGATTGCCAGATAAAACTGCAGCAACGGTTAAGTTTTTGTTTTTAATGCCATCTTCTATATCTTTATTAAGTGGACCAGAATTCCCAATGCAAGTTGTGCAACCATATCCAACTAGATTAAAACCCAAAGCATTTAGATCTACCTGCAATCCAGACTTTTCTAAATATTCTGTTACAACTTGTGACCCTGGAGCAAGAGAAGTTTTAACCCAAGGCTTTGATTTTAATCCAAGTTTAATTGCATTACGAGCTACAAGACCTGCAGCAATCATCACACTTGGATTAGAAGTATTAGTGCAGCTTGTTATTGCTGCAATAACTACACTTCCATCTTGGAGTTTATCGCTTTCCTTTGACTCATTAACTGAAAATGATTTAGAAAAAGACTCTGCCACTTGTGAAAGAAAAACCTTATCTTGTGGTCTTTTGGGACCAGCCATTACTGGCTTCACGCTTGATAAATCAAGCTCTAGTGTGTCAAAAAATGCTAATTCGTCATTGCTGCGCCACAATCCCTGCTCTTTTGAATAGACTTCAACTAATTTGATCAGCTCTTCTGGTCGCCCTGTTAAATGTAAATAATCGAGTGTTTTCTGATCAATTGGAAAAAATCCACAAGTTGCACCATACTCCGGGGCCATGTTTGCTATAGTGGCTCTATCTGCCAAAGATAAATAATCTAAACCATCACCATAAAATTCTACAAACTTACCAACAACGCCTTTTGTTCTTAGGATATTGGTAACCGTCAGCACTAAATCGGTCGCAGTTACTCCTTCCGACAATCTGCCAATTAATTTAAATCCAACTACTTCTGGAATCACCATACTAATTGGTTGACCAAGCATCACAGACTCAGCTTCTATGCCTCCAACACCCCAACCAAGAACTGATAATCCGTTAACCATTGTAGTATGGCTGTCAGTACCAACTAAAGTATCAGGATACATGACTCCATCATTATTACACACAACTTGCGCTAAATATTCAAGATTCACTTGGTGGCAAATCCCTGTGCCAGGCGGCACTACTCTAAAATTTGTGAAGGACGATTCTCCCCACTTTAAAAATTGATATCTCTCCAAATTTCTTTTTACTTCTAGCTCAACATTCTTACTGAATGCGGAAACACTTCCATAATTATCTACTTGAACAGAATGGTCAATCACAAGATCAACCGGTACAGAAGGATTTATGTTGCTCGGGTTTCCTCCATTTTTCTTAACATAGCTCCGCATTGAAGCTAGATCAACAACAGCAGGAACCCCTGTAAAATCTTGCATCAACACCCTTGCTGGTTTATAGCTAATTTCGTGATTAGTGTGTTTATTAACGCAGTCTGCTAGTACTCTTATGTCATCCAGCTTTACGTTTACTCCATCTTCATTACGCAATAAATTTTCAAGCAGCACCTTAAGTGAGCAGGGCAATTTAGTTACATCTGTCCCTAAAAATTCACTAGCACTACTTAGGCTAAAATAGTTGTATGACTTCCCGTCAATGTTTAAAGTCGTTTTTGCGTTTAAAGAATTGTTCATCCTATCACACTATATTAGTTAAAATTGGAATTACTACCGTTACTTTTTTGTTGTTGACCTTGCTGCTCATACATAGTTTCAAAATCTATAGGATCTAGCATCAGTGGGGGAAATCCACCACTACTTGTAACTCTTGCAATTATTTCTCTTGCAAAAGGAAAAAGAAAAGTAGGTCCACCAATAAACAAAGCTTGTCTTACTTCTTCCTCACTCAACTCTTTTAAATTTTCTATTGAAAAAATGCCACAATATTTCGTTTCACAAATGAAAGCTACGCCATCCTTTATGCCTTCATCTTTTACCGTTGCTTTGACTTCTATATGCAAAGTAATTTCATGGAAAGATTTTTCTTCATTCACTTCTTCTTTGTTTTTCGTCCCTTCTAATTTTGCTGAATTGATATTAACCATTACATTAATATCTGGAGCTTTACTAGAAGAAAGGAATGGCGAATTCGGATTCTCAAATGATAGATCTTTAACATATTGACCGTGAATTCTCATTTTTTGTTGTGGCATTTCTTACGTCTCCTTTAATTAAGTTGAGATATTTAATACTTTCTTATATAATATATTCATTTACAAACGAATAGCAAACCTGATTATAAGTTGATATGAAAAACATATTTTCATTAATAATTAATAATGTTCGGATACTTTATATGCCAAGGAGTTGAGTTACTATGATAGAGCTTGTAATATATGCTTTATTAGCGGCGTTCATTTTTTCACGTTTGTATAATTCTTTAGGAAGGTCAGCCAACCTCAACCTAAAAAAGCTAACTAATGTATTGGATGTAAGCCGAAGTAGAGAAGATGTAGTAGAAAACATTGAGGGTTACATTGATAGCAATGATGAAAATTCAATAAAAGTTACTTATAAACAAATATTAAAAAAAAACAAAGATTTTTCTATTTCCCACTTTATAGAAGGTTCAAGCATAGCTTTTGAATTAATAATAAAATGTTTCAATCAAGGAAATTTGTCTCAGTTAAAACCACTTCTCGATAAAGACTTATATGATAATTTTGCAGAGAAGATTAAACATCGTAAAGAGGTGCACGAGTCTATAATTGTTTCTATCGTTTCACAAAAGATTTTAGAAATAAAGCTAGTAAAAAACGCAGTGTTTATTGCAGTATATTTCCTTTCAGAGCAAATTAACTTCGTTAAGAACAATGAAGGAGATATAATATCAGGTAGTACATCCACTATTAATAAAGTTGAGGATGTATGGCAATTCAAAAAAAATGTTAATTCATCAGACCCAAGCTGGTTGCTTGTTTCTATTCACTATAAAAAGACAAGTAACGATAAGACAAATGATAAGTAAGATGAGTTTTATTTGAAATGGAAAGCAAGCTACGCGAAATAGTACTTGACACTGAAACGACAGGTCTTGACACTGAATCTGGTCATCGAATTATTGAAATAGGGTGTGTGGAATTAATTAACCGCATTCCAACAGGTAAGGTATTCCATCGGTACCTTAACCCAGAAAGAGATATACCTTATCACTCGTTTAAGATTCACGGTATTAGTGAAGAATTTTTAGAAGATAAACCATTATTTTCAGATGTTGCACTTGAATTTCTTGACTTTATATCTAATGATATTTTGGTAATTCACAACGCTGAATTCGATGTTAAGTTCCTTAACATGGAGTTAAGCAAGCTGAATGCTGGGTTAATTTCCTCAGACAGAGTGCTAGATACATTACCTCTTGCGAGGAAAAAATTCGCAGGATCACCTGCTTCTTTGAATGCATTATGTAAGCGTTTTGATATATCGCTAGAGAATAGAGAATTGCACGGAGCACTAGTTGATGCTCAATTGCTTGCAAAGGTATATGTTGAACTTACAGGAGGGTTACAAACCTTTCTGTTTGATAATGAATGCAATCAGGACAGTAACTCCACATTCGTTCAGCATAAAGTACGTAATCTAACTCCCAGAGAACATTTACCAAATAGTGAAGAAATTGATGAACATAAGAAACTGTTAGACAAAATTAACAATACACTTTGGAATAAATATATTGAATAGGTTAACCAATAAAGATACAATTCAATTTTACTGAGAGCATTCTAATGGTAAGGTTTATAAGATTATTATCTAATGTGCTAGCAGCATTAGCAGTTGTTTTTTTAGGTTATTGTTATTTCACTAAAAAAGGCATATTTGCCCCAGCAGCGATTCACAACGCAGAAGTTAAGATAGGCGGAGATTTTTCTTTAATTAATCAGGACGGACAGATCTTGCGCAGTAGTGATTTTAAAGATAAATACATGATGATTTTCTTTGGGTTTTCCTCATGCAAAAGAATTTGCCCTATGAACCTTGGAATAATTTCAGAAACACTTGCAAAGTTAGATGAGAAAACTAACAACAAGCTACAAACATTCTTCATCACAGTCGATCCTGAGCGCGATAGCACGGAAAGACTTAAAGAATTTCAGCAGCAATTTGACCACAGAATACAAATGTTAACTGGTGAAAGAGAAAAAATAGACGAAGTAATTGCAAAGTATAAAGTATATGCTAGCAAAGTTGGTGGAGAAGAAGAAATCAACCATTCTTCAATAATGTACCTTATTGGCCCTGGAGGAAAATATGTTACACACTTTGCAGCTGATTTAAATTCAGACGAAAGTCAATCTGATAAGATTTTGGCTGAGATAAGAAAATACGTAAACTGAATTATAGATTTTTCTGTTAATTAGTCGAGCATGCAACTGCATGAGCATTATGATTTGAGAGCAATCTCCATGGGAAGACACACACAACTGTACGAACGTTGTAGTTTGGGAGCAATTCCCACCAGTGGGGTGTCATCCCAGTGCCCAGACACTGGGATCCAGCTTCTATGCAACTTAATTAAAAACGTTTGTTTTAGCGTAAGACAACTACCTTTAGCTCATCAGCTCAGTTATAAGCAAAATTTCTGGATTCCAGTGTCAAGCACTGGAATGACATCATCTGTTGTGCAATTTACCTTCAAAAATGAATGTTCGTACAGTTATGGAAGACACATTGGAATGACACTATTTGCTGTCTTCAAAAATAAACATTCGTAAAGTTGTGCTTTTAATATGGGTTATCAGTTTAAAAATGTTGCTAATCAGCATATATGAATGTAATATTAATTAACATTCATAAACGAAGCAATACCATGGAAAATAGTTATAATGCCGATGCAATAAAAATCTTAAGGGGTCTTGATGCTGTAAGGAAACGTCCAGGTATGTACATTGGTGACACTGACGATGGATCTGGCTTGCACCACATGGTATATGAGGTTGTTGATAACGCAATAGATGAATCTTTAGCTGGATATTGTGATCAAATTGAAGTTAGCATAAATAAAGATGGTTCAGTATCTGTAACTGATAATGGTCGTGGCATTCCAACTGACATTCATGAAGAAGAAGGAATATCAGCAGCAGAGGTAATAATGACTCAACTCCATGCTGGTGGTAAATTTGACAGCAATACCTATAAAGTTTCTGGGGGATTACATGGTGTTGGAATCTCAGTTGTGAATGCATTATCAAGCTGGTTGGAATTAATTATTTGGCGCAATAAGAAAGAATACTTTATGCGTTTTGAAGATGGTGAGTCTATTGAACCTTTAAAGGTAGTCAACGAAAATACAAACAAAAGAGGAACTAAAGTCACGTTCATGCCATCAACAGAGACTTTTAATGGCATTAATTTCAGTTACTCAACGCTTGAAAGTCGTATAAGAGAATTAGCATTTTTAAATTCAAATATCGACATTACTTTACGTGATCTGCACAATGAACCATATACAGAATCTCATTTCAATCAGAGCAATCAATCTAAAGACAATTTTGGTACAGCAAATTTTGTGCAGTATTTAGATAAGAATAAGACACATGTAACTAAAATTGCCAGTATGAAAGGAGATGCAGAAGATCTTGGCATCAGCTTGGAAATATCGATGGAATGGAATGATTCCTACTATGAGAATATGTTGTGTTTCACTAATAATATACGGCAACGAGATGGTGGTACGCATTTGGCAGGATTTAGATCTGCACTAACTAGATGTATCAATACCTATGCAACTAATGAAGGGTTTTTAAAGAAAGCAAAAGTAAATTTAACTGGAGAGGACGTTAGAGAAGGTTTAACTTGTGTTTTATCTCTTAAGATGCCTGATCCTAAGTTTTCTTCACAAACAAAAGATAAACTAGTTAGTTCTGAAGCACGTGCAGTTGTAGAAAGTATAGTTTCTGATAAATTGAGCACAATCCTTGAAACTGATCCCAAATTGGCAGCAAGCATAGTAGAAAGAGCAATCAGGTCAGCAAAAGGAAGAGAAGCTGCAAGAAAAGCGCGCGAGCTAGTTAAAAGCAAAAACAATATTGATATTGCAACTCTGCCAGGAAAGCTTGCTGATTGTCAGGAAAAAGCTCCTGAGTTATCGGAATTATTTATAGTAGAGGGTAATTCAGCAGGTGGTACTGCAAAGCAGGGGCGTAATCGTAAAACACAAGCAGTGCTTGCCTTAAGAGGAAAAATTCTAAACGTAGAACGTGTAAGTTTAGATCGTATTTTTTCATCTGCAGAAATAGGCTCTTTAATTACTGCAATTGGTGCTGGAATAGGGAGTGAACACTTCGATATTGAAAAAGCTAGATATCATAAAATTATCATCATGACAGATGCAGATGTTGATGGTTCACATATAAGAACTTTGATTCTAACTTTCTTTTTTAGACATATGCGTGAAGTTATTGAAAAAGGTTACTTATACATAGCACAGCCACCCCTCTATAAAGTTACAAAGAATGCCAAAGACACTTATATTAAAGATGACGAAACTTTTGAAGAGTATATAATAAACTCAGCAGTTAAAAGATTAACACTAAGTGGTACAGCTACAGAATTTAACAACTTGCGCCTTATTTTGAATAAATGCGTTAGCACTTCTAATATTAGCAAAAATTATGATAGAGAAATACCACAAAATCTCTTAGAGTCATTGCTAATTTTAAGTAAAAAGAATGCTCTATCATCGGCTGATGAGATATTAAAGTATTTGAAGTTAATGTACAGCGAATACACTTGGGAAGTGGAAATAAAAGATGAAGAAAAAGAAATTCATATCTCTAAATTGTTTCAAGGATTGGCAGACAAATATATATTTGCACTTAGTATGCTTGAAGGCAAAGATATGCAAAACATATTAAGTTTGCTTGATGGTATAAGTAATTTATTTAATGGTGATTCATTTTTAAAGTCACAAGAAACTGAAATAAGAATCACTTCTCCAAGTACGCTTGCAAAAATAATAATGGACTATGGTAAAAAAGGTTTAACTCTGCAGAGATTTAAAGGTCTTGGTGAAATGAATGCTGATCAGCTATGGGATACTACGTTAAATCCTGAGGCTAGAACTTTATTAAAGGTTGAAATAAAAGATTGTGAAGAAGCTGATTCCATATTTTCAATATTAATGGGTGATATAGTTGAACCACGCCGTGATTTTATTAATAGCAATGCACTTAATGTGCATGATGTTGATATTTGAACTTTTAGCAAAATGTACGAACGTTACGGGTTTAAGCAAAGACTGTGTCATTCAAGTAGCTGATACTGGTTCCTTTATAACGGTGTCATTCCAGTGCTTGACACTGGAATGGCTTTGTTGTATCGCTCTTCGGATAGTAGGTAACGTACAATAAATTCATGAAGCTATCTCAAACTTAGCCATGCCTATTTCAGTAAATTTGTTAAGCAAATAACACTTGAGTAGCAGTTCCTTCTCACGATTAATCTCAGATTTGCTCCTAAAACTAAACCCAAATATTCGCTTCAACCTTGAGAAAAATCCTTCAATATACGATCTTTTTCCGTAATTTACTTCTTCTTTCCATCTTTTTATACCATTCTCACCATGTAATTTCATTAACTGAATAGCGGCATTTCTATCAAGCATATAATCCAATTTTGGATGCTCTGCTGCGTTGTTTTTCGGAGGAATTTTCGTTTTTATACCATATTGATTACACAGCTTATAGAGCTTTTCTCTGTCATATGCCCTATCTGCATATAGTACTTTTATGACATACTGAAAATCGACTTCTTTTAGCAAATCACAAGCTCCATAGTGATCAGAGTAGACACCGTTACTGTATTTTACAGCTATGGCTTTTTTGCTGTTTGTATTCAACATTACATGCAATTTTCTTGTCTGTTCATAGCTGCGATACTTTCTATCTTCGCTATTTTCTTTGCTATGACCAGGAGTGTTGTTGTATATACTAATTCCTGTACTGTCTATAGTAATTTCGATATCTTCCATATTATTTTTATCAATTCTGCAATCATTGATCTTAATATTGAGTTTCTTAAACCTTCTTGATGATTGTGAATAGCTGATAACTTGCAAATTTTTCCCAATTTGCTCAAGGTATCCTGCTATAAACCCAACTGTTTGCCTCAGGCCTATTCTAAATAAACAAGTTATTATGTGCACCAAAATTACAACTTTATCGCTATAAATATTGTTGCCACCTGGTATTTTTGGACCATTCTCGTACCACTTTTCTATGGCTTTGTTGATATAATGAAAAATATTTCCTCTTTTTTCTAGAAATTTGTTATATTCGCTATGGTTACTGACCCTCATTTTTTGTGGCATATTTTTTCTTTCAAGGTTAAATGGCTATTTTATAATGAATTTTGTCAGTAGCCACCAGATTTTTTCAGTTGCTATGCAACAAAGCCCACTGGAATCCAGGTTGCTCACAAGCAAACTAGCATAGAAAGTGGTTACAACGTTTTCGATGAGATTGCAGAAAGGCTGGATTCCAGTGGGCTTTGTTGCATCGCTACTTATGAAAGGCTAACTATAGTTAGGATTATAAGTAACCTATTGAAAATCTTGTTTTTTTGCAATCAATCTGATCAAATTTAAGAATAGTAATTTATTATTTACATTAATAAATTTAATTCTATTGAAAATAGCTAAAGCATTGAAATTCTTGAATTTTAGCCGGATTAGTGAGTGGTAGTGAAATTTCTTTTACTCAAATTTAGGTATTCACTGACCGTTCTTGTTATAAATACCAGAATAATAAGCTACTGATATTCTCCACCTTTTTTATCTTTAATCCATCATAGCTAGCGATGCAACAAAGCCATTCCAGTGTCAAGCACTGGAATGAAAGCAGTCCTACGTCATGCCGCGATTCATTCGCGGTATCTCTAGATCCCGCTAACAAGCAGCGGGATGACGGTTGTCAGGGTGTCATCCCACTACCTTCTCCTGTCATCCCAGTGCCTCCCTCCCCTGTCATCCAAGTAGCTTGACACTTGTATCTTTATGATGTGAGGCATTAGAGCTAAAATACCTCACAGGGAGGGTGAAGCTGATGCAACGCTAATGCCATTAAGGCCGAATCCCAGATTTTGCTTCCCTCCCATAGAGTTATAGCTCTTCTCATAATAATCCCAATAAGGTAAGAATGGATTTATGGTAGAGGGGTTTGTATGCCAGCAGCGTATAGTTACGACTTAAGGAAAAAAGCAATGGAAGCATTGGATGAAGGAGAAAGTAGAGCAACTGTTGCCAAGTGACCTTACCCAGAAAAAGTGGAGAGAAAGAAAGGAGTTTTTTCGGGTAAAATAAAATTTTGGAGGATTAGAAATGGCAAGAGAATATACGGCAGAATTCAAATTGGAAGCTGTTAAACTGGCAAATGAACAAAGAAAGGCAGGTCAAACAATTACAAAAATAGCAAAGGATTTAGGAATAAAGGGTGGTTTATTAGGAAAATGGATAAAGAAACACAACGAAAAAAAGTCGGCAGCAGATGCATTTCCAGGTAGAGGTAACATGGCTCCTTACGACAAAGAGAGGTTTGATTTACAAAGCAAGAGTAACAAGGGAAAGAGACATTTAAAAAAAAGCCCTGGCCAGTCAAAAAGAGTAAAATATTTTTTTATAAAAGAGCATAGTAACTGCTATAAAGTACAGGAATTATGTAGGATTTTCTGCTAGTGGCTACTATAAGTGGACCACAAGAAAAATAAGCAGTAGAGAATCAGCAAATAAAGAGCTACTCGCAGCTATTCAAAAAATATATCAAGTTTCTAAATGTAGATATGGAGCTCCTAAAATTCATGCTGAATTGAAGGCTTTGGGTAAAAGTTGCAACTTAAAAACAGTGCAAAGTATTATGCAGAAAAATGGTATTCAGGCTATATTGAGAAGAAAATTTAAAATTAAGAAACAACAAACGGACAGTAGAGTCGTAGCTCCCAATATATTAGACCAAAACTTTATTGTCGATCAACCAAATAAAGTATGGGATTACTTACATCAAAACCAAAGAAGGATGGCTATATTTGGCAGCAATAATTCTCACGTATGGTAGTTAATGAGTAGTGCAATAAATAAACAATTGGTTATGAACTCTTTATTAATGGCCATTAATAGGCGTAAACCTGTTAAAAATCTACTGCTGCACAGTGACCAAGGTTCACAATATACTTCGCAAGGTTATCAATATCTCTTATCCATAAAAAACATAGATGAGTTATAAAGGTTGTTGTTACGACAATTCTGTTGTGGAAAGCTTCTTCAGTTCTCTAAAAAGGGAGTTACCAATAGACACCTCTCGGCACTCTAAACAGCATATCAAAACTGCTATATTTGAATATATAGAAATTTTTTATAACAAACAACGTCACTATTAACTATTGCATTCCTGAGCATTTTGATTCATCATTCTCTTTGTGAAAAACATTCCAAACTTTCTCTCCACTTTTTCTGGGTAAGGTCAGTCAAACCTCCATTTTTTTTATATCAATTTATTACTTTTTTTTCGGTTTGACACACTTTTTTGAACATTCCCAACGAAAAAAGAAAAACAAGGTTTAATTTTCTTTTTTATTTGCGATTTATCTATTAATTAACCGTGAAAGGTTACGTGTAATGCTTCTTCACATAATTATCAATAATTGCCTTAAATTCTTCAGAGACATTATCACCTTGTAAAGTTTTGAAATATTTGCCGTTTTTGTAGACTGCTGAAACAGGTTTTTCTCCATATCCAGGTAAGCTGATTCCCAAATTTGCGTGTTTGCTTTCTCCAGGACCATTTACTATGCATCCCATAACAGCAATGTTCATATGCTCTACACCTGGATTTTTTTTCTTCCACATCGGCATATGAGTTTTTATATAGCCATTCACCTCTTCAGTTAATATACGAAAACGATCGCTACTCGTGCGCCCACAACCAGGACATGAATTAACCTGAGGGTTAAAGTGTCGCAAGCCTATAGACTGCAATATTTCCTGACACACCACCACTTCATTAGTACGCGATTCACCAGGACGTTGAGTCAAAGAAGCCCGTATTGTATCTCCAATGCCATTTTGCAATAAATAAGTAAGCCCTGCTGCGGTATTTACCACACCTTTATTGCCCATACCAGCCTCAGTTAAACCCAAATGCAGCGCATAGTTGGAAGATTTTGCAAGTGCCATATAAACTAAAATTAAATCTTGTACTTTGCTAACTTTACATGAAATGATTATTTTGTTTGAATTTAGACCAATTTCTTCAGCTTTTTTTGCACTATCAAGAGCAGACATTACAAGTGCTTTGCGCAGTATAACATCAGAAGGCCTTGAATTACTAAGCGAAGAGTTTTCATCCATCAATTTTTGCAAAAGGTATTTATCAAGACTACCCCAATTTACCCCAATTCTAACCGGAAGATCGTGCATTATTGCATACTCTATCACCCTTTCAAACTTCTCATCACGTTTGTCGCCAAAGCCTATATTGCCTGGATTGATTCTAATTTTACCCAGCATTTTGATGTTGTCTGGATAATCTTGAACTAATTTATCTAGCTCATATTGACCGCAGCCTACCAATATTTTACCGTCAAAACCTTCTTTATTTATCTCTTCTACTATATAAGGTATTGCTCTTGCTACCTCCTCTGAGTTCAAGGCAATTCGCACCAATTCTGAACCTGTACGCGCTAGTTCTATTATCTCTTTTGCATAATGTTTTGCGCTACTTTTTATATTATCAGCATCTATATGCACGCCAAGCGCCATAGATTGTACAACCACAGGATTATTTCCGCCTATCTTTACTTTTCCAACTTCTACAACATGAGTTTTGTGCCTGGAAATCTGCGATAATTCATATGTATTATCATTCAATATCAGGTCTTTATCTAGCATATTATTAATGGCCAATATTGTGATACTATTTTACTGTGTCAGCTACACTGCCAAATGAACTTGAACCATTCAAACTATAAGCATCTACGTTATCCAAATTAGCAATAGAATCATGTGAGCACGTTCTTCTTGATGGAGTTTCTTTTATAGTGACATTTATAGGAGAAACTTTCTTTTCTCGTGTTGAAGTAACTTTCTTCTCTTCTTGTTGTTCACTTTCATGCTGCTTATTTTCATACTGGAAAACTGACTCTTGATCTATAAATACAGCACCCCTTAAACGTGCGATATTAATACCATGCTGATTTATCATAGTGCTCTCTTCATCGTCGACTATGCAAGCTTCCATGTCATTTGGCTCATTATCAAGACTAGCAATTTTTTTCTCTTTTAATTTTTTGATTAGATCTTCTTTATTTATAGCTCGATCTTGTAATTTTTTTTTCTTGAGCAATTCCCTACGCTTCTCATACAGTTTATATGACTCAGCAAAATCCTCATCTGTATGAAAGTTTGCACCACCAGGGTTACCAGGAGGTATGTATCTCTTACTGAGCTTAGATTTAGCTTCAGCACTATGCACAGTAAAAAAGCTAGAAACCAAAAACATTAATATAAATAAAATTTTAGAAAAAACCCTAAGCATATGGTGCTATAGTAAACATCGTGTTTTAAAAGATAGCAATTAACAAACTTTAAGTAAACCAGAATCTTTACTAACTTTACAATACAAATATTTTTCTAAAAAGTGATATGTTTGCTATCAAAAAAACCTACGCAGACTAAGAGAAGAGTAAGGTGTTACAAGTTGCGTAACACCTTTTCAAGAAAAGTGTTATGCAGCTATATGTTTGCAACTTTTAAGTTATTCTGTAGTTTTTCAGTACCATCGGTAGTATCTACATTACTAAGTTTTGCGTCTGGCGTACCTTTAGATAAGTCGTTTTTCTTCTCTTTATCAAGCTTAACTCCCTGATAGATACAGAATGCAACAAAACTAGTTATTGCTATTGCGGCAACAGCACTGACTATGATACAAATTGCCATTATTTTTTGTTGATCTGCTACTGCCTCTGCAAGTGTTTCCACTTTTTCTTGCAGGCCGTTTAAGTGCTCTTGCATAGCTTGAAACTGCTTAGTACCAATCTTGTCTTCTAATGCACTAAAAACTTTTTCAAACTGCTCAACATCTATCTTTTGAGCTTCTTGCCATTCTTTTAATGCACTAAATACCTCTTCAAACTGTTTAGCATCTATCTTTTGAGCTTCTTGCCATTCTTTTAATGCACCAAAAACTTTTTCAAACTGCTCAGCATCGATTTTTTGACTTTCTTGCAATTCTGTTACACCTAACCAATTGCACAAAATTCCTTTTACCATTTTAACCCCCTAGTTAATTAATATATTATAATTTTACATTCCCAATGTTTAAATTATTATTAAATTAACTGTCATTATGTATTGACCTTTTAATAATTTTGTTTGACTTGCTTTTTGAAAGTGCGAAAACTTAAATTAAGGTATTACAAGATTGTTATTCAACCAATATCTCTCTTTTCCCTGAGTAATTTGGAGCGCTGACAATACCTTCCTTTTCCATTCTTTCAACGATGTTTGCTGCTCTGTTATAGCCTATTCTAAGCTGCCTTTGAATGTAACTGGTTGAAACTTTTTGATCTCTTTGAATGATGGCCACTGCTTGGTTATAGAGGTCATTTTCTTCATCCTCCGTTTCATCGTGTGACTCTGTAGAAGAATTTTCATCTTCTTTAGTGATTTCCTCCATGTAGTTTGGCTCACCTTGCATTTTCAGATGATCAACTATATCTTGCACCTCATTATCACTTACAAATGGGCCGTGAACTCGAATGATCTTACCACCAGAGGCCATATAGAGCATGTCACCCATGCCGAGCAATTGTTCAGCCCCTTGTTCGCCAAGTATTGTACGGCTATCTATCTTAGAAGTAACAGCAAAACTGATTCTCGTTGGAAAGTTCGCCTTTATCACACCTGTGATCACATCCACAGATGGGCGTTGTGTTGCCATTATGATGTGTATTCCTGCAGCACGAGCCATCTGAGCTAAGCGTTGAATAGAGCACTCTATTTCTTTGCCGGCAACAAGCATCAAATCTGCCATTTCATCCACGATCACTACAATATATGGAAATGTTTCCATCTTGATTGGTATTTTTTCAAACAGAGGTTTGCCTGTTGTTGAGTTAAAGCCAATCTGCACAACGCGCTCCAATTCTATTCCACTATTCATCGCTTCTGTGATTTTTTGATTATAGTTTATAACATTGCGTACATTCAAATACGACATCATGCGATAGCGGTTTTCCATTTCTTTCACTATCCACTTAAGAGCGACTACAGCCTTTTTTGGCTCTGTTACTACTGGCGTTATTAGATGTGGTATTGCATCATATATTGAAAGCTCAAGCATTTTGGGGTCGATCATTATCATCTTGCATTCGTCAGGACTTAATCGATAAACGAGTGAAAGAATCATAGTGTTAATCGCAACTGATTTACCAGACCCTGTGGTTCCAGCAACGAGCAAGTGAGGCATTTTAGTTAGATCTGCAATAACTGGTTTTCCACTTATTTCTTTGCCAAGCGCAATTGGAAGATTTAAGTTTGCATTTTGGTATTCTGGTGATTCAAGCAAATCACGCAGCATTACAATTTCCCGTTCCTTGTTCGGCAACTCTATTCCCATAGCATTTTGCCCACGAATTATTGAAATACGTGCAGAGAGTGCACTCATCGAACGTGCAATGTCATCTGCAAGGCCAATTACTCTTGCAGATTTCGTACCAGCTTGTGGTTCAAGTTTGTATAAAGTCACAACCGGCCCATAGCATACACTGATAATTTTTCCTTGCACGCCAAAATCACTCAGGACTTGTTCCAGCAGAGATAAATTTTTATTGCTCTCCATTTCATTCAGCTGTTTTCTCTGCAAAGACTCCTCTGCTTTGGAAAGTAAATGAATGCTTGGAAATTCGAACTCACTGGAAGGTTTAAAAATTTCTTCGGTAGCTTTTTTCTGTCTTTCTTTTGGTTGTTGTTTAGTAGTGATTTTAGTTTTATGTTTTTCTTCTACTACTAATGGTGCAACTGAATATTCAGCAGTTTTATGTGATCTGAAGAATGGAACATTTACAAATAAGCAAGCTATTTTTTTACATAAGAAGAATAGAGAGTAAATTGTTCTCTTCCAACCAACAGATCCTACAAGACCTATTAATGTTACTATCACAAATACATAAAACAGGCAGTTATTAACGAGTGCATTCCCTATTATTCCACTGTGTCTGTACCTTGCTGTGATGCCTAGCGAAAGTTGTGGTAATATAGCACATACCCCTAAATTGATTAATATTAAATAGAGAATTTTCAGCAGTATTTTTGCTGGCCTGAAGATCAACAAGTAAACTATGGTTGTAGCTATTGTAACACTAGTTAATCCAAGAAATTGAACCAATATATCAGCTAAATATGAACCTACTATTCCACCTAAATTTGTCACTTCCTCATTTGTAGCCGTGTTTAAGGAAGGATCTTTATAGTTATAGCTAAAAACTGATATATATATATATATTAAAAGGGATAGATATATTGCTGATTTTAGATATTTTTTTAACATCTACCTAAAGTAGTAAGCTACTGTATATTTTACAAAGTGAATTGTTATTAGCAATATCATTATAGATAAATCTAATCCGTTGAACGGTGGTATATATCTTCTAATAATCTTTAGTGGTGGATATGTCAATTGCAAGATGTGCATTATGCTACTGACAGTTTCATTATATATGTTCACCATATTAAGTTTAACCAGCCAGTTTAGGACAACCCAACATATTAGAATGAAGCTATAAAGATCAATTAACGTATTGAGTAGATATATGATTGGATGCATACATATCTATTACACGAAAGTTATATAAAAGACAAGTATTTAGCCTTTTCAAACTCAAAATGTTGTTTTTGCTGAACCAAAAAAAACTTCATTTTTTGAGCTGCGCAAAGCCACCTAAAGTAGAGAATGGACAAGGAAGGAGGGGTGTATAATATATATTAATGTTGATATTTATTTCTTATAAATATCATCTCTATGTCCTATCTCTGTGATAGTTACTATATGATCTAATTGATTTACTCTGTAAATTACACGATAGTCACCAACTCTTAGCCTTCTACATCCTTTTAAGTTATGATGTAGTGGTTCACCAAAATTTATTGGGTCAACTGTAAGACGTTCTTTTATAGCCTTTTGAACTCTTAGCCTTATTGTCTTTGGAAGGTTTGGTAAATCTTTTTCAACAACACTCTTTAGAGACTTAACCTTGTAACGCTCTAATCCCACTTAATATCTTCAAAATCAACTGTTTCTGCACCTTCAACATCACGCTCATCAGAAATTTTAGATACTAAAAAATCCTCCATTTCAAGCTCAACTGCTTCTCTAAATAGTTTTCCTGCTAATTCTTGAACGGGCTGTTTAGTAAATTCAGATAATTCAGCAAGATGCTTTAAAGTTTCTTCGCTAAGAGCTATGTTAATGCCTGAATTTGCCATATGTTTTACCAAAGTCCACTAATAATTATACAACATTTTTTTTAATTTTTCAATAAAGAAAGGAGTGGTGTATAAAAATATATTTAATGTTTCAGTAGGTCCAATATTGCCTGCTTGTAAATATTGTCCCTGTGTCCTATTGAAACAATAATTACTATACGTTTTACAATATTTACACGGTAGACAATACGATAATCATCAGCAACTTTTATTCTTCTATGTTCCTTTAATCTCTTGCGTAGCAACACACCGTTACCAATAGGATCAGTCTCAAGATACTCTTTTATTGCATCTTTAATACTTGGCTTTACATCTTCCGGCAAGGAAGGCAAATTTCTTTTAAGAACATGCTTTAGATATTTAATGGTGTATTGCTTATTTCCAGATGTCTTCACTATCCTCTACTTCTTCTGCATCATCAGAATTTAACTCCCTAATAATTTTGGAAAATGCAATATCTTCCGCTTCAAGTTCGATTGCTTCCTTGACTAGCTTTTCTGTTAATTTTTGAACAGACTGCTTGGTGGCTCTAGCTAGTTCAACAAGATGCTGCGAAGTTTCTGGGTTGAAAGTTACACTAACTTTTGAATTTACCATAAGTTTTACCAAAGTCTACTACTATAGCTATTTTACAACATTTTTTTTAATTTTTCAATAAAGGAAGGAGGGCTGTATAAAAATATATTTAATGTTTATCAAGTAGCCTTCTCATAAATGGTGTCTCTATGTCCTGCTGTAGCAACAAATACCTTATGTTTTGCAATATTTACAGTATAAATAATTCGATAATCACTAACCCTTATTCTTCTATACCCTTTTAGCCTGCCACGTAATGGTTTACCAAATTTAATTGGATCAGTTGTAAGCCGCTCGTTTATCGCTTTTGTAATCCTTGATCTTATTGTTTTTGGAAGATTTAGAAAATCTCTTTCAGTAAAGTTTTTTGAGTAGACAATATCGTATTTCAGTTTATGTCCTCTCCCTTTCAGATAGTACTGTATTCCAGTCTACATCCTCACATTCCTTAATAGTTTTATATAACGCAATATCTTCTACTTCGCACTCGATTCCTTCGATGACTAACCTTTTTGCTAGTTCTTGAACGGATTCCTTGGTGATTTCAGCTAACTTAGTAAGGTTATGTGAAGTTTTTGGGTCAAAAGTTATACTAATTCCTGAATCTGTCATATGTTTTACCAAAGTCTACTAATAATTATACAACATTTTTCTGAATTTTTCAATAAAGGAAGTTGATGATATGTAAGAAAAATTTTGCCACCTGCGTTAATAAATAATTAAAGATTTAGCATATTTATCTACCCTCTATTCTATTACTTAAGTTAGACCACTTTTTTCTATTAATATTTTTTGTTTATAAAGATGAGCAGTTACTCATCACGCAGTTGATCTATGGATATAATACTACCGTTTGATAGTTTTTCAGTACATTTTTCACTTTTGTATTCTTTATCAGAGTCGATACTGATTTTGTCAAATATTAAAACATCTCCTGAAATTTTATCACGAAACTCACTAATAGCAAAAAACGGTATAGTAATTCGCTCTTGTTTTCCTTGAAAACTCAAACTGACGCTAAATTTATCCTCAGAAACTTTTAAATCATAGAATTGATGCTGTAATATAATAAGCATTTGAGTAGGGTATGACTTTTTCAAACGATCTGGCATGGTCACACCATTAAAATATGTGAAAAATAATATTTCTAAGTGAGGGATAAAACCATTACCTGATATAACATCTAAAGTCTTTTTGATAACTTGAAACTTAGCAGAATTAAGCAGTTTTTTGTAATCTGTTTGCTCCATATAACTTTCACATACGTAAATTTTGGGGGAACTTCTGTTACCCGGCGTTCCCTGAACCGTGCTTTAGTAATAAATTGGTTGTGCTAAATTAAGCAGCAACACAACATTCATTACTACCAGCAGCAAAGTTATCGTTTGCATTTAAATTATGAACTCTTAGCGGTGGTGTCTAACCGAGCAAAGCTACCATCTTTACTATGCATGTCGATCCTTATTCGTCCCCGTATAAATTAAAAAACATGGTGGAGACGCCGAGTACTGCCCTCGGGTCCAATACACCTATTACAAGGTAATTTTATTGCTATAGTACACAAAATGTACATAGCTATTATATAGCAACATTAAATAAATGTCAAGATATTATGACCTTAAGTTGATTTATTGCTAAAACAAAATTAATATTTCCAGTAAAAAATTCTGTGCTCTTAACCTGACACATATGGCTTTTTGAATACTCCCAATGAAAATATTTATAAATAAATATTTACTCTTCTTTTTTATTGTTTTTAGGTTTTTCTTGATCAACCATTTCTCCACCGATCTCTTTTATTTTTAGTATCAACGACTCTGGTACATACATGTCAATTACTTCTTCTGCTGTCACAAATAAAGCCTGATAAGAGTGTGAATTTATTATCCAATTAGGCAATATGTCTTCTGCTTCTATTTTATACTCTCCCTCTTTTTTGTCATATACTGTGTAGCAATATAAGTGCACAGCAAAAAATAATACATAAGAGAGCAATATTCCTTTAAGCACTCCGAGAAAGATTCCAGTAACTCTATCGATAAACCCCAACCTTATGGGTGATAATATGTACATTAGCCAGTTATTTATTATCATGAATATAAGATTAAGTATAATAAATACAGAGATTGTAGAAAGTATGTTTAGTGTAACTTTAGAATCAAAATATTTACTATAATTTGGAGTGAAAAAATCATAGTGATTAGCTGTCAGAAAGACCGATAAAAATAGAAACATTAGTGCGCATAGCTCTTTTATAAAGCCTCTAGTTACCGAGATTATTACGCATAGGACAACAATGAAGATAATTAGGCTATCGAAAAGCATGTTTTATATCTATATGGTTTTCAAGATATAATAGTTGTAAATAACAAGGTTGTAAAATTAATTGTATTTATGCTGCATCAATTGATCTAAATACCTAGCGATCATGTCAATTTCTAAATTCAAATAATCATTTACTTTGTTGTACTGAAAAGTTGTATTTTCCCATGTGTAGGGAATTATATTTACTGTAAATTCGGCAGACCCCTTTTGAAATTCGATTTCTGATGGCAATTTTGTTGTCAAAGCTTGACTGTGCTCCTCAAATACATTTAAGTATTCTGCGGTGCTCGCCTGTGCTTCTCCTAAAAATTTCTCACCACAAACAAATTTCGAAAGGGGTCTGGTGATAACTGAGTTCACTGTGAGGGAAACCCCATTTAGTGTAACGGAGCCTTTTTTTGCAACAAATTTAATTAATTCTTGTGAGCACGATAGCTTGATTTCATGAGAATCTAAATTTTGATTAATTGTTAAAATTTTTACTATCCCATCAACATGACCCTGAACCAGGTGGCCATCGATCTTATCACTTAATCTCATTGTTTGTTCTAGGTTTATTTTTTTCCCTATTTTCCACGTATTTAAGTTAGCAACCTTCATAGTTTCTTGAGACACTTGGACTGTAAATATATCGCTCATTATATCAACAACAGTTAAACACGCACCAGAGCAAGCTATTGAATCTCCTTTACTTATAGAGGATAAATTTTGTGTTTTGATATGGAAAATTTGATCAGAGTTGGGGTGAGTGGTAGTATCAGTTATAGTTCCAATATCCGTAATAATCCCTTTAAACATATGGTGAAAATAAATAATTTTACCATGAAAGATCTCTTAGGACAACTTGTTTACATTTTGGATAAGTTTAAATGCGAGAAGGAGATTTGTTCTGTTCAATAGATTCTATAGAATACTCAGAATATATAAAGTAAGCTAAACTCAAAACACATAATGCAGTTAATATTGGTAACCCTATGTTCAATGCTAGCCCAATACTTTCTCTTTTTTCTGGTGGCACTAATCCTTTTAACATTGACACTTTTCCTGATGGAAAATGCCATAAGCAAAGTGTTGATGCAGATGCTACTGTTATAAATAGACAAAAATAAGCCTTTTTTGAGGAAAATACAGTTTTTAACGGTGATTTGAGTGCAATGTTAGTAGGTGGTAGAGTTTTAGCTTCATTTGTTGCTGGTGAAGGATCTTTAATTGGTAAAGGGTTTGTAGATTTATGAGGAGTATTTTCATGTTGTGGAGAAGGTTGTTGTATATAAACACCTGAAACTAATTTAAGCAATTGCTCTTTTTTTCTATATACTTGTTTTTGTAAATATTCTTTACCTAAAAGTGAGTTACTAAGAGGTTGTGGCCTTTCGAGTATCTGTAATACTTCTGTTATTTCGCCTGGCTCTAAGATTTCATGTAATTGTTTGTCTTGAAAATAAATAATATTGAATATTGAGTTAAAAACATTGCGAAATGTTTCTGGATCTTGATCTTTGTATCCATTTATCACTTCAATAAATATTTCATCGAGTTTTTTTCCCCTGTGCTCAATTTGGTTATCTATCATAGCTACTCTAGCATCATTTCGTGCTTGTTTTATGGTAGGTTGTTTTTCTTCTTCTGGTAGTTCTTGAGCTTGCTTTTTCGATTTTTTTCTATTAGCTTTAAAATACTCTGTGTGCGAAGTAGTTTGACCTACATTCTGTTCTGCTTCTTGAGGTATTAGATTTCCTATACTACTTGGATCCATGTCTCTTTTTTTCTGGTCAAGCGCTGGAATGACACCAAATGGTATATTGTTGCTCTGTATAGAAAGTTTTGGTGTTCTTAAAAGGGATAACCTTATTACATCATTAAAAAAATTAGATAAGGGAAGGAAGATTCTATATTTTGGTATATTAGCTTTTATTGCAGCAGTAACCACTGGAGCTTTACAATTTACTTTGCTTGCTATGTTAAAGCCAAACGAGCCTGTAAATAGTACAATTTGTCTATTTTGTGCGTTTTTTTGCTCAGTTTCACTCTGTTCTTGTCTGTTTTTATTTTCTGCTTCTTTTACTTGTAGTGTAACTTGACTCCGTTCCTCATTTTCAGTTTTTTCTGCATGTTTTAGCTTTTCATTTAAAAATGACCCTATTTGGTGCAAATTATCTAAGTTAATGTCTTTAACATCTGTTTGTAGTGTTATTGTTACTCCTTGTAAGAGAATTTGAGATGGAGCATTATTTATGAATTCTTCTACAGTTTTGTAACTGTTAGTTTTACAGTGGTTATTATATAATTCACTGCTTTCTTTCGGCACTTTCATGTTGACTGTAAAATTTTTTTCCTGAGGAAGACAGATTTTGAAAAAATCAATTAAAGGGTTTATTCGAAATAATCTTATATTAAAGGTGTCTTTATCTGTTGCTGTTAGCTCAAATGAAAATTTTTGTATATTGCTTTCAATACTTCTCGAGCGAATAGCACTGATCTTAATTGTTTCGCTAGAAAATGCTTTACTTATGTTTTTGGATTTTTCCTTAAAGAGCTTAGGTAAATCCTCTATTTTATACTTATTCTTAGTTTCAGTGTTACTGTTGTGCATAGTTGATACAGTGAATTCATCAACGCAAAGGTAAATAAAAAAGATTAATCAGTCAATAAATTAATAATCAGAATAGGGCAATTTTTCGAATTGTTGATGATATTTAAAATTTCACTATAATGAAAGTTTAAGCCAGCGTTTTTAAGATGAATAAAGAGTTATTAGATGACATACTTTCACTTGAAGATAAAGCAGTTTCCGAAATTGAGAATGCTTCTTTTTTGCAAGATTTAGAAAAAGTTAGACTATTATATTTGGGAAAAAAGGGTGTAGTTAGAGCGTATTTTGATAACTTAAAAAAGATAGAAAATGCAGAGAAAAAGCGTAATTTAGGCGAAATTATCAACGTTTTACGTAATAAGCTAGATCAGCTTATAATGAATAAGGAAAATATACTAAAAGCCGAAGAAGTTAGCTTTAAATTGCAGAACGAGGCGGTTGATATCACGTTGCCCGTTAGACCAGAAAAAATGGGCAAGGTCCATCCACTCAGTAAGGTTCTAAATGAAGTAAAGCTTATTTTTGCACATATGGGTTTTAAGGCAGTTGATGGCCCTGACATTGAAGATGAATTTCATGTATTTGATGCACTGAATACTCCAAGTCATCATCCTGCACGAGAGGAGCAAGATACCTTCTACTTAAAGAATAAAATAGATGATAAAAGAATGGTACTGCGCACTCACACCTCATCTGTACAGATTAGAACCATGGAAAAAACAAAAAAATTCCCAATTAAAATAGTAGCCGCAGGTAGAGTATACAGAAACGACTTTGATGCAACTCACACCCCTATGTTCCATCAAATAGAGGGGTTATATGTCGATGAGAATGTCAATATGGGCCAGTTAAAATTTACTATTCATCACTTCCTTAATAAGTTCTTTGGCGATAAAGGGCTGAAGATACGTTTTCGTAATAGTTTTTTCCCTTTTACCGAGCCTTCTGCGGAAGTGGACATAAGTTATAAAGGTAGTAAATGGATAGAAGTGCTTGGATGTGGTATGGTGCATCCAAATGTATTTCAAAATGTTGGAATAGACCATACTAAATACAACGGTTTTGCGTTTGGCATTGGTATAGAAAGGCTTGCGATGCTAAAATATCAAATCAGCGACCTAAGAAGCTTTTACGATAACAAAATCAGTTGGCTTGATCATTATGGTTTTCATTTTTCATCTTTAAGATAAGTGATAAATAAAGCTCATACTTTTATCATACTTGCTGCCGGGCATGGCAGGCGGATGAATTCAGATTTGCCTAAGGTTCTGCACGAAATAGGCAATTTTTCCATGCTTCAGCATGTCATTTATAATGCAAAACAGTTAAATCCTGAAAATATTGCTGTTGTAGTTGATCAGCCTTTAATTGAAAGACTAAAGTGCTTTGAGGATATACAGTTAATTACACAAGAATCAACACTTGGCACGGGAGATGCGGTCAAAACTGCGATGAGAAACCTAAGAGAATTGCCAGATTCAAGCATAGTTGTTGTGCAGTATGGGGATACTCCGCTCATAAAAAGCAGCACAATAACTAAAATGATTAGTTATTTAGAAGGCAAGGCTCTAGTTTGCCTAGGTTTTAGGACAAGCAATAAAGAATACGGTAGGTTAATTATTGAGAATGGTTCCTTAAGAGAAATCGTAGAAGCAAAGAGTGATAAAAATAATCATGAAGAATTTCTTGCAAATGCTGGAATAATGGTTGCATGTGCAAAGAATTTACGTGAATTGGTGGAGAAAATAGAGTGCAATAGCTCAACTCATGAATATTACTTGACCGATATAGTTTCCATTGCAGTGAAGAGTAATTTAAATGTCGGTTACGTTATTACCGGTGGAGAAGAAGCAACGGGAATAAATAACAGAAATGACCTTATAAAAGCTGAGTTTTACTTTCAAGAAAATAAAAGAAAAATTTTTACCGACTCCGGAGTAACGCTTGTTGCACCAGAGACTGTTTTCTTTTCTCTTGATACGCAAATTGCCAGAGATTCAGTTATTTACCCATATGTTTTTTTCGGTACTGGAGTGAAAATAGAGTCTGGTGCGAAAATACTGCCATTTTCGCATTTAGAAAATTGCTTAATTAAAAGTAATGCTGAGGTCGGTCCATTTACCAGAATACGCGGAAACACAACAATTGGTAATAAGGCAAAAATAGGAAATTTTGTGGAAGTGAAAATAAGTGAAGTTGGTCAAAACACTAGAATAAAACACTTAAGTTATATAGGAAATGCTAAAGTAGGGCAGGAGAGTAATATAGGAGCAGGCACTATTGTTTGTAATTATGATGGGAAAAATAAACATGAAACGAATATAGGGAGCAATTGCTTTGTTGGCGCCAATAGCTCACTAATTGCGCCGCTTAATATTCATGATGAATCTGTAATTGCAGCAGGTAGTGTTATAGTTGAGGATGTACCAGAAAAAAGCCTTGCAATAGCAAGAGAAAAGCAAGTAACTAAGAGAATAAAGTAGTCTAATTTAATTATGTTGTTGTGTCATTTTTAATATTAGACTTCTTGCATAACCATATAACAAACTTTTATTGGGAATAGAAACAAAAAAACTTCCTTGACAAACTCCGCCAGCCCCCTTATCATAACAGTGAAGCTATTGTATTTGCTTTCGCCAATCTGCAGATTAAAAGGTAAGGATTACTTAATGTATCGGCGTCTTATGTTTAATTTTTTGCAGTATATAGATACTGTATGTCTTTACAAAACTTCATCTACATCTAGATTTTTATCTAAATAAGCTGAACGCGCTTATAAAGCGTTACAAGACATCAAAAAATGCCAATACTCGACAGAGATAGTAAAAGACTAGCTAACTCGGGGGTCCTTTGTCTTTTTTTCTGCTTAGTAAATTTCTTAAACATTTGCAGCGTAGGTTAGTTGCAATTAAAAGCAGCTGAATTTCGCTTGTCAAGCGTTTAAAACATAAAAAACGCCAATATTTTAAAGCGGACAATAACCACGGGGCTTCTTTTGCCTTTTTTTTCGCTTGGTAAATTTCTTAATATTTATAGCAACATGAATTGGGCAGGAAGGTGTCATTCCAGTGCTATCCCAGTGTCTGGGCACTGGGATGACAGAAGAAGGAGGCGCTGCCGTCTTGGATGAAAAGGCTGGATTCCAGTGGGCTTTGTTGCATCGCTAGCTATGATGGATTAAAGATAAAAAAGATGGAGAATATCAGTAGCTTATTATTCTGGTATTTATAACAAGAACGGTCAGTGAATACCTAAATTTGAGTAAAAGAAATTTCACTACCACTCACTAATCCGGCTAAAATTCAAGAATTTCAATGCTTTAGCTATTTTCAATAGAATTAAATTTATTAATGTAAATAATAAATTACTATTCTTAAATTTGATCAGATTGATTGCAAAAAAACAAGATTTTCAATAGGTTACTTATAAGGCTAACTATAGTTAGCCTTTCATAAGTAGCGATGCAACAAAGCCATTCCAGTGTCAGCTACTTTCATGACATCATCATAAGGTAAACCAGTGTCAGCTACTCGGATGACAGGAGAAGGGGCTACTTGCATGACGGTGTCGGTAAACTTAGAGCTATAATAACTATTTGCCTTTTTTCTGCTTAGGTTATGCAAGAAGTCTACTGTCTGAGAAAAGGTAGATAAAAGATGAAAACAGATAGAAGTATTTTAGTAGCTCAAAAAGAACGTTAAGTCATGCTTTTTATTTATATTGACAGCGTATATGACATCGTTTACGATTAAAGTTAATAACAATAATTTATATTTATCATGTTTGCAGTAATTGAGACTGGTGGAAAGCAATATTTAGTAAAAGAAGGTAGTATAATAAAGGTAGAGAAGTTAGAAGCTGAAGAAAAAAAAGAGGTGGAAATCAATAAGGTGATTTGTATTTCAAATAATGGCTTATCTTATTCATCTAATGCTACTGTTAAAGCTGAAGTGTTGGAGCAGTGCAGGGGGGAAAAAATTATAATCTTTAAGAAGAAAAGAAGAAAAAATTACCGTAGGAAAACTGGTCATAGGCAGTATATAACTGTTCTTCGTATAAATGAAATTAGTCTTCAAAAGTAAGAGGTAAGATATGGCAACTAAAAAATCAGGTGGTAGTTCCTGTAATGGTAGAGATTCAGCGGGTCGTAGGTTAGGAATAAAGAAGAATGGGAAGGTTATTCCTGGTAACATAATTGTGCGCCAAAGAGGCACAAAATTCCATCCTGGAAAGAATGTTGGTATAGGTAAAGATCATACGATTTTTGCTAAAATAGAAGGCTGGGTCAGCTTTAGAAGGTCAGCAAATAAAAAGACTTTTATTGATATCGTGCCTACAGATAATATGAAAGCTTCAGCTTGAATAAATCATGGGTCTGTAGCTCAGGTGGTTAGAGCGCACGCCTGATAAGCGTGAGGTCGGAGGTTCAACTCTTCCCAGACCCACCATTTAGTAGTTACTAACTGTGTTTTCTATAGCGGTTTTGATATTGTATAAGCAAAAACATGAGTTTATATAAAAATTTAGTAACCAGTGAATCAGTGGCGGCTGGTCATCCAGATAAAGTAGCAGATCAAATTTCAGATGCAATACTTGATGAGTACCTTTTTACTGATCCTTTTGCGCGAGCTGCAATAGAGACTTTAGTCACCAAAGATAACGTTATTATAGCTGGGGAAGTGTTTGGGCCTAACATCAAAAATAGCAGGATTGAAAGTATTGTACGGAATACAATAAAAGATATTGGTTACAAGCACGATGGGTTCCACTGGAGAAAAGTGAAAGTAAATATATTGCTGCATGAGCAATCAAATGACATTGCAATAGGGTTGGATCCTTACTATTACCCACAAATAAAAACATAGTATTGTATTTACTCAAATAATTTAATTTTATTAACCTGAAAGCTTATTAGATTAAAATTATTAAACTAAGAGTTATAATTTTAGCAACTAAAAGCTGTAAATTGCACCATATAAACAGTTATTTCAAGCAAAAGTTATGCCATTAAGAGCTATGCAACAAACATTTATATTTGTGGGTAATAGTAAGGGTTGGATCAAGGTGCTGGAGATCAGGGCATAATGTATGGCTATGCAACAACAGAGACAGAAAACCTTATGCCGGCACCCATTTTTTATGCACACTCGATTCTGAAAAATATCATGAGCGCAGTTAAAGAAGCAAAACTTGGTCCAGATGCAAAGTCACAAATCACTTTGGCATATGAGAATAACCTCCCGGTACGTGCTGAAAGTATTATTGTCTCAATACAGCACCCTGAGGATTTGGATCAATCAAAAGTAAAAGAAATAATTTACCCTTACATAGTTTCATCTTTACCTGAAGGATGGATGTGTCCTGAGGAAAATCTCTTAGTCAATCCAACTGGTAGATTTGTTATTGGTGGACCGGTTAGTGATTGTGGATTAACCGGACGAAAAATTATGGTTGATACTTATGGAGGTTATATTCCACACGGTGGAGGAGCGTTTTCCGGAAAAGATGCAACCAAAGTTGATAGATCTGCGGCTTATATGGCAAGATATCTTGCTAAAAATATTGTCTTTGCAGGTTTGGCTGAACGTTGTCTTGTGCAGCTTTCTTATGCAATTGGTGTATCAAAACCTACTTCATTCTATATTGATACATTTGGTGCGAATAAGGTAGAGGAAAGAGTAATTAAAAAGTTTATCGAGAATAATATAGATTTATCAACAAAAGGCATAATCAAGCATTTATCGCTTAATCATCCTATATATAAACGTACAGCCTGTTATGGACATTTTGGTAAACAGTCGGAAAGGGACGGTGGATTTTCTTGGGAAAGCATGAACTTGTCTGCTGATCTTTGTAGAGAATTCAATATAGAAGGTAATAGTAAAATTTCTTTAGATTGCTAAAATTTTTGATTTACAGCCCCATATTTATATACTAGCTTATTGTTAAAGCATAGCACGCTTTTTCATAATAATTATACCACATTAGTAATAATTTTTATATTCAATTTTTATTGTGAGGCTTATAAAGTGTATAACGAAATAGAAGGAGAACTGTACAACGTAATTGTAAAAGAGTTTTCTGATCTTATTGATAAAATAAAAGAACACCCTTTTAATGTTGAATTGATAAATAATACATTAGATTATGAAAAATTCAAATTCTACCTTCAGCAGGATTTTCTGTATTGTATAGATTGCGCTCGTGCTTTTTTAATTGTTGCAGCTAGAGTTGATGATATTGAAATGATGAGTAGTTTAATCAATTTGGCACAAGGAGCATTTTATGTTCGAGAACAGTATAAAAAATATTTTGAAGATTGTGATCTATCTGATGATCACAAAAAGTCAAGAGCTTGTTCTGCCTTTACTGACTTTTTCATGAGTGCCGCATATCACAATTCTGTTAATGAAGCTTTAGTAGCATCTTATTCTTGCTTTAACATATACCAAATCGTTATACGCCATATGGTAAATGAGATAACAACTAAAGGGGTTAAAAATAACAAATACAAAGAGTGGATCAACATTTATAGTAGCGAAACAGTAAATGCTGTAATTGATGAGGTTACTGATATTACAAATAAGCTATATAAAAAAGCTAGTGACTGTGAAAAAAAGAGGATGTATGAGTTTTTTAAGAAAGGGCTGGAATTAGAAATAATGTTTTGGGATGAGGCATATTACTCTAATATATCTAGCAAAGAATATTAGCAGCGGATTATTTACGTTAACTTGATCTTTTATCGGTAACTACAGTGTTCAGTCAATGGCGTCAACTTAAGGAAAAATATCAGCGATAGTGTATAAAATTTCTCTCTAAATTTTTTATCATTAAATTATCCAAAGAGTGCAATAAACAGCACTTTTGTTTCTATTTTATTTCAACAAAGAAGTTTAAAATGTGTCCTTTTTAGGTGAAACATGCGTGCGCCAAGCAAAGTGCGTAAAGTCCAGTTGGTGAAAATCCAACCCAGGCAAAGCCTAGCCAGCAGGCTGGAACAAACCACTATGCTGCGTAAGGTAACGAGCGTAGTAAAGCTAGTGGAATGGACAACACAGGGTACAACGAAAGTGAAGGTATTGAGTCCCGAAATTCTCGATGTCATAGAGGTCGACACGTTGCATATAGTGGAAGACAGCAAGAAGGGTAACAATAGGGCAAGTTATCACTCACTCTATCGGGATCTGAGGCCGTATCACGTGTTGAGATGGAGTTTACGTAAACTTGGGAGATCCTTTGTATTCCTATTAAGGTACGTTGGAACAAGTCAACAAAGGCGAGTACTGACGGAAGATATAAAGGAAGTCGGACTGATTGATAGTACTCAGAGTGTGGGAAAGCCACATACAAGGGGAAGCGGTCAGCAATATAGTGACTGGTTTAGGAATTGCTATGCCAATACAACGGAGGTTGGAATAACGTGCAAAGAAAACTAAATCAGATAGCAGTAAGAGCCAGGCAAGATAAACGATTGAAATTTAATCGTTAATTCATCTGATAAACGCAGAGAATCTTGCTGAATGTTATAAAGAGCTAAAGCATAACAAAGCATGCGGTATAGACCAGGTGACAGTAGAAGCTTATGGAGAAAATCTTGAAGAGAAGCTCAACACTCTGGTGGATAGTATGAAAAGAAAGCGATATCAACCGCAACCAGTGAAAAGAGTATATATACCAAAAGCTGGAAGCAAAGAGAAACGCGGGCTTGGAGTACCGTCTACAGAAGATAAGTTAGTCCAGATAATGCTGAAGAAGATATTAGAAAATATTTATGAAGCTAACTTTCTGGATAACTCATATGGTTTTCGTCCTGGTAGAAGCTGTCATCAAGCGGTAAATGCACTAAATAAAGCAGTTATGTACAGACCAACTAACTATGTAGTAGAAGTTGATATCAAGAAATTCTTTGATAATGTCCAGCACAAATGGCTAATGAGATGCTTGAGAGAACGGATAACAGACCCAAACATACTGTGGTTAGTAAAACGATTTCTTAAGGCAGGAGTAGTCGAAGCAGGACATTATGAAGCAACTGAACTAGGCACACCTCAGGGGGGAATAGTAAGTCCTATACTAGCTAATATATAGTTGCATTATGTGCTGGATTTGTGGTTTGAAAAGAAATTCAAGCTAAGATCTAAAGGTTATATGGAGCTAGTTAGGTATGCAGACGATCACCTGATTTGCTGCGAAAGAGAAAAAGATGCTAGAGAACTCTTAGAGTCACTGAAACAAAGGCTAGGAAAATTTGGACTGGAAATATCTGAAGACAAAACAAGAATAGTAAAGTTTGGCAAAAAGGAGTGGCAACAAGGAATAAGGGAGAAACGAAAAACGGAAAGTTTCAACTTTCTAGGATTCACCCATTATGGTACAAGGAGTCGTAAAGGTAGAGTAATGGTAGGTCATAAAACCTCGAAAGAAAATCTATCTAGAAAACTTAAAGAAATCAAAGAATGGGTGAAAAAGATTCGAAATAAAGTTCACCTTAAAGATTGGTGGTCAATACTTAAAGCAAAACTAACAGGACACTATAACTACTTCGGAGTTAGCGGAAATTACCGGTGGTTGAATAAATTCTTCTGGCGGGTAATCAAGCTAGCGTATAAATGGATAAACCGACGTAGTCAGAAGAAGAGTATGAATTCAAAGCAATTTATACACTATCTACAAGTTAATCCATTACCAAAACCAAGAATATGCTACTCATTATATACAAAATAGGAAATGCTGTGAATACTACATTGTGGAGCCGTGTGCGGGAAAGCTGCAAGCACGGTTCTGGTGGGGGAGTCATAGCGATAAAACTTAATCAGGAGGATTTAAAACTATGACTTCTACCAAACAAAAAGGAAAAAATTTTATTCTACAAATTAAAAATATAATATACTCGAAAGCTTTTCAGAGAATCCATTGTGTTGAGTTTTACACGAACAAGAAAACTTCCTTTTTCGGCAGTATTTTCTATGATTTTAAAGTTAGTTAAAAAAAGTTTGGGAATAGAATGTGAACTTATGGAGCCATTGACATGTACCCTCAAAGCAAGCTTTTTCTAAAGCAAGATATAAGATTTGCCATACAGGCTTTCAAGAATTTAAGCATCCAAACAGCCTATCAGGATGAACCTGAGTTGGAGAGGCTATAGGCTTATTGCAGCAGATGGTTCTGGTATGAGATTACCGAGCTCTGAAGAAATTGTATCCGAGTTTGGCCGCTTTAAACCAAATGGAACAACAGGCACAATGCCACCATTGGCAATTTGTTTGTTGATTTATGTACTTCGCTGATTTGCAGTGCTCGCCTTGCGGCTTGGAATGTGGGTGAGCAAACGTTAGCAGAAGAACAATTACCTGAAGTCGTTACTCAAATGCGTTCATTAAATCAAGATAGATTATTATTTATCTACGACCGTCTTCATTAAAATTCATTCAGCAGCATTATGAATTGAAAGTAGACTTTATTTTTCGCTTGCAAAAAAGAAATTATAGCAAGCTATGGGAACGAATTTCATCTGGTGAATTAGATTTTGATTTTGTGCTAGAAAATAAAACGAAAAGCCAAAAAGTAAGAGTAATAGTGCTGACATTAGCCAACGGAGAAACAGAGGTATTGGTTACTTCACTTTTTGATCGAGAAAAATTTACTTTGGAAGATATCAGCAAAGCTTATGTATTAAGGTGGCATATAGAGGAGTGCTATAAACGACTCAAAATAGGTGCAGAGTTAGAGAATTTTTCTGGCGTAAATTTAGAGGCTGTATTACAAGAATTTTGGGCAAACTTAGTCATGTGTAATATATTGTCGCTTCATATGTGTGATGCACAAGGGCCTTGGAATCCAGATCAAATTGCTGAGTATCGTTTAAATTTTTCGGTTTTATTTGGTGTAATGAGGCAGAAACTCTATCAGGTACTTATTGCGCCAAAAAACTTTCAAGCCCTTTTTGATAGAGCAAGTATACGCGCTAAAGTTAAAATCCGACCGGGACGATTGTATAGCTGCGATAAGGTAGATAAGCCCAAACGCCATCATGTCTTTAGGAGAGTTTGCTAATGAAAGTTCTTAAGTTGACGCCATTGCCTGAACGGGTACCTTAAACCTACAAATTTGAGCTTACCTATATCAATTTTTTGTACAAGATGAGTTAGTAACAACTTTATGTATAAAATTGAAGAAGAATAAAAATACAATAACGAGCATTAAATTAAATATTCCCACCTTTAAAAAACCCTCTTTATATATTTCTAAAGATTCTAAATAATTTATTTTACCATTTACTGAAGGAACTGACATAAATTTTGATATTGCAACTCCGGCTAGGTTAGAAAACGCTAATGATAGCATTACTATACCCATCACTACTCCTCTAAGGTTTTTGGGGGCTAGTGTAGTTGCTTGTTCTTGGACTAATGGAGCAATACATAATTCTCCCAGTCCCATAAAGGAGATAGCAATTATTAAATATAAGTATTCTACTTTACCTTCAATGTTAGAGTTTAAACATCCTATGTACAGTGTGAAAAAACACATAGCCATTGTCAGAAGGCCAAGGGTAAACATGGAAGTTGCATATTTTTGCTTAAACTTCATGTATGTTCCAAAAAGAAAGCCAAATATTATAATTGACAAAGGATTTATGGCTTGAGAAACTGAAGCTGGAATTGTTATACCTAATACATTGTTAATAACGTTTCTTTCGGTGAATAAGTTAACCAAAGAGCCAAGCTGCATTTCTAAAGCAAAAAAACACAAGAAAAATACCACAAGAATAGATAATGCCACTAATTTTCGTCTTTGTTCTGCTGATAATTTAGATATTATATAAATAAATATGCCCAGAGCTGTTATTCCAACAAATATGAGCATATTAGTAAAAAATTCACTATGTATAAGCATTTTAGCAATTATTGATGATGACAGAAAGCTTCCTATCAATACTATACCAAAAATTTTAATCCCTAATATGCGCTTATTCATAAGCTCTGGATAAGGAGAAAGGCCGCTATCTCCTAAAAGATTCTGAAATTTGAGAAAAAAGATTAGCCCTATAGACATCCCAATACCAGCTAAACCAAAGCCGTAGTGCCAACCAAACAAGTGGGCTACATAACCACATGAAATAGAAGCCAATATTGCTCCAATATTCACACCTACGTAAAATAAAGTAAAGCCTCTGCTACGTTCAGGATCGTCTTTGCCATAGCATGAACTAAGTAAGTTAGTTACGTTCCCTTTAAACATACCAGTACCTATGGCTATTAGAGATAAACCTAAATATAATAAACCTGGTTCAAACTTAACCAATGACATGCAAGCATGACCTGCTATCATCACTATCCCTCCAAGCAACACCATGTTGCGGAATCCCATCAACTTATCAGCTAAAAAACCTCCAAGTATTGGTATAGCATAACCTGTTGCAGCAAATAATGAGTAAATAGTAAAGGCCCTCTCATCAGTGAAACCTAAGTGAGAAGTCAAAAATAGGACCAAAAGTGCCCTCATTCCATAGTAAGAGAAACGTTCCCACATTTCAACAAAGCACAACATTTTTAAAAATTATGGAAACTTATCTGTCTTCTGATCCATAAAATACCCCTAAAGCTTGGGTTAATGTTAAGTAAAACAATAAAAACTGCAAGTAAAACTTAAAAAAAGGTATTAGAAGCTCGGCAGAATAGTTTGCTGGGATGTGAGCTACGGAAATATTTTTGAATTTGTAATTTTTCAGAAAGCCCTATATTCTTTAGTTTTACATAGCGAACATGAAGTCAAAGCATTATCCTGATACAGTAAGTAGTCCTGATTTTTCGTCGTTAGAAAAAGAAATCATAAAATTTTGGCAGGAAAATAAAGTTTTTGAGCGGTCAGTTGGAGAACGTTCTAAGGATAATTGTTTTGTGTTTTATGATGGGCCTCCATTTGCAAATGGACTTCCGCATTATGGACATTTACTCACTGGTTTCATCAAAGACGCATTTGCAAGATATCAAACTATGCTTCAAAAAAGGGTTGAACGTAGATTTGGCTGGGATTGCCATGGATTGCCGGCTGAGATGGGTGCAGAAAAAGAACTTGGAATATCTGGTAGAACTGAGATAGAGAAGTTTGGTATAGATAAATTTAACGATCATTGCCGTACTTCTGTGATGAAATTTTCATCAGAGTGGGAAAAATATGTCAATAGACAAGCAAGATGGGTAGATTTTCACAATGACTATAAGACTATGGATAAATCATTCATGGAGTCGGTCATGTGGGCATTCAAGCAGCTTTATGATAAGGGTCTGGTGTATGAATCAGTGCGCGTTGTACCATATAGCTGGGCATGCGAAACTCCATTATCTAATTTCGAAACAAGGCTTGATAACGCGTATAGAGAAAAAGTTAGCAAAGCTGTAACTGTTGCATTTGAGCTTTTAGAAAACCCACAGCAATTTAAAAGTGTTAAACGAAAGTGTAAATTACTTGCTTGGACTACAACTCCCTGGACGTTGCCGAGCAACTTGGCTTTAGCAATAGGAAAAGATATTAAGTATTGTGCAGTGTCAGTCCACCCTTTGATGTCATTCCAGCGCGTGACGCTGGAATCTATTTCTGGATCCCAGTGTCGAAGCACTGGGATGACAGGGGAGGGGGCTACTGGGATGACAGGGGATAATGCAAAAGATCTAGTTAACGATGAAGTTTACATCTTCGCTGAAAGTTATTTAGGGAAATTTGTCAGCCACTGTGAACAAAGCAATATTCCATATGAAAACTGCAATATAAAACTTAAAGCGAATGATCTTGCAGGTCTTTCTTACAAACCACTGTTTGACTATTTTAAAGACACAAAAAATGCATTTCGCGTTTTTATTGCTGATTATGTGACGGAAGAAGATGGTACTGGCGTTGTGCACACTGCTCCTGGATTTGGTGAGGAAGATTTTTACCTTTGCCAAAGCCATGATATTCCAGTTATTTGTCCAATTGATAACAGTGGAAAATTTACTGCTGAAATTTCAGATTTGGCAGGGGTTCATGTTTTTGATACCAATGATACAGTAATAAAAAAATTAAAAGAGCAAGGGAATTGGTTTAAAACTGAACAATATATTCACAATTATCCACACTGCTGGAGAACTGACACTCCTTTGATCTATCGCACTATGCCTTCTTGGTATGTTGCTGTTACAAAATTCAAAAGCAGAATGGTAGAGCTAAATAAGAGAGTTAATTGGATACCAAACCACATTAGAGATGGTCAATTTGGAAAATGGCTTGAAGGGGCACACGACTGGTCAATTTCACGCAATCGATTCTGGGGTACGCCAATCCCTGTATGGAAATCAGACGATGCGAGATATCCAAGAGTAGATGTATATGGTTCAATAGAAGAACTGGAGAGAGATTTTAATGTTAAAATAGACGACTTGCACAGACCATTTATCGATACTTTAACAAGACCAAATCCTGATGATCCAACAGGAAAATCAGTTATGCGCCGTGTACCTGACGTGTTTGACTGCTGGTTTGAATCTGGCTCGATGCCATTTGCGCAAATCCACTATCCGTTTGAAAATAAGGAGTGGTTTGAATCTGCGGATTTTATCACTGAATACATAGCGCAAACCAGGGGGTGGTTTTATACGCTCTTTGTATTGTCCACTGCTTTGTTTGATAGGGAACCATTTAAGAACTGCATATGCCACGGTGTTGTTTTGGATGTAAAAGGGCAAAAATTGTCCAAACGTTTGAATAACTATGCAGATCCAATGGAGGTTTTTGATAGATACGGTTCTGATGCACTGCGTTTTCTTATGCTTTCTGGATCTATTGTTTGTGGTGGTAATTTGCTACTCGATAAAGAAGGAAACTCAATACGAGATGTTCTGAAAAACGTAATAAAACCTATTTGGAACAGTTATCACTTTTTTACTATGTATGCAAATGCAGATGGAATTAAAGCTGAAGTTTGTAAGGATTATCAAAGTACTATTGATCGCTACATGATTTCCAAATGTTTTGAAGCTATAGAAAGTATCCAAGCTTCTATGAACAGCTATAACTCCCAAGAGGCTTGCAAAATTTTAATGAACTTTTTTGAAGTGCTAAATAATTGGTATATTCGTCGCAGTCGCGAGCGTTTTTGGAAAAGTGATTTGGATCAGGATAAAACTGATGCTTATAATGTTCTATATACGGTTTTTTATTACATACTAAGAGCTGCAGCTCCTTTGTTGCCACTTATAACAGAGAATATATGGCAAGGGCTTAAGTATGAAGAAACATCTGTTCATTTGGCTGATTTCCCACAATTAGAGAAGTTTGATAGTCAGCTCATTGCCAAGATGGATTTAGTGAGAGAGGTGTGCAACTCTGCACTTTCGATCAGAAACACTTTTAATATACGTATCAGACAGCCGCTTGGCAGTATGATCATTTATCATCAGTCTTCCTGTAGTTTTCTTGAAGGTGAACCGCTTTCTGTCATCCCAGAGTTCTCTCCTGTTATCCAAGTAGCTGACACTGGGATCCAGTGTGCTGCAGATTCAAATGAGTACCAGGAGATGATAAAAGATGAGGTGAATGTAAAAAGCTTGGAATTAGTAAACAGACTTGAAGGTATTGCATCACTAGAACTGAAACTAAATTTTCCTATGCTTGGAAAGAGAGTTCCGGAGAAGATTAAGACACTGGTTCAATATGTTAAACAAGGAAAGTGGAAACAAGTTGAATCCGGTGTCATCCGAGTAGCTGACACTGGGATCCAGATGCAGATTCCAGCGTCACGCGCTGGAATGACAGAAGGTTCCGCAAAAGGTTCAATATTTTTAGGAGATGAAACAGAGAACTATATTATAGAAAAAGGTGAATATGAACTGTTATTAAAAGCAAACAGTGAATATTCTGCTGTGTTTGATAACAACAAAGGGATTGTGATTCTGAACACTACTTTAAATGATGAATTAATTCTAGAAGGGCTCGCGAGAGATATTGTGAGGCTCATTCAAGAAACTAGAAAACAAGCTGATTTTCATATATCAGATAGAATTAGAGTAACAATCAAAACAGAAGATGAAAAAATTAAGGAAGCAATAACTACATGGAATGAATATATAAAAGAGCAGACCCTTGCCTTATCTTTGGACATTAATAAAGAGATCGAAGCCGACTTCTATTCTAAAGAATATCAAGGGTTGATAGTTGGTATCAAGTTAAGTTGTTAATAAAGTTGCAAAGTTACTAATGTTTATGTTATACTTAGATTGCTTAGGGTAAGGTTATAATATGAATAAAGCTGTTGCAGATGATTATGAAAAAGTTGTTAACAATAGTGATGGTTTAGGTAAAGTAGAATCTATTTCCAATGTTGCTTTGGAAGAGGAAGAAGAGTTTTTTGATGCTATGGAAGCTGTTTCTAATGTAGAAGAAGGGAATGATTTAGGTCTTGCTACTTCAGAAGAGGAAGAAGAATTTTTTGATGCTGTGGAAGAACAAGAGCCGTTAGCTAATTTTAACGTTCCACTCAGTATATTTCATTATAAAGATTATAACTCTGATTTTTTTACTTCTTGGTATAATATATCAAGTAGAATATTTAAAGAGGTAAATCGAGCTTGCCCGGAGAAGAAAGTATTAAATTTAGCTCTATCAGTTTTAATGTTTCCTTATATAGTTTTCACTGCGTTAGGATTAGCCGTATATAATAAATTAAAAACAAATGATAAGACACAAATCAGTTCAGAGGAGAATAAAACAAAAAAAAGTGAAGTAAGTGAAAGTACAGCAAAAAGACTGGCATATGGTGTTCTTGCTGCAATAGTGATTCTTGTTAATATAGCTATGCTTGCAGCATTACTTATTCCTGCAACAATTGCTTTGGCTACTTTTTATCTTTTAAATAGAGATTTATCTCACTCTTTAGTTACTGCTCTTAAAATAAGTATGGGGCGGTATTCTAATAAGCATCAAAATATTGAGGTGTCTTTTCATGAAAAGGAAGTTACTGGACCAAATATTGCGTGGGATATGGAAATAGAATTTCCACCGCAATTTAAACGATTGCTTAGAGATTTGTATGAAAATGAAAATAACAAGTGGTTTGATGTGACGCGGGATTCAGAGCATAGCATCGTACTGAAATTGTCAACTAACATCAATTTAAAAAATGGTCTTAAGCCCTTACGCAATGAAATCAAGGATGTGCTTGCAACTTCTATTCAAGAATTTGCGAAGACTATGGAAGAACTGATAAAGCTAGAAAAGAAAGAGATTACATATGATAAATTGAAGGAATTGTTGGACGAATTCAGGTTAAAAGTGGTAAGTAGCATAGATTTTAAGTTGACAACTCACTTAATATACAACGCCTATCAAGTTGCCTTTATACAAGCAGTTAGGTTTCAGCTGGATAGACGGAAAGAAGGTTTTTCACTGGAAGATGAGATAAAAAATTCTTTAGTGAGGCAGGAATTAGAGAGTCAAGGTAAGGAATTACCAGGTGAGAAAGAAGTGATAATAAGAGATCTGAAAAAAGCAGGAGCAAAAGTACCGGATGTTTTAGATGATAGTGAGCTTCCTATATTTAAAGCAGAATGGAAGCGGCTTAAAGAAGAAGGGAAGATAGCTAAGAGAACAATTATTGATGTTTATAAATATATACATAGTAGAGAAACAGAGACAGCTCTAGGTAATGCTAAAGAAGAGATTAATCTTTTAAAAAAAGAAGGACAAAAAAGATATATTAGGATACATGAAAAATTGAAAGAAATATATGGAGATGTAAAAAAGAATAATTTAGCAGGTGATGTTTTAAGAAGAAGGTTAGAAGGTCTTTTTAAGTTCGAGTATGATGATCAAGAAGTTGAGCAAAGGCTAGTAAAATCAGTAATGAAAAAAGCCAAGGGTGAGTTAGGCCTATTAGGCATGCTCAGCTTAATAGACCAGTTTCGGGATTTAGAAAAGGAGATAAAAGGTTCTTTGAGTGAGAATTTAAAAGAAGCTTCAGATAAAGTAAATGCTTTTGTAGCAAAGATATATTTAGAAATAACGAAATGCAAAAAACAAAATGTACTCAAAGGCCAAGCAAAGGGTATAGAGGATTCATGTAAGCTGTTAGAGGAAAAGGAGCCGGATTTAGTACAGAGGATTAATGCGCACCGAGCGGAAATTGCAGAATGCTTAGAGCAACCTATATCGTTAAGGAAAGTAATAGAAGAAAATGAGGATTTAAACAAATATTTAGAAGGTGAGCGAAATAGGAAAGGAGAACAGCATCCAAGTACAAAATTAATAGAGAAGCATTTGAAAAATAACCAAGAAATTCTCAAAGCATTAAAACAGTTAGAATTAGAAGAAAAAGGATTGTTGATAAATGAAGAAACAAAAAATGATTATATAGAAGAACTAGAATCTCGCGAAAAAATAAAGTTTGCAATAATAGAGGATGATTTACTGAAGGAGTTCGAGCGTGAAACTTTTAACGAAGAAGCAGTTAAGAAGTTGTTAGAGGAAGCGGAACTTGAATACTATTTGGCAGAAAAATGCATAAAAAGTCCTGTGATAAAAACAAAAAATAATATCAAGCACTTTTATCAAGGTTTATTGTCTCCTTTGATAGATAATTTGACAAAAGATATAATAAATAATATACCAGGAAATAGTGAAGGTTGTATACAGAAAGTTAAGAACTGGAGTAAAGTTATGTTTGGTGCAATAAAGATTGGAGCATCAAATGCTTATAAAGAGACTACAGAGAGAAAAGCGTTAAATGTGGCACATAATACTTATAAAGAAGGAGAGACATTTCTTCAATGTTTTCAGTCAAATTATGAAGGTATTGGAGCCTTTTTAGGTAATTTATTTTCTGATGATGGGGTAACATTTAAAAATGATGTGTGGCCTAAAATAGAAGAGCATTTGCATGGAATGTGGGATAGATTTTTCAAGGATATTGAATTCAATATTGGAAATAAATTGGATGAAGTAAGTGTGACACAGCAACGGCAGGAAACTATGATTGTGACTCAACGATAAGTTCTCAAAGTTCCTCCGGTATTTTCACATACTAAATTAACTATAGCACTTGATTCTTTTTGGATCTCTTTTTCAGTTAAAGTGTGAGTTGGAGAGCAGAAAGTAACTGACAATGCTATAGACATCTTATTCGATTCTATATTATTTCCATGGTATACGTCAAATACTAAAACTTCTGTGATGAGCTCTGAGCTTTTTTTTACCACATTGATTATGTTACCTACTTTCACATCCTTATTTACAATAAATGCAAAATCACGTTTTACACTTTGGTATTTATAATCGATAAATTTCTTTCTACTTACAGGTAAATTTTCAATATTTTCTAATATCACCTCAAAACCTACAACTTTTTGCTTGATATCAAAAAGATCTAATATATTAGGATGCAACTCTCCAAAATAACCTGCTACTTTATTCTTAAAAGAGAGAGTGCCTGACTTTCCTGGGTGATAATGTTCTTTTTCTGCTCTCTCTATCGTTAAATTATCACAATTGACGTTAAAAAACTCCAAAGCTGCTATGCAATCAGCCTTTGCGTCAAAAACATCTACTTTTCTATCAGTATTATAATGGTTTCGCGGTAAATTATTTCCTGTTCTTATCCCACTTAAAACATGTTTAGACCGAGCTTCACCATCGTAAATCGGCCCAATTTCGAAGATTGCAAGATCAGATATTCCATGGGCAATATTATCAGCAGTAACTTGCAATAAATTTGGCATAATACTTGGTCTCATTATATTAAAGCTATTGTTAAACGGATTATCGATGATAAATAACTTATTCGAGTAACCAAATTTTTCAGCTGTTGATTCACTCATAAACGACCAGGTTAGCACTTCATGAAACCCTCTGTTTGTCATCAAAATACGCAAATTGTCGTATGTACTATCTACTTCTTCAACATTATTTGGTAGTGGTTCTTCTTTTATTTTGTCATAGCCGTATATCCTTGTTACTTCTTCGATTAGGTCAGCCGGTATTGTCACGTCCGGTCTCCAGCTTGGTACTTGTACATTCCAATTGCCTTCGGTTTTTTTATCAATACTAAACCCTAGTTTCGTTAAGATATCAAGCACCTCATCAGGCGATACAGACACACTTCCAAACTTGTTCACATCCTGATAATCAAAGCTCACCTTGGTGTCAGCACTATCTAAACTGCCAGCAGACACTACGCTTGAGGTTTCTCCACCACATAAGTCCAGAATCATTTTAGCTGCAAGGTTGAGTCCATCAAAAGTAAATCCAGGATCAACTGAACGTGCAAATCTGTAACTAGCGTCTGTGGAGATGCCGAGCTGCCTTGAAGATTTAGTAATAGAGATGGGATCGAACCAAGCAGACTCTAAAAAGATATCAGTAGTTTCAAGAGTACATTCACTGCACTTACCACCTATAATTCCAGCAATTCCATGAATATTTTTATCACCTGCAATAACGCTTATGTCTTTGTTTAATAAGTATTCTTTACCGTTCAAACCAGCAAATTTTTCTCCGTCGTTTGCTTTGCGTACTGTGAGCTCTCCTTCTATTTTTTTTGCATCATACGCGTGCATTGGGCGGCTGAAAGATATCATAATATAGTTCGTGATATCAACTATTGCAGAAATGGAGCGCATTCCTATCGATTCCAGCCTATCTTTTAACCATTTTGGGCTTTCTTGATTTTTTACATTGGCGATGTATATTCCACTAATAAAACTTTCCCCGTCAGTAACTTCAACATCGATTGGTGAATTTATGGAGCTGGTAAGTTGTGGAATGCTTAAAGTCTTTAATGTCCCAATTCCAGTTGCAGCAAGGTCGCGAGCTATTCCATAAATGCCTAAGCAATCTCCACGGTTTGGAGTAACATTTATATCAATTACAGGGTCACAATTGAAAAATTTATCCCCTACTTTATAATCATCGGAAAGCTCGATTATTCCTTCACTTTCCTCTTGAACCAGCGCAAGTTCAGAAGCAGAGCAGAGCATCCCTTCACTTAGCATTCCTCGTATTTTTGTGGACTTAATTGTGAGATCACTTTCTGGCAACGTGCTACCAAGAGATGCAAGTACAGTTTTCATACCTTCTCTAACATTGTTTGCTCCACAGACTATTTGTAGAATTTTACTTCCATCATTTACTTTACATAATTTTAATTTATCAGCATTTGGATGAGGTACGACTTCTAATACCTCTGCAACAATAAACCCAGTCAATCTGGAATTATCGATCACATCTTCTACTTCTAACCCTATGTGAGTTAATTTATCGGTAATTTCTTCTAAACTAGCATTGGTTTCTAAGTGTTCTAATAACCAAGATAATGTGAATTTCATGGACCTAAAAAGAAGTGAAAAAGTTATTGTAATGTAAAATGTAGTGATTTTAAAGCTTATTGTAGTGGAATGAAAAGTGACTTCTGTATCACAAGCAATGATGCAGAAGTTTTTGTAACTTTATATCTTCTTGTAAAGAGAATTTATCTTCTTTATATCACCTTTTAAATCTATCTCCGTAAAGGATTTAAGATTCATATTGTGGGTATCTGCATGGAAGCTATGAATGTAGCCATCTATAGTTAAGTCTCCTATCATATTATGGCTTTCATCTAGTATTTCGCTTCCTATTTGATAATGGCCAGTGTATTCGTTAAAGGAACCATCTGTCAATTTGATGTATCCGTTACCAAATTCCTGCTCTAAATTTAAAGGATGATTAGCGTTAATAAAATCTATTTCGTTCATTATATACCTCACTAAAAATTAAATTATAATTAAAATAAGATGTTAAGTTAAATAATTTAATAAGATTAGTAAATTTTAAAATACAGAGCTGACTGTAATTAACACTCTAATTACATATTTTGTTAATGTATCAATGTTATAATAACGCAGAGCCTTATCTTAACCCTTGACTTTGTCCTATAAAATTCATACTTTATTTACTGTTATAGTTCAAGTACATAGGGTCAAAATGGCGTTAAATCCGCTAGAGCAATTTAAAGTATATACAATAATAGAGTTACCTAGGTTATTTGGGTATGACGTAAGCTTTACCAATTCATCTTTTTTCACGATGATTTCGGTGATATTGATGATACTCTTTTTGCTTTTTGGAATAAAGAAGGGGTCAGTAATACCAGGATATTTGCAAGCTGCAGTTGAGTATGTATATGATTTTGTTATTTCAATAATAGAAAATAACACTGGAAGCAAAGGCTTGCAGCACATTCCATTGATATTCACAGTATTTATTTTCATTTTATCGTGTAATTTAGTTGGTGTTCTTCCTTATAGTTTCACGGTCACAAGTCATGTGATAGTCACCTTCGCTTTATCGATGGTGGTTTTTATTTATATAACGATTGTTGGATTTAAAGAAAGGGGAGTAGAATTTTTACGCATATTGCTACCAAAAGGAACTCCTTCGTGGCTTGCACCTATAATAATTATTATTAAGTTGTTTGCTTATTTAGTAAGGCCGGTTAGCCTATCAATAAGGCTTGCAGCAAATATGATTGCTGGTCATACAATCATCAAAGTGATAGCAGGGTTTATTGTAAATATGAACATATTTTTCACTCCTGCGCCGTTTTTGTTCATAATTGCATTGATAGGATTTGAAGTATTTGTTGCAATTTTACAAGCTTATATATTTACTATATTAACATGTGTATATTTGTCAGATGCAGTAAAGTAATTGACTTCCTTGTAGAATATTTTACAATTATATTATAAAGAAAAATTAAAGGTAATATATGGATTTAGTAGCTTTAAAGTTTATAGCAATTGGTTTAGCTGTGTTTGGAATGCTCGGTGCTGGTTTAGGTATAGCTAATATCTTTTCTGCTATGTTAAATGGGATTGCGAGAAACCCTGAATCAGAAGGTAAAATGAAAAGTTATGTTTATATTGGTGCTGCCATGGTTGAAATCATGGGATTGCTTGCGTTTGTACTTGCAATGTTATTAATATTTGCTGCTTAACAGATGCCACAGCTTGATGTTTCAACCTTCTTTTCTCAAGTTTTTTGGTTTTTAATTTTTTTCTCTTCACTTTTTTTCGTGGTAAGTTGTTTATTTTTACCAAAGTTAGATAAAATAATAAGCACTAGAAGTAAAGAAGTATTGGGTTCTTTTAATAGTTCTGTTCATCTTTTAAGACTCACGGAAGAGCAGATTGCCAAGTATAATGCCGCTTTAAACCAAGCTAGAATACAGGCAAAAAAAATCATAGATGATGCACTTGCTCAGGTAGAAGAAATGAGAGCTAATGTTAAGAATATATTAGAAGAGGAAGACAAAAAAAAGAGCAAGCTTATTGAAAAAAAAGTGGCAGAATTTAAATCTGAATATACTGATCAGTTAAAACAAATGGCTACTAGTATTGCTTTAATTTATTATACTAAATTGACTAATTCTGAAATTGAAGAGGAATTTATTGCTGACTTGGTGTCCAAAGAATTTTAGGGGTTTTTATGTCTACATCACTGATTATCGGTCTTGCCTTCTTGGTAAGTTTTGTCCTTTCGTATAAATTGCTAAAGAAAGTGATAAAAAATGCGCTTAACAATAAGCGTAACAAAAGCAAATTTTCAAGTGAAGAAACTGAAAAATTCAGGAAAGATATGTTGGAGTATTACAAAAAATCTTCTAAAAAATACAAAGAATTAGATGCAGAAGTTAATAAAATGATGAATGAAGCACTTGATAAAGCTAATAGTATCATTAAGCACAATAGACAGCAGCTAGATCAGACATTAGATGACAATGCCCATTCTAACTTGAAGAAAGTCACTGACCAAGTTGAAAAAGCTCTTGGGGATTTACAGACTAACACAGTGAATATAGCTGCTGATGCTGTAAAAAAAATAATGCATGAACGTAAAGATGATAAGCGTAGTAGCGAGGTCATATCTTCATTTTCACGTGACTTAAATAAAAAATTGCATTAGGTTCAATGCAACAATTGCCTATACTTCAAGCTGATAATGTAGAAAAAATTAAGTTTGATTCTAGTTTGTGCAAAGAGCCAGAGAAACTTTTTTACTATAAATTTAATATAATTCCTTGGCAAAAATTAAATAATACTACTTTTTTTATGGTTGAAGACACAAGCCGAGATATCAACCGTTGGGTCGAAGCTCATTACGGTATTGACTATGTATTAATAAAAGTGGATAGCGAACAGATTTTAAATCTTCTTAACTCGCACTTTGGTATTTCAGAATTTGCAAGCAACTACTTATATTACAAGAATCCTAATTTTTCAGCTAAAAGCATTAAACTAAGCTCAATATTTTTTGCTTCTTTCTTTATTGTAACTTCAATTTTAACACTAACAGAGAAATATACATATTTTGCTTTGATGTTGATATTTATAATCGGATGTTCTAGTTATTTATTCAAGTTTATAGCTACAGTTTTTAGCTTATGTGAAACCTCCAACCAAAAAGTGGATTATAGTAAGCTGAATGAAGAAGATTTTCCTATATATACTATTTTATTGCCTGCTTTTAAAGAAAGTGCAGTGATAGAGCAATTGATCGAAAGCATTGAAAGTTTGGATTATCCAAAATCAAAATTAGATGTGAAGCTTCAGGTAGAAAGTGATGACCAAGAAACGCTAGCAGCTATAGAAAAGTACACTTTACCGCAGTATTTTGAAGTAATAAAAGTGCCTCATTCTTTGCCTAGAACAAAAGCCAAGTCATGCAATTATGCTATGAGCTTTGCTAGAGGAAAGTATGCAGTAATATATGATGCGGACGATAAACCAGACCCATTGCAGTTAAAAAAAGCACTGATTGAATTTAATAAGGACGACGATAAGCTTGCCTGTGTACAGGCGAAATTAAATTACTATAATTGTGATTATAATTTTCTCACAAAATCCTTTTCTCTGGAGTATATGAACTGGTTTCAATACTTATTGCCTGGATTCCAAAAAATGAACATGCCAATGCCTTTGGGTGGTAGCAGTAATCATTTTTCAGTAAAAATTCTAAAAAAAGTGTTTTTCTGGGATGCTTACAGTGTTACCGAAGATGCTGACCTCGGTTTGAGACTTGCGCAAATGGGATATAAAACCAGGATGATTGACTCAGAAACATTGGAAGAGTCACCAATTGCTGTATTTGCTTGGATTAAGCAAAGAGCGCGCTGGATCAAAGGCTATATGCAAACTTATATTGTTCATTTAAAAAATATAAAGTCACTTCATAAACACACTGGATTTAAGGGAATTTTGCTATTGAATCTTTTTGTTGGTTCTGCAGCTTTTATATTTTTTACTACTCCATTTTTACTGCTTTCATTGATATTAACTAAAGTTTTAAATGGATTATTTTTGTACTACTTTGTAGTGGTATACGTTACTAACCTGATTCTTTTGGTAATAGCTGTCAAACAGCAAAAGATGCCTTTTTATTTTTATATAGTATCGATATTTTTTCCGGTCTATAGTCTGCTACATAGTGTTGCAGCTTTTCTTGCCTTGTGGGAGTTTATTCTTTACCCTGAGCGATGGAACAAAACTAAACATGGTTTATGGAAGCAAAACCTGTAGCCATTTGGCTTTTTCTCTGCTCGGTCATGGTAATTCTTATGGTAGGAATTGGTGGATTTACCAGACTTACAAGAGCGGGATTGTCAATCACGGAGTGGAAACCCATCACTGGAACATTACCACCACTGAATGAGCAAGACTGGCTACAAGAAAAATTAAAATACGAAGCTACACCTGAGTATAAAGCATTCAACTATGGTATGAGTATGGAGGAGTTTCGCGCTATATACTTAATAGAGTATGTGCATAGATTAATTGCAAGACTAACAGGTTTAGTTTTTGTCCTGCCATTTATATATTTTACATTAAGAAGAAAAATATCTAAAAAGGTAATAATAAGGCTATTGATAGTCTTGTTATTTGGAGCGCTGCAAGCTTTTGCTGGTTGGTATATGGTAAAAAGCGGCTTGGTAGCCAAGCCTCATGTTAGCCACTATAGGCTCGCACTTCACTTATTATTAGCATTAGTTATCTTTGCATTATTGTCATATCAATTTTTTGATTATCAGATAAGGCCACAACAAACAAAACTTAAGGTTAGTGGTAACACTATATACTACGCAAGGATGATTTTGGTCCTAATTGTAATACAAATAATTTTCGGTGCATTTGTTGCAGGATTAAATGCTGGTTTGATTTACAATACCTTTCCACTAATGGACGGACAAATCGTTCCAGAAGATTTATTTTTCTTGCAGCCTATATGGCTGAATATCTTTGAGAACAGAGCGACAGTGCAATTTATACATCGAGCACTGGCATTGCTAATACTAACTTTGGTAGTAATACTCACAGTAAAAAATGCTAGCATAAAACCGGTATATATTATGCTGCTCTCCGTCGTCATTCAGATCATTTTAGGTGTAATTACTCTATTATTGCACATACCGATAGCCATTGCCATAGCTCATCAAGTGTTTTCATTTATCTTGTTTGGGTCAAGTTTATACTTCTTGTGTTATTTAAGGAAGCAGACTACATCACCAATCTGCACATTTTTTCCTTCTTGAACGGGAATATTTTTTATCACCATTGCTGCTTCAGCACATATGATATTTTCCATTTTCATTGCCTCCACCACAAATAAAGGTTGTCCTATTTCCACCTGATCTCCTACATTTACGTGCAATTTAACTAATAAACCAGATATTGGGGATTTTACAGCATCTGCTGAAATCCCTTCTGTTTCATTATTTAGTATTAACTTACTTAATTCAGCTACATGAGGTTTTAATATACAACACTCAGCTTTCATACCTGCATGTCTTATGAAGTACTTGCTGCCTTGTCTTTCTATTTTAAGTGCTATATTGGTATCGTCATTAATTGTGATATATAGCAATCTATAACTTGATTTCCACTTGCCTATAACGGAGTATTTATTGTGATTATATACCGTTATTGATATATTATCTTGGTATTTTGCATTTACGGAGTACTCATTGTCATTTATATTCACTATGAATAAATCTCTTGCACGGTCACCTGCCATCCGAGTAGCTGATACTGGTGCCCCTTCTTTTTTACTAGATTCCAGTGTCACGCACTGGAATGACACCTGAGATGTTTCATTCACTGCTTTATGATGGTACCTTTCTTCATTTTCCAAATGAACATATAACGCAGTGAAAATAAATATTTTAATATACTCCTCTGTAACAAAATCGCCGTGAAACCCACTAGGGTAATGATCTGGAATGAATCTCGTATGGAGCTTTGCTGCGATAAAATTTGGGTGATGGAAGATGGATTCTAGAAATTCTATATTATTTGTTACTCCTTCTATATAGCATTCAGACAATGCTTTTTGCATTCTGCTGATCGCTTCTACTCTATCTTTTCCATATGTTATCACTTTGGCAATCATCGAATCATAGAACATGCTAATTTCTGAACCTGCAGCAACTCCATCATCTATTCTTACATAATCATTTTCACCCGGTTTATCGTAATATTTTATTCTTCCGCTGGAAGGGAAAAATTTCTTCGATGGGTCTTCAGCGCAAATTCTACTTTCTATTGCAGAACCAGTAAGTTTAATATCATCCTGATTGAATCTCAATTTCTCTCCACAGGAAGTTCTAATCATTTCTTCTACTATGTCTATTCCAGTTATAAATTCTGTTACTGGATGCTCAACTTGCAATCTCGTATTTACCTCAAGAAAATAGAAGTTTTGGTCTTTATCTACAACAAACTCAACAGTGCCTGCTGAAAAATAGCCAACTTGCTTTGCCAGAGAAACACATTGAACATACATTTTTTGTCTTACTTCTTCACTAATGAATGGACTTGGCGTTTCTTCTATTATTTTCTGATTATTCCTTTGTATCGAGCATTCTCTTTCTCCAAGACAAACTATATTGCCATATTTATCTGCTATGATTTGTATTTCAATATGTCTTGGCAACTCTATATATTTCTCTATAAAGATACTGCCATCCTTAAAACTTTTCTCTGCTTCATTTGTGGCTGATGTAAATGCTAGTTCAATTTCTTTTTTGGAGTTTACAATTCGCATTCCTTTGCCACCACCGCCTGATGCAGCTTTAAGCATAACCGGAAAGCCAATTTCTTCAGCAACTTGAGCTGCGTGGGCAGCGTCGCTAATCTTACCCATATATCCTGGCACTACATTCACTCCAGCTTTTTTTGCCGCTTCTTTTGCTGTTATTTTGTTGGCTGTAACTTCTATTGTTTCTGCACTGGGGCCGATGAAGTCTATATTGTGTTTTTGCAAAGCACGTGGAAAATCTGGATTTTCTGCTAAAAAACCATAGCCAGGATGAACTGCCTGCGCACCTGTTTCAACTGCTACTTCACATATTTTTTCAATGTTTAAATAACTGAGGCAAGATGGCGAAGGGCCGATATATCTTGACTCATCTGCTTGTCTTACATGCACAGAATTTACATCTGCACCCGAGTATATGCACACACAAGATATACCCATCTTATGGGCAGTTCTGATAATCCTGCAGGCAATCTCTCCTCTGTTTGCTATTAAAATCTTACTGTACTTCTTTTCTATCATCGTATGAGTATACTTTCTGAAGTTAAGAAAGTAAATTTCTATATCATTGCCTGCAAGTAATTTCTAGCTTCATCAAACACCCAAACTTTCTCCTGCAAGTTGTACATTAGCATTTTCCACTAAAGTGCTTTCGTTATGCAAGGCATGTATCTCGCTACATGCTTTAACTGACAGGTATGTGACTCCGCCAGAAGCTATTGCAACCATCGAGCTTAGTGCAAAAGATTGAGAAACTAAAAATAAAAAGTATAAAGACAAACATAAAGCAGCGATACATGCTATCGCTCCTATTATATATAAGCACAGGTGAAACTTCTGGTTACATATAAAGCTGTCTTTTATGCCTGCGATTTGCTTAATTTCTTTCTGTTGTGCAGCATTTAAGTAATAAAGAGGAGTTTCCCTCTTCTTATTAAAAGCATAGTCTTTACTGCAGAGCGCATCTTTAATATATTTTTTATTACATTTGAGTTCCTCTTTCAATCTGCTTACTTCTTTCCGATCTCCAGCTTCTTCTGCTTTCGTAATTTTGTTATCAGCTTCCGTCTCTAAGTCATTCACAATCTCTTGTACTGCAGGCAGCAAAATTCCACTTCTTGCTGCTTCATGAAATGGATTATCTCCATATTCATTATGCGCAGTTACAGAAGCAATGTTCTTCTTACAAATGTCTACAAATTTACCTTTGTTTTGTATTCTTGCAGCTAAATGCTTACTTTTACCCACAATTTTGAGAGGTTATGATGTGAAGCATAACAATGCTCTCCTTAAGGTTTTCATAGCCCCGCCATAGAGTCATAGACCCTGGTAAATTATCACTTTTTCTATTCATAAATCACCCAATTTTCCTAACCAAATAATAGCTTGTTTTATGTTTGGAGGTTCTTCGGGTAATGTTGCTACCCGATACTCACGCATGTAAAGGACCTTCCACTCTTCGTTGCTTAAAATTTTAGTACAAATTTCCATGGGATTTGATAAAGCCACTTTTGTCAAATATAAAATTTTAAACGCGATTATACTTTTTATAGCAATTAACTTCTGTAATCTTTCTTTTGTAGCTAAGCGGGAGCTTTCTATCTTACATCCTGATTTTAAAATCCTAAAATACTCTTCAATTTTCCACCTTAGCTTATACCAATTTATCTTTTCTATGGCATCTAAAGTATTATTAATCGGTACATTAGTTAGTAGAGTCCAGTCGATAGCTTCCAATCCATCAGGAGGATTTGTTTCTTTTGCACTTACCACATATACAGGGATTTTATCACTTATTTTATGTATTGTATCTTTTGACCCATAAATGGAAGAAGATCTGATAGGTATATAGCCTTTCATATACTTAACTTCAATATTAGCTTTCCTTGATCTCTGGTTTCCACCTTTAGTAACTTCTAGAGAAATTTTCTTTTTTACTGGCAGTTGAGTGATGCGTGTTTGCAAATCTGTTTTTCCGACTTCAGTACAGATAAATCTTCTATTAGCTCGATTGCGGATTACATAAAAACTACCTAACGTCTCAGCCACCCATAAAAATTTGAAGATGTCTGCTTCCCTATCACCAAGGGTAACAAGTTGTACATTTGGAGGAAGGTTGTTTATAGTTTCTTTAAGAGCTGTTATCCACTTATAACTTTCTTTTTCTTCTATGGAGGTACGGTATTTTCTGTTTGCTTTTTCTTGTGCCGTTTCTTCTTCCCTAATAGAACGCGCCCAACATTGTTGGGAAGATAGACCTAAAGGTAATCCGTCTCTGCTGACTATTAAGGCACTATGCAACAGTAAACCCATTTTATGCTTTGTATAAGCTTTAGAAATACTGCCTAGTCTCTTGGTCTTTATATGAGAGTCAAAATCCAAATAACTTGTATCTTGAACTGAAAAGACCAACTGGTTTCCTTTTATTCTTTCCTTAGTTTCTTTATAATGGGAAGAATAAATTTCCTTATCTTCAAGCTTTTCATTGCTAAATAATCTATATGCACCCTTAGCTTCTTTCCACCCACTACAGCTTTGATTAATTGAACCAGATGCCTTACCCTCTATGCAATAACTTGTTTTTATAAGCCTTTTATTAAGCCTTTTATCTCCCAAATTAATGTGTTTTAACTCTCTTTCCAGCCATTTATCCCTAAGCCATCTGTATATTGCACGCTTGTACTTGTTTCTATCATTTTGATCCTAAATTATTTAGCTTACTCACTTTTTACATTTGTGGGTAAAAGTAAGAGCTAAATGCAGGAGATTATCTGCCTGTACTCTTTGTTTTGTTTTATCAAAAGGGCCGGTGTAACGCCAATTGATATTAGCTTCATTATCTGAAAGCAATTTTGCTATATCTACAAGTCCATCCATAACTCACCTCGCTATATTCAACCAATACTAAATTATACAACACAATTTATGAAAAATAAATAAAATTTTATCTCTCAGAACAAATAAATTCTAAATTGTTACAAACATAAATTTTAGCTATCATCATTTACATTACTGTAACAGACAAATATGCCAGGTATAGTCACGAGATTTGCTCCATCACCAACAGGATTTTTGCACATTGGAGGAGCTCGTACTGCTTTATTCAATTGGCTCTATGCAAAGCATCATGGTGGCAGGTTTTTGCTAAGAATTGAGGACACCGACAGAAAACGTTCAACGCAAGAAGCAATTGATGCAATTATAGAAGGGCTAAGATTGCTCGGTATGAGCTATGATGGGGAAATAGTATATCAGTCAAAAAGAATAGAGCGGCACATTGAAGTAGCAAACCTTTTAGTTGAGAGGGGTAGGGCGTATCACTGTTATTGCCCTGAGGATGAAGTTGCAGAAAAGAAAATAAAAGCAAGAGAAGAGGGCAAGATATACAAGCATAAATGTACTACAAAACCTCCTTCTTGTCATCCAAGTAGCCGACACTGGGATCCAGAAGAAAATATGTGGTCACGCGCTGGAATGACATCCGGTGTGAGGTCAGTTATCCGTTTCAAAGTGCCAGACTCACAAGAGATCGTCATTGATGATAAAATATACGGCCAAATCAAAGTAAATAGCAACCAGCTTGATGATATAGTGATCTTACGCTCTGACAACACTCCAACATATATTTTTGCTGTCGTAATTGACGATCATGATGCTGGAATAACCGATATTATACGTGGTTCTGATCACCTCACTAATACCTTTAAACAGTTGCTAATATACCAGGCTCTTGATTTTGATGTTCCACGTTTTGCGCATGTGCCGCTTATCCATGGGGAAGATGGGAATAAGCTATCCAAAAGGCATGGTGCCACAAGCGTTTGCGATTATGAAAAGATGGGAATATTGCCAAAAGCGATGCGTAATTACTTGCTGAGACTTGGCTGGAGTCACGGCAACGATGAGATTATTAGCGATGAGCAAGCAATAGAGTGGTTTAATTTAGAAAGTATTGGTCGTTCACCTGCACGGCTCGATTTCAAAAAACTGGAGCATTTGAATAACCACTATATTAGTAATATGAGCAATGAAGATATTCTGACTCTAATGCTTAGAGAAAATACTCTAACTGACAAAAAAAAGGGCTATTTACTGCAGGGACTGACAGAGCTAAAAAAAAGAGCAAACTACCTGACCGAATTATTGGATTTAGCAAAATTTTATATTCAAGATCCGCCACTTGATTTAAGTGAAGAGGCTGAGCAAATTGTCAAATCTAACCTCGATATAATCAAGTTACTCGCGTCATTTCTGTCAAAGATCGGTGATGAAAATTGGAATAAGGGTTTTTTATCTTCTCAGATCAAGGAATGTGCAAAATTGCACGATATGAAAATAAGCGATGTATACCACTCATTACGCGCCCCTATAACTGGAGTAATGGATGCACCTGGAATCATTGATATCATGGTGATTCTTGGTAAAGATGAGTGTATAAGAAGGTTACAAGCAATTTAAATGAAATAAGAAAATTTCTTGACAAGCTTTGCCAGCCCCTTTATCATGATATGTATAACAATGTTACAAAAAATAATATCATAGAATTCAAGAAGATAATTCCTAGAGGGTTACTCATCTATAAAAGGCCGAATTTTGTTAGCTATTTAGATGTAAAAGGTAAGCTAAATTTTTATAAGGAAAAAACAGTAATTAACTAAAAGAGAGCGCTGGACGAGGCAACTTAATTGGTTTGCTATTTCAACCACCATAACTCAATCAACAAATTTTGAAAAAAAACACCGTGTTTTAAGAACCTTATTTATCGACATATAAAATTTTTTCTTGCCTCTTTTCAAAGAATAAAACATCTTAAATTAAGAATATTGATAATTCTTTATAGGGAGTATTATGCACGTAGGAAATTCTAATAGTCAGCAGGTAAGTCAGAATTTGCTACCTTCTTCAACTCATTCCTCTGATGAGGAGTACTGTGATGCTAGTGATAAGGTTGAGAGATCTTCTATATCTTGTGAAAGTGATTCTGACCTGGAGTCTATTCCTACTGTATCACATTTTAAGCAGCATACCTGGAAAGGTAGTCAGCATAAAGAAGTTGATAATATTCATCAAAGCAATCTTGATCAAAGCAAAGAAGGAATAAGAAAAATATTTAACCAAGATAAAAAACAATACATAAAGGAAAAGTTAGAAGATGGTAAATTAGTATGCTCAGGTAAACTTTCTTACGGTAGTATAGATATCAAAATACATGGTTCAGGAAGCTTATTTACTTCTAACCAAGATAATTTTGTTGCGAGGATAAGAGTTCACAATCAAGAAAGGTTAGATTTTACTAAATCTTTCATAGATGTTAAGAGAAAACTTTCTGAAAAGCTTGTAATAACCGAGATTTTAAAAGATGAATTGTTAGATAAAAGAAATACTGCTTATGGGCAGTTTAAACAACTTTTGCATGGTAGAAGTGATAAGACTGCAGATAATCTTGAGTATGCAGAGGATCTTTTACAGCTTTCCATCACACTAGAAAAATATAAGAAACTAAAAGATTTAGATACTTCAATATTGACTGATATAGCTAACAATAACTACATCTCAACTGAACTTAAAGATGTTATTCAAGGCTTGTTAAATATAGAAAAAGCTTTGCGTGAGAGAAACAAGAATTTTCCTAGACTCGATGATTCTGCTCAGCCCAGCATAAAGAATTTATTAGGAGAATTACAAAGAATTCGTAACGAGTTAATAGAGTGTCATAGAAAGTCCTTACGTGATAAATGTTCTTCCTACAGTTCCTCACTAGCCTATTTAATGATTTCTAATATAGATGCACTGCTTGAACAACAAGCACTTCATGTAAGTAACAAAGACATAAATTTATTTTCTGACCTTGCTAATGCAATGGATGAGCAACTTTTCTCAGAATTTTTAGATAATTTGCAGGATTCTTTTTTTAGAAAGGTAAATGAAATAATGAAGTACAATTCGTTGAAGGATTTTGCGCCTTTAACTCATCCTATTTATTTTTATCTTTGTAAGAGCTTTCAGGAGTTAATTTTAGAGATTAGTAGTAAAATAGACATTCCTGTTAATGATTTGCTTAAAAAAAATGAACAAGGAAAATGGTGCTTGATAAAAACTATAAATTGGCCATCAACTTCCTCTTTAAACCACTCTCTTGAGCAGCAATATCGCTTTATCTTTACACTAATGAAACATTTTGAGCCAGGTTATTATTCTAACGAAAGGAAATTTGAGAATGATAAAACATTATGGCAATTTATCAAGAGCTTGTTTGTTAGCAGTGACGAGTTGTCAGCTATACCTGAAGAGCGCTTAGTATGGATTTATATTCTTAACAATGCTATTGCCAATCCACTTTCCAAAGAAGAATTAAAGTTATTTGAACCTCTCATACAAGGCTATACTGATTTTATTAAAAACACAGAAAGTGATCATGATGAGTCATTTCGAATAGCAACACATAATGTTATAAGGTTTATAGCACAAACAAGTCCTTATCTCTCAAAAGAAGTTTCAGAAATTGATCGAGATATTTTAACAAAACAAATAAAATCTATTAAGAAGGCGTTTTTAGATGAACAATCTAGTGATTTTAGAGACTTGGTAGATGTATATAACGAGTATTGGAAGAATAGAAAATTTATTTTAGAAAAAATTCCTGATAAGTTTCCTTATGGGGAGTTCAAGCAAAACATGGAAGCAATACGTAACACACTACTTGATATTGCAAGTACTGCACTTGATAAAAAAGCAAAATCACAAGGGTTCATTAAGTACTTTAGATCGTTTAATGAATTTTTAGAGGATTTAAATAGTATAGAATTCAATTGGTTTATTAAAGAAGCTAATGACTTAACTGAAGTAGAAGTAGCCAATAAAGATAAAAATTCATATAAGGTTTTAGATTCTGAAAATTTCATCAAAAAATACAAGAATAATATTCCTAATCACTACTTAATTGAAATCACTCAAGATCTATTAAATAGAGTAAGTAATTTACTGAGGCAAAAGAAATGGTCTGATGACGATAATTTAAGTGCGGCAAGTGAGTTACTATCAGCAGTTAAGAAATCTTTTCTTTATCTCAAGGAACAACCTAATTACGTATCTTTTGCTACATTTAAAAAAGAGAGTACAGAGCCGTTTATTTCTGTAGTAGATAATAGCAGCTCTTATAAGGATTTTAAAAAACGAATTGGTATCATAGGGGAATCTTTTTGGTATTTAAGAAAACAAGATGAGATTGATATAGATAAAGCTTTAGAGCTATATAGAAAAGAAAACAATAATAGCACAGTAGAAGCACTAAGAGATTGCTATAATAGATACTTAAAAGAATTTAACTCCTATATACAAGAGGCTTCTGACAAAAATTACCAAGATAAAATTAAATTTATTACTGAAAAGGTACGGAAGCAATCAAAACAAATTAAAACTAATGAATGGAACACAAAATTCAAGAGAGAAACTTTACCTGATCTTCTTGCTGGATTAGCTGCTGTGTGGTCCATACAGGAATCAAAAGATATTACAAGTACAGGAAAGAGCTTAAAGCCTCATTGCATTCAAATATTATGCATTTTGCGATTGTTAAGTGTTGATAAAGACTCTAAAGGTATTGATAAGCATCTTGCGCAAGTCTTAACAGGACAAGGCAAATCGCTTGTACTAGGTTTACTCTCTTCACTATTAGTATTGACAGGTCATAAGGTCAGAACTGTTTGTTATAGTGAATACTTAGCAGCTCGAGATCAACAAGATTTTAACGGCTTTTTTAAGGAGTTTGGTATTGGTGACAAGATAACTTATGGTACATTTGAGGAGATGGCAAATGAAGTGCTGAAACCTGAAATAAATGGTAAGAAGCAAGGTTTAAGGGAGTTAGTTAAAGATCGAATCTTAAATCACAGCGTAGAGCAATCTGGACAGATAAAGCAAGAGGATATCAGTAATACTACTCTTTTAATAGATGAAGTGGATGTTTTCTTTTCTGATCAATTCTATGGGAATACTTATGGTGCATGTAATACTATAAGAATTCCAGCATTAGATAGTATTCAGGAAAAAATATGGGAAATGGCCAGCAAAAATTATGAAAAAAGTACTATTTTGAAAGAGGTAGAAGAATTCATTAAGAAAAAGATAGGAGAAAGAAATCAAGATTTTAAAGAATTTAATAAATTTTTATTTAAACCTGGAAAATACTATCTTTTGAAAGAAAAAGATAATGTGGTTATTAAAAAAGAATATACTAATCGGTCTCTCTATCAAGAACATCTAGAGGAAATGATTGATGCTGCAATACGTGTTACAAAAGGAAGTGATCAAGATTGGTACATTAACAACTATAAAATTAACGATAAAGGAATCATAAGTTATAGAAAATCCGATGGGATTTATTCTACTCACACTTACTGTGGTTACTATAACATATTTAATTATTTTAGATTGAAGAAAAAAGACTTTGATTGTAAAAATTATGGGTATTTGAATATAGGTTGTGGCGTAGTATCTTATGCAAAATTGCCTGAGAAATATCCTCTTATCTTAGGAGTGAGTGGTACCTTAGCTACGCTTAATGATCATGAGAAAAAAGTGGTAAGAGAATCTTATAACATCAGAGAAAATTCCATCATGCCATCTTTTTTTGGTGATTCTCATTTAAAATTTAATTCAAGTGAAAATTTTACATCTCAGAATTCAGAAGAAGAATGGCTCAGTAAAATTTTTAATCATGCAAACTCTAAGGTTGGTTCAGGACAATCAGTGTTAATATTTTTTAATACAGATATAGAAATAAACAAATTCAAAGAAAAATTCTCCGGTAAATTTGATCGATTGCATACATTAACAGAAAATACTGAAGAGCATGCCAAAGAGAAGTATATTGATGAAGCAGGTATTGCAAAAACAATAACGCTAGCAACAAGAGGTATGGGTCGTGGTGTTGATTTTAAGTCTAGTGTTGCTGTAGAAAATAGCGGCGGGGTGCATGTTATACAGACATTCTTTTCACTTGATATAAAAGAAGAAACACAGATTAAAGGTAGAACTGCACGTAAAGATAATAAGGGTAGTTATGAATTGATACTCTGCAAAGAACATTTGATAAATGCTGGATTTATGAAGGAAAAAGAAGCTCCTGTAGATTATCAAAGCTTAAATACAACCAGAAAATTGAAGATAGAAGAAAAAGGCTCAAATAATGAAGAGAGAATTAAAAAATCAGAAAGCAACCATAAGATAACGATCGATTTTCTTGAATCTTTTTTTCAAAAAGAATGTAGCACTAATATAGATCAGCCATCTGTGGAACCAGCAGTAAATAGACAACAAAATAGGTAGGAATTATATATGTTTAATGTTCAAAATCAACAGATTAGTGACAGTGGAAGAAATGTAAGCTCTTTTTTGAATATTGAGCAAGCTATTGAATGTTTAAATTCTTGGGGAGTTTGGACGGGGAGTGAGTCTTGGCTAGCAAGTACAGCGGAAGAATTAAATAAACGTTATAGGGAGCTAAGAAAAGACATAAGAGAAAATACTAATTCTTGGTCGTATTCACAGTATTGTGAACGCTTAGCCTATCACTATTATAACCTTGCATGCTACTGTAATGATGAGCTGTTTAATAAGCATAAGGTTGATTTAGAAAGCGTAAAACAATATCTAGAAAAATGTTTAGAGAAGCTTGCTGAAGTTTCTGGAGAAGGCTATTCAGACGGGACAAAAGAATTAAAGAATGATGCTGAAAAGTTTTTGACAGAAGTAAAGAAAATACATGAGCAGCAAGAAGATCTGCTGACAAAATATAGCACTTTTAATAAATTCAAAAAGTACACAAAATTATGTATTGTTTTAGGTAGTATAAATCAGGTTCCTTTGCAACAATGCTCTGCTGAGAATAGACAGCAGATTCAAAATATTCAGCTGTTAAGAGTCATTAATATGCTAGAAGATGCAATTACTGTACCTGAGTATAAAAATACTTTCATTACTGCAGAGCAGTCTGACTATTTAGGTCAAGTGTATCAATTGGCTGGCCAACCTGCACTGAGTATACGATATAAGAGAACTAGTGACAATCTCAAAAAAACTGTAAATGCAACGAAGGAACATAGTGATAAGAAACAGGAGATAAAAGATATTATTAGCAAAGAAGTTAAAGAGTATAAAAGTAATTTAGTGCAAGTTAAAGATTATATAGAAGAAAGGCTTCATAGGTCGCTTAGCACTATTGACAATGCTTATATTGAGAGAAAATATATAAAATATTGCGCAAGGCTTTGGCTACAAGAAACAACAAATTTACTAAAAGAACTGACTGAAAGTAAAAGCCGTGCTGTTATTCAAGAAATTTTTAATTCACTAGATGATATAAAGGATTTAAGCCAGATTCCTAATCCTTTAAACCAACTTGAGTGTTACATCCTTTTAATGAAGCACTATGAATTGGTTAGGAAAGAGGATGAAAAAATTTTCATAAGTCGGTTTAAAAAAGAGTGCTTGGAACAAATAGTTGCCTATAGTGATTCTGCTGAAAAAGAATTAGTTTTTCTAGAAACTTTTGTTGACTTTTTAAGTTCCTCTAAAAATCTTCAATCAATTATTGCTGAACTGGAATTAGGAGACTTTTGTCGTGGTGATTTATCGTTTGATGAATTGATCAATAATATTATGAAGCTTGAAGTAGATACTTATGGTGAAAATCTTACAGTTTTGCAAGAAGCAACAGAGGGCTTGGAGGAAGAAGATCTTTTTTTAATAGACAAGTTTAAGGAAATTATAGGTGCTTATATAAAACCAGTAGAAATACAAAAGAGAAGAATAGATAATCGATTGGTTGTTGAAGTAAAAGGGAAGAACATTGTTGTCAGTGAAACTTTACGGCAATTAGAAAATGCACTTTTAGAAAATCCAAATATAGAGGAAGTACGTTTTGTCGGCGCTGGTATTATACATATTGATACAAACCTTAAGAGTAAAGTTTGGCAGGGAAGGAATGTAGTTATTTTAACCAAAGCAATAAAGGTTTATGATCAAGTAACCTGGGATGTATCTGGAAAAGATAACGATCATACCTATTCCAATAATGCAGGTACTGGAAAAGATGGTCATGGCAAACAAGGAGCAGATGGTTATCCTGGGGAAAGTGGTGGCAATGTTTTAATTTTAACGGAAAAGATAGAAGGCCAAGAAAACTTTACCATTATTTCACATGGTGGCAAGGGTAGTAAAGGCCAGAATGGTGGTAATGGAAGAGATGGTAAGGATGGAGTAGGTATTACGAAGGCAGAATTTGATAAAAAGTTTCCTCCTGTTGCTGATTTTAGTTCAGGGAGTATACAGAGAGAATATACAATAAAAAAGATTGTTGAGAATATTAAAAATGATTCATCAACAGTAGAAACTGTGTGGTATACAGGGGCTAATAATGCAACAATTGAAAAAATTATTAAAGATATTGAAGATATACGCTCTTATAATGAAACAGCATGTCAGATTGCATTAGCTGGTGATACGACTCCATCACTCAAGAGTTTTGAGGAGAATATTTTTATAAAAACAGTTACAAGTCAAGGAAATGAGGTCACTTTTTCTTTTGAGCGTGGAGGCGGGCTGACACGTCGTCAGGCTTTTTTTCTCTATAAAGGGTCATTAGGACAACCTGGATGGCATGGTGGAGAATATGGGTTAGGTGGTCAAGGGGGATATGCTGGAGAGATAATAGTAAGAAATCTAGAAAATAGCAGCCAGGAGTGTGGTATTATGAAAAATACCAACCAAGGAAAAGAAGGAGAAAAAGGACAGGGAGGTCTACATGGTATCCATGGGAAAAATGGTTGGGATATGGGTTATATGGATTATTGGGTTTCACAATTCTTCACAGAAAAATGGCCTAGATTTTTCGGTACAGATCAAAGCAGTAAGTGTACACTAGAATATTATGATAATAATTCAAGTGATCGAGTATGGTGTCCATATAATAAAAAATATGCTAAAATTATAGCTACTAATATTGAGCACAAAAAACAAAAAAAATATGAGGAAAGGAAGAATACTAGACAGAATAGTGAGCAACAACATCACGCACAAGCTGTAAGGAAAAAAAATATTTCACAAAGTAGCATTTTAGCTAGTTATTTTCATCATTTGAGTTCTATGGAAAAAAATACATTGCAGGACTTACGATCTGATTTAGAAAATACTAAACAACAAGCCTTACAAGCAATCACTGAAAATCAAGAACAGCAGGAAAAGCAAACTACAGAATTAGGAATTAAGCGTCATTCTCCTTACCATAACAGAAGTAAGCATCATAATAATGTCTTTATTACAACATCTAGTATCACTTACAGAGAGACTATTGATGTTAAAAGTTTTATTGATAAGCTAAAAAAAGAACCATTGCTGCTAGACAATTGGTTTCAGTTAAAAAAGGCAGAACTTAATTTATCTCAGCTTAGTCAGTTATTTTTAGTTTTTGAAACCTTAAAAGGTAGCCCTCCTGAAACGAGTAGCTTACAAAATAATACAGAGCTACAAGACATAGAGAAGCTTTTGATTGATAAGTATAGACTTGCTACATTGCAAGAAGTTGTAAAGCAATTACCACCTTATCAGGAGGTTACAAATAATGTAGAATTAACACCTGAAAATGCAGCAAGATATCTCATTGAAGCAAAAGAAAATGATAACAATATTTCTCACCATATTTTAGGAACTCTGAATCAATATCTTTATGAAAATAGTACAGAACAACATGAAAAAATTTCTAAATTCAGTAAAGAAGAATTACAGAATACAGAGAATAAAGCTTTAAAATACTCAATTAGAGCGTTTGTTTTAGAAGTAGGAAAATTAGAAGAGGAACATACAGATGTTAAAAAATATTATAACGAATATAAAGAATTTCTAGAAAAACAAGAACGCAATTTGAATATATTCTTTGAAGCGTTTAAAAGTGAGTTATCTCAGCCAAGACATGCAGAAATATTTGATTTATGGATTAAAAGTGTTAAAGACAAATCTTTAATAAGTAAGCTAGAGGAAAAAATACAAGAAGATAATTTTCTAAAAGTTCTTTATGATCGTTTTAATAATCAGCTTGAGCTAGAGTATGATTGGGATAAGTGTTGTAAAGATCAAGCTATTCTAAAAGAGTATAATGATTATATTCAAGAAAAAGGCCCATTATCGGGAAGTTACAGAGAATTATTAGCCTACGTTTTTGGTATTAACATCAGATTATATGTTGAAGATCAAGATAATAGATTGTTCCTGCGAGGTGATCACAACCCTTCATCTAAGAAAATTATTCACATATTATGTAGAGACAATAAATTTATACAATTAAATATTGATAAAAGCTACTTAAAGCTAGAAGAAGAGCGCAAAAAGAAAGATAGTCTTTATGCACAGATTTTTGCAAAAATTAGGCCATTTAAACAAAAACAGGAGTTCGATGATTACTTAAATAATCAAGCTTTTCTATCCAATAACAGTCCTTCAGAAGATGAACAATATTTTAATGAAGAGGAAGATATAGAAAAAATTATAGAATACTTTCCTGAAGGGAAAAAACAACAGTTAAAAGAGCGATTGAACAAAATTACATCTCAATATATTGGGCAGCAAGGAATTTTGCATAACATGTTGAAAAGCTTTTCTAGCGAAGGAAGATATGTATCCTCTCAAGAATTATGTTGTTTAGTGAACTCAATTCTAACCTTTATTATCGAAGATAGAAAAGAGATGAATATCTTTTGCTGGATAGTTGCAGCTTATCCTCAAAAGAATTGGATAGATGAATTGATATTATTGCAACTCGAAGATTATTTCAAAAAAACATTAATAGAGAAACCTGAATGGAGAAAGTACTTATCGAAAATAGAAAATAAGGACGTTTTACTGTTATTTAAAGTAAAGTTAGATCAAAATAAATCAAGCAATCCTATTTCTACTCAATGTATTGAAGATACTCTACGTTTATTAAGTAATATTCCAAATGAGGCAGTTAGTTTAGAAGGACTAGAGTTATCTGAGTGGCCTTATGCACTAAAAGAAAAATACTGGACATGCAAGCTATCAAAATTAGTAGATTGGCAAAAGGATGACTTACCAACAGCTTCTTACTATCTTTTATCTATAGAGAATATTTTTGGCGCTCCTTTAGCGGAGAAATTTATAGAGGCTCTAGAAAAGAAAAAACAAGAATTGTCATCTGATAAGCTTACTAACATTTTATCTAATTTTCATAATGAAAAATGGAACTTAAGTACAGAAGAGTTAAATACCCTTAACAGTTGTATAATTGATAAGTGGGCACAGAAAATGCAGCAGAGGTTTACTGCTAATAAAGAAGAACGGAAGATATCGCAGTTAGTTGAACTAATTAAAGGTAATGCTAATACTTCGAAAGAAATTTTAAACAAATTGCCAAAAATTAAGAATCATATTGAAAGTATTGATAAGTATGTAACTTCTGGAAAACCTATAGGTAGTTTTACGGAAGATGATATTAAAAATTGGGTAAAAGAATTTCAGAGCAATATGGATAAAGGAAAGCAAGATGTAAAAGAGGAAATGCTTGCTGTAATATATAGAGCAATAGAGTTAAAAAAAGAATTAGAACTAAAAAGAGTATTTAAGCTTCGTGATACTCAAAAATTAACTGTATTGGCGTTATTGACAAATGATCGCAGCACCCTAGCACAAGTGTCTACTGGAGAGGGAAAATCACTAATTGTAGTAGCAGCATCAATTATGAAAGCACTTTGTGGAGAGAAAGTAGATGTTATAACTAGTTCTTCTGTATTGGCAAAACGTGATGCTGAGGATAATAGAGATATCTATAATTTGTTTGGTATTAATGTATCACATAACTGTAGTGAAGATATTGAAAAAAGAAAGGAAGCATATTCAGGTAATCAAGTGGTATATGGTGATTTATCTAATTTCCAGCGCGATTATTTATTAGATAAATTTTACGGGAAAAATATTTTAGGAGATCGTAATTTTAACAATGTAATTGTTGATGAAGTAGATAGTATGTTGCTCGATAAAGGTAACAATATGTTGTACTTATCTCATGATCTGGCAGGCCTAGATAAGCTGGAATCTGTTTACATTTACATTTGGCAGTGGATTAATAGACCAGCTAGAGATGATAAAGAACTTTGCTATGCTTTTGATGCTAAAGCAATCAAAGAAGCAGTGATAAGTGACTTGTATGGATTGGTGAAAAAAGAAGATATTGAAAAGCTTGGGTCTGAATTAAGCAAGCAGCAAAAAAATATTATGTGGGAACGTTTAATCAAAGCTGAGATATTGGATGATCAGGGCAAATTGTTAAAAGGAAACATTAATAACAATGAACTTAATAAAGTACTTTCACCTGAATTTAATTGTTACAAAGAGCGTCTTCATTACCTTTTAAAAGAGTGCATTGAAAGAGAAAAATGTATACATGTTCCCAATAATCTCAGACCGTTTATTGAACAGCACTTAGAATCTTGGATTAATAGCGCTATAACCGCGTTCTTCATGAAAGCAGGAGAGGATTATGTAGTGGATGTAGATAAAACCGGAAGTAGTACAGATCGCAACCCTAATATTACAATTCTTGATAGAGATACAGGAACAGATCAAGCAAATTCTCAGTGGGATGAAGCACTACACCAATTTTTGCAACTCAAACATGGGTGTAAATTATCTTTACAAAGCTTAAAAGCTGTTTTTATCTCTAACGTTTCTTTTTTTAAATTATATAGCAACTTATATGGGCTAACAGGCACCTTAGGGTCACAGAGAGAAAGAGATTTATTGCAGGAGATACATGAGGTAGACTTTGTGACTATCCCTACAGCCAAGTCTAAGCAATTTCATGAGGAAAAACCTATTCTTTGTACTGGCAAAGATGAATGGATAAAGTGCATATATAACGAAGCAAAAAAGCTCACTGATGAAGAAAAACGATCTGTTCTAATCATCTGTGAAACAGTAAATGATGTAGAGACTTTATACAAAGCTTTTGGAGGAAAGGATGCAAAACATGTTCATACATATACACGAGATTACGAAGAGTTTGATAAAGGGTTTGAAATTGTTCAAGGTAACAAAGAGTTGGGGCAAGGACAGATTATTATTGCAACAAATCTTGCTGGTCGTGGAACTGACATAAAAATTACAGAAAAATTGAGGGAAGCAAAAGGGTTGCATGTTTGTTTAACTTACCTACCTAGCAATATTCGAGTTGAACAGCAAGCATTTGGGCGAGCAGCAAGAAGTGGAGACCAGGGTTCTGGTCAATTAATCATTATGGATTTAAAAGGACAAGAATATAGTAACTCAAAAATACTTGATTTAAAAAAAGAGCGTGATGTGGAAGAATTACATCGTATATCTGACATTAAAGCTTACTATGATACTCAGATTACTATGGAAGAAAGCTGTTTTAAAGCATTCAAAGAGCAGTACGAACAATTGAAGAAAGACCTTGATGATAAAAAAGTACCTACTGAAGTTAAAGAAATTTTATTGCAAAGTTGCTTGGACAAATGGGCTTTCTGGTTAGATGAACACAGTAAATATGTAAGAAATTTGACAGGTGAACAGGATAAAAGAAATCTTTACAACTTACTGGACGAATTTATCTCACGATTAAAGAATTTAGACACTGGGTATAGCGAAAAGTGGATACCTTCGTATGAAGGACCTTCAACTCTAATTATTGAATATGATAGCACAAACTGGTTAGCCTGGGTTAAAGAAAATCCAATTCAAATGATTAAACTTGGAAAGTATCTCTCTCAAAATGAGGAACATAAAAATGCTCATAAAAATGCCATTGAGCTGTTTGATGAGGTGATTAAAAAAGAGCCATATTTTTCTGAAGCAGCACGTTATTACAAGGCATTTGCATTAGTAAAGAGGGTTGATTTAGAACAAAAGCCTTTAAAAGAAGAAGATGAGAAAGTTTTGAAAGAATTTAAGCAAGAATTGCGAGAAGCTGCAAGGCTTTTAGATGAGCATAGTAAATTTGCTATCAATGCAGCAGGTATTATTGGTAAGATTAAGAAGAATAATAATGAAAGTATCATTCAAATCGACGCCTATGAAGAACAGCAAAAGAGCTTGGCTAACCTTTATTATATGTTTTCACGATCTGTAGATGATACTTTGGGTAACACTATTACTCCACAATCTTTTGTTAATCATGATATTAAAGAAGAATTAGCTAAAGTTCTGTATGAGGATTTGCTTAAAAAAGGTATTTTAAAAAAGCCGAGAGTAAAAAAGAACATTTCCGAAGAAGAGCTAAAAATAATCAGCTCTGGTTATGGAGTATCGGTTGAAGCATTAAAAGATTTTCTTTCTAAGTATAAAGGAAAAGAAATTAATGAAAAAGAATTTCAAAAAGCGTTAAAAAAAGCAATACCATTACCTAGCAGAGAAGCATTTTGGAAATTGCTCATTCAAAAAAAAGACTTAAGTGAAGAAGTTAAGTATGTTGTAGTTGACAATGAAAGATTGAGAGAAATTGATCCATCACTGTCAGATTCTCTTGATGAAAAAGTAAAGAAAGGAACACTGGAAAAGCAAGCTTTGAAGTCTGGTAATGGGGAAATTTTTTTAAACGTAGAACAGATTACACAACAAAAAAATAACGGTAATATTTTTAAAAAAGATGACTTTATAAAGATTGTAGGCGAAGACAAATATAAGATGTTGAAAGAGAGAGGAGTACTTTTATCTAACAGGAAAGTGCGTATAGACCCAAGTAGAATTGAATCTATGACTTTTCCTTGTTATGATTCTATCACTCTGGAGGATTTTTCTAAAGTAAGTACCACTAAAAGTGAAGCTGAAAAAGTTTTAGCAGAGCTTGTTAAGCAAAAAGTTCTTGAGAAAAAGGATGACTCAGAAAATAACGCTTATGGACTAAAAATTAAGTTTAATGAAATTGAACAAGTTCAGCTTCCTTCTTGTCCAGTTTACGAAAATACTGTAAAAGGACTATTATCTGCATGTTTTACCTATAGAATAGCTCTTCAAAAAATTGCAGGACAGCTAGAAGAAAAAAACTTTCCTGTCCGTCTGCAATTAACGACTAAACCACATCAAAGTTTAGTTTTGGAGTTATTGGAACAAAAAATTATCAGACCTACTACTGTGACGACTAAGAATGAAGATTTAGAAGAAAAGTTGCAGAACATTTATAGTCGAACAATGACTAGAGATGATTTTAAACTTATACTTTCTCAAGGTAAGCTTATTTCAACAGAGTGTACAGAAGAGCTTTTTAATTGTTTAATTAAGAAAAAGTGGATTGTCAAGTACAACCCAATACAATCTATACAAGATGAGGGTATTGGCAAGGAAAGTATTAAAAATGCCGGCAAATCTTTAGTACAAGATCTTTATTATATTAATAGTCCTGATAAAAGACAGATACCTTTGAACTTTTCTCCCGAAGGAAGCCACAAGAACGCGCTGACCAAGTCGCAAAGTATTGATAAAACAGTGGAAAAAGTTTTAGATAACCGATTACAGTTGGCAAAAGAAGATACAATTAAAAATATTGTCAGCACTTTGAAAAGATCAAGAAGTTCATTGAAAGCTCTAAAAGTGCCTGACAGTAAACTAAAACCTTTCACTGAGCTTTGTGGTCAAGGTGAATTTGCAAATATAGAAGAAGTGCATGTCTTTTTTCTAAATGGGTTAGATCAACTTTTACAGTTAGAAGAAAAGAAATGGACACGAGAAATGCTTATTAACACTGCAGTAGTAACTGCTATGGGAATAAGTCAAATAGCTGTAGGTACTGCTATAGAGTTATATTCAGTAGGTGTTATGACTCATGTTGGTGCTGCATTTGTTAGCGAGGGTGTAAATGATATCTTCTTTGCTGCTGGTGCTTTAAAGTCAGGTTATTTTAGTTGGGAAGATTATAGACAACATAAGCTTGAAAGTTTAATGATGACAGCTGTTACTGTTGGTATAGGAGCCTACCTTTCAAGAGGTGCTAAGGTCTCACGTTTTGGCCATAAGCTAGCTGGGCCTAGCTTTGAAGCTGGTGGAAAAAAGGTTGCAGAGATGTCTGGCACTAAATTAATTAAAACTGCAGGTTGGAAAGTAGTAGGAAAAGAAGTTACAAAGCGTATTACTCTTAAAGCCATGGAGGGGATAGCGCTTGGCTTAGCCAATGCAGGAGTTGACACGCTCGTTGAGAACTACCTTCAGGGATTGTGTGAAGGTATAGCCTCTAGTATTTTGTCAAATATTGAACAAGAGGTAGAGAAGCATAACATTTCTGCAAGCCTGAAGGAAGTATATGAGATATTAGGGGAGGAAAAAGCAAAAAAAATGGTGAATGATTTAACCCAGAGTGCTTTCACTGAACAAAATTGCGTGGAAAAGCTCTTGCCTATAGCTAATAAGATAGTTGGTAGCGTAACTCAAGGAATTGCAAAAGCTGTTGAAAAAAGGAGTACAACAAGCAATAAGTTAGTATTTCCTATTCATACTATCAGCAAAGTGGTAGTTTGGCAAGAACGTGTTGCTCATATTGCTGATATAACAATGATTACTGGTAAACTTTTAGATGATTTAGATAAAAAAATAAAAAATAAATCGAATAGTAATGAATTGAAAAAAAATGCTGGACTAGATCAAAAACAAGAAGCAAAAAAAAGCTATGAGAGCTTTAAAAAAGAATTAATTGATCAGTGGAAATCACTGCTTTGCGAAAAAGCTGGACGAGTGATATCACAGCATATTGTAAGTCCTATCCTTAAAGAGGGCTCTAATCAGATGATTAGATATGTTGGAAAGAAAGTGCAAAAAGCATACAAATCTTACAAAGAAAGTGGGTATTTTGAGCACTTTGGAGAGCTGAAGCAGGAGTATAAGGAAAAGCTACAGAGTGAACAACAATGTGACAATACTTCTAAAGCAGAAGACCACATTACAGAAAAATATCATGAAGATTTGCGAAAGCTGATGATTAAAACTAGAAATCCTGACTTACTTGCAGATATAGTCCGAGAAAACATTCCAATGGATATGACATGTGTTAACGCGTGTACTCAAGTAGTATATAAGATACTAAAAGAGCAAGGAGTTGTAATTCCAGGGCTAATCGTTATTGTTCAAGGAAATGGTGGTATAAGACAAGAATTTTCATCTATATCAGAAGGAACAGGAAGGATAATTATTCCTCTTGAGCTCAAAGATAATCATTTTGAATTTTGCGGAAGCAGCACATCAGAAAACAGTAGTGAATCAAAAAATAATTGCTTATATGAAGCTTTATCAGAAACTATACCTGGATTAAGAAATATAATATCACCAGAAGGATTCAGAGATAAGGTAGCTGATTGTATTAAACATGATAAAGGAATACGGTATCACATTCAGCAAGGCTGGCACCGGCTTCCTATATCTCTTGGTGCGTTTGGTGGTGCATCTGCAAGAAAGCGTTCGAAGGTAATACATGATTTTGAATCGTCATCCTTTGATAATGAAGAGTTTCTTGGTTACGAAGAATATCAATATAGGGAACGTAACGTATCTGATCACCTAGAAGACCGTTTTACACGCTTTTTTCGTATTGGTGGAATAATACAAAGAGCTTCTGAACAAACAAATATACTAAGGAATCAAGTAGTCAAAAGTGGATCAAGTAAATCTCAAGATCAGAGTAGCAACAAAGGAAGAGAAATTCATGCAGCGCATGTAGTCAGACTTGGTGAGATTAATCACGAGATGGTAAAACAATCTGAACAGCTTTATAATGAATTCGTAAATTTTCTAGGTCATACACAAAATGTTCCAAAGTATGCAAACGAGTGGCATGGAATAGGTGGAGATATAGATAAGTTTCAATCAAGGAATCTAAAAGAATTAGGTAAGATAAATTTTAGAGAAAGCCTTACCGTAGAAGATGCAAGTATAATAAAAAGCGTAAAGGAGGATTTTATAGCCGTACTAGATACCCGAATTAATGGAGGAAAGCTTGATAGTGGAAAGAAGTCGGAGCTCATAAAGGTAAAGACAGCTTTAACTAATACTACAATTGAAGCAGTGTTTGAAAAAGGAAAAAAAGGTTATTTAGGTGAAGGCATGAATGCGTATCGATAGGCAACTACTTGCTATTGAATTTTAACGAATATTGCAAGATTAATCGGGGATTATTCTCTCTATCGTTCTCTACATTTTTATTACGGAAAGTTCAAATTCTAAATTAGGAGGAAATAGAGAAGCAAGTAAGAGAAGTTCCACAATTTTTAATCCACAGCTAAATGAGGAGTTATAGCTTTTTACCCAATAGTGAGAACATCTCATAAAAAAGCAGAATCGACAGCTTGACGAAAAGATTTGAACAGAGTTTCTGGCTCGGGTTTATAGCAAACCAATGATGCTCAGTTTCATTAAAATCTGGAGAATAAGGAGGAAGATACAGAATCTCTGCACCAATACCTTTGGCAAATTCACTTGTTTTCTTGGATTTATGAAAAGTTGCATTATCCAAAATCACTGTTTGCTCAGACTGTAATATTGGTACCAAAAATTGCTCGAATCAGCCATTAAAAACCTCTGTATCACAATACCCTTCAAAGGTCATAGGTGCAAAGATTTTTCCCTTACTTAAAGCTGCAATCATGCTGAGTTTTCTTACCTGATTTTAGTGTATGAAACCTTTCTCCCTTTCTGCAATATCCGTATATTCTGTATTCTCTATACCAGATTCATCAATATATCAAATTTTTAGGGGACTCTGCCGATATGACTTTCAAAAATTCAGCACGTTTTTCTTCATTTCTTTCTTTATATCAATAAGTCTTTTTTTGCGTTTAAATCCACTTTTTTTAGAGCTGTATGAATCGTTTGATGACTATATATTGCCTCAGCACCTCTGATTGTGTTTTACCGCCGTGTTTTTTTATAAATTCTGCAAACGCATTCCAATCGGTGATTTTATGATTATAGCCTCTACTTCTCAGTTTCTTCGATTCCTGTTTCTTTCCGCCTTTTCTCCCATTTGTACAATGTTACTCTACCGATTTTGAACCTCTTTGCTACTGCTGTTTTACTCTCTCCTTCATCTAACGCCTGAATGGCTTTTTTCCTTAAGTCATAACTGTACGCTGCTGGCACTTTTACCTTCTTATTACCCTAAATCTCTATTTTATTCTGTTGCCACTATTATTAGAAGGGCTATAATTCAGTAAAATTTAAGAATTTTAATAGTTTAGCAGCATGAAACACGCAATAAACTGCCACTTTTAAATTTGATCAGACTTAATTAAAAAAGACAAGATTTTCAATAATTTGCCAAAATCTAATCCAGAATTCGGGTTGAAAACATGGCAAAAATTAGATGAAACTGCTTTACAACATAGTATAAGCTTACAATGGGTAATATGTATAATTAGAAAGCAAGCTATAGGAAGAAAACTAAAATACAGAAATCAGAGACACCAAAAAAGAGATATAAATTTTAGACAAAGTAAGTCATGAAGGGTATATTTTACTTTCAATCAAAGCTTCTATGGCAATAATTCTTTTAGATACAAAAACAATAAACCGTATAGCAGCGGGTGAAGTAATCGAAAGGCCAGCAAGTGTAGTAAAGGAATTAGTAGAAAATGCAATAGATGCTGGAAGTTCAAAAATAGAGATCAAAATAGAAAGTGGTGGGCGCAATCTTATAACTGTGACAGATAATGGAAATGGAATAGAAAAGGAAGATTTGGAACTTGCGTTTATGCGCCACGCTACTTCAAAATTAAGCGATAGTGAGTTAATAGAAATCAAGCACCTTGGGTTTAGAGGAGAAGCTTTGCCTTCAATTGCAGCAGTAAGTAGAATGAACTTATCGTCTAAGGCAAGTGGAGCAAAGGAAGCATGGTCTATAAGGTATGAAGGAGGAGAAAAAGTAGGAGAAGTTATCCCTTGTTCTCTATTGGAAGGTACATATATTGAAGTTCGTGACTTATTTTTTGCGACTCCAAATAGACTAAAATTTCTAAAAACCGAAAGGGCAGAAACACAAAGTATTGTTGATATTGTGAATAACTTAGCGATGATTAATTATAGTATTGGGTTTACTCTCACTTCCGGTAATAAAAAGCTCTTAAAATATGTTAAGCAAACTTCATTATTTAACAGATTATGTGAAGTAGAAGAAGAATTTCAAAGCAATTCACTGGAAGTTAAAGAGGAAGAAGAAGGCATCAAACTTAAGGGACACATCTGTAAACCTAATGTCAATCGTGGCAACTCAACTCAGATTTATACGTTTGTTAATGGAAGGCCAATAAAAGACAATCTACTTGTTGGTGCAATTAGATATGCGTATCACGATTTTATTCCAAACAATAGGTATCCTTTTGCAGTGTTGCATTTAGAAGTACCATATGACCAAGTAGATGTAAATGTGCATCCAAATAAATCGGAAGTAAGATTTCAGAATAAAAGGCTAATATATGAAATAGTGAGAAGAGGGATAATAAAAACACTATCAACGAGATTTGCAGCGGGTGATCAAGGTATTGAAGAGGAGCTAATTTTTAATGATAGTAAAAGCCAAGAGCAGGTTGATAGTCAAGAGAAAAAAGATCAAAAAGAGTTTTATGAAAAGAGACCAAGTCTTTTAGAAAATCGTCTAATGAAAGAATTCAATGCACCAGATGAAAGAAGGCAAAGCTTACCAGAAACTTTTAAGTATGGAGAATCCCCAGCCCAAAAGGGAACGATGGTTTTAGAAAGGAAGCAAATTGATTTGGTAGAGGATCATCCCCTAGGATATGCACGTTGTCAGGTCCACAATACTTACATTATTGCTGAGGCTGGAGATAGGCTGATTATAGTAGATCAACATGCAGCCTATGAGAGGTTGATATACGAGTGCTTAAAGCAAAAATCAAGCATAAAAAGACAAAAACTTCTTCCTGAAACAGTTGAAATTAAAAACCAAGCTGGAATGGGGATGGTTAAAACTTATAAAGATGAGCTTTTTGAAATGGGTTTTGATATTGAAATACAATCAGAAGATAAAGTAACGATAAAAGAAATACCTGCAATCTTGGGAACAATAGATATAAAAGAGATGCTAGTTGATATAGTAGATAAGTTAATGGAAATGGAAGATACGTTGCCAATAGAGGATAAGGTGAATAAAATATCAGCCACAATCGCTTGCCATGGAGCAGGAAGAAAAATGAAATTGGAAGAGATGAATGAGATACTAAGACAAATTGAGAAAACTCCATATCCTGGTCATGAAAGACCAACTTATATAGAAATGAAACTAATTGATATAGAAAAATTGTTTGAAAGGAGATGAGTTCAGTTTGTCAAAAAGGTTCCCAATTAAGTATACGTAACAGCTCTTCTGGTTATGGAGTATAAAATGTGAAAAAAGAGAATAAATGCTCTAATTTTTTAGATTACAAAGTAATAGGACAGGAAGTAAGAAATCGTAGATTAGCAAAGGGATATACTCAAAAAGATTTAGCAAAAAAAATCGGAACAACATATCAGGTAATACTTCAATACGAAAAAGGAACACGCAGAATTTCAATTAAGAAGTTATATGAATTAGCAGAAGCATTATCAACAACTGCTAGAGATCTAGCTTGCGTACAAGAAGTATCAAATGAGGGAAGGTATGAGGGAGAAGAGGTATTAAATCTAGTAAGAAGACATAGAGAGATTAAGGATCAAGAATTACGTGAAACGTTTTATTTATTAACTAAATTCATCCGTATTAGTGAGGAAGAAAGTGGAAAGGCGGTAAAAATAGAAGTAGCAAAGGGTTTGGTTAAGGAAGGAGTTTCTGCTCATGTTATCTCTCAAACGACCAGTTTATCTATTGATGAATATGATAATGATGAGAAAAAAATTTCCATTCCGTATAAAGTAGGTCAAAGAATAAAAGAATGGAGGTTGAGAAGAGGATACACTCAAGAAGATTTAGCAAGTAAAGTGGGTATAATAAATCAAAGAATATATGAATATGAACAAGGACGAGCTGGTGTTTCACTTGAAATGTTAGATGAAATAGCAAAGGTACTATTAATTAGTATTACAGACCTACTTCCAGAAACAACAGAAAATGAGAATAGTGAAGTGGAACTATCAAGGTTAATAGAAGAATACAAAAAGATTAAAAGCCAAGAACTACGTAATGTACTAATAAAATCTCTGTTTGAAAGCATACAAGTTTGCAAAGAGAAAGTGAAGAGAGTAGAAAAGATGAAAATTACAAAGAATTTAGTTGTATTAAACAAGACTTGATCTGACACTTTAAAAAAGTAAGTTATAAAATAATAAAAGAAAGGAGTGTTAGAAATGAGTACAATACAAACAAAAATACTAAAACCAAAGCTAGGGTTATTAGAACTAGCAAAACAACTAGGAAATGTATCTCAAGCATGCAAAGTGATGGGATACTCAAGAGATACATTTTATCGATTCAAAGAGTTGTACGAAAATGGAGGAGAAGAAGCATTACATGAGATAAGTAAGAAAAAACCTCTATTAGCGAATAGAGTTTCCGACGATATAGAAAGAGCAGCGATTGGTATAGCAACAGAATTTCCAGCATATGGGCAAGAAAGAGCTGCAAATGAACTGAGAAAAAGAGGTATAATAATTTCTCAGGGAGGAGTGAGATCTATATGGCTGAGAAATGATCTTGAAACTTTCAAGAAAAGACTTAAAGCACTGGAAGCAAAAGTAGCTCAAGATGGAATTATATTAACCGAAGAGCAACTTGCAGCTTTAGAAAAAGTTAAAGAACAAAGAGAAGCACATGGTGAAATTGACACCGAACATTCAGGTTATTTGGGTTCTCAAGATACCTATTATGTAGGTAATATAAAAGGTATAGGAAGAATCTACCAGCAGACCTTCATTGATACTTATTCTCGAGTAGCATTTGCCAAGCTTTATACAGACAAAACGGCTATTACTGCTGCTGACTTGCTGAATGATAGAGTGATACCATTTTTTGATGAGCAAAATGTGCCATTATTGCGTATCCTTACAGACCGAGGAACAGAGTATTGTGGTAAGCCTGAAAATCACGCTTATCAGCTTTATTTGGGAATCGAAAATATCGATCATTCTAGGACCAAAGCCAATTCTCCACAGACTAATGGCATATGTGAAAGGTTTCATAGAACTATGCAAGATGAGTGTTACAATATTATCTTCAGAAAGAAAATCTACAATTCTTTGGAAGGTCTACAGATTGATGTTGATTATTGGTTGCGTTCTTACAATGAAACAAGACCGCATTCAGGTAAATATTGCTATGGTAAGACGCCTATGCAGACTTTTCTTGATAGCAAACATGTTGCTTTTCAGAAAAATATTAGTAGCATTACACAAGAGACTGATATTAGTTTTGACTACCTCAATTCTTCTGTCAGTTAATTCTTGTCTGTCAGATTAAGTCTTGTCTTTTACAATTTAGTTAAGGAAGGAATTTCTATCAATATTATTTTAAAAACAGTAGACATCTCTTTGGACGAAATTCAACAAATTTAAAATAAAAAATCATTATCTATTAACATCTTTACTTTTTGATGAAAAAATAAGTAAAAAAGATTGAAAAATTGATTTGACTTCACTCAAAAGCTATGGCCTTATGCCAATGCTGACAAAAAAACAGCAGTAAATATATAAAAACATTTTGTTATTAGTGAAGGGTAATTTTTATGAATAATAAGAAAGATCGTAGAGAAGAAATAGAATTCAGAGCATTAGAAAGCAACGGTAAAGCACTACTTGATCGTGAAGTAATAGAAACGTTTCTAAGTGCAGTGCATGACAGGGAAGAAGCTCGAATTATTGCTAGAAAGCTAATAGATAGTTTTGGAATAGGAGGAATTTTAGGCCAGGAAATAGATGACTTGAAAACTATAGAAGGGATAACTGACTCTACAGTAGCAGTAATTTTATGCCTAAAGGAAGCTGCAAAGAGAGTACCAAGAGAAGAGTTAAAGAAAGGACCTGTAATGGATAACTTGGAAACCATCGTAAAATATTTAAGGGTGAGTATTGGTTATTCAGAGGAGGAAAAGATGAAAATAATATATTTTGATCAAAAGTGCCGTTTAAAGGGGGAAGAAGTGTTTACTGGTACAGTGGATAAGGTACCTTTTTACATAAGAGAAGTAACAAGAAAGGCATTAATAAGAAAAGCGACGTCAATAATAATATCGCATAACCACCCAGAAGGAAGGTTAAAGCCATCTGATGAGGATCAAGCTGTAACTAAAGACTTGGCTGAAGCTTGTCAGACTATAGGGATTAGGTTACTGGATCACATTATCATTACAAGTGTTGGATATTTTAGTTTTAAAGAGCAAGGACTGTTATAAAGCAGATATTTGAAGATTTTCATGAGTTGTTTAACTACTTGAATGAAGAAAGTATTTGCAAGTACATTAACTATTGCTTATAATTAATGAGAAAGTATATATTGAATTAATAATAAAGTAATAAAGTCGGTTGTAGACTTAGTAAAGTATATTTAATAGCGGAGGCTAATATGAGTAATAAAATAATTGTACCTTTTGATGATCAAGAAGGAGGTACTTACGAGTTAAACATTGATCTTGATAGATTATCAAAAGGTGAGGTGTTAAATGCTATTGTAGGAATAGGTCGTACTAAGGAGCAATCCACCTTTGTAAGCAAAATTAATAAGGCTAAAAAGCCTGAAGAAATAGCACCTTTCCCTGGTAGAGAAGTTCGCGAAAACAAAATCAACTATGGGAAAGGATTTGACTATGTTTATGGCACAAAACCTGTAAGTGATCAAGAAGATAAAAATCCATTTGCTTCAGCTTTGAAAAAAATAAAGCCAAGTGCAGAAAAGTTGAGCTGGTTTAAGACTTACTATTACCCACAAATATAAATGTTTGTTGCATAGCTCTTAATGGCATAACTTTTGCTTGAAATAACTGTTTATATGGTGCAATTTACAGCTTTTAGTTGCTAAAATTATAACTCTTAGTTTAATAATTTTAATCTAATAAGCTTTCAGGTTAATAAAATTAAATTATTTGAGTAAATACAATACTATGTTTTTATTTGTGGGTAATAGTAAGGGTTTAAGAGTGCTGTGGTAAGAGCAAAAAGTCCAAATGAACTGCACAAGGTTGTAGACGAAGCACTAGCTGCTGGAGCAAGGCTAAATGCATGTAATGATGGAGAGTGGAGCTTCGCGGAATATGTGATACTGGGCACACATTTTCATAAATTTGATAAGGCTGATCGTAAAAAGCTAATACGTAAATTAATGCTAAACGGTGCAGAGTTTCATGATACTTTATTGGAGAATAAATTGATAGGTGAAATCTATAATGAGCTACAACCAGAAGTTCAGCCACATATAGATGAGAGACTAGAAGAACTAGAGAAAGCTGGCGAAAGTGCTGTGCAAGAAGGAGAATTAATAGATGTTGAAATAGATAATACAACATCGTATATAGAATTTTCTGGGGATAGCAAGGTAGAGGTAGCCAAAATACTGGAAGCAAAAAGAGAGCTAGGAAGTAATATTTTAAAAATTGGCAATGATGCAGTTGAGGTTAAAAGTGAGAAGGGAGGTATAAGAAACTATATCGATATGTCAGATGGAAGCTCTATTATATTAGAATTTCCTACAAGTATTGGTAAGCTAGATATTATATTGTACCACGATGTAAAAAAATATGATCAAGTACAAGTCAGAGTAGAAAATAAGGAAATGTGGTCTAAATTACAAGAAAGAGGCGAAGAAATAGGAAAAAATTGTCTTTTTGCTGGAGTAAAACTTAAAGAAGCAGTAGAAAAGGGAAGTTTTATGAGATGTGGCATATGGAATAGCAAGCAGCTTATGAAGGAGGTTGATAGCCCAAGTGAAAAATTGTCTTCATGGGTAGATAAAGTACGTGAAAATAGTAAAGAAACTTTTAGGGGGCTTTAATTCATTTATTTTAAGGTTCCAGAGTCTACCATTATATCTGGAGCCTTTGAGCTATAGTAGAAAATATTATATGTATGGTTCTTTGTATGGAAAAAAGTCTAGAGGTAGGGCAAAAAGTGAAAAGTTGGAGGTTAGAGAGAGGGTATACTCAGAAGGATTTAGCGGAGAAGGTTGGTGTAAAGTACTGGGCAATACTGCAATATGAAAAAGGGAGTCGTAAAATTCCAATTAAGAAATTATATGCTATAGCAGAAGCATTATCAGTAAATGTTAAAGGTCTAGTTTGTGGAGAGACGCTACCAAATGAAAAAAGATATTTTGAAGATGAAGAAATATTAAATTTAGTAAAGGGTTATAAAGATAAAGAATTAAGCAAGGTATTTTATTTATTAACCAAATTTATTCGTTTGAGCGAGGAAAGAAGCAGAAAAGCGGTAAAAATAGAAGTAGCAAGGGGTTTGATGAAAGTAGGAGTTTCTGCTCATGTTATCTCTCGAACAACTAACTTATCTATTGGTGAGTATGAGGAGAACAAAATTCCCATTCCATACAAAGTAGGGCAAAGGATAAAAGAGTGGAGATTGATACGAGGATATACACAAAAAGATTTAGCGAATAAAGTTGGCATAACAAATCAAGGAATATACGAGTATGAACAAGGACGAGCTGCTGTTTCACTTGAAATGTTAGATGAAATAGCAAAGGTATTATCAATCAGTATCATAGATCTACTTCCCGAATCAGATGAAGAAGTGGAAGAAAAGCTATCAAATTTGATAGAAGAATACAAAAAGATTGAGAGTCGGGAATTACGCGATATGCTAATCAAGTCTTTATTTGAAGGTATACATGTTTGTAGAGAAAAGGTCAGAGAGGAAAAGAAGATTGAAGTTGCAAGGAATTTAGTGAAAGAAGGAATTTCTGTTGATATTATCTTGCAAACGACAGGCTTATCAAATTATATGATTGAGAAATTTTTGTGATTTCATAAAAACTTAGCCAATAGTGGATTTTTTTGTGATAGAATATATGTTTGCTTCTGTAGGAAAAACAGCTTTTAGAGGATTTATCTATGATAATTCAGAGCATGTTGGCTCAGTAAGCTACGAGCTAGGGAAAAAAATAGAAGGTTGTAGGATCGTACAAGGGTATACTCAGGCAAAATTAGCAAGAAAAATTGGTTTAACACATAAGGAAATACATAACTTTGAACTAGGGTGCAAGGCTATTACAATCAAAGAATCGTATATAATAGCAGGAGCATTGTCAGTCAATGTTATAGATCTACTTCCAGGACCAACAGTACTAAGAGAAAACAGTTGGTATGAAGATGAGGATAAAGAAATAGTCTATCTAACAAAAATACATAGAGAAATTAAGGATCAGGAATTACGCAAGAAGCTGTATCCATTAGTAAGGTTTGTATATATTAGCGAGAAAATTAGCCAAGAAGAAGCGAAAATAGAAGTAGCAAAGAATCTAGTGAAAGAAGGAGTTTCAGTTGATATTATTTCCCAAGTGACTCGCTTATCTACTTATGAATATGATGATATAGAGAAAGAAATTTGTACTGATTCTATACTCTACAAAGTGGGGAAAAGGATAAAAGAGCAGAGATTAATACGGGAATACACTCAGGAGGACTTGGCAAATAAAATCGGTTCAACACCTAAAGAAATACACGACTATGAACGAGGATATACAGACATTCCAATTGAAATATTATATAAGATAGCAAAGACATTATCAGTTAACATTAAAGCTCTTGGACTAACAGAATATGAAAATGAGCCAGTTTTTGGGTTTATAGGTAAATGCGAAAAAATTGAGGATCAAGAATTACTGGATACGGTAGCCAGATCTTTATCTGAAGGAATGCAAACTGGTAAAGAAAAGGTTAAAAAAGCAGAGAAAATCAAGATTGCAAAAGATCTAGTTAAGGAAGGTGTTGCTATTGATATTATTGTGCGAGCAAGTGGCCTAACTGCTGATGAGTTGGGTGAGTGTGAAAATTGAATGTGTTTAAGATATAAGTAAAGTTAGTTAATGATTTAACCAGCAGAATTTGCTAACCAACTTTTTTGGCTCAGTTGAATTTTGCTTGGTATAAATTAAGATATGAAATCGCAAAGTTTATCTATTAATTTCTGGTTGTCCTCTATCATTGCATTTGCCTCTTGCTGAAGAGATTTGATATTTTTGAGTGTAATATTGTCCATCTCAGTCGATGCTACTTTCAATTGCGATTGTATTCTTATATATTTATCGTCTATTACTTGTTCTAGTTGATAATCAACACAATCCAATCCAGAGGCAAACATCACATTCAGTAGTGGCTTGATCCACCCTATTTTGCCAAATTTCCTTGAGTTAGCATACTTTATACTTCTATCTGTTCCACCAGTGCCTATTGATAGCAGTATAATCTCATCATTTGGAAATAACCTCTTACCACTTGCATATGCACAAGCCGCTGGATTATTTGCAAACACTCCACCATCTATCAATACTCTCTCTGTTTGGCTAATTTTCAGACGTTTTGGTGTGAAGTACGTTGGAGCAGCTGTTGTAGCTCTGAGTGCATCTTTCAACTTAATGTTTTTTTCTTTCCAACTTTTGAAGAAAAATTCACAACTATTGTGAATGTCATAACTGGTGAGTAGTAGATTACTCGCAACATCGGCCATAGTACTTTCACCAAAGTATTTGTTGAGAATAAATTCCATATTTCTATATGAGTACTGAGAACCACTCAGCCAAGAAGCAATTGATTTTCTCCAAAATGATGATTGAAAGATATATGCTCCATACTCTTGGTAAAGTTCAACCAAATCATTGGCAGAGTATTGAAGTTTATTGCTTTTACAAAGTCCAGCAACAATAATCCCACCGGTTGAGGTTCCTGCCATTAAATCAAAAATCTGGGAAATTGGCTTTTTTGTCCTAGATTCAATTTCTGCTAGAATAATGGCAGGTATTATCCCTCTAATGCCACCTCCATCTACAGATAAAATGTACTTTGTCACTGTAAAATTTATTTGTGTTTGTGAATAGCTTCAAGTTCGTTGACTTCTTCAGTGAGGTTTTTCACTCTCTCTTCAAGTCGATAGACTATTTCGATTAGTCCTTGGTTTTTTTCTATAAATTTATCATGGATGTGTACACGTAAGTCAAGTTTTGCCAACCACCATATGAATCCTACAGTCTGTAGAACTATTGTTATTATTACCGCTATTGGGATTTTTTGCTTTTTCATGTGAAAATATTAACTTGTTATGGATAGTTTTGGAAATTTATATGCAGATTATAGAAAACTTACAGCTTTAGTGATTACTTTTTGTTGATTCGTATCGGTCCTCTGCTTCTGCAAGTAGCTTAATGATTTCATCATAAGGTTTGTCCTTATTATGCCGTGATCTTAATACAGCAATTTTCCTTGGTGTTTTTCCATCTGTATCTCTAATGGTAGGGTCTGAACCTTTGTCTAATAAAAATCTAATTATCTCCAATTTGCCTTCATATGTAGCTGCATGTAAAGGTGTCCATCTTTCATATTTCGTAGCATTTATATCAACTCCTTTTTCTACTAGGAATTTTACAACCTCTGCACATCCCTCTTCTGCAGCATAATGTAGTGCTGTTAATTTAGGGATCTGCACATTAATATCTAATAGATTTTCTACTAAGAATTTTACAGTCTCTAAGTTACAATTTTGAGAAGCAATGCGTAATATCGTTTTATAATTATCTGCAGCCTTTGCCTTCATGTAGGAATAGGTAGCAATAATACATACTATTACTGTTATAAGCCACCAAAAATGCAGCTTGTTTTTTGTATCTTGACCCAATTTATCCATATTCAACATCTTTTTAATATTAAATAGATCATTTACTCATTTTTTATTAACATTACTTACTCAAAGATGCTGACAACATAGTAAGGTAACCTGAGCTATTTAAAGTATGCTCCGCTCTATTAACTATCCATTCACCATCTACCGCTTGGTTAAAGTCTATAAGATTAAGTTTAGCTTCTGCAAAAATTTGAGGATTACCAGGCATAGTTATATCTAAAGCTTCATTGTTACGCTTCAATTGTTTCAACTTGGCATTTGCTGCACTCAGCGCTGACTCTGCATTAGAGTAAAGTTCCAGCATAATATAACTTGGCTCGCTACTACCAACTGTTTCTTTAATAGTTTCGCCCTTTTCATAGCTATGCCACTTTGCCACTACTGAATTATACTTATCACGTACGGTAAAATGTACTTTCCAGTTAATTGTATCTTGAGGTCTAATAGTCGTTGTTCCTAAAGCTTTTCCTGTGGCTGATTTTGCCATATTCTTTGAAATAAACAATATATACCCACCAGCTAATTTTGCCATTGCTTCACGCTCTGTTGCGATCTTTGTTAACAGACTTATATCACTTTCATCTGCCTGATTAATGTGGGGTATCAATACATTCTTAAATTCCTTAGCGACTTTGTATCCATATCCATGTTTTTGGGCTATTTCTTTTACTAAGTTTTCTATGGTAATTTGGCGCCATTCTTTTGATACTTTTGCCTTCAAAGATATTCTTAAATTTGTTGCATGAGCTTTGATTAGTAGAGTCTTAGGTGGACCCTGTATAGTCACTTCGTTGACTGTATATATACCCATTGGAAAGATTCCAAATTCCTTATAACCTAGTGCTATGTTCAATTCATTCGGAATATCTATGTCTTCATCCCTGTAATCAACACACACTTCAACTACATCATCTATTATTCCTGATTCATCTGTAAGGTGCAATGATATAACTCTACCTTTAATTGATTCACATTTATCTATTATAAAATCTGGCTGCATTTATTCCCAGACCTTTAATTTTGACTTTTGTACTATTTTCTTAATAGTAGGAAGCTTTATCCTTAATCCTGCAGGCAAAAAGCTTCCGTATTCTGCCAAACCTAAGTTCTCTGCTAGTACTAATTCCACTGCTCCATCAGTAAATCCGTAATGTTTCCAGCAAATCAGATCTAACATCTCATTTTCTTTACTCACATAGTATACAGTCATCTATAGCTTTTTAAACTCAAACTAAATTCAACTTTTCTTGGTAGTCCATTAGGTAAAAAATACATCTGCTTTTCTTCTAACCTAGTAATTACGAATTGTCCTAAAATATTACCTAAACTATCTACTAAAATATGTGGTTTTTCAGCTTCTTTCACACTCTTTAATTGATTTAGCCCGTTGAGATTATGCAGATAAATCATTCCTTCTAAATCTATATTTTCTACACCTTGACCGATATTTTGTAATAGTGGCATATTTTCAATACACTCAATCGTGCTCCAACGATTTTCTCTGCTATACTTTAAACTTGTGGGAGCAAACTTATACGGACCAAGAGATAGCATCAATAAAATGTCTCTACCGTATCAAATAAAACATCACGTGACTTTTCTCTTATCCTTTTTATTACTTCATCTGCAAGACTACGAACATCTTGGTTAGGTTCTGCTTTAATGCTGATAGTGTAATTATTAGTGATGTTCTGAGTTTTATTTTGTTCTTTATTTTCAAACTTACTCCTTGCAAATATCTTATCGCTCTCTGTCTCCTCAATAAGGCTTTTGACTCTGAAGCTATTTTTATTTCTCTTTGAAAATTCTTTAATTATACTGTTACCTAGCACAGGATTTCCACTGTTGAGAATATTACTCTTTATGGGAGTATGGACTGCTTTTATTTCAGTTTTTCTTTTTTCAAATTCTTTCAGTGGGCTATTTTCCAATACTTTTCCAAATACACTTTCCCCTATCCATGAAAAAGCTTTTCCTATAGGTTCAATGAGTGATTTCCACAAGCTAGAGAAAAAGTCTTTCACCTTTTGCCAGTTAGCTATAACAAGAGCTGCACCAGTAACAAGTCCAGCAACTAAAAGTCCTATAGGGTTAGCGAGTGTTATTGCTCTTAGTCCTGTTACTACTGCAGGAAAAACTGTAGCTGATAAAAATGAAAATACTCCAAGTAGGTTTGCTTTCAGACTAAAAATCGTACTTCCTAGCAATGTAAATCCGTATCCTAGTCCTACTGCTACAATTTTTAAACTTATCAAGGATGCTACAGTACCCATGATCGCCGTGGTTAAAGTTGGATATTTTTCTGCAAACTCTGCTATATATCTAGTTTTTTCTTGTAAAAATTCAGCTATAGATTTTAAAGTAGGCAACATCACTGAGCCCAGGTTCATACCAACTTCAGCTATTGCATTTCGAAGAAGTCGTAATTTATTAGCTGTAGTGTCTGCACGATTTTTGAATTCTTCTTGTAGAGAGCTCTTGTACTTTTCTGTATTAGCCAATAACTTTATTGCATCCTCATACTTATTAAAACTTCCAGCTAATAATGCAATATCATCTTGATATTCCTGACCGAAAAGTTTCATAAGGATTGTAGAACGTTCCTGGTTATCCATTTTCTTTAGAGTTTGAAAAAAATAGAGTAATGCTTCTTCGCCGTTTTCGCTTATTCTTTGTACTATTTCTTCTGCAGTTATTCCCATTTGCTCTAATGCTGCTTTAAAATCCCCTCCTTGTTCTTCAGCAGTCTGAAGTTTACTAAGTAGAGCATTTATAGCAGTTGCAGCTTTTGCTGGTTGTTTACCTAAACTAACGAAGGCATTTACTAAACTACTTGTTTCCTTGATGTCAAGACCAAATTGTTTTGCAGTACCACCAACTATTGCTAGAGCTTCAACCATATCTTTTGCTTTGGCAGCAGTGTTATCTGATAAGTGATTGATTACATTACCAACGTATTCCATTTTACTAACATCAATTCCATAAACGTTAGAGAGTTTAGCTATAGAATCACCTGCTTGCTCTGCAGACATATCAAATGCTGTAGACATTTTTGCCACTGTTTCTGTAAACATAAAAAGATCTTCTTTCTTGATACCAAGTTGACCACCACTTGCAGCTATTTGTGCCAGTTCTGCGGCTGATAATGGTATAGTACGTGACATCTCTTTTAACTTCTTTGCAAATTTAGTTGCTTCATCCGTCCCTTTTTTAAAATCTACCACTTTTGTAACATCAGCCATAGCACTTTCAAAGTCAATTGCAACTTTAACTGGAGCTGCAAGCGTTAGCCCTAGCCCAATAGTCTCTATAATTTGTGACTTAAAATGTGCTTTGCTTGCTAAAAAACTTTGGTGACTACGTATTGCAGATCCAAGCTTACCATACTTACCTTTTAATACTTCAATAGAAGAGCCAAGTTTATGTTGGTCACTTACTAAGTACTTAATATTTCTTCCACTTTTTCTTACTTCTTCATTAAATGAATGCAAAGCATCTCTCTTTTTCAAATATGCTTCTTTTGCTTTTATTGCAGAGGTTTTGGCCTTGTCAAATTCTGCTTTTAAAGTTTTGCTCGGTTTCTCTATTGCCTTCATTTGTTTAGCTAAAGATTTTACTTGATCTTCAAAGCCTTTCCATGACCTCTTGCTAGTCAAAACATCATGACCTAACTGCTTAAACTTTGATACTGATTTTAAAGATGAGTCAAGCTTTCTTATATTCTCACCAAGATGAGTAAGTTGACTGCTACTTCCTTTTATTACAGTACTGAAACTGCCATCTAAAACTGCTCCGATTTTTATAGATAATGTTGACATTGTACCTTCCTCGCTGCTTTATGCCATAAGATAAATTCATTAATCTCCATATCAAGTATTTGTTCAACCCCGCCTCCTACAACAGAGCTGAACATTAATACTTCTAATCTCAAGTTTTTTGGATAATCGGTGAAAAAAAATCCTTTAATACCTCTTGAATTTTCACATAATCAGCAATATCTAACTCTTCAATTGCTTCTTTTGCAACTGATGTCAAATTAGCAGTCAAAGTTACTTCTTTACTAAGGTCACTACCATTTAAGCGTTCAATTGCAAGATAGTCTCTAACTTTTGGACGTCTAACAGTAAGTTCTGAGACAGAAATTCCATCAACTGTTATTGGGTTATTAAGTGTTATAGCTTGCATGTTCCTCCTTAAAAAGTTAATTAAATAAAAGTCTATATCGGCTTTTACATAACTAATTTCTTTGTATGGTGCTATAAATAGGATTAGCTTTGATAAGAATCTTTTCTGTGTTCAATTGAAGTAATAACTACTGTATGTTCTGGTACATCTATATAATAAAGTATACCTCACTCGTAGACTACGTTGTCCACTTAAGTTATGCTTTAATGGCTTTCCAAGTCCAATTGGATCAACTGTTAGACGCTCCATTATTGCCTTCTTAATCATTAACTTTACTTTTGCTGGAAGAGCCGGAATGTCTTTCTTTATAACAGATTCTGAATAGTCTATATTGTAAGGCTTAATCCCAGAAGGCATCTTGATGTTTAACCCTCTTTTCTTTATAGCGTTCGTCAGCAATCTTAGATAATTCCATATCTTCAATTTCTTCTTCCATTAATTCAGTTAATAACTTTAAAACGGACTTGTCTTGAGATTGTGCTACACTAACAAGTGAACCAGTTAGCTGCTCTATGGAATTTGTATGAGCTTTAGAATCCATATTAACTATATACCTACAACTTCTTATATTTTAACATTTTTATGTAATTTTGTCAACCATATTAGATCCCTAGAATCGTTTGTAGCAAGGCCATTTGATCAACGCCATTTATCTTTCTAATCATATTTTCAGCATCGATTTCTATCAGCTCATTACCGCCTATAGTAAGTTTATAGTAATGGGCAGCTACAGTACATTTCAGCGTTGCTTTCTCAGCAGGTTTCCAGTTACCAAAATCAAATTCTTTAAAAATGCCTCTTAAATTGATTATTACTGCTCCAATATCATTACTTCCACTACCTTGCATTCCACCTCTGAGCGTCAAAGATACCGAATTTCCATTTATCAACCCAAATAGCCGAAAGAGCTCTGTATCGTATTCAGCAAAAGTGAAATCTGCTTCAAGCTTTTCCATGCCCATGTCAATATTTATTGGAATATCCATACCACCAGCACGGTACTCTTCTGTTTTTATGGTAAGCTTTGGTAGCGTAATTTCATCTATTTTTCCTGCATAACCACGACCATCTACAAATACGTTAAAATTTCTCAGTATTTTGGGTAACACTTCGCTTTCTCCTAACTTATTACACTATTATTTACAAGATGGGATCTGAATATTATTTGCTCAGCTGGATATGGCGGTGTAAACTCAAAATCAAAAGACACTTTTCCGCTTGCAATATTTGCCGGTGTATTGAGTTCGGGAGTTGCATAACATTTTCCACTGATAATTGCTCCTTGCGCTTTTAAACTTGCAAGGTAAGAATTCACCCCCTCAATCACATCATCTATATAAGTTTTTGTGATATTGCGATCAACTGCCCAGAGATGAGCTCGAAGTAAACTATCGTTAATTAAATCTGCAGTGCGCCTTACTGATAGAAAAGCCCATTTCGAATCGTTTGAACATGTTCTATTTCCCCAAAGCCTATAGCCATTTTGATGAATTATCGTTGTTACTTCATTTTCATTTAAATGGTTTGCTCTACAATTTGTATTACCGAGCGTAAAATCAATAGGCCTGCTTGTTCCAACAATACCATTTATCTCTTTATTTGAAGGTGAGTGCCAAAATCCTTGTTCGCTATCTACTTTTGCTATTAAACCAGCTACAAATGGGCTTGCTGGCAAGGTTCCTTCTTTTCCTTCAATAAATACCTTAACCCAAGGGTCAACTACGTAAACTCTTGAGCTGCCTACACTTTTTCTCCATTTTATTGCTTCTTCATCATTAGTATTTGGTCCATCTGCAACAATAATTGCTCTTAATTTTTCTGCTATGGAAATTAAAGCACTCACTACTGGATTTACTCCATCTATTTCAGGTAACTGATGAGTAAACTGAGGTGCAATTAATATTCTTGGAGCAATATGAACTATGCTTTCACTACTGAGGAATGCCTCTATCCCTTGATACTCTCCAGTCTCTTTATCAACACCGCCAATTATATTTTGGATAGTTTCACTTTCTTTGAGCTTTGAATCGCTGTTTTCACTTTCTTTAACTCGAATAACTACTACTGTTGCACCAATCTGGGAAAATATTCCGTTTGTTGCAGAAGGTAAACTGCCACTCTTTCCAAGTCTTGCTGCTTCTTTTAAGCTTCCTGCAATTAACACTGGTTTATTTAGCGGAAACTTTTGCTCATCAGCTTCAGGTGCAGTACCAATTACACCTATCACTGATGATTTAGCTGTACGTACTGTCTTTGCTCCTGAGGTTACCTCAATAACATTTACTCCGTGTAAAAATTCTTCAGCCATTTCTTTGTATCTTTTGTTTAAAATCGTTTAGTAAGTTCTCTAGCTCATTTTTACTTTTGGCTTCTGCAATTTTCTTCTTGGTAATGTCTTCCAACTCTTCACATTTAATTATTTCTTTTACTGCTTTTTTTGCTTTTTCTTCAATTATTCTTGCCATTTCAATAACTGTAATACCACGGACTTTTGCTAATGGTTCTATAATTTCTGTATCCTTTTTACTTATAGACTCTGGTGCTGCTAGAATGCTTTTTGCGGCTTTTTCTTGTATTTGATACGATTTAGCTTTTTGGTGAGAATTTCCAGCGTATTCGTTAGTATAGTTATTAAAATAAAAACGCACACTATCAAGTGCAGAAAGTTTCGCATTTTCCAATAACTCCAGCTCAATATCTTCCTTATTCCTTTCAACAATTTTCTCTCCTTCTGTTAAACAATAACTTTTTTGCCAGTCAAAATTCTTTGGTGCTTCATACCAATCATTTCCAGTTAGCTTGTTTTCAAGTGTTGTTGTTTCAATCTGCTTGTGGTTTTCAAAACGTATATAAATAGTCACAAATTCCTCCTCATTGCCATATTTGATCAGTTCGTTCTAACCCTGGACATTGCCAACCCCTGAGCGTCCTTTCCACATCTACCTCAAGCCCTGTGGTGAGAAAATTGCTACGTATGTTATAAATCCCCCACTGAATAAATTGACCATAGTTGTGTACATAATTTGATGCAAGCATACCTTGACTAACTTGTGTTCTGGAATACAGATAAGATGATGTGTAAAGTAATATTGCAACTGTTTTTCCTGCTGGAATCTCCACATTACCAGATCCGGCCAACTTGCTATCAGAACTCGTGTATTGGTAAACATTTTTCCATACTATTTTTGAAATACTTGATTTATTAGAATTAGTGTTATCAGGAGTTCCCACAAATAATCCTGCTCCCCCATACTCCGTACTCGAATACGATGATCCAACAAATTCCATTGTCTTATTTATGTTCACATTGGTTGTATTTTTTACAAATACTACTCCAAGTGCAGCATACGGGTAATAGTATATCTCATCATAACTACCCGAAAAACTTTTTGTGCATAACTCTCCGTAAATAAATGTTCCTTTACTTCCCTCTATAAAACTTAGTTGTCTTGGCCGATAAAAACTAACGTAATCTGTATTGTACGTATGGCTACCTGCTAGTAGTTGTAACATATAGTCAGTTTTTGTTATATCACTACTCCACTTTCCAAGCTCTGTCGTAAAAGTTCCGTGGCCAAAATAATTATTTTTTCTGCCAAGTACACCAAATAAGAAAGGTAATGACCCTGGTTCAACCATGTTGCGCTTTCTTATTTCATTTATAAGAGACACTTTTAACTGTTCATCCCGAGTTTTTACCTCATTTATCAGGGATGTTTTTAATTGGTTATCACGAGTTTCTATTTCCCCAATAATTGATGAGCCAGATGGTACATTATTAACAGCACGAAAATCTTCTACTAAACCTTTAAGACCATCTTTATGACTATTACTAATGCTATTTATTGCTGCAATATTGGCATTCTTTCTCGTATCAAGTAGCGATAAATTTGTTGTTCCTTTTTCATCAATTCTCTTTAATAACTGCTTCTCTGATTCAGAGATCACTGCTAAAGAACTAGCTTTTTTATTATCCAGATCAGTTAAGTGTTTTTTTGCACTATCAAGAAGTTCTTTTAGCTTACCATCAGTCATCTGTACAATTTCAGAAACTGCACTTTTGTCGACTATTGATTCCAATGCTTTAGCAAGATATGCTAATTGATCTGGTGTACTGTTTGCTGCTAAATCCTTAAGCCTCTTTTGTAGTGCATCAATTATCTCTTTTACCTCAGTCATCTGCACAATGTCAGCAATAGCTTTTTTATCTGCTATCAATTCCAGCGATTTTGCAAGATATGCCAGTTGATCAGGTGTGCTGTTTGCTGCTAAATCCTTTATCCTTTGGTATATTGCTTCTTTCATTTCCAAAAATTTAAAAAAGTCTCAAAATTAAACCGCTCAAAATTACTCTTAAGTTGATTATGCTCATCTTCTCTTTCGGTAATATCTTCATCTATTTTCTTAATTGTGGTACGGATACGAACAACATCTTGCACAGCAATGTTTTCTGGATGAGGCAAAGAGTATCCTCTACTTGTTTTATCATCTGACATTCTGCTAAGTGATAATGATTCGTAGATTTTTGACTTTTGGACGATAGACAACCGTTCCACTTAAAACCAATTTTATCCTTGTATCATTACCATTAAAATTTGATAGCACATGAGTTCTCTCTACCAAATTTTCTCCAATTGGTTTTCCTGATGTTAAATTTACTAATTGCCAATCCACGTTTTTTTGTACATATGCTTTAACATCTGCAGTGCCAGGTATCAGCGCATCATATGTTATGGTAATCTTAGTGTTAGCTCCTGCTGTAATGCTTCTTGTAACATAATCTCCGAACTCTGAAAGATTACCCAGAACTAGCTGTAACCCAGGATAGAGAACAGGACTTTTTTCTCGCCCTCCTTTTAGGCTTGCTTTTACCGTTAATTCCCCATTTATTCTTTCACGCAGCGCGAGCGGCAAATTATCAGACAAAAAGTTTTCTCTTCCCTCTTCATCTGTTAAGATAAATTCTACATTGGTATCAAATGCTACTTTTTCGACGTTCGTCAAAACAATTAAATCTGATACATTATTTACAGTAACTTTGCCCAGGTCAACAACATGAGAAACTTCACTAAATTTTGCAGCTAGTAGTCGAAACGTTAAATCTAAATTTTGATGTGGAGTCCAGGTGCTTGCATTGCTAGATGACAGTAATACTCCTACTTGATATGGTTGACTTGTTACCCAACGGCTATTTACTGCATCATACTTGCCAAGCTCTGCTATTTTTACTGCAGTATCTGCATCATCAGTAAGTAGTACTATCGCATACTCCTCTCCTGCATGGCAAAACATTGGTGACCATTCTATACGTGTTGCTGTGCCATCTATCTTTATATCTTTTGGCTCAATATAACTTTCAGCAATGACAGTCTGCGAGGGCATTCCCACTGCTGTTTCTCTAATCTGCACAACAACACGTTTTTTGCCTTTATTTATAAACCATAACTCTAGACCTCCTATGTGTCTGCTCTCATTTAAAGTAAATGTTTGCGCTAAAGGATCAACTCTTCTTGCTGCGATAACTCTTCTTCTCTCTTCTATGGTAATAGTTTTTTTACCAGTGTACGTTGCTTCTCCATAGCTTCCTTTATCACCATAAAACTGTACTAATTTAGTACCTGCTGGAATATTTGCTGGGATTTTTATTTTTCCACTTATTTGTCCTTGATTGTTAACTATTAACATATTTTTATGCTATAGGTTGAATAATTATTCCGTCAAATTTTATCTCTTTAAGCTTCTCACTTGGCTCAAAACCTTCAATTTCAAAATTCTGTACTGCTTCTCTCATAAATTCAGTTTCGTATGAGGTACTTGACAGCAGCTCTGTTGTTTCTTTAACATTAAATACTCTGGTTACTGGACTTTTCCAATTCGTGGTAACCTCTGTCCAGTGGTCAATGTTTTTATTTAGAGTAATTTGTGCCGGAACTGGATCAAAAGCTTGATATGGATTGATCTTTTCTCCTTTAGTCTGTAAAAGCTGCTCCAGTACCGGTTCAAGTTTATAAGGTAAAAGATAAGGTTCTTTACCTCTTTCAACATCAATAATTTCCACATCTATAGGTAAAATTAATTCTTTGTTTACTATTGCTGCAGACTGCGAAATTCCTTGATCACGCATATCATCATCAAAAAACGAATCAACAAATACTCCTTTTTTCGTTGTAGGTTCTCTTGAATTTGCATCACTGCGTAAACGTTCCTGTGCAACCAGCGCATAAAGATCATTTATTCCTTTTTTCATTGCTTCAAGCTCATTCATCGGTACAGCATGAATAGCATTATTCACTATTTTTACCCCTTCTTTTTCTCCGTTTTTCCATGTCTGATGAATGTAGCAGAGCAAAAGTTGTCCGCTAGGTGCTTTAGGCATCGATGGTCTCCAAGAGTGGGAAATTCCTTTTATTCTTCTTACCACCCCTTTGCTATCGATAGTAATTAAATCATAGCGGGGCATTTTCCAGGTGTAATCAATCAAAACCAAGCTGTTATCAACTGCTTCTTTTACTTTGCATCCCTGTTCACTTATATCTTCAGGACTTACATGAGTACGACAGCGGTAAGTTATTTGATAACTACTTCCAGGAGCTGGTTCTTTACCTGGTAATGACCAATCAACATTTCCTGCGTTTAATTTGTAATCTATACTATTTTCATAAATAACATTGCCTTGTTTAACTTGAATAATCTCAAGTACTGCAGAGTCAGGTATTGGATCAACAGCTCCTGAATATGAACCATGAGTAATGGTAATGGTTTTTTGAACGGTTATATCTACTTTTTTAATTTCACTTATTGGAAAATCATTAACTTTAAGTTCCATTACTCTTTGGCTATTTGGCTGAAAAGTATGTGGTTCTGATTCAACTGATTTTATATCCGGATCTTCATCAAAAGAAACACGAATACTGTGAGGAAGTTCAATCTCATAGCCATCAACATGAGCTTTGCCCTCATTAATCACAAATATTTTTTTTCCTCCTTCTCCCTCTTCCTTTTGCAGGAACATTACTTCAAGACCATTTACGACGTAGGAACCATTGGCTTCTTTGTCATAACGAGCAAGAGCAGTAGTTACTATATTTGCTTGTGGTGGCGGTGAATGTTCTATCAATACTCCATTTTCAATGTTATAAATTGGATAAAATTCGCCATTTACAGAAAAAGTGGAAGAAACACCTTCTGCTTGATAACCCCAAATGGTGGAAACTTTAAGTCTTGCAGCTCCTACTTCTTGATAATTACGTGTACCAACAGCAGGATCACGAAGATTTTCGTCCTCAAGTTCTGTAATCGTAGATTCTAGATAATAAACACCGATACGCACTGTGGTACTCAGTGGAATAACAAACTCTTTTGCTTCTACTTTTCTAACTGCTCCACGAAGATAGATTTTTCCTGACTCAAGTGTAACTTTACCAGTTTCCCCATCTATAATACAATTGCTTCCTGTTATAACATCGCCATCACGAAATATTGCATCGCCTATGCCTTTAAGCTTAGAGAGAGCATACTCCTGAGTCTCGTTTAATTCTGCAGACTGTAGACCTCTTCCTGCCAGGAACAAACTTTTTTCGTATTCTTTGTCAGGATTAAAGCGGTTATAATAGCTATTTAAGGTCATCTTTTTTCTCTTTTTCTAAAATGTCACTACAAACGAAAAAGTTTCCCGGGTTGCTGAAGTCCTAATGAGCGGTACTGTATGCTCTAAAACTAATAAGATCCCTGGGTCTTCTATATCTTGTGGTTCAAAATATCTCTGTCCTATAGGTAATTCTTCTTTTACTTTAGTACCAACCATAACCCCTAATTCCCGTATAACTTGATTTGCTGCGTTTGTGAAATCGAAAGTAAATTTGAGATAGAGATTATTAGTTGGTACATTTGAGGGCCTAAACCTTCCAGATGGAGTTATAAGTTCACCGTTTTCATCACCTGTGCAGAATAGCACTTCGTCTGCAGTACGTCTGCCAAGTTCATTGAGCAGCTTTTCAGAAGTTATCAGCTCTGGTGGTGTGCTTTCACTATACTCTACAGTAACTTTATCACTTACTGGAATAGAGCTATTTTCCGTAAGTTTTATTACACCAGTACTGCCATTAACTGTATAGTCAATACTTGGCTGATAAGTTGTTTGCCCTGTAAAAACCTTCACATCTTTAATAGGTTGATGATCAAATTTTATTTCACCCTTAACGAAAGTTTTTTCTACTTTGTGGCTACTTTCCCAACTTGAATCACCTGTTCCCCAAGCAAGATGGATAGATTGCTTTTTGATGCTGGCTGCTATTGCTGCTCTTCCTGACTGTGTGAGTATTGACATTTTTAATTAAGCCCCCTATATTATATATGTACGGTGAGTTCAAAATTCGTCCGCAAAAATCAAAATATTTTTTTATATCAGGAAAATTTTTTAGGAGAATAGCTCAGCTCCACAGCTAAACTTTCCAACACCGCGAGCAAATGGTCCGCTAGGAATGTCAAGCCATTTATCTTCTTTTGAACCAGTAGCCATTCCTTTAACCAACTTCCGTGCTTGTAACAGCTCTTGAACTATACGCTCCATTCTATCTCTTCCTATACTGTGAAACTCCTCAGGTAGTCTATGCCGCTGTTTATACACTCCTGTACTTCCTGTATGGGTAAATGGATGTCCAGAAATTGCTGCTCGTGTAATTGCAGTTATAAGATGCTGCTTTGAATCTTTTTCGTTCATATTTTTTATTCTTAATCTTTCAGTTATGTCCTCTAACAATCCTGTTTCTTCATTTCTTAAATAAGTGCGTAAAGTGCGATCAGCCAAACCGTTTGCTTTAACAATTGCTCCATAAAATAATGCGTTCTGTCTTACAGATTCTCCTATTGATTTAAAAATTGTCGGTTTAGCTGCATCTTCCACAGACCAAAAAGCGTATGAACACCTAACACCATTAACAAGAGCAGATGTACCTCTAATGGCATCACGTGCTTGCTCAACAGTCGATATAGGTTTTTCACTTTTTGGCTTTCTCATATGATGGGCAGTAATTATTGATGCTCCAGTGCTACCTGCTAAATCAGATAATAAAGACATCAAATAATCGCCTACGGCTGGGTCAGTATTTAAATCAGCATGCACGAATGATGCAAGTGGATCAAATACGATTAATTTTAAGTCTTTTATTTTATTAAGTTGTTTTGTTATCGATTCAAATTCAGGAGAAGTCTCTATCACTTTACCTGAAACACTCTTTATGATTGTAAGTGATCCACTAACATTTGGTAATGGTACAATAAAGAGCCTATCTTTATATTTTAATCTCTCGCATTGTGAGTCAAGACGCTCCAAACGACGATGTATTTCACTCATATCATCTTCTGCTGAGAAAATTACCACAGATCCATGTTCAGTAACTAAAGGACCAAAACCACATGGCTGATCTTTTCTACTCGCAACTTTCAGTGCTAAATCAAGCAGAAGCATACCTTTACCAGTATCTCCCATTGCAGCTAGAATAGATGTCACTCCTAAAGGAAATAACCCTTCAACAAGAAACTTTTGCTCTGGTACTGGACCTATAAAACGTTCTATGCTCCATTCTTGAATATTAAGCAATTGCTTAACAATTACTTTTCTCGAGTTACTTTCAATGAATTCAGAAATATCTATATTTGCTTGTATGCCGTCTGCCGCATCCCATCCCTTTGGTTTATTTTCCGGTATTTCAAGAAGAGTAAGTGATAAAACACCAAGAAAAGTAAGCTTTTTCACAACTTTCTCAGCATATTGTTTACCTGGTTCATCATTGTCTGGCCAAATAATAACATGCTTACCCTTAAGTGGTGACCAGTCTGTTTTTTCTATTGGTGCATTTGCTCCTAACATTGCAGTTGTGGCAGTCATACCTTGCTCTATCAGAGCATCTGCACACTTTTCACCTTCAACTAAAATTACCTTATCAGATTTCATGATACCTGGAATATTATATAAAGGCCTGGTCTCTGGTAGAGTAAAACTAGACCTTTTTACATCAAAAGGAAGATATCTTTTTCCTGAATCAGTGTTATAACGATAAACTGTAACAATCACTTGATCACTTTTATCGTAATAGTTCCATGATGCCGTTGGTTGCCCCAGAGTGTTATTTTTTTCCGAATAACCAATCCACTTAGCAATATCTTCTATCGTATCAGTAAATTGATTTTTTCCAGTAACAGCAGCCCAAAGATCAAAAATATCTCCTCCTTCTCCGGTAGAAAAATCATGCCATAATCCGGCTTTACTGCCAGTTAACTCCACTATCATACTTTGTCCTTTATTGCCTTGTAGATCACCTACATAGAACTTATCACCACGAAAAGTTCCTCTTGGCAGTAAATAAGAAAGACATGACCTTATATTTGATAGGAGTTGAGTTCTTAACTGTTCTTTCTTCCCTAATAATTTATAATGTCCATTTCTTTGTGAACAATAAATATCCATACCTACCTGAAGAATTTTTATGTTCTAGCTATAACGTTAGCAGATTTCCAACATCCATTAATCTTGTTGATGAATTTTGTTGGTATAGATCTACCGTTTCTAAGTTCATATACTACTTGCAAGATATTTGTACGTTTATTGGGTTGAAATATTACTATTCCAGATGTATAAAAACTTCTTAAAGCATTAGCACCAACGAGAGCTTGAAATGGATTCTTTTCCAATGTAGAGGTAGATACTTTTTTGGTGTGATTTGTGATGATTATTCCAGCCATAGGATTAATCTTGGAACGTAGTTTTTCTATTGCATGCTGTAGACCATAGTTAACGTAATTATAAGGAGAATCAATCACAACTAAATCAAACTTTTCCTCTACCATATTTTTTATTTTTTCTATACCTTCTTCATTTAAGGTCAAATTCATCTTGTTCGTCACAACTAAGTTTTCTGTTGCTAAATGAGGAAGTTTATTGAGTTGTTGTATACGTTCTCTAATATAATCATATTCCATTTCATTTTGTAGATAGAATATTTTTAGCGGTCTTGTAGGTTTCATGCCAAGAAATGATCTTCCTGCGGCCAGATGTACTAATAGAGAAAGAAGAAAATGACTTTTGCCAATCTTTGGAGTACCACCTATGACCAAAAGACCACCTGGTGTCAAAATTCTTGGGCCTATTATATCTTGTGGCATTGGTGATTTGTCATTTAAGTAATGATTTACAGAAAATGCTTTTCCTTCGTTTTGTTTTTCTTGTAATATGGAACTTCTTTCATCTTTACCGTTCAACCATGTTTCAGCAGAATCTATATTACCTTTAACTAAAGTCCAAAGGTCTATTATATTTCCTTTCTTTTCTTCGATCAGGTTGTACCAATTTCCTGCATTTTCTCCTTCCATTTCAACTATTATCTTATTTCCATTTCTACTTCCAATATAGAATTTATCTTGGTAAGATTTGCCATCAGGCAACAAATAAGATAAACAATCTTTGATATTATTAATTAATAACGATTTTATTTTCAAAGCATTTTTAGATGAAAAATCCATAAAGTTCTCCTTGTTTATTCCAAATTTGTTCAACATATTTTTTAGACGTTTAAAGTCAAGATTAGCCAGCTCACAAACAGTTTCAAAAGATCGTGAGCGAATCCATTGACAAGCCTCTTTTTTAAGTTTAGGGTTTTTTCCTGCTGCATCCTGAATAGCTCTAGTAATAACAGCAGCCCACAACTTTCCTTCGTCATACTTCAAAATGGCAACCAATCATCTTGAAAATTTTTTTGTAATTCTGGAGTAATAACTGTAGTAATCCTATTTCTATCTCCGTATGTATTATTAGTTTCAACGCCTACTTTTGCTGTAAACTCTAAATCGTTGAAATCAGCTATAGAGTTTATTCTTCTAGCAGTAACTGCTTTCTCTGAAGTGTCATTTGCATGAATATTTCTGGATGATTCCAAAATACTACGCAGCATAGAACGTCCAGATTCTCCCCAGATGTCTTCTTCACCTTCTGCTTTGCCATTTTTGATACCTATAATCTGAAAAATCTTGCGTTTTGCATATGGGCCTTCAGTGACGGTAAATTCTACATTTAAATAGATACTGCCAGTAGTGTAGTTTTTAGTGAACCAATTTTCATAACCTCCAGGCTTTATTGCCATTTTTACCTTGACTATTGTACCTTTCGGTATTAAACTGCTCTGCAGTTTTGCATTATTAAAATCAGTTAAAAAATCTTGTAGCATACGCTCTCCTATAAGTTGACTTTAAAGTGAAAGTTAGCTATTCCATTAGCTGCCAATGACCATTTATCTTATCGACAAGTTTGTTTGGCACGCGTTCACCATTGCGAAGCTCAAATACTATCTGGCGTGCACTGCTTTCTTCATCATGAGCAAACATCACCATACCAGTACTGTAAAATCCACGTAAAGATCCAGCACCACTTAGGCCTTGAAATGGATCTTCTTCGAGCATCTTTTTCGATAATTTTTTTGTATGATGAGTGAGTACAATACAAGCATCTGGATTGACAGCACTGCGTAGCTTCTCAAGAGTCTTTTGCAGAAAGAACAGCATAGCACTATTATCATTTTCATTCCCATATTCACTGCTAAAGATGTTACGTAATGAATCTATGGCCAAAACATCAGGTTTAAAGCGTTCATTTACAATCTCCTTAATTTCACTTATTTCATCATGATTAAATGATAAGTGCACTTTTGGCGTAATGATTAAGTTGTTAGCAGCTACATTCAAAAGTTCATTATCAAGTTGTTGCAAACGTTCTTTCATATATTCATATTCAATTTCAGTTTGCATGTAGAAAATTTTTAAAGGTCTATTTGAAACCATACCAAGAAAAGGAACACCTGCAGCCATATGAACGAGCCATGAAATCAAAAAGTCACTTTTGCCGATTTTAGGTGGGCCACCCAGTACCAATAAGCCTCTTTTTGTTAAAATTCTTGGTGAGATTATATCCTCTGGTATTGGCGATCGATCGTCCAAGTATTCTTTCACACTGAAAAAAGGAATTTTTTGACCAATAGTTAAAAAGTTTTGTAGCATATAATAACCTCCTATATGTTGGGCGTGACAGGTTGAATTGCAAAAGCTTTAGTTTTAATTTTTGTAAGAAGTTTTCCTAGATGCGGTTCTTCAACCATATTAAGGCAACCACTTCGATCTTTAGCAGGATATCCCCAAGAATTAATCGTCTGACAGACAAATGAACGAACCTCTGTACCATCATCTTTCTTGATTCCAACCATACTGATTACCTCATCAACAATACCTGGAATTTCACTTGCAGTTTTAGCTCCTTCACATTGAGGTAGCCAAGTTGAGCGATTGAAATCATCGAGGTATTGTCCAAGAGTTCCAACTGTAATGATGTCTTTATTTGGAATATGTTGAAACTGATTGAGCCAAGCCATCATTTCTTGAGCAAGTAACCCGTAAGCAGCTCTCATATCTTGTTTTCCTGATCTTTCAGAAAAAGCTTCAGGTTGCATTTTTGACCATAAAAGACATAAACGCGAGGCTACTGTAATACTATCGATAAAAACACATCGATACTTGAGAAACTCCGAAGCAAGCTCTTTGTATTTACTGGATACATGCTCATAGTGTCTTTGGCTATATGCTGAGTCAGATTTTAACGCAGGATTAGGACCACCTATGAGACATGCAATATCTCTTGCCTCATTCCAAGTACGAATACTTACAGAATCCCCTTGCCAATCTTGAACAGCAAGTAAACCTGCCTCAAAATCAAGACAAAGTGTTGGTTCATTTATGGTCTTTAAGAGACTAGTTTTACCTATACCATAAGGACCAAAGATGACCATTTTTATACCTGTTTGAACTTTTAGCCGTTCATTGCTGTTCATTATTTTCATTTTTCTCCCAGTACCTAAATATATATGTACGATGACCTAGGCAATTCGTCCGCAATTTGCAAAAAAAAAATTTTGAGCAAATATAATCGAGAGCTTATAACTTCTCTAAAACTGAGAATTTATTGCGTATTCGTTCTAGTGTGCGATAGATAGTTGTCTTTGGTATTTTGGTTATTACAGAAACTTCAGTAATAGTAAATACCTTAAGTAATTGACATAAATTACTATCTTTTTCAGACAAAGTTGAAATTATATTATTTATATCAGTGCGAATTATCGCTTCGATTTCCGAGTTCCTATGATCTGGAATATCGTCGTTTATATCATCAAAAGTTATATTACGTTTTAGACATAACTGATTGCGTAACATATTGCGAGCACAATAATTAGCTAATCTAGCAACGAAAGTACTAAAACTACTTCTTTTCTCATCGTGCTGGTTAAGATATTGCCAAACCTGACAAAAAAGCTCTTGTTCTATATCTTCGAGACTTTCGTTAATAAAACAGCTTTTGGATTTAAGGCGCGAAGCTTGAAATCTCACATGTTTAACAATTGTAGAATCGATTCCTTGATAAGAATTCTTCATAAAAACTCCAAAAGTTTCATGAATAGAGATTTTTACCAAGACTTTGTATGACTAATTTATTATAAAAAAGTAGTAATAATTTTTTTATCTAAAAGAATAAAATCTTTAAAAGTTAAAATAAGATTTAAACGTTTTGATACACTACTGAAGCTACTTTTTCATAGGTAAAAAACTACCAATTTCGTACCTAATTTCTGAGTTACTAATTAGTATTTCAGAAAGCAGTAATCGTTAAGTTATTGATAATATTGTCTTTTTTATGTTCTATTCCTAAAAGCCGTTTCTAAAGTTAAGTGGCTAAAATCGGCCAGTAAAGAGGGTTTACGGATTACTGAAGTCTTATATATATTATATATATATTTAAATACAGGTAAAATATAATATATGATAATATAATAATATAAATATTGGCGTAATATAAGTTATGTAAAATAGTTATTAAGATAAGTAAAGATGAAAAAAACTCAAATGGCAGGATATGAAATTTTTTTTAATTTTTTTTCAAAATTGCGGACGAATTTGCGAGTCATCGTACATATATATTATACAGGGCATTGAACTTTAATTACACAAAGGAGTTTTTGTACGTCAATCTTAACGCTAGATCTCGGCAAGCAAACCGGCTGGGCAATTCTAACAGATGGAGTAATTGAAAGTGGAAGCAAAAGCTTTCATGGTAGCCGTTTCAGTGGAGGTGGAATGTGTTTTTTAAGTTTTCACAATTGGCTTAATTCTTTGAAACATGAGTTCACTGCAGTGTATTTTGAGGAAGTAAGAAGACATCTAGGAACTGATGCAGCGCATTGCTATGGCGGTTTTCTCGCAGTTCTGTCTGCTTGGTGTGAAGAGAACAATATTCCCTACCAAGGTGTTAATGTTAAAACTATAAAACGCTTTATAACAGGCAAAGGCAATGCAAGTAAGAGTGAAGTTATTGAAGCGATACGTGAAAAAAGTTTTTCACCTAGAGATGATAATGAGGCCGATGCTTTGGCATTAATGTTCTATATTAGTAAAGATATTAATAAGACAAAAAACCCATAAAAAGTGGGTCCTTTCGGCCATAATGGCGGGTTTGGTGGGTTCGACCCCAGGCCTTCTCTAGCGTCAGATATATTTTGAATATTAACTTTTTAATTATTAAGATATGAATTTAGCAATCCACTACTATCCTACTCGAAACCTAGTTGAATATGAGCGTAACCCACGTAAAAATGACGATGTGGTCAACAGAATGTGTGCTTCTATTCGAGAATTTGGCTTTCGTATACCAATAGTTGCAAAAAGTGATGGCACTGTGGTTGATGGTCATTTAAGACTTAAAGCAGCAAGAAAACTTGGTATGGAAAGTATACCAGTGGTCTTAAGTGATAATTTAAATGAACCACAAACTAAAGCTTTTCGATTACTGGCAAATCAATCAGCTAATTGGGCAAAGTGGGATGATGAGCTTTTGAAAGTAGAAATTCAAGAGTTAGAAGATTTACAGTTTGATCTTAAAATGACTGGATTTGAATTAGAAAAAGTTCAACATTTCCTTGATGATTTAGATAGTGAAAAAGAAGATTTTTCTGACTTGGTTGGTGATGACAAAAAGGTAGAAATAACAAAACCAGGTGATCTATGGATTTTAGGTGATCATCGAATCTATTGTGGTGATAGCTCTGTAGTTGAATCATATAAAGCGCTGTTAGATGATAAAATGGCAGACATTACTGTTTGTGATCCTCCATATAACGTTGATTATGGTAGCAGTCAAGAAAGAGAGGATAAAAAGATACTAAACGATAATCAAGGTGAAAAGTATGAGCTTTTTCTCTATGATATTTGTACTCATATTTTAGCATATACTAAAGGTGCAATTTACATCTGTGCATCATCATCAGAGTTTTCAACGTTGCAAAAAGCATTTGAGGAAGCGGGAGGAAAATGGTCAACTTTTATCATTTGGGCGAAGAATCACTTTACGCTAGGAAGATCAGATTATCAAAGACAATACGAAGCAATGCTTTATGGATGGAAAAGCGGCAATAAACGTGAGTGGCATGGCGGTAGAAATCAAAGTGATCTGTGGTTTTATGATAAGCCAATACATAACTCACTGCACCCAACAATGAAGCCAGTAGAGCTAATGGAGAGAGCAATAGTAAACAGCAGCAGATCAGGAGACATAGTACTTGATCCATTTAGCGGTTCTGGAAGTACACTGATTGCATGTGAGAGAACAGGAAGAATTTGTAGGACAATAGAGCTAGATTCAAAATTTGTAGATGTAACCATAAAACGTTGGCAAGTGTACACAGGTAGGGAAGCAATTCTTTCTGGTGCTGGTAAAACTTTTTCAGAGATTCAAGAAGAAAAACAGTAAGAAAAAAGTGGAAAAGATAACGCAAACAGAAATTTAGTAAGCCTTGGTAGTTGTAATATTAATTTACTGGTATATACCGTATTTTAATGAGTTTAGCGTAACAAATAACTTTGGATTAAATGTGGTGTACTCAATGAATCAAGAAAAGACGTTAGCTGGAGTAGTAACGTCGCAAACAAATAATGAAGCATCGTTTTCTGAAGAAGTAGAAAATAATGTTTCAAATTCTACACTATCTGTTAAGGAGAGAATTGAATTGTTTGAAAAAGGTACGAAGCAAGAACCTGACCTGAACACTGAATGCAAACTAGCTTCTTTAAATGTGATTAGCAATAGTAGCGATAGCAGTATTACAGCAAAAATAGACGAAGCAGGTGCTGATTTTTCAGTGAGTTGTTCTTCTTTAGTATTTGATGATGGTAAAGACATAGAGGACGAATTTAATGCAGTTTGTGAGGCAAATGGAATAGAATATAACCATCCGTATTATCTTGATCAGTTTGAGGCAGCATCAAACACATCTTCCAACCCCAAAATAGACAATACAAAAGAAATGCAAAAAGAGGAAGAGGATAAAGAATTAGGAGATAAACCAAAGCCGTTACCTAGGAATGGAATGTTGGAGAAGGACAATATTAGAAATGTAGCTCCACCTTCACCTAGAACAGCAGAAAATCATCGGTTGAGTATTATTCAGGATATTGCACCACCAAGGCTACCACATTCTTCTTTCCAATTAAATGGAGAAAAATGTGATGAGCAAGAAGCTATAAGAGAACCTATGTATGCAACTATAGACCAAAGTAAAAGATTCTCGAAAAGAGGTTTAGATGGTGAAATAAATGATCAAAGTCCAGAGATAGAAAAGTCAAATTCTGAAGAAACATCAATTAAGAAAGAATCAGAAGATATAACTGATGAACCTGTAGATCTGAATACGAAATTTTTAAAAAAGAGTTTGGAAGGAAGTGATAGTGGAATAGACAATAGAAGTGCAGAGGTGACAAGATCAAATTCTCAAGTAACAGAAATGAGTGAGTTTTGTGGCAGGCAAGAATGGGAGAATATGTCATTAAATCATGATAGTCCAGTTACACTTTCAACTAGCCCATCAGAAAAAAGTGATAATGAAGAAACCCCGTTAATTAAAAAAGAAAAGAAAACAAATAGAATTTTGCCAAGAGTAAAATATACAGTGCAGCAGAAGGAATTTATAATTTTCGGTATAGCTGCTGTTGCACTTAGCGTTTCTGCAGCTTTGGTATATTTACAGAATAAAGCACAATTAATTGCATTTTTTGCAAACAGTACCATCTATGTGACTATACCAATTCTAGCTGTTGCACTATTGGTTGCAATTAGTCCGATATTTTGTGGAATAAAGCAATTTAGAGATACTGAAGAGTGTCAAGTAGGGAGAAAGAATGGGAATGAAACTTTGAATCAGGTGCTAAAGTATCAACCAAAAGATAAAGTAATAAAATCAGTCAAACTGGAATACAGCAATGGTACTCATTCACATTTTACACTTAACGCTTGGAAGGGTAAGAACAATTTCATTAATATTGACGACAAAGTCATTAGTAGAAGAAATAAAGTAGAATCAGTAATCAAAGATAGGCCATTATTTACAGCATTATTAAGCAGTTTGGTTGCTGCAAATATAGTATTGCCTTTATTACTGTATGTAGAAGGTGATATTAATAGTGTACAGAAGTTTTACCAGAACGCTTTGATTAATAACGTAGGGTTATCACTACTTATAGGCTCGAGTATACTTGCACTATCAGTGATATTCCTTGGAGTACATTACTACAGAAAAACAAATTGCACAAATCTTGTATATTGTGAGGAAAGAATTGAACCAGAAAAAGTTAATGGAAAGTTCATTGAGGAAATAAAGGAAGCAAGGACAAAAGTGCTTGAAGAAAACCATAGTAAAGATGCCAAATGCAGCAGTTTAACGCTAGAGCAAGTAGTGGTTGAATCTCATAACTACAAAGATGCAATTTATAGTATTAGTTGAAAATAGCCAAATTTCACTATGTAAAAAGAAAGCAGCTATAAACCGGAGTACTTCGCTCTATATTAGTAAAATATCTCTAAGACGCCGGCAAGTATAAACAGGTAGGGAATTGCTGATACTGGCAAAACCTTTTCAGAGATTCAAGAAGAAAATTCGTAGAAACAAGAGAGAGGAGAAAAAAAAAGTGAAAATCACACAAACAGAATGGGCAAGAGAGATAGGAGTATCAAAGCAATATGTCTGTTATTTAGTAAAAAAAGGAATAGTTGAGTTGGAGGATGGTTTGATCAATAGAGAACAAGCAAATGAAGCGGTGGCAGCAATAAGAGATCCAAGTCAGCCACTTAGGAGGAAAAATCCAGAAAACGAAAATACAAATAACCTTTCTACAATGTTGCTAAAAACGCGAATAAAAAATGAAATGGAGCGAGGAAGGTTGCTAGAAGCAAAGGCAAAAGCTGAAATAGGAGAACTTGTAGCAGTAGAGGAAGTAAAAAGTGAGGCATTTAACGTAGCAAGAGTTGTACGTAATAATTTGCTTAATGTTCCAAATAGAGTTTCAGCACTGCTTGCATCACTGAGTGACACTGAAAAAATTCACGAGACGCTAACTGAAGAGATTACAAACTCACTTGAAGAATTATCTAACGCTAAATTTAAAATATAAAAAGATTTTGAATACAAAATGGCTGATAACTTAAGTTGTAAAAGACAAGACTTAATCTGACAGACAAGAATTAACTGACAGAAGAATTGAGGTAGTCAAAACTAATATCAGTCTCTTGTGTAATGCTACTAATATTTTTCTGAAAAGCAACATGTTTGCTATCAAGAAAAGTCTGCATAGGCGTCTTACCATAGCAATATTTACCTGAATGCGGTCTTGTTTCATTGTAAGAACGCAACCAATAATCAACATCAATCTGTAGACCTTCCAAAGAATTGTAGATTTTCTTTCTGAAGATAATATTGTAACACTCATCTTGCATAGTTCTATGAAACCTTTCACATATGCCATTAGTCTGTGGAGAATTGGCTTTGGTCCTAGAATGATCGATATTTTCGATTCCCAAATAAAGCTGATAAGCGTGATTTTCAGGCTTACCACAATACTCTGTTCCTCGGTCTGTAAGGATACGCAATAATGGCACATTTTGCTCATCAAAAAATGGTATCACTCTATCATTCAGCAAGTCAGCAGCAGTAATAGCCGTTTTGTCTGTATAAAGCTTGGCAAATGCTACTCGAGAATAAGTATCAATGAAGGTCTGCTGGTAGATTCTTCCTATACCTTTTATATTACCTACATAATAGGTATCTTGAGAACCCAAATAACCTGAATGTTCGGTGTCAATTTCACCATGTGCTTCTCTTTGTTCTTTAACTTTTTCTAAAGCTGCAAGTTGCTCTTCGGTTAATATAATTCCATCTTGAGCTACTTTTGCTTCCAGTGCTTTAAGTCTTTTCTTGAAAGTTTCAAGATCATTTCTCAGCCATATAGATCTCACTCCTCCCTGAGAAATTATTATACCTCTTTTTCTCAGTTCATTTGCAGCTCTTTCTTGCCCATATGCTGGAAATTCTGTTGCTATACCAATCGCTGCTCTTTCTATATCGTCGGAAACTCTATTCGCTAATAGAGGTTTTTTCTTACTTATCTCATGTAATGCTTCTTCTCCTCCATTTTCGTACAACTCTTTGAATCGATAAAATGTATCTCTTGAGTATCCCATCACTTTGCATGCTTGAGATACATTTCCTAGTTGTTTTGCTAGTTCTAATAACCCTAGCTTTGGTTTTAGTATTTTTGTTTGTATTGTACTCATTTCTAACACTCCTTTCTTTTATTATTTTATAACTTACTTTTTTAAAGTGTCAGATCAAGTCTTGTTTAATACACACCCTACTAGTAGCACAATGTTCGTACAGCTGTACGTGTGACCAGAAAAAACATAGACCCCAAGTGTCAGCTACTTTCATGACACCCCGACAACCGTCATCCCGCTACTTGTTAGCGCCGCGGCGGCATGACGTCTTAACTATAGAAAACTTGTATAGATTTTTTCTACTTCTGTGATATCATAAGCCTGTAATGATAAAATAAGTAAATATGGATAAGTCAGCGTATGAGATCATAGAACATGAGTATGACGTGGTAGTAGTAGGTGCAGGTGGAGCAGGGCTCAGAGCAACGCTTGGGATGGCTGCAACTAATTTTTCAGTTGCCTGCATTTCTAAAATTTTCCCTACACGAAGTCATACAGTTGCAGCACAAGGCGGAATTAGTGCAGCTTTAGGTAATATCGGTGAAGACGATTGGCGCTGGCATGCATATGACACAATAAAAGGTTCAGACTGGCTTGGTGATCAAGATGCAATAGAATATATGTGTAAAAACGCTGCTAAAGCTGTTATTGAACTTGAAAATTTTGGCGTACCTTTTTCTCGTACAGAAGATGGCAAAATATACCAGCGCTCTTTTGGTGGAATGACAACTCACTTTGGTAAAGGAAAATCAGCTCAACGCACTTGTGCGGCGGCAGATAAAACTGGGCACGCAATCCTTCACACTCTATATCAGCAGTGTCTTAAATTCAACGCTGAATTTTTTGTTGAATACTTTGTGATTGATTTAATTATGGATAGCGAAACATGCTGCGGAGTTCTTGCTTGGTCGCTATGCGACGGCACATTACATAGATTTCGTGCGCATAGAGTGGTGCTAGCAACAGGTGGATATGGACGTGTTTATTTCTCTGCAACAAGTGCGCATACCTGCACAGGTGATGGTAACGGCATGGTGGTAAGGGCTGGATTACCACTTGAAGATATGGAATTTGTACAATTTCATCCAACAGGAATATATGGCTCAGGGTGCTTGATGACAGAAGGATGCCGTGGCGAAGGGGGATATCTCGTTAATTCTCAGGGCGAAAAGTTTATGGAACGTTACGCACCAAAAGCAAAAGATTTAGCTTCCCGTGATGTGGTAAGTCGTGCAATAACAATTGAAGTTAGAGAGGGAAGAGGAGTTGGACCGAAAAAAGATCACATGTATTTAACTATAGCACATCTTGATCCGGAAGTAATAAAACTCAGATTGCCGGGCATTAGCGAAACCGCAAGAACTTTTGCTGGAGTTGATGTCACTAAAGATCCAATACCGGTCATTCCGACTGTTCACTATAACATGGGTGGCATTCCAACCAATTATTATGGAGAAGTGATCACGCTGAAGCAAGGTAAGGAAGAAGTGGTAGATGGACTATTTGCAATTGGAGAAGCTGCGTGTGTCTCTGTGCACGGTGCAAATCGACTTGGTTCTAACTCGCTTCTTGATCTTGTGGTTTTTGGCAGAGCTGCAGCGCTCAGAGCAAAAGAGAAACTAAAATCCGGTACACCACATAAAAAATTGCATTCAGACTGCACAGACTGGATAGTAGATAGGTTTAATAAAATGCGATTTGCTTCCGGTGGGCTAAAAGTAGCAAAAATACGCGGTGAAATGCAGAACACTATGCAAAAATACGCATCAGTTTTCCGTGTTGCTGAAGTTTTAGAAGAAGGCAAAAAAGCTATAAAAAAGGTAGCAAAAATGATGCCTGATATTTCACTTGAGGATCGCAGTATGATGTGGAATAGTGATTTAGTTGAAGCACTGGAGCTTGCTAACATGATCCCACAAGCGGTTATTACCATGGAATGCGCAGCTAATCGCGAGGAAAGCAGAGGTGCCCATGCTCGTGAAGACTTTCCTGAACGTGATGACAAAAACTGGATGAAGCACACTATAGCGTGGCTTGAAGAAAAGAAAGGGCAAATTAACGTAAAAATTGATTATAAAAAAGTGGCTGAAAAAACTCTGAGCGGTGAGATTGATTTCATAGCGCCAGAGAAGAGGGTTTACTAGTTACACTATCCCTACACAATTTTTCAACGAGTTCATTATTGATATGGCACTCATTTTAGTGTCTGGAGGACTCTCAGTATGCTCTGATTGATTTGATGATTTTTGCACCTCTTGCTCTTCTAAATCGTTGGACTTATTTTCTATATCTTTAACAGAGTTATTGCATTGTGTATCATTTTTTGGTGCGTTATCTTGAAGTGTAAGTTGCTTTTCTTCAGTAAACTTTCCTTTAATTTTTCCAAATCCTTCATAAATATTTTCTAAATTCAAGTAAATAAGATAACAAACTCCAATAACTGCTATAATAGATGAGGCAGTTGCAATTGTAATAATTCCTTGAGAAGCACTGAATATTGCTGCACAGGCTAAAGCAGCAAATACAAGCGTTGTCACTGCTTTACAAGCAACATTATTGATGTACTTCACAATATCGCGTGCTTTTAACTTCCTGCCAAAGTTGCACTTCAGTTCAGTTCTCATATCATCTGGAATAAGCGCTCTACCCATTGATTTCTCTATTCCTTTTATAGTTTTATAATACTCTTTGCTCCATAATCTTTCGGGTAGTATTAACTGCTTTGGGTCAACACCATTTTGCAATAATTTTACACAGAACTTGATCGTGTTATCACGGCTCTTAGGATTGACCAAATTATGTTTATCTTTTGTCGTCTTAGTAATTAGCGCTACTTGTAGTGGTGTGCGTTCTTTTTCGTTAGCGGCGTTTGCAGCTTTACTAAATTTCTCTTTTTCCACCGAATTTAAAATCAACTCTAAACATGTAACTTTTTGTTCTCCTTTGAATGAAGCAATATAGTGCAGAGCATTTTTTTCATCTTTATCTTGCACAGTAATATCTGCACCATTTTGTAGAAATAACTCTAAGGTTTTATACCTGCCAGTATCCTTAAATTCTTTTTTTATTACATTCTTTATTTTATTTTTCAATGAAGGTTCTTTACTCTTTTCTTGTATGCGCTGGAGTACCTGATGGAGCGGTGTTTGCCCTTCCTTGTTAGTAGTATTTACAGCATCATCTTTATTTGAAATCAACTCTAAACATGTAACTTTTTGTTCTCCTTTTAGTAAAGCAATATAGTGCAGAGCATTTTTTTCATCTTTATCTTGCACAGTAATATCTGCACCGTTTTGTAAAAATAACTCTAAGGCTTTATATCTATTTGTTTTTTCAAATTTTCTATCTGTACATGATCGATCCTCATTCTTTTCTTTTATATGCTGAAGCAACTGATGAAGAGGTGTTTGCTCTTTCCCGTTAACAGCATTTATAGCCTTACTAAATTCATCCTTACCTAAAGTCAACTTCAAACATGCAACTTTTTGTTCTCCTTTGAATGAAGCAATATAGTGCAGAGCATTTTTTTCATCTTTATCTTGCACAGTAATATCTGCACCATTTTTTAGCAATAGTTCTAGGGTTTCATACCTTTTAGTTTTTTCAAAATTTTTACCTGTACATGATTGTTTCCCGCTCTTTTTTTCTATATACTGAAGTAATCGGTGAAGAGGTGTTTGCTGTTTGTTTCGAGTATTTACCAGTTCTTTGTTTTTTTCTAGTATAAGCTGAGTAAAGTTACACTTTGCTTCTTTCTTTAATGTCACAGCACAGTGTAAGACCGTATCACCATCTGCATTTTTAGTAGTAATATCATCACCTCTCTGTAGCAAATCATTAAATCTATCTATATTTTTATCTGAAACTGCTTTATGTAATGGGTAACCACCGTCGGTAATTTTCGCGATTTTAATTACTACCGAGTTTTCTGTCTTTTGGTCTAACTTAGACTTCTTTACTGACTCTGCTAATTTTTCTAAGAAATTACGATAGTATGTCTTTTGCTCTTCTTTTAAGTCTTGTAATTTTTTTGTAGATAATCCTAAATTATCAGAGCTGGCCCCATGCTCTAACAATTTTGTAAGAAACTTAAGTGTGTTATCGTTATCTTGGATTGTATGAGACTCATGTTTTTCTTTTGTTATCTTGTTAATTAGTGCCACCTGAAGAGGAGTTTTTTCGTCCTGATTTTCACTATCAACAAGTTGTGCTAAATCTTCCTTGGTGACCGTTTTTATTAGGGTACCCAGAAACTTGCATTTCTGTTTCTTTTCCAACGACGCAATGAGGTGTAAAATATTTTTCCCTTCTTCAGCTTTTATGCTGCTAATATCCGTACAATCTTTTAGATATTTTCTAAATTTCCTGTTATTTCCATTTTTGATCGCTTTTAGTAGTAGAGCATTGTTATTTGTTATTTCGTTGCTTATTTCTACTTCATGATCATCTTCAACATCACTGCCGTAGCCACTCTCTGTTTCGCTGTCCCTACGGTTGTGGGTAAAACAATATCTGCTATTATAAGTAATTTCTGAAATTGCTTGTCCTATTTCCTCTTTTTTTATAGGGTCTAGTTCTTTCGATATTTTTCTATTCAATACCGGAAGAAAGCATTGGACATAATACTTATAATATTTTTCTTGTTCTCTAAGTGATTCTTCTAATTTAGTTAGTACTTCAGAGCTAGCACCTTCCTCAAATAACCTTTTACACTTCTTGAGGGTTCCATCTTGACCTCTTGGTTTTTCACGCTTGTGTTCTTCTTTTTTTACCTTTCTCTCTATAATGCCATATAATTGTTCGTCTTTTCTATCCTGCTCTTGCTTTTTATTTTTATCTATGCATTCACCTAATTTATCTGCATTAGTAGTTAGTGCAGTTATATCTATACCCATACTAAAACCTCAATATTAAAAGCTATTTAAGTTGTCAGCACTAAACTAACAACCAAGAAGTTTGACTTTTAAATTGAGCTAAACGTTGTATATGTGATCAAAATATAGGTGGAAAGGCAGAAAATTAATTTCTGTGAGAAAATTTGCCGTCATAGTTAAACCTCACTTGAACAGTTGCTACTATTTTAACCATTTAATCTTAAAAAATAATAAATATAGCTAAACTGTGAAATGTGCTATTGGCTAAAATAGGATAAGAAACTATAGCTGCAAATATCCAAATTGATGTTTTTATCAGTCTTCCAGACTTGGTTTTTCTTTTAGTTTTTTAAGTCTTTCTTTATTTAGTATGGAGCTTATCTCTTCTACACTTTTATCAATATCATCATTGATTATTACATAATCATATTTATCACGTTTGCTTATCTCTTTTTGAGCTTCGGCTAATCTGCGCTCTATTTCGCTTGCATCATCACTATTACGCTTTTGCAAACGCAACCTAAGCTCTTCCATTGAAGGGGGAAGTATAAAAACACTCACAACTTTTTTTCTCATGAGCTTGAATAAGTGAAATGCTCCTTGCCAGTCTATGCTTAGTAAAACGCTTATTCCACTGCTCAGGTTTTGCTCTATAAAATCTCTTGGTATACCATAAAAATTCTCAAAAACTTTGGCGTATTCAAGCATTTGGCCAGCTTTGCATAACTCGTGAAATTTTTCTTCGGTAACGAAAAAATAGTCTTTTCCATTTATTTCGCCGGGGCGAGGCTCGCGCGTAGTCATAGAAACAGACCTAACTAAATTAGTTGATCGCTCAAGTAATTTTGCTGATATAGTAGTTTTTCCAGCTCCAGAAGGGGAGGATAGAACCAATAATACGCCCTCACTTTTTACGGTCATTTTTCTTTGCATTTTTTAACATGGTGCTTTTTGGATCAGAGTTTAAAAAGCTAGAACCTTCTAAATTAGAATTTGATAAGTTGGTGCCAATGAGAGAAGAGTTATCAAAGACAGTATAGCGCAAATCGGTCTTTTCAAAATTTGCCTTATTCAAATTAACGTTTACAAACTTTGCTCTACTCAATGTTGAATTAGAAAAATCGGCATTTTCTAAATTCATATTCTTAAATTCAAAGTAAGAATAATTTACATTAAATTTTTCACCCTGTGATATTTTCTCTTGCAAATCTTCAATTGAAGTTATAGCATTTTCTGAACCTGTGAGTTTCTCCTGCCCTTGATTGTCAATCAAAATTGAATTATCAAATTTGCAACCTGTTAAGTGAACATCAGCAACTGAACTTTTATATATGCTTGAAGAGAGAAAAGACATATCACTAATTGTTGAATTACTCAAATTGCTAAGAAAAAAGCTAGTTTTCCTAAAGGCATTAGCGTGAAGCAAAGAAGATCTGAAATCGCTTTCAATAAAATTTGAATTAGTTACTTTTAAATTGGACCAGCTCGAATTATCAGCTAATAAATTAAAGAATGTTGAATTTTCTATTTCACTGGAATCAATATTATGGCGAGAAAGTGTACTGTTATAAACTTGAGAGTCTTGGATTTTTATCTTATACATTGAAGTTGTAGAAAGGTCTGAATCTTCTATCTTCGCAGAGGTGAATAGTGAATGGTCAAAAAATGAGCCATTCATGTTAGAATTCGCAACTTTAGTATTATGAAACTTTCCGTGACGAATGTCAGCATTAGAGACATTAACTTGATGCAGTTCACTAAAACTAAAATCAATATTGGATAAATCAGCATCCTGAAGATTTGCTTCAGAAACATATGTATGCTTTATCTTGGAACCATTTAGTATAGATTGAACAAAACTTGAATTATCGTCATTCACATAGGAAATTTGTGTGTTGCTTAAATTAGTTTCGTCGAAGTTACTGTTAATTATGATAGAAGAATTAAGGTAGGCAGCGGAAAGATTGCTACCTGTAAAGTCTGATTCTTTTAACTCTGCACCATATATGTTAGCATTTTTTAATGAAGAAAATTGTATCTTTAATTTATATGCATCCACTCCAAAGAAACTTGCATTATCAAGGTTGTTTTTCTGCATAACAGTATCGTTTATTTCACTATCACTAAAATTTACGTGGCTAACATTCGAGTTTGATAAGTTGGAGAAATTCATTTTCACATTCGAGAAATTAGTATGCAAACCAATTACGTTGTGCATACTCACTTTTTTGAGATCGGAACTGATAAAATCAGCATAACTAACATTAGACTGATCAAATACGATATCTGTTAAGTTTGCAGAAACAAATTTTGTAAAACTCAAATTTGTACCTTTTATTTTAATGCCATGTAAATTAGCATTGGAGAAATTAGCACCACGTAAATCAACATCAATGAAAGACACGTCGGATAAATCGGTGTTAGAAAAATCAGCACCAATCAGACTTACTCCATCAAAAACAGATTTACTTAGGTACAGTTGGTTAAAATTAGCTCCATTTAAGTTAGAACCAAAACCTTTCTTAAAGTCTTCTGGCACGCCCTCTTTGTGGCACTGCACCAAAAATTCAGCAAAGTCTTTTTTACTGTAAGATACGTATTTTGCATCATGCAAAGCGTTTAAAAAATCACTAATCTGATTTTTTTCATCATTTGTTTCGTTTCCATAACATAAATGACCAACTAAAATTAATATCAAAAATCTAATCATCTTGCTTATCGCACTGTATTTCTTTCGTTTTCACAGCCCAATCGTACATTGCTGAGCTTTCTTTATTGTCTATTTTTCTATCCTCCAAAAGATGTGGCATCATTTCGGCAATCGCATTTATTATATTGATCTGCTTTTTTTCGATTGCTATATCAATTGGGGATTGAAAATTATTGTTAACTACTCTAAGATCAGCACCTTGTAATAAGAGAAAGCGCACTATGTCTACCTCACCTTGTTTAACTGAATAAATGAGAGGAGTATCACCCAATTTATTTCTAAACCTTAGTATCTCTTGAATTGTTAATCCAATTTTTTCTAGCTTACTTATTACTCCTCTTAAGCAAGTTAAGTTGTTCTTCTTAATGCAGTAAAAAAATTGCTTACTGTAATCATCAATAAACACAGTTGTAGGAAGATGCTCATTAAGGCTATCATATTGTCGTTTATATATTGACTTGCTTTGTATGTCTTTATGACCCCATTCTTTTATTGGTTCTCTGTTTAGCTTTGTCCATTTTTGTAAACTTTTCTTTTCACTTTGCTCTTCTTCATCTTTTTTAGTTATAGGTTTTACTCTATTGCGGTCCTTGGAATTACTGTTTGTTTCTTTCACTTTTTTTTCTTCAGACTGATTCTCTACTTTTTCTTTTTTTCCCTCTAATAATTGACTCGCATCACTTTTTGAAAGTTCATTATCTTTTATATCAATCTTCTGATCAGCTTGTAGATTTTTTTGCGGGTTAGCTGTATTCTCATTTAAATCAGCACTTAAAGGCAAAGGCTCTGGTTTCAAATCTTTATTCACTTCTTTATTGGCCACATTTGGTAAATTTTGAGCAAATTTGTCTGTGCTTCCTTCTAGCTGGTCATTTGGCAAATCTTTATCAATCCTTTCACCTTCACTTATAGTTTTTTCAACCACGAAAGCTTTGTTCTCGTTGTGTTGCAGTTTCTCTTTATCGGTAGTGCCGTCTAATCTTTTGCTCTCAGCCTCTTGTGTTTGTTTAGCATCGACGTTGCTTTTTAACTCATCTTTTTGATTTGTGCTATCTTGCTTCCTTACACCTACATTTTCGTTTTTATGAACTGATTCAATTTTCTTTTCTTCAAATTGCTCTACAGCAAATAGGCTCAGTGATCCGAATACAACAGCTAATAATATAAAATATAAAATATTTTTCATAAATATCCCAAGCATAAGCTTAATTAAAATGATACTATAATCAAATGATTAATCTACAGTAAAAAATGCCTTAGGATTTAATTTATAAAAAAACAATAGATTTTTTGTATCTGTTCAGGCAATGGCGTCAACTTAAGAGCCTCCATTAGCAAACTCTCCTAAAGACATGATGGCGTTTGGGCTTATCTACCTTATCGCGGCTATACAATCGTCCTGGTCGGATTTTAACTTTAGCGCGTATACTTGCTCTATCAAAAAGGGCTTGAAAGTTTTTTGGCGCAATAAGTACCTGATAGAGTTTCTGCCTCATTACACCAAATAAAACCGAAAAATTTAAACGATACTTAGCAATTTGATCTGGATTCCAAGGCCCTTGTGCATCACACATATGAAGCGACAATATATTACACATGACTAAGTTTGCCCAAAATTCTTGTAATACAGCCTCTAAATTTACGCCAGAAAAATTCTCTAACTCTGCACCTATTTTGAGTCGTTTATAGCACTCCTCTATATGCCACCTTAATACATAAGCTTTGCTGATATCTTCCAAAGTAAATTTTTCTCGATCAAAAAGTGAAGTAACCAATACCTCTGTTTCTCCGTTGGCTAATGTCAGCACTATAACTCTTACTTTCTGTCCTTTCATTTTATTTTTTAGCTTTTCATTTTCTAATATAAAATCGAAATCTAATTCGCCAGCGTTCCCATAGCTTGCTATAATTTCTTTTTTGCAAGCGAAAAATAAAATCTACTTCCAAATCATAATGCTGCTGAATGAATTTTACTGAAGACGATCATAGATAAATAATAATTTCTTTTGATTTAATGAACGCATTTGAGTGATAACTTCGGGTAATTGCTCTTCCGCCAACGTTTGTTCACCTATATTCCAAGCCGCAAGACGAGCACTACAAATCAGCGAAGTACACAAATCAACAAACAAATTGCCAATGGTGGCATTGTGCCTGTTGTTCCATTTGGTTTAAAGCGGCCAAACTCGGATACAATTTCCTCAGAGCTGGGTAATCTCATACCAGAACCATCTGCTGCAATAAGTCTATAGCCTCTCCAACTCAGGTTCATCCTGATAGGCTGTTTGGATGCTTAAATTCTTGAAAGCCTGTATGGCAAATCTTATACCTTGCTTTAGAAAAAGCTTGCTTTGAGGGTACATGTCAATGGCTCCATAAGTTCACATTCTATTCCCAAACTTTTTTTAACTAACTTTAAAATCATAGAAAATACTGTCGAAAAAGGAAGTTTTCTTGTTCGTGTAAAACTCAACACAATGGATTCTCTGAAAAGCTTTCGAGTATATTATATTTTTAATTTGTAGAATAAAATTTTTTCCTTTTTGTTTGGTAGAAGTCATAGTTTTAAATCCTCCTGATTAAGTTTTATCGCTATGACTCCCCCACCAGAACCGTGCTTGCAGCTTTCCCGCACACGGCTCCACAATGTAGTATTCACAGCATTTCCTATTTTGTATATAATGAGTAGCATATTCTTGGTTTTGGTAATGGATTAACTTGTAGATAGTGTATAAATTGCTTTGAATTCATACTCTTCTTCTGACTACGTCGGTTTATCCATTTATACGCTAGCTTGATTACCCGCCAGAAGAATTTATTCAACCACCGGTAATTTCCGCTAACTCCGAAGTAGTTATAGTGTCCTGTTAGTTTTGCTTTAAGTATTGACCACCAATCTTTAAGGTGAACTTTATTTCGGATCTTTTTCACCCATTCTTTGATTTCTTTAAGTTTTCTAGATAGATTTTCTTTCGAGGTTTTATGACCTACCATTACTCTACCTTTACGACTCCTTGTACCATAATGGGTGAATCCTAGAAAGTTGAAACTTTCCGTTTTTCGTTTCTCCCTTATTCCTTGTTGCCACTCCTTTTTGCCAAACTTTACTATTCTTGTTTTGTCTTCAGATATTTCCAGTCCAAATTTTCCTAGCCTTTGTTTCAGTGACTCTAAGAGTTCTCTAGCATCTTTTTCTCTTTCGCAGCAAATCAGGTGATCGTCTGCATACCTAACTAGCTCCATATAACCTTTAGATCTTAGCTTGAATTTCTTTTCAAACCACAAATCCAGCACATAATGCAACTATATATTAGCTAGTATAGGACTTACTATTCCCCCCTGAGGTGTGCCTAGTTCAGTTGCTTCATAATGTCCTGCTTCGACTACTCCTGCCTTAAGAAATCGTTTTACTAACCACAGTATGTTTGGGTCTGTTATCCGTTCTCTCAAGCATCTCATTAGCCATTTGTGCTGGACATTATCAAAGAATTTCTTGATATCAACTTCTACTACATAGTTAGTTGGTCTGTACATAACTGCTTTATTTAGTGCATTTACCGCTTGATGACAGCTTCTACCAGGACGAAAACCATATGAGTTATCCAGAAAGTTAGCTTCATAAATATTTTCTAATATCTTCTTCAGCATTATCTGGACTAACTTATCTTCTGTAGACGGTACTCCAAGCCCGCGTTTCTCTTTGCTTCCAGCTTTTGGTATATATACTCTTTTCACTGGTTGCGGTTGATATCGCTTTCTTTTCATACTATCCACCAGAGTGTTGAGCTTCTCTTCAAGATTTTCTCCATAAGCTTCTACTGTCACCTGGTCTATACCGCATGCTTTGTTATGCTTTAGCTCTTTATAACATTCAGCAAGATTCTCTGCGTTTATCAGATGAATTAACGATTAAATTTCAATCGTTTATCTTGCCTGGCTCTTACTGCTATCTGATTTAGTTTTCTTTGCACGTTATTCCAACCTCCGTTGTATTGGCATAGCAATTCCTAAACCAGTCACTATATTGCTGACCGCTTCCCCTTGTATGTGGCTTTCCCACACTCTGAGTACTATCAATCAGTCCGACTTCCTTTATATCTTCCGTCAGTACTCGCCTTTGTTGACTTGTTCCAACGTACCTTAATAGGAATACAAAGGATCTCCCAAGTTTACGTAAACTCCATCTCAACACGTGATACGGCCTCAGATCCCGATAGAGTGAGTGATAACTTGCCCTATTGTTACCCTTCTTGCTGTCTTCCACTATATGCAACGTGTCGACCTCTATGACATCGAGAATTTCGGGACTCAATACCTTCACTTTCGTTGTACCCTGTGTTGTCCATTCCACTAGCTTTACTACGCTCGTTACCTTACGCAGCATAGTGGTTTGTTCCAGCCTGCTGGCTAGGCTTTGCCTGGGTTGGATTTTCACCAACTGGACTTTACGCACTTTGCTTGGCGCACGCATGTTTCACCTAAAAAGGACACATTTTAGACTTCTTTGTTGAAATAAAACAGAAACAAAAGTGCTGTTTATTGCACTCTTTGGATAATTTAATGATAAAAAATTTAGAGAGAAATTTTATACACTATCGCTGATATTTTTCCTTAAGTTGACGCCATTGCCTGAACGGATACAGTGGGCTTATTAAATTATAGAATTACTTTAGCTATAGAATAAAGTCTAGTGTTACTTCACGCCAAATGTGGTGGTGCTGAGTAGGCAAGCCGGTTAATGGGCTACATTTATATACTGCACGCATTGCGTTATCTGCTATCGACCTGAAAAGTGGATTATTTCGATAGGAATCACTGTCTGCTACATCCGCCATAATTATCTCGCCTTGACTGGATAACAATAAGTTAATTTTTATATTAAAATTTTCTTTGTAAGCTATGCTTTCAGGAATGCTCCAGCATTTTGTGAGCTTGTCTCTTATAGAGTTAATAATTTCTGTTACAACTAATTCATCCTTTTTGCTCTCAACACTTTTTTCGTTTCCTATTTCATTTTTTGCCCCTCTAACATCCCTTCTTAGTTTTTTCTCTACACTTTTTTTTCTTTTTGGAATTGGAATGAATTCTTTACCCTCGTTAATAATGACTTCTTCTTGCATTTCGATAATTTGCCTCGGTTGTGCTACAACAGTGTGCTCAACCAATTCTTTTTTCCTTTGTGGTATAGGAACAACTGACGTATCATTCGTTTGGGCTTTTGTTGAAGGTAACGAAAAAAGCAGAAAACAACATAAAGACAAAAAAAGAATATAATTAGAATAGAAAAAACGCATATGTTAAGCAGCTTGTTTTACTGGTTTAAAGCTAATATTGCACATAAAGTCAATATATTTTAGTTGATGGACAACTTTGAAGTCAATAAGGAATCCCTTCAAAGTTGCAGGCAAGCGAAAGATTGTCTTCTCGACAGACAAAGAATTGTATAATGGATTAAAAGGGACCGTATGACAAAAATTATAGGAAAAGAATATACAGAACTTTTAGAGCAGTTGAAAGATCGTATTGCAACAAACCGTTATAAGGCAGCACTTGCAGTAAATAGTAAGCTTATTTTGCTTTACCACCATATTGGTACAGAGATCCTAAAACGCCAAAAAGAACATACCTGGGGAGCTAAGGTAATTGATCAATTAAGTAAGGATTTGAGAAGTACATTTCCAGAAATGAAAGGCTTTAGCACGAGAAATCTGAAGTATATGCGTAAGTTTGCCGAAGAATATCCTGATGTTGAATTTGTGCAGGAGCCTCTTGCACAATTAACTTGGTATCACAATATCACTCTTTTGGAAAAAATAGAAAGTCATGAAATAAGATTATTTTATGTAAAAAAAGCTATTGAACATGGCTGGTCACGTAACATTATGGTGATGCAGATAGAACTTGGACTACATAAACGTCAAGGAAAAGCAATAACTAATTTGTATTAAACAAGACTTGATCTGACACTTTAAAAAAGTAAGTTATAAAATAATAAAAGAAAGGAGTGTTAGAAATGAGTACAATACAAACAAAAATACTAAAACCAAAGCTAGGGTTATTAGAACTAGCAAAACAACTAGGAAATGTATCTCAAGCATGCAAAGTGATGGGATACTCAAGAGATACATTTTATCGATTCAAAGAGTTGTACGAAAATGGAGGAGAAGAAGCATTACATGAGATAAGTAAGAAAAAACCTCTATTAGCGAATAGAGTTTCCGACGATATAGAAAGAGCAGCGATTGGTATAGCAACAGAATTTCCAGCATATGGGCAAGAAAGAGCTGCAAATGAACTGAGAAAAAGAGGTATAATAATTTCTCAGGGAGGAGTGAGATCTATATGGCTGAGAAATGATCTTGAAACTTTCAAGAAAAGACTTAAAGCACTGGAAGCAAAAGTAGCTCAAGATGGAATTATATTAACCGAAGAGCAACTTGCAGCTTTAGAAAAAGTTAAAGAACAAAGAGAAGCACATGGTGAAATTGACACCGAACATTCAGGTTATTTGGGTTCTCAAGATACCTATTATGTAGGTAATATAAAAGGTATAGGAAGAATCTACCAGCAGACCTTCATTGATACTTATTCTCGAGTAGCATTTGCCAAGCTTTATACAGACAAAACGGCTATTACTGCTGCTGACTTGCTGAATGATAGAGTGATACCATTTTTTGATGAGCAAAATGTGCCATTATTGCGTATCCTTACAGACCGAGGAACAGAGTATTGTGGTAAGCCTGAAAATCACGCTTATCAGCTTTATTTGGGAATCGAAAATATCGATCATTCTAGGACCAAAGCCAATTCTCCACAGACTAATGGCATATGTGAAAGGTTTCATAGAACTATGCAAGATGAGTGTTACAATATTATCTTCAGAAAGAAAATCTACAATTCTTTGGAAGGTCTACAGATTGATGTTGATTATTGGTTGCGTTCTTACAATGAAACAAGACCGCATTCAGGTAAATATTGCTATGGTAAGACGCCTATGCAGACTTTTCTTGATAGCAAACATGTTGCTTTTCAGAAAAATATTAGTAGCATTACACAAGAGACTGATATTAGTTTTGACTACCTCAATTCTTCTGTCAGTTAATTCTTGTCTGTCAGATTAAGTCTTGTCTTTTACAACTAATTTGTTGTCTAAGTGAAGAAGGTCGCCCTTCCTCACTCGACTGCAAAACCGTACGTGAGACTTTGCGCCTCATACGGCTTCTCTCTAATTTGGTGCTTTTCATGCACACCTCCTGTGTAATTCATCGTGACAATGTCCATGTAACAAAGATAAGTTTGTGATCATATTGTTTCGTCTATTCCGGTCTTTGTGATGTATTTCTATTGTATCATCACTTTTAAACCATAGTCTACAATTATCGCATTTACTTTGTTGCAACCTCAATAATTTTATTACTCCTAGTGGCTTATCTGGTATTTTTCTCAGACGTTTACCCCAATATACCCAATCACCATCATATGGGGATCTGGTTTTTTGCACTTTGATATGTCGTTTAATAACATGATCGCTGTGTATAGTAAGACGTACCTTGTTACTTGTCATAAAGCGCCAGTTTTCGTTATTATACTTCTTAAAGTACTTTCTTTTTATCCAGCATCTCCCTTTGTTTGGGTGCCTAAAAACTGCCCACTTCCAGAGTTTTCTATGCATAATATTATCCAATGAGCTAAAGATTTTACATGAAACTACCGAGGAGTAATATTGACTCCATCCTCTGTTTATTGGATTGAGATCCTTTATCACACGTTCTTGTGGTGCTCCACGCATTTCTCTGAGTTTATGTTTAATAGCTAGTGTATGCTGTTTTATAGAATTACGACTTGGTTTGATTAATAACTTGTAACCTTTCTTACTTTCTTTTATTGGATATTGTCTTATTGAAAATCCAAGAAAATCAAATCCTGGTTTTGTTTCGTCAATGGTTCTTAATGTATGAGAAACTCTTGTTTTAGAGGGCTTTAATTTTAGTCCAATGGTTTCTAACCATTCTTCAACTAAAATTTTTGCTTTAAGAATAATCTCTTCGTTTTCATGTATGATGACAAAATCATCACAGTAGAAAATTACACTAATAGACTTTTGCGCGTTTCTATGCGATATCCTACCATATTTTCTTTTCATGCATTGAAAGAGTTCGTTTGTTAATGCTTTTTTGACATGTTGCTCTAATCCGTGTAATGCAACACAAGCTAGCAACGGTGAGATCGTCCCTCCTTGAATTGTACCACGTTTTGTGGATTGAAGCTTTCCATCTTCCATAACACCAGCTCCTAACCATCCTTTTATGATTTTCTTTAATGTTGGTGTGGTATTGAGCTTTTCAAGCAATTTATTATGGTTAATATTGTCAAAGCATCCAGAAATATCAGCATCTAATACATATGCTGTTTTCTGTTTTAGCACATCAAATATGGCTTCAATTGCATCATGACATGATCTACCAGGTCTAAAACCATAAGTGTTTGGCTCAAGTTTTGCCTCCCATTCTGGTTCTAAAGCCATTTTTACAAGTGTTTGTTTTGCTCGACACGATATAGTGGGTATACCAAGTGGGCGATGCTCCGATGGCTTACCAGATTTTGGAATCCAGACACGTCTTGATGGCTTTGCTTTTTCTTTTATATCTAAAGAATATGATAGTTGTAATCTTTCTTTTTGATTAAGGTTAGCTTTTCCATCAATACCTGCAGTCTTCTTCCCCCTATTGTCCTGTGTTACTTTCTTAACAGCGAGTGTTTTTGCACTTGTTGATTTGAGTAATAATCTCTGAAGATTATGCATCTTTTTGATATCATTACATTTAGAAGCTTGGTAAATTCGTTTTTGTAGCTTAAATGAAGATTTCTTTAGCTTGCGCCAAGGAATTCCATTCCATTCATACCTAACTTTTTGCTGGTCCATAACATATTCACTACTATTCACCACTTTACCTTCCAAATTAAAGTGTTTACGTCTGCATATCCCAGATATTACTTTGGGCATTAGCTTCTTAAACAATCCTTCCACATAGTAGCTTGTGGCTGGCTACTTACTTATATTTTAATGAATATAAGAGCTTCTATGTGGTTACTCTGTTCCATGGCTTCGTTTCACGTTAAACTTAGATTCCTACTATTTGCCGGAAGCTTGGAACATCAATAACTAAAGTCTTCAATCTTTAGTTCCCTTTTTGCTTCGTACCATTTTGGTCTATGCGTAGTTCAATCTCTTTTCGCATATTATGCTTTGACGACAATTCAAACATAGGTTTCTCTCGTAATCATATCTAACTCTGTTTGCAGGGATTCACCACGAGATTTAGTGTTACCTGCTTTTATCTCATGCTTGCATCCCAGAGGTTGCCACTCTTTGAAATGTGAGATATACATTATCCCTGATGTCTGGGAAGATGGAATTTAACCACCACAAAACCATGACCTTCCAGGTCGCACTGAAGAAGTTGTATCATATAGTCCATCTCGTGGAAAGAATACAGGTAACAGAAATCATGAAAGTTGTTCAAAGAATTTTTTTGATGAATTAACAATGATATTGGATGGAGGTAAGACTGATAAACAAGATAAAATCCAATCATTTATAAGTAGTAGACTTTCTCGTTATAAAGGTAATTGCTTTTATAGGCTATTGTTAGGAGAGTTTTTATTTGAAAATCAGGATCATGCTCAGATATCACAAAAATATCTTTTATTGCATCTAGATAGTCAAAGTATTGCATTTTTGTTAACCGCGGGTCAACGTGAAAAAGCCAAAACTACAGTTTTGAGTATCATAGACAAGAGCAGAGGCCCTGTGCCTAATATAAGCAGTTTTGCTATTGATTATAGAAATTTGCAAATTGTCAATTTAGAAATAGACCCTCGTAAAAGTCATCTACTTGATGGTATCAAGAAAGAAGATATTGAACAAGGTTATAAAATTAAGTTTATACCGATAAACGAAGAGGTTATTAGTTTTGATTTATTAAGAAAAGCTATAAAAGATGTAGGATCTAGAAAACAAGTAATTGATAATTTAAAGAATATAGTAAATTTCATTAATTATACATTTAACTTAGATAACGATAAAATAAAATTTTCTTTCATAAGAGATGAAAGCGATGCTAAAAATTTAGTAGATGGTTTACTGATGGGTAGTAAGCACGAAATACCATCCGACGATAAGATAATAAACGAAATTATAAGTAGTTTAGTTAAAAACAATATTCAAGCTAAAAGCAATAATATAAGAGACCATCGCCTACCTATTGCTGATAAAAGATCAGGAAAGAAGGATAAGAAGAAAGCAGAGTATTATGCCTACCTTTCTCGAGAGTACAGCATTTTTTCTTCTCAAGCTGATGTTCGAGGTGATCGAGCAACTTTTAATAGGTCAGCAATTCGTAAGAATAGGAAAAGACCTATCATAAATGAGGAGGATTATGGCTGTAATGCTCTTCATTTGGCTATCGCTAATGAGAAATTTGATGATGTTAAGAAGTTAGTAGAGGCTAATGATGGATATGTTAAAGGTCGAGATTTTTATGGTAATACTCCTCTACACTTTGCTGTTCAGGGAAAGAATTTAGAAATTCTTCAATTTTTAATGGATTATATTGGAAAACAAAATCACAAAGAAGATTATTTCGTAGATAAAAATTGTGATGGATGCACACCACTACACTTTGCTGCTAGAAGTGGTAATATAGAGGTTTTTAGTAAATTATTAAAGTTTGTAGGTGCAGAAGCAAAAGAAGGTTATGTTAAAATCAAAAACAATAAAGGTGAAACGCCTCTGCATTTTGCTGCTAGGAGTGGTAAAGCAGAAGTGGTTAGTAATTTATTAGAGTTTGTAGATGCAAAAGCAAAAGAAGGTTATGTTCAAAGCAAAGACAGTAAAGATGAAACACCACTACACTTTGCTGCTAAAAGTGGTAATGTAAAAGTTGTTGAGGAGTTATTAAAGTTTGTAAATGATAAAAAAGGGTATGTTAAGCATGAAAACAGTAATAAATGTACACTACTGCATTTTGCTGCTTGGGGTAGCAATGTAGAAGTTATTAATAAATTATTAAAATTTGTAGATAAAAAAGAAAGAAAAGGTTATGTTCAAAGCAAAAACAATAAAGGTGAAACACCACTACACTTTGCTGCTAAGAAGAATAATGTAGGAGTTATTCTGAGTTTAATAGGGTGTGTTACAGAAAGAGAGGGAAAAGAAAATTATGTTAAGTGTACAAACAAACTTTTATATACACCACTACACTTTGCTGCTAGGAGCGGTAATGTAAAAGCTGTTGAGAGGTTATTAGAGTATGTAAATGATAAAGAAGGGTATGTTAGAGCTGAAAACAATGAGAAAGAGACATCACTACACTTTGCTGCTAGAAGTGGTAATGTAGAAGTTATTAATAAATTATTAGAGTTTGTAGGTGCGGAAGCAAAAGAAGGTTATGTTCAAAGCAAAAACAATAAAGGTGAAACACCTCTGCACTTTGCTGCTAGAAGTAGTAATGTAGAAGTTATTAATAAATTATTAGAGTTTGTAGGTGCGGAAGCAAAAGAAGGTTATGTTCAAAGCAAAAACAATAAAGGTGAAACACCTCTGCACTTTGCTGCTAGGAGCGGTAATGTAAAAGCTGTTGAGAAGTTACTACAATTCGTTGGAGAAAATGAAAAAGAAAATTATATTGAATTTGCAAACAATGATAATAAGAATGCGCTGGACATTGCTATTTCCTGTGATAATTGTAAAGTTTTTTATGAGCTATTAAAATACATAAAGAATCCAGAACAAAAGCAGCATTATCTTGATCTTTTAGAAAAAGCAAGTGATTCTAAAAAGAGGAATATTCATAGTTCAGATAATTTACAAACAAAAGGCTGTGTTAAAAAAAGGAAGAAGCAGCGCAATAGTGAAGGTCTTACATCGCAGTATTCGAAAAAAAGACCACGTACAGTAAAATCTGATAGTCCTAGACAAGAAGTAAAAATAAAATCAAAAGTTGTACAAAATGTTAGCAGCGATAAATCGTATGAACAACAAGACTCAAATCGAGAAAGCGGCTCAGAGGAAAGTTGCTCACGGTCAAGTAGTCCAGATTCTCAAGAAGGGGAACAACTGACTTTAAATGATGTAGAATCAAATGGTGAAAATCAAGAGGCATTTTCTAGGTCATCTAGCACTAGTGATAAAAATGATAACAATCATTTATCAGAGGAAAGTGAATCACGGTCGAGTATTGATGCAAGAGATAATAATGGCTTGCAGAATGTTTTTTTGCAAGAAGGTGATAGTTATAATAAGTTAGGTGATAATTGTTGTAGTATAAATGATATAGCTAAGGGAGCTGAATGTTATGAAAAAGCTATAGAATATTATGAGAAAGCTAAAGCATTGGATAGTCAGAACACTAGTATTATTAAGGTTATAGGCAATAGTTATAATAAGTTAGGTGATAGTTATTGTAGTATAAATGATAAGGCTAAGGGAGCTGAATGTTATGAAAAAGCTATGAAATATCATGGAATGGCTATTGATTACTTAGGCGTTTGTAGTATTGATTCTCTTAATGATGCAGCTAGTATTAGTATGAAGCTATCTGATATCACTAAGTTTATGAATAAGAAAGATGAATATCGTGAAATATCTGAGAAAGATTATAAGAGGGTTGATGAATTGAAGATTTTAGAACGTTTAAGATTAGCTTGTGATTCTCGAAGTAGGGACTGGGATGCTATAAAACTCTTTATAGATAAGATCGATAATGTTAATAAATTACTCAACAATGAAGGTACTCTTCTTCATTTAGCTGCAACAGATGGTCAAAGAGAAATGGTAAAATATCTTTTAGAGAAGGGGGCTAATGTTACTTTTGGATCCAAAGGTGGAAGTACCCCTCTGCACAATGCTGCTCAAAAAGGTCACTTAGATATAGTAAGAATGCTCTTAGAGAGGAATGCTGCTGTTAACGCTGTGGATCGTTGTGGCAGAACTGCTCTACACCTTGCTGCTCAGGAAGGTCACCCAGATGTAGTAGAAATGCTCTTAAAGAAAGGAGCTCGTTCTTTTTTAGATCGGTATAATAATACACCATTGCAGTTAATTTCAAAGAGATTATCTCAAGATCCAGAAAATGATCGCCTTAAAGAAGTTCAAGGGTTTTTATCAAATTTTATAGAAAACTCAGATGAAAGTTCCTCAGTATTAAGTAGCTCAGGTTCTCAAGAAGTAGAACACACTGCTTCAAGTGATATTAGTGAAAAGAGCTTTGGTGATGAGAAGAGTGTTTGCAGTTCACCAGAACAAAATAGTGGTAGTTCATTGGAGCAAGCTAGTAATTCTAGCGAAAGAAATGACTTACAGAGTATCTCTTTGCAAGGGGATAATCATGATAATGATGAAGTTGCTGTTGCGTTAAAAGACCTAGAGCATGGTAGTGCTGGTAAGAGAAATGACATAGATGGTGGTGACGTACCACCAAAAAACAGTGACCTAGATTGCTTATTACCAGGTACTTTAAGCGATGAGTGGGCTAATTTTATTTCTTCGATGCAAGGGTCGTGTGGAATTGGTAACGCGTCACCACAAAGCATTGACCTAGACTTTCTTCCTTCAACTCCTAGTGTTTCTGATCTTTTTAAGTCCAGGTCAAGTAGTAATGATAGTGATAATTCCGCAGAACAGGAGAGTGCTAATGTTGGCAACGATGAATCGTATGAACAACAGGACTCAGATCGAGAAAGTGATCTAGAAGGTTGTACACGATTACATATTGCAGCAGCAGAGGGTAACAATGAGTTTGTTAAGACCTTATTGAAAAAAGGTGATGATGTTAATTCTAAAAATAAACACGGTCGGACACCATTACATAATGCAGCATTAGAGGGTCATAATGAGGTTGTTAAGACTTTATTAGAGAGAGGTGCTAGTATTGATTCTAAAGATGAAGACGGTTGTACACCATTACATAATGCAGCATTAGAGGGTCATAATGAGATTGTTAAGACTTTATTAGAGAGAGGTGCTAATGTAAACGCTCTAAACAACCGAAAGAATTCTCCTTTTATTTTAGCTGAGGAAAAAAGCAACCATGGAGTTATTGAAATTTTAAAAAATGAAAACGCTAGATTATGTCGTAATTATTGTGAAATTTTGGAAATGCAACCAGGAACTAACTTAAACGATGTAAGATCAGCTAATCAGATGAGAAGAAGATTACAATCCTTTTAAAGTTTTTTAATTTCGCTAATGGACAATCCAGTAAATTTGGCAATAGTATCAATATTCATTTTGTCAGCAAGCATTTCCCTAGCCACAGCAATTTTAGCCTGTTTTTCGCCCTCTTCCATGCCTTTTTCATGGCCGATTTGGATGCCTTCTTGTCTACCTTTATGAGTAGCATCATCGAGTTTTTGAGCAAGGACAGCCTGTTCATCAAGAATACGTTTTATTTCCTGTTCATAAGCGATAAATTCTTTTTCTGACCAGTTGAACCTATTTAGTTCTTCATATGCTCTTTTAATTATTAGATCACTTCCTATTATTCTCTGTGTAGGAAGAGTAGGAGATATAGTTTCATGTGGGTTTAAAGTAATAAAAGGCAGTGAAAGCGTCTTTGCAAAATAGAAATGAAGGGTATGGATGCTAAAACAGGAAAGACGTTAGAAGGAATAGAGCACTTAAAGCAGTCGATAATTGATATACTGACCACTCCAGTAAACAGTAGAATCATGAGGAGAGATTATGGGTCTAGGCTATTTGAATTAGTGGATAAACCAATCAGTAGAGATTTATAGCTCTTCCCATAATAGTGGGAACAGGATAAAATAAAGACTTAGGGCAATAAGAAGGTAAAAGTGCCAGCAGCGTACAGTTATGACTTAAGGAAAAAAGCCATTCAGGCATTAGATGAAGGAGAGAGTAAAACAGCAGTAGCAAAGAGGTTCAAAATCGGTAGAATAACATTGTACAAATGGGAAAAAAGGCGGAAAGAAACAGGAGATTTTCAATCGAAGAAACTGGGGAATAGAGGCTATAATCATAAAATCACCGATTGGAATGCATTTGCAGAATTTATAAAAAAATACGGCGCTAAAACACAATCGGAGGTAGCCAAACTCTGGGGCAATATAAGTCGTCAAACGATTCATAGAGCTCTAAAAAAAATTGGATTTACACGCAAAAAAAGACTTATGGATATAAAGAAAGAAACGAAGAAAAACGAGCTCAATTTTTGAAAATCATATCGGCAAAGTCCCCTAAAAATTTGGTATATATTGATGAATCTGGTATAGACAATACAGAAGATTACCCATATGGATATTGCAGAAAAGGAGAGAGATTTCATGCACTAAAATCAGGTAAGAAAACTCAGAGAGTTAGCATGATTGCAGCTTTAAATAAGGAAAAAATCGTTGCACCTATGACCTTCGAAGGCTATTGTGATACAGAGGTTTTTAATGGCTGGTTTGAGCAATTTCTTGCACCAATTTTACGGCCTGGACAAACCGTGATTTTGGATAATGCAACTTTTCATAAGTCTAAAAAGACTGTTGAATTTGCCAAAAGCATTGGTGTAGATATTCTGTATCTGCCGCCATATTCTCCAGATTTCAATAAAATTGAGCACCATTGGTTTGCTATCAAAAACAGAATCAGGAAAAACATTCCTCTTTTTAAATCTTTTCGCCAGGCTGTCGACTCTGCTTTTCTTCATTTGTTCCCACTATTATGAGAAAGGCTATACTAACACTTTTTCCATTAAACCATATTCAATAAGTTTATCGTGAAGTTGTACCCTTGAGTCTAACTTGGATAACCACCATATGATTGCTACGGTTTGGATTAATAACGTGATAATTACTGTAATTGGAACTTTTTGCTTTTTCATGTGAAAGTATTAATCTGTTATGGATAGTTTTGGAAGTTTATATAGAGATCATAGAAAACTTATAGCTTTAATGATTACTTTTTGTTGATTCGTATCGGTCCTCTGCTTCTGCAAGTAGCTTTATTATTTCTCTGTAAGGTTTATCTTTGTTGTGCCTTGATTCTATTACAGCTACATCCCGAGGGTTTTTTCCATCTGTATCTCTAATATTAGGATTAGCACCTCTTTCTAATAAGAACTTAACTATCTCTAAATTGCCTCCGTATGCGGCAGAATGTAATACTGTCCACCCTTTATATCTACCTGTATCATTTATATCAACTCCTTCATTCACTAGAAATTTTACTAATTCTAGACATTTTCCTTCTGCTGCACAATGTAGCACTGTTAATCTAGGAATTTGTGTGTTAATGCTCAATAGGTTCTTTACTGAAAACTTTACTACGTCTAGGTTACAATTTTCAGAAGCAATGCGTAAGATTGTTTTATAATTATCTGTAGCTTTAGATTTTTGATAGCAATATGTAATAATGACACATACCATTAATATTATAAACCATACAAAATGTATTTTTTCCTTTTCATTACATTTCAATTGACTCATATTCAGTAGTTTCTTTACATTGAATAGACTATATACTTATTTTTCCTTAACGTTACTTACTCAAAGATGCTGACAACATAGTAAGGTAACCTGAGCTATTTAAAGTATGCTCCGCTCTATTAACTATCCATTCACCATCTACTGCTTGATTGAAACCTATAAGATTAAGTTTAGCTTCTGCAAATAACTCTGGATTACCAGGCATAGTTATATCTAAAGTTTCATTGTTACGCTTCAATTGTTTCAACTTGGCATTTGCTGCACTCAGCGCTGACTCTGCATTAGAGTAAAGTTCCAGCATAATATAACTTGGCTCGCTACTACCAACTGTTTCTTTAATAGTTTCGCCCTTTTCATAGCTGTGCCATTTTGCTACTACTGAATTATACTTATCACGTACGGTAAAATGCACTTTCCAATTAATTGTGTCTTGAGGTCTAATAGTTGTTGTTCCTAAAGCTTTTCCTGTGGCTGATTTTGCCATATTCTTTGAAATAAACAATATATACCCACCAGCTAATTTTGCCATTGCTTCACGCTCTGTTGCGATCTTTGTTAACAGACTTATATCACTTTCATCTGCCTGATTAATATGGGGTATCAATACATTCTTAAATTCCTCAGCAACTTTATGTCCATATCCATGTTTTTGAGCTATTTCTTTCACTAAGTTTTCTATGGTAATTTGATGCCATTCTTTTGATACCTTTGCTTTTAAAGATATTCTTAAATTTGTTGCATGAGCTTTGATTAGTAGAGTCTTAGGTGGACCTTGTATCGTAATTTCGTTGACTGTATATATACCCATTGGAAAGATTCCCGTTTCCTTATAACCTAGTGCTATGTTCAATTCATTTGGAACTTCTACATTTTCATTGCCATAATCAACGAATACCTCTGCAACATCATCTATAGTACCAGATTCATCAGTAAGATGCACCGATATTACATGATCTTTTATTCCTTCAATGCTAAATTCAGGTTTCATTTATTCCCACACTTTTAACTTCGATTTTTTTAATTGCTTTTGTATTGTAGGTAACTTGATCTTTAATCCTGTAGGCAAAAAACTTCCATACTCTGCAAGACCAGGGTTTTCTTCTAATACTATTTCTACTGCTCCAGAGCTATATCCATAGTGCTTAAAACATATGTAATCTAACATTTCATTTTCTCGGGTTATATAATGTACTGTCATACATAACTCCTTAAACTTAAGCTAAATTCAACCTTTTTTGGTAATCCACAGGGAAAATACGACGTTTGCTTTTCTTCTAACCGCACAATAACAAATCTTCCCAAAACATTTCCTAATTTGTCTACTAAGATACTTGGTTCATGATTTTTCTCAGTTTCTTTCATACTTTTTAATTGATTTAAATCATTGAGATTATGGAAATAAATTATTCCTTCTAAGTCTATATTTTCTGTACCTTGGCCAATATTTTGTAATGAAGGTATTTTACCAATAGACTCAATTGTACTCCAACGATTTTCTTTACTATACCTTACACTTGTTGGAGAAAGCTTATGTTGACCAAGTGATAGCATTAGTAAATTGGTTCTATTGAATCAAATAAAACATCACGAGATTTTTCCCTTATTCTTTTTATTACTGCATCAGCAAGACTACGTACATCTTGGTTAGGTTCTGCTTTTATACTTATATTAAATGTAAAAGTTTGATTGAAAATTTTTTGTTCACACTTTTCACAGTCTTTTAAAACTTTCTCTGAATTATCTGCTACAGAACTTTTTTCTGTAATCACACTTTCAATATTCGTTCTACTATTCGAAATTCTACTAAAAGCATTATTATTCAATAAAGGATTTCCTTTACTAAAAACATTATTTTCACTAGTTGCACTGCCTATTTTTGCTTCTACTGGTTTCTCTAATGCTTTTATTGGACTATCATTAAAAAATTTTCCTATACCAATCCAATTTTCTATAGATTTTGTAATTGATTTCCAGAGACTTGAAAAAAAGTCCTTTACCTTTTGCCAATTAGCAATTACAAGCGCTGCACCAACTGATAGTCCAGCAATAGCAGCTCCTATAGGATTGGTTAGCGTTAAAGCTTTCAGTCCCATGATTACTGCTGGAATTACTCGCGCTGATAACGAAGTTAATACTGGCAAAAGTGTTCCCTGCAAAATAGCCTTAAAAGTTAGTATTCCACCTCCAGCCAATGCAAATGCATAACCAAAACCTACCACTGCAATCTTGCCAATAATAAGAGCTGAAATTATGCTCATAACTCCTGTAGTTAAAATTGGACATTTCTCTGCGAACCAAGCTATACCTGTAGATATTGACCTCAAAATCTTACTTATCCAATTTAAAGGAGGTAGCATAACTGACCCTAAGTTCATTCCTAGCTCTGCTATTGTATTTTTAAGTAGCTGCAAATTATTTGCTGTAGTACTTGCACGGTTATTAAATTCCTTTTGCATAGATTTATTATACTTTTCTTTATCAGCCACAAAATCTATTGCTTTTTTATATTCTTCCAAACTCCCAACTATCAATGCAATATCATCTTGATATTCTTGACCAAAGAGATTGAGAAGGATTTGTGAACGTTCCTGTCTATCTACTTTTTCTAAAATTTCAAAAAAATGAAGTAGAGCGTTTTGCCCGTTTTCAGCAACCTTTTGTGACATTTCCTTTGCAGTGATACCTATCGATTCCAATGCTGCTTTGAACTCTTTTCCTTGCCCTTCAGCAGTTTGAAGTTTAGAAAGCAGAGCATTGACAGCAGTTGCTGCTTTTTCAGGTTGTTTACCTAAACTAACGAAGGCATTTACTAAACTACTTGTCTGATTAATATCTAAACCAAATTGTTTTGCATTACCACCCACTCTAGCGAGTGCTTCAATCATATCGTTCGCCTTAGCTGCAGTATTATCTGATAGGTAATTTATAACATCACCAACTTCTTCCATCTTCTCTACTGCGATTCCATAAATGTTAGCGAGTTTGGCAATAGAATCACCAGCTTGTTCAGCAGACATGTCAAATGCTGTGGCCATTTTAGCTACTGTTGTGGTAAATTCAAGTAGCTTACCTTTGTTGATACCAAGCTGTCCACCACTTGCAGCTATTTGTGCTAACTCTGAAGCTGATAATGGTATTTCACGGGATAATTTCTTCAATTTTTGAGCAAATTCTTCGGCTTCATTTGTTCCATCCTTGAAATTTACTACCTTTTTAACATCAGCCATAGCACTTTCAAAGTCAATCGCAACTTTAATTGGTGCTGCAAGTGAAAGACCTAGTCCTATAGTTTCCATTACTTGTGATCTATAATGCGCTTTTTTTGCCAAAGCATTTCGCTGTTTTTGTATTACAGATCCTAATTTACTGTATTTTCCTTTTAGTACTTCAATAGATGAACCAAGTTTAGTTTGATCTCTCACTAAAGATTTGACATCCTTTCCACTTTTCCTGATTTCTTCATTTAATGTGTGAAGTGCATCTCTCTTTTTGATATAAGCCTCTTTTGCTTTTGATGCTGATGCTTTCAATTTTTCGAATTCATTTCTCAGTGCTTTGCTTGGCTCTTTTTTTTCCTTCTTCTCTTTAGCAATTGCTGCAGCTGATTCTTTTGCTTTTTTCTCCGCTTCCTTCCAATTCTTCATTGCTTCAAGGGCATCATAATTTAGTTGCTTAAATTTGGAAACAGATTTCATTGACGAATCAAGCTGCCTTATACTATCACCCAGCTTAGAAAGCTTTGCTGCACTACCTGTCATTGCATTATTAAAACTTCCATCTAACGTCGCACCTATTTTTATTGAAAGCATTGACATTTTTTTGCTACTCCTTTACTTATTTCTACCCATGATAAAAATTCATTTACATCCATATTAGTAATCTGCTCAATTCCACTTCCTGAAATAGAACTGAGTAGTAATACATTATACTTTAAGTTCTCTGTTCCAGCGGTGACAAAAAATCTTTTAGCACCTTTTGTATTTCTACATAATCTTTAATACATAAATCCTCAACTGCTTCTTTTGGCACGGATGTTAGATTAGCAATTAAAGCTACTTCTTTCAAGGCTTCTCCTTCTATACGTTCTATAGCAAGTAAATCTCTTACTTTAGGTTCGCGCATCGATAACTCTGAGACAGAAATTCCATCAACTGTAATTGGGTTGTTTAGTGTTATAGTTTTCATAAAATTCTCCTAAAAAATAAAATATTTTTACACTTTTAAAGTTATTTTAATATGCTTCTCCTTAAAAAATAAAATTTCAAATAAGTTTTCATATTCCTAAAACCGTTTGCAGCAAGGCCATTTGATCAACGCCATTTATCTTTCTTATCATATTTTCAGCATCGATCTCTATCAGCTCATTGCCACCTATGGTAAGTTTATAGTAATGAGCAGCTACAGTACACTTCAGCGTTGCTTTTTCAGCAGGTTTCCAGCTACCAAAATCAAATTCTTTGAATATGCCTCTAAGGTTGATAATTACTCCTTCAACCTCATTGCTACCACTACCTTGCATTCCTCCACGGAGCGTTAAAGATACTGAGTTTCCATCTATCAAGCCAAAAAGTCTAAATAGTTCTGAATCATACTCAGCGAAAGTAAAGTCTGCTTCAAGTTTCTCCATGCCCATATCAATATTTATTGGAATATCCATACCACCAGCACGATACTCTTCTATTTTTATGGTAAGTTTTGGTAGGGTAATTTCATCTATTTTTCCTGCATAGCCACGACCATCAACAAATACATTAAAATTCTTTAAAATCTTCGGTAACATTTTTCTCCTATGATTATTGTCCAGTAAAAATTTCAAATTTTGTAAAATCTTTAAAAACCCAGTTATTTTTAAGAGTGTAGAAAATAGTTATAAGAAATTTCCTAGCAGTAGCAGTTATAGCCTTAGCAGAACCACGCTTCTTTTTTATATGTTCATAAAAGCTTTTCAAGTAAGGACTGTAACGTACAGCAATCCAAGTACATTGAACTAAAGAAGTACGCGCTATTTTTGACCCTCGTTTGGTAATTCTTCCAATTGTACATTGCTGATTAGATTGAGAAACTCTTGGCACAACTCCAAAATATGCAGTAAGTTTCTCAGGTCTACGGAAATCATTAATGTCTCCAATTGTTACAATAAAAACAGCTGCAGAAATTGGACCTATTCCCTTTATGCTGATAAGATTGCTGAACCCAGGAAGTTGTTTAGCGAAAGCTATAATTTCCTTTTCAAGCTTTTTAAGGCTTTCTCGGATAGCTTCTAAATGATAGCTAATCACTTCAATTTCAACTTTTTCTAAAGGATCCCAATTATGCTTTTGAGTAGCACGTTCAAATCCTACTTTAGTTGTAAGTACTTCTTTTTTAATTTTTATTCCATGGTAATTAAAAAGACCATGAACTTTATTGATTAAAGATACCCGTGACTTTACTAACTGATCTCTCATTTGAAGAAGAGAAGCTAACTGCTGGCATTGTTTGTTTTTGCACCTTGCCTCAGGCAACATATCTTTGCTGAGAAAGAAAGCAATAGCTCGTGCATCATGCTTATCTGTTTTGTTCACAGAGCGACGAACAACTTCAAACTGCCCAGGAGCAATTATTACTATGCGTTTAACGTAAGGTGAAACTGCATCATAAAAGAAACAGCTGTTACCTGTTGCTTCTATGGCTACTTCATCTGTTTCTTGAAGATCTTTGGTGAAATTATCCAAGTCTTTTAAGCGAAACGTTTGAATATGCTCAGGTTTCCCTTCCTGTAAGTAACAAACAGTAAAACTATTGGTATGTAAATCAACTCCAATGTGACGCATATTTTTTCCTCCAATTGCATATTTCAATATATCAGAGTAGAATATTGCCGGTTGTTCCAAACTCCTATACGAGGTCATCACATTTTGTGAGCCTCACGATGATTTTCGGTGGCAGGGGCAGTTAATCTCCCCTACGAAGTCTTCTTTCTACTCCCTGAGCAGAAAGTGCTTCAGAAAAATATCCAACCTGCCACCTATCCACTCTGAGAAGTCATTATCTTCTCTTGCTTCCAACCAAGCAATACTTATTCATACCATCTCCCCTTCTGTTAGACAATAGCTTTTTTGCCAATCAAAATCTTCTGGTGCTTCATGCCAATCATTTCCAGTTGGCTTGTTTTCAAGTGTTGTTGTTTCAATCTGCTTGTGGTTTTCAAAACGTATATAAATAGTCATAAATTCCTCCTCATTGCCATATTTGATTAGTTCGTTCTAATCCTGGACATTGCCAAGCTTTTAGCGTTCTCTCCACATCTACTTCAAGTCCTGTAGTTAGAACATTGCTACGTATGTTATAAATCCCCCACTGAATAAATTGACCATAGTTATGTACATAATTTGATGCAAGCATACCTTGACTAACTTGTGTCCTGGAATACAGGTAAGATGATGTGTAAAGTAATATTGCAACTGTTTTTCCTGCTGGAATCTCCACATTACCAGATCCAGCTAACTTGCTATCAGAACTCGTGTATTGGTAAACATTTTTCCATATTATTCTTGAAATACTTGATTTATTAGAATTGGTATTATCTGGTGTTCCCACAAATAACCCTGCTCCCCCATACTCCGTACTCGAATACGATGATCCAACAAATTCTATTGCTTTATTTATGTTCACATTGGTTGTATTTTTTACAAATACTACTCCAAGTGCAGCATATGGGTAATAGTATATCTCATCATAACTACCCGAAAAGCTTTTTGTGCATAACTCTCCGTAAATAAATGTTCCTTTACTTCCCTCTATAAAACTTAGTTGTCTTGGCCGATAAAAACTAACGTAATCTGTATTGTACGTATGGCTACCTGCTAGTAGTTGTAACATATAGTCAGTTTTTGTTATATCACTACTCCACTTTCCAAGCTCTGTCGTAAAAGTTCCGTGGCCAAAATAATTATTTTTTCTGCCAAGTACACCAAATAAGAAAGGTAATGACCCTGGTTCAACCATGTTGCGCTTTCTTATTTCATTTATAAGAGACGCTTTTAACTGTTCATCCCGAGTTTTTACCTCATTAAGGATGTTTTCAATTCGAGTTTCTATTTCCCTAATAATTGATGAGCCACTTGGCACATCATTAACAGTACGGAAGTTATTCACTAAACCTTTAAGACCATCTTTATGATCATTGCCAACACTATTTATTGCTGCAATATTGGCATTCTTTCTCGTATCAAGTAGCGATAAATTTGTTGTTCCTTTTTCATCAATTCTCTTTAATAACTGCTTCTCTGATTCAGAGATCACTGCTAAAGAACTAGCTTTTTTATTATCCAGATCAGCTAAGTGTTTTTTTGCACTATCAAGAAGTTCTTTTAGCTTACCATCAGTCATCTGTACAATTTCAGAAACTGCACTTTTGTCGACTATTGATTCCAATGCTTTAGCAAGATATGCTAATTGATCTGGTGTACTGTTTGCTGCTAAATCCTTAAGCCTCTTTTGTAGTGAATCAATTATCTCTTTTACCTCAGTCATCTGCACAATGTCAGCAATAGCTTTTTTATCTGCTATCAATTCCAGCGATTTTGCAAGATATGCCAGTTGATCAGGTGTGCTGTTTGCTGCTAAATCCTTTATCCTTTGGTATATTGCTTCTTTCATTTCCAAAAATTTAAAAAAGTCTCAAAATTAAACCGCTCAAAATTACTCTTAAGTTGATTATGCTCATCTTCTCTTTCGGTAATATCTTCATCTATTTTCTCAATTGTGGTACGGATACGAACAACATCCTGCACAGCAATATTTTCTGGATGTGGTAGTGTATATCCTCGTTTGCTTTGGTCATTTGGCATTGATTTAAGTAATAATCACTCGCAAATTTTTGACTTTAGGACGATAGACAACTGTTCCACTTAAAACTAATTTTATCCTTGTCTCATTACCATTAAAGTTTGTTAGCACATGAGTTCTCTCTACCCAATTTTCCCCTATTGGTTTTCCCGAGGTTAAATTTACTAGCTGCCATTCTTTGACGCTTTTCTGCACATATGCTTTTACGTCTGCAGTGCCAGGTATTAGCGCATCATATGTTATGGTAATCTTAGTGTTAGCTCCTGCTGTAATGCTTCTTGTAACATAATCTCCTTTTTCCCCTATATTACCCATAACTAGCTGTAACCCAGGATAAAGAACTGGACTTTTTTCTCGCCCTCCTTTTAGGCTTGCTTTTACCGTTAGCTCTCCAGATAATCTTTCACGCAGTGCAAGTGGCAAATTATCAGACAAAAAGTTTTCTCTTCCCTCTTCATCTGTTAAGATAAATTCTACATTGGTATCAAATGCTACTTTTTCGACGTTCGTCAAAACAATTAAATCTGATACGTTATTTGCAGTAACTTTGCCCAGATCAATAACGTGAGAACTTTCGCTAAATTTTGCAGCTAGTAATCGAAACGTTAAATCTAAATTTTGATGTGGAGTCCACGTACTTGCATTGCTAGACGACAGTAATACTCCTACTTGATATGGCTGACTTGTTACCCAACGGCTATTTACTGCATCATATTTGCCAAGTTCTGCTATCTTTACTGCAGTACCAGGATCATCAGTAAGCAGTACTATTGCATGCTCCTCTCCTGCATGGCAAAACACTGGCGACCATTCTATACGTGTTGCTGTGCCATCTACTTTTATATCTTTCGGCTCAATATAGCTTTCAGCAATAACAGTCTGCGATGGCATTCCCACTGCTGTTTCTCTAATCTGCACAACAACACGTTTTTTGCCTTTATTTATAAACCATAGCTCCACGCCTCCTATGTGTCTGCTCTCATTTAGCGTAAATGTTTGCGCTAAAGGATCAACTCTTCTTGCTGCGATAACTCTTCTTCTTTCCTCTATGGTAATAGTTTTTTTACCAGTATAAGTTGCTTCTCCATAACTGCCTTTATCACCGAAGAACTGCACTAACTTAGTCCCAGCAGGAATGTTTCTTGGTACAGTAAATCTTCCTTTTATTTTTCCTCTGTTATCAGCAATAAATGTTGCGATCATGTTTTTCTTTCAAATATTTTCTATGCTTGAGGTTGAATAAAAATTCCATCAAACTTTAATTTCTTAAGCTTTTCACCAGTTGCAAAACCTTCAATCTCAAAATTTTGAGTTGCTTCTCTCATAAATTCAGTTTCGTATGAAGTACTTGACAGCAGCTCTGTCGTTTCTTTAACATTAAATACTCTTGTTACTAGACTTTTCCAATTCGTGGTAACCTCTGTCCAGTGGTCAATGTTTTTATTTAGAGTAATTTGCGCCGGGACTGGATCAAAAGCTTGATATGGATTGATCTTTTCTCCTTTAGTCTGTAAAAGCTGCTCCAGTACCGGTTCAAGTTCATATGGCAAAAGATATCTTTCCCCACCTTTTTCAATATCTGCAACTTCTACATCTATTGGCAGAACTAGCTCTCTATTTACTATTGCTGCAAGCTGCGAAATTCCTTGATCACGCATATCATCATCAAAGAATGGGTCAACAAATACTCCTTTTTTGGTGGTAGGTTCTCTTGAATTTGCATCACTGCGTAGACGTTCCTGTGCAACAAGAGCATAAAGATCATTTATTCCTTTTTTCATTGCTTCAAGCTCATTCATCGGTACAGCATGAATAGCATTATTCACTATTTTTACCCCTTCGCCTTTTTTCCACGTCTGATGAATATAGCAAAGCAGAAGTTGTCCGCTAGGTGCTTTAGGCATCGATGGTCGCCAAGGGTGAGAAATTCCTTTTATTCTTCTTACTACTCCTTTGCTATCGATAGTAATTAAATCAAAGCGGGGCATTTTCCAGGTATAATCAATCAAAACCAGACTATTATCAACTGCTCCTTTTACTTTACACCCCTCTTCACTTATATCTTCAGGACTTACATGAGTGCGACAGCGATAGGTTATCAGGTAACTACTTCCAGGAGCTGGTTCTTTACCTGGTAATGACCAATCAACGTTTCCTGCGTTTAATTTGTAATCTATACTATTTTCATAAATAACATTGCCTTGTTTAACTTGAATAATCTCAAGTACTGCAGAGTCAGGTATCGGATCAATAGCTCCAGAATATGAACCGTGAGTAACAGTAATAGTTTTCTGAACAGTTATATCTACTTTTTTAATTTCACTTATTGGAAAATCATTAACCTTCAGTTCCATTACTCTTTGGCTATTTGGCTGAAAAGTATGTGGTTCTGATTCAACTGATTTTATATCCGGATCTTCATCAAAAGAAACACGAATACTGTGAGGAAGTTCAATCTCATAGCCATCAACATGAGCTTTGCCCTCATTAATCACAAATATTTTTTTTCCTCCTTCTCCCTCTTCCTTTTGCAGGAACATTACTTCAAGACCATTTACGACGTAGGAACCATTGGCTTCTTTGTCATAACGAGCAAGCGCAGTAGTTACTATATTTGCTTGTGGTGGTGGTGAATGTTCTATCAATACTCCATTTTCAATATTGTAAATTGGGTAAAATTCTCCATTTACAGAAAAAGGGGAAGAAACACCTTCAGATTGATAACCCCAAATGGTAGAAACTTTAAGCCTTGCTGCGCCTACTTCCTGATAGTTTCTTGTACCAACTGCAGGATCACGAAGATTTTCGTCCTCAAGTTCTGTAATGGTAGATAGGGCGAAAAAAACACCGATGCGAACTGTGGTACTCAGTGGAATAATAAATTCTTCTTTTTCGACTTTTCTAACTGCTCCACGCAGATAGATTTTTCCTGATTCAAGCGTAACTTTACCAGTTTCTCTATCTATAATACAATTGCTTCCTGCTATAACATCACCATCACGGAATATTGCATCACCTATGCCTTTAAGCTTAGAGAGAGCATACTCCTGAGTTTCGTTTAATTCTGCTGATTGTAGACCTCTTCCTGCCAGGAACAAACTTTTTTCGTATTCTTTGTCAGGATTAAAGCGGTTATAATAGGCGTTTAAAGTCATTTAATGCTAGAAAAATTCAAAAAGTTACAACAAATGAAAAAGTTTCCCTGGTTGCTGCAGTTCTGATAAGTGGTACTGTATGTTCTAAAACTAACAAAATTCCAGGATTTTCCACGTCTTTTGGCTCGAAATATCTCTGTCCTTCAGGTAATCCTTCTTTTATTTTAGTACCAACCATAACCCCTAATTCCCGTATAACTTGATTTGCTGCGTCCGTGAAATCGAAAGTAAATTTAAGGTACAAGTTATTAGTTGGTACATTTAAGGGCCTAAACCTTCCAGAAGGAGTTATAAGTTCGCCATTTTCATCACCTGTGCAGAATAGCACTTCATCCGCAGTACGTCTGCCAAGTTCATTCAAGAGCTTTATAGAATTTATAGGTTCAGGTGGTGTGCTTTCAGTATACTGTACAGTAACTTTATCACTTACTGGAATAGAGCTATTTTCCGTACGTTTTATTAGACCAGTACTACTATCAACTGTATAGTCAACACTTGGCTGATAAGTTGTTTGTCCGATAAAAACTTTTACGTCTTTAATGGGATGGTGATCTAGGGCTATTTCATCCTCAACAAAAACTTTTTCGATTTGATGACTACTTTCCCAATTGGCATCACCACTGCCCCAAGCAAGATGTATTGGTTGCTCTTTTATGCTTGCTGCTATTGCTGCTCTTCCTGACTCTGTGAGTATTGACATTTCCCTTTTTACGCAGACCTATTACTTAATATATACATTTTTCATTGTTGTATGTTTAAGTGAAAGAAAAATATTTTTATCGATTTGTTTTCTTAAATCTTTGTTATAATTTTTACCGTTGACTAGTTTTTGAATTATGTTAAATGTAGCGTATTATATTACACATAATATATGGTTAATCTTTATCCTAGTAGAGAATTCTGGGAGAGTAGTTTGGAAATGCCAGTAGATCATTGGCTGACTAGCTTTCAAGATGAAGAAATACGTAAAAATTGGCTTTATTCTCTTTCAGGTAGACAACTAAATGTTATTTTTCAGTATTCCTTTGCACATAAGCAAAATGGCCAATTGTTTGAATTTCAGAAGCATGATGATATTTCAGTTCAAGAACAACGCAAAATGCTTATAGGTTGCTCAGACTCTTTGTTCAACTATTATCTACTTAGCCACTTCAACCATTCTAAACTTGAGTCTGCTGTTGTTGAAGTAGCAAGGTCTGTTTTGGCTGAAGAGTTGATCGCAAACTTTTTATGTAAAAATAACAAACATGATAAAAAATCCTTAGTTTTTGCTTTATTCCATAGTGACCCAGAATTAATCAAATGTGTTTACCATTTTGATAAAGTACAAAAGAGAGGATTTTCATCTTTTACTTTACAGAACTCTCCAAGGCAGATGAAAACTCCATTTAAAAACTTTATATCAAAAGAAGTTACTTACCGATTACTAAAAGAATACGATGCTGAAAAAGATGATGGCTTTGAAACTCAACTACAAGGTTTTTTCTATCACCAAAATCGTATATATGTGTTTATACGTCGAGCTAGCGATAAGGACCTACTCTTCAATTCAAATCGTATTATCCATGGATATAGACCAAGTTGGATTATTCTGGATTTTTCACTTCATGGTAATCAAGTAAACCTGTGTGCTAAGGATTTTAATGAAAGCCTAAAAATAGCAAATAGCATCGTAAGTAATTATTTTGAATGTGAATGCTTATTTATCGACATGAAAGACCAGAATTGTACACTTCTTGTTGCAACATTCTTAAAATCTTCCATAGAAGGTACTGATCCTAATATTTGTCTATTTGAGGTAAAATTTCGTTCAACTCAGCTGAAAAAAGACACGTACTTAGTTGTAGTTACTAATCCAGTTAACTCAATTGCTAGGGAATTACAAATGCTAAAACTAACAATTGAGCAAGATAATTCACTTGTTGAATCTATTCGTATTGTATTTCTAGAAAAGAAAGTAACTCTGTTCTTTAAAAGAAATGAACATTATACTATTATTTATTACTCAGAGCACATACTTAATAAAAAAGAGCGTGAAGATTTTAAATCATTAATGAAAGAAACCTATGGACTTACAATCCTCCCAAAAGCAAGCTGTTGCAGATATTCTGAGATCTCATGACTCTTGGATTGATCCTAGTAAAGCTTATTTAGAAACTGCATTGTGGTTGTCTGACCTCAGCTTTATTAAGCTAAAAGAAGTTGATTTTATTATTTGTTCCCGCATAGAAGACCATCTAGATTGGCCTAATGTATTCTACCCAGATTGTAATAATGAAATTCCTATTAGTCGAGATTTTGATGAAGAGTGTGATGACATGATTTGTGAAGATTGTTGTCGCTACATTTTACCAAATACACATCAAAAACAACGATTTCACCTACTATCAACCAATCTTAACTTAGAAAAAATTGCAAGTTGGTTCGAGGATTTATTAAGCGGCTCAAGATTAATCTGGCGAAGAGCAGCAGAAGGAGTTTATCACATAAGCAGCCAAAGTAGTATAGTAAGCGTAATTATTCTTGACCTTTGCACTGATGCAGTACATTTAACCGTAGATAAACTGAGAATTCAGCCCACTATTCTAATTACCGTAAGAGAATATGTACCAAACTTGCCATTAGTTTTACCTATTGTAAAAATGTCTGATCTTTTTTGTGAGCATAAAACTTTAAATGAAATACTTTGTGGAGCAGCTATACCAGAATTAATTGCTAATGTCTCCACGCAAATATTTCCCATTATTTCACTAAAGGAAGTCAAACCTAAATCACCAAAAAAGGTTCTACAACTAAAGTTTTCACATGGTGTAGTTTACATTAATGATATTGAAGTAGTAAATAAACGAGCTACATTGTGTATTAGTATTTTTAGTGTTTTATTCAAACAATTCCTTAATGATTTTGAAAATGATGTACCGTTAGAGAAACATATGCCCCTTAGCATTGAAAAAATAGCAGACCGTTTAACTTTTCATTCAGAAATTACAGATTTAGAACAACAAATAAGATATCCTCTGAATAAAATGCAAAGAACGATAAAAGAAAAACTAGCCAATCAATTGGGATTAAGCATTAAACGTGATGATGTTATTCAAACCATTGGTTGGCCAGAATTAACTTGTAAAGAACACGGTTATCGTCTTAATCCCTTTACTCTTATGTTAAAAAGGTAAATTTCTGCTTCACCTCTTGTATTTCCTTATTCTCAGTTAAACACACAAATGTATCTGGTTCATTCATTACACCAAATTCCGAAAAACCTTCTTCTTTAAACCCTATTCTTTTGCATACTAAATACCGCAAACTTGTGAATACCAACTGCCATTAACCTTACTGATAAACTTTGTTGGCAAGGACTGACCATTTTTTGACTCAAACATTAACTGGCGAATATTTTCCTCTTCGATTGGTTTTAACATGAGCATACCAGAAGTATAAACATTTCTTAAACTGCTTGCACCACTTAAACTTTGAAAAGGATTTTCCTTAGGAAGCTTTTTATTAACATTGTGAGTTAAGATAACTCCTGCACTTGGATTAATTGTAGAACGTAACTTTTCGACTTTTTCCTGCAAAAAGGAATACATAACATTGTTGTCATTTTCATTTCTATAGTTAAAGACATTGCGTAAAGAGTCAATAACGATAACATCTACCTCTGCTGGGTTGAAAAATTGTTTCACGGTATTATAAACTTTACTCTCGTCAAGTAGTAAATTAGTATCAGATGTAATAGCAAAGTTATTGACAACTAAGTTCAAAAGTTTGCTGTCAATCTTAAGTTGTTGTAGTCTCTCACGCATATAGTGATAGCCAACATCAGTTTGTAGATAAAAGATTTTTAGAGGTTTTACTGGTACCATATCAAAAAATGGAACACCTGCTGACATATTAGCGAGCCAAGAAATCAAAAAATCAGTTTTTCCCACTTTAGGAGTACCACCAAATACTAATAATCCACCTGGTATTAAGATTCTTGGGGAAATTATATCTTTTGGTATTGGTGACTTATCGTTTAAATACTGCTTTACAGAAAAAGCTGAGATGTTTTCTTTAACTACTGGATTGGCTGATATTAACAGCCGGTTTATATCTATTTCTTCTGCAATAGCATCAAGAGCACTCCATCCACTCTTTTTACCTTCTGGAATGTTGAGAATAGAGCACTTTAGGTTACTCAGCTTATTAGCTATTTTTTCAGCATACTGCTTACCTACTTCATTATTGTCTGGCCAAATGATGATCTGCTTTCCATTAAGAGGTGAAAAGTCTGTCTGATCAATTGAGTCAAACATTACTGTTGTTGCTGTGATACCATGATTTGTTAATTTTTCAGCACATTTTTCGCCTTTTACTATAACTACTCTGTCTGATTTTATGATTTCAGGAATGTTGAAAAGTGGCTTTGAATTACTACTGCGCGTTTTAGTATTCCAAGCATAACAACTGTTATCATTATAAAGATAGACATAAATAATGTCTTTGCCGTTTTCATCACGGTAAATGAATCTTTCAGCATTGAGCCATTTTGATATTAAGCCAATAACGTCAAAAAGTTTAGTTTTACCAGTAACAAATGCCCAAAGACTGATGATATCTCCACTTTTACCGGTAACTAGGCTAGACCAATTTCCTGCCTTCATGTCGACTACGATTTGGTCCTTTTGTAGATCAGCAATACAAAACTTCTTTTTATAGAATCTTCCATTAGGAAAAAGATGAGAAATGCATGCTTTAATATTATGAAGTAGCAGTGATCTAATTCCTAAAACATCTTCAGAATCTTTCCACAAAAAGTTTTCTGTAATACTCCAAAAATCCATATATCCCCCATATTTATTTTTTTACTTTTAAATTTTTTAATTCCAATTAACTGTTGCCTTCATAAAACTCGCGTAACTACCATATTCTGGAGTAATCACTGAGATAATCTTATTTTTTTCACCATATCCACTAGTTTCTGTGCCAATCTTAACTAAACATTCCAGGCCATTTAGTTCTGAAATGGATTTAATTTTACGGGCAAGATTTGCTTCTTCTCGATCATCATGAGGATAGATATTGCGAGCTGACTCCAAAATACTCCTAATCATCGAACGACCCATTTCTCCCCAGACATCTTCTCCATTTTCGTTGAGTTTACTCCCTTGAATACCAAAGATTTGATAGATCTTACGTTTTGAGTATGGTCCTTCTACCACAGTAAATTCGAGATTTAAGTAAATGCTGCCAGTATTTTTACTTTTCGTCAGTAAGCCATTTGGTTCATAGCCTCCAGGACAAATTTTAACCAATACTTTTGCTATGGTACCCGCTGGTATTAAGCTACTCCTTGGTTTCGCAGTATTAAAATCAGTTAAAAAATCTGTTAGCATATTGTTCCCCATAAATTAAGTAAAAAAAAGAATCAGCTGCTCCATTGGTCTACAAGCTCCCAACGACCATTTATCTTATCGACAAGCTTGCTTGCCACACGTTCACCATTACGCAGTTCAAATACTATCTGACGTACAGTACTTTCTTCATCATGAGAAAACATCACCATGCCAGTACTATAAAATCCCCTCAAAGAACCAGCACCGCTTAAACCCTGAAATGGATCTTCTTCCAGCATCTTTTTCGATAATTTTTTTGTATGATGAGTGAGTACAATACAAGCATCTGGATTGACAGCACTGCGCAGCTTTTCAAGAGTCTTTTGCAGAAAAAACAGCATAGCACTATTATCATTTTCATTTCCATACTCGCTGCTAAAGATGTTACGTAATGGATCTATGGCCAAAACATCAGGTTTAAAGCGTTCATTCACAATTTCCTTAATTTCACTCATTTCATCATGATTAAATGATAAGTGCACCTTTGGCGTAATGATTAAGTTGTTAGCAGCTATATCCAAAAGTTCCTCATCAAGTTGAAGTTGTTGCAAACGTTCTTTCATATATTCATATTCAATTTCAGTTTGCATGTAGAAAATTTTCAAAGGTCTATTTGGTGTCATACCGAGAAATGATCTACCAGCAGCCATGTAAACAAGCCAAGAGATCAAAAAGTCGCTTTTGCCAATCTTAGGAGGGCCACCAAATACTAACAAACCTCTTTTAGTTAGAATTCTTGGTGAGATTATATCCTCTGGTATTGGCGTTTGATCATTCAAGTATTCTTTCACACTGAAAAAGGGAATTTTTTGACCGATATTGAAAAAGCTTTGTTCCATATTACTCCTTTTAAAATTAAATTTAGGCAACAGAAGCCAAGGTTTTGGCTTTAATTTTCGCAAGTAATTTACCCAAATGAGGTTCTTCAACCATATTCAGGCAGCCACTACGATCTTTAGCTGGATATCCCCAAGAGTTAATAGTCTGACAGACAAATGAGCGAACCTCTGTGCCATCATCTTTCTTGATTCCAACCATGCTAATTACTTCATCAACTATCCCAGGAATTTCACTAGCAGTTTTAGCTCCTTCACATTGAGGCAGCCATGTTGAACGATTGCAGTCATCAAGATATTGACCTAATGTGCCAACTATGATGATGTCTTTATCTCGAATATGTTGAAATTGATTGAGCCAAGCCATCATTTCTTGAGCAAGCATTCCGTAAGCAGCTCTCATGTCTTGCTTTCCACTTCTCTCAGAAAAAGCTTCCGGTTGCATTTTTGCCCATAATAGACATAAACGTGAAGCAACAGTTATACTATCTACAAAGATGCATCGGTATTTAGAAACTTCAGAAAGAAGATCTTTATACTTGCCAGATACATGTTCATGGTGTCTTTGGCTGTATGCTTGATCAGATTTTAGTGCAGGGTTTGGCCCACCAATAAGACAAGCAATATCTCTGGCCTCATTCCAAGTGCGCATCTCGATTGAATCTCCTTTCCAGTCTTGAACGGCAAGAAGTCCTGCTTCAAAATCAAGACAAAGTGTTGGTTCATTTATGGTCTTTAAGAGACTAGTTTTACCTATACCATAAGGACCAAAGATTACTATCTTTACACCTGTGACCATTTTTGTCCTTTCTTTGCTGTTTATTATTTTTAAAGTCATATATCATGGCCCTCCTATAAGAGTTATACTAGAACTGTTACTTGTTGTTTGATTTGCTAAAAAAAATTTTTATGTGCCGTCTTATTCGTTGCAAAGTGTTATAAACTGTTGTGCGTGGTATTCCATTTATTTCAGCTATTTCTGGAACGCTGAAAAATTCCAGTTGTCTGCATAGTACTTGCCATTCTTGGGGTAGTGTTGAGATAACATCGTTCATATCAATACGAGTTGTGATTTCAGTGATAAAATGACATCTATCATCAACTACTTCATGTAGATCATCAGGATCAACATAGAATATACCTTCTCTGCCACCGCGTTTTTTGCAGAGTTGCTTATTGATAAAATTAATAGCTCGACACTTAACAAGTTGACATACAAAGGTAGAAAAAGAGCTTCTACTTTCGTCATATTTCTCAATAGTAGGCCAAATCATACAGAAAAGTTCTTGCTCAATATCTTCAAGACTTTCATGAACAAAACACTTTAAATTCTTTATGCATTTTGCGTAATGTCTGACGTACTTAACAATTATGGGATCAATCCCCGAGTAAGAATTCTTTGATTTCATTGAAGCTCCTTGAATAACTAACTGTCAAGGATGACCTTTATAGACGGTTAATTGCAGGTTCGGGGAAATTTAAATAATTGCGGTGCAATTTTTAACCTATTGATATTCGCTTGCTTTTTTTTGAGAATAATTGCGGTAGCATTTAAAATAATGTCGATGTAAACATTAGCCTTCAAAACTTGAATAACTCTTATATAAGGTTATTTGTGGTTTTATTATGAATATCGATTCTAAATCTTTAAATGATAAAACAGAACTATTGCTTAACATAAGATCTTGCCTTTTCTACCTTTTGCCAAGAGGAACTTTTCGTGGTGATAAGTTTTACGTAGGTGATGTGCATGGTAACAAAGGAAAAAGTCTGGTAGTAGAATTAAGTGGCAGTAGAGCTGGGTTATGGAATGATTTTGCAACTGGAGAAGGTGGTGACATTATCGACCTTTGGGCAGCTGTGCATAGAAAGAATGCAAGGACAGAGTTTCCTGAGGTAATAGCTTCAATAAGTGAATGGCTCGGAAATAATAAAAAATACATCGAGAAACAATATGTTGATGAAGACTTCGAGAAATTTATTACCCACAGTTGGAATTATTATGATGAAAATGGCCAGGTAATTGTAAAAGTTTACCGTTCTGATCCTCCAGGAAAGAAAAAAGTATACAAGCCTTTTGATGTCAAACAATCTAAGTTTGCAGCACCAGAGATAAGGCCACTCTACAACATTCCAGAAATCTTAAAGTCTGATAAAGTTATTCTGGTTGAAGGAGAAAAATGTGCAGAAGCGCTGATAGAACAAGGAATTGTAGCTACAACAACAATGTCTGGAGCAAACGCAGATGTTGATAAAACAGACTGGTCGCCCCTAAAGGGTAAACATATTATTATATGGCCAGATAATGATGAAGCAGGTAATAAATACGCAAAAAATGCTGAAAAAAAGCTTTTAGAGATCGGAGTTGAATCACTTGTTATTCTTAATATTCCACAAAATAAAACAAAAGGCTGGGATGCTGCTGATTGTGTGTTAGAAGGAATAAGAGCTTCTGAGTTTATTGAAAGGAGGTTAAAGAAAAATGATAAACTCAATATTTTAGATTGGAATCTCAGCCGTTATTTAGGTGAAGTACCAACACAAAAGTTCCTAGTTGAAGGGTTATTTCCTTTAGGCGTTACTTCAATAGTAGCTGCTATGGGAGATACAGGCAAAGGAATGCTACTACTTGATTTAGCCCTCAAAGTTGCAAGTGATACAGATCAGATCTGTGGTTTTGGTTCGCTTGTAAAAGAGCACGGATCAGTGGTAATTTTTTCAGCAGAAGATGATGCAGATGAGATACATCGTCGCTTAGAACGTCTTGATCCTGAAGGTAATAGAGCAAAGTACCAGGATCGTGTATTTATTGTACCTATGCCAAACACAGGAGGACCATTTTCTATAATAAAAACCAATACGCGTGGTAAATGTCCTGAAACTTCAGAAAAATTTGAAGGTATTAGCGAACAATTAAATGCAATTGAAAATTTAAAACTGATTATTTTTGATCCATTAGTATCGTTTGTTCATGCTGATATAAATTCAGATCCAGAACTTGGGTGGTATTCAACAGGATTGCTTGCAAGTTTGGCAACTGAAACAGGAGCGACTGTAATTGCTGCACATCATATGAGAAAACCTAAATGTGGATCAATTACAACCGTAGAACAAGCAAGAGATGCAATAAGAGGTACAACTGCACTTGTTGATGGAGTTAGATGCTCTTTTGCATTATGGCCTGCACCAGTAGAGCATCAAAATTCAGTGTGTAATACACTAAAGCTTGAAAGAACTCATAGTAAAATTTATCAGGGAGCAGTGGTTAAGTCCAATGGGGCAGCAGACAGAAGTGTAAGAACTTATTCGCGTTCATCAACAGGCTTGCTAGAAGATATATCTGAACAAATTAATGCTATTAAGTCCTCTGATGAAGAGTTAAAAAATATACTTATTCACTACATTAAACTTTCAGCCCACGAAGGCCATCCATTTACGCATACAGGTGGTCCTGGAGTTTTCAAGCAACGGCATAAATTACCACCCATGTTTCATAATGCTAGCAGACATAAACTTGAACGTTTAGTACAGAGTTTGCTAAATGAAAATAAGATAGTAAAAGGTATGGCTGCAGATTCAAAAGAAGATAAGTGGCTTGATGTTCCAACTGGTCCTTTTGCAAGAGGTGAAGGTAAATTTAAGCTGGGTGCAGGGAAATTCAAAGTTGCTAATAGTCTTTAAAAACAGTTTATACCAATATTCGTTATTGGGAAAACAAATGGGACGCGTTATAAATTTGCTTAATTCCCCAATTATAGGCAAAAAGAGCTCTTTTGCATTTGTTTCATTACTAACGGGACTTGGTATTACAGCCATCAGCATAAATCTGCTATAATAAAAGGTTAATTACAAACTTGAAAAAACTTTTATTAAAAAAATGGGTCATACAAAAAGCATTTAAGCCAAACTGGGAATACAAATTTCGCAACTATAGGCAAGCTTGATGTATTTCATTACTTTGGCTAGGCCGATCTGAGTTTTATAGTTTCCGTGATTTCCGGCAAAATTTCAAAATAAGGAAACAGAAATATAATACACCTAAACCATTGAAATTCAGTATTTTTATCCATTTAATATCTATAAGACTTTATCTTTCCATTTCCAAAAGACTTAATGAATCAGATCGCCCTAAAACCCGCTACAGTAGCTAGCTTTCCACTTTCCGAAAATCTTATATATTATTATAATATGTAAATAACACTATACATATATATATACTAATAACAAATAATAATAAACAATATGAAAATATAATGAGGTTAACTAGAATTAAAGTAATGCTTAGGGAGTGAAGAAAAAAGAAGTTAGGGGAACTGGAAAGGTCTTAAAATATTCATAAATACAAGAAATAGCTTTTAATGCGGATTTAAAACGATTCTATGACTTTGGGGTACAATTATACCACCAAGACCTAAGTTGCTTACGTAGAATAGCTTAAAACTCAATTACAAGGGACTTCTAAATTATTTTCTACTTTAAATTTTTACTTGTTATAAAAAAACTTCATTTTAGTTTATCACGTCTTTTATTCGTTGTAAAATATTTTTTCAAACAGGCAAAGTAGTCGTCAACTGATGTTTGAATTACGTATGCTATTCCATCAAAATATAAATCAATAACTGCTGGCATATCAGAGGCTTATAAATATGGTCATAAGTTAGATGCAGAACGTTCTCGTAGACATTTTTACACTTGTGTTGAAGGTATGGAAGAGAAAGTTACAAACCAACTAAATAAGGATATTACAGTGTATGAAAAGATTTTACCAACCGATTACAAATCGCCAGAATATGGAAGTATTGTGCCAGTTGAAGATTCAAACATTTGGCTTTACTATAATTAGATCTCAGCTACAATACCAGACTCCAGAGTCTTGGCAGAATCTGGTGCAGTTTATGAGATCTGGTACTTTCTGCTAGCAAAAAAATGATGTATTTTCAATAGTTTAAGGGTTGACAGATTTCTGAGCTGCAATCTGGTTTAGGTGGCAAAAAACTTAGGAATATTGAGGGGTTTTGACCAGTTTTCAGTCTCTAAAGTTTTCTATTATTATATAATAATAAGTAGTATGAATTAACATATACTACTTTCATCTTACTACTCAGAAAACTTAACTTCTGCAAAAAGGTAAAAGCCACTACAATTAAGTTTCAAAGCGATTATACAACCCACCAACAAGATAGCTTAAAACTCAATTAAAAGGCATTTCTAAATTGTTTTTTACTTTTATGAAATTTAGCTCTAAGTTTTTACACTTTTTTGATCAAGACTTTTCTTTTCTTCCACCAATTTATCAAAGTCTGACTTATATGACTTATCCTGTGTTTTTCTAAATACCTCATATTCTTTTGTAGCTAGGGCAATTGCTACTTCATGAGAGGTTTTGCCATAATTCTGTAATATATCTTGCTCATTAAATCTTAAAAATGCATCGAGTTTCTCTTTCCAATCCTTCATATACATTACTTTACCCCTGGCAGCTTGAAACTCTGCGTAATCTATATACATATTTACTATTCTGTTTAGCTGAGCAATTTCATTTTTATCTAAATAGTTTTTTGCTACTTGCGTGTCAGAAAGAAAGATTTTTCCCTTAGGCCCCTTACGCCAATTTGTTAATCCCATATTAGGTTTACTTCTATCCACTCTGTTAGCAATAATTTCTGCTGCTGTATTTCCAGTAATAGCAAAATGCAATTTATTCTGCACTATAGCAAAGAAATTTTTTGTTTCAGTTGAACAGCTTGCATAGTCTACTGAAGTTGCATAAATGTCTGTGATTTTCTGATAAGCCATACGCTCACTTGCACGAATTTCTCTAATTTCTTCAAGCAACTCATCAAAAAACCGAGTGTCAAATCTAGAGCCATTTTTAAATCTATTGCTATCAATCACGAAACCTTTGAAAATATACTTCTTTAGCTTATCAGTTGCCCATGTGCGAAAAGCAGCACCACGCTCTGAATTGACACGATAACCAACTGATATCACAGCCTCTAAATTGTAGAAAACCACATCACGTTTTACTTCTCTTTCTCCCTCTTTTTGAACTATCGAGGATTCCTCGGTAGTTGAGTTTTTATCTAGTTCTTTACATAGATAAATGTTTTTTAGGTGCAATGAAATATTATCAGTTGAACAGCCAAATAACTCAGCCATATGTTTCTGAGTAAGCCATAGATTTTCATTTTCAAATCTAACTTCAATACATACCTTTCCATCATCTGTTTCATAGAATAAAATTTCATTATGATTCCTGTTCATACACTTCCTTTAACACCCTTTGAAAAGCAAATAAAAAGTACTACTAATGATTAGATTGATATAAATAAACTTACAGGTAAGTTTAACACCGTTTTTATTCATTGTAAAGAAAAAATTTGTATGAAGGAGAAAACTCACTTTGCAACAGCTTTCATAAGTTCCTTGTATCTCTCATCTTTTTTTATTGAGTGTTCCCAGAAAACCTTTAAATTAGCTGATAGCAAGAGAAACAAAGTGTTTGCTAAGTTGCGTAATTGAGAAGAAATAACTTAACTCAAACAAAAAAAATTTAGTGCAAATCAAATTTCCAACCTCATTTCTAGTATATATCTGTTAAGAGGTAGTTGAAAGAGCTACTATAACGTAGACAACCTTAATCCATATACTTCTTATACCAATATTCGTTATTGGGAAGACAAATGGAACACGTTATAAATTTGCTTAATTCCCCAGTTATAGGCAAAAAGAGCTCTTTTTCATTTGTTTTATTACTAACGGGACTTGGTATTAGGAGTAGCACATGATTCTCGAATTTCCGTTGTTGGCCAACAAAAAAACTATAAACCGCTTTTTGATAGTACGTTCGAGGAACCAGACGATATTTTGGAATCAGTGCTACTTATAGTTTTAAATAATGTCAATCCTAACACTGGACCTCGGTAAACAGACAGGCTGGGCAATTCTAACAGATGGAGTAATTGAAAGTGGGAGCAAAAGTTTTCATGGTAGCCGTTTTAGCGGAGGTGGCATGTGCTTCTTGAATTTTCGTAATTGGCTTAATTCTTTGAAGGACATTTCTGCAGTGTATTTTGAGGAAGTAAGAAGACACTTAGGAACTGATGCCGCTCATTGCTACGGTGGTTTTCTTGCCGTTCTATCTGCTTGGTGTGAAGAGAACAATATTCCCTACCAAGGTGTTAATGTTAAAACTATCAAACGCTTTATAGCAGGCAAAGGCAATGCAAGTAAGAGTGAAGTTATTGAAGCGATACGTGAAAAAAGTTTTTTACCTAGAGATGATAATGAGGCCGATGCTTTGGCATTAATGTTCTATATTAGTAAAGATATTAATAAGATGAAAAATCCATAAAAAGTGGGTCCTTTCGGCCATAATGGCGGGTTTGGTGGGTCAGACCCCAGGCCTTCTTTAGCGTCAGAGATATTTTGAATATTAACTTTTTAATTAGTACAGTAATTATATGAATTTAGCAATCCACTATTATCCTACTCAAAATCTGGTCGAATATGAGCGTAATCCACGTAAAAATGATGACGTAGTAAATAGAATGTGTGCTTCAATCAGGGAATTTGGCTTTCGTATACCAATAGTTGCAAAAAGCGATGGCACTGTGGTTGATGGTCATTTAAGACTTAAAGCAGCAAGAAAACTTGGTATGGAGAGCATTCCTGTTGTTTTAAGTGATAATTTAAATGAACCACAAACTAAAGCTTTTCGGTTACTGGCAAATCAATCAGCTAACTGGGCAAAATGGGACGATGATCTTTTGAAGGTGGAAATTCAAGAATTAGAAGATTTGCAGTTTGATCTTAAAATGACTGGATTTGAGCTAGAAAAAGTTCAAAACTTTCTTGATGATTTAGATGGTGAAGAAGAAGATCTTTCTGACTTAGTTGTTGATGACAAAAAGGTAGAAATAACAAAGCCAGGTGATCTTTGGATTTTAGGTGATCATAGAATCTATTGTGGTGATAGCTCTGTAGTTGAATCATATAAAGCGCTGTTAGATGATAAAATGGCAGACATTACTGTTTGTGATCCTCCATATAACGTTGATTATGGTAATAGCCAAGACAAAAAGATATTAAATGATAATCAAGGTGAAAAGTACGAACTTTTTCTCTACGACATCTGTTCCCATATTTTAGCATATACGAAAGGTGCAATTTACATCTGCATATCATCATCAGAGTTTTCAACGTTGCAAAAAGCATTTGAGGAAGCGGGAGGGAAATGGTCAACATTTATCATTTGGGCAAAGAATCACTTTACGCTAGGAAGATCAGATTATCAAAGACAATACGAAGCAATGCTCTATGGATGGAAAAGCGGCAATAAACGTGAGTGGCATGGGGGTAGAAATCAAAGTGATCTGTGGTTTTATGATAAGCCAACACATAACTCATTACATCCAACAATGAAGCCAGTAGAGCTAATGGAGAGAGCAATAGTAAACAGCAGCAGATCAGGAGACATAGTACTTGATCCATTTAGCGGTTCTGGAAGTACACTGATTGCATGTGAGAGAACAGGAAGAATTTGCAGGACAATAGAGTTAGATTCAAAATTTGTAGATGTAACCATAAAACGTTGGCAAATATATACCGGAAGAGATGCCCTTTTAGCCAGTACTGGTAAAACTTTTGCAGAAATTCAAGAAGAAAATTCGTAAAAAGGAGCAAAAAAAGTGGAGGAAAAGAGTGGAAAAAATCACGCAGACGGAATGGGCAAGAGAGATAGGAGTATCAAAGCAATATGTCTGTTATTTAGTAAAGAAAGGAATAGTTGAGTTGGAGGATGGTTTGGTAAATAGAGAACAAGCAAATGAAGCGGTGGCAGCAATAAGAGATCCAAGTCAGCCACTGAGGAGGAAAAATCCAGAAAGTACAAGTAACCTTTCTACGATGTTGCTAAAAACTAGAATAAAAAATGAAATGGAACGAGGTAAACTGCTTGAGGCAAAGGCAAAAGCTGAGATTGGTGAACTTGTAGCAGTAGAGGAGGTAAAAAACGAAGCATTTAATGTAGCAAGAGTTGTCCGTAATAATTTGCTTAATATTCCAAATAGAGTTTCAGCACTGCTTGCATCACTAAGTGACACTGAAAAGATTCATAAGACGCTCACTGAAGAGATTACAAACTCACTTGAAGAATTATCTAATACTAAATTTCAAATATAAGAAAGATTTTGAATATAAAATGGCTGATAACTTAAGTTTAGAGTTAATAAAGTGTCTCATCAATCAACCTGGATTAGATGTTAATGTTAGAGGATTAAATGGAAAGACACCACTACATTGTGCTATAGAGTTTGATGAATTAAGCATGATAGATCTGCTACTTACGAAAAAGAATATCAATCCTTTTGTGGAAGATAATGATGGTAAAACATCTCTTGATTACGCCAAAGAAGGGAAAAAAGCAGAAATATTACAAGCGCTAATTAATAACAAATACGGATCAGAACAAGATAACTTACTTCATTTAGCTGCAATGATAGGTGAAGTTAATGCAGTTAGATATTTGATAGGAAAAGGTGTTGACGTTAATGTACGAAATGCTCTGCATCATACGCCATTACATCTAGCAGCAGGAATAGGACATGCAGAAGTTGTAAAGATTTTGATAAGAGAAGGAAAAGCTGAAATAGATGTCTTTGATGCACGGAATCAGACACCAATGCACTATGCAGTTAATAACAAAAAATTGGAGATAGTAAAGTTACTGCTAAAGCTTGGAGCAGATGTAAATAGCACGCGCATGGGACAAAACTCAATGAAATTGTTACCTATTCATATAGCTGTAAGTAATACTAATTACGATGAAAGAGATCTGTGTTTGGATATCCTCAAATGCTTAATAAGGGAGCCTAATGCTCAAGTCAATTTGCAAGACTACGAAAATAAAACACCACTACATTACGCTGAAAGACTTAAAACAATAGAGGTCTTACTAACGCGAGAAGATATAGATCCATTGGTAAAAGACGATAGCGGCAAAACACCATTTGATTACGCTAAACCTGAGATAAAGAAGGCTTTGGTGAGTAATAAATACGGTTCTGAGAAGAATAGTCTACTCCATTTAGCTGCACAAATGGGAGAAGTTGAGCTTGTAGAGTCTATTTTAAAAGAAGAAATTGATATTGATATTTCAAACAATAAAGGTCTATCACCGATTTACCTTGCTGCAGAAAAAGGACATTTACATGTAGTAAAATTACTACTGAAAAAAGGAGCAAACTATACACCTGTTCTGCACTCAGCAATCAAGTCAAATAATTTAGAATTGCTAAAAACTTTATTTAAAGAAAAGAGTATCAAATTACCAGATGAGATAGGCAAGTCTGTACCAGTTTATTATAGATGTATAGAATATAGAGATGCAAAAGTAAGAAAATACAATAATGTGATCTGTATTTTTACCTCAGTAAGTGCAGTAGCAATAGCGGTATGTATAGGGTTAACAGCAACAACAATAAGCAGTGCAATCATTTTTGCAACAGTAACAGGAGTATTTGCGCTTGTTATAGCAATAATGATAAGTGAGATGAGTAAAAGATATATAGAAAACGAATTTCAGAAAAAGATGTTTATGGAATTGGAGGAGTGTGGAGGAATAAACTCTACTGTTAACAGTATTGAGATAGAACCAATTATGAGTAGATGCAGACAATGATATACGCTAGAGCTTTTTCTGAAGGTTTAAGACCAGATCCCCAGCTTAAAGTATCAGAGTGGGCGAATGAGTATCGAGTTTTAGCAGCAACTGCAGCATCAGAGCCAGGGAAATGGAGAACAGAGAGAACTCCTTATTTAAAAGAAATCATGGATTCACTATCTCCGTCCTCACCAGCAGAAAAAGTAGTATTCATGAAAGGAGCACAGATTGGAGGAACAGAAGCAGGAAATAATTGGATTGGCTATATCATCGATCAAACGCCAGGGCCAATGCTAGTAGTACAGCCGACAGTTGAAATGGGAAAGCGTTGGTCAAAAGGAAGATTTGCACCGTTGATAGAGAGTACACCATGTTTAAAGAGTAAAGTAAAAGACCCAAGATCAAGAGACTCAGGCAATACTGTACAAAGTAAGGAGTTTCCAGGTGGAATAGTAGTAATAACTGGAGCGAATAGCAGTGTAGGACTTAGATCCATGCCAGTAAAATATCTCTTTCTTGATGAAATAGATGCCTATCCAGGAGATTCAGGAGGAGAAGGTGATCCAGTACTGCTCAGTATTGCTCGAACTAATACATTTGCACAGCGAAAGATTTTTTTAGTATCAACACCAACAATTCATGGAATAAGCAGAATTGAGAAAGAATTTGAAGCAACAGATAAGAGATATTTTTTTGTTCCCTGTCCGCATTGTAATTACTATCAAGTTCTAAAATGGTCACAAATAAAATGGGAAAACAATGACTCAAGAACAGCACATTATGTCTGCACTGAATGTAGCGGCAAAATAGAAAATCATCAAAAGACAGAGATGCTTGAGCGTGGAGAATGGAGGCCTACTAATAGAGTAAAAGGTGAGAAAAAAGGATTTCATCTTTCAAGTCTTTATAGTCCAGTAGGCTGGTATAGCTGGACTCAAGCAGTAGAAGATTTTCTTCATGCAAAAGAAAGTGAACAATTACTAAAAGTATGGATAAATACTACGCTTGGAGAAACCTGGGTAGACAAAGGAGAAGTACCAGATTGGAAGCAATTATTTAACAGGAGAGAATTTTTTCCCGTAGGCACAGTACCTAGGAGAGAAGTGGTGCTTACTGCAGGAGTAGATGTCCAAAAAGATCGTTTAGAAGTAGAAGTTGTAGCATGGGGAAAAAGCCGCGAAAGTTGGTCAATAGAATACCGAGTATTTGAAGGTGATACTGGAAGAGGAGAAGTATGGGGAAAACTCTCTGAGCTCTTAAATCATCATTTTATCGGTGAAAATGGTCTTGAATACATGATAAGTATGATGGCGGTTGATGCTGGGTATGCGACACAAGAAGTATACAATTGGGTAAGAGGTCATCAAGGCTCTGGAAGAGTAATGGCAGTGAAAGGTGTAAATAAAGCTCTAGTACCACTTAGCAGCCCAAGTAGAGTAGATATAACAGTTGGTGGTCAAAAGCTAAAAAGAGGAATAAAGCTCTGGCCAGTGGGAGTATCGATTTTAAAGTCAGAACTTTTTCAATTACTTAATGTTTTAAAGGACGGTGAAGAAGCTCCAGCAGGATACTGTCATTTTCCCGAGTATGCACCTGAATATTTTAAGCAGCTAACGGCAGAGCAATTAGTCAGCAAAGTAGTAAAAGGTTATACCAAACAAGAGTGGCAAAAGGTAAGAGAAAGAAATGAAGTATTAGACTGTAGGATTTATGCAAGAGCAGCATCGATAGCACTGGGAATAGATAGATGGCCAGAGAGTAGATGGAATAGTTTAAGTGAAAAACCAGAAAGTAAAAAATCAAAGAAAATAGTGAAAAGCAAATGGATCAGCGAGTAGTAAATGTATAACGAAGATTATCTAATTCAAGTTGAACAAGCAATAAAGAAGCTTCAGAGTGGCGAAAGAGTGGTATCAATTGCATATGGTGACCATGTGGTGAGATATGCTGAAGTTCAGATAAATGATTTGCTCAGCCTCAGACAACGCATCAAAGGTGAACTAAAGATTGCTGGAATGAAGCCTAAACGAAAGATTATTTTTGCAACAAATAAAGGAGTTATATGAGGGAAAATTTTCTGAGAAAAGTTGTAAAAGAGGAATATTCTGAATTTTTAGAGCAATTAAAAACTTTTATAAAACTATGGGAGAAGAGAGTCCAGTAAATGGAATAATAGATTTGTCACATTGGCAAGAAAATGTGAATTTTAAGCTAGACAAAGAGAATGGTATAGTTGGAGTAATTCACAAGGCAACACAAGGGCTAAAATATGCGGATTCAAAGTATGCGAAAAGAAGAAAGAAAGCTGAAGAAGAAGGATTACTCTGGGGAGCATATCATTTTGGCACAGAAGGAAACGGCAAGAATCAAGCTGATCATTTTCTAAAAACGGTAGGCGAAAGCAAAAATACCATACTTGCGCTGGATATTGAAGAAAACAAAAGTGGCAAAAATATTGCAGTTAAGCAAGCTGAGGAATTTGTAAAGAGAGTTGAAGAAGTAACAGGAAGATTACCCCTAATTTATGGCAGTAGCTATTTTCTTAAGGATTTTGCCACACCAACTTTGACAAAATGTCCATTATGGATAGCAAGCTGGAGAAAAGAGCTCACATTACCAAAAGGCTGGAATGATTGGATTTTATGGCAATATACTGACGGTAAAACAAATCCAGAGCCACATGAAGTAGAAGGAATCGGAAAATGTGACAGAAATAAATTTAACGGAACTTTGAAAGAATTAAGAGAATTTTGGTTAGTATGATGCTGAAAAATTTCAAACAACTATTTAGTAAGCCAAAAATCAAAAGTTCTGCTTGGGATGCGTCAGGCTCAGGAAGAAGAGTGATGTATTGGCAAGGAGAAACAGGAAGCATAAATAATTTACTTTCTCAGAGCCTTGGGCACTTACGTAGCCGCTCTCGGGATATGGTAAGAAAAAATCCATATGCAGCAAATATCGTTGATACAATAGTAAGTAACTCTATTGGAACAGGAATAAAACCACAATCAAAAGCAAGAGATGGAGAATTTCGAAAGAAAGTGCAAGAATTATGGCTAAAATGGACAGATGAAGCAGATAGCTGTGGAATAAGTGATTTTTATGGATTACAAGCTCTAGTATGCAGAAGTATGATAGAGGGAGGAGAATGTTTTGTACGTTTAAGAACGAGAAAGCTGGAAGATAGATTTTCTGTGCCATTACAACTGCAAGTACTTGAGTCTGAACATTTAGATAATAAAACAAATCAAACTTTAGGAAATGGTAATGTAATAAGAAACGGGATTGAGTTTAACAAGCTTGGGCAAAGAGAAGCATATTACCTATTTAAAGAACACCCTGGTGAAGGCTCGTTTGGTGAATCAGTGAGAGTGCCAGCAAATGATGTTTTACATATTTATAGACCATTAAGACCTGGGCAAATCAGAGGGGAGCCTTGGCTTTCTAATATACTGCTGAAGCTTTATGAGCTTGATCAATATGATGATGCAGAGCTGGTGAGAAAGAAAACTGCAGCAATGTTTGCTGGATTTATTACGAGACTCGATCCAGAAGCAAATATCATGGGAGAAGGTGAAGCAAGTGAGCAAGGAGTAGCACTATCTGGCCTGGAACCTGGAACAATGCAGCTTTTAGACCCAGGAGAGGACATAAAATTTTCAGAACCATCAGACGTAGGAGGAAGTTATGAAGCATTCATGAGACAGCAACTGAGGGCAATAGCAATAGGTACAGGAATAACATATGAGCAGCTAACAGGAGATTTAACAGGTGTTAATTATTCATCCATTCGAGCAGGGCTGATAGAGTTTCGCAGAAGGTGTGCAATGTTACAGCATAACGTTATAGTGTTCCAGTTTTGTAGACCTATTTGGAATAGATGGCTAGAATTAGCAGTGCTTTGTGGAGAACTGAGTATAGATGAAAAAGTAGTAAAAGCAGCGAAAGAAGAAGTAAAATGGATACCACAGGGATTTGATTGGGTGGATCCACTGAAAGATCAGCAAGCACAACAAATGGCAGTAAGAAATGGATTTAAGAGTCGATCGGAAGTAGTATCAGAAATGGGTTATGATGTAGAAGAAATTGACCAAGAAATAGCAGAAGATCAAAGACGTGCAAGCGAACTGGGCTTAAGTTTTGATTCTGAGGTTACTGCAAATCAAGAGGTGATATGAAACAACAATGGCTAAACAGATGTGTAATGGTAGAACCAAGGAGTTTTGAGTTGCTGTCACTACAAACAGGAAAGCAGCCTATCTTTAAAAATATAAAACATGCAGTAAGAAATAGTGAAAGAGGAATAATACCGATACATGGCATTTTAACTAAAAAACCTGGTGCATTTGATGAAATGCTCGGAATGACATCATATGAGCAAATAGAAGAACAAATTACACAAGCATTAGCAGATAGTAGCATAGAGACAATTATACTGGAAATAGATAGCCCCGGAGGAGAGGTAAACGGTATATTTGACCTAGCTGACTTTATTTATGAATCAAGAGCAAAAAAGAGGATAATAGCGATAGCAAATGATGATGCATATTCTGCTGCGTACGCTATAGCCTCTAGCGCTGAAAAGGTATTTGTGAGCAGAACCTCAGGAGTAGGAAGCATAGGGGTAATTGCAAGTCATATAGATCAAAGTGGATTTAATGAAAAATGTGGAATAAAATATACCACAGTATTTGCAGGAAGTAGAAAAAATGATTTAAATCCACATGAGCCAATGACGTCTGAAAGTCTGGAAAGCTTACAAAAAGAAGTAGACCGACTATATGAAATGTTTGTGCAGCTAATAGCGAGGAACAGAGGTCTTTCAATTGAAAAGATTCGATCAACGGAGGCAGGGCTATATTTTGGCGAGAGAGCAATAGAAATAGGTCTTGCAGATGGAATTACAATTCTTTCATCTATTAATAAAAACAGGAGTATTACTATGAATGAACAAACTACAACTGACCTAGAAACTGATAATGTAACTAAGTATCGTACTGAAGTTCTTGAATTAATACGTTTATGTAACTTATCACGAATGCCAGAGAAAATAGAAGAATTTATAGAGCAAGGCGTAAGTATTGAGCAAGCCAGGGAAGTTTTAATGGAATTACTTGCAGAGAGAACGAAAAAGACAGAGATACTGAGTGCAATACCGCAGAATTCAGGAGAAGAGTTGATGATGGAGGTAGCAAGGACTAGAGCGCAATCAAGTATTTAAGTTTTTTTATAACCGCCGCGTACAACAATTACAAACATGGCGGTAAAACTAAAGGGGAAAATAAATGAGGAAATTTTATGAGTTGTATAATCGAACAAAATAATCTAGGTGACTTATTAAAGTATGAGGCATCAAGTCTATATTCAAGAGACCAAATAACGGTAGCCAAGGGACAAAATCTTAAACTTGGTACAGTTGTTGGTAGTGATAAGGATAACATGATTAAGATAATAAATCCAACTGCAACAGATGGTACACAAACAGCAATAGGTGCGATAGTAAGTGATGTAAATGCGACAGAAAATGCCAAAGCAGTAATCATTACACGTATAGCAATGCTAGCAGATCATGCAATTGTGTGGCCAACAGGTATCACTGAAGAGCAAAAAGCTGCAGCAATAAAGCAACTTGAAGGACGAGGGATCATTGTCCGCAAGGGAGTGTAACTTAAATTAATAAGGGGAAAAAAGAATGCAAAATCCATTTACGAATACAGCATTTAGCATGACGGCACTAACAAATGCGATGAATATATTGCCGATAAATTATGGACGTGTTGAAAATTTAAATTTGTTTCCAAGTAGGTCAGTAAGATTTAGACATATTACGATAGAAGAACACAACGGAGTGTTAAGTTTACTACCAACGCAAGTACCCGGAGCACCAGCAACAGTAGGAAAAAGAGGAAAAAGAAAGGTAAGAACATTTACGATTCCGCACATTCCGCATGATGATGTAGTGCTGCCAGAAGAAGTACAAGGAATAAGGGCATTTGGATCAGAGAGTGAACTTAAAGCGCTTGCAGATGTAATAACTGATCATTTGCAGCTAATGAGAAACAAACATGCAATAACATTAGAGCATTTGCGAATGGGAGCGCTCAAAGGAATAATTTTAGATGCTGATGGGTCAGAATTATTAAATCTGTACAACGAATTTGAAATAACACCAAAAGTAGTAAATTTTGTCCTGGGAACAGCAACAACTGATGTAAAACGTAAGTGTCTGGAAGTATTGCGGCATATTGAAGACAACTTAAGTGGTGAATATATGACCGGGATTCATGCACTGGTAAGCCCTGAGTTTTTTGATGCACTCACTTCTCATGCTAAAGTAAAAGAAGCATATGAAAGATGGCAAGAAGGAGCAGCGCTAAGGAATGATATGAGGTCAGGATTTACGTTCTGTGGAATCACATTTGAGGAATATAGAGGGCAAGCAACTGATCCTGAAGGAACCGTGAGAAGATTTATAGAAAGAGATACAGGTCACTGTTTTCCACTAGGAACAGCAAGTACATTTACAACATATTTTGCACCAGCAGACTTTAATGAGACAGTAAATACTCTTGGACAGCCACTCTATGCAAAACAAGAGCCAAGAAGATTTGATAGAGGGACTGATTTGCATACGCAGTCAAACCCTCTGCCAATGTGTCACCGTCCAGCAATACTAGTCAAGATCGTTGCAACATAGGTAGAGCAAATATAAAGTGGTGTGAGGCAGAAGAATGCTTTACCTCTTCTTAGCATATAAATGTTAGTATATAGCGGAGAAATGTGCAAGAGAATATTAAGAGATTATTTAAAGATTGTTTTGCCCATTTAGGAGAAGTGGCTTTATATAAATCAAAGGATAAGTCATATATGGTACAGGTATTAAAGCAACAGCCAGATAAATTATACGAGATTGGTGAAGGACAATTTGTGGGAGAGATGCTTTTTCTTGAGGTAAGCATTTTTGATATACTGAGGCCAATTGTAGGAGATATCTTCGTTATTGGTAACTGTAAGTATAAGGTGCACTCACCACCACTTAGAGATAAATCTGGAATGATCTGGCGAATCGAAGCATCTGAATGTCTATTCATATAGAAGTTAATAGTATAGACAGTGTAAATGCTAAAAGAGGAAAAATAGAATTAGCAATGGTAAAGGCACTAAACAAAACGGCACTATGGTTAAAAGCGCAAGCAGCTAAGGAAATCAGTGAGGAAAAGAAGATAAAATTAAGTTTGATAAGAAAGAGATTAAGAATTTTTAAGGCGAAAACTAGCAGATTAGACGTGTTGATTAGAGCAAATCTCTATGACATTAGAGCATGGACAATTGGCAAAATACAAAAAACAAGAAGAGGATCGAAAGTAGGAAAGCATGAGTTTATAGGAGGATTTGCAGCAGTTATGCCAAAAGGAAATAGCGGTATGTTTAAACGTGAAGGAAGGGCAGCATTGCCAATAAAGGAAGTTAAGTTGCCACTAGAACCTGAGGCTTCAAGGATAATAGGGAATCTTGTTAATTATGAAGTTGAAAAGGTATTTGAAAAATTCTTCCACCGCGAATTAAGTTACATTACATCTATATGAATTGGCAAGATTTACATAAAGCAATTTGCACTAAGTTAAAAGAAGAAATATCAGCAATTCAAACTTGTGATATTTATCCATCGATAAGAAAAGAATTATTAGCGCCAGCGTTATTTGTAGAGCTTGTGAGTTTAGAATCGGGAAAAGATCCAGGAACAGAGGAATTAGCACTGAAAGCAAGATTTGAAGCACGAATTGTGATTGATAGCACAATAGAAAATGCAGCTATTATTGTCAGAACATTAGCAGCAGAAGTAGCAAGAGTAGTAAATAAAAATACTTGGAATGTGGAAAATGTTTCACCAGGAGAATTTATATCTGCGGAAATTGACGGATTTAGACCCGAATTAGATGCGTATTTGGTGTGGTTGGTTGAGTGGAGTCATCAGCTTCATTTAGGTAAATCGATATGGACAGAAAATACGATTAAGCCACATACGATTACAATAGGAGAAAATGTTAGAGAGTAATTTTGCTATTTCAGAGCTGCAAAGAAAGTTAGCAAACATTGTACGAATAGGAATTGTAAAAGAAATAGATTATGAAAAAGCAAAAGTAAGAGTGAAAATAGGAGAATTTTTAACAGATTGGTTGCCGTGGATAACAAGTAAAGCAGGAAAAGATAGAGATTGGTGTCCGCCAGATATTGATGAGCAAGTAGTTATACTTTCCCCGCTGGGAGAATTATCTTTAGGAGTAGTACTTCCTGGAATATATCAACAAAAGTACTCTGCTCCAGAAAATAAAAAAGAGGTGAGTAGCTTAACATTTCAAGATGGAACAAAGTTGTCATACGATAAAGATAAACATCATTTAGAGATTGAAGTATTAGACAAAATAACACTGAAGGCTGGGGAATCGAGCATAGAGATGACAAAAAAAGGAATAAAACTCAAAGGAAAAAGAATAGATTTAAACTAAAATATGGGTAAAGCAATCGTTTGTATAGGGGATTATTGCAGTGGGATACCGGTTCATGTTTGTATGAGTGGAAGTAGTGATGTTTTTAAGAAAGGGAGATCTGTGTGTCGAAAAGGAGATATTGTAACTCTGGGAGAGACGATAACACAAGGTTCAAACAGCGTATTTGTGAATGGTATTGGTGTAGCAAGAACTGGAGATATGGTTTCGTGTGGATTTAAGGTAATAGGCGGAAGTAGCAGCGTTTTTTCTGGATAAAGATATGAAGGGAATGAGTGCTAGAACAGGTAAGGCATTAGAAGGAATAGAACATTTAAAGCAATCAATAATTGATATATTAACCACACCGATAGGATCACGTATTATGCGTAGAAATTATGGGTCAAGATTACTTGAGTTAGTTGACCGGCCAATAAATAGAGATTTTTCGTTAGAAATTTATGCAGCAACAGCAGGAGCACTAGAAAAGTGGGAAAAAAGATTCAAACTCGAAAAGGTAAAAATCACAGAGGCGAAAGAAGGGAAAGTCACAATTTCTTTGGATGGGATTTATCTACCAAATGGAGAAAATATTCGCTTTGACGGGGTTGTGGTATAAAGATGGAGCAGCCAAATATTATCGAACCACTGAACTTTGAAGAGATTTTTGCTCGGATGAAGGAAGAGTTAGTGAAGCGTGATGCAAGTTTTACAACATTAGTAGAATCTGATCCAGCAATGAAGGTTCTGGAAGTAGCAGCCTGGAGAGAGCTTTTGCTGAGACAAAGAATAAATGAAGCGGTAAAAAGCAATTTACTCAAGTTTGCAAGGGGAGAAGATCTTGATAATTTAGCTGAGTTTTATGGAGCAGAGAGGCAAGATGGAGAAGAAGATGAACGCTTCAGAAAAAGAATCAAGGCAAGAATAGTTGGCTCAAGCACAGGGGGGAATTATCGGTTTCAAGCACTCTCAGCAAATACGAGAGTTAAAGATGCATTAGTAGAATCTCTGGTACCAGGAAAAGTACAAGTTTCAATCTTATCAACACAATTATCCACACTGCAAGAAGAATTACTAGAAATTGTCAGAAATCAGCTAAACAAGGAGGATGTGAGGATTTTAACAGATACGATTGAAGTGGTAAGTTGCAATATTACGGAAATAGATATTCACAGCAGAATGAGCATAAGTTCTGTAATATCAAAGGAGGAAATTAAGGAACAGTTCATTAAGAAGTTTGAAGCAAGTAGAAGGCTGGGATGGAGTGTAACAAGATCATGGATTATAGCGAATTTGTTTGTGGAAGGAGTGGAAAACGTGGAATTAATCGAGCCAAGAGAGGATGTTGTTGTGCTAGGTAATGAGTGTGCAAATTTGCGAAATTTAAAGATTGAGTTGAATTAATGCTATTACCCCCAAATGCAACAAAACAAGAGCAAGCATTAGTAGAGGCTATTGATTACAAAGTAGATCCAAGTTGTATCAGAGGGTTTAAATTTAACCTAAAAGAAGAAGTATTGCCGTGGTTGGTTGAAGAATACGGGTTAGAAGAAATTCTACGCTGGGCAAAAGATAAAAAAAGAGCGATAAAAGAAGGGGTAGAATTTCAGCGTTTAAGAGGAACACCAGCATCACTCAAAATAGCGCTCAAATGGGCAAATATAGAAGATATTACGATTATTGAAGAGCCACCTGGTAAACACTTTTTTGAGTTGCAGGTAGGGATAAGAGACGTACCAAATGATTTCTTTGTAGATGCAGTAGTAGAGCTGGCAAAACTATCATTACCTGCAAGATCGAGACTAATGAGAATTTTTAACGATCACTACAACATGGGTAGGTTCATTTTAGATGAAAGTTTTTTTGGAAATTTGTTATCGGATTACTCAGGTGTAAAAATAGAAGAAGATGGACCGGTGTTATCATTTGGTCGGAAGAACTCATTTGAGCTAAAAATATTAAATCCAAGTTTTAAGTTTAGTACTTTTCGTGTTCATTATGAGCAAGCATTTAGTAATGACATATATCGATTAGATGTAGCAATACTTGGAGAAACCGAGCCTCACACGAAGAATTATAACGGTATTTATGAAAGAAATCATCAGTGGAATAATTTAAAAACGTTATATCCTCTACCACAGAGCTTATTACCACCGATTAAATTTGCTAAAGCAGAGATAGTATTGTCAGGCAGTTGGAGATTAGGAGAAATAAACGCATGTTTTCCGGTTACGAGTGTAGAAGAATGTGGAGAAAAGTTCTATTTGAATGACCACAAACTATCTGAACAACTGTGGAATTTAAAATACAAGCCAATTTTAGAAAGGTTTAGCGTTACTCACCACTACAAGGTAGAAGATTTTACCAACCAGAAAGTTATAAGATTTGGTTTAGCAGAACATAATGTTCATTTTGAAAGCGAATTAAATTCAGAGCAAAAGGATTCAATACATGAACCGGAAAATTACATTTTAGTGTTTTACCCGGGAGTATTGAAGTGGCACGAACATCGACATTTGCACAGAAGTTGGAAAAATAGTCAAGTAATATGTCTAATAAGTTAAGTACTTATATTTAGATCCTCATATATTATATTAATAATAGGTAAAAGTGTATGAAATAAAAAGAAAAAGACTTGCTTTCTTATGCTAAAACGGACATGACTTGAATAGCAGCAGGTAAATATAAGAAATTTGTCTGGCGCTAGAAAAGCTAATTTTGTGAGGTAAGTATGAAGTTTAGCAAAGAATCTTTTAGTAAGTTTTTTAAAGAAGTATCAAGTAACGGGTTTAAAAACATTAATAAAAGAAATGAAGAAGGAGAGACGATCTTGCATCAAGCAGTAGAAATCTCTGATTACAAAACAGTGAGGTTCTTAATAAAGAAAGGAGCAGAGGTTAATGCAAGAGACAAAAATGGTTATACACCTCTGCACTGTGCAGTATTCGCAAAAAGTTTAGAAAATGTAAAAGTGCTGCTAAGAGAAGGAGTAGAAGTAAACGCCACTCAATATGTCAGTGGATGTACGCCACTCCACTCTGCGTGCAAAATAGGAGGAGCAGGAGTTGAAATAATAAAAGAGCTAGTGAAGGCCGGAGCTGAAGTTAATCAACTGAATAAATATGGTGCAACACCAATGTATTACATCTGGGAAAGTGAAAAGTATCGTCTATGTGATAGCAAAGAAAGTGAAAAGGCAAGTAAATTTTTGAGAGAAAAAGGTGGAGTAACAAAAAGTAGAGAACTGACGTGCTATGGAATAGAGAAGTTAGTGGAAGAAATAGCATATACGTTAGATAGAAGCTATTTACCTGAGTTAAAGGTGATAGAGATAGAAGAAATAAGAAAGAGAGACAAATCACTAATAAAGGAAAAATGTGAAAATTTAGCAAGCAAAATAATGAGCCAAGTAAATGAAATGATAGATGATGGGGTGAGAAGGAAGGCTTAAAAGAGGGATTTAAATTTAAAGAAAAGGTGAGGTAAATTATGTTAAAGCTCGGTAAAAAAGAGGAGTCACTATTAGAGAACTCATTTAAAAATATTTATGAAAGAGACGAAAAAGGAAGAACAGCTCTGCATTATGCGGTAGACGCAAAAACAGTGAAGTTATTAGTCGAAAAAGGAGCGAATGTGAATGCAGCAGATGCAAGAGGATATACAGCACTGCATCTAGCGGTAACCGAGAAACGCCTAGAAACCGTGAGAGAATTAATAAAATCAGGAGGGAATGTAAATGCGGAAGAATATGGAAATAAATGCACTCCATTGCACCTTGCATGTATGGTGGGGAAAGTGGAAATAGTGGAAGAGTTAGTGGAAGCAGGAGCAGAAATAGAGCAAGCAGATAAATTTGGAATGATAGCAATGGATTATGCGAAAAACAGTAAAGAAGTAACTGAAGTATTGAAGAAAGAAATAGACAGAATTGAAAAGTTATTTATGAAAGGCTAAAAATATGGAGGAAGAAATAGAAAAGAAAGTAATGAATTTAGAGAGAAAACCTTTGGGTGAGCTGAGAAAAATATGGAAGAAGGTATATGGAGAAGAAGCGCCTAGATACTCAAAGAAATATCTGATACCGAGATTAGCTTATAGAATGCAGGAAAAAGCATATGGAGAAATGTCAAGAAAAGGAGCAAAAAGACTAGAGTATCTGGCAGATCGGCTAGAGAAGGGAAAAAGAATAAGTAGCGATAAATTACCAGTAGAAGGGACAGAGCTAATATTAGAGAGAGGGGAAGAAACGCATGCGGTAATGGTAACAGACAAGGGTTTAATCTACAAAGAAGAGTTTTATACATCATTGTCAGCAGTGGCAGGAAAAATAATGGGAATGAGCTACAACGGACCTTTATTATTTGGGATGCGTGATAAAAATGAAAATTGAAGAGAATAAAATGCTAAAAGAAGTAAGGTGTGCGATATATACAAGAAAATCAAATGAGGATGGACTAGAACAAAAGTTTAACAGTCTTGATGCGCAAAGGGTAGCATGTGAAAAATATATAAAGAGCAAAGAAGGCTGGGTAGCATTGGCAAAAAAGTACGACGATGGAGGATATTCAGGAAAGAATTTAGAAAGACCAGCGATAAAGGAATTATTTGAAGATGTAAAAAAAGGAGAAGTAGATTGTGTAGTAGTATATACTCTGGATAGGCTATCAAGGGAAACAAAAGACAGCATTGAAGTAACATCATTTTTTAGAAGGCATCGAGTAAATTTTGTAGCAGTAACGCAGATATTTGACAATAATACGCCAATGGGAAAGTTTGTACAAACAGTGTTATCAGGAGCAGCACAACTAGAAAGAGAAATGATAGTAGAGAGAGTAAAAAATAAAATAGCAACATCAAAGGAGCAAGGATTATGGATGGGTGGAACTGTGCCGCTAGGGTATGATGTGAAAGATAAAGAATTAATAATAAATGAGAAAGAAGCGAGAATAGTAGGGCATATATTTGAAAGATATTTGGAGTTGAAGTCAATGGCAGAGTTGGCGAGAGAGTTAAATAGCCAAGGTTACAGAACAAAATCAGATATCTTTAAAAAAGCAACGGTGAGAAGAATAATAACAAATCCAATATATGTGGGAAAAATCAGACATTATGAGAAAGAGTATAAAGGAAAGCATGAAGCGATAATAGAAGAGGAAAAGTGGAGAAAAGCACAGGAATTGATAAAGAATCAGCCATATAGAAAAGCAAAATATGAGGAAGCGCTGCTTAGGGGAATAATTAAGTGCAAGAGCTGCGGTGTAAATATGACACTGACATATGCAAAAAAGGAGAATAAGAGATATCGATATTACGTATGCAACAATCATTTAAGGGGAAAAGGTTGTGAATCAGAAAACCGAAATGTAATAGCAGGAGAAGTAGAAAAAGAAGTGATGAGGAAAGCGGAGCAGATATATGAAAATTGGAGAGAAAAGACCGAAGAAAAATGGGAAAATTTAAGTTTTGGAAAGCAGAAAGAAGTAGTGAAAAAGTTAATAAAGGGAGTAATGATAAGAGAAGATGGAATAGAGGTACATTCTGAGTCAGAGGAAACATTTATACCAATAAAAAAGAAAGGAAACAAATGCACAGTAGTAGAGCCAGAAGGCAAAACAAATAATGCGCTACTGAAAGCAGTGGTAAGATCCCATCTGTGGAAACGGCAACTAGAAGAGGGAAAATACGAAAGTGTGAAGGAGCTGAGTGCCAAAATTAACATAGGTGCAAGACGTATACAGCAAATTTTGAGGTTGAACTATTTAGCACCAAAGATTAAAGAAGACATAGTAAATGGGAGACAGCCAAGAGATTTGAAATTAGTTGATTTGAGAGAAATACCGATGCTGTGGAGTGAGCAATTGGAGAAATTTTATGGTCTTGATTGCATTGTTTAACAAGAGGAGATGAAAACATCGAAAATAATAGGAAAAGCTGTTGCAAAAAAAACTCAAGGATTTATAAGGAAACCACTATTGCAAAATATGAAGGACTTCTAATGCACCAGCAGATGTTGAAGAGGTTTAAAATAGTCTTGATGTAAACCAGTGTGACGAAAACTGACATTAAATTATATGAGTATATTAATATAAATAGTAAAGATTTTTAATTTACATATGAAACCAGAGCAAATTATTGAGCAAGAGTCAAACTCACATAACAACCCTTTTCTGCTGAAATAGAACCATGTTTTTATAGTGAAGGAAATCCCTATATACGAAAAATCATCAAATCAACCAATTGCGGCTGGTGTTGTTGGTGCGTTATTATTGGTGAGCTGTGTTGTGTTTTATGTTTTATTTCGCAGTGGCAGTAGATGTGGTGTATGGGTTTTGCGTTGTATAATGCTACAAAGCCGAATACTAAACTTGAGTAGGTCTATTATCCAGCCTTCTTTGAATCCTGCACAGTTGAGAAAATCCATACTCATCAAGTAAAACTTTTAAATTAGGTAATTTCTTCTCATTTGAGCTTATAGAGCATACTTTTTTAACCATGAGCATGATTATTGCTCCGGACAGGAGATTCCACATTTTCCAGATAGCCATGACTGTCTACTTTCAATTCATTTCCTAAGTTGTGCTCTATTTTTGTTGCAAACGTAAATCCTAATATTTTGCAAAATTTTTCGAAATATTCTCTTATAATATCAAATAAACTCTTATCGCCATCTTGATAGTTTTTTAACTCCTCAGGAACATCAAGTAATAACTTACCGTCTCTATATATTAGACCCTCTTTACCATTCTGAGATTCAAGTGTAAATTCCATTGAAAATGATATATCACATATTTTTTTCTCAGAAAAATCTAGAAGCTTTACAGGTGCTTTGGGGATTTTACACTCAACTTTTACAGAATTTGGATTTTTGCAGTTAATGTACACTTTTCTATCAACACCACTATTGACATTCATAAATAATTTATGTTTCTCATAAAGTTCCATCATAAATGGTCCATATATATGTTCATATCCTGCTTGATTGCAATTAGTAGCTAACTCTTCTAGAATATGATCATTTGGAGCTTCTGCTCTAGAATGTTGAAACATCTCCTTAAAAACCTCTTTTGCAAATGAACGATAATTCTTTTCTCCATCTTTATTATTTTTAACCAAGCTAATATGTTTTTTATATAATCGGTCAACAAAATCCCTATCTATATTCTCTCCGTTAATGATGAAATCCATTCTATTAATGTCTTTATATGCTTGCTCACCAGAATTTGCGCTTTTATTATCTTTAGCTCTTAATTTATTAAAACCAAATTCTTTAATTTTAGCCTTTAATGTAACTATTGGATTTGCTTCTGTCATACTTCCCCCTTACTATAGCCTTTCTTGTAATAGTCTGAATGTGATAAGATATGTGTTTATGGCTATAGCAGGCCAGTAGCATATTACGGTCCGTTCGGATTATTGTGAAAAAAGCTATAAAGCCTTCAAAATTAATTATACATAGGAATTGTTAATAGATTATTGACGATATATAAGTGTAACGATGGCTTTGTACTACCTGTATAATAAATACGCTAAGGCAAAAATTTAGCTGTAGAAAGAATAATGCAACTTTATCGCATTTCATTTTACTATAACTTGACTATAAGAAAAAATCTTATTTTGATTACTACGAGTAGTTCTATAAACCAAATTAATTGTAAAAAAGAGCGAGTGATTTGTGTAGAGCTTAAGATAATCCGTTTCTTAAATTGCTAATTATCTTAGTTAATATTTAATACCTTCTACCTAGCAATTTCTTCCCTCGAATTAGAAACCCTTCTTAATTCTTCACGTTCTGCCCATTTGTTGTTAGACTCGCTTATTACTTCAGGACGCATTAATCCATCAGATCTTTCAAAATATCCCTGTTCAATAGCATCGTAGACATAATAATTACCAAGTGCACAATCCTCGCCTAATTCTTCTTTATGACCTTCGAATTTTTCCAATACTTCCTCTTTATTACTCACTTCTACTATAATTTTGCTTTTATTCTGTATGTCAGGATACAACCTAACGTCTACATTTCCCAAACTAGTATAGAAGGTTAATACTATATCGCTGCCTTCTGTAAGATCTGTGTAATACCTTATTCCACCTTTGGTTTGAATTTCTACTTCACTACTACCGATCTTTACTATATTTCTTCCACACTTTACATCTCCATGGGTTAGTCCTAAATCCCTTGTTCCATCTGTAACCTGCGCAACATCTATTATACTGTCTTCTGAATATTCTAAGTAAAAAGTAGCGTTATCCATTTTTGCACAATTTAACTTGCCGTTGGTCGCATTTTTTGCGATTTTCAGAAATTTATGAGTACGATCAACACACTGTTCATGAGCTTTTATCATATTAGCTTTGTGCTCTTTAAACTCCAGTTCTATTTCATCAATAACGTTTAAACTATTCCAGTCACTTAACCTTGCTCCTTTTGATATTAATGTACATACTATATTGCTAGCAACTTCATGGTTTTTTTCTAGTTGGCCAATTCTTTCTAGTATGTAATCTGTGAAACACGGACCTCCATCTTTAGTAAGATTCAATCCCACTCCAGACATGATAGCCTTATCGACAACTTTCTGTAATTCAGCTATGTTTGCAGCTTTTGGTATTTTACTTACAAACTGATTTAGTTGCCTTAGTTGATCTGTTAAATAAATGTCCAATAAACATTGATGTGGTACATAAGTTTCCTCTGTCTCTTGCTCAGTTACCATTAATTGTGATTGAGTTGCCGAGAGTAAATTTATCACTTCAGTATACATATAATCTTTAAGTATTTCTAAATTATTTTCTTCATCCCTAATACTCAAAATCATCTTTAAATCTTCATTGTTTTTATTTTTATCTAAGAACTTTTTCAGGTCCTCAACACCTTGAACGTTATATTTGGAAGAACCATTCTCAAGTTTAGATGTACCTTCAATTAGCTTGTTTAATTCTTCATACAATTTCTTTTGCTCTAAATTAAAGAAGCACTCTGCAACATCCAAAGTACCTTTATCAATTGCAATTTGTAGAGGAGTTTTTCCATTATTGTCCTTTATATTCAAATCAGCTCCATGGCTTACAAGAGAATCCACATATTTCTTTTCAACAGGATAAGTAGCAGCATAGTAATGTAGAGGTGTTTTCCCCTTATAATCTTGTATATTTGGTTCAGCTCCTGCTTTTAAGAGACAATCCACTAAAGTACAACTATCAAATGAATATAGGATTGTTGGAAGTATATGTAACAGTGTTAACTCTGACGCCCCTACTTTAAGATCGAGAACAGTTTTTAGATCTGGATTACTCTTAGTTTTCTGTAAAAATTGTTGGAGTGTTGAAGTATCACGACTATTAATAATATGAAATAACTTTTGAATTAACTTCTCCTGATTCTTTGTTAATTCTGATCTATGCGCTTTAATAACCCATTCTTTTTCTAATAAGCTCCAATTACTTGTATTATCCATTAAGTTCATATTAATCCAAAATAAACTTTGTTTAATGAGTTCGTAGTAGTCATCTTTACTACTTGTTGGTAATTGAGTTATTTCTAATTCCTGGTCATCTGTGCTTGGCCATCTTTGCCCAGTGCTTGATTTCCATTTCGGTTCCTGCTCATTTGTTTGATCACTTTGCCGATTGGTAAGTTTTATAATATGTTCTACAAATTCTTTAGTCTCAACCACAGCTACCCCCTAATTCTAAATATAGGATGTATTATGTATAATATATAATATTGGTCAAGCTAATTTCAACATAATATTTTTACTACTCATATTTTTGTTAAGTTTTTATGGTGAGTACTACTACTAGGTTAAAAGTTGTTTATTACTGGAAGTTTTAGCCAGTTTTACTATAGATCAAAAAAATTGAGAACACCAGCTATATTTAATATATAGGAATATGATGCTTTAAAGGAGTACGGAAACTGCTGAAGTTTTTTTACAACAAACTTGTACGGAGCAACTTCAGCAGAATAAACAAACACATGCCAGTATTAGTAGAGAATTATTTATGAGTCAACTAACTTTTTCAAAAAATACTTTAGTAAAAGTATCATGCTAGTTAGTGTTATAAAGAATTGAATTATTGACTCTTCCTAAGATTGCAAAAAAGGTCGTATATTTGTGAGAACAAGCCGCGTAAAAATAAAGTTACAAAAATAGAAGATTTAAATTATTTCAATAAGCTTAGGCAAAACAGTTCGTATGTAAATTTAGCTAAAGTGAGCTAATATAGCTGATTTTAGCGCACATTGAAGTTATTATATTAAAAAGTTCGTATGTATCATTTGGTAGACCAACTCATCCCAAAACAAACTCTTCTCACACTAGCTGGTTTTGAGTGCTGAGAATGGCCAAATTACCTAGGTTTTCAATATAATATATTGATAAATTAATAGTCTGTCATCTGATAATGAGATAGGAAAATTACAATAAGCCTATCATAAAAAAAATTTCAATTTGAATAAATAAATGTTGCTTTTATCATAATTCTTATTATTCTTCTTTTAGAATATTATAGAGGTTTATATGTTTGCAAGTAAAAAGCTAAGTCTAAATGAGTGGAAAAATTGGGCTATCGGTCTTGTGGGTAATACTATGTCTTCAATTGATCAAGCTACCTCACGTTGGTTTTTGAATTTAATTAATGGTCTACCTCGTGATTACTTTGCCAAAACATTTGATCAAGTTAATTATCTTGATAAACGAGTTTGGGAAGGAATGTTTAGAGCGAATATAGAGGAGATAAAGGAACAGCTAGAGTTGGGAGTGTCAGAAAGTATGTTTGAAGCTGATCTTGTTAAGTTGCAGGGGTTAGTTGGTAAGTATACTTTATCTCCTGTTGTTTATGAGGATGGATTAAAGGAATTAGAGAGTTTTGTATCTAACTTAGATAATTTTTGTAATTATTCTAAAGTATTAGCAGAAGTGAAGGGTGAATTTAGAGAGGAATTAAGAGCACAGCCTTCACTGTTAAAAGGATGTATCGAAAGTGATACAGATTTGGGAAGAGGGGGGAATGCTTATTATAACTCTCTACTAGATGAAAGAGGTAAGAAAAAAGCCTTAGTTACTGAATTGCCGATTTTAGATGAAGTTGTTGTAAGCAAAGGCAGAGAAACCAACTTTAGATTAAGGAATATTAGTAAATTATTCCTTTGTAATCCAGGGCAAGCGATAACTTTATTTTTAGCTGTTCAGGTGGCTGTTGCTAATGCTTACTCAAGTAATTCTACTACTGTAGAAAATTCTGTTTTGCCTTTTAGCAATGAATCTTTTGAGCTTAAGGTGAGTACAAGTGACAGTGTTTCCATGCAGAATACTTCCAGCGAAGATGGCAGGTTTGTAGAAATCCTTGATGTTAAGGTAAAGGAGTCAAAGGAGGAGGGCAGGCCGGTAGAGGGTTTGAACCATTCAAGTAATAGTAGCAACCAAGGTGTCGAGCGCTATAAACTTTTTTCTAATTCCACTAGTCCAAGAGTTAGAGTAAAAAGGGGAAAGTTTGTTAAAGGAAATGATGATGTTTCTCTCAGTTCTCAAATTACAAGCCTCAAAGCTACGATAGACCGACAGGATAGCGAGCTCAAGGAACTACGGGCAAAACTTTCTGATAATGATGAGAATTCGCGAGTTCGTATTTCCGCTTTGGAGAAGCAGAAAACATCCTTGAAAAAATCTCTAGACGATATGGAAAAAAAGTCTGAGCAAGAACTATCGGAGAAAAATTCGGAGATACAAAACTTGATGATCTCTGTCAATCAATTTTCTACAGAAGTGAGTAATTTAAAGAAAAAAATTGAAGAAATGGAGCTAAAGCACCTACCTGATGAATGTGTTAAGGATATAGAAGGGAGGAGGTTTAACTCTGCAGAGGAGAAACTGAAAAGGATTGGTGATGAAACTAAAATTGTTAGTATAATAGATAAAGTTTACGATAGCCGGACAAATCAGTTTCCTTTGTTAATTGAATTTTGTAAAAATATCTCTGATATCGGATTGAGGTTTTCATCTTTTAAAGCTCTGCATGACGTACTGGAACATGACCTGCATAAAAATGCTGTTGAGATAATCGAACTAGCTAGTGTAGTGAGATCGGAAGTTCTTAGTCAAGAAAACGCTTCACTTTCTATAGTAAGAAGATCGGGTGAGCTTTTTATCGAATTGAAAAGGTTAGCAGCAAATGTTGCAAGGCAAGAGCTGGTAGATGCTATGTCGGCCAGTGGCAATGTGTCAAATGATAGAGTTGGGTTGGTTTCTAATGAAGTTTATTCGCTAGATCGATCGTTATTTAGACGTTATATGAAAGAAGCAGTGAATCAAGTATTTGGTGGAAAGGATACGAAAGAGATACTAAACTTTCTAAGGAACAATTTGTCCAGTATTGCCGTTCGTATGGAAGCGTATGTCTCTCTATTTAACGTGATGCAAATTAGAAGCAATCCAATTACTGACGATGCGTTGGTCAGGTTAGCTGTTTATATTAGGGAAATGGTGAATATGGATGACTATCCTCATGTCGATTCAGAAGCAAGAGGTAAGCTTGAAGAATTACGAAACAAGTTACCTGAATCAATTTCCGTTTTGGCGTTTGCTCCAAATGTGTGTATTAGAAGTGCTATAGGTAATCAATATTTGCATGTCGCTGGCTACACTTATAGGTTTGGGGATAAAAATCGTGAAGTTTCTACTTGGGATCCAGGAGGGAAAGTGAAAAAGGATGAATGGCAACTTCAACTCCTTGAAAGTGGAAGTTTTACCATAAAGAGTGTTGTACATAATGTATATTTATATGGCGCACCTTCAGAGCATGGTAGGCGTCTAGCATATTGGGGTGACCTAAAAGGTTGTTATCTTGGTTATACATGGTCGGGGCCTAATACAGTGAAGGGTTGTGATGCCTATGCGTACAACGTATTCACTCTTGGTGCTACAGATAATAAATCGGCTAACTGGAAGATTTTACCTGTCTTTCGTGGTGTAAATATAGTAAATGCATTTTACAGTGACCGTTATCTGTATCGTTCTAGTGCTCACTATCCTTATCATGCTGTTGGTGAACATCTTGCGTTAGCTGTCCCTCTTGATCAGCTTACAGAGCCCAGCGCAGCCACTTGGGAATTTCAAGACTGTGGAGGTTTGCGTAGGAGACGCGATGTAAAAGGGGCAGAAAATGCAAGCGACTCCACCATGGAGTCAATACAAGAGAACGTAAAACCTTCTTCTCACCTTAGCGAGATCGCTTTAGAAAAAGCGGAAAAGATAGGAAAGAATCATTCATTAGTTTAAAAGTAATTTTATGTTACTTGTTTATCTGGGCTTTTTTTTATTTGATGCGGGTTTTTTATGCATAATTTTTATAGATTGAGCTTTGCTCAACAAGTCCTTTCTTCCGATAAAAAGGTAAAACTTTACCGGGGAGGTGGTGGTCCCTTGCAACTGTATGCTCTTCATGATGGAGGGCTAGCCAGCTATCGGTATAACAACAATACTTGGGCACGAGTGTCATCCATGAAAAATCTTAATGCTCAGCAGCTCTATTTTGCTGATGTGTTAGGAAATGGAGAGTTGATGTTGATTGCGAAAACTAAAGATGGCATTAGTTTTTACCAGCATAAAAATAACGGATTTAATCTCTTAGTAAGAAGTGAAGACTTCGAGGAAAATATGTTTAACGACGTTTATCATGGTTGGGACGAACCTGGAAGCATTATAAAATTTGGGCGTTTTTATCACGATTCAAGCCTAGTAGGAACACTAACTCACCGTAAGGCGGTTGGCATAAATCTCTATGCTGTCATGGTAGATCTGCTCCTGGGCGGTGAATATCCTATTTATCTTCTCGATACCAACCTTAGTGTGTTTGGTAATTGTTCTCAAGCTAAGTTTGCCTTATCAGACTTAAAGCAAAATGGCCAGGAAAATATTATTATTCATGGTAATAATGGTCTGAATGTATATGGAATCAATCAAGATAATGATCCAGAACACCTGATGCAAGTACCAAGTAGTGCTAAATCTGGTGATTCTGAAGAGGAGTTATTCTTTCCTAACTTAACAGGGCAGTCTTATCGTGATATCGTTTTGTTAAATGCTAGTGGGTTATTTGTCTATCAATATAATGGTAGCGTGAATAATTATGGACTAATTGATTATCAGCCTTCGTTCTCAAAGTTAAAGGGTTGGGAGCAAAAATATGTAAGCTCCATTCAATTTGAGAACATAGATTTAGATGGCAGAGAGGATATGCTCTTTACTGGCCCGAGTGGAATAAATGTACTTTCATTTAATAATTATACTAATCAATGGCAGTCCTTGTTGGACAATTCTGATCTTACTATTTCTCAGCGCCATAGCAATGTAGTAAAAGTTATACCTGCAAGTCCTCCGATTATACAACAACCGATGGTCTTTACAGAGTATAAGAACCAATTACACTGGGCAAACATCGTTGAGTTTGAGGAGTCATTAGAGGAGGAATTTGAGCCTAAAACAGTTCACAATACTTCATCTGAGGCATTAGCGCCACCTGTAATACCACAAATACGCAAGTTGCCTATTGAAGAAGAAAAACCTACTCTTTTACTTAGGGATCAATTAGATTACTCTTCGATCATCGATGGGGTTAATAAAAATACAGGAAAGCTAAATTTTAAATTGCCATTAATTGATTTATCAAATCTTTCATCTGATCTCAAGTTAGATGTGTTTTATGATGGCAATAGTCAAATATCTGGTAACTTGGGGCTTGCTTGGTCCTTACCACAAAATTTTATAATGGTGGATCACCAAGCGAGTATTTTTCCTGAAGATGAAAAGTATTATATTATTCTGCAAGATTTGCCTCAGCAATTAATATTTGATTCTAAAAATTCAACTGATAACGTTTATTCCTTTAAATTATCGAATAAACAATCTGATGTACAGGTGCGTTATTATAGAGATAAAGAAAGATGGGAAATAGATAGCAAGGGTGTTAAGCAGAGTTATGGTGGTGCTCAAAATGGAGCTGTTGGTTGGGGATTGAAATGGAAAAATTGGCGAGGTGTAGGTAGTAGCTCCACAGGACAAGAGCAGTTTGCCAATGTCTGGTATTTAGCTCAAATAGAGGATGAAAATAATAATGTTCTGCATTGTACGTATGACGCAATTAACGTTGAAGTAGCAAGTGGTAAAAACTTTACCAGGGAAATTTACTTAAAGACCATTAGTGATGATCAGGGCAATAATATTACCTTCAATTACTCTGATAAAGACAAAAGTGAGTATGATTTACCTCCTTTAGTGGATAAGCAAGGTAATATCAATACACAAGTTGTGCAAACCCGTTATCTTAGTAGCTATAAAGTTAGCACTGCAGGCTATCGACAAGATATTAGTTTTGTTTATAAAGTAGAAGATAGAAAGCGTTTATTATCTAAAATTGAGCAAGAAGGTGATTTCACTAATCAGCCAGTTCTACAATTTTCTTATAGTAAATCACATATGTTGGAAAAGGTTGTTTTACCAACTGGTGCGAGTGTTCAATTTGACTACCAATTGTTGGAAAGAGATCCTTCAATTTCAGTTAATGAGAGGATTGGGCAAAGGTATGGTGTAGGGAAAGACTACAGAGTAGATTATGTTGATGATTACGTACTTGTGAGTTATATGGATGGACAAGAGAAAGTAGTCCTCAGAATGTTTAATCAAGAGATGACAGAGGAGTTGTACTCTTCTCTAGCACGGAAAGATTCATCAAAATTGCCGCTGTTAGGAAGGGGTGGAGCAAAATCTTATGGGGTTGTTCTTACAGGTGGTTTTCTTGCTGTTGTTTTATCTTATAGTACTGATCAAGAGCTGCATTTACTACGTCAAGAAGAAGGTAAATGGTTATCCAAATCTTACACTTTTAGTGAAAAAACAACAATCAATCCTGGCAAGGGTTTTATGGTTGTAGTAGATCGTGACTCTGCTATAGAAGTGATTAGCTGGAATAAAGATTCAAAAGAGTGGAGAAAGGATAAACCTTTTGCTGAGTCAGAAGCACCACTATTGCTCAAAGTGTTTGGTAGAGGGTTTATCTTTTATGATAACGATCTTTTGTCAATAGGATATAAGGATTATGAAGACCGATGGCGGTATAATACAATTGAAGCAATACCTGGAGTGATTAATGATATAGAGGAAACATTAGATAAATTTGATTTAGATAGCAAACGGCGTGATGATTTTTTCGCATTCTTCAAAAATAATGCATTGCAAGTTAGTAATAATTTGTTGTTTCTAAATAGATGGAAAACGGAGGGAATGAAGCTTTATTCTGTAATAGACTTATTTGTTCTGGATAGTAGTTACAAATTAGCTAAACACGAACAAAAAAAGATTCTACAAGATGATTTAAATCAAATTTCAGATTGGTTGGAAAATGGTAATGGAAGTTCCTTTAAATTTTCTTATGAGCTTGTTAATGATAAATTTAAGGTCATTGCTAAGGATGTTCGTGGTAGTATTGTTGATGAAATACATAAGCAAACTGATAATTCTAATCGAAGAAATGATCAAAAAGATGAGGTTCTCAAGGACACTACTAAATTTCTGGAAGATCCTGCAAAGAAGCCTTTTCTGCTGAATCCTTATAAGTATCTTGCAGCTCTCAATTCACAAGTGGTGATATGTAACAACACCAAGCTCACTTTTACTGGTGATAATTGGAAGGAAGGTACGGTATCTGAAGAAGAGCTGAAACAGGAAAAATTTTCTGTTCCACTTGGTGAAAAATTTGTTTTGAAAAAGGAAGATTTAAATTCTTCCATCAAGCTATATAAGAAGTCAAATGATAAAGAGGAGCTGGTTAAAGATCTAGGAGTAAATCAATTGAATCAGACTGTGATAAGATATCCGATTTACTTAGCTTATCAGCCAAGGGATCAACGGATAAGCATGATTAAGTTTGCAAATGATGGCAATATTAGTAGAATTGATGAATTGTCCTGGTCGGAGAAATTAAGTCCATTCAGTAATTATCAAACATTAGTAACGAGTGAAAATAGTGGTAAGACTTTGGTCTTTCGCAAACAGGCTGGACATTTATTTCCTAACCCTGTGATTAAAAAGGTTACGGTGAGTTTTGATGATGGTAATAAGCGTATTACTGGATATGAATATAGTAAAGTAAAAGCGTTAGGTAATATTGTATACTATGAGAGTGTTTCTATAGTTCCAGGTAATGATAAGGGATCTTTTGGTTGGATAGAAGAAACCAGAGATTTTGGCAACCAATCTAGAACAGAAAAAAGAATTTTTAACTCACAAAAAGAGTTGATAAAAACTGTAATTTTTGAAGATAAGCAAGCTAATGCTACCACAGTAGATAAGGAGAATTTATACTTAAACACTACCTTATTGGATAAAACGGGAAGGCTAGAAATAGCACAGTTTTTTCCTTACGAAATAGCAGATGAAGAAGTTGGTTACTATGGCTTTGAAGGTTATGAGGTAAATAGAATTGGTAAAAAGGATTCCACATTTGAAAAGAAATGGGTATTTGATGAAAAGGATATAATAAGAGAAGGTTTTTCATTTACTGGAAGAAACTATCTAAGCTTATCAGGAAAGTCCTTGGTAGGGAAGTTTCAGCCAAATGATCAAAGTCAGGAATACATAGCATCATGCTGGGTAAGGCCGAAAAGCGAAATGTTTAAACTTGGTGATATTGTTCCTTATCTAAAAGCAGTTGTTTCAGCTAAAAACAAAAATGAGACGGTTTTACCACTTGGTGAAGTTAAGTTACAGGTTGGTAATTGGTTCTATTTAGAGGTAATTGTAGATTTATTTTATGCGAAAGAGGTTTTGAAAAATTTAAATGAAGTACAGACAAATAAAACTCTAGTAGAAGAAGAGAATGTTAAATTAACAACATCTATTATTGTAGCTCCTGATACAAACACTACTATTGATGTAGATCATGTTCGTTTCTCTCCGCTCAAGAGTAACTTCAAAGCTAATGTATATACCAAACAGGTGACAGAAGTGATAAGTGCTAGCGGATTGGTTGAGAGACAGATTTATGATAAATATCAAAAGCAAGTAGGAAGCATCAGTGGATATGGTGAGCTTAAAGAGCTTAGCACTTACACTAAGTCTTCAAGTATTGGTAGGATAACAGAGCTAAAGAGTAGTGTTATGATTCAGCCTGAAAATGGTTTTTATGAGGATTTTGCTCCTGAATCATTTAACGAACGATGGAAAATAGATAGTGCTGATGCTTGGCAAATTTCTCCTGGAAGGTTGCAACATTTAACTAGTGGTACACATACTTTGCAGTTAAATTCAAGTGATATAGATCGTGCTTCATATGGAATGAGGTTTTATTTCTCACTACAGTCAGATGGTAGTGTGATCAATTTTAATAATAATCTAAAAGTAATCCGCACAGGAAGTAAAGCGGAAATTGCATTCTCGGGGAGAGGTCAATCTATACCACTTGATGGTGAACTACTAATAGTTGCTGAGGGTAAGCGGATATTCGTATGGGTAGATGGGGGTCTATATTTTGATGGTTTTTTGAATGCTTCTCTGTTCAATTTAGAAATTAGCGGTAAAGCAAAAGTAAGTGACTTGATTGTCTTTAGTCAGCCAAGCGTTGAGGTAACTTATTTGAATAAACTGAATGAAAAATTACAGAAGATTGTGTTAGAGAGTGAAAATGTTTCAGTAATAACGCAATATCTGTATGATGAGCTTGGTAGAGAAGCTATTGCCACACAACCAGTGGGTATAGAGAGTAATGGTTTAGCCTACTATCCTAATTTTGTTACAAATGGTAATCCTTATGCAGCAAATTCGGTATGGAAAACTGGCAAATTGAAAGGTGATGCTGCAAGAATTGTAGGAGAATATGGTTACAGTCAGGTTAAATATTGCGATAATCCACTGAATGAGGAGTGTGTAGTAGGTTTACCTGGCAAAGAGTTCTCTATTTCAGGTCCTTATGCAAAACGTTTTTCTTCTTCATTAGATAATTTGTTTATCAGCAATCTCTTTCCTGCCAGCAAAAATTATAGTTACCGTGTAGAGCATAAACCTGGAAACGTGAAAGATGTTTCTGTTTTTGACAGCAAGGATAACAGAGTAGCTTGGTACATCTCCACTCCAAAAAGTAAAAGTTTATTAAGCACTTATGAATATGGTGAGAATGGCAAGCTAGTAAAGAGTTTACCGCCTATTTATCATGAGAAGGTGGGTACTTTTTACAAACTAAATTCACAACTTAATTCTACGTCTAGAGAGGAAAAGAGTTTGCAAGATTCTTTAAGTGTAAATATAAGTTATGACCAAAAGGGAAACATCATTACTAAAACAGCCCCAGATTCAGGGAAAGTAGAGAATTTATACGATAAGGATGGATTGCTAAGATTTGTTTTACACTATTCTAATAATGAGAAGATTGATAATACTGTATATTTTGATTATGACGAACTAGGAAGACTGCGAAGTACGGGTGAAGTAATTTCTTCAACGCCTAAGGAAGAGCTGCTGAGTTTAGAGCTTTCTGGTAATAATACAAGAGCATATCAGGAATTTTACTATAGCGATGCTGAACATCAACCTTTTCTACGTGGAAAGATAGCAAGAACTATTACTTTTAATAGAGGAGAACCTCTTATTGAAGAATCAGTATTAAATATAGATGAAGAAACTATAAGCAAACGTATCGTTATTCCAACTAAAGATAGTGAAAAGCCTGTATTGATTGCAGTAAATAAGAGATATGGAGCAGGGAAATTAAGGGAGGTAGAATATCCAATTGATATTCAGGATAGACCTTTGAGGATTAACTATCAGTATGACAAGCTTGGTAGGATTGAAGGTATTGGTGTAAGGGGAAAAGAAGACCTGTTTGCAAGTTTTACCTATAATGCTTATGGGCAGATCAGTAGTGAGGTGCACTTGCCAGATTTAGAAAAGAACTTTACGCGTCAATATAGTTATAATTCTGCGGGCTTTTTAATTGAACTAAAAGATAAATTTTTAACGGAGAGGGTTTACTATACCAATGGAAGTTATGGTGGTTATGGATATGGTGATGGTACTATTACACGCACTGAATTTCAAGCAGAATGGCATGAAAATTGTGATGATAGTAAACTTGGATTGAATGAGAAGTCATTTGTAAGTGAATATGTCACTTCTGAAGAATCAGCACTTTGTTTTCGCGAGCTAAAGAAAGGAGGTTATCTGAATGACAATGGGCATCAAGCAAAAGTTTCTTCTACCATGAGGGGCGAGCTCCCAATTATTTGCAGGTATGGTTCGACTGGTCGTCACATTCAAAACACCTTGGGAAGAGAAGGATTTCCTCGAGAATATGGACATAGCTATGATTATGGTAATTATCAAGAGTTGACTAAGGCCAAGTATTTTGTAGGTAAGGAAGCGCCTATGCCGCTGCAGCCTGATAGTTTTGCTAGAGAAATTCCTAGAATGAATGAAACGGCCTCACGTGATATTTGGAAGAGGTTAAAAGATTCTTGGTATCTGATAGAAGACAATGAAAAAGTTGATCTATCTTTAGGTCATGGTAAAAGGGGAAAATCTTTTATTAAAGGCACACTGCTTGATGATCTTAAAAGTGTTAATGCTGATTATGAACGGTATAAGTTACCTTTAGAAGAGGTATTGATTGAATATTTTGCTCAAAAGCGGGATTTATCATCATTGAAGGTAAGTTTGCGAGATGCATTTGTAAGGTGGGGTAGTATTGAGGAAGCAAATGCAAATAAGATTGTGAAAATGTTAGAAGAGAAGGGATACTTAAAGAATCCTTTTGCAAAAGAGTTTAATGAGGTACTGGAGCGGTATCAGCCATATGTTCACGAAATAGTTAGTGTGTTGTCGGAACATTTTGCTAAGCGTCTTGGTGAAGCGGAGTTTGATGTTGAGTCTTATAGTATAGATGCAAACGGTAATCATGGTCATTTTTATACTGGATTTGATCGTTATGAGATTGGCTATCGTAATAATACCAACCAAGTTAGCAATGTGAAGTTTCAATCTTTTGCTTCATCTGAAAGAAAACAAAATTTTTTAATGAAACATGATAGTCGAGGAAATGTTATTCAGGCTTTGCACAAAGGCATTGAGCAAATTGATTATCATCCGGTATCAAATCGTGCTACTAAAATAAAATTAACCGACGGTAGAGTGTTAGAATTTTACTATGATGCACGTGGTGAACGTGTACTAAAGAGAGTATATGATAAAGCAGGGGAAACAACAAAAGAAATACACTATATAAGAGATGAGTTTGGTCGAGCATTAGTAGAAAGGGAAGTTACTTATATTGCTGGAGGTTTGAGACCAGACGTATCAGTAACAGCATACATTTATGGTCCTAGAGGGTTGTTTGGGTTTATTAGGAATAATGAGTTTTATAGTGTAATAACTGACCATGAAGGCTCAATAAGGTTAGTGGTAAAGGGTGATGAAGTTGTAGCAGCGTATGATTACTTACCATATGGTAATTTAATGCGTGAATATGGAAACAACCCTGAAGGTAAAATTTCATATCGGTATACGGGTCAAGAATGGGATGAAGAAATAGGTTTGTACAATTACCACGCACGTTTTTATGACCCAAGCATTGGAAGGTTTTATCAGATTGATCCGAAAGAACAGTACTTTAGTCCATACAAATATGCTGGTAACTCACCGGTATCAATGGTTGATCCAGATGGAGAGCTTGCCTTCCTGGTTCTTCTACCATTTATCATAGCTGGAGCTATAGCAGGAGGGTATTTGGGTGGAGCTGCAGCGAATAATAGATGGGATCCCACGGTATGGGATTTTAAAAGTAAAGAGACTTGGCTTGGTATAACAGGTGGAGGTATTGCTGGAGGATTCTTGCCAGTAGGATTTGCTGGATCTGTGCCTGCTTTGACTACCATGGGATTGTCAACTGGAGAAGCTATTGCTACAACAACAGGGTTAGGTCTTGGTGGTAGTTACTTGGGCATGAGCGCAGCTAATAATGAATGGAATCCTGGCAAGTGGAATTATGAATCGCCTGCAACATGGAATGCGGGATTTCATGGGTTTGCATTAGGCTCTAGCATACCAGCTGGAATCCATGGTGCTAGAATAGCTTACGGAAAGTTAAGTTCTAGTTTGAGTAGAGGTGCTTTTATTGGTGGTAGTACAGTTACTGGTGGGGGATTATTTGCTATGAATGGACATGCTGCTAATTGGGACTGGTCAAAGCCTGGAATGTACTATGGATTGTTGGATGCAGTTACTGGTGCTTCTGATCTGCCAATGCTTGCACATAGCGGTAATAAGTTTTTGAGAAAAGGTTTTACAAAAGTAAAAGCAGGATTGCATAATCGCAAGTATGGTCGATTGCCTTCTCATAGCGATCATTATATCGACTTTCCTGAAGACGGTCCTCTTTGGAAGACTATCAAAAGAAAAACAGGCTTTTTTCCTATTGCTGATTCTCTTCATCTTAGTGAACTGAAATATTTTATGAAAGCAGTTGGAATAGTTGGGTTACCGATTGCATTTGCGGGGTTAAGTCATGATCTAGATATGGGTGATCCCAACTCCTATAGGGAAGTATTTGGTACAGCAATGACAATCAATCAGATTTTCTCTACTGGTAAGTATGCTTATAGACAACACAAGTTGGGTAGAGTATTGAAGGATAATGATGCAAAAAGACAGTTTTCTAAGGAAATAGCAGAGAGTGCTGTTTCACAGTATAAAGATGAGTTGCGTAATAGATTACATATAGATAGATTAATTGAATCAGAATTGGAGAGTCTACCGGGAAGCAGTAGTGCTGATGGTAATAAGATTCTTGTTCAGAAAACTGTAAAGGATGTTGTTATGGACTATAGCTATAAATTGAAAGAGGTAGCAGAAACACGTAGAGATGAGCGTATTCTAACTGAGAGAATTGTGGGTGATACTATTAACTTGTATGAGAGAGGATCTACTGATGTACCAGGACCCAGTAGTGCTAATGTAGCAGGATCAAGTATTTATAACGATATTAAGGTTCGCACTGAGCAAATTGTAAGCCATGTCATTGAGTTTTATAGAGATAAATTGACCAAATTACCAGAAGTTGGTGATGTTAGTAATGTTAATATACCCAACAGAGCAGTTTCAATAGGAATAACTGATACACATATAGTAGCTGGATTTTCAGGAAACCAAGATACTGGACTTATTGCATTGTATACTCATAAAGACTTCAAGGATCATAAATTGGTTGATTATTTTTTTCAGAAAGATAATTCAAAGATTGCTGGCAAAGGAATCGTTGTAGCTGATAGTCCTGAACTTAATGAAGTTATGGCTCGTCATATGTACGAGAACCAAGAAAATATCAAAAAGAGTAATTTAGAAGAATTATTTGAGAAGATTAATACAGAGAGTTTAGACAAGATGTTAGGTGATGAATTAAGCAGAAATGGCAAGGTGAATGAAAAAGTACTTGCTTTTTTACAGGAAAATCGAGAAAAAGGTGAGTGGATGAGTCCAGATTCTTTAAGAGCAAAAATAGTAGAAATTTACTTAAAATCCGACTCCAGTTTAAAGGATTTATTACTTAAGAAAGAACAAAAAGTAACTGAGGCATCAAAGTATAACGAAGAACTTAAATCCATTCCGGAAGAAGAAAAAAGTGTTACTAAATGGTGGGATGAATATCAAAATTTAATAGAACAAAAAAAGAGTCTAGAAAAAAATAATAAAAAAAAGATACCGAAGGAGGAAATTAAGATTTTAGAAGAGAAAATTCAAAACAAAGAACATGATGAGAATATTCATCAAGATAATAGGAAAAGATTGGAACTTCTAAAGTTAAACGAACAAATTATTGAACTGAAGAAGAAGAAAGGTAAAGAAAAGGATAAGAGTAAAAAAGACGAATTGGAAAAGGAAATTAATGAATTAAAAAATAAAGCCGAAAAAAGTATGTCTGAAAGGCAAAAATTATCGAAGGAATTTGATGATTTAAACAAAGAAGTCAATAAACTGGAACAAGATATAGCAAAAAAAACAAAGGATTTAAAAAAAGAAGTTCAAGAGTTTTTAAAAGAGAGTAGTCTTTTGGAAGAAGTCGAAAAGCTTGATAAAAAATTGGCTCCTTGGGTTCACAATAACTGTGCTGAAGCTCACGTTATTACAGCACTTACTAGAGCTAAAGAAGTTTTCCCTGGTCACCAAGTTGAAGTACCAATAAAATATTTAGCCACTTACAAAGAACTAAATTCAGGAGAATCTTTAGTAGCTTTTGATAGGTGTTCTCATTGTGTACAATCGACAATGGTGATTGATTATGCTATTATAACAGAAGAGGAATGGGGCAACTGGTATAAAGAGAGAAAAAGTAAGGCTGATAACATGATAGCTATTTATGGAAAGGTTCCAAATTTCTTCATACACATGACTAACAGGTCAGTGAAGGAAGAAAATTCTAGTTCCATCAGAAAGAAAAGGTCGGTATTTCTTGAACTTGGTGAAGTAGAGACGATATCTAACTCTAAAATTAGAGCTGGTAGAGTAACTTCCATTTCAAATCAACTAAGTAAGGAAAGTATTATTGATATAAACAAAAAAATTACAAATAGTGCTACTCGAACGTCTTCATGGATAAATGATTTATTTGGTTGGATAAGAAGCTCTGTGAGTGGGTTATTAGGTTCTGAGTTACCTGAAGTAGTATCAAGTACTAAAAGTCCAATCTCACAAGTTGATGCAAAAATGGATGTAAATGGTACGATAATGTTACTTGACTTATTAATTAGAAAGGTTACAGGTCAAAAGTATATTTCTACAGCAGATCAGTCTATATCTCCACTAGAGGCACAGGGATATGCACTCAATATTACAAAGGGATTTGAGAAAGTAGTAGAGCAAGCTGCATTAAAAAGTGGCATATCAATGCACCGGTTAAATATTGATTATATGGGAATGCAGAAAGAGATTACTAGAAAAGTCATGAGTGGTAAATTTAATGAAATTTCAGGGACTTTAAAATCGTATGTAGAGAAAGCATTTCCTGGTAGAGAAGCTGGTAAATTAAGTTCGAAAAAGTTTGACAAGTTTATGGTAGAGTTTAATAGCGGGCTAAATGTTGTACTAAATCAATCAATAGAGCAGATATTACACAACGGAGATGGTAGATTAGAAGTTGATGGTGCAAAGGAAATGAGTTTAGAGCCTCAAAGTTATTTAAGTAATGCTTCCGTTCAAGGCCATTCAAAAGTATCAACTTGTCTTTCTGACATAGGAGTAACTAAGCTTGTGAATAACCTCAGTAGGTAGACTAAAATATGAGAGATGGAGGTATAATATGCAAAATAGGGGAAAGTTTACAATAGGATTTAAAGTAAAGGTAGTCAAAATAATTAGGGAAACCAGTAGCAAGTTTGATGGTCTTAATAATAAAATGGATGAAGTAGACGTTACAGGTAATAATGCTAAGTGGTTAATGTGTTTTCCATATTGAACTTACAGTACGTAGCTTTGATATAGAAGTTTGGGTAACGTTATGATAGTAATTTATATAATTCTATGTGCAATCTTTATAGCTGTTTTAGACAGTTCATTAGACTCTTAATTAAGGGGTATGTCTGACTTAGGAAAGATTTTCATAAATGTTGAAAAGTAAAGTGAATAAGTTGTAGTATTTATGTTTTTTCCTTGAGTTGTAAAATTTCAGAATGAGAGAGACCGGTAATTTGAGCTATAACATCAATAGAGACACCGGCCTTGAGTGAATTTTTTGCAACTTCAATTTTACCTTCAACTTTACCTTTTTGATGGCCGATTTGGATGCCTTCTTGTCTACCTTCTTGTCTACCTTCATGTTTAGCATCATCAAGTTTTTGTTCTAAGATAGCAGCTTCTTTCTGTAAATCCATGACCCTTTCTTCATAAGCTACAAGATCTTTCTCATTCCAATGAAACTTATCTAACTCATCATATGCTAGCTTTATTATTGGTGATTTTTCTGCTATTTTTCTTAAATCTTCATCGGTCGTTTCTTCTGCATATTGTTGTCTAAGTGAAGAAGGTCGCCCTTCCTCACTCGACTGCAAAACCGTACGTGAGACTTTGCGCCTCATACGGCTTCTCTCTAATTTGGTGCTTTTCATGCACACCTCCTGTGTAATTCATCGTGACAATGTCCATGTAACAAAGATAAGTTTGTGATCATATTGTTTCGTCTATTCCGGTCTTTGTGATGTATTTCTATTGTATCATCACTTTTAAACCATAGTCTACAATTATCGCATTTACTTTGTTGCAACCTCAATAATTTTATTACTCCTAGTGGCTTATCTGGTATTTTTCTCAGACGTTTACCCCAATATACCCAATCACCATCATATGGGGATCTGGTTTTTTGCACTTTGATATGTCGTTTAATAACATGATCGCTGTGTATAGTAAGACGTACCTTGTTACTTGTCATAAAGCGCCAGTTTTCGTTATTATACTTCTTAAAGTACTTTCTTTTTATCCAGCATCTCCCTTTGTTTGGGTGCCTAAAAACTGCCCACTTCCAGAGTTTTCTATGCATAATATTATCCAATGAGCTAAAGATTTTACATGAAACTACCGAGGAGTAATATTGACTCCATCCTCTGTTTATTGGATTGAGATCCTTTATCACACGTTCTTGTGGTGCTCCACGCATTTCTCTGAGTTTATGTTTAATAGCTAGTGTATGCTGTTTTATAGAATTACGACTTGGTTTGATTAATAACTTGTAACCTTTCTTACTTTCTTTTATTGGATATTGTCTTATTGAAAATCCAAGAAAATCAAATCCTGGTTTTGTTTCGTCAATGGTTCTTAATGTATGAGAAACTCTTGTTTTAGAGGGCTTTAATTTTAGTCCAATGGTTTCTAACCATTCTTCAACTAAAATTTTTGCTTTAAGAATAATCTCTTCGTTTTCATGTATGATGACAAAATCATCACAGTAGAAAATTACACTAATAGACTTTTGCGCGTTTCTATGCGATATCCTACCATATTTTCTTTTCATGCATTGAAAGAGTTCGTTTGTTAATGCTTTTTTGACATGTTGCTCTAATCCGTGTAATGCAACACAAGCTAGCAACGGTGAGATCGTCCCTCCTTGAATTGTACCACGTTTTGTGGATTGAAGCTTTCCATCTTCCATAACACCAGCTCCTAACCATCCTTTTATGATTTTCTTTAATGTTGGTGTGGTATTGAGCTTTTCAAGCAATTTATTATGGTTAATATTGTCAAAGCATCCAGAAATATCAGCATCTAATACATATGCTGTTTTCTGTTTTAGCACATCAAATATGGCTTCAATTGCATCATGACATGATCTACCAGGTCTAAAACCATAAGTGTTTGGCTCAAGTTTTGCCTCCCATTCTGGTTCTAAAGCCATTTTTACAAGTGTTTGTTTTGCTCGACACGATATAGTGGGTATACCAAGTGGGCGATGCTCCGATGGCTTACCAGATTTTGGAATCCAGACACGTCTTGATGGCTTTGCTTTTTCTTTTATATCTAAAGAATATGATAGTTGTAATCTTTCTTTTTGATTAAGGTTAGCTTTTCCATCAATACCTGCAGTCTTCTTCCCCCTATTGTCCTGTGTTACTTTCTTAACAGCGAGTGTTTTTGCACTTGTTGATTTGAGTAATAATCTCTGAAGATTATGCATCTTTTTGATATCATTACATTTAGAAGCTTGGTAAATTCGTTTTTGTAGCTTAAATGAAGATTTCTTTAGCTTGCGCCAAGGAATTCCATTCCATTCATACCTAACTTTTTGCTGGTCCATAACATATTCACTACTATTCACCACTTTACCTTCCAAATTAAAGTGTTTACGTCTGCATATCCCAGATATTACTTTGGGCATTAGCTTCTTAAACAATCCTTCCACATAGTAGCTTGTGGCTGGCTACTTACTTATATTTTAATGAATATAAGAGCTTCTATGTGGTTACTCTGTTCCATGGCTTCGTTTCACGTTAAACTTAGATTCCTACTATTTGCCGGAAGCTTGGAACATCAATAACTAAAGTCTTCAATCTTTAGTTCCCTTTTTGCTTCGTACCATTTTGGTCTATGCGTAGTTCAATCTCTTTTCGCATATTATGCTTTGACGACAATTCAAACATAGGTTTCTCTCGTAATCATATCTAACTCTGTTTGCAGGGATTCACCACGAGATTTAGTGTTACCTGCTTTTATCTCATGCTTGCATCCCAGAGGTTGCCACTCTTTGAAATGTGAGATATACATTATCCCTGATGTCTGGGAAGATGGAATTTAACCACCACAAAACCATGACCTTCCAGGTCGCACTGAAGAAAAATAGCCAACGATCTACTACATTTTCTAGCTGCTCTTCTCTACTCTTAGGAAACTTTGGTAACTCAATGAAAATAAATTGAAAATCTTTTAAGTCATGCTCGTTAGTTTTTTCATCTCTTATGGTATGGCTAGATATATAATCAAGCTTATCAGGAAATAAATTACAGTTAGAAATAGCAATAAAGAAAACCTTCTTTAAATCAATGTACTTACCACCTTTATCAGCCTGCCTTGAGTAAGCCTTAGCAGCATAAAGTTGAGCACGTTTTTCAAAGCCTTTATCACGAGCAAGCTGCATTTCCGCAATATACCTATTTCCGAGAGAATCCTTACAGAGGACATCAACGATGCTTTGTTTATCAGAAGCAATTTCAGGATTCATAATAGTGCTAAGGAACTCAACATCTTGAATAGTATTGACTCCAGTAAAGCCTAAGATGTCATTCAAAAAGTGAATAAGGATATTCTTATTTTTTTCAGTACCAAAAATTTTCTTAAATGTTAAATCAAGCTTAGGATCTAAAAATTTTGAAAGAGCCATGAGAAAGTAAGATAAAAAGCATTAATTATTATACACAATTGTGAAGAAATATTCAACTAAAATGCAAACATTTTGTATATCTTTATTTGGTAGTATTAATTTGTATAATGTTTATGGCAAATATCTCGATAAAGTACAAAATAGCACAAAAAGTAAGGAGCTGGAGGTTAAAGCGAGGTTATACTCAAAAAGATTTAGCGGGAAAAATTGGCGTAACGTATCAAATAGTACTACAATATGAAAAAGGAACACGTAAAATTTCGATTGAAAAGTTGTATGCTATAGCAGAGATATTGTCGATTGGTATTATAGACCTAATTCCTGTATCAAATGAAAAAATCTGTTTTGAAGATGAGGGAGAGGAAATTAGTAAGAAAATATAAAACGATTAATGATCAAGAGTTGCGCAAGGTGTTTTACTTGCTAGCAAAATTTACCCGAGTTGGTGAGAAAAGTAGTAAAAAAACAGAGAGAATAAAAATTGCAAAAGGTCTGGTTAAAGCAGGAGTTTCTGTTGATATTGTTGTAAAAACAATTGGTCTCTCTGCTGATGAATGTGTTGAAGAAAAAATAGGTTCTATCTACTACAAAATAGGGAAAAAGATAAAGGAATGGAGGGCAGTACGGGAATATACTCAGAAGGATTTAGCAGAGAAAATGGTTACAACACGTGACGAAATAAGCAACTATGAGCAAGGGCGTGTGGCTATTCCACTGGAAAAATTGTATGCAATAGCGGAAACATTATCGATTAATATTACAGATCTACTAATAGAAGAAGATGAAGGTAGTAAAGTGGTACCTGATTTGATTAAAGAATACAAAGAAATTGAGAGCCAAGAACTACGTAATGTACTCATAAAATCTATGTTTAAAAGCATACAAATTTGTGAGGAGAAAATTAGAGAAGAAGAAAGAATCAAAATTGCAAAAGATTTAGTAAAAGAAGGAATTTCTACCGATATTATTTTGCAAATAACAGGCCTCTCTTTAGGCGAAATTCAACAAGTTTAAAATAAAAAATCATTATATATTAATATCTTCACCTATTAATGAAAAAATAAGTAAAAAAGATTGAAAAATTGATTTGACTTCACTCGAAAGCTATGGCTCTATGCCAATGCTGATAAAAAAACAGCAGTAAATATTTAAAAAAAGTTTGTTGTTAGTGAAGGGTAAATTATATGAATAAAAGTAAAGAAGAAATCGAATTCAGAATATTAGAAAGCAAAGGCAAAGCACTACTTGATCGTGAAATAATGGAAACGTTTTTAAGTGCAGTACATGAAAGACCACAAGCTCAAGAAATTGCTAAAAATCTGGTGAACACTTATACGGGAGTAGGAAGGATTTTAGGTCGAGAAATGGATGACCTGAAAGTCATAGAAGGAGTAACTGATTCTTCAATAGCAATGATTATGTGCGTTAAGGAAACGCTAGAAAGGGTACTTAGAGAAAAGCTCAAGAGTGAGCCAATAATGGACTTAAAAGGGCTAGTAGAATATTTAAACGTAAGTATAGGCCACTCAGAAAGGGAATGTGTAAAAATACTGTACTTGAATAACAGGCGCCAGCTAATCGGAGAAGAACTCTATATTGGTGAAATGGAAAAAGCACCAGTATACATAAAGGAAATTACAAGAAAAGCATTAATAAAAAATGCAACATTAATAATAATGTCACATAACCATCCTGGAGGGAGTTTAGAACCATCAGAAGAAGATCAAGAAGTAACGAAGAGCTTAGCAGCAGCATGTAGTACTGTAAGCGTAAAATTGTTTGACCATATTATCATCACAAGTGGAGGCTATTTCAGCTTTCGAGAAAACGGATTGTTATAGCAGAAAGTATTTGCAAATCTACTCACTATAATTTATAATGAGTAGTAGAATGTATAATAACTATACACTTAGAAAGTATATTTAATAGCGGAGGCTAATATGGGTAATAAAATAATTGTACCTTTTGATGATAAGAAAGGAGGTACTTATCAATTAAACGTTGATCTTATCAAAAGGTGAGATGTTAAATGCTATTGTAGGAATTGGTCGTACTAGCCAGCAGCCTACTTTTGTAAGCAAAATTAATAAGGCTAAAAAGTCTCAAGAAATAGCACCTTTCCCTGGTAGAGAAGTTCGCGAAAACAAAATCAACTATGGGAAAGGACTTGACTACATATATGGCACAAAACCTTTAAATGATCAAGCAGAAGATTTAAATCCATTTACTTCAGCTTTGCAAAAAATAAAGCCAAGTATAAGCGAAAGCGAAAAGTTGAGCTGGTTTAAGAGTGCTGTGGTAAGAGCAAAAACTCCAAAAGAGATGAACAGAGTTATAGATGAAGTAATAGGTGATGGAACAAGGCTAAATGCATGTAATAATGGGGAATGGAGTTTCGCAGAATATGTGATACTGGGCACACATTTTCATAAATTTGATAAGGTTGATCGTAAAAAGGTAATACGTAAATTAATGCTAAGCGGTGCAGAGTTTCATGATACTCTACTACAGAATAAATTGATAGGTGAAATCTATGATGAGCTACAACCAGAAGTTCAACCACAGATAGATAAGCAACTAGAAGAACTAGAAAAAGCTGGAGAAAGTGCTGTGCAAGAAGGAGAATTAATAGATGTTGAGATAGATAATACAACATCGTATGTAGAATTTTCCGAAGATAGCAAAATAGAAGTAGCCAAAATACTGAGAGATTTAGGAAGTAATATTTTAAAAATAGGGAATGATGCAGTTGAAGTTAAAAGTGAGAAGGGAGGTATAAGAAACTATACTGATATATCAGATGGCAGCTCTATCATGTTAGAATTTCCCACAAGCATTGGTAAGCTAAATATTATATTGTACCACGATGTAAAAAAATATGATCAAGTACAAGTCAGAGTAGAAAACAAGGAAATGTGGGCTGAACTACAACAAAGAGGGGAAGAATTTGGAAAAAATTGCCTTTTTGCTGGAGTAAAACTTAAAGAAGCAGTAGAAAAGGGAAGTTTTATGAGATGTGGCATATGGAATAGCAAGCAGCTTATGAAGGAGGTTGATAGCCCAGGTGAAAAGCTGTCTTCATGGGTAGATAAAGTACGTGAAAAAAGTAAAGAAACTTGTAGGAAGCTTTAATTATGGCTAACTTTGAGGTTCCAGAGTTTACTGGAGCCTTAACAAAATTGAGCTATAGTAGAAAATATTATATGTAAGGTTCTTTGCGTGGAAAAAAGTCTAGACTATAAAGTAGGGAAAAAAGTAAAAAATTGGAGGTTAGAGCGAGGGTATACTCAAAAGGATTTAGCGGAGAAAATTGGTGTAAAGTACTGGGTAATACTGCAATATGAGAAAGGGAACCGTAGAATTTCAATTGAAAGGTTGTATGCTATAACTGAGGCACTATCAATCAGTATTACGGATCTTATTCCTGTATCAAAAAGCTGTCTTGAAGATGAGGGAGAAGAAATATTAAATCTAGTAAGAGAATATAAAAAGATTAACGATCAGGAGTTACGTAGAATGTTTTGTTTGCTAACCAAATTTGTTCAAGTCAGTGAAAAAAGTAGTAGAAAATCGGAAAAAATAAAAATTGCAAAGGGTCTGGTTAAAGCAGGAATTTCTGTTGATGTTGTTGCAAAAACAATCGGTCTCTCTGCTGATGAATGTGTTGAAGAAAAAGTTGGTTCTATATACTGCCAAATAGGAAAAAAGATAAAAGAATGGAGGCTAGTGAGAGAGTATACTCAAAAGGACTTAGCAGAGAGAATGAGTACAACACGTGACGAAATAAGCAACTATGAACAAGGACGTGTGGCTATTCCACTGGAAAAATTGTATGCAATAGCGGAAACATTATCGATTAATATTACAGATCTACTAATAGAAGAAGATGAAGGTAGTAGAGTAGAAAATGAGCTACCTGATTTGATTAAAGAATACAAAGAAATTGAGAGCCAAGAACTACGTAATGCACTAATAAAATCTTTGTTTGAAGGCATACGGATTTGTGAAGAAAAAGTGAGGAAAGCGGAAAGAATCAAAGTTGCAAGAGATCTAGTAAAAGGGGGAATTTCTATTGATATTATTTTGCAAATAGTTGGTTTATCCGCTGACCAATTTGCATAAAAGTTTATTTTTTTAATTGAGGTATATGTTTGTTTCTGTAAGTGGCGTTAGTTTTATAAACTACAAAATAGGGCAAAGAGTAGAAAATTGCAGGTTAATGCAAGGGTATAATCAAGTAGAACTAGCAAGTAAAATCGGGGTAGCATATCAAAAAGTAAACAATTATGAAAATGGCTATAGCGCTATTCCAGTTGAAGTATTATATACGATAGCAAAAGAACTATCGGTTAGTGCTATAGATCTGCTACCTGAACTAGTAGTAGTAAGAGAGTATAAAGATGAAGACGAAGAAATATTCTATTTAACAAAAATATACGAGAATCAAAAGTTAGGCAAAATAGTACCTTCATTAGTCAGGTTTGTTCATATTAGCGAAAAAATTAATCAAGAAGAGGCGAGGTTGGAAATAGCAAAAAATCTAGTAAAAGAAGGAGTTTCAGTTGACATAATTTCCCAAGCAACCGGCTTATCTATTTACGAGTATGATAATACAGAGAAAGAAGTCTGCACTGATTCTATATACTACAGAGTAGGGCAAAGAATAAGAGAATGGAGATTGATAAAAAGGTATACTCAAAAAGATTTAGCAAACAAAGTTGGTTTAACACTCAAGGAAATACACGAGTATGAAATAGGATACACTGCCATATCATTTGATAAATTATATCAAATAGCAGAAGGATTATCAGTGAATATTAAAGTTCTGCTACCTAAAACAAATGAAGATAGTGAACTACTTAATTTACTAAGAAAAACTAAAGAGCAAGAATTAGTGAAGAAATTTTTATCTAGGGATATGAAGAATAGCAAAGAGAAAGTTAAAAAAACAGAAAAGATCAAGGTTGCGAAAAATCTAGTGAAGGCGGGTGTTTCTACTGATGTTATTTTGCGAGCAAGTGGCCTCACTGCTGATGAGTTGAGTGATTGTCCAAAAATGAATTGACTTGAGTTCTGGATTAAAAACAGGGATATTCAGAGATATTATATTAAGATGTAAGCAAAAATAGTTATATAGTTAATATATCTATTCTAAACCCTTATTTAGCTGACTCAACTGAAGCATTTTCATAAAATTTTGCTGCTAATTTGCGTTGTTTGATAAACTTCAAATTTAATGCTTTTAAAATTGATGCTGAAAACACATATTGCTAATGCTAGTAGAGAAGCTAGTTGGCACAGCCGTCAGTACTCCCGATTACTTTTCCTGACAATGTGATAGTATTCGCAAGTATTATCATATATTACAAAAAAATCAGTTAGCATTTCTGTTTATTAAAATTATGCAATAAAGCTGCATTTTATATAACACTTCTCAAATTATTTCTACTAAATATTTATGAATATGGTTAAACAGTAGATAGAAGAAACCTTTTCTAGTATTGATCTTTTGTACAGTAAAGTTATCTCATAAAATATTAAATTTGGAGTTTTATGGATCACAGACTAAGAGCTTATTTGCTTGGAGTTACCTGGTTTATACTCAGTTTACTTAGTAGTGTAGTTAATGATACTATATCAAAGTGTCTCGGTTTACACCTTCAAAGTTTTGAGATAATCTTTTTCCGTTTTTTATTTAGCACTATTACTCTTATACCTTTTATATTTTACTATGGAATAGGAGTTTGTAAAACAAGTCGAATATCTATTCAAATAACTAGAGGTGCATTGTTGTTTTGTGGAATGACCTTATGGACCTATGGGTTGACTATTTGCCCAATAGTAACTGCAACAATTATAGGTTTCTCAATACCATTATTTGTTATGCTTCTTGCAATTCCTTTTCTGGAAGAAAATATAATTTGGCAAAGATGGGTAGTAGCTGTCATTGGTTTTATTGGTATTGCTATTACTACTAAAGCTTATAGTGAGGATTTTAATCCTAAAATTCTTATTTTTATTGTATCCGCATTAATCTTTGCTACACTAGATGTACTTAATAAGAAGTTTGTAATGAAGGAGTCAATAATAAGTATATTATTTTACTCAGCTCTAACAACAACAATTTTTTCCACTCCATCTTTGTTATTTTATTGGCATATGCCTTCCTTGTTGGAATTAATATTACTGCTGATTTTAGGAATAAGTTCAAACCTAATTCTGTTCTTCATGTTAAAAGCTTTTGCTCTTACTGATGCCACTGCACTTGCACCGTATAGATACATAGAGCTAATAATTTCTGCAATAGTAGCATACGTTATATTTAATGAATTACCTGATAAAAGTGCTTTATATGGTACTTTGATATTAATACCATCAACCTTATTTATAGCTTATTCGGAAGGTAAGGCAATTAAGAAAAATAGTGTAATACTTTTGGGTAGTAACAAATAAAGATATAAGAAGGTAATTTTAATTATCCGTTTAAAGTTTTGAACTATCGCTATCATATAAACTTGAATTTGAAATTTTTGAATATTTCAGAAATGTCCAAAAAAGCATACGGGTTAAGTTAAAAGAATAAACCCAATATAGCAACCATTTTAAGTAGGTATCTTATTTATTTTTTTGAGAAGTTTTGATCTGAAATGAGATAATTTTTTTTAAATAGTCTATAAATTACTAATTTTATCATTTAATATCTAAAATAATTTTTACCGTTTCTCTTTTTTTTATGCCACTTCTTAACTTAACGAGTATGGCAAATATCAGTAAATCATTTTTTCTAAGTAGTGTTTTTGGCTTAGCTTTTTAAAACATTTTTTTGGAGAAGAGATATCCCTTGTTACAGAACTTTTTTGGCATTTCTACGTATCAAGATAAAATATCACAGAATTTATCGACTACTTTTTGGTTACCTTCTATCATTGCATTTGCCTCTTGCTGAAGAGATTTGATATTTTTTGATGTAATATTATCCATGTCAGGTGATGCTATTTTTAATTGCGATTGTATTCGTATATATTTATCACCTATTACTTGATCAAGTTGGTAGTTTACTGCATCTAAACTTGAAGCAAACATCACATTTAACAAAGGTTTTATCCAGCCTATTTTTCCAAATCTCTTTGAATTGGCATACTCTATGCTTCTGTCTGTTCTTCCAGTACCTATCGATAACAGTACAATATCATCATTTGGAAATAACCTCTTACCACTTGCATATGCACAAGCCGCTGGATTATTGGCAAAAACCCCTCCATCCACTAATACCATTTCCTTTTGGTTAATTTTAAGATATTTCGGTGCAAAGTAAGTAGGTGCTGCAGTTGTAGCTCGTAATGCATCTTTCAATTTGATAAAATTTCTATCTTCTCTCCAGCTCTTAAAAAAGAAAGGACGGTTGTTATGAATATCGTAACTCGTAATCAACACATTACTTAAAGTATTTTTAAGGATATCATCGCCAAAATATTTATCCAGTACAAATTCAATATTTTTATGTGGGTATTGTGCACAATTAAACCAAGATAATATTGATCGCCTAAAGAATGAAGACTTAAAAATATATGGTCCATATTCCCGATAGAACTCGACTAAATCATTAGCAGAATATTGAGGTTTATCTTTTTTACATAATCCAGCAATAACAATTCCACCGGTTGAGGTCCCTGCAATAAGATCAAAGATTTCAGCTATAGGCCTTCTTGCTCTCTTCTCTATTTCTGCTAATATTATCGCTGGTATTATGCCTCTTATGCCTCCGCCGTCAACGGATAAAATGTATTTAATCAATTGTAAATTTAGGTAAAGATATTAAGATTTAATTTTTCCGCTTAAAACCTGCAATTTAAACTCATCTAATTCTTCAGAGAGATTTTTTACCCTTTCCTCAAGTACAAGAACCTTCTCCATTAAACCATATTCAATAAGTTTATCGTGAAATTGTACCCTTGAGTCTAGCTTGGATAACCACCATATGAATGCTACTGTTTGTATTAATAACGTGATAATTACTGTAATTGGGATTTTTTGATTTTTCATAATTTGTGTTATTGAAAATTTGTACTGCGTGTTGTGAGAAAATAACTATAATTTTATTGCTCTGACTTATATTGCTTTTCCGCCTGATCAAGCAGGTCTATAATTTCTCTGTAAGGTTTATCTCTATAATAAAATGATCTTTTAAATGCTCTAGCTCTTGGAGTTTGTTCTTTCCAACCTCTAATATAAGGGTTGGCTCCTCTCTTCAACAAAAGTTTTACAACTTCTAATTGACCACCGTCAGCAGCACCAAGTAGTGCTAAGCTAATATTTATATCTACTCCTTCATCTAATAGAAATGTAACAATTTCTAAGCATCCTTTCTCTGAAACATAATATAATGCCTTTTCACTAATACTTGAATCACTTCTACTTTTTTTTACTAATGATTTCACAGTTTCTAAGTCACAGTTCTTAGCTGCTACTTCTAACATTTTCTGATACTCCTCAGCAGCCTTGGGTTTTTGATAGTAATACGTAATAACAACACATACTATGACCACTATAAACCACAATGTAGCTTGTTTCTTGCTCATGTTCGGCATTTTTTTTGCATTAAATCAACAATGTACTTATTTTCTCTTAAACATAATTACTCAAAGAAGCTGATAATGTAGTACGATATCCTGAGCTATTTAAAATATGTTCTGCTCTATCAATTACCCATTCACCATCTATATCCTGATTGAACCCTACAAGATTAAGTTTTGCCTCTGCACATAACTCTGGATTACCTGGTATTGTCATCTCTAGATTCTCATTGTTACGCTGTAGTTGTTTAAATCTGGCATTTGCAGAGCTTAAAGCTGATTCTGCATTTGAGTAAACTGTTTGTATAGCGTAACTTGGTTCACCGCTACCTACTCTTTCCGATATAGTCTCTCCCTTTTCATAGTTATGCCATTTCGCTACTACTGAATTGTATTTATCACGTACAGTAAAATGCACTTTCCAATTAATTGTATCTTGAGGTCTAATAGTTGTCGTTCCTAAAGCTTTTCCCGTTGCTGACTTTGCTGCACCTTTTGGAATAAACAATATATACCCTCCTGCCAGTTTTGCCATGGCTTCGCGCTCTATAGCTATTCTAGTCAACAAACTTATATCGCTCTCTTCAGTTTGGTCAATATGTAGTATTAATATGTCTTTAAATTCCTCAGCAACTTTGTATCCATATCCATGTTTATTTGCTATTTCCTTGACTAAATTACCTAACGTAATCTGGTGCCATTCTCTGGATACTTTTTCCTTTAGCGATATCATCAAATTTGTTGCATGAGCTTTGATTATTAAGGTTTTTGGTGGACTTTGTACTGTAATTTCATTGACTCTATATATACCTATGGGTAGTACCTCTGTTTCTCTATATCCCAAAGCAATCTTTAGCTCTTTTGGAACTTTTATGTTATCATCCCTGTAATCGACACATATTTCAGCTATATCTTCTATAGTCCCTGATTCATCAGTAACATGCATTGACACCAAGCGGTCTTTTGCTAATTCATACCCTTCAATGATAAACTCTGGTTGCATCTTACCCCCAAATCTTCAAGGTTGATTTCTGTAGAGGTTTCTCAATTATAGGCAGCTTAATTTTCAGTCCTGCCGGTAAAAAACTTCCATATTCCGCAATTCCAGGGTTTTCTTCTAATACTATTTCTACTGCTCCTGAAGTAAATCCATAGTGCTTCCAGCAAATATAGTCTAACATATCATTTTCTTTTGCTAAGTAATATATAGTCATGAATAACGCTTCAAACTTAAACTGAATTCAACTTTTTTTGGCAATCCACAAGAGAAAAATGATGTTTGCTTTTCTTCAAAGCGAGTAATTACAAATTGCCCCAAAACATTTCCCATGCTATCAACTAAAGTGTGAGGTTTTTCTGCCTCTTTTATATTCTTTAATTGATCTAATCCATTATGAAGATAAATTACTCCTTCTAAATCTATATTTTCTGCTCCCTGGCCAATATTCTGTAGTAATTGCTTACCAATACACTCAACCACACTCCAACGCTTCTCTTTGCTATATTTCAAACTTATCGGAGTAAATTTATATGGACCAAGGGATAGCATCAGTAAATGGGATCTACCGTATCGAACATAACATCACGTGATTTTTCTCTTATTCTTTTTATTACTTCATCTGCAAGATTACGAATATCTTGATTTGGCTCTGCTTTAATGCTGATAGTGTAATTATTAGTGATGTTCTGAGTTTGATTCATAGTTTTCTGTTCTTTGTTTTCAAATTTACTCGTTGCAAAATCTGCAAATATCCTATCATTTTCTGTGGATTTTTTTTCCTCAATAAGGCTTTTGATTCTGAAATTATTCTGATTTCTCTTGGAAAATTCTTTAATTATACTGTTACTTAGCAAAGGATTTCCACTGTTGAGAATATTACTCTTTAGGGGAGTATGTACTGCTTTTACTTCAGTTTTTCTTTTTTCAAACTCTTTCAGTGGGCTATTCCCTAATACTTTTCCAAATACACTTTCCCCTATCCATGAAAAAGCTTCTTCTATGGGTTTTATTATCGATTTTATATACTGCCAAAAGTTAGAGAAAAAGTCTTTTACCTTTTGCCAGTTAGTTATAACAAGAGCTGCACCAGTAACAAGACCTGCTATCAAAAATCCAATCGGGTTACTCATTACAGCAAGTGTTATTGCTCTTAGTCCTGTGATTACTGCTGGTAGAGCTGATGACAGTAGAGGAAAAGCTTTCATTGCTAAGCTCAGAGTTGCAGCTTTTAAAAAACTTAGTCCAGTAATTACTGCTGGAATAGCATACGTTGATAATGATATTAATGCTGGCTTCAGTATTCCATGCAAAAAAACCGAGAAAGCAAGCATTCCACCTCTAACTAAATTCCATGCATAACCACCGCTTACTACTAGAACTTTAAGACCTATTAGTGCTGCTATGGTACTCATTATTCCTGTAGTAATAACTGGAAATTTTTCTGCAAATCGAGCTATGGGGTTAGTTATCTCTCTTAAAAGACTACTTACCGATTTTAAAGGAGGTAGCATTACTGAGCCCAAATTCATTCCTACTTCTGCTATTGCATTTCTCAGTAATCGTAAATTATTTGCTGTGGTTGCTGCACGATTGTTAAATTCTTTTTGCATGGATTTTTCAAATTCTTTTTCGTCAGCTACATGAGTTATAGCCTCTTTAAAATTTTTTAGGCTTCCAACTAGTAACGCAACGTCATCCTGATATTCTTGACCAAAGAGGTTGAGAAGAATTTGAGAACGTTCCTGTTTATCTACTTTCTCCAGAGTTTCAAAAAAATAAAGTAGTGCGCCTTGACTATTTTCACCAATCCTTTGTACCATTTCTTCTGCAGCTATTCCCATGCCTTCTAATGCTGTTTTGAACTCTTTGCTCTGTCCCTCAGCAGTCTGGAGTTTACTAAGTAGAGCGTTTATTGCAGTTGCTGCTTTTGCTGGTTGTTTACCTAAGCTAATAAAGGCATTTACTAAACTACTTGTTTCCTTAATACCAAAGCCAAACTGGTTTGCAGTACCACCAACTATTGCTAGAGCTTCAACCATATCTTTTGCTTTAGCAGCAGTCTTGTCTGATAAGTGATTTATAATGTCACCCACCCACTCCATCCTGTCTACATCTATTCCATAGATATTGGCAAGTTTAGCTATGGAATCACCTGCCTGCTCTGCAGACATATCAAATGCTGTGGACATTTTAGCCACTGTTGTCGTAAACTTAATCAGATCATCTTTTTTTACACTAAGTTGTCCACCACTTGCAGCAATTTGAGCTAACCCTGCAGCCGACAGTGGTATCGTACGGGATAGTTCCTTTAATGTCTGACCAAATTCTGCGGCTCCTTGATTGTGAGCTGCCTCATCCTCAGCAAATTGCACTACTTTCTTAACATCAGCCATAGCACTTTCAAAATCAATTGCAACTTTAATTGGTGCTGCAAACGAAAGACCTAGTCCAATAGTCTCTATAATTTGTGACTTAAAATGTGCTTTGCTTGCTAAAAAACTTTGGTGACTACGTATTGCAGATCCAAGCTTACCATACTTGCCTTTCAGCGCTTCAATGGACGAGCCAAGTTTATATTGGTCGCTTACTAATGACTTAATATTTTTTCCACTTTTTCTTACTTCTTCATTAAATGAATGTAAAGCATCTCTCTTTTTCAAATATGCTTCTTTTGCTTTTGTTGCAGAAAACTTAGCTTTATCAAACTCAGCTTTTAAAGTTTTGCTCGGTTTCTCTATTGCCTTCATTTGTTTAGCTAAAGATTTTACTTGATCTTCAAAGCCTTTCCATGACCTCTTGCTAGTCAAAACATCATGACCTAACTGCTTAAACTTTGATACTGATTTTAAAGATGAGTCAAGCTTTCTTATATTCTCACCAAGATGAGTAAGTTGACTGCTACTTCCTTTTATTACAGTACTGAAACTGCCATCTAGGACTGCTCCAATTTTTATAGATAACGTTGACATTGTACCTTCCTCGCTGCTTCATGCCATAGAATAAATTCATTAATTTCCATATCAAGCAAAGGCTCAATTCCACTACCAATAATAGAACTGAGCTCGATTACTTCTGACCTCAAGTTTTTTGGATAATCGGTGAAAAAAAATCCTTTAATACCTCTTGTACTTTTACATAATCAGCAATATCTAACTCTTCAATTGCTTCTTTTGCAACTGATGTCAAATTGGCAGTCAAAGTTACTTCCTTACTTAGATCACTACCATTAAGTCTCTCAATAGCTATATAATCTCTAACTTTTGGACGTCTAATGGTAAGCTCTGAGATAGAAATACCATCAACTGTTATTGGATTATCAAGTTTTACTGTTGTCATACTTTCTCCTAAAAAATAAAATTCTAAAATCTTTTTAAAACTAAACCTAAATACCTAAAACCGTTTGCAGCAAGGCCATTTGATCCACACCATTTATCTTTCTAATCATATTTTCAGCGTCGATCTCTATCAGTTCATTACCACCTATCGTAAGTTTATAGTAATGGGCAGCTACAGTGCATTTTAGAGTGGCTTTTTCAGCAGGTTTCCAGCTACCAAAATCAAATTCTTTGAATATGCCTCTGAGGTTGATAATTACTCCTTCAATATCATTGCTACCACTTCCTTGCATTCCTCCACGGAGCGTCAAAGATACTGAGTTTCCATCTATCAAGCCAAAAAGTCTAAATAGTTCTGAATCATACTCAGCGAAAGTAAAGTCTGCTTCAAGCTTTTCCATGCCCATGTCAATATTTATTGGGATATCCATACCACCAGCACGGTACTCCTCTGTTTTTATGGTAAGCTTCGGCAAAGTTATTTCATCTATTTTCCCTGCATAGCCTCTACCATCAACAAATACGTTAAAATTTCTCAGTATTTTCGGTAACATTTTTCCTCTTTCTCCCCTTTTTATAATATTGTACCACTCACGAGGTGTGACCTAAAAGTAATCTGTTCAGCTGGATATGATGGTGTAAACTCAAAGTCAAAATATACTTTTCCGCTTGCAATATTTATAGGTGTATTGAGCTCTGGTGTTGCATAACATTTTCCGCTGATAATAGCTCCTTGCGCTTTTAAATTTGCCAGGTAAGAATTCACCCCCTCAATCACATCATCTATATAAGTTTTGGTGATATTGCGATCAACTGCCCAGAGATGAGCCCTAAGTAGGCTGTCATTAATAAGGTCTGCAGTCCTTCTCACTGATAAAAAAGCCCATTTTGAGTCATCTGAACATGTTCTATTGCCCCAAAGCCTATAGCCACTTTGATGAATTATCGTTGTTACTTCATTTTCATTCAAGTGGTTTGCTCTACAATTTATATTACCGAGCGTAAAATCAATAGGCCTGCTTGTTCCAACAATACCATTTATCTCTTTATTTGAAGGTGAGTGCCAGAAGCCTTGCTCGCTGTCTATCTTAGCTATTAAACCAGCTACAAATGGACTCGATGGCAAGATTTCTTCTTTTCCTTCAATAAGTACCTTCACCCATGGATCAACTACGTAAACTCTTGAGCTGCCTACACTTTTTCTCCATTTTATTGCTTCTTCATCATTAGTATTTGGCCCATCTGCTACTATTATGCTTCTCAGCTTTTCTGCTACTCCTATCAAAGCTGCTACTACTGGGTTTTTAGGATTTTCAGATTCAGGCAATTGATGAGTAAACTGAGGTGCAATTAATATTCTTGGAGCAACATGGACTATACTTTCACTGCTGAGGAACGCCTCTATTCCCTGATATTCTCCAGTTTCTTCGTTAACTCCACCAATTATATTCTTCAGCGTCTCTTCTTCTTTTAATTTTGGATTACTGTTTTCACTTTCTTCAACTCGAATAACTACTACTGTTGCACCAATTTGGGAAAATACTCCATTTACTGCTGAAAAAAGAGTTCCACTCCTTCCAAGTTTTGCTGCTTGTTTTAAACTTCCTGCTATTAATACTGGTTTATTTAGTGGAAACTTTTGCTCGTCAGCTTCAGGTGCAGTACCGATTACACCTATCACTGATGATTTAGCTGTACGTACTGCCCTTGCTCCAGAGGTTACCTCTATAACGTTTACTCCGTGCAAAAATTCTTCAGCCATTTCTTTGTATTTTTTTCCTAAAATCATCGAGCAAAGTCTTTAGCTCATTTTCACTCTTGGCTTCTTCAATCTTTCTTTTGGCTAAATTTTCAAGCTCTTCACATTTAATTATTGCTTTTACTGCTTTTTTCACTTTTTCCTCAATTATTCTTGCCATTTCAATAACCGTAATACCACGGACTTTTGCTAAAGGTTCTATAATTTCTTTATCCTTTTCATCTTGGTCTGCTAGAATGCTTTTTGCGGCTTTCGCTTGTATCGCATACGACTTAGACTTCTGGTGAGAATGTCCTGTGTATTGGTTAGTATAGTTATCATAATAAGCACGAAGATTAGAAAGTGCAGAAAATTTCGCATTTTGTAATAACTCCAATTCAATATCCTCTTGATTCCGCTGAGCAATTTTGCCTCCTTCTGTTAAACAATAACTTTTTTGCCAATCAAAATCTTTTGGCGCTTCATACCAATTTTTACCTTTTGGCTTGCTTTCAAGTATTGTTGTTTCTACTTGTTTATCATTTTCAAATCTAATGTAGATAGACATTGTTTGTTACCTCCAAATCTCATGCGTGTTAGATAATCCTGGACATTGCCAAGCCCTTAGCGTTCTCTCTACATCTATCTCAAGCCCCGTGGTTAGAAAATTGCTGCGAAAGTTATATATTCCCCACTGAATAAATTGACCATAGATTGTGCTATACGTGTGCTCACTTGCAAAGAACTCAGGTGTCTCACCAACTCTTTCACCTTCTGAGTGAAGATTAGATGACGTATAAAGTAACACTGTAACGGTTTTTCCTGCTGGAATGAGTATGTTACCTGATGCAATAAATTCAGGACTGTTAATTTCATGCTGGTAAATACGTGTCCAAGTAATTCTCGAAATCTCTGACTTCCTTGTATTAGTTTTATCAGGTGTACCTATAAATAATCCTGCTCCTCCATAATTAACTTCATCTTTATACCACATTGCAGATCCAACAAAGTTTAGAGTTTTACTTATATCTACATTGCTTGTGTTTTTTACGAATATTACTCCCAGTGCAGCATAAGGGTATTTCAGCATATTGAATTGCTCAGAAAATCCATCATACATAAATCTTGGGTATGATTCTCCATAGATAAATGTACCTTTGCTTCCCTCTAAAAAACTGAGTTGTCTTGGCCGATAAAAACTAACATAGCTTGTATCATATGTGTGAGTACCTGCTAGTAGTTGTAGCATATAGTCTGTTTTTGTTACATCACTACTCCACTGACCAAGCTCAGTTGTAAAAGTTCCGTGGCCAAAGTAATTATTTTTTCTACTTAGTACACCAAATAAAAAAGGTAATGCTCCAGGTTCAATCATATGACGATTTCTTACTTCTTTCATGATTGATGAGCCACTTGGTACATCATTAACAGTACGGAAGTTATTCACTAAACCTTTAAGACCATCTTTATGATCATTGCCAACACTGTTTATTGCTGCAATATTGGCATTCTTTCTCGTATCAAGTAGCGATAAATTTGTTGTTCCTTTTTCATCAATTCTCTTTAATAACTGCTTCTCTGATTCAGAGATCACTGCTAAAGAACTAGCTTTTTTATTATCCAGATCAGTTAAGTGTTTTTTTGCACTATCAAGAAGTTCTTTTAGCTTACCATCAGTCATCTGTACAATTTCAGAAACTGCACTTTTGTCGACTATTGATTCCAATGCTTTAGCAAGATATGCTAATTGATCTGGTGTACTGTTTGCTGCTAAATCCTTAAGCCTCTTTTGTAGTGCATCAATTATCTCTTTTACCTCAGTCATCTGCACAATGTCAGCAATAGCTTTTTTATCTGCTATCAATTCCAGCGATTTTGCAAGATATGCCAGTTGATCAGGTGTGCTGTTTGCTGCTAAATCCTTTATCCTTTGGTATATTGCTTCTTTCATTTCCAAAAATTTAAAAAAGTCTCAAAATTAAACCGCTCAAAATTACTCTTAAGTTGATTATGCTCATCTTCTCTTTCGGTAATATCTTCATCTATTTTCTTAATTGTGGTACGGATACGAACAACATCTTGCACAGCAATGTTTTCTGGATGAGGCAAAGAGTATCCTCTACTTGTTTTATCATCTGACATTCTGCTAAGTGATAATGATTCGTAGATTTTTGACTTTTGGACGATAGACAACCGTTCCACTTAAAACCAATTTTATCCTTGTATCATTACCATTAAAATTTGATAGCACATGAGTTCTCTCTACCAAATTTTCTCCAATTGGTTTTCCTGATGTTAAATTTACTAATTGCCAATCCACGTTTTTTTGTACATATGCTTTAACATCTGCAGTGCCAGGTATCAGCGCATCATATGTTATGGTAATCTTAGTGTTAGCTCCTGCTGTAATGCTTCTTGTAACATAATCTCCGAACTCTGAAAGATTACCCAGAACTAGCTGTAACCCAGGATAGAGAACAGGACTTTTTTCTCGCCCTCCTTTTAGGCTTGCTTTTACCGTTAATTCCCCATTTATTCTTTCACGCAGCGCGAGCGGCAAATTATCAGACAAAAAGTTTTCTCTTCCCTCTTCATCTGTTAAGATAAATTCTACATTGGTATCAAATGCTACTTTTTCGACGTTCGTCAAAACAATTAAATCTGATACATTATTTACAGTAACTTTGCCCAGGTCAACAACATGAGAAACTTCACTAAATTTTGCAGCTAGTAGTCGAAACGTTAAATCTAAATTTTGATGTGGAGTCCAGGTGCTTGCATTGCTAGATGACAGTAATACTCCTACTTGATATGGTTGACTTGTTACCCAACGGCTATTTACTGCATCATACTTGCCAAGCTCTGCTATTTTTACTGCAGTATCTGCATCATCAGTAAGTAGTACTATCGCATACTCCTCTCCTGCATGGCAAAACATTGGTGACCATTCTATACGTGTTGCTGTGCCATCTATCTTTATATCTTTTGGCTCAATATAACTTTCAGCAATGACAGTCTGCGAGGGCATTCCCACTGCTGTTTCTCTAATCTGCACAACAACACGTTTTTTGCCTTTATTTATAAACCATAACTCTAGACCTCCTATGTGTCTGCTCTCATTTAAAGTAAATGTTTGCGCTAAAGGATCAACTCTTCTTGCTGCGATAACTCTTCTTCTCTCTTCTATGGTAATAGTTTTTTTACCAGTGTACGTTGCTTCTCCATAGCTTCCTTTATCACCATAAAACTGTACTAATTTAGTACCTGCTGGAATATTTGCTGGGATTTTTATTTTTCCACTTATTTGTCCTTGATTGTTAACTATTAACATATTTTTATGCTATAGGTTGAATAATTATTCCGTCAAATTTTATCTCTTTAAGCTTCTCACTTGGCTCAAAACCTTCAATTTCAAAATTCTGTACTGCTTCTCTCATAAATTCAGTTTCGTATGAGGTACTTGACAGCAGCTCTGTTGTTTCTTTAACATTAAATACTCTGGTTACTGGACTTTTCCAATTCGTGGTAACCTCTGTCCAGTGGTCAATGTTTTTATTTAGAGTAATTTGTGCCGGAACTGGATCAAAAGCTTGATATGGATTGATCTTTTCTCCTTTAGTCTGTAAAAGCTGCTCCAGTACCGGTTCAAGTTTATAAGGTAAAAGATAAGGTTCTTTACCTCTTTCAACATCAATAATTTCCACATCTATAGGTAAAATTAATTCTTTGTTTACTATTGCTGCAGACTGCGAAATTCCTTGATCACGCATATCATCATCAAAAAACGAATCAACAAATACTCCTTTTTTCGTTGTAGGTTCTCTTGAATTTGCATCACTGCGTAAACGTTCCTGTGCAACCAGCGCATAAAGATCATTTATTCCTTTTTTCATTGCTTCAAGCTCATTCATCGGTACAGCATGAATAGCATTATTCACTATTTTTACCCCTTCTTTTTCTCCGTTTTTCCATGTCTGATGAATGTAGCAGAGCAAAAGTTGTCCGCTAGGTGCTTTAGGCATCGATGGTCTCCAAGAGTGGGAAATTCCTTTTATTCTTCTTACCACCCCTTTGCTATCGATAGTAATTAAATCATAGCGGGGCATTTTCCAGGTGTAATCAATCAAAACCAAGCTGTTATCAACTGCTTCTTTTACTTTGCATCCCTGTTCACTTATATCTTCAGGACTTACATGAGTACGACAGCGGTAAGTTATTTGATAACTACTTCCAGGAGCTGGTTCTTTACCTGGTAATGACCAATCAACATTTCCTGCGTTTAATTTGTAATCTATACTATTTTCATAAATAACATTGCCTTGTTTAACTTGAATAATCTCAAGTACTGCAGAGTCAGGTATTGGATCAACAGCTCCTGAATATGAACCATGAGTAATGGTAATGGTTTTTTGAACGGTTATATCTACTTTTTTAATTTCACTTATTGGAAAATCATTAACTTTAAGTTCCATTACTCTTTGGCTATTTGGCTGAAAAGTATGTGGTTCTGATTCAACTGATTTTATATCCGGATCTTCATCAAAAGAAACACGAATACTGTGAGGAAGTTCAATCTCATAGCCATCAACATGAGCTTTGCCCTCATTAATCACAAATATTTTTTTTCCTCCTTCTCCCTCTTCCTTTTGCAGGAACATTACTTCAAGACCATTTACGACGTAGGAACCATTGGCTTCTTTGTCATAACGAGCAAGAGCAGTAGTTACTATATTTGCTTGTGGTGGCGGTGAATGTTCTATCAATACTCCATTTTCAATGTTATAAATTGGATAAAATTCGCCATTTACAGAAAAAGTGGAAGAAACACCTTCTGCTTGATAACCCCAAATGGTGGAAACTTTAAGTCTTGCAGCTCCTACTTCTTGATAATTACGTGTACCAACAGCAGGATCACGAAGATTTTCGTCCTCAAGTTCTGTAATCGTAGATTCTAGATAATAAACACCGATACGCACTGTGGTACTCAGTGGAATAACAAACTCTTTTGCTTCTACTTTTCTAACTGCTCCACGAAGATAGATTTTTCCTGACTCAAGTGTAACTTTACCAGTTTCCCCATCTATAATACAATTGCTTCCTGTTATAACATCGCCATCACGAAATATTGCATCGCCTATGCCTTTAAGCTTAGAGAGAGCATACTCCTGAGTCTCGTTTAATTCTGCAGACTGTAGACCTCTTCCTGCCAGGAACAAACTTTTTTCGTATTCTTTGTCAGGATTAAAGCGGTTATAATAGCTATTTAAGGTCATCTTTTTTCTCTTTTTCTAAAATGTCACTACAAACGAAAAAGTTTCCCGGGTTGCTGAAGTCCTAATGAGCGGTACTGTATGCTCTAAAACTAATAAGATCCCTGGGTCTTCTATATCTTGTGGTTCAAAATATCTCTGTCCTATAGGTAATTCTTCTTTTACTTTAGTACCAACCATAACCCCTAATTCCCGTATAACTTGATTTGCTGCGTTTGTGAAATCGAAAGTAAATTTGAGATAGAGATTATTAGTTGGTACATTTGAGGGCCTAAACCTTCCAGATGGAGTTATAAGTTCACCGTTTTCATCACCTGTGCAGAATAGCACTTCGTCTGCAGTACGTCTGCCAAGTTCATTGAGCAGCTTTTCAGAAGTTATCAGCTCTGGTGGTGTGCTTTCACTATACTCTACAGTAACTTTATCACTTACTGGAATAGAGCTATTTTCCGTAAGTTTTATTACACCAGTACTGCCATTAACTGTATAGTCAATACTTGGCTGATAAGTTGTTTGCCCTGTAAAAACCTTCACATCTTTAATAGGTTGATGATCAAATTTTATTTCACCCTTAACGAAAGTTTTTTCTACTTTGTGGCTACTTTCCCAACTTGAATCACCTGTTCCCCAAGCAAGATGGATAGATTGCTTTTTGATGCTGGCTGCTATTGCTGCTCTTCCTGACTGTGTGAGTATTGACATTTTTAATTAAGCCCCCTATATTATATATGTACGGTGAGTTCAAAATTCGTCCGCAAAAATCAAAATATTTTTTTATATCAGGAAAATTTTTTAGGAGAATAGCTCAGCTCCACAGCTAAACTTTCCAACACCGCGAGCAAATGGTCCGCTAGGAATGTCAAGCCATTTATCTTCTTTTGAACCAGTAGCCATTCCTTTAACCAACTTCCGTGCTTGTAACAGCTCTTGAACTATACGCTCCATTCTATCTCTTCCTATACTGTGAAACTCCTCAGGTAGTCTATGCCGCTGTTTATACACTCCTGTACTTCCTGTATGGGTAAATGGATGTCCAGAAATTGCTGCTCGTGTAATTGCAGTTATAAGATGCTGCTTTGAATCTTTTTCGTTCATATTTTTTATTCTTAATCTTTCAGTTATGTCCTCTAACAATCCTGTTTCTTCATTTCTTAAATAAGTGCGTAAAGTGCGATCAGCCAAACCGTTTGCTTTAACAATTGCTCCATAAAATAATGCGTTCTGTCTTACAGATTCTCCTATTGATTTAAAAATTGTCGGTTTAGCTGCATCTTCCACAGACCAAAAAGCGTATGAACACCTAACACCATTAACAAGAGCAGATGTACCTCTAATGGCATCACGTGCTTGCTCAACAGTCGATATAGGTTTTTCACTTTTTGGCTTTCTCATATGATGGGCAGTAATTATTGATGCTCCAGTGCTACCTGCTAAATCAGATAATAAAGACATCAAATAATCGCCTACGGCTGGGTCAGTATTTAAATCAGCATGCACGAATGATGCAAGTGGATCAAATACGATTAATTTTAAGTCTTTTATTTTATTAAGTTGTTTTGTTATCGATTCAAATTCAGGAGAAGTCTCTATCACTTTACCTGAAACACTCTTTATGATTGTAAGTGATCCACTAACATTTGGTAATGGTACAATAAAGAGCCTATCTTTATATTTTAATCTCTCGCATTGTGAGTCAAGACGCTCCAAACGACGATGTATTTCACTCATATCATCTTCTGCTGAGAAAATTACCACAGATCCATGTTCAGTAACTAAAGGACCAAAACCACATGGCTGATCTTTTCTACTCGCAACTTTCAGTGCTAAATCAAGCAGAAGCATACCTTTACCAGTATCTCCCATTGCAGCTAGAATAGATGTCACTCCTAAAGGAAATAACCCTTCAACAAGAAACTTTTGCTCTGGTACTGGACCTATAAAACGTTCTATGCTCCATTCTTGAATATTAAGCAATTGCTTAACAATTACTTTTCTCGAGTTACTTTCAATGAATTCAGAAATATCTATATTTGCTTGTATGCCGTCTGCCGCATCCCATCCCTTTGGTTTATTTTCCGGTATTTCAAGAAGAGTAAGTGATAAAACACCAAGAAAAGTAAGCTTTTTCACAACTTTCTCAGCATATTGTTTACCTGGTTCATCATTGTCTGGCCAAATAATAACATGCTTACCCTTAAGTGGTGACCAGTCTGTTTTTTCTATTGGTGCATTTGCTCCTAACATTGCAGTTGTGGCAGTCATACCTTGCTCTATCAGAGCATCTGCACACTTTTCACCTTCAACTAAAATTACCTTATCAGATTTCATGATACCTGGAATATTATATAAAGGCCTGGTCTCTGGTAGAGTAAAACTAGACCTTTTTACATCAAAAGGAAGATATCTTTTTCCTGAATCAGTGTTATAACGATAAACTGTAACAATCACTTGATCACTTTTATCGTAATAGTTCCATGATGCCGTTGGTTGCCCCAGAGTGTTATTTTTTTCCGAATAACCAATCCACTTAGCAATATCTTCTATCGTATCAGTAAATTGATTTTTTCCAGTAACAGCAGCCCAAAGATCAAAAATATCTCCTCCTTCTCCGGTAGAAAAATCATGCCATAATCCGGCTTTACTGCCAGTTAACTCCACTATCATACTTTGTCCTTTATTGCCTTGTAGATCACCTACATAGAACTTATCACCACGAAAAGTTCCTCTTGGCAGTAAATAAGAAAGACATGACCTTATATTTGATAGGAGTTGAGTTCTTAACTGTTCTTTCTTCCCTAATAATTTATAATGTCCATTTCTTTGTGAACAATAAATATCCATACCTACCTGAAGAATTTTTATGTTCTAGCTATAACGTTAGCAGATTTCCAACATCCATTAATCTTGTTGATGAATTTTGTTGGTATAGATCTACCGTTTCTAAGTTCATATACTACTTGCAAGATATTTGTACGTTTATTGGGTTGAAATATTACTATTCCAGATGTATAAAAACTTCTTAAAGCATTAGCACCAACGAGAGCTTGAAATGGATTCTTTTCCAATGTAGAGGTAGATACTTTTTTGGTGTGATTTGTGATGATTATTCCAGCCATAGGATTAATCTTGGAACGTAGTTTTTCTATTGCATGCTGTAGACCATAGTTAACGTAATTATAAGGAGAATCAATCACAACTAAATCAAACTTTTCCTCTACCATATTTTTTATTTTTTCTATACCTTCTTCATTTAAGGTCAAATTCATCTTGTTCGTCACAACTAAGTTTTCTGTTGCTAAATGAGGAAGTTTATTGAGTTGTTGTATACGTTCTCTAATATAATCATATTCCATTTCATTTTGTAGATAGAATATTTTTAGCGGTCTTGTAGGTTTCATGCCAAGAAATGATCTTCCTGCGGCCAGATGTACTAATAGAGAAAGAAGAAAATGACTTTTGCCAATCTTTGGAGTACCACCTATGACCAAAAGACCACCTGGTGTCAAAATTCTTGGGCCTATTATATCTTGTGGCATTGGTGATTTGTCATTTAAGTAATGATTTACAGAAAATGCTTTTCCTTCGTTTTGTTTTTCTTGTAATATGGAACTTCTTTCATCTTTACCGTTCAACCATGTTTCAGCAGAATCTATATTACCTTTAACTAAAGTCCAAAGGTCTATTATATTTCCTTTCTTTTCTTCGATCAGGTTGTACCAATTTCCTGCATTTTCTCCTTCCATTTCAACTATTATCTTATTTCCATTTCTACTTCCAATATAGAATTTATCTTGGTAAGATTTGCCATCAGGCAACAAATAAGATAAACAATCTTTGATATTATTAATTAATAACGATTTTATTTTCAAAGCATTTTTAGATGAAAAATCCATAAAGTTCTCCTTGTTTATTCCAAATTTGTTCAACATATTTTTTAGACGTTTAAAGTCAAGATTAGCCAGCTCACAAACAGTTTCAAAAGATCGTGAGCGAATCCATTGACAAGCCTCTTTTTTAAGTTTAGGGTTTTTTCCTGCTGCATCCTGAATAGCTCTAGTAATAACAGCAGCCCACAACTTTCCTTCGTCATACTTCAAAATGGCAACCAATCATCTTGAAAATTTTTTTGTAATTCTGGAGTAATAACTGTAGTAATCCTATTTCTATCTCCGTATGTATTATTAGTTTCAACGCCTACTTTTGCTGTAAACTCTAAATCGTTGAAATCAGCTATAGAGTTTATTCTTCTAGCAGTAACTGCTTTCTCTGAAGTGTCATTTGCATGAATATTTCTGGATGATTCCAAAATACTACGCAGCATAGAACGTCCAGATTCTCCCCAGATGTCTTCTTCACCTTCTGCTTTGCCATTTTTGATACCTATAATCTGAAAAATCTTGCGTTTTGCATATGGGCCTTCAGTGACGGTAAATTCTACATTTAAATAGATACTGCCAGTAGTGTAGTTTTTAGTGAACCAATTTTCATAACCTCCAGGCTTTATTGCCATTTTTACCTTGACTATTGTACCTTTCGGTATTAAACTGCTCTGCAGTTTTGCATTATTAAAATCAGTTAAAAAATCTTGTAGCATACGCTCTCCTATAAGTTGACTTTAAAGTGAAAGTTAGCTATTCCATTAGCTGCCAATGACCATTTATCTTATCGACAAGTTTGTTTGGCACGCGTTCACCATTGCGAAGCTCAAATACTATCTGGCGTGCACTGCTTTCTTCATCATGAGCAAACATCACCATACCAGTACTGTAAAATCCACGTAAAGATCCAGCACCACTTAGGCCTTGAAATGGATCTTCTTCGAGCATCTTTTTCGATAATTTTTTTGTATGATGAGTGAGTACAATACAAGCATCTGGATTGACAGCACTGCGTAGCTTCTCAAGAGTCTTTTGCAGAAAGAACAGCATAGCACTATTATCATTTTCATTCCCATATTCACTGCTAAAGATGTTACGTAATGAATCTATGGCCAAAACATCAGGTTTAAAGCGTTCATTTACAATCTCCTTAATTTCACTTATTTCATCATGATTAAATGATAAGTGCACTTTTGGCGTAATGATTAAGTTGTTAGCAGCTACATTCAAAAGTTCATTATCAAGTTGTTGCAAACGTTCTTTCATATATTCATATTCAATTTCAGTTTGCATGTAGAAAATTTTTAAAGGTCTATTTGAAACCATACCAAGAAAAGGAACACCTGCAGCCATATGAACGAGCCATGAAATCAAAAAGTCACTTTTGCCGATTTTAGGTGGGCCACCCAGTACCAATAAGCCTCTTTTTGTTAAAATTCTTGGTGAGATTATATCCTCTGGTATTGGCGATCGATCGTCCAAGTATTCTTTCACACTGAAAAAAGGAATTTTTTGACCAATAGTTAAAAAGTTTTGTAGCATATAATAACCTCCTATATGTTGGGCGTGACAGGTTGAATTGCAAAAGCTTTAGTTTTAATTTTTGTAAGAAGTTTTCCTAGATGCGGTTCTTCAACCATATTAAGGCAACCACTTCGATCTTTAGCAGGATATCCCCAAGAATTAATCGTCTGACAGACAAATGAACGAACCTCTGTACCATCATCTTTCTTGATTCCAACCATACTGATTACCTCATCAACAATACCTGGAATTTCACTTGCAGTTTTAGCTCCTTCACATTGAGGTAGCCAAGTTGAGCGATTGAAATCATCGAGGTATTGTCCAAGAGTTCCAACTGTAATGATGTCTTTATTTGGAATATGTTGAAACTGATTGAGCCAAGCCATCATTTCTTGAGCAAGTAACCCGTAAGCAGCTCTCATATCTTGTTTTCCTGATCTTTCAGAAAAAGCTTCAGGTTGCATTTTTGCCCACAATAGACATAAACGCGAGGCTACTGTAATACTATCGATAAAAATACATCGATACTTGAGAAACTCTGAAGCAAGCTCTTTGTATTTACTGGATACATGCTCATAGTGTTTTTGGCTATATGCTGAGTCAGATTTTAACGCAGGATTAGGACCACCTATGAGACATGCAATATCTCTTGCCTCATTCCAAGTACGAATACTTACAGAATCCCCTTGCCAATCTTGAACAGCAAGTAAACCTGCCTCAAAATCAAGACAAAGTGTTGGTTCATTTATGGTCTTTAAGAGACTAGTTTTACCTATACCATAAGGACCAAAGATGACCATTTTTATACCTGTTTGAACTTTTAGCCGTTCATTGCTGTTCATTATTTTCATTTTTCTCCCAGTACCTAAATATATATGTACGATGACCTAGGCAATTCGTCCGCAATTTGCAAAAAAAAATTTTGAGCAAATATAATCGAGAGCTTATAACTTCTCTAAAACTGAGAATTTATCGCGTATTCGTTCTAGTGTGCGATAGATAGTTGTCTTTGGTATTTTGGTTATTACAGAAACTTCAGTAATAGTAAATACCTTAAGTAATTGACATAAATTACTATCTTTTTCAGACAAAGTTGAAATTATATTATTTATGTCAGTGCGAATTATCGCTTCGATTTCCGAGTTCCTATGATCTGGAATATCGTCGTTTATATCATCAAAAGTTATATTACGTTTTAGACATAACTGATTGCGTAACATATTGCGAGCACAATAATTAGCTAATCTAGCAACGAAAGTACTAAAACTACTTCTTTTCTCATCGTGCTGGTTAAGATATTGCCAAACCTGACAAAAAAGCTCTTGTTCTATATCTTCGAGACTTTCGTTAATAAAACAGCTTTTGGATTTAAGGCGCGAAGCTTGAAATCTCACATGTTTAACAATTGTAGAATCGATTCCTTGATAAGAATTCTTCATAAAAACTCCAAAAGTTTCATGAATAGAGATTTTTACCAAGACTTTGTATGACTAATTTATTATAAAAAAGTAGTAATAATTTTTTTATCTAAAAGAATAAAATCTTTAAAAGTTAAAATAAGATTTAAACGTTTTGATACACTACTGAAGCTACTTTTTCATAGGTAAAAAACTACCAATTTCGTACCTAATTTCTGAGTTACTAATTAGTATTTCAGAAAGCAGTAATCGTTAAGTTATTGATAATATTGTCTTTTTTATGTTCTATTCCTAAAAGCCGTTTCTAAAGTTAAGTGGCTAAAATCGGCCAGTAAAGAGGGTTTACGGATTACTGAAGTCTTATATATATTATATATATATTTAAATACAGGTAAAATATAATATATGATAATATAATAATATAAATATTGGCGTAATATAAGTTATGTAAAATAGTTATTAAGATAAGTAAAGATGAAAAAAACTCAAATGGCAGGATATGAAATTTTTTTTAATTTTTTTTCAAAATTGCGGACGAATTTGCGAGTCATCGTACATATATATTATACAGGGCATTGAACTTTAATTACACAAAGGAGTTTTTGTACGTCAATCTTAACGCTAGATCTCGGCAAGCAAACCGGCTGGGCAATTCTAACAGATGGAGTAATTGAAAGTGGAAGCAAAAGCTTTCATGGTAGCCGTTTCAGTGGAGGTGGAATGTGTTTTTTAAGTTTTCACAATTGGCTTAATTCTTTGAAACATGAGTTCACTGCAGTGTATTTTGAGGAAGTAAGAAGACATCTAGGAACTGATGCAGCGCATTGCTATGGCGGTTTTCTCGCAGTTCTGTCTGCTTGGTGTGAAGAGAACAATATTCCCTACCAAGGTGTTAATGTTAAAACTATAAAACGCTTTATAACAGGCAAAGGCAATGCAAGTAAGAGTGAAGTTATTGAAGCGATACGTGAAAAAAGTTTTTCACCTAGAGATGATAATGAGGCCGATGCTTTGGCATTAATGTTCTATATTAGTAAAGATATTAATAAGACGAAAAATCCATAAAAAGTGGGTCCTTTCGTCCATAATGGCGGGTTTGGTGGGTTCAACCCCAGGCCTTCTCTAGCGTCAGAGATATTTTGAATATTAACTTTTTAATTATTAAGATATGAATTTAGCAATCCACTACTATCCTACTCGAAACCTAGTTGAATATGAGCGTAACCCACGTAAAAATGACGATGTGGTCAACAGAATGTGTGCTTCTATTCGAGAATTTGGCTTTCGTATACCAATAGTTGCAAAAAGTGATGGCACTGTGGTTGATGGTCATTTAAGACTTAAAGCAGCAAGAAAACTTGGTATGGAAAGTATACCAGTGGTCTTAAGTGATAATTTAAATGAACCACAAACTAAAGCTTTTCGATTACTGGCAAACCAATCAGCTAATTGGGCAAAGTGGGATGATGAGCTTTTGAAAGTAGAAATTCAAGAGTTAGAAGATTTACAGTTTGATCTTAAAATGACTGGATTTGAATTAGAAAAAGTTCAACATTTCCTTGATGATTTAGATAGTGAAAAAGAAGATTTTTCTGACTTGGTTGGTGATGACAAAAAAGTAGAAATAACAAAACCAGGTGATCTATGGATTTTAGGTGATCATCGAATCTATTGTGGTGATAGCTCTGTAGTTGAATCATATAAAGCGCTGTTAGATGATAAAATGGCAGACATTACTGTTTGTGATCCTCCATATAACGTTGATTATGGTAGCAGTCAAGAAAGAGAGGATAAAAAGATACTAAACGATAATCAAGGTGAAAAGTATGAGCTTTTTCTCTATGATATTTGTACTCATATTTTAGCATATACTAAAGGTGCAATTTACATCTGTGCATCATCATCAGAGTTTTCAACGTTGCAAAAAGCATTTGAGGAAGCGGGAGGAAAATGGTCAACTTTTATCATTTGGGCGAAGAATCACTTTACGCTAGGAAGATCAGATTATCAAAGACAATACGAAGCAATGCTTTATGGATGGAAAAGCGGCAATAAACGTGAGTGGCATGGAGGACGTAATCAAAGTGATCTGTGGTTTTATGATAAGCCAATACATAACTCACTGCACCCAACAATGAAGCCAGTAGAGCTAATGGAGAGAGCAATAGTAAACAGCAGCAGATCAGGAGACATAGTACTTGATCCATTTAGCGGTTCTGGAAGTACACTGATTGCATGTGAGAGAACAGGAAGAATTTGTAGGACAATAGAGCTAGATTCAAAATTTGTAGATGTAACCATAAAACGTTGGCAAGTGTATACAGGCAGGGAGGCAATTCTTTCTGGTGCTGGTAAAACTTTTCAAGAGATTCAAGAAGAAAAAAAGGAGCAAAAAAAGTGAAATTAATAACACAAACAGAATGGGCAAGAGAACAAGGATTTTCAAAGCAATATGTCTGTTATTTAGTAAAAAAAGGAATAGTTGAGTTGGAGAATGGTTTGATCAATAGAGAACAGGCAAATGAAGCGGTGGCAGCAATAAGAGATCCAAGTCAGCCACTTAGGAGGAAAAATCCAGAAAACGAAAATACAAGTAACCTTTCCACGATGTTGCTAAAAACTAGAATAAAAAATGAAATGGAACGAGGTAAACTTCTTGAGGCAAAGGCAAAAGCTGAGATTGGTGAACTTGTAGCAGTAGAGGAAGTAAAGCGCGAAGCATTTAATGTAGCAAGAGTTATACGTAATAATTTGCTTAATATTCCGAATAGAGTTTCAGCATTGCTTGCATCACTGAGTGACACTGAAAAGATTCATGGAACATTGACTGAGGAAATTACAAACTCACTTGAAGAGTTATCTAATATTAAATTTTAAATAATGGCTGATAACTTAAGTCTGGAGTTAATAAAATGCCTCATTAATCAACCTGGATTAGATGTTAATGTCAGAGGATTAAATGGAAAAACCCCACTACATTGCGCTATAGAGTTTGATGAATTAAGTATGGTGGATCTGCTACTCACAAAAAAGAATATCAATCCTTTTGTAGAAGATAATGATGGTAAAACATCTCTTGATTACGCCAAAGAAGGGAAAAAAGCAGAGATATTACAAGCGCTAATTAATAACAAATACGGGTCAGAACAAGATAGTTTACTTCATTTAGCTGCAATGATAGGTGAAATTAATGCAGTGAGATATTTGATCAGAAAAGGTATTGACGTTAATGCACGAAATGCTTTGCATCATACGCCATTACATCTAGCGGCAGGCATAGGACATGCAGAAGTTGTAAAGATTTTGATAAGAGAAGGAAACGCTGAAATAGATGTCTTTGATGTGCGAAATCAGACACCAATGCACTATGCAGTTAATAATAAAAAGTTGGAGATAGTAAAGTTACTGCTGAAGCTTGGAGCAGATGTAAATAGCGCGCGCATGGGACAAAACTCAATGAAATTGTCACCTATTCATATAGCTGTAAGTAATACTAATTACGATGAAAGAGATTTGTGTTTGGATATCCTCAAATGCTTAATAAGGGAGCCTAATGCTCAAGTCAATTTGCAAGACTACGAAAATAAAACACCACTACACTATGCTGAAAGACTTAAAACAATAGAAGTTTTACTAACGCGAGAAGATATAGACCCTCTGGTAAAAGACGATAGCGGTAAAACACCATTTGATTACGCTAAACCTGAGATAAAGAAGGCTTTGATGAGTAATAAATACGGTTCTGAAAAGAATAGTCTACTCCATTTAGCTGCACAAAGAGGAGAAATTGAGCTTGTAGAGTCTATCTTAAAAGAAGAAATTGATATTGATATTTCAAATAATAAGAGTCTATCACCGATTTACCTTGCTGCAGAAAAAGGGCATTTACATGTAGTAAAGTTATTGCTGAAAAAAGGAGCAAATTATACACCTGTTCTGCACTTAGCAATCAAATCAAACAATTTAGAGTTACTCAAAGTTTTGTTTACTGAAAAAAATGGGGCATTGCTCTGCAGAGATACCGTTGTTAATTTTCCAACCATTCATAATAAATATATAGCACAGAGAGAAATAGCAGATAAAAGGATGAAAAAACATAATAATATTGTCTGCATCTATGTTTCAATTAGTGCAATAGCAGTAGCGGCATATATAGGTTTAACGGCAACAACAATAAGCAGTGCAATCATTTTTGCAACAATAACAGGAGTATTTGCGCTTGTTATAGCAATAATGATAAGTGAGATGAGCAAAAGATATATAGAAAAGGAATTTCAGAAAAAGATGTTTATGGAATTGGAGGAGTGTAGTTCTACTGTTAATGATATCGAGATAGAACCAATTATGAGTAGATGCAGACAATGATATACGCCACATCTTTTTCTGAAGGTTTAAGACCAGATCCACTACTTAAAGTATCAGAGTGGGCGAATGAGTATCGAGTTCTAGCATCAACTGCAGCATCAGAGCCAGGTAAATGGAGAACAGAAAGAACTCCTTATTTAAAAGAAATAATGGATTCACTATCACCATCTTCACCTGCAGAAAAAGTAGTATTCATGAAAGGAGCGCAGATTGGGGGAACAGAAGCTGGTAACAATTGGATTGGCTACATCATAGATCAGACACCAGGTCCAATGCTGGTAGTACAGCCAACAGTTGAAATGGGAAAGCGTTGGTCAAAAGGAAGATTTGCGCCACTGATTGAAAGTACACCATGTTTAAAAAGTAAAGTAAAAGACCCAAGGTCAAGAGACTCAGGAAATACTGTGCAAAGTAAGGAGTTTCCAGGTGGAATAGTAGTAATAACCGGAGCAAATAGCAGTGTAGGACTTCGTTCTATGCCAGTAAAATATCTCTTTCTTGATGAGATAGATGCATATCCAGGAGATTCAGGAGGAGAAGGAGATCCAGTTTTACTCAGCATAGCTCGTACCAATACATTTGCACGGCGAAAGATTTTTTTAGTATCAACACCAACGATTCATGGAATAAGCAGAATTGAGAAGGAATTTGAAGCAACAGATAAGAGATATTTTTTTGTACCATGTCCGCATTGTAATTACTATCAAGTTCTAAAATGGTCACAAATAAAATGGGAAGATAAAAATCCAAGTACAGCACACTATATATGTATAGAATGTGGTGAAAAGATAGAAAATCATCAAAAGACAGAGATGCTTGAACGTGGAGAATGGAGAGCTACAAATCAAGTACACAATAGCAAAGTAATAGGATTTCACCTTTCAAGTCTTTATAGCCCAGTTGGGTGGTATAGTTGGCAACAAGCAGTAGAGGATTTTCTGCATGCAAAGGAAAGTGAACAATTACTGAAAGTTTGGATCAACACAACGCTTGGAGAAACCTGGGTAGATAAAGGAGAAGTACCTGATTGGAAGCAATTATTTAACAGGAGAGAATTTTTTCAGATTGGCACAGTACCAAGGAGAGAAGTGGTACTTACTGCAGGAGTAGATGTCCAAAAAGATCGTCTAGAGGTGGAAGTTGTAGCATGGGGAAAAAGTCGTGAAAGTTGGTCAATAGACTACCGAGTATTTGAAGGAGATACAGGAAGTAGAGAAGTATGGAAAAAGCTTTCGGAGCTCCTCAATCATCATTTTATTGGTGAAAATGGGCTTGAATATATGATAAGTATGATGGCGGTTGATGCAGGGTATGCAACGCAGGAAGTTTACAACTGGGTGAGAAGTCATCAAGGGTCTGGAAGAGTAATGGCAGTGAAAGGTGTAAATAAAGCACTAGTGCCGCTGAGCAGCCCAAGTAGAGTAGATATAACAGTTGGAGGGCAAAAGCTGAAAAGAGGAATAAAGCTCTGGCCAGTCGGAGTATCGATATTAAAGTCAGAGCTTTTTCAATTACTTAATATTTTAAAAGAAGGTGAAGAAACACCGCCAGGGTATTGTCATTTTCCCGAGTATGCACCTGAGTATTTTAAGCAGCTAACGGCAGAGCAATTAGTCAGCAAAGTAGTAAAAGGATATACCAAACAAGAGTGGCAAAAGGTAAGAGAAAGAAATGAAGTACTAGATTGCCGAATTTATGCAAGAGCAGCATCGATAGCACTGGGAATAGACAGATGGCCAGAGAGTAAATGGAATAGTTTAAGTGAAAAACCGGAAAGTAAAAAATCAAAGAAAATAGTCAAAAGCAAATGGATCAGCAAGTAATAAATGTATAACGAAGATTATTTAATTCAAGTCGAAGAAGCGATAAAGAAGCTGCAAAACGGAGAGCGAGTAGTATCAATTGCATATGGTGATCATGTGGTAAGATATGCAGAAGTAGATATAAATGATTTACTAAACTTAAGACAACGAATTAAAGCTGAGCTAAAGATTGCTGGAGTGGAGCCAAAGAGGAAAATTATTTTTTCAACGAGTAAAGGAATTTTATAAATGCTACTAAAAACCTTCAAACAATTATTCAACAAGCCAAAAATCAAAAGTTCAGCCTGGGATGCAGCAGGCTCAGGAAGAAGATTTTTTCACTTTCAACCAGAGTTAGGAAGTATAAACAATTTGCTGTCTCAAAGCCTTGAAACTTTACGTAGTAGATCACGTGATATGGTGAGAAAAAATCCTTACGCTGCAAATATAATTGATACGATAGTAAGTAACTCTATTGGAACAGGAATAAAACCACAATCAAAAGCAAGAGATGGAGAATTTCGAAAGAAGGTGCAAGAATTATGGCTAAGATGGACAGATGAAGCAGACAGTAGTGGAGTAAGTGATTTTTATGGATTACAAGCTCTAGTATGCAGAAGTATGATAGAGGGAGGAGAATGTTTTGTACGTTTAAGAACGAGAAAGCTGGAAGATAGATTTTCTGTACCACTACAACTGCAAGTACTTGAGTCTGAACATTTAGACAATAAAACAAATCAAACTTTAGCAAATGGTAATGTAATAAGAAACGGGATTGAGTTTAACAAGCTTGGGCAAAGAGAAGCATATTACTTATTTAGAGAACATCCAGGCGAAGGCTCATTTGGAGAATCAGTAAGAGTACCAGCAAATGATGTTTTACATATTTATAGACCACTAAGACCTGGGCAAATTAGAGGAGAGCCATGGCTTTCGAGTATACTGCTAAAGCTCTATGAACTTGATCAATATGATGATGCAGAATTAGTACGAAAAAAGACTGCAGCAATGTTTGCGGGATTTATTACGAGACTTGATCCAGAAGCAAATATCATGGGAGAAGGTGAAGCAAGTGAGCAAGGAGTAGCACTATCTGGCCTGGAACCTGGAACAATGCAGCTTTTAGACCCAGGAGAGGACATAAAATTTTCAGAGCCATCAGATGTTGGAGGAAGTTATGAAGCGTTTATGAGACAGCAACTGAGGGCAATAGCAATAGGTACAGGAATAACATATGAGCAGCTAACAGGAGATTTAACAAGCGTTAATTATTCATCCATTCGGGCAGGGTTGATAGAGTTTCGCAGAAGGTGCGCAATGTTACAGCATAACGTGATAGTGTTCCAGTTTTGTAGACCTATTTGGAATAGATGGCTAGAATTAGCAGTGCTTTGTGGAGAACTCTGTATAGATGAAAAAGTAGTAAAAGCAGCGAAAGAAGAAGTAAAATGGATACCACAGGGATTTGATTGGGTGGATCCACTGAAAGACCAGCAATCGCAGCAAATGGCAGTAAGGAATGGATTTAAGAGTCGATCGGAAGTAGTATCAGAAATGGGTTACGATGTTGAAGAAATAGATCAAGAAATAGCAGAAGATCAAAAACGTGCAAATAGTCTCAACTTAATGTTTGACTCTGATTGTAAAGGATTATGATGCTCTTAGGAAAACCATTAATGCTTGAACCAAGGAGTTTTGAGCTATTGTCATTAAACAATCAAAAACATCCCACGTTTAAAAACATAAAGCACTCCATCAAAAGTAACGTAGAAAGAACTGCAATTATAGCAATACATGGAATCTTGACTAAAAAACCAGGTGCGTTTGATGAAATGCTCGGGATGACATCATATGAGCAAATAGAAGAACAAATCAAACAAGCATTAGCAGATAGTAGCATAGAGACAATTATGCTGGAAATAGATAGCCCCGGAGGAGAGGTAAACGGTATATTTGACCTAGCTGACTTTATTTATGAATCAAGAGCAAAAAAGAGGATAATAGCGATAGCAAATGATGATGCATACTCTGCTGCATATGCTATAGCTTCAAGCGCTGAGAGGGTATTTGTGAGCAGAACTTCTGGTGTTGGCAGTATTGGAGTAATAGCAAGTCATATAGATCAAAGTGGGTTTGATGAAAAACAGGGAATAAAATACACCACAATCTTTGCTGGCAGTCGAAAGAATGATTTAAATCCGCATGAGCCAATAACGTCTGAAAGTTTAGAAAGCTTACAAAAAGAAGTAGGACGACTATATGAAATGTTTTTGCAGCTAATAGCAAGGAACAGAGGTCTTTCAATTGAAAAGATTCGATCAACAGAGGCAGGACTATATTTTGGGGAGAAAGCAGTAGAAATAGGCCTTGCAGACGGAATGACAATTCTTTCATCTATTAATAAAAACAGGAGTATTACTATGAATGAACAAACTACAAATGACCTAGAAACTGATAATTTAACCAAGTATCGTACTGAAGTTCTTGAATTAATACGTTTATGTAATTTATCGAAGATGCCAGAAAAGATAGGAGAATTTATTGAGCAAAGTGTAAGTGTTGAGCAAGCTAGGGAAGTTTTAATGGAATTACTTGCAGAGAGAACAAAGAAGACAGAGATACTGAGTGCAATACCACAGAATTCAGGAGAAGAATTGATGATGCAGGTAGCGAAAAGTCGTAGGAGTTAAAGTATTTTTATAACCGCCGTATATAGCATTGATAAAAGCGGCGGTAAGCAGTTAAGGAGAGAAATTTATGAGTTGTATAAGCGAACAAAATAATCTGGGTGACTTATTAAAGTATGAAGCATCAAGTCTATATTCAAGAGATCAGATAACAGTAGCAAAAGGGCAGAACCTAAAGCTTGGTACAGTAGTGGCTCTCGATAAAGATAGCATGGTTAAGATAATAAATCCAACTGCCACAGATGGTACACAAACAGCGATAGGTGCAGTAGTAAGTGATGTAAATGCGACAGAAAATGCTAAAGCAGTAATTATTACTCGTTGTGCAATACTAGCAGATCATGCGGTTGTGTGGCCAGCAAATATCACTGAAGAGCAGAAAGCTGCAGCAATAAAGCAACTTGAAGAACGAGGGATCATTGTCCGCAAGGGAATTTAACTAAAATTAATAGGAAAAAAAGGAGAGAAAAAATGCAAAATCCATTTACAAATACAGCATTTAGCATGACGGCACTAACAAATGCGATAAATATATTGCCGATAAATTATGGACGAGTTGAAAATCTAAATTTGTTTCCAAGTAGGTCAGTAAGATTTAGACATATTACCATAGAAGAACACAACGGAGTATTAAGTTTATTACCAACGCAAGTACCAGGGGCGCCAGCAACAGTAGGAAAAAGAGGAAAAAGAAAGGTAAGAACATTTACGATTCCACATATTCCGCATGATGATGTAGTGTTACCAGAGGAAGTACAGGGAATAAGGGCATTTGGATCAGAAAGTGAACTTAAAGCGCTAGCAGACGTAATAACTGACCATTTACAGCTAATGAGAAACAAACATGCAATAACATTAGAGCATTTGCGAATGGGAGCGCTAAAAGGAATAATTTTAGATGCTGATGGGTCAGAATTATTAAATCTGTACAACGAATTTGAAATCACACCAAAAGTAGTAAATTTTGCACTAGGAACTGCAACAACTGATGTAAAACGTAAGTGTCTGGAAGTACTCCGGCATATAGAAGATAATCTAAGTGGTGAATATATGACCGGAATTCATGCCTTGGTAAGCCCTGAGTTTTTTGATGCACTAACTTCACATACTAAAGTGAAAGAAGCATACGAGAGATGGCAAGAAGGAGCAGCGCTTCGAAATGATATGAGGTCAGGATTTACGTTTTGTGGTATAACATTTGAGGAATATAGAGGGCAAGCAACTGACCCTGAAGGAACCGTGAGAAGATTTATTGAGAAAGATACAGGGCACTGTTTTCCAGTAGGAACAGCAAGCACATTTACGACATATTTTGCACCAGCAGATTTTAATGAGACAGTAAATACTCTTGGACAGCCACTATATGCAAAGCAAGAACCAAGGAGGTTTGATAGAGGGACTGATTTACATACGCAGTCGAATCCATTGCCAATGTGCCATCGTCCGGGAGTTTTGGTAAAAATAGTAACAACATAGTAGAGCCCTCACGTAGAAAACTCTACTTATGGTTTTAATATGTGTTGAGTATGCTAAAAAAATATAAGGATGCAATATATTTTTAGAAGCCTTTAGAAGTGAATTTGAATGAATAGAAAATGGTATGCAGGAAAATGTAAAGAGGTTATTAGAAGATTGTCTTGCCCATTTAGGGGAGCTGGCTTTATATGAGTCAAAGGGTAAGTCATATATGGTACAAGTACTAAAGCAACAGCCAGATAAATTATACGAGATTGGTGAAGGACAATTTGTGGGAGAGATGCTTTTTCTTGAGGTAAGCATTTTTGATATACTGAGGCCAATTGTAGGAGATATTTTTGTTATAGGTGATTGCAAATACAAAATACACACACCACCACTTAGAGATAAATCTGGAATGGTCTGGCGAATCGAAGCGTATGGGGTGTAAAATGTCTGTGCATATAGAAGTTAATAGTAATGAGGTAATAGAAAGTGTAAATGCTAAAAGAAAAAAAATAGAATTAGCAATAGTGAGAGCGTTAAACAGAACAGCACTATGGCTAAAATTGAAGACAGCAAAAGAAATTAGTGAGGAAAAGAAGATAAAATTAAGTTTGATAAGAAAGAGATTAAGAATTTTTAAGGCAAAAACTAGCAGATTAGAAGTGTTAATTAGAGCAAATCTCTACGACATTAGAGCATCGACAATTGGCAAAATACAAAAAACAAGAAGAGGATCGAAAGTAGGAAAGCATGAGTTTATAGGAGGATTTGCAGCAGTTATGCCAAAAGGAAATAGCGGTATTTTTAAACGTGAAGGAAGAGCAGCATTGCCAATAAAGGAAGTAAAACTACCGCTGGAACCAGAAGGCTCAAGAATAATAAAAGACCTTGTTAATTATGAGAGTGAGAGAGAGTTTGAGAAATACTTTAAGCATGAGCTAAACTATATTTTAAAGATATGACAAAGTTCTGGAAAGATTTACATCAAACAATTTGCAGCACACTGAAGGAAGAAATACCGTCTATACAGACATGTGAAATTTATCCATCGATAAGAAAAGAATTATTAGCGCCAGCGTTATTTGTAGAGCTTGTGAGTTTAGAATCGGGAAAAGATCCAGGAACAGAAGAATTAGCGCTGAAAGCAAGATTTGAGGCACGAATAGTGATTGATAGCACAATAGAAAATGCACCTATTATTGTTAGATCATTAGCTAGCGAAGTTGCAAAAGTAGTAAATAAAAATACTTGGAACGTGAAAAATGTTTCACCAGGAGAATTTATATCAGGAGGAGGAGATGATTTTAGGCCAGAATTAGATGCATATCTCGTGTGGATGGTTGAATGGGTGCATACAATACACGTAGGGCGATTTATTTGGAAAGAAGGAAAATTTATGCCACACAAAATAGAAATCGGTGAAATAAATGTTAGAAAATAATTTTGCAATTTCGGAACTACAGAGGAAAATGGCCAACATTGTTCGTATAGGAGTTGTAAAAGAAATAGATTATGAAAAAGCAAAAGTAAGAGTGAAAATAGGAGAATTTTTAACAGATTGGTTGCCATGGATAACAAGCAAGGCAGGAAAAGATAGAGATTGGTCTCCGCCAGATATCGATGAACAGGTTATGGTATTTTCTCCTCTTGGTGAACTATCATTAGGAGTGGTGTTAGCAGGAATATATCAGGAAAAATACCATGCACCAGAGAATAAAAAAGAAATAAATAGTGTGAAGTTTCAAGATGGAACAAGATTGTTATATGATAAGGCAAAACATCATTTAGAGATTGAAGTAGTAGACAAAATAACACTGAAAGCTGGGGAATCGAGAATAGAAATGACAAAAAGTGGAATAAAACTGAAAGCAGAAAGGATCGACTTAAATTGAACAAAGGAATAGTGAGGTTAGGAGACTACTGTGGAGAAGCTATACCACATTTCTGCATTAGTGGGAGTAACAATGTTTTTGTAAACGGTAAGTCAATATGCAGACAAGGAGACAATTTTAGTGAAGGAAGAGCATTAACTGAAGGATCAAAAACAGTGTTTGCAAATGGTCTTAGTGTAGGAAGAGTAGGAGATATAGTTTCATGTGGTTTTAAAGTAATAAAAGGCAGTGAAAGCGTTTTTGCAAAATAGAAATGAAGGGTATGGATGCTAAAACAGGAAAAGCGTTAGAAGGAATAGAGCACTTAAAGCAATCGATAATTGATATACTGACCACTCCAGTAAACAGTAGAATAATGAGGAGAGATTATGGGTCAAGATTATTTGAATTGGTGGATAAGCCAATAAATAGAAATTTAACACTTGAGATATATGCAGCAACAGGAGAAGCTTTGGAAAAATGGGAAAAGAGATTTAAGTTAGAAAAGGTAAAAGTTGAAGGAGTAAAAGAAGGGAGAGTAACATTGAATTTAGAAGGTGTCTATCTTTCAGAAGGTAAGTTCATAAATATTAATGGAGTAGTTGTTTAGAAATGCAGACACCTAATATTATTGAAAAGCTAAGTTATGAAGAAATCTTTTCGAGAATGAAGGAAGAATTGGTCCGTAGGGATGAAACCTTTTCAGGATTAGTAGAGTCGGATCCAGCAATAAAGATTCTGGAGGTAGCAGCATGGAGAGAACTTTTGCTTAGAGAAAGAATAAATGAAACAGTAAAGAGTAACTTACTTAAATTTGCGACAGGAGAAGATCTTGATAATTTGGCTGGGTTTTATGGAGTAGAGAGGCAGAAAGAAGAAGAGGATGAAAGATTTAGAAAGAAGGTAAAAGCAAAAATAAAAGGCTGTAGCACATGTGGGAGCAAGGAGTATTATAGGTATTATGCACTGTCAGCAGATAGTAGAGTAAAAGATGCATTAGTAGAATCACCTATACCAGGGAAAGTACAGATCTCGATTTTATCAACACAATTATCCACAACTGGCATAGCATTAGAAGAGCTACTTGAAATTGTAAGAAAGCAAGTTACTAGAGATGATATAAGGGTTTTAACCGATACAGTAACAGTAATTGGCTGCAATATTATAGAAATAGATATCCACAGCAGAATCAGCACGAATTATATAATATCAGAGGAAGAAATCAAGAAGCAGTTTATTGAGAAATTTGAATTAGCAAAAAGATTAGGGTGGAGTGTAACAAGATCTTGGATAATAGCAAATCTATTTGTAGAGGGTGTAGAAAACGTAGAATTAATAGAGCCAAAAGAGGATGTTGTAGTATTGGGGAATGAGTGTGCAGTGCTTGGCCACGTCAAGTTAGATAGGATTTAAAACGTATTTTTTTTGTTTTGTGCCAGTGAGGGGATTGCATGCAATAAGTGGTTTAAGGTTTACTGGATCCAATGTTAGGGAGACGAAAGTATTGATTTTCTTCCAGAAGTTGTAACTTGTTTTTTAAAGTATGGATAATATGGTCAAATATTATGGAGAGTGTTTTCGATATTAGAGAACATCTTTATTTTTCTGCAATGATCTCTTGGTTACTCATAAGCTACCTAAATAAAGGAAATTAAAGCAACTTGAAAGAAAAGACAAATGAAAAGTTTATTACCGCCAAACGCAACAAAGCAAGAGCAAGCACTGGTTGATGCAATAGATTATAAGGTTGATCCAAGCTGTATCAAAGGATTTAAGTTTAATCTTAAAGAAGAAACATTGCCGTGGTTGATTGAGGAATATGAATTGGGGGAAATACTGCGCTGGATAAAAGATAGAAGAAAAGCCATAGTAGAAGGAGTAAAATTTCAAAGACTGCGAGGAACTCCAGCATCACTAAAAATAGCACTAAAATGGGCAAATATAGAAGATATTACAATTATCGAAGAACCACCTGGTAAACATTTTTTCGAGTTGCAAATAGGAATAAAAGATGTTCCAAATGACTTTTTTGTGGATGCAGTAGTAGAACTTGCAAAACTATCGTTACCAGCAAGATCGCGGCTAATGAGGATTTTCAATGATCACTATAACGTTGATAGGTTTATTTTAGATGAAAGTTTATTTGGAAGTTTGTTATCGGATTACTCAGGGATAAAGGTTGAAAAGGATGGACCAGTATTATCGTTTGGTCGGAAGAATACATTTGAGCTAAAAATCTTAAATCCAAGTTTTAAGTTTAGTACTTTTCGTGTTCATTATGAGCAAGCATTTAGTAATGACATATATCGGTTAGATGTGGCAGTACTTGGAGAAACAGAACCTCACATAAAGGATTACAAAGGCATCTATGGAAGGAATCATCAGTGGTACAACTTAAAAGCACTATATCCATTACCACAAAGTTTATTACCAGCAATTAAGTTTGTCAAAGCGCAGATTGTACTGTCAGATAGCTGGAAATTAGGAGAAATAAATAGCTGTTTTCCGGTTGGTAGAATAGAAGAAGAAGGAAATAAATTTGTATTGGGAAACGATAAACTTTCAGGGCAACATTGGAGTTTAAAACACAAGCCAATTTTAGAAAGGTTTAGCGTTACTCACAACTATAAAGTAGAAAATTATACAGATCAGAAGGTCAGAAAATATGTTTTAGCAGAACACAACGTTTACTATAAAAATGATTTGGATTCAGAGAAAAAAGACTCAATACACGAATTAGAAAAGCACATTTTAGTATTTTATTCAGGAGTACTGAAGTGGCATGAACATCGACATTTGAACAGAAGTTGGAAAGATAGTCGAATAATATCTCTAATAAGTTAAGTATTTATATTTAGATACTCATATATTATATTAATAATAGGTAAAAGTGTATGAAATAAAAAGAAAAAGACTTGCTTTCTCATGCCAAAACGGACATGACTTGAATAGCAGCAGGTAAACATAAGAAATTTATCTGGCGCTAGAAAAGCTAGTTTTGTGAGGTATGAAATGAGTTTTAGCAAGAGTAAGTTTTTTAAAGAAGTATCAAGTAACGATATTAATAAAAGAAATGAAGAAGGAGAGACGATCTTGCATCAAGCAGTAGAAATCTCTGATTACAAAACAGTGAGATTATTAATAAAAAAAGGGGCAGAGGTAAATGCAAGAGATAAAAAGGGTTATACACCACTACACTGTGCAGTATTTGCGAAAAGCTTAGAAAATGTAAAAGTGCTGCTAAGGTCGGGAGCAGAAGTAAATGCCACTCAATATGTCACTGGATGTACGCCACTCCACTCTGCATGCAAAATAGGAGGAGTTGAAATAATAAAAGAGCTAGTAAAAGCAGGAGCTGAGGTTAATCAACTGAATAAATATGGTGCAACACCAATGTATTACATCTGGGAAAGTGAAAAGTATCGTCTATGTGATAGCAAAGAAAGTGAAAGGGCGAGTAAATTTCTGAGAGAAAAAGGAGGAATAACAAAAAGTAGAGAACTGACGTGCTATGGAATAGAGAGGCTAGTAGGAGAAATAGCAGACATGTTGAATGGAAGCTACATGCCGGAGCTAAAAATAATAGAGATAGAAGAAATAAGGAAGAGAGACAAATCACTGATAAAGGAAGAATGTAAAAATTTAGCAAGCAAAATAATGAGCCAAGTAAATGAAATGATAGATGAGGTGGTGAAAAGGAGGGCTTAGGAATTTAAATTCAAAAAAAAGGTGAGGTAGGTTATGAGTAAAAAAGGAAAAGAGGAGTCACTATTAGAGAACTCATTTAAAAGTATTTATGCAAGAGACAGAACAGCTCTGCATTATGCAGTAGAAGCAAAAACAGTGAAGTTATTAGTCGAAAAAGGAGCGAATGTGAATGCAGCAGATGCAAGAGGATATACAGCACTGCATCTAGCGGTAACCGAGAAACGCCTAGAAATCGTGAGGGAATTGATAAAATCAGGAGCAGAAGTAAATGCTGAGGAATATGGAAATAAATGCATACCTCTACACCTTGCGTGCATGGTAGGAGAAAAAGAAATAGTGGAGGAGCTAGTGAAAGCTGGAGGAGAAATAGAACAAGCAGATAAATTTGGAATGACAGCGATGGATTATGCGAAAACCAGTAAAGAAGTAACTGAAGTATTAAAGAAAGAAATAGACAGAATTGAAAGGTTATTTGAACAGCAAAGTGGGAAATCTTCTATGAGAGGCTAAAAACATGGAGGAAGAAACAGAAAAGAAAGTAATGAATTTAGAGAAAAAAACGTTAGAAGAGCTAAGGAGAATGTGGAAGAAGGTATTTGGGGAAGAAGCACCTAAACATTCAAAGAAATATCTGATACCGAGATTAGCTTATAGAATGCAGGAAAAAGTATATGGAGAAATGTCAAGAAAAGGAGCAAAAAGACTAGAGTATCTGGCAGATCGGCTAGAGAAGGGAAAAAGAATAAGTAGTGACAAATTGCCAGTAGCAGGAACAGAGCTAATATTAGAGAGAGGTAAAGAGACTCATGCAGTAATGGTAACAGATAAAGGTTTAATCTACAAAGAAGAGTTTTATACATCATTGTCAGCAGTGGCAGGAAAAATAATGGGAATGAGCTACAACGGACCTTTATTATTTGGGATGCGTGATAAAAATGAAAATTGAAGAGAATAAAATGCTAAAGGAAGTAAGGTGTGCGATATATACAAGAAAATCAAATGAGGATGGTCTAGAACAAAAGTTTAACAGTCTTGATGCGCAAAGGGTAGCATGTGAAAAGTACGTAAAGAGCAAAGAAGGCTGGGTAGCATTGGCAAAAAGGTACGATGATGGCGGATTTTCAGGGAAAAATTTAGAAAGACCAGCGATAAAGGAGTTGTTTGAAGATGTAAAAAAAGGAGAAGTAGATTGTGTAGTAGTATATACGCTAGATAGATTATCAAGAGAAACAAAAGACAGCATCGAAGTAACGTCATTTTTTAGAAGGCATAGAGTAAATTTTGTAGCAGTAACACAAATATTTGACAATAATACGCCAATGGGAAAATTCGTACAAACGGTGTTATCAGGAGCAGCACAACTAGAAAGAGAAATGATAGTAGAGAGAGTAAAAAATAAAATAGCAACATCAAAAGAACAAGGTTTATGGATGGGTGGAACTTTACCGCTTGGATATGATGTAAAGGATAAAGAATTAATAATAAATGAGAAAGAAGCAAAAGTGGTAAGTTATATATTTGAGAGATATTTGAAGCTGAAGTCAATGGCAGAATTGGCAAGAGAGCTAAATAGTCAAGGTTACAGAACAAAATCAAATATCTTTAAAAAAGCGACGGTAAGGAGAATAATAACAAATCCAATATATATGGGAAAAATAAGGCATTATGAGAAAGAGTATGAAGGAAAACATGAAGCAATAATAGAAGAGGAAAAGTGGAAAAAAGCACAAGAATTAATAAGGAATCAACCATATAGAAAAGCAAAATATGAGGAAGCACTGCTAAAGGGAATAATAAAGTGCAAGAGCTGTAATGCAAATATGACGCTGACGTATGCAAAAAAGGAAAATAAAAGGTATAGATATTATGTGTGCAATAATCATTTAAGAGGAAAAAATTGTGAATCAATAAACCGAACAGTAGTAGCCGGAGAAGTAGAAAAAGAAGTAATGAAGAGAGCAGAGCACCTATACAAAAATTGGCAAGAAAAAGCGGAAGAATGGAAAAATTTAAGTTTCGGGGAACAGAAAGAAGCAGTGAAGAAATTAATAAAGGGAGTAATGGTAAAGGAAGATGGACTAGAAGTGCATTCTGAGTCAGAGAAGATATTTATACCAATGAAGAAGAAAGGAAATAAATGCACAGTAGTAGAGCCAGAGGGGAAAACAAACAATGCATTACTGAAAGCAGTGGTAAGAGCCCATCTGTGGAGACGGCAACTAGAGGAAGGGAAATACGCAAATATAAAAGAGCTGAGTAAGAAAATTAATATAGGTACAAGACGTATACAGCAAATTTTAAGGTTAAATTATTTAGCTCCAAAGATAAAAGAAGACATAGTAAATGGGAGACAACCGAGAGGTTTGAAGCTAGTTGATTTGAGAGAAATACCGATGCTTTGGGGTGAGCAACTGGAGAAGTTTTACGGCTCAGCGTCGTAACGTTTATAAAAACAACAATATGAAAAAACATCGAAAAAAGTATGTGCCAGAAAATTAAAAAAGGTTATTGCAAAAGGAGCTACTGCAAAGGGCCACACAAAAAGATGCTGAAATTGATATAGAAAAGTAAGTCAATGTTACAGAATCAATTATGTGAAAATATCAATATAAATAATGAAGATTTTAGCATACTGGATGCAACAGTGGTAGAAAATGATCCAAAATCTATAAATTATAGTAGTTTATATTTAAATAATAATCTTTAACCTTTATGGCAAATTAATCTACCTAGAAACTTCTCCCCTAGAATCAGAAGTTCTTCTTAACTCTTCACGTTCTGTCCATTTGTTGTTAGACTCGCTTATTACTTCAGGACGTATTAATCCACCAGATCTTTCAAAATATCCCTGTTCAATAGCATCGTAGACCCAGTAGTTACCAAGCTCGCAATCATTGCCCAACTCTTCTTCGCGACCTTTGAATTTTTCTAATATTTCTTCTCTATCACTCACTTCTACTATAATTTTGCTTTTATTCTGTATGTCAGGATACAGCCTAACGTCTACATTTCCCAAACTAGTATAGAAAGTTAATACTATACTGCTACCTTCTGTAAGATCTGTGTAATTCCTTATGCCATCTTCAGTTTTAATTTCTACTTCACTTTTACCGATCTTTACTATATTTCTTCCACACTTTATCTCTCCATCGGTTAGACCTAAATCCCTTACCCCATCTGTTATCTTTATAATGTCTATTTTACTATCTTTAGAATATTCTAAGTAAAAAACGGAGTTGTCTATTCTTGCATCTTTTAGCTCGCTATTGGTTGCACTTTTTGCGATTTCAATAAACTTATGAGAATTGCTAACATAATCTATATAAGCTTTTTTTAGGTTAGTTTTATGCTCTTTAAATTCTGATGTCAGTGTGTTAGCATCAACTGTATTACCAAACACTGCCCCTTTTGATACTAATTGACATATTATACTACTAGAAACTTTAGGATTTTTTTCCAACTCACTGATTTTTTTCATCACATAATCGGTAAAAGTGTACTCATTGCCTGAAAAGAAATCTTGTGAAAGAGAATAGTTTAATCGTACGCCAGACTTTATAGCATCGTTTACAATCTTTTCAAGTTCAGCCATGTTTTGAGCTCGAAATACCTTATCAGAAAACTTATTTAACTTCTCCTTTTGATTTGAAGTTAAATTAACGAGTAATTTACTGGCCTGTACTTCCTTTTGCTGACGATAAATATTTATACCACAATCTAATGCTCCTGCTTCTAAAAATATCTTTCTTAACTCTTGAATAAGACCTTCATTGTCCCAAGAAAAACGATCAACATACGAAAACACTTTTGATTCACCCATTCCTTGCCGAATATTTAGCACCACTTTTAGGTCTGAATCTCTTTTATGCTTACTTAAAAACTCCTTTAAATTTTTAGTGCAGTCTGAATCGAGTACAAGTAAGTCATACAATTCTGCATTTAACTTTTTCTGTTTATCAGTTAGAAATAATTCTTCTATATTATAGCAGAGTTTATTAGTTGCTATTTGTTGTGGAGTTTTTCCCTTTCTACTTGTTATATTAGGGTTAGCTCCTTTCAAGAGAAGAGAGTTTGCATTATCGTAATGACCTTTAGCAGCAGCAAGGTATAGTGGTGTTTTTCCTTTATTATCTTGTATGTTAGGATCTGCGCCTGCTTCTAAGAGTAAATCTATAGCCTGATTTCCTGTGCGACGAAATCCACCAATATTTGCTCCTGCAATCGCATGCAATACTGTTGATCGAGATTCTCCTCTTCTTAGGTTAAGAATTACTTTTAAATCTTTATTGTTTTTATTATCATGTAAAAATTCTTCAAGGGGCTCAGTATTATCAAATGAACCACAGTTAGAAGCTAAACATTTTAGAGCACTAAGTAACTTTTTGTTTAAATTTTTTTGACTTGGTGTAAGATCATGATCTAGAGCAAACCAAACACAAATCTGTTCACTTAATCCAAGTTTGCTATCTATCAAAGATGATGGTTCATTATAATTTCTAACTGATGGTAAATCTCCTGAGTACCACATATCATTCATCAGTTCATTTAATAAATGCTCTTTAGATGATAAATGTTCTATAATGGATTCATATTCAAAATCATATAGTTCTGGTTTGGATTTTGGTTTTAGTAGATTGATGATAGATTTTACTATCCCAGTAGACTCACCCATACTTATCCCTCTAAGCTAAGATATATGATATATTGTATGCGATATGTAACATTAAGTCAATAACCATAATCTTTTTACTACTCACGTCGTTAAGCTTTTGTTAAGTTTTTGTGGTGAGTAACAATGGAGTATATAGAGAGGTTAAAAGTTGCTTATGACTGCAAATTTGAGCTAATTTTACTATAGATGAACATAGTTAAGACCTATATTTGATATCACTACTATAAGAGCATGATGCTTTAAAGGAGTACGGAAACTGCTGAAGTTTTTACAGCAAACCTGCATGGAGCCACTTCAGCAGAATAAACAAACACATGCCAGTATTAGTAGAGAATTATTTACAAGTCAACTAACTTTTTCAAAAAATACTTTAGTAAAAGTACCATGCTAGTTAAAGAATTGAATTATTGACTCTTCCTAAGATTGCAAAAAGGGTCTTATATTTGTGAGAACAAGTCGCGTAAAAATAAGGTTATAAAAATAGAAGCTTGCAATCTTTGCAACGAAGTTATACAAAACAGTTCGTATGTAAACATGGCTAAAGTAGGCTAATATAGTTGGTTTTAGCGTACAGTGAAATTACCATATAAAAAAGTTCGTATGTATCGTTTGGTAGACCAACACATCCCAAAACAAACTCTTCTCACACTTACCTGTTTTGGGTTGCTAAACATGGTTATATTGCTTAAGATCTTAATAAAATATTGCTAAATTAATATTATTGAACTCGGAAATAACAGGAAAATTCATAACAGTTTTTATCCCCAGTAGAATGAAATCCTTTTTATTGGTATCGTTCTTTTTGTGAAAAATATTCTTAACTTCTCTACCACTTTTTCTGGCTAAGATTACTTCTTGATTTCTTTCTATTTCCTTTGCAGACATGTTCTTAGATTCAAGATTACTTTTAATCCTGACCACATTAAAAATTACAGGACTAGGAGACTGAGTGAAGGTTTTAGTAATTTAAAATCAAAAAATGCTACCATCCGATCTTATGTAAAATAGTATTTTATATGAATTTATTGAATGTAATATATATATTGATAAGTAAATTTCTAAGTATATATAAAACCAATTTACTTATCAACATACACACTTACTATAATTTGTACACCTCTACACAGGTCGCGAATAGAAAATATTTTTTATTTCACAACACAACTTAAGATTCAATTTTTATAATTTTCTTGTTGAATTACAAGACGGCATCTTTCTGTAGATAAAATTTCACAACTTCAGAAATAAACAGATTAATATCTTTGTGACTCTTTCGGTTGACTACTTATTGTTACACTACTCAAATAATGATTAGGATTATCATCTGCTTTGCTATTATCCTCTGACAGTTGGCTTTTCTGCCTAATGACAGCAGTCAAAAGATATTTTATTAATTGCTTCATAGAAAACTTAAGTTCTTGGCTACGTTGGTGTTCTGCTTCCTTAACTTCTTGATTTGAACCTTCAAAAGGAATTGCTTTGGTTGCTTGTACTACCTCTTTCACATTTTTGCTATTTTGTAAGTTATCAAGGTATTCTCTAGCTGTTATGCTTACTTCTTTTTTATCTAAATAATCCAGAAATTTTTTGCTATTTAACTTCATATCAGCATTAATAAGCAATGGCACGCTACCTTTTACATTAATTTTAGTCCCAAAGTCATATAATTGCACTCTGGATACTTCTTGACCATCAATTTTAATAAGACCAAGCTCTTTATCCTGTTCCGCAAGAAGTTCTCGTTCTGTTTTAATTTCTCTTGTTAGGGTTTGCTTATCTTCATCATCTAATAGACCATTAGCTTGATTAACATCAAAGTGTTCAATTAGAAAGCCTTTTTCTCCCATTTCATAGCCGGCAAATTCTATTCCTTTTTCTACAACTTGCATAAGCTGATCAACGCTTTTTAGCTCAGAAATAAATGCCGCATTGCTATCAAAATACGTGTAACTATCACCTATTCTGTAAATGGCTACAACATGGTTACTTGTTACTAAGTGAAGAGCAAAATCATCATTAATTTCAGCTATATAATTTGACAAATCACTAAGCATTTTATAACTCCTACTATGAGTTAAACTTGAAGGCAAAGTGCTTGTAACACAATCTACCTGCTCTTCAAAATTACTAAGCAGTTTACTAAAAGCAAAAGCCTCTTTTTCTTCCCTTTTAGATATCTGCTTACCTTGAGCTATACGCTCATAAATTTCAGCTGAAGTTTTTAGATTATTTAAAAGTGATTTGTCTTTGTGTAAAGATAAAGCTTGAGATAAACCACGAGTAATTGCTACACATTTACCATTAATATTAACTCCTCGCTTTTCAAAAGAAGGCAAATAAAGGCCTTGTTTCACTAATTCAATAGATGCATTTGGAAAGCTGCTAGATACAAACTGCAAAAGTGCTGCTTGTTGCTCTTCATCGAAGTGTAATGACTGTACATGAGGAAATGTTAATTTTAAGTACTCTAATAGTAAGCGACTGATTTCAGGATTATTCTGATTGTTTATAATAAAAGACATGACACTATTAGGATCACCAGCATCATCAGAACGAGCTCTACCAGCATTAGTATTAACGTCTTGAAGTTCCCTTGAGATATCTCTTCTCAGACCTTTAAAGTACTCTTCATTTCTAAGATTGTTTTCATCAACTATATTATTTAAGCCTGGAACATTTAATGTAAGAGAATTACGCATTTCACCTAACATACCTCTACCTTGGTTTCCAAGATTGTTATTTTGTTGTAAAACTTCATTAATATCTCTAGCATTTTCCAATGCCCAGAAGCCACAATTATATCCACCTCTTTGCTGTACTAACCGACCACCTTGCTGATCAATAAGAACATTATGGAGAGTAACACTATTATCTTCTAAAGTTCGTGTGATACCATGTGGAACATCATGACCAAGTGAGTCAGCATAGTACCCAATATAATTCCCATTTCGGTAATCAATCACTAATGTGACCCAATGATTACCACCTAAATTAACAATTAAAATTGACCTTCGAGGTCCTACACCTCCCTCATCTTTAAAACTTTCAATATGAGTTTTCAAAACGTCGACCTGGCCATTTTCAATACCCATAATATGAAACCGCATTTCATTCCCAATTAGGAAATTATATCCTTGTGCCCTTGCAACATAAGTTATATCATGTTGTTGAAACCAATAACGATAATAGCCATTTTCTGTTGCAAAATCTAGTGTAATTAGATCATTAACATCTTGTATGGTACCACGATCATGATCTCTAAGAATATTGTTTATTCGTTCTAATATTCCTTGTGCTGTAAGTGTTTCATCTGTACCAAACCTTAACCTTCTTATGACCTGTTCCTTATCACCTTCAAGATAACGAAATGCAACCCATTGATTATTACCAAGATTAAATAATGGAATCGAAGACTGTTTTTGATTGCCTTGAAAATAATCTATTAATCTCTTACTAATTATATCTGATAATAGATTTTCTGGTGGATTTTCATCAATAACACTATTAGGTCCTACTAGCCTTACAGGTTGTCGTAGTCCTACCCGTCTTAAAGTATCATCACGGTTGAATCTATGTATATACACTTCTTGTGGAAAAGATATAAGGTTCTCTGCCCTCTGTGCACCTGCATAAAATACAGCATAAGATAAGACCACCTCATTTCCAGAAGTAATGGGCAAATATCCTCTTTGCTTGTCCATAAGTCTTGTTATTTGCTGTTCTGTATTACGTTGCTCTTGTGCTAATGTTTGTTCAGTATTAGCAAACCCTAATACATATCCAATCGGATGAGTATCTTCCGGATGATTTATTGTAGATCTTAATAATAGAAGACCTAATCTCTGTTCTGCAACTCTTGTACTTACTTGCTCCACTATTTCTCCTGCCATTCTTATATCAGGACTATACGTTTGACCTACCCTGTATTCAGTAACCACTTTATCAGGATTGTCACAAACATAAAATATACCGTGCAGTATAGAACGAAATTTGTCATTGTTACTTACATCTATTATTGCACTACCATTCATATTCTCTGGCATTAATACTCTAGAAATAGCTCTCAATAATTCTCTATGCTGAGCTATACTTTGCCACCCATCATTCATAACTTGATTCAAAGTATTATGTACATTTTCAGCATTAGGCACTTCTATAAGATTACCATCAAAAGAAGCATATCTATTCCTATTTAGGTAATGATTAGGTGAATTAAATCTATCTAATAGAACATTTAGTCCATATTGATTATTAAGTATGTATGTAACTCTATTCACAGCACCATTATAACCTGGTGGTAGAGCGATGGCTTTTACTGATTGTATATCATGGGGATTTCTAATATCAAGCATAACTATAGGAAAACCTTGAGCATGGAAGACCATAGCTAAAGCATGTTTTCTTAAATCCTCATTATCATATCTAAATATGTATTTTATTACTTGCAGTCTATTGTTTTGTATTAATACCTGCTCGTGATCAAAAGCACTATTCCCAAAAGCAAAACCAGTTATACAATCAAGTATTCTGTCACGATTTTCTGCATTTCTTGGTATTTCAGCAAGAAGATGTTGAAGCAAGAAATCTCTAATATTTTCTCCGATTTCTTCATCTTCTACATATTCAAATAATCTTTGTACTAAAGGAAATCTATTCTGTTGAAGCTCTGCTATGCCAACCCTAAAAGGGGCTAGACGTGAATTAAAATTTAATCCAACACAAACAGCATGTCTTGATTCAGTATGAATAGATATAAATGAAGAAGCATGTAATCTTTTAGCGTCACCTCTAGCGCGTTCTAATGCAAACGATGTCCTCCATCCAGTATTAATAACGATAGGAATGTTTTCTCTCTCTGCTTGATGGTGTACAAGAAAAGCAACATATGAATTTACAAGAGACAAGTTAAGGTCAATATCTATCGTGTAGAGATGACTAAAATTTGCTAACAAACCTAAAAAAAGTCCATGACTCTCAAACTTTTGATTGCGATTTTGAATATTATTTTCTAGTGTGCCTGCGTAATGACGATAGATTCGAGTTATGTATGGCAAAATTTCTTCATTTATTTGACGTTCTGTATTTTCTTCATTGTTACTTGCTAACATTCCTATAAAACCGTCGATTCTTTGTTGACCAGGCTCAACTTGTGCAAAATTGATCAGCGTATCAAGCTGTCCACGCTGATTTTGATTGAGTACCATACCTTCTATTTCCTTAATTGTCAACACACTAAATGGCGCAGGCGCGTTAATCTCCCTAAGCCTATCACGCTCTATGTGCCTAAGAAGACTAATCTCAGATGCCGAATATTTAGCAAATCTATCTCTACCTTCAGAACCTTTTTCACGAATCGCTTCAAATACTACTGCCCCTTTCTCTCCCTGGCTCTTGCCTTTCCCATGCATACACACTTTGTATTGCTCAAAACTTAGGCCTTCTTCCCTTAAATCCGGATTTTGCCGTCTAATCTCTCGCACTAGAGCATTTATCTCCCTTTCACTAAATCTCAACCCATCACTATTAGGGACATCAGAAATGCTGTAACATCTGACAATTCGCTTTTTACCATGGAATTTATTAGTTAACACTGCAACCTTCAGGTTTCCTGTACTTCTATTTTTACCACCTGTATCAATACCATGATTATCAAAACGAATATAGACTCTCTCATCTGGAGCTAAAATACCTGCGTCATGTGCAGTAGCAAACATACTGAAAAAGAGTACAGGAAGGAAACGACCTGTACCTACACGATACAAGAAAGATGGACATTGATCTAAAAAGGATTCAAACTCTTGTCTAAAACCTTCAAAATCTTGACCTACTAAACTTCTAATAATCCCATCACCATTACTCATATAATATACCTTTATTTGCTACGAGGAGAAAAATCTCTTATACCAGGGGTTCCAAGAATGGATTTCGGAGCATCACCAGAACCATCATGTCTAATAGAAAGACTAGAATCTTCAGCTTCCACTGTGGATATGGACCGTCTTCGATAATCACCGGAACCATCATCTCTAGGAGGTAAAGTTGCTTTTTCTAACTCAGAAAACAACTCTTTTGCGAAACTACCATAGTCTATATCTTCTTCCATTCCTTCTCTACCACATAATCTAAGGTTTTCTATCATGATTTCTTTAAAAAGTTCAAATTTTTTAGGAAAGGAAACTCGAGCAAATGATATTATATCTAATATTTCTTTTTTCTCTATTTTCTTTTCCTCATCAGGCTTACAAACATCTCCTCGTTTCCAATTAATGATTAATCCCCCAAGTACACTCTTTATAGGAACTGTATAATTAGAAGTATTAACAGAAGTCTTTCTGTATTCAGTAAAGCGGTCACACTTCCAAATCTCCATAATAAGAGATCTAGCTTCAACGCTTAACTCAGGATTTTTCAACATCACATTTGAAAGTGAATAAAGAAGAAGTTCATACTTATCCTGTGAGAATATTTTCTCTGAATGGCTTCCACGTGCTGAAACTTCTTTATAACACCAGCACTGCACCAAATCATGAACTGTATCAAAAAAACACGAACGTATTAATCTACTAAAAAAGTGATATACTCCATCATCTCTCCGTAATAATTCTTGTAAAAGAGTATCTTTATCATCTACATTCCTTATACAAAAATCTAAAATAGGAGCGTCTTTCTCGACAGATTGAACGCGAGATAGAGCAATAATTGCTTCCGCAAGCTTCTTCTCCTTAGCTTTTTCCTCTAACTGATTAGAAAAATATTCCGCTCCTTCACTCCACTTAAGTTTTATAGCGCTGTCAAAACCCTCTTCTGCATTACCAGGTTGCCTTAATTCCCCAGATTCTTTATCTATCCAGAAACTTAATACAGGATCTTCCCTTTTCATCCCATACAAAAGTGAATTTAGTATGTATTTATTATCATCTTTTACAGGACGACCATTACCATCAACTGCATTAGATGAAAAACTTCTTTTATAGGAATCAAATTGTTCCTTAAAGAGAGAAGGAATTTTATCTACTACACAGTATCTACAAGCCATATCATATCTGCGAAGTGGATTATCAATTTCTCTTATTTTCTCTTCAGTTAATCTTTGACCTAAAACAGCATTATCTAACCTTGTACCTGACCAACAATTTTTATCTTGGAATATATTGTACAAAAACTGCAGCTTATCACCCTCAAAAGATTTAATATTCTCTATATAGGTCTCCACCCACCTTTTAATAGCTAACTTCCTCCCAGCAGCAACTTCAGGATCTGTATATTTTATAACATCTTGTAGCTTTTTAAGTACTGCAGCTTGACGCTTTGTTTCTATTGGCATTTTACCCCCCATAAAAAATATTTACTGCGTTATACAAGAGTTAGAATCAAATGTCAACACTAAAATTATCAAGGATAAAAACTTTATGAAAAACATCTTCTATATTTAGACATTATAGCTATTTTAGACAGTTCATTAGACTCTTAATTAAGGGGTATGTCTAACTTAGGAAAGATTTTCATAAATGTTAAAAAGTGAAGTGAATAGGCTGGGATACTTATGCTTTTTTCCTGAGTTGTAAAATTTCAGAGTGAGAGAGACCGGTAATTTGAGCTATAACATCAATAGAGACACCGGCCTTAAGTGAGTTTTTGGCTACAGATATTTTAGCTTGTTTTTCGCCCTCTTCTCTCCCTTTTTCTGCACCAATTTTGATACCGCGTTCTTCACCAATTAAGATGCCTTCTTGTCTACCTTTTTGAGTAGCATCATCGAGTTTTTGAGCGAGGACAGCCTTTTCATCAAGAATACGTTTTATTTCCTGTTCATAGGCAATAAATTCTTTTTCTGACCAGTTAAACCTATTTAGCTCTTCATACGCTTTTTTGATTATTACGTCACTTCCTATTATCCTTTCCAATTTTTCTTCACTTGTTTCATCAGCGTACTTAAAAAAATACACCCACTTCTCAACTATATTTGAAAGCTGATCTTCTTTAGTTTTGGAAAATTTAGGTAATTCAATAAATATAAAATAAAAATCTTTTAGATCGTGCTCATTAGTATCTTCATCGCGAATAGTGTGCTTTGATTTATACTCAGACTTATCAGGAAACAGTATACAATCTGCTATAGCAATAAAAATAATTTCCTTAAGATCATGGTATTGATCACCCTTGTCAGCTTGTCTTGAATAGGCTTTAGCAGCATAGTACTGAGCTCGTTTTTCAAAGCCCTTAGTTTTAGCGACCTGCATTTCGCAAACGTACTGAATACCTGAAGAATCTCTACAGAGGACATCAACAATACTTTGCTTTTTAGAGGCAATATCAGGGTCTTGAATAGTACTTAAAAACTCTATATCCTGTATTGCATTTTTGCCAGTAAAACCCAGAATATCATTGAGGAAGTGAATGAGGATATCTTTATTCTTTTCAGTACCAAAGATACGGCGAAAGGCGACATCATTTTTGGGATCAAGAAACTTAGAAAGAGCCATAACGAACTAACCTAAAAAGCATTAACAATTATACACAATTCTGAAGAAATATTCAACTAAAATTCAAACATAGAAGGAAGCATCCTTTTTGTATATCTTTATTTGGTAGTATTAATCTGTATAATATTTATGGCAAATATCTCCATAAGGTACCAAATAGCACAAAAAGTAAGAAATCGTAGATTAGCAAAGGGATATACTCAAAAAGATTTAGCAAAAAAAATCGATACAACATATACTGCAATATGAAAAAGGAACACGCAGAATTTCAATTAAGAAATCATATGAATTAGCAGAAGCATTATCAACAACTGCTAGAGATCTAGCTTGCGGACAAGAAGTATCAAACGAGAAAAGGTACGAGGGAGAGGAGATTAGTAAGAAGACATAAAGAGATTAAGGATCAAGAATTACGTGAAACGTTTTATTTATTAACTAAATTCATCCGTATTAGTGAGGAAGAAAGTGGAAAGGCAGTAAAAATAGAGGTGGCAAAGGGCTTAGTTAAGGCAGGAGTTTCTGTTCTCTCGAATAACCAATTTATCTATTGGTGAATATGATAATGATGAGAAAAAAATTTCTATTCCGTATAAAGTAGGTCAAAGAATAAAAGAATGGAGATCGATACGAAGATACACTCAAAGCAAGCAAAGTGGGCATAATAAATCAAAGAATATATGAATATGAACAAGCAATGGCGTCAACTTAAGAACTTTCATTAGCAAACTCTCCTAAAGACATGATGGCGTTTGGGCTTATCTACCTTATCGCGGCTATACAATCGTCCCGGTCGGATTTTAACTTTAGCGCGTATACTTGCTCTATCAAAAAGGGCTTGAAAGTTTTTTGGCGCAATAAGTACCTGATAGAGTTTCTGCCTCATTACACCAAATAAAACCGAAAAATTTAAACGATACTCAGCAATTTGATCTGGATTCCAAGGCCCTTGTGCATCACACATATGAAGCGACAATATATTACACATGACTAAGTTTGCCCAAAATTCTTGTAATACAGCCTCTAAATTTACGCCAGAAAAATTCTCTAACTCTGCACCTATTTTGAGTCGTTTATAGCACTCCTCTATATGCCACCTTAATACATAAGCTTTGCTGATATCTTCCAAAGTAAATTTTACTCGGTCAAAAAGTGAAGTAATCAATACCTCTGTTTCTCCGTTGGCTAATGTCAGCACTATTACTCTTACTTTCTGTCCTTTCATTTTATTTTTTAGCTTTTCATTTTCTAATATAAAATCGAAATCTAATTCTCCAGATGCAATTCGTTCCCATAGCTTGCTATAATTTCTTTTTTGCAAGCGAAAAATAAAATCTACTTCCAAATCATAATGCTGCTGAATGAATTTTACTGAAGACGATCATAGATAAATAATAATTTCTTTTGATTTAATGAACGCATTTGAGTGATAACTTCGGGTAATTGCTCTTCCGCCAACGTTTGTTCACCTATATTCCAAGCCGCAAGACGAGCACTACAAATCAGCGAAGTACACAAATCAACAAACAAATTGCCAATGGTGGCATTGTGCCTGTTGTTCCATTTGGTTTAAAGCGGCCAAACTCGGATACAATTTCCTCAGAGCTGGGTAATCTCATACCAGAACCATCTGCTGCAATAAGTCTATAGCCTCTCCAACTCAGGTTCATCCTGATAGGCTGTTTGGATGCTTAAATTCTTGAAAGCCTGTATGGCAAATCTTATATCTTGCTTTAGAAAAAGCTTGCTTTGAGGGTACATGTCAATGGCTCCATAAGTTCACATTCTATTCCCAAACTTTTTTTAACTAACTTTAAAATCATAGAAAATACTGCCGAAAAAGGAAGTTTTCTTGTTCGTGTAAAACTCAACACAATGGATTCTCTGAAAAGCTTTCGAGTATATTATATTTTTAATTTGTAGAATAAAATTTTTTCCTTTTTGTTTGGTAGAAGTCATAGTTTTAAATCCTCCTGATTAAGTTTTATCGCTATGACTCCCCCACCAGAACCGTGCTTGCAGCTTTCCCGCACACGGCTCCACAATGTAGTATTCACAGCATTTCCTATTTTGTATATAATGAGTAGCATATTCTTGGTTTTGGTAATGGATTAACTTGTAGATAGTGTATAAATTGCTTTGAATTCATACTCTTCTTCTGACTACGTCGGTTTATCCATTTATACGCTAGCTTGATTACCCGCCAGAAGAATTTATTCAACCACCGGTAATTTCCGCTAACTCCGAAGTAGTTATAGTGTCCTGTTAGTTTTGCTTTAAGTATTGACCACCAATCTTTAAGGTGAACTTTATTTCGGATCTTTTTCACCCATTCTTTGATTTCTTTAAGTTTTCTAGATAGATTTTCTTTCGAGGTTTTATGACCTACCATTACTCTACCTTTACGACTCCTTGTACCATAATGGGTGAATCCTAGAAAGTTGAAACTTTCCGTTTTTCGTTTCTCCCTTATTCCTTGTTGCCACTCCTTTTTGCCAAACTTTACTATTCTTGTTTTGTCTTCAGATATTTCCAGTCCAAATTTTCCTAGCCTTTGTTTCAGTGACTCTAAGAGTTCTCTAGCATCTTTTTCTCTTTCGCAGCAAATCAGGTGATCGTCTGCATACCTAACTAGCTCCATATAACCTTTAGATCTTAGCTTGAATTTCTTTTCAAACCACAAATCCAGCACATAATGCAAGTATATATTAGCTAGTATAGGACTTACTATTCCCCCCTGAGGTGTGCCTAGTTCAGTTGCTTCATAATGTCCTGCTTCGACTACTCCTGCCTTAAGAAATCGTTTTACTAACCACAGTATGTTTGGGTCTGTTATCCGTTCTCTCAAGCATCTCATTAGCCATTTATGCTGGACATTATCAAAGAATTTCTTGATATCAACTTCTACTACATAGTTAGTTGGTCTGTACATAACTGCTTTATTTAGTGCATTTACCGCTTGATGACAGCTTCTACCAGGACGAAAACCATATGAGTTATCCAGAAAGTTAGCTTCATAAATATTTTCTAATATCTTCTTCAGCATTATCTGGACTAACTTATCTTCTGTAGACGGTACTCCAAGCCCGCGTTTCTCTTTGCTTCCAGCTTTTGGTATATATACTCTTTTCACTGGTTGCGGTTGATATCGCTTTCTTTTCATACTATCCACCAGAGTGTTGAGCTTCTCTTCAAGATTTTCTCCATAAGCTTCTACTGTCACCTGGTCTATACCGCATGCTTTGTTATGCTTTAGCTCTTTATAACATTCAGCAAGATTCTCTGCGTTTATCAGATGAATTAACGATTAAATTTCAATCGTTTATCTTGCCTGGCTCTTACTGCTATCTGATTTAGTTTTCTTTGCACGTTATTCCAACCTCCGTTGTATTGGCATAGCAATTCCTAAACCAGTCACTATATTGCTGACCGCTTCCCCTTGTATGTGGCTTTCCCACACTCTGAGTACTATCAATCAGTCCGACTTCCTTTATATCTTCCGTCAGTACTCGCCTTTGTTGACTTGTTCCAACGTACCTTAATAGGAATACAAAGGATCTCCCAAGTTTACGTAAACTCCATCTCAACACGTGATACGGCCTCAGATCCCGATAGAGTGAGTGATAACTTGCCCTATTGTTACCCTTCTTGCTGTCTTCCACTATATGCAACGTGTCGACCTCTATGACATCGAGAATTTCGGGACTCAATACCTTCACTTTCGTTGTACCCTGTGTTGTCCATTCCACTAGCTTTACTACGCTCGTTACCTTACGCAGCATAGTGGTTTGTTCCAGCCTGCTGGCTAGGCTTTGCCTGGGTTGGATTTTCACCAACTGGACTTTACGCACTTTGCTTGGCGCACGCATGTTTCACCTAAAAAGGACACATTTTAGACTTCTTTGTTGAAATAAAACAGAAACAAAAGTGCTGTTTATTGCACTCTTTGGATAATTTAATGATAAAAAATTTAGAGAGAAATTTTATACACTATCGCTGATATTTTTCCTTAAGTTGACGCCATTGGCTGAACAGATACAATTTACAACCACCCCCCTACCCTTTTTAGTTGTTCAGCAAATATAGAGAGGTTAAAGGGAGTGGTATTACTTAAACAACTAAATAAAAAACCAGGTAGATCATTCTGAAATTCTTGCATTTTTGTCCATAATTTTGTTAAATAACTTCCCTTTTGGTCATATCGAACCAAATTTCTTTTTCACACCACCTTTTAAGCCACTTTCGTTAGTTTTTGTCATAATGCGATCAAACACTCCCAATAACCTCTTTAATAGGTTTGGAGTTAGCGAAGAGATAAGATCAACAGATACGTTATTGTTTTTGTCATCACCACTTGCTTTATAGTCTATTGAAACGATTCCCCTACTTTTCCCACCAGTAAGAAGTTTTCCAATTATAGGAATTTTTAACAAAGATTTATTAATTGAATATGCTGGTATTACTTGTCCTGCAACCTGGAATTTATAATTTCTAATATCGAGCTTACCACCAGTGCTAATACCTAACTCCGCCCCTTCAAGCCAAGATTCTTCAATTTCAATAGTGCCATCTTTGTATGAAAAAGGTGCATTACATTTGTAAAAGTATACACCTTCATTTTTTATGGCATTTACAATGCCAGGCAATGAAGACATCGACAATAAAGTAGTAAGTAGTGGAGCATCTTTGATGTAGAAATTGCTAATGGATAACGTACCATAATGTTCTCCACTTTCTCTCTGAGGAGAGAGATAAAAAGACAATTTGCCGTTTTTAATTGATTTACTAATGCCTAAGGAACGCAAAAGCATACCTGAATTATCCGCATATATTTCGAGCCCTATTCCACTGTATTCTGCTAGTATGTTGCTGCTATCTTCCAGAAACTGCCCTGTACATTGACTTCCATTGCAATTACCTTTAGTACAGGTTACATTCAGCTTAGCATTTTTGATAACGATGCCTTCTTTCATAATTACATTGTCAACATTCATACTAATCTCTATATCTTTATTTAATCCATTACTGTTTTTGCCAAGCAAGCCTAAAATATCACTTAAGTTAATTTCCTCACCATAAATAGTTATGGCATTTTTCTCCTTACCTGATTCAATTTCTATACTAAAATCATTATCAGGCAATTTAAAGCTACTAGAATTTAAATATAAATTTCCATTTTCTACTCTTCCGCTGAATTTTATATCTAGGTCATTTCCTACAATGTCTAATTTATCTACTAACAATTCACCTGCTCCTTTTAACCTTGTAGAAAACAAAATTTTATTGTGATCTTCAAAGCGATTTTTCCACCCTAAGTAGCTTGAATGTGATTCAAATTCTGATAAATCTATATCACCATTAACATACCCCGTCTTATCTTGATTTATCACTGACTCTAAATTTGCACTGACATAGCCACTATCAAAATTAAATATTTGAGCGGGTAAATCTCCGGTCAAATTCCAGGCGAAACTTTCATTCCTATTGCTACTTTTCAGGTCAAATAATAGCTGTGTGTTATTCACCATACCACTACCATTTAAATCTATAAAGTCACTGCCAAAACTAAGCTTAATATCATATTTACCAAGACTTGCATTATAGACGGCCAAATTGTCAATTTCAGAATGAAAATTTGCTGAGAAGTCTACTTTTTTGTCATCAGCATTTAGATTAAAAATGCGAAAATTAAATACGGATTTTGCCATTCCACTTACTTTATCCCTTTCAACCTTCACCACATCATCCAGCTTAAATCTTATAGGCTCATATAAACCATACGCATCACTTACAGCTTTGCCATTAATGGTTAGAACTGAATCTTCCTTATTTAGAGATTTCATTTCAATATCACCACCATTAACAGTGAAATTCTGAAACTTAGCGCTATTTACAGTAATTTCAAGATCGTTATTCTTGATGATCAAATCACCCTTTAATTCCTTTACTTGCTCAAAATCTTCATCAAATTTTACGCTACCGTTTTCTATATCAGCAACAATTACAATGTCTGACAGATCGTCATCAACCAAATTGTTAATTTTGCCATTGAAACTTACAATGGTATTTAAAACATCCCCATCAATATTATCACAATACCAGCTTTTAAATTTACTATTTACTACACTATCTGGTATATAAGTACATAAATCCTTTGCAGCAAACTTACTAATATTAATTCTAAGCAAAGCATGACTTGTACCAAAGTTCATTTTGCCTATTAAAGAGAGATACGTGTCATTTAACTTAAAATGGAAGTTTTTTACACTAATAATTCCATTACTATATGTTAAATTTATATTTACATTAGTTAAGGCCAAATTTTTGTTCAAATAATTTTCTGTATTTAATACGTATATATTTCCATCTACAATTTCATCCTTTTTATTAATTTTCACTGAGAAGCTTCCTTTGAATCCTATATTTTTGTCCAAATTGTAGCTTTTAACTAATGTAGAAAACTTGCTCAATAGTCCCAATTTTAGATCATAAAATGTCCCGTACACATTTAGCAAATTGTTGCGATTTTTTATCGTAATTGATAAATCATCCAAAAATCCCTTTCCATCTTTTGTATTCACATGAATATCTAAAACATTAAAATCTTCCCCCTTCCCTATATATAATTTATCAATAAAAAATTCATCTTCTGTGCTTTTATCAATAGCGATGTTAGTAAATTCAATTTTTGAATCCGCATTTAAGTCAAAAAAAAATTCCCTTATTGTTTTTAATAGATTTTTTGCACTACTTTCTGTCATCTTGAAATTCTTCCCTGTCATCCCAGTATCTTTTTTTCCTGTCATCCCAGCACTCGTCCTTGTCATCCAAGTAGCTTGACTACTTGTTTCTTTTTTTCTAGATTCCAGCGTCACGCGCTGGAATGACACCGAAGGAAGGCGGTTACTACTTAAATAATGATTATCCAAAAGGTCTAATGAGTTTTGCGGATTAACATTAGTTTCTTCTCTCTTGATACATACATGCACATTATCAGCTGAAACCTGAGAGAGATTTGTGCTAGCTTTAAATAAGGAACTTAACTTAAAATGTACAAAAAGCTCAGGAACTTTTATAGTAAAATTAGGGTTTGCTATTGCCAAATCCGTAATGACTAAATACGGATCTTTGCCATCTTTCTGCCAAACAACTGAGGTATTCTCCATATTAACGCTTGAGCCAACAAATATTTTTGATATTTTATGTTTAACATAAAAATCAATATAATTAATATTGATTTCTAAAGGCTTAAAAAAAATAAAGAAGCACAATATGAATAATAAAGCTACGGAAAATAATATAGTAATTTTTTTAAGCATCGATTATTGCTTTTCTTGCTAAACTATCAGCCTCCTCATTATACTTATCGCCACTGTGTGCTTTAACCCACTTCCAATCAATTTCGTGTTGTGAAGCAACGTTGTCTAGCTCTTTCCACAATTCCATATTTTTTACTGATTTTTTATTACTTGTTTTCCAGCCATTCATTTTCCACTTATTTATCCATTCTGTTATGCCATGCTTAACATAAAGACTATCCGTATATAAATTAATATTACAAGAAAATTTCAATACTTTCAGCCCATTGATCACCGCTGTTAACTCCATTTTATTGTTTGTGGTATTTTCTTCTCTACCATAAATGTCTTTTCTGTAATCTTGAAATAATATGATAGCTGCCCATCCTCCCGCTCCAGGATTACCAGAACACGCCCCATCCGTATATATTGTCACTTCTTTTTTACTCATCTTTGTTTATATCGGTTAACAAAGTATATAGTTGCTTTTATGAAAGCACAATTTCTAAAGGTAGTTTAAGCTGCACCTTTAAATTTTATTATAGAAACAAAAAAAAGTGTGACAACGAGCATTACCAAAAGGAAAAGGAAAAAATAGTTTTTATGTTTCTGCCGTTCTTTCATAACTAAAATAAATCAATAGAACAAAAAATAATACTGGCAAATAGGGAAAATAGATAAGAAATTGAGTAAGAAAACATTTGTTTCTGTGAGTTGTGGTTCTTGAATCTGAGAATTGATATAGCGTACCAAATAAAGATGCAACCTGCAAAAATTGCCATGCTTAGATAAAGTAAAGCCTTTTTCAAGAATAGAGCTGGAAGCAAGCTAGTTAGCACCAGCAAGACACTATAAATTAATATATATTTTCTTGTTTTTTCCGGACCATAAACAATATTGAACATTGGAATCGATGCCTTTGCATAGTCTTCAGACTTATTTAAAGATAGGGCCCAAAAGTGTGGCGGAGTCCACATAAAAATTACTAAAAATAAAATGAAACTTTCCCAACTGACAGAATTAGTTACAGCTGCCCAGCCAATCATTGGAGGAAAAGCACCTGCTGCACCACCGATAACGATATTCTGCGGAGTACGCCTTTTTAGCCAAATTGTATATACGAAAACGTAAAATAATATGCTAACTGCAAGCAAAGCAGCAGAAATATAATTTACTGCTATTGCCATGATAAATACTGACAATATTCCAAGAGTTATACCAAATTCAAGCGCGCTTTCTGCAGAAACTCTACCTGAAGGTATAGGGCGGTTTTTTGTCCTTTCCATGAGCAGATCTATGTCTTTGTCATACCACATATTTATAGCACCTGCAGATCCTGAGCCAAGAGCAACACATATAAGAGATATTAGTGCTAGAAAAGGGTGCATACTACCTGGTGCAGTAACCATACCAGCAACTGCAGTAAATACCACAAGATACATTATCCTTGGCTTCAGCAAACGCCAAAAATCCAGTATTGTTGATTCAACATTTAGCAAAACACTTGTGTACATTCTATTTTACCACTGGTGGTTTTTCGAAAGTATGAAAAGGCGGTGGTGAAGATACCGTCCATTCCAAGGTGTCACCTTCCCAAGGATTATCTCCAGCTTTCTTGCCCCATTTAAAGAGATGTATAACTATAAACACAAAAAACATAACTGAAACAAAGGACATATACGAACCAATTGAGGATATATAATTCCAAGGGATAAACGCATCAGGATAATCAGGTATACGCCTTGGCATACCAGCTAATCCTAAGAAATGTTGAGGTAAAAAAGTGATATTGGTGCTAATAAAAGTAAGCCAAAAGTGGATTTGACCTAAGCGCTCATTATATTGTTTACCCGACATTTTACCAATCCAATAATAAAAGCCAGCAAAAGCTCCAAATAATGCAGCAAGTGACATGACATAATGGAAGTGAGCAACAACATAATAGGTGTCGTGCAGGAGCTTATCTATTCCACCATGAGAAAGAATTATTCCCGTTATGCCACCGCCAACAAACATAAAAATAAAACCTAGTGCAAATAGCATAGGGGTCTTAAACTCAATTGCTCCACCCCACATAGTTGCAATCCAGCTAAAGACTTTTACACCAGTTATAACACCGATAAAAATTGTGGTAGTGCTAAAAAATGCAGCAGCGTCAGCACTAAGCCCAACAGTGAACATATGATGAGCCCAAACCATAAAGCCAAATACTGCTATACCTATCATTGCATAAACCATCCCTATGTAACCAAATACAGGTCTGTGAGAAAAAGTTGATACAACCTGACTTATGATGCCAAATGCAGGAAAAATAATTACGTAAACTTCTGGATGACCAAAAAACCAAAATAGATGTTGAAATAACACAGGATCGCCACCACCGGCAGGATCAAAAAAGGAAGTGCCAATATTGCGATCAGTAAGAAGCATAGTTATAGCACCGGCAAGCACTGGTAAAGCAACAATCAACATAAATGCTGTTAGCAAGACAGACCAAACAAACAGTGGCATCTTAGTTAATGACATGCCTTTTGCGCGCATGTTAAATATAGTAACTATAAAGTTGATCGCCCCAACAATTGACGACATACCAGCAACATGAAGTGCAAGTATAGCAAGGTCAACTCCTGCACTTGGATGGGACATTACCTGTGATAAAGGTGGATATAAAGTCCAACCTGTACCTGGACCTTCACCAATAAACACTGAGAGAATGAGCAAAATAAAAGATGACACTAATAACCAAAAACTTAAATTATTCATACGAGGAAATGCCATATCTGGTGCGCCAATCATGAGAGGTACAAACCAATTACCAAATCCTCCCATTAAGGCTGGCATTATCATAAAAAACACCATTATCAACGCATGCCCTGTAACCATTACGTTATATAATTGATAATTATTGTTAAGTATATTAATGTGCATTAGCTGAGTGCGAATAATCACCGATAATAATCCACCAATAATTCCAGCTAATATGGAAAAAATAATGTACAGTGTCCCTATGTCTTTATGATTAGTGGAAAACAACCAACGCTTTATGCCCTTTGGTACGTCACTCATATCTATACTCCAAATTTAACTCACTAATTTTCTATTTTCAATCCACTTATTAAAATCTTCTTTGCTTACTGCTTCAACAACAATTGGCATAAATCCATGGCCTTGACCACACAATTCGTAGCACTGCCCATAATAAACACCAGGCTTTTTGATATTAAACCACGCCTCATTCAGCCTACCTGGTATCGCATCAATTTTTACACCGAAAGCCGGTACTCCCCAACTGTGTATCACATCTCCTGCTGTAACTTGTAAACGAACGTTAGTATTAACGGGTAAAATGATGTTGTTATCAACAGAGAATAGCTTTAAATCTCCTTCGATAAAGTCTTCTTTTCCCTTAATATAACTATCAAATGACACACCTTGATATTCTGGATATTGGTAGCTCCAATACCATTGATGGCCAATAACTTTTAGTGTTATGTCAGCTTTCGGTATTTCTTCCTGTAGCTTCAGTAATTTAGCGTTTTCAAAGGCTAATATTCCAACAATGATAGTTGGTATAACAAACCAAATAATTTCTAAAGGAACACTATGGGTAGTTTTACTTATGTTTGTTACTTTGCTTTTACGAAAGCGAAACGCTATATAAGCAAGCAGCGCCCACACAAAAAGCATTATTGTAACCATCACAAGCATCACAAACGAATGTGACCTAACTACAGCCTCCATTACTTCAGTTGCAGGAGCAGGAAATCCAAATTGCCAGGAAGTAGGAGCAGAGGCAACAGATATATTTGAGTAAAATATTATCAATAGTGCAAATAACTTCACCATATCTTTTGTTTGTTTGCTATAAAACTAAGTGATATACTGTATAATAGTATATATAAACTTACTATGCAAATAGAGATTAGTGATGGTTAATAATTTTTTAGCATTCAACAAGTATAATAGTACAATACTAATTGAGGAAAAAAGCATTTACATAAATCTATTGTAAGTAAAAATATTATAATATTTTAAATTAAGTATTTACTTTAAGTAAATTCTATAATAAGTTTAATAGTGTCTGTTACTGCTAATAACCCTCTAGCCTCACACCTAAAAGCAGTAACAGACACTATTAAACTTTATGATAAGTTTATGATTTGCAAGATCAAAATCTTGCAAGTGTCTTTATTTCATTATACATTGCAGTTTGTTAATTAACTTTTAATGCCTATGGTAGCATTTACTGAACCAAAGGTTTGCGTATTATAGAAAATAATTACAAAAAAAACACACTATTTATATACCATACAAACTTTTTTCATTCTGCATAGCTGAGTTACTAGATTCTGTAAACGAAATCTTTAGAGAAGCCAAATGGGCAAAGTTTCATGAAGGTCTTTGGCATCTCTTAGCATAGATCCCTTACTTAACCGTCATACCGCGATTCATTCGCAGTATCTCAAAGCATAGATCCCGCTAACACGTAGCGGGATGACGATTGTCAGGCTAGCTGTCATCCCAGTGTCAAGCCTTACTATTACCCACAAATATAAATGTTTGTTGCATAGCTCTTAATGGCATAACTTTTGCTTGAAATAACTGTTTATATGGTGCAATTTACAGCTTTTAGTTGCTAAAATTATAACTCTTAGTTTAATAATTTTAATCTAATAAGCTTTCAGGTTAATAAAATTAAATTATTTGAGTAAATACAATACTATGTTTTTATTTGTGGGTAATAGTAAGGTGTCAAGCACTGGGATGACAAGGTATAAACCTTATCGTCATGCCGCCACAAACCGTCATACCGCGATTCATTCGCGGTATCTCTAGATCCCGCTAACAAGTAGCGGGATGACGATTGTCGTTTAGCCATAAACATTAAGAAATCTACCAAATAAAAAAAAAGGCAAAAGAAGCCCCGTGGTGGTTGGCTATTTACTATGTACTAAAATATCGGCGTTTTTTTTGACCTTACCCAGAAAAAGTGGAGAGAAAGTTTGGAATGTTTTTCACAAAGAGAATGATGAATCAAAATGCTCAGGAATGCAATAGTTAATAGTGACGTTGTTTGTTATAAAAAATTTCTATATATTCAAATATAGCAGTTTTGATATGCTGTTTAGAGTGCCGAGAGGTGTCTATTGGTAACTCCATTTTTAGAGAACTGAAGAAGCTTTCCACAACAGAATTGTCGTAACAACAACCTTTATGACTCATCTATGTTTTTTATGGATAAGAGATATTGATAACCTTGCGAAGTATATTGTGAACCTTGATCACTATGTAATAGTAGATTTTTGGCAGGTTTACGCTTGTTAACGGCCATTAATAAAGAGTTCATAACCAATTGTTTATTTATTGCACTACTCATTAACTACCATACGTGAGAATTATTGCTGCCAAATATAGCCATCCCTCCTTGGTTTTGATGTAAGTAATCCCATACTTTATTCTTACTATTACCCACAAATATAAATGTTTGTTGCATAGCTCTTAATGGCATAACTTTTGCTTGAAATAACTGTTTATATGGTGCAATTTACAGCTTTTAGTTGCTAAAATTATAACTCTTAGTTTAATAATTTTAATCTAATAAGCTTTCAGGTTAATAAAATTAAATTATTTGAGTAAATACAATACTATGTTTTTATTTGTGGGTAATAGTAAGTACTTTATTTGGTTGATCAACAATAAAGTTTTGATCTAGTATATTGGGAGCTACAGCTCTATTATCTGTTTGTTGTTTTTTAATTTTAAACTTTCTTTTCAGTATAGCCCTGATGTCATTTTTCTGCATAATACTTTGCACTGTTTTTAAGTTGCAACTTTTACCCAAAGCCTTTAATTCAGCATGAATTTTAGGAGCTCCATATCTACATTTAGAAGCTTGATATATTTTTTGAATATCTGCTAATAACTCTTTATTTGCTGATTCTCTACTGCTTATTTTCCTTGTAGTCCACTTATAGTAGCCACTAGCAGAAAACCCTACATAATTCCTGCACTTTATAGTGTTTACTATGCTCTTTTATGAAAAAATATTTTACTCTTTTTGACTGGCCAGGGTTTTTTTAAAATGTCTCTTTCTCTTGTTACTTTTGCTAACTCTTTCTGTAAATCAAATCTCTCTTTGTCATAAGGTGCTACATCTGGAAATGCATTTGCCGCTGACTTTTTTCGTTATATTTCTTCATCCATTTTCCTAATACACTATCCCTTATTCCTAGATCTCTTGCTACTTTTGCAACTGGTTGACCTACCTTTCTTTGTTCATTTGCCAGCTTAACAGCTTCCAATTTGAATTCTGCTGTATATTCTCTTACCATTTCTAATCCTCCAAAATTTTATTTTACCCAAAAAAACTCTTTTCTTTCTCTCCACTTTTTCTGGGTAAGGTCACTATTTCTTTTTTACGATCTTTACTTTTATTCTTATTGTTCATATAATATACCCTTCACTAATAATAAATTATTTTTAAATGTTTACTGTTATTTTCTTAGCAGTATTGGCATAAAGCCATAGCTTTTGGGTGAAGTCAAATCAAATTTTCAATTTTTTTTTGTTTATTTTTTTATGAAAAGGTAGAAGATATTAATAGCTGCTAATTTCTTTAAACGATGTTGTCGTAGATTCGTATTTTTATACACCAAAAAGGGTATCTTTGATGTCTCCTACAGCTCCAAACTCATAGCATCCATTTGCCGGCCTTTTAAGGCGCTTTATAGAAGGGTTGATAAAAGATGTACAAAAGACGTCTAAGGTGCGTAGTAGCATTCTAAAGCCATCTATGGGAGACATTTTTTTCATCAACGCATTCAAAACTTAAAAAAATAAAAAACTTGAACATTTCTTCAGAATTGTGTATAATTATTAATGCTTTTTAAGGTTCTTTCTTATGACTTTTTCTAAGTTTCTTGATCCCAAAAATGATGTATCGTTTAAGCGTATCTTCGGTACTGAAAAAAATAGAGATATCCTTATTCACTTCCTCAATGATATTCTTGGCTTTACTGGTAAAAATGAAATAAAGGATATAGAGTTTTTAAGTACTATTCAAGACCCCGATATCGCCGCTAAAAAGCAAAGTATTGTTGATGTTCTCTGTAGAGATTCTACAGGTGCTCAATACATTTGCGAGATGCAGGTCGCTAAAACTAAAGGCTTTGAAAAACGTGCCCAATACTATGCTGCTAAAGCTTACTCAAGGCAAGCTGATAAAGGTGACCAGTATCATAACCTTAAGGAAATTATCTTCATTGCTATAGCAGATTGTGTACTGTTTCCTAATAAATCTGAGTACAAATCAAAGCATACTATTCGAGATGAAGACACTAATGAGCATGATCTAAAAGATTTCTATTTTATATTTATTGAGTTGCCAAAATTTCCAAAGAATAAGGAAGATCAGTTGGAAAATATAGTTGAAAAATGGGTTTATTTTTTTCGATATGCAGATGAGACTAGTGAAGAAGAGCTGGAAAAAATAATAGGTAGTGATGTAATAATTAAAAAGGCCTATGAAGAGCTAAATAGATTCAACTGGTCAGAAAAAGAATTTATTGCCTATGAACAGGAAATAAAACGTATTCTTGATGAACAGGCTGTCCTCGCTCAAAAACTTGATGATGCTACTGCAAAAGGTAGAGAAGAAGGTAGAGAAGAAGGCATCCAAATCGGACATGAAAAAGGCAGAAAAGCAGAGAAAATCGAAGTGGCAAAGAACTCACTTAAGGCCGGTGTCTCTATTGATGTTATCGCTCAAATTACCGGCCTTTCGATAGATGAAATTCAAAAATTAAGGAATTAATACTTTACCTTGACCTCTAGCTTGAGTTAAATGACATTGAACAGAAGTATTATTTAGATAACTTTTAGGCTCCAAGCTTATTTGTTGTTCTTTTACGTCACTCACTTCTAATCTGCTTAACATTTGTTGCATTAATTGATTTATTACTGGGTCTATTCTTCTATTAAATTCAGCCATAAACTTATCAAACTTTTTCGGACTTAATCTACCGGGATCTCCGGGTTCTCTACCAGGCAATGCTTCCTCTGCGTATGATTTTAAAATCCCTGAAATTTCATTAAATTCACCACTCCTAATTTTTTCATTAATCTTCTCAAATAATTTCTCAAAATTAATATCTAAGCGGTGCATTTTTATACCACCTTTCGATTCAGCTTGCTTCTCTAATACTTCCTTGAACGACTTTATAATATCCGATGTGTAAAAAAGAGCCTTTACAGGATTAACATCAGAAAACTTAGGAAGAGGACACTTTTTATCTAGAAAAGCTTGTAACAAGAAAAACATCAAGCTAGCATTATTACTCGCACAAACTTCACGACTAAATTGGCTAGTATATTGGATATTTGGGTTTCTTACTGTATCAGAATGATTGGAGCTACTTCCTGCTGTACCAGAACGGCTAGAGCTATTTTCTGAAAATGAAGGCAACGCAGCCCTTAAAGGCTTACTATTACCCACAAATATAAATGTTTGTTGCATAGCTCTTAATGGCATAACTTTTGCTTGAAATAACTGTTTATATGGTGCAATTTACAGCTTTTAGTTGCTAAAATTATAACTCTTAGTTTAATAATTTTAATCTAATAAGCTTTCAGGTTAATAAAATTAAATTATTTGAGTAAATACAATACTATGTTTTTATTTGTGGGTAATAGTAAGGTCTTTATATGAGAGTCAAAATCCAAATAACTTGTATCTTGAACTGAAAAGACCAACTGGTTTCCTTTTATTCTTTCCTTAGTTTCTTTATAATGGGAAGAATAAATTTCCTTATCTTCAAGCTTTTCATTGCTAAATAATCTATATGCACCCTTAGCTTCTTTCCACCCACTACAGCTTTGATTAATTGAACCAGATGCCTTACCCTCTATGCAATAACTTGTTTTTATAAGCCTTTTATTAAGCCTTTTATCTCCCAAATTAATGTGTTTTAACTCTCTTTCCAGCCATTTATCCCCTAAGCCATCTGTATATTGCACGCTTGTACTTGTTTCTATCATTTTGATCCTAAATTATTTAGCTTACTCACTTTTTACATTTGTGGGTAAAAGTAAGCCTTAAAGGGGAAGAGATAAACTGAAAAACACCTTTAACAGCATCTATCCATGAAGACGGCTTACTTGCTCCGCTTGTAGCTCCTATTTTGTTATAGCCTATTTCGTCACTTTGCGATGAATTGTCTGATGCATTATCATAAGATAGATCATACTTAGCTTCTTTTGTAATACTATATTGTACATCACGCTTCTTGCGAGTAGATCCACAATCCTCAATTTTCCATTGACATGGACTATCTTTGCCCCTGGCCTCCAAGTAAATACTCTCCTTCTATCCCTATCATGGCTAAGATAATCACTAGCAGGATATAAATACTCATTAAAATAAGTGCTTTTTATATATATGTTGTTACCTTCAGGTTCAAATTTCCATTGACATGAACTATCTTTGCCCCCTGGCCTCCAAGTAAATACTCTCCTTCTATCCCTATCATGGCTAAGACCATTACCAGCAGGATATAAATACTCATTAAAATAAGTGCTTTTTATATATATGTTGTTACCTTCAGGTTCAAATTTCCATTGACATGAACTATCTTTGCCCCCTGGCCTCCAAGTAAATACTCTCCTTCTATCCCTATCATGGCTAAGATAATCACTAGCAGGATATAAATACTCATTACTATAGTAAACACTTTTAATACATACCTCCGATGAAAATACTGCATTCTTTACTGACTCTGGTAATTCTCCTTTTATCCTTTCAAGCTCAGATTTTTTTCCGAATGAACATTATGGTAATTACTCATCTCCATAATTCTTTTTACATAACGGGCTAACCTAAACTCCGCATTTTCTACACCTTTAACTTCAATACTAGCTCCAATATTGAGAAGATTTGTAACTTCACTAACATTCCCACTTTCTACAGCAGCAAATAAAAGTCTATCATACTCACTTTGCTTTGGTCCTAAAAAGTTTACTACTTCTGTTTTACCAAGGTCATTTGCTACATCTAAAGGGTTTTTACCATCCTTATTTTTAGCTCCAATGTTGGCCCCCTTATCTATAAGAAATCTAATTATCTCTAAATGACCTCCTTCAGCAGCCCTATGCAAAGATGTGTAACCATCACTATCTCTAGCTTCAATATTAGCCCCTTTCTCAAGAAGTTCTCTAACGTCACTAAGGCGTCCTACTCCATAAGTGTTGAAAGTATCAAAAATAACGTGATATGAGATGATCAACGGCATGTAAATTACCTCCCGACAGTAAAACAATCGAACGTATAAAAGAGTCATTTAGATCCAATGTGAATTGCAGTAATGCTATTTTGAACCCATGTAGATTATTTTTGATTTTATAAACAAGAAATAACAAAGCCGTAATAATAATCATGTAAATATACACCTTCATGCCATTCATAGTATGGCTTAAAAAGTGCTTATATCCAAGATTTTGCTTTATAAATTTAAAGAACACTTCTATATCCCATCTGCGCCTATATAGCTCTGTTACTTCATAAGCTGGCATTTCAAACAAGTTTGTCAAAAACCATATTTCATCTCCAATTTTATTTCTGATTTTTATTAGCCGTAGATCATGCTTTTCTGCCACTTTACCTCGTGCACGATAAAGATTAACTATTATATCTTCTAAAATCTCTGATCCATCCGATTTTTGTTCTCTTATAACTTTGTTCCTGCTTATAACATCATGTTTTCTTCCTACTTTAACTCTTGTGATAAATTTGTACTCCTTTTCATCAAATTCGGCAAAAGTTCCAACTTTTCTGATTCCTCTATCAAATAATAAAATATCCTCTTTTTCAACTTTAGCTTCATTAATTGCTCTCACTAATGCTATATCTTCACTACTTTCTTCTTGTCCTTTACAAAATCTTATACTTGTCGGCAATTGATCCTTTAATCCTACACTCACTTTAACTTGACTGTCGTTACTTTTACCGCCTATTTTTAGCCCATCTTTTATGAGATATCCCGATAAATTTATGATCGTCGAATCAAACTTATGTAAGTTATTTAATGTTTTTTGGGGTAATAGCTTTTTAATCTTGCTCATCAAATCAATATATACTCCCTTAAAATATTCTGGATTTATAACTTTTAACCTTTTTGACAAACCACTGTATGTTACTGTACTTTTATCGCTATTCTTATCCATTATACACCTGTTTATTACCATTTCTAGCGCTCTTAGGCTTGTTTTTTGCCCCATTAATATTAACTTCATTAGACCTTTAAATATAATCTTGCCCAACAATTTAGTATTACATTTATCTACTTCACTTAATTTTCCTAGCCTTTCTAAATCCTCATCTTTTATTAAATTTAGTACTCTTTCTATTTGATCCATTATTGCCTCCATTTTCTTGCAATAATAGTTCTTTATGTCTTTTTTGTGTTACTTTCAACACTTATGCGTCCTACTCCTGCAGCACTAACTAATAAATCATCATTGTTTAAAGTCATTTGTCCCTCCACATTTATAAAAACTTACCTAACTTAACTAAGCAATCACACTATAACAAGCCACTCTTACCCTGAGCTTTTTTCTTTCCTCAAGCAACACAGAAAGGACCATCTTCCCTCAAACAAGAATTCTGGAATGCCCTCACATAACATAGCCCGCTCACAAAAGTAAAATTACCTTAGCCATCACACACTTACATACCATAAAAAATTAGTAATCTAATGTATTTCAGGAATAGTACTCCACTTTTAAAACTTGTCAACCCCTAATTTAAAATTTTTCTGAAATAATTTTTGATGAAAATTTTTAATGAATTACTATTAATTTAATATTAAATATTACTAAGAACCTAAATAATACAACCACTTTCAGCAATAAAAACCAGCTAGCATGAGAAGATTTTTTTGGAAATCGATTGGTATTGCAAATGTGCTTAAAATCTTCGTTTCAAGCCCTGGATGTAAGTTTGTTTGCCTTTTTTTGACTATTTGGGGTTCCTTCTCTATCTCTTGGTGTTAAAAGTTCAAATAAATCTGCACTTGTACGTAAAGCCTTTGCATTTCTCCCATTTTTTCTATTATTTTCTTCACTTTCAGCCAATAAGTGGTTTTCTATTTCACCTTTTTATATCAATTTATTACTTTCTTTTTGATTTGACACACTTTTTTGAACATCTCTATTGTGGAACAAACTTTTGCTTGGCTCTCCAATTTAGACATATGAGCAAAGATTATGAGCTTTTTCCTCTTACTTCAAAAACCAATATCTTCTTTAACATGATTTCTATGCTTACTAAATTAGCTACTTAATCCCTTAGACAGGTTCTGAACATACCTTTGCTGAGCTTTCAAAGCTCTTTATAGAGGTAGGTGATTCTAATGTTCCAGGTACGTCATCATAATCAGATAGTTGCGTAGGAATTGAATTCGTTCTAATACCCTGAGATGTACCTTCTTGAAAATGAAGTAATTTATTTTCCAACTTATCTCTTGCTTCTCTAAAACTGTCCAATTTTTTTTGCAAGCTAACACTTTCTTCTTTATACTTTGAAAGTATTAAATCGATAAAATGATTACAAAACACTATTAGACCTGTAGCACTAGGAAATAACAACAAGAGAGGACGAATGGTAACACCTGGCATATCTCCACTTCCTGCATCATGAAAATTTTTATACATATTAAGACAAGAGCCAAAAGCTGCAGAGCATACAAAAGCAAGTTTTGTTCTGCACAGGAAATACTCAACTTGCGCTAATTTTTTATTGCAATGTGCTAATTCTTTACGCAAATCATCAATTTTATCACTATAGTACCTAATAAACAATTGTTTTGTTTCTTCATTATTAACATATTTCCATGCTCTATAAGATCTTCCATCTATGAGCTCAACGTTTACATGCTCTGATTTTAGAAGCGCACTAATTGCGTTACTACTTCTAGAACGCACAGCTTCATGTAGAGGTGTGTAATCGCTTTTAACATCTTTCCTTCTGTTAATATTTTCATAAGTTAAATACTTGAAAAGAGCCGAAATACATTCTGGGTCATTACCTTCAATAGCCAGAGTAATTGCATCTTTTCCATCTCTATCCTTAGAATTAATAACTTTAGAAAGCGGCTTTTCATTTTCTTGCTTACCTTCAAAATACTTGCACTCATACACCTTATTCGAACGATATGGCTCCTTAAGAATACACAAAAGTTCTTTTACAAGATCAACCTGATTTTCTTTAATAACCACATGCAAAAGTGTGTTTTGATTTTCCTCATCTTGTAACAGTAAAACATCATACAAATAAGCATTTTCATGTAGATAACTAATCTCTTTATTGAAACGTGTTTTATCTATACCTTCTCTTCCTCCTTTACAGATACTGAAGAGTCGCAAACTACCTTCCAAAGCATTGTGATCAATCGCAGAGGCACGTTGCCTTCTGTATAAAATTGGCGCTCCTTCTACGCAAACACTTCCGAAATAACGAGCAATAGGGGAATGGATACATGCACTTAAAAAATTAGTAAGAGGGTTACAAGTGTTCACACCATTCCTACCTTCAAGCAGTCTAACTACATCTAATTTATTATACGAATCAGCATAATATAAAGGATCCCGATCATAACAGTCCTTAGCATCAATTATAGCATCACATTCAAGAAGAAGTTTAGTTACATCTAAATGACCTTCCCTAGCAGCATAATGTAAAGGTGTTCTAGCTTTTTCATCCATGGCCTCAACTTTAGCACCTTGGCTTATAAGAAAGCTAACCATACCCTCTCTATTGTAGTAAGCAGCATAGTGTAGAGGAGCTATACCCAAACGGTCTTTAGCATTAATTATAGAATCATGGTCAAGAAGAAGTTTAGCTGCATCTAAATGACCTTCCCCAGCAGCATAATGTAAAGGTGTTTTATCTTCTTCATCCATGGCCTCAACTTTAGCATCTCGGCTTATAAGAAAGCTAACCACATCCTCTCTATTGTAGCAAGCAGCATAGTGTAGAGGAGCCATACCAAAACGGTCTTCAGCATCAATTATAGCACCACGGTCAAGAAGAAGTTCAGCTACATCTAAATGACCTTTCCCAGCAGCATAATGTAAAGGTGTTTTAGCTTCTTTATCCACGGCCTCAATTTTGGCATCTTGTTTTATAAGAAAGCTAACCATATTTTTTCTATTGTGGTAAGCAGCATAGTGTAGAGGAGCCATACCAAAACAGTCTTCAGCATCAATCATAGTACCACGGCCAAGAAGAAGTTCAGCCAATGGCGTCAACTTAAGAACTTTCATTAGCAAACTCTCCTAAAGACATGATGGCGTTTGGGCTTATCTACCTTATCGCGGCTATACAATCGTCCCGGTCGGATTTTAACTTTAGCGCGTATACTTGCTCTATCAAAAAGCTTACTATTACCCACAAATAAAAACATAGTATTGTATTTACTCAAATAATTTAATTTTATTAACCTGAAAGCTTATTAGATTAAAATTATTAAACTAAGAGTTATAATTTTAGCAACTAAAAGCTGTAAATTGCACCATATAAACAGTTATTTCAAGCAAAAGTTATGCCATTAAGAGCTATGCAACAAACATTTATATTTGTGGGTAATAGTAAGATCAAAAAGGGCTTGAAAGTTTTTTGGCGCAATAAGTACCTGATAGAGTTTCTGCCTCATTACACCAAATAAAACCGAAAAATTTAAACGATACTCAGCAATTTGATCTGGATTCCAAGGCCCTTGTGCATTACACATATGAAGCGACAATATATTACACATGACTAAGTTTGCCCAAAATTCTTGTAATACAGCCTCTAAATTTACGCCAGAAAAATTCTCTAATTCTGCACCTATTTTGAGTCGTTTATAGCACTCCTCTATATGCCACCTTAACACATAAGCTTTGCTGATATCTTCCAAAGTAAATTTTACTCGGTCAAAAAGTGAAGTAATCAATACCTCTGTTTCTCCGTTGGCTAATGTCAGCACTATTACTCTTACTTTCTGTCCTTTCATTTTATTTTTTAGCTTTTCATTTTCTAATATAAAATCGAAATCTAATTCTCCAGATGCAATTCGTTCCCATAGCTTGCTATAATTTCTTTTTTGCAAGCGAAAAATAAAATCTACTTCCAAATCATAATGCTGCTGAATGAATTTTACTGAAGACGGTCGTAGATAAATAATAATCTATCTTGATTTAATGAACGCATTTGAGTAACGACTTCAGGTAATTGTTCTTCTGCTAACGTTTGCTCACCCACATTCCAAGCCGCAAGGCGAGCACTGCAAATCAGCGAAGTACATAAATCAACAAACAAAGAAACCCTTGCTAATGGTGGCATTATACCTGTTGTTCCATTTGGTTCAAACTCGGATACAATTTCCTCAGAGCTCGGTAATCGAATACCAGAACCATCTGCTGCAATAAGCCTATAGCCTCTCCAACTCAGGCTCATCTTGATAGGCTGTTTGGATGCTTAAATTCTTTAAAACCTGTATGACAAATCTTATATCTTGCTTTAGAAAAAGCTTGCTTTGAGGGTACATGTCAATGGCTCCATAAGTTCACATTCTATTCCCAAACTTTTTTTAACTAACTTTAAAATCATAGAAAATACTGCCGAAAAAGGAAGTTTTCTTGTTCGTGTAAAACTCAACACAATGGATTCTCTGAAAAGCTTTCGAGTATATTATATTTTTAATTTGTAGAATAAAATTTTTTCCTTTTTGTTTGGTAGAAGTCATAGTTTTAAATCCTCCTGATTAAGTTTTATCGCTATGACTCCCCCACCAGAACCGTGCTTGCAGCTTTCCCGCACACGGCTCCACAATGTAGTATTCACAGCATTTCCTATTTTGTATATAATGAGTAGCATATTCTTGGTTTTGGTAATGGATTAACTTGTAGATAGTGTATAAATTGCTTTGAATTCATACTCTTCTTCTGACTACGTCGGTTTATCCATTTATACGCTAGCTTGATTACCCGCCAGAAGAATTTATTCAACCACCGGTAATTTCCGCTAACTCCGAAGTAGTTATAGTGTCCTGTTAGTTTTGCTTTAAGTATTGACCACCAATCTTTAAGGTGAACTTTATTTCGAATCTTTTTCACCCATTCTTTGATTTCTTTAAGTTTTCTAGATAGATTTTCTTTCGAGGTTTTATGACCTACCATTACTCTACCTTTACGACTCCTTGTACCATAATGGGTGAATCCTAGAAAGTTGAAACTTTCCGTTTTTCGTTTCTCCCTTATTCCTTGTTGCCACTCCTTTTTGCCAAACTTTACTATTCTTGTTTTGTCTTCAGATATTTCCAGTCCAAATTTTCCTAGCCTTTGTTTCAGTGACTCTAAGAGTTCTCTAGCATCTTTTTCTCTTTCGCAGCAAATCAGGTGATCGTCTGCATACCTAACTAGCTCCATATAACCTTTAGATCTTAGCTTGAATTTCTTTTCAAACCACAAATCCAGCACATAATGCAACTATATATTAGCTAGTATAGGACTTACTATTCCCCCCTGAGGTGTGCCTAGTTCAGTTGCTTCATAATGTCCTGCTTCGACTACTCCTGCCTTAAGAAATCGTTTTACTAACCACAGTATGTTTGGGTCTGTTATCCGTTCTCTCAAGCATCTCATTAGCCATTTGTGCTGGACATTATCAAAGAATTTCTTGATATCAACTTCTACTACATAGTTAGTTGGTCTGTACATAACTGCTTTATTTAGTGCATTTACCGCTTGATGACAGCTTCTACCAGGACGAAAACCATATGAGTTATCCAGAAAGTTAGCTTCATAAATATTTTCTAATATCTTCTTCAGCATTATCTGGACTAACTTATCTTCTGTAGACGGTACTCCAAGCCCGCGTTTCTCTTTGCTTCCAGCTTTTGGTATATATACTCTTTTCACTGGTTGCGGTTGATATCGCTTTCTTTTCATACTATCCACCAGAGTGTTGAGCTTCTCTTCAAGATTTTCTCCATAAGCTTCTACTGTCACCTGATCTATACCGCATGCTTTGTTATGCTTTAGCTCTTTATAACATTCAGCAAGATTCTCTGCGTTTATCAGATGAATTAACGATTAAATTTCAATCGTTTATCTTGCCTGGCTCTTACTGCTATCTGATTTAGTTTTCTTTGCACGTTATTCCAACCTCCGTTGTATTGGCATAGCAATTCCTAAACCAGTCACTATATTGCTGACCGCTTCCCCTTGTATGTGGCTTTCCCACACTCTGAGTACTATCAATCAGTCCGACTTCCTTTATATCTTCCGTCAGTACTCGCCTTTGTTGACTTGTTCCAACGTACCTTAATAGGAATACAAAGGATCTCCCAAGTTTACGTAAACTCCATCTCAACACGTGATACGGCCTCAGATCCCGATAGAGTGAGTGATAACTTGCCCTATTGTTACCCTTCTTGCTGTCTTCCACTATATGCAACGTGTCGACCTCTATGACATCGAGAATTTCGGGACTCAATACCTTCACTTTCGTTGTACCCTGTGTTGTCCATTCCACTAGCTTTACTACGCTCGTTACCTTACGCAGCATAGTGGTTTGTTCCAGCCTGCTGGCTAGGCTTTGCCTGGGTTGGATTTTCACCAACTGGACTTTACGCACTTTGCTTGGCGCACGCATGTTTCACCTAAAAAGGACACATTTTAGACTTCTTTATTGAAATAAAACAGAAACAAAAGTGCTGTTTATTGCACTCTTTGGATAATTTAATGATAAAAAATTTAGAGAGAAATTTTATACACTATCGCTGATATTTTTCCTTAAGTTGACGCCATTGAATGAACCCTTACGATCACATTCTGGGGACGTACATCAGAAAACTTTTATATTATTAGTTTTGTAGTAAAATTATATGAGTACATCGTATCTATTAAATCAGAAGCTTTATGGATTACAGATTGAGAGCTTATTTGTTTGGGGTTATCTGGTTTATACTTAGCTTACTTAGTAGTGTAGCTAATGATACTATATCAAAATATCTAAGTTTACATCTTCAGAGTTTTGAAATAATTTTTTTCCGCTTTCTGTTTACCACTATTACCCTTGTACCTTTTATGTTTTACTATGGAATAGAAACTTTTAAAACAAGTCAAATATCTACTCAAATAACCAGGGGTGGGTTGTTGTTTTGTGGAATGACCTTATGGACTTACGGGTTGACTGTTTTCCCCATAGTAACTGCAACGATTATAAGTTTTTCTATACCATTATTTGTTATACTTCTTGCAATCCCTTTGCTAAACGAAAATATAATTTGGCAAAGATGGATAGTAACTGTTATTGGCTTTGTTGGTATTGCTATTACTACCAAAGCTCATAGTGAAGATTTTAATCCTAAAATTCTTATTTTTATTGTATCTGCATTGATCTTTGCTATATTAGATATACTTAATAAGAAACTTGTAATAAAAGAGTCAGTAATAAGTATGTTATTTTATTCAGCTCTAACGACAACTATTTTTTCTACTCCACCTTTGTTATTTTATTGGCATATGCCTTCCTTGTTGGAGTTAGTATTACTGCTGATTTTAGGAATAAGTTCAAACCTAATTCTGTTCTTCATGTTAAAAGCTTTTGCTCTTACTGATGCTACTGCACTTGCACCGTATAGATACATAGAGCTAATAATTTCTGCAATAGTAACATACGTTATATTTAATGAATTACCTGATAAAAGTGCTTTATATGGTACTTTGATATTAATACCATCAACCTTATTTATAGCTTATTCGGAAGGTAAGGCAATTAAGAAAAATAATGTAACAACAAAAGTTTATAATTGTTAATGGTATTTATTTTAGATGCTAAGCTATATTTTTAAGGTGATAATAAAATGCACATAACTATTATAGGAGTAGGGTATGTAGGCTTAGTATCTGGTACAATGTTATCGGAGCAGGGCCATAAAGTTGATTGCATTGACATAAATACTGAGAAGATTGAACTTTTGAAATCAGGGAAAATTCCTCTATATGAACCTGGATTAGCAGATTATTTAGAGAATAATATAAAGTCACAAAGGATAAGATTTTTCGATTCGTATTTTCAAATAAATCCCAATACAGAAGTAGTATTTATAACTGTAGATACTCCATCAGACTCCCTAGGAAATGCAAATTTACAGAATGTATATAATGCAGTAAGTGAAGTTTCTGAGAGAGTTAATCAAGATTGCTTAATAGTGATAAAGTCAACTGTTCCTCCTGGTACTGCAGAAAATATATATAATTATTTATCTAATAAGGGCTATAACTTTGATTTGGGGGTTAATCCAGAGTTTCTCAAGCAAGGCTCTGCAGTATCAGATTTTTTATACCCAGATAGGATAATAATAGGAGTAAAAACTAAGCTAGCTAGAGCAAAACTAGAAGTTATATATAGATCATTTATAGATAAGAATATTCCGTTAATAGTCACTGATACAGTTACTGCTGAAATGATTAAATATGCTTCTAATGCTTTTCTAGCAACAAAGGTTGCTTTTATCAATGAGATGGCAGGTTTATGTGAGCTATTAGGAGCAGACATTGACCTTTTAGCTAACAGTATGGGAATGGACCATAGAATAGGTAAGGAATTTCTCAAAGCTGGTCCAGGATTTGGAGGATCATGTTTTCCTAAAGATTTGTCAGCTTTAATAAGGCTTGCTGAAGATCACAATGTCAAGCTACAAATTTTAAATTCAGTTAAGGAATCTAACTATAATCATATAACAAACATTGCTAAAAAGGTAGAATATGTATTAAATGGAGTCCAAAATAAAAAAATAGCAATATGGGGGCTAACTTTTAAGTCTGGTACTGATGATGTAAGAAATAGCCCAGCTATAGATATTGCACAATTGTTAGTGAATAACAAGGCTAAAATTACTGCATATGACCCAATGGGGATGGATAATGCTAGGCAAGTTCTAAAGGATATAGAATACGCGGACAATGCTATAGGGGCTGCAAGGGACGCGGAAGCCTTGTTATTGTTAACGGAGTGGAAAGAATTTAAAAATCAAGATTTTGCAAGTTTAAAGAGTATTATGGCTGCACCTAATGTTTTTGATTTCCGTAATTTATTAGATAGCGAGCTATTACTAAGATATGGTTACCATGTTTATTCCTTGGGTAAAAAATCTATCTACAAAGTTTAACTGTTGAGAAATTTTTTTTACACCGCTTTACTTAGTTTTTTTAGATCTTTGCTTGATAGTATGGAAAAGCAAACGAGTGCAACAACAGAGCAAATGGAAAAAAATGAAAACATAATACTGTTACCACAGTGCTTAACAAGTACTCCTAAGAGCACGCATGAAAATATTGAACTTGCAATATACCCAAATAATCCTGTTAAGCTTACAATTGCACATACATTATTTTGTGGAGCAATTTCTACAGCTATAACACCTGTCAGTACTTGCACTCCAAATATAAAGAATCCTGATAAGATTGCACCAAGGTTCATAAGAATTATGTTTTGACCAAAGTTCATTGCAATAAAAGTGAGTGCTATACCCAACATATAAAGTGATGCCAGCAAGCTTCTATTTTGAAAGAAGTACATATCACTAATTCTTCCTGTGATTAAAGTTCCAAGGATTCCACCTAAATCATATATGCCTGTTATTAGTGAGGATTGTACAAGAGAAATTTGTAATTTATTCTTTAAAATTATAGGAAACCAAAAGAAGATTCCCATTTTTATAATATAAGCACAAAAAGTAGCACAACATAGAAACCATATGGAACTTGTTACCTTGATACCTATTTGAGATTTCTGCACCTTATAATAGGTAGTAAAGTTGGCACTTTCTTTGTAATATGCCTTTAATATTATATAAATTCCAAAAAGTAAGCATAAGAAACCAGAGTACAAAAATGCACTTTTTGCATCATATATTTTAATTATACTTGGTAATACAATTAAAGTAATACAAGAACCAAGTTGCTGAGATGCGCTCATAACTCCCCATGATGATGCAATTGAAGAGATGCTAGAGTTTGTAACCATAAACTTGGTAATAGCTGGCCAACCTAACCCTTGTGTCCAAGCTAATAATATTAATGTTAACAGTAATAAAGTTAGATTATTATATGATAAAGTTATACCAATGGTTAATAATCCAGTTGCAATATTGCATAGCCCAAACATAAATAGTGGATTATTTTTGGAGTCCATGATTATTCCATTAACAAATTTTGATACTCCATAAAAAAAAGAAAAGCAGGCAAAAAAATAGCTTAATTTTACATGGTCAGTATCTATTAACAGTGGTAGAGCAATTGGTATACTTTGTCTTGATAAATAAAGCAGCATATATCCACAGAAGAATAGTAAATATTGAAAGAAGACAAAGTTCACACCTATTCCCAAATAGCTCTATGCAGATGCTAGCATAATACTATATTGGTATAATATTGTTTGACAAGAAGTTTGCAAACAATTAGTGCAGAAAATTACTTAGTATCTTTCTTATAGCAGATACAGTAGTATTAATATCTTCATAGCTTATATCTCTATGTGTTATAGCTCTGATTTTACCTTTGATGTTAGCCATTCTAATTCCATAATTTGTCATTAGTACGTTTATTAATTCTTGAGTAGATATACAATTAGTACGTAATGAAAAATACGCTATATTAGTTTTATACAGGTCGATATCAATTATAACTTGATCTATGGAGTCTAGGCCTTCTATAAGGTGCTGCATTTTTTTATGATCTTCTTCTAAAGAATTTACATTATTACGTAGAGCATATAAACATGCAGCTGAAATAATGCCAGCTTGGTGCATACCTCCGCCAATTTGAAACTTATAGTACCAAGCTTTTTCAATAAAATCTTCACTTCCAAGCAATATTGCGCCCATTGGAGCACCTAATCCTTTACTAAAATCAATGAATACCGAATCAAAATAACTTGCATACTCCTTTGGAGATATTTTAGTATGAGCACAAGCGTTGAACAGTCTTGCTCCATCTAAATGAGTGAATACGTCATTCTCTTTGCAGAGACTTGAGATCTCTTGAATATATTCTAAAGGCCACACAGCTCCACCACCAAAATTTGTCGTTTGTTCGATAGAAACAAGCCCAACTCTCGGAATATTTCTTAAACTAGGACGAGTAATAAACTCAACAATTTGTTCTCCAGTAAATATTCCTCTTGTACCTTTGATGGGCAAAGGAGTAGCATGTGCCTGGGCTGCGATCAAGCCAGATTGTACTATGAGTGGATGTGAAGTTTCATCAAGCAGCAAGTAATCACCAGGTCTTTGAATGTGTACTTTATAAGCAATTACATTGGACATCGTTCCTGAAATCAAAAAGATTCCTGCAGGTTTACCTAATATTTTACATGCGGTTGCCACTAATTCGTTCACAGTTGGATCTTCACATGCAGCTTCGTTTCCAACTTTTGCTTTAGCCATCGCTTCCCTCATTTTAGCTGAAGGGTCAGTGTTTGAATCGCTAAAGAAATCTATTTTTACTCTCATATTAAATTTAACACAACCTCCTTTATAATTTCAGCAGCTTTCATGATGTCTGTTTCCTTTGTGCCAAGATGGGTAACTGCTCTTATATGAGACTCGAGCCAAGGAAAAAGCAATAAACCATAAGCTTGGCACTTACTCAAGAAAACCTCATTAGTTACATTTAGTGCTTTTATACTAAAGCTTACTATATTAGTTTCTGGATAAGGTAGTACCAGTTTTATGTGTGGAATTTCCTTAATCTTGTCTGCAAACAGTTTGGCGAGTTTATTGTCTTCTTTAAGCCTAGAAATATTGTTCTGTAGTACATACTTTGCTGCATTAGCACAATACCCTATCTGATGATAACCACTACCTAGCCAAACCTGTAGCTTTTTAGCCCTTTCAATTATCTCTCTTTTACCCATAAGCATTGAACCAAAAGGAGCTCCAAGTCCTTTGGTAAAAGAAAAGCTCATTGTATCCACATATTTAGCATAATCTGCTAAAGCAATATTTGTTTCGACATGAGCATTAAATATTCTTGCACCGTCTAAATGAAGATTTACATTGTGAGCTTTTAAAAAGTGATATAACTCGACTTGTTTTTCAAAAGGATAAATTTTACCATTAAACCCGTTTATACTATTTTCTATAGAAACAAGACTCACCTGAGCAAAAATTTTGTACCTTGGCTTAGAATTAATAGCATATTCTACTTCAGCAACATCTAAGATTCCGCTATTATTTCTAATACAATTAAATACGATATTATTTACTTTTGCATTGCCTGCGCTATCGAAAAAATTAACGTGATAATTATAATGAGTTATTAGTTCATCACCAGGACTTGTTTGACTGGCAATGGCTAATCTATTTGCAAGCATACCGCTGGTTGCAAATAATGCTTCTTCTACTTTGAATAATTGTTTGCAATATTCTGATAAGTCATTACAGCTTTTGTCTTCACCATAAGCAAAATCTCCAACAGTTGCATTACTTATTGCATGTATAACGTTGGAGCTCTGCAGAGTTGTAGTGTCACTTCTCAGATCAATAATTTTTTCCATCTTATTTTTTGCCATTCAAACAACCAATTTGAGCATTCCAAAGTTCCTTGTAAAGACCTTGCTTAGAAACTAATTCAGCGTGTTTACCATCTTGGACAATTTTTCCTTTGTTAAATACTAGAATTCGGTCCATGTGTAAAAGTGTAGAAATACGGTGTGCTATAGTAATCGTAGTTTTATTTTTCATCAATTTGAATAAACTCATTTGAATTGTTTTTTCTGTTATAGAATCTAACTGACTAGTTGGTTCATCGAGAAATAATATTGGAGCGTTTTTTAAAAATGCCCTGGCTATTATTATTCTTTGTCTTTCTCCTCCAGATAGCTTGATGCCTTTTTCTCCGACTGTAGTTCCATATTGATCTGGTAGAGTCATAATGAAATCGTGAATACCAGCCAGCTTTGCAGCTCTCATTATTTCTTCGATAGTAGATTGAAGTCTACCATATATGATGTTTGCTAAAATAGTATCATGAAATAACAATGGGTCTTGAGGTATTACAGATATTTGTTGCCTCAAAGAACTCTGTGTAACTTCTGATACTATTTGATTATCAATCTGTATATTACCTTTTTTAACATCAAATAGCCTTAGGATTAAGTTTATAAAAGTAGATTTACCACCTCCAGAACAACCAACTAGACCTACTTTTTCGCAAGGATTAATGGTAACTGAGAAATCTTGAAATAATGACTCCTGACCTTCATAAGAAAAAGAAACATTATTAAACGTTATTTTTCCACTTAATAAATTTAATTCTTTAGCATTTTTCTTATCTTGAATTTCTGGTACGGTAGTTAAGATTGGCAATGCATCTGAAACTTTGCCGAAATGAGTAGAAAATTGCGTAAGATTCCTAGTTAGATGGTTAAGAAACTCTATAATAGATATATTAATTCCAAGTACAAGAGCTATATCTCCTATTGCGATCTTGTTCAATTGATAGTCATAAATTAAAAAGTACAAGTTTACTGCTTGGAGTATATCAAATGAATAGCCATATATAAACCAAAGACAAAAGTATGCCCATTGTAATTTTCTCTCTGCAATAGTTCTTTTCTTGCATATTTGAAAAAATTTGTGTCTCTCATGTGCTTGCTGAGAAAATAGCCTTACTGATATAACATTTAAAATACTATCTGCTATACTAGCTATTACTTGTGAATTTTGTTTAGAGTAATTATCAGCTAGTTCAGTAAGTACACGAAAGCTGAAAATCGATACTAAAATAAAAATGCTTACCCAAGTGAATGTAGCGATTGCAAATTTTATGTTTACCAATGATAAGGTATAAATAGCTAAGACTAATGCTATGCTGTAACCGAAAAAACAATCTATAAGCAATCTTATTAACTCTATCACACTATCCATTAAGCTACTGACCTTATGTACTAAGCTTCCAGATAAATTGTTCTGATAATAGGAATGGTCTTGTTGGAGTAGTCTACAAAAAGATATATCAGCTATCTTTTGACGCATTAAGGTAAACATTCGAATGTCAACAAAATAGCCATAGAATCTAAAAGCAGTAGTGATAAGTAATGCCATACCAAGATAAGCGCTTACAGGTAATAAAAGATTCTCAATTACATTACCTTCCTGATATTTTACAGCTGTATCTAGAATATTTTTTACTAAATACTTTCTAAAAGACAAATCAACAGCTACCACCAGGGCAACTAAAGACATTATAAGTACATTAAGTTTGAATTTAGATACTATATTCAAGATGAACATCAATACACATTTGAAGCTATCAACTCTACTTCTGTTCATTTATAATGCTAGCTCCACTACGTTGACTTTTTTATTGAGAAATACAAGTAGTGAAAACCATAAATTTTTGTATATTTTTCCTGAGATGTCTCCAGCATCATGTAGTGCTGATGCTCGATTCAGAATAAGTAGCTTATATAAATCTCGCTTAGCCTCAGTAGTGTCGATCTCAGAAATATTTGTAGTTGTGTCTGTAATAAAGGCTAACCAGCTCTTGATAAGTTCTTCCATGTTTTTTGCTTTTACACTTTCCTGGTAGCCAAACAATGACAAGCATTCTCTCAGTACAGATTCTGTTAACTCACCACAATTGAGTATACCAAAAACTGAAGGCTGAGGTTTTGGCACATAGGGAAGATCTTGATCTTTTATAATCCACCTTGTTACATAAGCAAATCTATCTTTAGCATCTGTATTCTTATCACTACCATGCCATAACCGTGAATCAAAAACTATTGCATCTCCTGCTGAAATAGGTAATGACTTAATTTTGTAATTTTCCCGATTATTTGAGTACTGATCAAAAAAATATGGGTACCAAAAATCAACTAAAGGCTGTATTTCCCATTTATGACTGTTTTCTATAATTTGCAGTGCACCTGAAGTTTCACTTACATTATTCAAAGCTAACCAAACAGAAAAGTGGTAAGGATCATTGAAACTATAGGAGATGTCTTGGTGGAAGGGAACTGCATCTATTAAATCAGCAGTTTTACATATAACATTTGATTTTTTCTGCAGTATCTGACACTGAAGTGACTTTTCAAGGTAATTTTTAATAATTTCATCTAATGCTTGAGAGATAATTCTAGTTACTTGAGATGACGTGCCCCATCTGCCGGTACAGTTTAAGTAGTCAGAAGTTGAAACACTTAGTTCTTGGGATAGCTCTGATATCTTATTTGTTATATCACTTAAAGACTGAGTTATTAGCTTTAAAGGAACCAGATTTTTGATAATAAAAAAACCATTTTTTTGTAGTATTTCCATATGATTAATACCTGACATCAATGACTGATAAGTAATCTGTTAAAGGCACAACAGCAAAAATTTTGAATCCTTTTACTTGTTTTAATATTTTTTCCCAATCGCTTAATGTTCTTAGTTTACCTCCTGTTTCAACCATTACATTAATATCTACAGAGCCTCCAGTTGGAGAGCGGTAATCTAAAATAGTTTCTATCAATAAAATACGAGATATTCCTTTGACCAATTTTAAATAAGATAATACTTTATCATCATCATAATGCTGCAGAAAGCGGCAAAAGACACCTAATTCATAATTTGTAACTGATAGTTCTTCCTGAGTTATAAGTTTGACTTTTAAATTTTCTACTAACTGTCTTGGTACTTTATGTTCGTTATATAGGCCTATAGAACCTTTATTGTGTATATCAGAATAAGCAAGAAATAAAGAGTGTACACCAAATAGCAATATATTCTTAGCACCATCTATATTAATCCTAGAATTAAACTCTTTAGTATCAAACCTAGAATATCCTAGCAATGCTTGGTAAAACGCTATTTTCTTATCTTCTGATGCTTCTCTTTCCTTAAAAGATTCAAATGAAGAGATGGACTTCTGTTTTAGTATATCGGCAATCTTTAACCAATTCTTTTCAGCGGCAACTCTTGCCCACATCGTTGCTGCTTTTGGCAAAAATGGTATTTCCTTAAAACACTTACCTTTTGATGATAGTTGCCATAAGTCCTTGTCCTTATCGTAATCAATAAACCCTATTTCCCACAACGCCCTTAACAGCCTTTCTAGATTTGGTACGATAATGTTTAACTTTTTAGATAAAACTGGCATAGTTGCAGGTAAAATATTTAACAAATCAAGTTCAATAGCAACGCTTGTTAGGTAAGTTTTCCAAAAGGCTGAAAGTTCTGCAGAAATCCTATGCACTTGAGATTCTTTACCTAAATCAAAAATACTAAACTTTACATTTCCGGTAATATTGATTTGTCCTAACACACCTTCAAAAGTTTCAACCTTTGCCATGCCATTATAGAATGCTTCTACCATTTTAAATCTCTGCTGGTAAACAGGATCACCATTAATATCTATATGAAACCAACCATGTTGATCTTCTGCAATAGAATACCCTTTATGAAAAACATTAAGTTTTTTATACCATTTATTATGTACTAACTTTCCATGATGATTAATATGTGTAGCTTTGCCATCCTTATAGACTACAGAGATACCATCCTTAAAATCTCCAACATAATCATATTCCTCCTGATAAATCCTGTTGCCATTTAAATTAATATGAAAACATTTATCATGTCTTCTAACTACACAAGCATCTTCCTGATAATTTCCAATCCATTGATACGACTGTTTGTATACTCTACATCCAGATGAATCAATATGGTAACACCCTGTATCATCTTCTACGGCTGCTCTATTGAAGTAGAATCCAAAAGTTTTTAGAAATCTATGATGATAAACTGCTTCTCCTCTCACATTGATATGATAAGCACCTGTCTGATCATAAACCGGTGCAAGACCGGGCTCATGAAATTTACCAACCTTTATAAACCTATTTTCATACAAAGGATTTCCTAGTAATTCGTGAAAACTCTCACACGGTGAAATTTTAATAGATTTAAGATTATCTTTGATTAATTGATCAAAGGTTTTCTCATGTTGCATGTTTTGCATAATTTGTAATTTAAATAATTCTTTTGTAAGCTTAGGTACTCACTACTCTGCCATATTTCCTCGAGTTTAACCTCATTAACATTACCAAAATTTCCTAATGTCTTACGGAGTTCATCTGGAGCACAGCAAGGACTAAACTTTCCTTCATTGTTTATCCATGCTTCTTTACCTAAAAATGGGCATTGACCACCTGGAGCCAAATCCTTAATACCTTCTTGAGAAAGGATTGTGAAATTTTCTAATTTTATCTTTTTACCATTTGGCAATAGAATATTATCTCTAAGTTCGTATAACCTTCTCACCTCCGTGTTCCATCTACTAATTGCTAACTCATCTCTTCTCATAGATAGATCCTTAATTTCCTCAAAATGTGCCCAAAGATGATGTCCTTTAACTCTATCTATGCCGTTTTTTATGGCCATCTTAACTATGTCATAGAGTTCATGTAAATTACTTTCCAAAAATGTTAATTGTAAAGTAACGGTACACCTTTCACCTGTATCGCTAAAGTATTTATCTCTAACTTCAAGGAAAGTTTTTAAATTTTCTGTCACTACTTCCCATTTTGAACCTTTCATGATTCTTTCATGAGTTTCTTTAGTTGCCCCATTCCAGGAAATCTTAACATCAGATAAAATTGGTACCAATAGTTCAGCCCATTTTCTAGCTCCTTTAATGGGAAAAGAACCATTGGTTGTGAGGTTAAGCTTAAGACCGAACTCATGGCACAAATTGATTATTTCATCAAAGCTTTTATACATTAAAGGCTCACCCATAGTAGAAGGAATGATTTCCCTTAAAGGTGTTCCAGCTGCTTCCTTAATTACTTTTCTGATAGTTTCTATCGACAGTATCTTAGGTTTTATTCCTTTAGCTTTCTTTTCTTCTTTAACTTTGCTGTATGGTGAAAAACATTCGCACATTATACAAGCAAAATTGCAGTAATCTGGATTAGTATCAAAAGTAATTCTCCAAGGACCGGGTTTCACAGCTACTGATTTGCCTTTCTTTTCAATAGCATTACGGTAAATCTTGTTAAGTTTCTCAATATGCTCACTCATAGAAGGTATATTCCCATTTTCAGTATAAGGATAGCCTTTTTGGGTAAGTTTATTGTATAACTCCTGATTTGTAGATAGGACTTGCATTTTTTCTGACAAACTACTTGCATCTCTGTGCTTAAATAATAGTCCATCTCTTACATATTCTGCCATACCACCATAATCGGCTGTTATAACTGGTATTCTAAGTTGCTGTGCTTCATGTATTACTAATGGTGAATTTTCACCCCAAATTGAAGGAACGACTATTGCATCAACTTTATTAAATACGTCAGTAACTATATTCTTATTATCATAACTTCCCATCCACTCTATTCCTTCTTTAACAACAGGTGAAAACTGATCGGCAATCGCTTTTAAAGCTTTAGTTTCTTCTCTTGCTGCTCCCCAAATTCTAAGTTTTGCTTTAGATGATAAGTGAGAAAAAGCTTTCAATAATAGATTAACACCTTTTTCGGGAGTATGAGTACCAATATAACCGAAAATAAACTCTTTTTCTTGTGCTCTATTTCTATTCTTAAGACGATTGAGATCAAAACCATAATCAAGATAAGAAATTTTGTTTATCGGAACATAAAAATCCTGAGTAAATTTATCCATCAAGAATTTCGATGGGGAAATAAAGTAATCTATATAGTCTATTATTTTCCTTGTGTGCTTCATTCTAGTTGCAACCCATTGTTCCCAATAATTTATGTCTAAATTCAGGAATTCTTCATCTCCTGTAAAATATCCTTTGTAACATTGAGTTGCACATTTTTGATCCTTTTGTCCATCACAAAGCCGTAACAAATCTTCAGAATTGCGTTGAATAAACCTTCCTCTTGGACACATTAACCAAAAGTCATGTAGCGTAAAAATTGTAGGTATATTTTCTTTAAAAGCAATTTCTGGTAAAGTAATTGATAGATGATTAAGATGACCAAAATGTATAAGATCTGGCTGAAAGTTATCTATTACTCTTTTAAATTGTATATCTACTTCTTCATTGATAAATTTGTAACGATATTTAGCTGTGGGTATATTAATTAAATGCAGTAAGATTCGAGAGTCACTACTATCTAGGACTGTAGTGTAATAAAAATCAGGTAAAAAGCTATTTTCATACCTAGTAAATACTTGTACCTCATTGTTATTTGCTAGTTCATGAGCAAGAGTTTGGCTATAAACCTCTGAACCAGCACTATAATAAGGAGGGTAACCATGAATAACTTTTAATATTTTCATATATTACCATATCTATATTGTTAGGATATTCTTGTGTATTGTTTTGTAGACTTTTTATAAATTTACTTAATCCTACTTCTAATGAATGTTTTGGAGACCAACCAAGTAGCTCTTTAGCTCTAGTAAAATCACCATGAAACTTAGTTACATCAAAATTTCTTGGAGGATAAAAATCAATTCTAGAATCACTTTTCGTGACTTTTAATATTGTTTTTGCTAAGTTTTCTAAAGTACATGGGCTATTAGTAGTAAGATGAATAGCAGGAAGAGAAGATTTTTCGCTTTGTAAATATTTAACAGTTAAGCATATACCCTCTATAACATCATCCAAATAGGTAAAATCAAAAACACATTCTTTACCTTCTATTTTAATTGGATCACCTCTTAATGCATTAATACAGAGTGCAGGAATTACTCTACTGTTATGATCTAGTAAACCACCGTATACATTTGAAAAGCGTAATATTGCTACATTAAAATCTTTTGAACTTGTTATTTGTTCCTCAATAAATGCTTTACCTTGTGCATAATTATTTATTGGATCGATACTAGCAGATTCTGTAACTGGCAGTTCCTTCTGCTCTCCATAGACTTCCCTACTACTTGCATATATAAACCATGGTTTATTTGGAAGTGACTTACATAACCCTAAAAACCGCATTGTACCATCAACATTAATTTTTTGACACAGTGTAGGATAAAGTTCACCATGTATAACTCTAGAAATTGCAGCCAGATGAATGATTCCTGTACACTGAGCAAGTAGTGGTACTATATCTTCTGAAAAAAAACTGAGTGGATTACCGTGAAACCTAATATCGCAGCTTATTACTTCATGACCTTGGTTTTCTAACTTTTTCACCAAGGTCGACCCTATCAAACCTGCAGCACCTGTTATTAATATCCCCATGTATACCCTCTACTACAACTAGGAAAATTTGTCATACCAATTATCTTACAAGTAAGAATTAAAGGGTATTATAAAACCAGTATAAAACAAATGTCAACTTAAATTAATGAATAAAAAAATGTAGTTATGAAAGAAAAGTTGGCTGCCTTCTTTCTTGAAAATAGTGTTCGGCTTTAATCAAATCCTCCTTATTATTTACTCCCATTGCTTCTCTTTCATCAGAAACTACATAACCTACACTCAAGTTATTGGTTGCTGCAATGGGCACTATATCATTAAGACAATATTCATTGGTCGAATTATTAAATTTTATTTCTTTTACTAAGGTAAAGAGATCTTTAGCATATGAAACCATTATTCCAGAGTTTGCAAGAAGCATTTTATCTCCATTTTTTAGGATTTTTTGAACATTTCCGTAATTATCAATTACTAATCTTCCATATTGTTCATCTTGACTATTGAATCCAAGAAGAACTAAATTATTATACTTTAAACAATCAGTCATTTTCATAACTGTATCACTAGATATAAAGGGAGTGTCTCCATACTGTATTAAAACTATGTCTTGATCAGATAACTCCTCCAGATTTTCTAGAGCAATTTTAACTGCAGTGCCAGTGCCTGTAATATCTTCTTGCATTATTAGTTTTATATTGTATTGATCGATTATACTTTTTAGGCTATCAAAGTTTTCTAAATCTTTTAGAAGGGAGTTGTTAACAACAATTGATAAGCTTTTTAGACTCAGCAATTTTGCATTAGAAATTATATGTTCTAAAAGAGTAAGATTTCCCACTTGGTGCAACGCTTTTGAATATTCAGAATTCATTCTACTGCTCTTTCCTGCTGCTAATATTATCAAAATGTTACTCATACATAACTCAGGAATTGATTAGGTAGTAAGTTAATTCATAATTAGTAAGATGTAAATCCCACTGTAATTTTTGTATATTTTCTAGATCTTGGCACCCTCATTAGAGTTTCATTTAAGAGAGCTATAACTTTAAACTCTTTACTCTATTTTCTACGCTGACATCTTGTAAACTCTGATCTGGACTTTTTAATATTTCTAATAATCTACTTGCAAGGTTTGAGTGTTTATTGATTACTGCAACCTGGACTAATGACTTGTCTTGATCATTACGAGCATTTGTTACAGCTACGCGCTCATCAGGTTTTATTGCTTTCAGCTTACTGATAATTTCAACATTACCATTTTTTGCATTCTCAAACAGCTCTTCTACTAATTTCAATAGGTTAGTAATATTTTGGTCTCGAGAAAGATCAAGTGGTGCTTTACCTTCTTTATTCTTGATGTTATAAATTGCACCATGTTTCAACAAAGATTTTACAGCTTCGAAAAAGCTATTTTCAGTAGCAACATGCAACGATGTAGTGCCTTTAACTATTGTTTTAGCATTAATAAAATCACTCAATTTATTGTGGCTTATACGTTGTAACAAAGCTTCAATAATTTCTTTATGACCTTTGGAAGCAGCAGTGTGTAATGGTGTATTACCTTTGTTAGTAACTTTAGCAGCATCAGCTCCATTTGCTAGCAAGATATTTACAACTTTTATGTGCCCATTATTAACAGCATAATGTAATGGCGTTCTTCCATCCACGTTTTTCGAATCAATGATTGCTCCATCTCTAATGGAACTCTCAATTCCTAAATAATTATTATCTTCTATAGCCTTAAATAACTTCTCAGTCAATTTTAGTAATTTTATAACTTCTGGGTTTCCTCTTCTTTCCGCAAAGTGTAATGGTAAAACATATCTACCTCCTTCAGCTCTAGCATTAAAGTATGCTCCGCTCATAAGTAGAGACCTAACTATATCTAAATTACCAATTTGTGCCCCTAAGTGTAAAGGCGTAGCATTTTTATCCATTTTTGCATTAACATCCGCTCCATTTATAATAAGAGTTTTAACTACCTTAGGATGACCATATTGAGCTGCAAGATGTAGGGCTGTGCCTTTATTTTGATTTTCTTTTACATTTACATCAGCACCATGTTTCAATAGAACGGTTGCTATCTGATCATAACCTTTTTCTGCTGCAAAATGTAAAGGAGTCCAATTTGTGTGATCTAAAGCATTAATATCTGCTTCCTTTTCTAAGAGCAATTCAACCACCTCTAAATGATCATGGTCTACTGCAAAGTGTAGAGGTGTAGTACTTTTAACTGTTTTAGCATTAATGTCTGCTCCTTTATCAAGCAAAGATTTAGCAACTTCTAAACTACCATCATATGCTGCACAATGTAGAGGAGTCCAACTTCTGTTATCTAGAGCATTAATATCTGCTCCATTTTCAATCAAGAAATTCATTATTTCCAAGTGATTATGTTCTGCTGCCAAATGTAGAGCTCTTCTACCATCATCCATCTTTGCATTTATATTTGCTCCTTTTGCAATTAAGCTCTCTACTATTTTGTTGTCTAAGTGAAGAAGGTCGCCCTTCCTCACTCGACTGCAAAACCGTACGTGAGACTTTGCGCCTCATACGGCTTCTCTCTAATTTGGTGCTTTTCATGCACACCTCCTGTGTAATTCATCGTGACAATGTCCATGTAACAAAGATAAGTTTGTGATCATATTGTTTCGTCTATTCCGGTCTTTGTGATGTATTTCTATTGTATCATCACTTTTAAACCATAGTCTACAATTATCGCATTTACTTTGTTGCAACCTCAATAATTTTATTACTCCTAGTGGCTTATCTGGTATTTTTCTCAGACGTTTACCCCAATATACCCAATCACCATCATATGGGGATCTGGTTTTTTGCACTTTGATATGTCGTTTAATAACATGATCGCTGTGTATAGTAAGACGTACCTTGTTACTTGTCATAAAGCGCCAGTTTTCGTTATTATACTTCTTAAAGTACTTTCTTTTTATCCAGCATCTCCCTTTGTTTGGGTGCCTAAAAACTGCCCACTTCCAGAGTTTTCTATGCATAATATTATCCAATGAGCTAAAGATTTTACATGAAACTACCGAGGAGTAATATTGACTCCATCCTCTGTTTATTGGATTGAGATCCTTTATCACACGTTCTTGTGGTGCTCCACGCATTTCTCTGAGTTTATGTTTAATAGCTAGTGTATGCTGTTTTATAGAATTACGACTTGGTTTGATTAATAACTTGTAACCTTTCTTACTTTCTTTTATTGGATATTGTCTTATTGAAAATCCAAGAAAATCAAATCCTGGTTTTGTTTCGTCAATGGTTCTTAATGTATGAGAAACTCTTGTTTTAGAGGGCTTTAATTTTAGTCCAATGGTTTCTAACCATTCTTCAACTAAAATTTTTGCTTTAAGAATAATCTCTTCGTTTTCATGTATGATGACAAAATCATCACAGTAGAAAATTACACTAATAGACTTTTGCGCGTTTCTATGCGATATCCTACCATATTTTCTTTTCATGCATTGAAAGAGTTCGTTTGTTAATGCTTTTTTGACATGTTGCTCTAATCCGTGTAATGCAACACAAGCTAGCAACGGTGAGATCGTCCCTCCTTGAATTGTACCACGTTTTGTGGATTGAAGCTTTCCATCTTCCATAACACCAGCTCCTAACCATCCTTTTATGATTTTCTTTAATGTTGGTGTGGTATTGAGCTTTTCAAGCAATTTATTATGGTTAATATTGTCAAAGCATCCAGAAATATCAGCATCTAATACATATGCTGTTTTCTGTTTTAGCACATCAAATATGGCTTCAATTGCATCATGACATGATCTACCAGGTCTAAAACCATAAGTGTTTGGCTCAAGTTTTGCCTCCCATTCTGGTTCTAAAGCCATTTTTACAAGTGTTTGTTTTGCTCGACACGATATAGTGGGTATACCAAGTGGGCGATGCTCCGATGGCTTACCAGATTTTGGAATCCAGACACGTCTTGATGGCTTTGCTTTTTCTTTTATATCTAAAGAATATGATAGTTGTAATCTTTCTTTTTGATTAAGGTTAGCTTTTCCATCAATACCTGCAGTCTTCTTCCCCCTATTGTCCTGTGTTACTTTCTTAACAGCGAGTGTTTTTGCACTTGTTGATTTGAGTAATAATCTCTGAAGATTATGCATCTTTTTGATATCATTACATTTAGAAGCTTGGTAAATTCGTTTTTGTAGCTTAAATGAAGATTTCTTTAGCTTGCGCCAAGGAATTCCATTCCATTCATACCTAACTTTTTGCTGGTCCATAACATATTCACTACTATTCACCACTTTACCTTCCAAATTAAAGTGTTTACGTCTGCATATCCCAGATATTACTTTGGGCATTAGCTTCTTAAACAATCCTTCCACATAGTAGCTTGTGGCTGGCTACTTACTTATATTTTAATGAATATAAGAGCTTCTATGTGGTTACTCTGTTCCATGGCTTCGTTTCACGTTAAACTTAGATTCCTACTATTTGCCGGAAGCTTGGAACATCAATAACTAAAGTCTTCAATCTTTAGTCCCCTTTTTGCTTCGTACCATTTTGGTCTATGCGTAGTTCAATCTCTTTTCGCATATTATGCTTTGACGACAATTCAAACATAGGTTTCTCTCGTAATCATATCTAACTCTGTTTGCAGGGATTCACCACGAGATTTAGTGTTACCTGCTTTTATCTCATGCTTGCATCCCAGAGGTTGCCACTCTTTGAAATGTGAGATATACATTATCCCTGATGTCTGGGAAGATGGAATTTAACCACCACAAAACCATGACCTTCCAGGTCGCACTAAAATAATAGATCCATTTTTCAACTATACTCTCCAATTGGTCTTCTTTAGTTTTAGGAAATTTTGGTAACTCAATAAATGTAAAATAAAAATCTTTTAAATCATGTTCATAGCTATCTTTGTCTAACATTACATGATCTGACTTATACTCAGATTTATTAGGAAAGAGAATACAATCAGCAATAGCTATAAAAATGATTTCTTTAAGATCCTGATATTGATCACCTTTATCAGCTTGCCTTGAATAAGCTTTAGCAGCGTAATATTGAGCGCGTTTTTCAAAGCCTTTAGTTTTGGCAACTTGCATTTCGACTATTACTTGCACCCCATTTTCATCCCTGCAAAGAACATCAACGATACTTTGTTTTTTAGAGGCAATTTCAGCATCTTGAATAGTGCTGAGGAATTCTATTTCTTTTATTTCATCTTTGCCAGTGAACCCCAAAATATCATTGAGAAAGTGAATGAGGATGTCTTTATTTTTTTCAGTACCAAAAATACGCCGGAACGCAACATCATTCTTGGGGTCGAGAAATTTAGAAAGAGCCATAAAAAAATTTTTAAATGTATCTTTATATTATATATTCTTATTGATAATAATTCAATAATTTGTCATCTTTTTTGTTAACTTTACTGATGTTGCCAGAAGGAACGTTGTTGCAAAATTTTGTAAAATTTATTATCCTAAGGTTTCAAGTTCTCACAGGTTTATTGGAACTATATGTACAATGTGTTTATCAGTGAAAATCCGGAGAAAATGATGGGGGAAAAGTTAATACATTACTTTAGCCAGGGTAAATGCGAAGGCAATGCAGAAATGAAAAATCTGCTGGGAGGAAAGGGGGCAAATTTAGCAGAAATGTGCAATGTTGGCATTCCTGTTCCACCTGGTTTCACAATTTCCACCTCTGCTTGCAAAGTCTATTATCAAGACAATAGATCTTCTGTTATCCAAGTAGCTGACTACTCGGATCCAGAAAAAAATGTGGTCACGCACTGGAATGACATATGTAGTGGAATCAAAAACTACATGGCGATGCTCGAAAATGACATCGGTTGTAAATTTGGGGATTTAAATAATCCTTTATTAGTTTCAATACGCTCTGGTAGTGTTAGTTCAATGCCGGGCATGCTTGATACTATTTTAAATGTTGGTCTAAATGATGAAACCGTTGTTGGGCTTGCAAAAAAAAGTGGCGAACGTTTTGCTTACGATAGCTACTGCCGTTTCATCATGATGTACTCCAATGTTGTACTACAGCTTGATCATCACCTATTTCAAGATGTTGTTGATAATGAGCAGCAAAAGAGTGGAGCAAAAAGCTTAGCTGATCTTGATGTTGATGTTTTAAAGAGAATTGTTAACGATTTTAAAAAGATAGTATATGAAAAAACTGAGAAACATTTCCCGCAGAACGTTGAAGAGCAATTGTTAAACTCAGTTAATGCAGTATTTGCCTCTTGGAAAAATGATAGGGCTGTTTCCTATAGAAGAATACATAATATTCCTGAAAACCTTGGAACAGCGGTCAACGTGCAAGCAATGGTTTTTGGTAATTTAAATGATAATTCTGCAACTGGTGTGATATTTACACGAAATCCTTCAACTGGAGAAAAAAAATACTTTGGTGAATTTCTGATTAATGCTCAGGGTGAGGATGTGGTTTCTGGTGTTTATACTCCTATGCCAATTGACGGAGAGCAAAAAAACACCATGGAGAAGTTGCTGCCAAGTGTCTACCGAGAATTATGCGTGGTATGTGAAAAACTTGAAAGGCATTATAAAGACATGCAGGATATCGAATTTACTGTGCAGGACGGTAAGTTATGGATTTTGCAGACTAGGTCTGGCAAGCGCACGGCTGAAGCTGCTATTCGCATAATAGTTGATATGGTAAACGAAGGAACGATTACAAAAGAAGAAGGAATATTGAGAATTGATCCAAAAACTTTTGACAATTTATTGCATCCAGTTCTTGACGTTAAGGGTGACCAGAAAGTAATAGGGAAGGGACTGCCGGCTTCTCCAGGGGTTGCTTCTGGATATGTAGTGTTTAGTGCAAGTGATGCTGAAAAAGCTGCAGAGCAGGGTAAAAAAGTGATTTTAGTAAGGTCAGAAACGAGTCCTGAAGATATTAATGGAATGAATGCTGCAAGTGGCATAGTAACAGCACGGGGAGGGATGACCTCGCATGCTGCTGTTGTAACCCGTGGAATGGGTAAGCCATGCATTTGCAGTGTGAGTGGACTTTATATCGATAAAGATGGAACTTTCTTTTCTGTAGGGGATGCAAAAGTAAATAAAGGTGAACCAATTACCATCAACGGAGGAACAGGGGAGGTTATGCTTGGCATTCTTCCTACAATTTCACCTGAATTATCGCAAGAATTCAAAACGATAACCAACTGGATAGATGAAATCAAAACGATCAAAGTGAGAGCGAACGCTGATACTCCAAAAGATGCAAAAATTGCAAAAGAATTCGGTGCAGAAGGTATAGGCTTATGTCGCACAGAACATATGTTTTTCGCTAGTGATAGAATCGAATTCATTCAAAAATTGATAATAGCTGACGATGAAAATGAAAGGGCAAATGCGCTCATTAAACTAGAAGAAATGCAAAAGTCTGATTTCAAAGAAATATTTTCTATTATGGAGGGCAGGGAAGTCACTATACGTTTGCTTGATCCGCCCTTACATGAATTTTTACCCAATAATCAGTCTACTATAGAAAAAATCGCCAAATCACTTAGTAAGTCAGTTGAATCAGTAAAAAATAAAATAGCACAGTTATCAGAAAAGAACCCAATGCTTGGCCATCGAGGTTGTAGACTTGCTATTTCTCATCCTGAAATATATAGCATGCAGATTAGGGCAATACTTAGTGCTGCAAGTGAATTAAAGAAAGAAAAGAAGATAGAAGTGGAGCCTGAAATCATGATTCCTTTTATCATGAGCGAGAAAGAATTTATTCTGATATGCGAGCTAGCAAAGAAAGAATCCTCTGTTATCTCAGCTGGGATCCAGACGCAGATTCCAGCGTCACGCGCTGGAATGACATCAGACAAGGCTTATTCAATTGGAACGATGATAGAACTACCAAGAGCAGCACTGATTGCTGATAAGTTAGCAAAACATGCAGAGTTTTTTAGTTTTGGCACTAATGATTTAACGCAAACAACCATGGGACTTTCAAGAGATGATTCAGTTAATTTCCTCGATTCTTATAAGGAAAGCAACATATTCGAAAACGACCCATTTGAAGTGCTGGACATCGAAGGGGTAGGGGAGTTAATCAAGATAGCCATTGAAAGAGGCAAAAAAACCCGAAAAGAAATAAAACTGGGTATATGTGGAGAGCATGGAGCAGATCCAAAATCTATAGAGTTTCTCATCGAATCAGGGGTAGATTATGTTTCATGCTCACCCTATAGAGTACCGATTGCAAAGTTAGTGGCAGCACAGTTTAGTGTTAGATCTAAATTTGCTAGGTAAGTATAGTGGCAGTGTTGGCTACTCATATGGTTTGAGCCCACCAGAGGGTGTCATTCCAGCGCGTGACGCTGGAATCTAGTTTTTATTATGGCCTTTTGGATCCCAGTGTCTGGGCACTGGGATGACATCCTGTTACACGTTCAACTTCATTCTCTCTCATCTCCCTATAACTTGGTAATGTAGAATTTTTTACATGCAACCCGGTATATATTGCAATCAAAGCAGCTATGACACTGCAAACTACTGCACCAGCTACAAATGGAACCATCACAGCAGCAGTAATGAATAATCCTGTAATAACAACTCCAACAACATCTTTTGTCAATGAGGTGTAAAAATCCTTTTTGCTCTCTTTATATTTAGTTTCTTGTTCATTTGGCATAGAAAATTGAGCATCTACAAAGCCGTTAGCTTTATTATCATTATTTGGTGTGGCAGTTTGGTCAATCCCTGTTACTACAGGCGTTTTATTTTCGTTATTATGATGCTGACCGTTACCACTATTTGGTGTAACAAGTTTGATTGGTATTTGTCTTCTTTGTTAATATAGAAGGCACTGTTACTACAGGCGTTTCATTTTTGTTATTATGATGCTGACCGTTACCACTATTTGGTGTAATAGTATGATTTGATAGACCATCGCCGTGAGTTCTTATATTACTAGACTTATCATTACCGCTTGACATAGCGGATGTGCCGGCGTTTGTTGATACTACAGGAGATACTGGTTTATTAATAACACTCCTACCGTTACCACTATTTGGTACAGTAGTTGGATTTGTTTTTTTTGTTGATGTTGCTATAGATTTACTAGTGGCATTATTATTACTGCCAGATCCTACTTTAATTTCCTCATTAGATATTTTTTGCTTTTCTTGTTTCTCCTCTATCGCTGACACGAGTAACGTAACAAGTTTTTCATTGTTTTTGTCTATAGCCTTATCTAACGCATTACTCTTTAATTGTTGACACAACTTGTACAGCTTGCTTTTAGGTATTAGCTTTGATTGTTCTGCGTTAACATTTTGTAAGAGTAGATCTAAAATTTCGGTATTACCAAAATGGACAGCATAATTTAATATAGATTGACCATTTATAGTTTTGGGAATATGGCATGTTTCTTCTTGTTGGGAAATGATACTAATAATTTTTAGCTCATTTTTAAAGAGAAATTTTATAAAATCTAGATTACTTTTTTCAATTGCAAGTGCTAATAGTAAATCTCCCAACACACAGCCATTATGAAATTTTTGCTTTAGATCAATTCTTGCATTTAGCTCTTTACTTAATTCTTCAAGACTTGCTTGAGGCTTCTGTTTTACAGTCTCATTTATATTTAGATACAACTCTCTAATATCATCATTACTATATATCATAACTAACCCTACTACTATATGTTAGTTTATTATAGCAACTTTCCCACAACCAGTCAAGGCATATTGCAGTTTCAAGCAGCATGATATATATTGAATATAGTTCTTAAAGCAAATGATGGAAGATTTAGCCTATAAATTAGTTAAAGTGACCGAAGCTGCGGCGCTTGCTGCATATAAACTAGCAGGCTTCGGCGATGAAAAAAAGGCTGATCAGGTTGCAGTTGATGCAATGCGTACAGTATTAAATTCAATGGAAATAAATGGTACTATCGTAATTGGTGAAGGTGAGAGAGATGAAGCGCCGATGCTATATATTGGCGAGAAGGTTGGCACTGGAAATGGTCCTGAGATTGACATTGCTGTTGACCCACTTGAAGGCACTACGATTTGTGCTCATTACAAATCAGGGGCAATGTCCGTTCTTGCTGCAACGAAAAAAGGTAATTTTTTACATGCACCTGATGTTTATATGGAAAAGATAGCAGTAGGAAAAAATCTTCCAGAGGGTGTAGTCTCACTAAAAAATAGCATTGAAAAGAATCTAGACAATTTAGCCAAGGCAAAAAAATGCAAAGTGAATGATCTCGTGGTAACTGTACTTAAACGTGAAAGGCATGGTGAATTAATAGAGAAAATCAGGAAATTAGGAGCAAAAATTAAACTAATAGATGATGGTGATGTTGCGGCCATAGTTTCACTAGTAAATGGCAATCATGATATGTATATCGGTATAGGAGGAGCACCAGAGGGAGTGCTTGCGGCTGCAGCGCTAAGCTCTATCGACGGACAGATGGAGGGAAGATTAGTACTTGATACGGATCAGTTAAGAGAAAGAGCAAAAAATTTAAATATTGATGACCCAGAAAAAGTCTACGCCGTAAAAGATATGGCAAGAGGTGAATCAGTGTTCATTGCAACTGGAGTAACAAGCGGAGAACTTGTGGATGGAGTTAAATTGAATCATAATACCTATTCAACTAATTCTTTAATAATTCTGCCTAATAGGCTGATAAAGCTGCAAACAATGCAGAACTTATGTTAGCTTTTTTAGTTTCTAATTTTAGCTTTACAACATTTAGCATTAAGATATAATCAAGTTTACTTATAACAATAGAGGTGTGAAATGTTTTCTAGTATTATAAATCTATTTAATGGTTTGTACAAAAATTCGAGTACCAAGGAAAGTGAAGAAAAGTTGACTCTTCTATCTCCTCAAGCAAATCTTCAATTCGATGAGACTCAGGTACAAAGTGTGCTCTCAGATTTTGAGCTTACTATTACCCACAAATAAAAACATAGTATTGTATTTACTCAAATAATTTAATTTTATTAACCTGAAAGCTTATTAGATTAAAATTATTAAACTAAGAGTTATAATTTTAGCAACTAAAAGCTGTAAATTGCACCATATAAACAGTTATTTCAAGCAAAAGTTATGCCATTAAGAGCTATGCAACAAACATTTATATTTGTGGGTAATAGTAAGAGTTAAAATCCGACCGGGACGATTGTATAGCCGCGATAAGGTAGATAAGCCCAAACGCCATCATATCTTTAGGAGAGTTTGCTAATGGAGGCTCTTAAGTTGACGCCATTGCCTGAACAGATACAATTATTCTATTATCAGGAGGATGCCATTAATCGCTTTATATAATGCTACTTGTAACACTTATGCCCTGAACGGAGACAGTTTAGGCTGTTATGCCTGGCGGCTTTGTTGGAATAAGTTTTTCAACACTGCTAACAATAAAATTGATTGTATCGTCAGCTACCTTGTCGAATTTATCATTTATCTCTTTTCCTATTTCTTGATTTTTAACATATTCGTGTAGAGCTAAAGCAGTTATAGCTGCACATGCTGCAATTAAGCCAGTTTGTGCTATAATGAATAGTGATAATCCTCCTACGAATATAGATGTTAATCCAATAGCCAGGTTTATAATTTTACTTTGTGTTGTTTGTTGCGTCGCTTGGCTTTGATCTGCCTGTTTATCCTCTAAAGCATTCGATATTGTTTTTAAGGCAACTTTTATCGCTATTGCTGCAACTGAAACCATAATTAGCCCTATAGCTATTTTTGCTAAAAGAAGAATCGACGGTAGCATCATTACAAATAATAGCGCGCCAATTCCTCCAGCTAACCACTTCTCATTTATTTTTTTTGATTGATTTGTACCAGTGTTCATTATTACCCTCCACTTTACTTATGATTTACCTATATCTAATACGAAATATGAAGGTAGTCAACTATATATTTTATATGAAAGATTGTATTAAAAGTTTTTCATGTTATTTTTTGCTGCTTCGTGGTTAAATTTGGAATTTTAGAAAGAGTTACGTATTATTTGAAATTCTTGTATACTGTTTTGAATCAGTTAAATAGATAATGAAGTGCAGGACGCAGTTTTAATTTTACAAGATGGCAAGTGCTTTTGGGGAAAATCAGTAGGTAAAAAAGGCAAATGCATAGGTGAGGTCTGTTTTACCACTGGTATGACCGGTTATCAGCATACTATAACTGATCCTTCTTTTGCCGATCAAATTATAACGTTCACTTTTCCTCATATTGGTAACGTTGGAATAAACCATAAGGATAATGAAGGAAAGAAAATTTTTGCAAGTGGTGTGGTTATGCGTGAACTTTCTTCTATGTCCCACCCTTCTTCATATATCAGTTTAAATGATTGGTTAGAGAAAAATAACGTGATTGGGATATCAGGAGTTGATACTAGAGCTTTAACGAGACATTTGAGAGAACATGGATCTCAAAATGGAATGATATGCTCATCGAGTAAGGCGCATGCGTTGGACAAATTGAAGGAATATAAATCTGTAAATGGGATAGAAATAACCAATAAAGTCAGCTTGCATAGTAATTTTAAAAGTGACCTTAATGCAAAATATAGGGTTGTAATCGTTGATTTTGGCGTAAAAATCAGTATAGTTTCATGCTTAATAGAACTTGGTTGTACAGTTGAATTAATCAGACCAAGCACAGGTTTTGCTCAAAAAGTGTTGAGTATGAATCCAGATGGGATAGTGCTTTCAAATGGTCCTGGTGATCCGCAAGAAATAGGAGAAAGTGTAGTTTCAGAAATAGACATTATTATAAAATCTAAAATACCAATTTTTGGCATATGCATGGGCCATCAATTACTTGCGATTACTTTGGGGGCAAAGACCATCAAGATGGATATAGGTCACCGAGGGAGTAACCATCCAGTTTATGATGTAATTAGTGGAAAAGTTGAGATCACTAGCCAAAATCATGGTTTCGTTGTTGATTCAGCTTCTCTTCTAAGTAATGTTGAAATTACTCACATTTCTCTATTTGATAATAGTGTAGAGGGAATAATGATGAAGGATTACCCAGTCTTTTCTGTGCAATACCATCCAGAAGAAGCGCCAGGTACGCATGATTCGCATTATTTGTTTAAACGTTTTATTGACAATATTGTGTTGTATAAAATGAAATCTGCGTGATTTTAATCAGGGTAGGTTTTATTGCTTGATTTTTTAATTTTAGGCGTTTAGTATTAAATACAATAAGAGCTTAAGTTAAGATGCTAAAATAGTATTCTCTTAACAAATTTTTGCGGAGGAGTGACCGAGTGGTTAAAGGTAACAGACTGTAAATCTGTCCGCGTGAGCGTACGTAGGTTCGAATCCTACCTCCTCCATTGTGCGGGTATAGCTCAATGGTAGAGCTCTAGCCTTCCAAGCTAGTGACGTGGGTTCGATTCCCACTATCCGCTCTTTTTTTTGTTGTATTTTTATAAAATCAACATATTATTTATTGATGTATTTGTATTTTAGGTAGAAAAGTTTAAATTATGACAGCAATAGTGGAAGCATTTGGAAAGCCGCATGTAAATGTGGGAACAATAGGACATGTGGATCATGGGAAGACGACGTTAACAGCGGCGATAACGAAGCATTATGGAAATTTTGTAGCGTACGATCAGATAGATAAAGCGCCAGAAGAAAGGAAGAGGGGGATAACGATAGCAACAGCGCATGTTGAGTATCAGACGGAAAAAAGGCATTATGCACACGTTGATTGTCCTGGACACGCTGACTATGTAAAGAACATGATAGTAGGTGCAGCACAGATGGATGCGGCGATATTGGTAGTGTCGGGGGTTGATGGGCCAATGCCACAAACGAGAGAGCATATATTGCTGGCGAAGCAGGTAGGTGTTGGATATATCGTGGTGTATATAAATAAAGCTGATGTTGCTGATGCTGATATGATAGATTTAGTAGAAATGGAAGTGAGGGAATTACTGAGTAAATACGGATTTCCAGGGGATGAAGTGCCTGTGGTGGTTGGTTCAGCACTCAAGGCGCTGGAGGATGACAGCAGCGAATATGGAAAGAAATCAATAGACAAATTGATGGAAAAGTTAGATGAATATGTAGCGGTTCCACCAAGGCCTGTGGATTTACCATTTTTATTGCCAATCGAAGATGTATTTTCGATATCGGGGCGAGGAACAGTGGTAACAGGAAGAATAGAGAAGGGAGAGATAAAGACGGGAGAAGAGATAGAGATAATAGGTCTGCAAGCGACGCAAAAGACGATATGCACAGGTGTTGAGATGTTTAAGAAGTTGCTGGATAAGGGAAGTGCAGGACTCAATGTAGGAATATTGTTAAGAGGAACAAAAAGAGAAGAAGTGGAGAGAGGGCAAGTATTAGCGAAACCGGGGACGATAACACCGCATAGAAAGTTTAAGGCGGAGGTTTATATATTAAAGAAAGAGGAAGGAGGAAGGCATACACCATTTTTTGCGAATTACCAGCCACAGTTTTATTTAAGGACAACGGATGTAACTGGGAGCATAAAATTGCTAGATGGGAAGGAGATGGTAATGCCAGGAGATAATGTGAGTGTAGAAGTAGAATTGCAAGTACCGATAGCAATGGATAAGGGATTGCGTTTTGCGATAAGAGAAGGCGGTAGAACTGTTGGTTCTGGTGTTGTTTCTGAAATTTTGGAGTGAGTGTAGTAACTAAGATGAAGCAAGATATATATATTAACATTAAGGCTTTCGATTGTTCTTTATTGGAGGAGTGTGTTCGAAAATTTGTTGATGAATTAAAGCGGTCCAGTGCAAAATTATCTGGTCCGATTGCGTTGCCAAGGAAAGATTCTAAATTTATTGTTAATAGATCTCCTCACGTTGATAAAAAATCTCGTGAACAGTTTGAAATGAGAACTTCTAGGCGTTTGATTGTTTTACATGATCTTACTCCTACTATGATGCAGATGCTTACAGGTTTATCTTTTTCTGCTGGCGTAGAAGTGGATTTAAAAGTCAAGGAAGTTAAGGTTTAGGAGAAGGAAATGAAGAGAATAAATTCGCTGAGGAGAATTGGTTTACTAATGATGAATATTGGTCATACTGCTATGTATTCTGACAATAGTCGCATGGCTGTAACTTTATTGCATCTCAGCGAAACTTATATTATTGATATAAAAGGACAAGATAAATGTGGCTATAATTCAGTCATTTTAGGCACAGGAGATTTTAAAAATATAGCAAAACCTCAGTTGGAATATTTAAAGAAAAGGGGTATAAATAATAAATGTAAGTTATACGAAAGTAGATTAAATGACCTGTCGGGAATAGAATGTGGTAAAAAAGTGGGAATCAATCATTTTGTGGTTGGTCAATATCTTGATATTACGGGTTATTCTATAGGTAAAGGATTTGCTGGTGTGATGAAGCGGCATAATTTCAGTGGGCTTAGGGCATCTCATGGTGTTTCTATTGCTCACAGATCACAAGGTTCCACTGGCCAATGTCAGGATCCTGGTAGAGTATTCAAAGGAAAGAAAATGGCTGGTCATTTAGGTAACAGCAGGATAACTGCACAAAATATGAAGATATTATCCATTGATCATGAAAATAGTATAATTGCTGTGAAGGGTAATAATGTTCCTGGGTTTAAAAATTCCTATGTTTTTGTAAGAGATGCAGTTAAAAAATCTTTACATAAAGATGTTCCTTTTCCGGTAGGTTTACTGTTAGATGTAAATGATGATGCTAGTAATTTGGTAAGTTAGTTATGGAATGTAATTTAGTTAATCTATCTAATGATAATGTAGGTACTGCTCAGCTCAATCCTTTGATATTTTCTGCTAAGCAAAAATTGAGTATTTTGCATGATATAGTGAGATGGCAATTAGCGAAGAGAAGAGCTGGTACTCATAAAACAAAAGGTATTAGTGATGTCTCTGGTACAACAGCTAAACCTTATGGTCAAAAACGTACCGGTAGGGCAAGACAAGGGAGCTTGCGATCTCCTCAATTTAGAGGTGGTGGGATTATTTTCGGCCCTGTTGTGAGGAGTCATACTTATTCTCTTAATAAGAAGGTACGCAAATTTGGTTTAAAAATTGCTTTATCTCTAAAGTATTTAAATAATCAAGTAATTATTCTGGATAATTTAAATATTGATGTGAAGAAAACGTCTGAAATGTGTAAATGTATTAAAAATTTTAAATTTTCTTCCTTTTTGATAGTTGGTGATTATGGAGATGATTTGTTGCGTGCGGCTAAAAACTTGCACTATGTAGACTTAATCAAACCTATTGGGTTAAATGTTTTTGATATATTGAATCACGAATGCGTGATGTTGACAAAGGATACTTTAAAGCATCTTGAAGGTAGATTGTTATGATCAAATATAATAATATAATAAAATCTCCTATAATTACAGAAAAGGCCTCTTTTTTGAGGGAGAAGTTTAATAAATATTCTTTGTATGTTTTTGTAAATGTAAATAAGCGTCAAATAAAGTTGGCAATAGAGTCTCTATTTGATGTTAAAATTTCTTCTATAAATGTTGTTAGAATTAAGCCTAAATATAGGCGTTTTAGGGGTGTGATTGGTTGTGAAAAACAGAAAAAGAAAGTTTATTTTTCTTTGATGGATGGTCAAAAATTAGATATAATGAGCATTTAGTATGGGTATGAAATTTTTTAATCCTGTTACTCCGTCTTCTCGTGGGACTGTGTTAGTAAGTAAAGTTGGTTTATCAAAAGATGAGCCAGAAAAGTCTCTTACATCCGGTAAAAAGTCCAGTGGTGGAAGAAATAATCATGGTAGAATTACAACTCGTCATAGGGGTGGTGGTCACAAAAAGAAGTATAGAATGATAGATTTTAAGCGTAATAGAAGTGGTCAAGGTATAGTTGAAAAAATAGAGTATGACCCAAATAGAAGTGGGTTTTTGGCGTTAATATCATATAAGGAAGATGATATTAAGTCTTATATATTAGCTCCTCAAGGTATGAAGCCAGGTGATGTTGTTACAGCTGGGAATGATGCTGATATTTTGCCAGGGAATTGTTTACTACTCAAGCATATACCTGTTGGTTCTTTCGTTCATAATGTTGAGCTGAAGCCAGGTAATGGTGCTGCGATTGCTAGAGCTGCTGGTTGTTATGCACAAATCGTTGGTCGTGATGGCCAATATGTTTTATTACGACTCAGGTCTGGTCAAATTAGGTTGATTTTATCTTCTTGCAAGGCTACTATTGGTGTAGTATCTAACCCTGACCATAAGAATAGAAAGTTGGGTAAAGCTGGGAGAAGTAGGTGGCTTGGGATTAGACCTACTGTACGTGGAGTTGCAATGAATCCGGTTGACCATCCTCATGGAGGCGGGGAAGGAAAAACCTCTGGTGGTCGTCATCCTGTTACTCCTTGGGGTGTTGCAACAAAAGGAAAGAAAACTCGAAGGAGAAATAAATCTAGTGATAAGTATATAAAACAATTGAAAGGTTAGTTTATGAGTAGATCTGCATGGAAGCCTCCTTTTTGTCATCCTTCTATATTAAAGTCGGTGAATAATGCTTTAAACAAGGGGTTTGTTAACATGGCTATAAAAGTTCATTCCAGGGCTTCTGTAATTCTTCCTAATTGTTTAGGTTTAAAGTTTGCTGTTTATAATGGTAAGGATTACATTCCTGTGAATGTTAATGATCAGAATATGATAGGTCATAAGTTTGGTGAGTTTTCACCCACTCGTAAATTTACTGGGCATAGTGGTGATAAAAAGGCGACAAGAAGGTAATTGATATGAAAAACAGAGATGTAATAGTTAAAGCTGGTTCTAGGGTTTTAAAATCAACTCCTCGTAAATTGAATTTGGTTGCTGGTTTAGTACGTAATAAAAAAGTTTCTTTTGCCACTGTGCAATTAAGATTTTGTGAAAAGAAAGCTGCAGGTCTTATAAGGAAGGTATTAAATTCTGCGATTGCTAATGCTCAAAATTATGGATTGGATATCGATAATTTATATATAAAAGAAATTTTAATAGGTAAGTCTCTTACTTTGCGTAGGGTATGTCCAAAAGCTATGGGTAGAGCTAATAGAGTTAGTAAACGTTATAGTAATATAACTGTAAAATTGGGGGAAATTATATGATTCATAAAAATAGAAAATTAATAAGGAAAGTGCAAAAATATGGGAAACGTTAATCCTAAAGGATTTAGGTTAAAAATAATTAATACTTGGTCATCTATTTGGTATGCTGAGAAGGGTTATAAACAAGGGTTGCATCAAGATTTGTCTATTCGCAGTTATATAAATGAATCTTTTAAGCATGCTGGTGTTTCTAAAGTAATTATAGAGCGTACGATCGATTTGGTATCTGTAATAATACATTCTTCTAGACCTGGAGTGATAATAGGTAAGAAAGGCTCGGATATTGAGAAGATAAAGCAAAAGATAGCTGAAAAAGTAAAAAATAATGTGGAAGTGAATGTAGTAGGGGTTAAAAGGTCTGAAATAGATGCAGTTTTAATATCAAACAGCATTGCACAGCAGTTAGAAAAAAGGGTTTCATTTAGAAGAGCGATGAAAAAAGCTATTCAAAGTTGTTTGAGGATGGGTGCTAGAGGTATTAAAGTAAGTTGTTCTGGGCGCCTTGGCGGAGCTGAGATAGCTCGTACTGAGTGGTATAAAGAAGGCCGTTTGCCTTTGCATACTTTACGTGCTAATATAGATTATGCTTTTGCTGAAGCAAAAACTATATATGGCATCATAGGAGTTAAGGTCTGGGTTTATATTGGTAGCTAATTAGGTATATTGAAATGTTTGTTCCTAAAAAAAGTAAATATAAAAAAGTATTTAAAGGACGAATTAAGGGTAACACGAAAGGTGGTAGCACATTATCTTTTGGAGATTATGGTCTAAAGGTTATGGAAGCAGGTAGGATTCAATCTAAGCATATTGAAACTGCAAGGCGTGTAATATCTAGAACATTAAAACGCTCTGGTAAAGTGTGGATAAGAATTTTTCCTGATACCCCTGTTAGTAAAAAGCCGGCGGATGTGCGTATGGGTAAAGGGAAAGGTAGTGTTGAGTTTTGGGTATTTAAAGCTAAGCCCGGTAGAATGTTGTTTGAAATTAGCAGTGATGTTCCCATGCATTTAGCAAGATTGGCGCTTGAAAAGGCAACTGCTAAGCTTCCTATGAAGTGTAAATTTGTATCTAATCATAATTAAATGGAGTTGCAATGGATATAGCTGACATTGAATCGAGGTCCTCGCAAGAATTGCATGAAATTCTTGTGAATTTGAGAAAAGAGTTTGTTAATTTGGTTTTTCAAAAGAAGCTGGGCCAGTGCAACAATATTTCGCGTTTTAGCTTAATAAGAAAGAGCATAGCTCGTATTTTAACTACATTAAATAAAAGAAGAAGAGAGGAAAAGAATGCCTAAAAAGGTTTTTTGTGGTACTGTAACTAAGGCTAAGTGTGATAAGACTGTAAAGGTTTCGGTATTACAAGTGTATAAGGATGAGCTGTATAAAAAGGTTATAAAAAAATACAAGAAGTATACAGCACATGATGAGAATAATAGTTGTAAAGAAGGGGACAAGGTTTTAATACAAGAACACAAGCCTATTTCTACTACTAAAAAATGGGTTATTGTTAATAGCTCACATTGAATAGGATATTTATATGATTCAAAAAAATACATTGTTGGAAGTAGCTGATAATTCTGGCGCGCGTGCAGTGCTTTGTATTGGTTTATTGGGTGGTAGAAAGTCTGCATCTATAGGTGACACAGTTATTGTATCTACTAAATCTATTACTCCAAGAGGGAAAGTTGAGAAGGGAAAAGTATATAGAGCAGTTGTGGTGAGGGTGAAAAGCCCTATTAGAAAATCTGATGGTTCTGTAATTCGTTTTTCTAGCAATGCTGTAGTTTTGATTAACGATCAAGGTGAACCACTTGGCACTCGGGTGTTTGGTCCGGTAAAAAAGTTATCATCTGGTTCTTTTATGAAGATAATGTCATTAGCTGTTGAGGTTTTATAATGAGTGCTAAAATAAAAAGTGGTGACGACGTTATAGTTTTAACTGGTAAAGATAAGGGAAAAATTGGTAAGGTAATCAAAGTTATAGCACGTGATGCTAAAAAGAAAGTAATTGTTTCTGGAGTGAATGTGCATAAGAGACATACTAAACCAAAAGCTGGTAGTAGTGGTGGTATATTAAATAAAGAGTTAGCTATTGATATATCCAACGTTGCAACATTGGACCCTAAATATAAAACTCCAACTAGAGTGGGGTTTAAGGTTATAGACGGTAGAAAAGTGCGTTTTGCAAAAGTTTCTGGAGAAGTGATAGATTAGGTTGATATGTTTAAAGAATTGTATAAAGATAGCATAGTAAAGTCCTTGAAGGATAAGTTTAATTACGGCAATATAATGCAAGTGCCTAAACTTGTCAAGGTGTGTATCAATATGGGCGTTGGAGATGCTGCTACAGATAGTAAAGCAATAAATGAACCACTTGATAGCCTATATTTGATTGCTGGGCAGAAGCCTTTATCAACTTTTGCAAAAAAATCTATTTCTGGCTTCAAGATCAGAAAAGGTGCTACAGTAGGTTGCAAAGTAACTTTGCGTAGAGATAAAATGTATGAGTTTTTAGAAAGATTGATATATATTGCTTTGCCAAGGGAAAAAGATTTTAGAGGATTTAGTGTGAAGCAATTTGACGGTAATGGTAATTTTTCCTTTGGTATAAAGGAACATATCTCGTTTTTAGAAATAGACTATGATAAAATAAGTAAAATTAGAGGTATGGATATTAATATTATAACAAGTGCAGTTAGTGATAAGGAAGCAAAGGAATTATTACTGGCTCTTAAATTTCCTTTTTTTGATTAATTGAGAGGAGAAATATATGGCAAAAAAATCTATGATAGAAAGAAATCTTCGCAGAATAAAGTTGTGCGATCAATATAAAGAAAAAAGAGAAAAATTGAAATCTATAATAAATAATAAGAATTTGTCTATTGTAGAAAGGTTTACAGCTCAAAATAAATTAATTAAAAAATTGCCTAGAAATTCTTCTAAAACCAAAATTAGAAATAGGTGTGCTTTAACTGGGAGACCAAGAGGAGTATATAGAAAATTTGGTTTATGTAGAATTGTTTTGCGTGATTTATGTTCTTTTGGGCAAATTCCAGGAGTTACAAAGTCTAGTTGGTAAATATAATATAAGGAGTATATTGTGGCGTTATCTGATAGTATTGGTGATTTTTTAACAAGGATACGTAATGCTCAATTGGCAATGCATAGGGCAACAAGGGTACTATTTTCTAAGATGAATTCTTCTATATTGGAGATTTTAAAAGAGGAAGGGTATATCCTTGATTATGAAAAGCAAGTTGTAGATAATTTACCTTCTTTCATTGTAAAATTGAAGTATTATGAGAAGTCACCTGTAATTAGTGACATAGTTAGGGTGTCAAAGCCTGGTTGTCGTCGTTATTCTAAGTATAAGGACATTTCTAAAGCATATAATGGTCTTGGTATTTTTATTATATCGACACCCAAAGGAGTGATGACTGATTATAATGCACATAAGTTAAAGGTTGGTGGAGAAGTTTTGTGTCGTGTGTTTTAAATAATAGGAGAAATTCATGTCTCGTATAGGTGCTGCTCCTATCAATATTCCTGCTGGTGTTTCAGTTGAATATAATAATGGTAGTATGTTAATAAAGAGTGCTAAGGCTGAAAAGGAAGTTAGCTTGATCAGGGATGTTGTGTGTCAGATTATTGATAATCAGCTATTGCTTTCTGTTGATCAAGATAAAGATAATTATGATAAAATAAAGCCTATGTGGGGCACTTATAGGAGTAATATTAATAATATCATTAACGGCATGGTTGATGGTTTTTCTGTTAATCTTGAGATTAACGGTGTGGGATATAAGGCAGAGTGTGATGGTAAGTATTTGACTTTATATCTTGGTTATAGCCATAATGTTAAATATAAAGTGCCTAAAGATGTTGAGATTAAGTGCATAAAGCCAACTCACTTAGTAGTTAGTGGTATGGATAAGCAGAAGGTCTATATGGTGGCGTCTGATATATGCAAAATTAGAAAATATGATCCTTATAAAGGTAAGGGTGTTGTAATAAAAGGCAAATTTATGCTGCGTAAGGTTGTAAGTAAAAAGAAGTAATAAAAATGAAAAGATCGTATAATTTTTTAAGTAATTCTGAAAAAAGGAAGTTACGTAATAGAGCGAAGCTTGACAAGAGCGCTGAACGTTTACGTATATCCATATTTAAATCTAATAGGCATTTTTATGTCCAGTTAATTAATGATGTAAAAGGAATAACTCTCACTTCAGCTTCTACTTTGGATGCTAAAATTAAGGATGTATGTAAAGGGAAAGTCAACGCTGAAACTATAAAACAGGTTTCTTCTTTAATGGTTGAGCGTCTGTCTGGCATGAAATTAGAGCAGCAGCTTACGTTTGATCGTGGAGCGTATAAATACACAGGATTAGTTTCTCAATTTGCTGAGGCTTTAAGAAGTTCTGGATTTGAATTTTAGAAGGTTTTGAATATGGCTATAAAGAATTTACAAAATAATAATGATTTATCAGAGCTTTTAGTTTCGGTACGAAGAGTGACAACGGTTACCAAAGGTGGTAGAAGATTTTCATTTTCAATTTTGGTTGTTGTTGGCGATGAGAAGGGTAGGGTAGGGTGTGGAATAGGTAAGCACGCAGAAGTTGCTGAAGCAAGAGTCAAAGCTGTAAATGCTGCAAAGAAATCAATGATTAGAGTGTACTTGCGTGAAGGTAGAACTTTGCATCATGATATTAAAGCTAAATTTTGTTCTGGTGAGATAGTTTTAAGAACCGCAAGAGCCGGAACAGGTATTATTGCTGGTGGAGCGATTAGATCAGTTTTTGAGGTGTTAGGTATAAAGGATGTGGTAGCTAAATCCACTAGATCAAATAATCCTCATAACGTTATATGTGCGGTGTTTAAGGCTTTTGATAGTATGTTATCTCCTCGTCAGGTAGCAAGCAAAAGAGGCAAAAAGATTAGCGAGATAGTTGGAAACAGGTAAAGTATGAATAATGCTGTAAAATTAAACTCTATATTTACTAAATTATCTAAGAAAAAGAAGCCTAAGTTGCTGGGTAGAGGTATCGGTTGTGGTAAAGGTAAAACATCCGGTAGAGGGCATAAAGGGCAGAAGGCTAGAAGTGGAGTTTCTATAAATGGTTTTGAGGGTGGACAACAGTCTATATATACTCGTTTGCCTAAAAGAGGTTTTAAGCCTATACGTAGGAGCATATACTCTATAATTAATGTTGGCGATATACAGCGCTTAATGGAAGCTAAAAAAATAGTGAAAGACTCTGTTATAGATAAGGAGAGGCTGTATAAATTAGGTTTTATAAAGTCTATTAAGGATAAAATTAAACTTCTTAATAAAGGTAAGTTGAGCGAAAAATTTGTGTTTCGTGTTGATTTTGCGTCAGAAGCTGCAAAAAAATCTGTAGCTTCAGTTGGTGGTAGTGTGGAAATACTATCGTAAGTCATGGGCAATAAATCAGCATTTAATAGCTTGGATCCTACGTTGTTATATAAAGGCGATTTATTAAAGCGTATATTTTTTACGCTAATAGCTTTAATTTGCTATCGCTTGGGTACTTATGTGCCTATTCCTGGAATTAATCTTGATGTAATTAATGATATATTTCCCAAAGATGGCTCAGGCGTTTTTGGAGTATTTAATTTATTTTCTGGTGGTGCATTGGCTAGAATGACAATTCTAGCATTGAACGTTATGCCATATATAATGGCTTCTATCATTATTCAGTTACTTTCTTCTGCGATTAAAGGAATGAAGGAAGTTAAGAATGATGGAGAGTCAGGCCGTAGAAAGATGAATTCTTATATACGCTATCTGACCATAGTAATTTGTGTATTTCAATCAATTCCAATTTTGGTTGGATTGGAAGGGATGAATAGGGAAGGGGTATTGGTTGTAATCGAACCTGGTGTTATGTTTCGTACAATAGGTGTTTTCAGCCTTTTAGGTGGAACTATGCTTTTAATATGGCTTGGTGAACGAATCAGCGCTAGCGGTATAGGCAATGGTATCTCATTAATCATTTTCACGGGTATAATATCAGAGTTACACAGCGCTTTGTCATCTTTGTTAACGTTAAATAAAAACGGTAGCGTATCGTTATTTATTATCCTTTTTGTTTTGGTATTGTTTTTTTTGCTGCTACTCTTAGTTATTTTTGTAGAGTCTTCTTATAGAAAGGTTATTGTTCAACATCCTAAAAAGCAATTTAAAAGATTACATAATGACGATTTTACTTATATTCCATTGAAGATTAATTTATCTGGTGTAGTACCAACCATTTTTGCTAATGCAATTTTATTGACACCTATTTCAATTGCAAATTTCTATAAGGGGCACGCTTTTTCTGATTTTATTTTGAATTACTTTATGGCAAATAAAGTAGTATATATTGTAGCCTATTTGGTGCTGATAGTATTTTTTAATTTTTTCTATACCAATTTTATATTTAATCCAGAGGAAAACGCAGATTTTCTTAAAAAAAATGGTGGTTTTATACCTGGTAGAAGGCCTGGGAAACATACTTCTGATTACCTTCAAGATATAGTTTTTAAGTTGACATTCATTGGCTCTGCGTATTTGGTAGTCATATGTACTGTACCTGAAGTTATGAGATATTATTATGATATACCATTTATTTTTGGTGGGACGAGCTTACTGATTATAGTGAACGTTATTACTGATACTATTATGCAAATACAATCTTATATTTTTTCAAATAGGTACGACAACTGGATAAAGAAATATGAGTCTAAAACGAGGAAAGTAAGATGATCATTACGATTTTTGGTCCTCCAGGTTCTGGTAAAGGTACTCAGTCAAGCTTGTTAATAGCAAAATATAATTTAAAATTAATTTCAGTAGGGGATTTATTAAGGAATATTATATCTAGCAGTAATGAGTTAGGTAAAAAAATAAAGGGTACCGTGGAATCTGGTAATTTAATTCAAGATGAAATTATATGTGGATTATTACGTGACCAGCTTGCATTAGTGGATGATAATTGCTTATTAGATGGTTTTCCGAGAAATTTAAACCAGGCTCATTTTTTGACTCAAGTTTTGCAAGAAAAATATAATAGGGATGTTGACATTGTAGTTGAGCTGCAGCTTGACGATAATATTGCAATCGATAGGTTAAAAAATCGTCTCGCGTGTTTGGACTGTAAAAGCATATATAGTGTATCTTCTTTTAAGAGTACTACTTGTGCTAAATGTAAAAGTACGAGGTTAGAGAAAAGAATTGATGATGCTGATATGTCTGCAATTAATAAGAGAATAAGTGAATATCACCTTCAAATGAAAGGTTTACGCGAGTATTATAAAGGCAAATTATTAACAATTGACGCTAATTTGAGTGTTGATGAGGTAACGCAAGAGATTGAAAGTAAAATTTCTTGTAATTTGGTTTGACTCTGAGTTGTTTTATGGTATAAATTAAGAGTTGTTATTAATAAAGTATCGAGGTACCAGTGGCACGTATTGCAGGCATAAATATTCCAGTGAGGAAATGTGTTCCTTTTGCATTAACTTATATATATGGTATAGGTATTGTTACTGCGAATGTAATTTGTCACGCTTGCGAAGTTGATAAGCGCAAACGTGTTTCAGAATTACGAGATGAAGATATAGAAAAGATCAGCGGTTTCATTAGACAAAATTATGTTATAGAAGGTGAGCTCAGAAAAGAAGTGGCTATGAACATAAAATCTTTAGTGGAAATGGGATGCTATAGAGGGGTGAGGCATAGAAAAGGTTTACCTGTGAGAGGGCAAAGGACTCATACTAATGCTAAGACTCGTAAAGGTAGATCTCGGTTGCCTATTGCTGGGAAAAAATAAAATTTATTATTATTGTGAGTTTTAATGAAAAAAGTCAAAACGGTTGGTAAGAGTAAGAAGGAGTTTATTACTGGTGTTGTCCATATTCGTGCAACTTTTAATAATACTTTTGTAAATGTAACTGATGTTCATGGTAATACGCTATGTCAAACTTCTGTGGGTGCATGTGGTTTTTCAGGTTCGAGAAAATCCACACCTTATGCTGCAGGTAAGGCTGCGGAGTCTGCTGCGAAGAACGCAATGGAGAGATTTGGTATGAAGGTTGTCTCTGTAATAATTCGCGGTCCTGGCTTTGGTACCGAAGCTGCGGTTAAAGCACTTCAGAGCTGTGGGTTGACTGTGACTTCAATTGCAGATAAAACCGCAATTCCTCATAATGGGTGCAGGTTAAGAAAAAAAAGAAGAGTATAGGATATTTGAAAAGGTTGTTTTATGTATTATAATAATGATGTTTCTCTCTGTAGCAATTTAGATAAATTGATTAAACCTAGTTCAGTTAAGGTAATATCAGATGATTCAAGTGAAAAAAGTGATATAGTGCTAGAACCGTTGGAAAGTGGTTTTGCTTTAACATTAGGTAATGCATTAAGACGTGTAATGTTATCTTCTCTTAAAGGTAGTGCTGTTTATGGAATAAAAATTGAAGGTGTAACTCATGAGTTCACTTCAATTCAAGGGGTGAGAGAAGACGTAACTGATATAGTATTAAATATGGGTATGTTGAGGTGTAAATTAAATGGTGCTTCTAATAAATGCTTAAATTTAAACGCTAAAGGGCCTTGCCAGGTATTAGCTGGGATGATAGAAACTGATGATCAATGCTCTATTGTTAATAAAGATTTGTTAATATGTACGCTGGGGCAAAATGTGGAGCTTAACATGACCATATATGTGGCTAGCGGAAAAGGTTATCTTCCTGTAACTAAATATAAAGAAAATGAACTTTTGAAGCTTATGGGTGAACAGGATTTAATTGGTTTTATTCCAGTTAATGCTTTGTATAGCCCTGTCAACAGGGTTTCGTACAGGGTAGAGAACAGTCGTGTTGGCCAAGTGACTGATAAGGATAAGCTGATATTGTCAATTGAAACTGATGGTACAATTTCTCCGAGTCAAGCTGTTGACTCTGCTGCAAGAATATTACAGGAGCAACTTCAGCCCTTTATTAGTTCTGATGTAAGTTATAAAAAATCGCAGGTTTCTTCGTCTAGTGGTGCTAAAGATTTGGGTTATGACCCTGTCTTATTGCGTAAGGTAGATGAAATGGAATTATCTGTCAGGTCTCATAACTGTCTGAAAAACGAAAACATCACTTATATAGGTGATCTTGTGCAAAAGACAGAAGGTGAAATGTTAAGAACTGCTAATTTTGGCAGAAAGTCTTTGAATGAGATTAAGGCAGTTTTGACTAATTTTGGCTTGTCTTTGGGTATGAATGTGCTAAACTGGCCACCTAAGGATATAGATGAGTTGGCTAAACAACATACTGATGAAGATTAGGTGATATATGAAACATGGAATAAAAAAACGTAAACTATCTCGTTGTACTGAACATAGATTATCGACGTTAAAGAATCTATCTATCTCATTAATTAACCATGAGCAGATTGTAACTACTTTACCAAAAGCTAAGGAACTTCGTCCATATGTCGAAAAGTTTATTACAATTGCTAAGAATAAGAATACTTTACATGGTAGAAGACTTTTGCTTTCACGCCTTCATAATAGTAAGTTAGCAGTTGATAAGTTATTAAACGTCTTAGCCAGCCGTTATCAAGATCGTAAAGGTGGGTATTCTAGAATAATAAAATTTAGCACTCGAAAGGGTGATTGCGCTTCAATGGCAGTGATAGAACTGGTTGATAGGGATATTGCAGCAAGAGGTAAGGTTTATAGTAAAAATAAAGAAGGAGGCAAAGTAGTTACACAAAGTTAATTGTTATCATAATTGTTCTTCTTGTGGTAAGTAGGTTACGCTACTTTGTAGGTTACTTTGGCGAGTTATTAGTTTTAGTATATTTAAAACTGAAATGGTATAATGTTATAAAACGCCGTTACCGTTGTAAGTTCGGTGAAATTGACTTAATTGTATCTAAAAAAAAGGAGCTGATTTTTATAGAAGTTAAAACAAGTTTACTTGGAAAAGAAATACCGATATCTCATCTTCAATGTCAGTCTATTATAAATTCTTCTAAGTATTTCTTAAGTAAAAACCTTAGTTTTTTAGATTATTCAGTCAGATATGATTTATATTTTCTTTCCTTAAAGAGAAGACCTGTTTATATAAAAAATGCTTGGATTGAAGAATGAAAGATTTGTAGCTGAATTAATTTAGATTTACTGGATTTAATATGAAAAAGACCCAATACAATAATTTAGTTTCATCTTACGCTAGAGTGCTATTTCATGTCTCAGGAAGCAGGTTAGGTATTATAAGGAAAGAAGTAGAATTTTTGTTGGCTTTTTTTAAGGATCAACGTGATGTTTTTGTGTACCTATCTCATCCTATGATTTCTTTTGCACACAAAAAAGAAGTGATGCTTTCTATAAATGAGCACTTGAGTGAGAATTTAGTAAAATTTATTATGGTTATATTTGCAAATAAACGCTCTAGTTTATTGATCCTTATATTAGAAAAATTCTTAAGTCTTGCAAGAGAAAATGAAAATGAATTCGAAATTACTATAAAGTCAGCAGAAACTTTAAAGGAATCTGATATAAAAATAATTACTGAATCTTTGAGCTTTCTTGGTAAAATAATAAAAGTAAGCAATGTGGTTGACCCTTCTATACTAGGTGGCTTCGTAGTTAGGTATGGTTTTAATTTGATCGATGCTTCGCTAAAAAGTTACTTGGATAGGTTAGTTGACTTAAGTAAAATGGAAATATTAAAAGTAAGGAATTTTGTATGAAGAACAGTATGAATGTTTCTGAGATAGCAAGTATAATAAGAGAAAAGGTTGAGACGTTTGATAATCCTATAAAGCGGGAAAATATAGGTGAAGTAATTTCAGTAACAGATGGTATCGCATTGGTTTATGGGCTGGAAAAAGCAAAATTCGGTGAAAAGGTATTTTTTGCAAGTGGTGTAGAAGGAATAGTTCTCGATTTAGATCATAATACGGCTGGAATAGTTGTGCTTGGTAATGACCGTGATGTGAAAGAAGGGGACGTTGTAAAATGTAGTGGTGATGTTGTGCAGGTGCCTGTAGGGCATGAATTGTTAGGGAGAGTTGTAAATGCGTTGGGCCATCCTATGGACGACGGTGGGGAAATTAGAGCCAAAAACAGAATGGATATAGAATCTAAAGCGCCAGGCATTATTGATCGTAAGTCTGTGCATGAGCCACTGCAAACAGGAATTAAAATTATAGATTTGCTAATTCCAATAGGTAGAGGGCAGCGTGAATTAATTATTGGTGATAGACAAATTGGTAAAACTACTATTGCGCTTGATACTATTATCAATCAGAAGAAGATTAACGATGAGGTAAACGAAAATCAAAAAGTTTACTGTGTTTATGTTGCTATTGGGCAAAAAATTTCAACAGTAGCAAAAGTGGTAAATAAGCTGAAAGAAAGCGGAGCATTAGAGTATACAACTGTAGTTGTGGCTAGTGCATCTGACTGCGCGCCTATGCAATTTTTAGCACCTTATGCTGGTTGCACTATTGGGGAATTTTTCCGTGACAATGGAATGCATTGTTTGATTATATATGATGATTTATCTAAGCATGCTGTGGCATATAGGCAGATGTCTTTATTGCTCAGACGTCCTCCTGGTCGTGAAGCTTACCCTGGAGATATATTCTATGTACATTCTCGCTTGCTTGAAAGAGCTGCTAAAATGTCTGATAAAAAAGGGCAGGGTTCTTTAACTGCTTTGCCAATTGTCGAAACTCAAGCTGGTGATGTATCTGCATATGTGCCAACAAATGTTATTTCAATTACCGATGGGCAGATCTTTCTTGAGTCTGAATTATTTTATAAAGGATTTCGACCTGCAGTAAATATAGGTTTGTCAGTTTCACGGGTTGGTTCTGCTGCACAACTAAAGTCTGTGAAGAAAGTTGCTGGTTCTATAAAGCTAAGCTTAGCTCAGTATAGAGAATTAGAAGATTTCGCAAAATTTGGTTCTGATCTTGATGCTAGTGTTCAATTATCCTTGAATAAGGGTAAATATCTTGTCGAGTTATTAAAGCAAAAACAACATTTACCTATGTCAATAGAAGAACAAGTAGTGCTGATGTATATTTTTTCTAACCTATATAATCAGTTAAGTAAAATACAAATAAGTTACATTAATAAATTTGAACATGATCTTATTAATTATTTTCATACTGTGCATCCTGGGGTTTTAAAAAAGTTGTCAAATGACATGAGTGATGATATAAAAGGTGATATTTTTAACATTGTGAGTAATTTCGTTACTCAATTTAATTGCGTTTAGGTGGTGATTATGGCTTCATCCATTATTAATAAATTTCCTATAACGAGTGAAGGTTTTGAGAATATGCAAGCCGAACTTGAAAAATTAAAGGAAGAAAAACCTTCTGTGATACAGGCTATTTCTGATGCTCGTGATCAAGGTGATTTGTCTGAAAACGCAGAGTATCATGCAGCACGGGAAAGGTTAGGTTTTATTGAAGGCCGTATAATGGAGATAGAAAGTAAGCTCTCACATGCGGAAGTAATAGAAGTAAAAAATTTGTCTGGTGATTCAGTAATGTTTGGTGCAACTGTGACATTAAGCATGTTAAGTGATAATAACGGTGAAGTGGAATATGTTTATAAGGTTGTAGGCGAATATGAAGCTGATGTTTCAAAGCAGTTAATATCTACTAGTTCACCACTTGGGAGTGCCTTAATCGGCAAAAAAGTCGGTGAATATGTGGAAGTGACAGTGCCAAATGGAGAGAAATTGTATAAAATAGTTAAGATTGAATTTAAGTAAATTATTATGGTACAGGCCACTTATGCTTCAATGAGTCTACCAGGTATTTCTTCTGTGGAAGATGTATTAGAGGATGCTCGTTCCGGTAAATTATTCATTTTAGTTGATGATGAAAATAGAGAAAATGAAGGCGATTTGATTGTCTTAGCTGAGAAAATAAAGCCGGAACATATGGCTTTTATGGTTAGGTACGGTACAGGGGTTGTTTGCTTAGCAATGACTAAATTTCACATGAAAAGGTTGGGCCTTAATTTCATGGAAAAGAAAAATATTGGTGAAAATCATACCGCATTTACTACATCAATTGATGCACGTTATGGCATTACAACCGGTGTTTCAGCAGAGGATAGAACGAAAACTATACATGCTGCTATCAACAAGGATGGTACTCAGGATGACATCATAACTCCAGGTCATGTTTTTCCTGTAATTGCACATAAAGGTGGGGTGGCACAACGTGCTGGTCATACTGAAGCGAGTGTTGAAATGGCGAAGTTAGTAGGGTTTGATCATTCAGCAGTTATTTGTGAATTAGTGAATGATGATGGCTCTATGATGCGCTTACCTCAGTTACTTAAATTTGCTGAACAACATAAAATTAAGTTAACTACCATCGACAAACTTATCAGTTACGTTAAAAATTTAAACTAGCGTTTATAAATTTGTATAATTTAAGTGTTAAAATATAGAATTTCTATAAATTATACAAGCACAGAATTTTCATGTTTAGAGTTGCTAAGTTTTTGACCTTATTGTTCTTTTTTGCATATTATAATAATGCTTACTCTATTAACATTATTAGAGATAGTGAAGTGGAAGCAATAGTGAAAGAGCTAGCGCAACCTTTATTTTCTGCTGCGGATATTGATCATGAGCAAATAAAAGTTTTTATAATTAATGACAATTCGATTAATGCTTTTGTAATTAACAATAACAGTATTTTCATTCATTTAGGACTTTTACAATATTTGGCTAAACCTTATGTCCTGCTTGGTATATTAGCACATGAGATTGCTCACATATCTGCTGGTCATATATTGCAAATGAGTAGTGCTATGGGTTATTTTCAATCGATAGCAATGATTAGTTATATGGTAGGATTAGTTTCTAGTATTATCATTAACCCTCAGGTTGCTGGTGCAATTTTGCTTAGTGGTGTAGCGTTTAGTTCAAGGCTATTTTTTAACTATTCTCAAGAGCAAGAAAGTGTAGCAGATAGCTATGCTTTAAGGTATCTTGATGAATCTGGCTATGATAATTCAGGTATGAAAGAGATTTTTGATTATTTTAAAAGTATTGAGCATGAGAACACCCAATGGCGTCAACTTAAGGAAAAATATCAGCGATAGTGTATAAAATTTCTCTCTAAATTTTTTATCATTAAATTATCCAAAGAGTGCAATAAACAGCACTTTTGTTTCTATTTTATTTCAACAAAGAAGTTTAAAATGTGTCCTTTTTAGGTGAAACATGCGTGCGCCAAGCAAAGTGCGTAAAGTCCAGTTGGTGAAAATCCAACCCAGGCAAAGCCTAGCCAGCAGGCTGGAACAAACCACTATGCTGCGTAAGGTAACGAGCGTAGTAAAGCTAGTGGAATGGACAACACAGGGTACAACGAAAGTGAAGGTATTGAGTCCCGAAATTCTCGATGTCATAGAGGTCGACACGTTGCATATAGTGGAAGACAGCAAGAAGGGTAACAATAGGGCAAGTTATCACTCACTCTATCGGGATCTGAGGCCGTATCACGTGTTGAGATGGAGTTTACGTAAACTTGGGAGATCCTTTGTATTCCTATTAAGGTACGTTGGAACAAGTCAACAAAGGCGAGTACTGACGGAAGATATAAAGGAAGTCGGACTGATTGATAGTACTCAGAGTGTGGGAAAGCCACATACAAGGGGAAGCGGTCAGCAATATAGTGACTGGTTTAGGAATTGCTATGCCAATACAACGGAGGTTGGAATAACGTGCAAAGAAAACTAAATCAGATAGCAGTAAGAGCCAGGCAAGATAAACGATTGAAATTTAATCGTTAATTCATCTGATAAACGCAGAGAATCTTGCTGAATGTTATAAAGAGCTAAAGCATAACAAAGCATGCGGTATAGACCAGGTGACAGTAGAAGCTTATGGAGAAAATCTTGAAGAGAAGCTCAACACTCTGGTGGATAGTATGAAAAGAAAGCGATATCAACCGCAACCAGTGAAAAGAGTATATATACCAAAAGCTGGAAGCAAAGAGAAACGCGGGCTTGGAGTACCGTCTACAGAAGATAAGTTAGTCCAGATAATGCTGAAGAAGATATTAGAAAATATTTATGAAGCTAACTTTCTGGATAACTCATATGGTTTTCGTCCTGGTAGAAGCTGTCATCAAGCGGTAAATGCACTAAATAAAGCAGTTATGTACAGACCAACTAACTATGTAGTAGAAGTTGATATCAAGAAATTCTTTGATAATGTCCAGCACAAATGGCTAATGAGATGCTTGAGAGAACGGATAACAGACCCAAACATACTGTGGTTAGTAAAACGATTTCTTAAGGCAGGAGTAGTCGAAGCAGGACATTATGAAGCAACTGAACTAGGCACACCTCAGGGGGGAATAGTAAGTCCTATACTAGCTAATATATAGTTGCATTATGTGCTGGATTTGTGGTTTGAAAAGAAATTCAAGCTAAGATCTAAAGGTTATATGGAGCTAGTTAGGTATGCAGACGATCACCTGATTTGCTGCGAAAGAGAAAAAGATGCTAGAGAACTCTTAGAGTCACTGAAACAAAGGCTAGGAAAATTTGGACTGGAAATATCTGAAGACAAAACAAGAATAGTAAAGTTTGGCAAAAAGGAGTGGCAACAAGGAATAAGGGAGAAACGAAAAACGGAAAGTTTCAACTTTCTAGGATTCACCCATTATGGTACAAGGAGTCGTAAAGGTAGAGTAATGGTAGGTCATAAAACCTCGAAAGAAAATCTATCTAGAAAACTTAAAGAAATCAAAGAATGGGTGAAAAAGATCCGAAATAAAGTTCACCTTAAAGATTGGTGGTCAATACTTAAAGCAAAACTAACAGGACACTATAACTACTTCGGAGTTAGCGGAAATTACCGGTGGTTGAATAAATTCTTCTGGCGGGTAATCAAGCTAGCGTATAAATGGATAAACCGACGTAGTCAGAAGAAGAGTATGAATTCAAAGCAATTTATACACTATCTACAAGTTAATCCATTACCAAAACCAAGAATATGCTACTCATTATATACAAAATAGGAAATGCTGTGAATACTACATTGTGGAGCCGTGTGCGGGAAAGCTGCAAGCACGGTTCTGGTGGGGGAGTCATAGCGATAAAACTTAATCAGGAGGATTTAAAACTATGACTTCTACCAAACAAAAAGGAAAAAATTTTATTCTACAAATTAAAAATATAATATACTCGAAAGCTTTTCAGAGAATCCATTGTGTTGAGTTTTACACGAACAAGAAAACTTCCTTTTTCGGCAGTATTTTCTATGATTTTAAAGTTAGTTAAAAAAAGTTTGGGAATAGAATGTGAACTTATGGAGCCATTGACATGTACCCTCAAAGCAAGCTTTTTCTAAAGCAAGATATAAGATTTGTCATACAGGTTTTAAAGAATTTAAGCATCCAAACAGCCTATCAAGATGAGCCTGAGTTGGAGAGGCTATAGGCTTATTGCAGCAGATGGTTCTGGTATGAGATTACCCAGCTCTGAGGAAATTGTATCCGAGTTTGGCCGCTTTAAACCAAATGGAACAACAGGCACAATGCCACCATTGGCAATTTGTTTGTTGATTTGTGTACTTCGCTGATTTGTAGTGCTCGTCTTGCGGCTTGGAATATAGGTGAACAAACGTTGGCGGAAGAGCAATTACCCGAAGTTATCACTCAAATGCGTTCATTAAATCAAAAGAAATTATTATTTATCTATGATCGTCTTCAGTAAAATTCATTCAGCAGCATTATGAATTGAAAGTAGACTTTATTTTTCGCTTGCAAAAAAGAAATTATAGCAAGCTATGGGAACGAATTTCATCTGGTGAATTAGATTTTGATTTTGTGCTAGAAAATAAAACGAAAAGCCAAAAAGTAAGAGTAATAGTGCTGACATTAGCCAACGGAGAAACAGAGGTATTGGTTACTTCACTTTTTGATCGAGAAAAATTTACTTTGGAAGATATCAGCAAAGCTTATGTATTAAGGTGGCATATAGAGGAGTGCTATAAACGACTCAAAATAGGTGCAGAGTTAGAGAATTTTTCTGGCGTAAATTTAGAGGCTGTATTACAAGAATTTTGGGCAAACTTAGTCATGTGTAATATATTGTCGCTTCATATGTGTGATGCACAAGGGCCTTGGAATCCAGATCAAATTGCTGAGTATCGTTTAAATTTTTCGGTTTTATTTGGTGTAATGAGGCAGAAACTCTATCAGGTACTTATTGCGCCAAAAAACTTTCAAGCCCTTTTTGATAGAGCAAGTATACGCGCTAAAGTTAAAATCCGACCGGGACGATTGTATAGCCGCGATAAGGTAGATAAGCCCAAACGCCATCATGTCTTTAGGAGAGTTTGCTAATGAAAGTTCTTAAGTTGACGCCATTGCCTGTTCTCCCTCATCATACCCTCACTATTACCCACAAATAAAAACATAGTATTGTATTTACTCAAATAATTTAATTTTATTAACCTGAAAGCTTATTAGATTAAAATTATTAAACTAAGAGTTATAATTTTAGCAACTAAAAGCTGTAAATTGCACCATATAAACAGTTATTTCAAGCAAAAGTTATGCCATTAAGAGCTATGCAACAAACATTTATATTTGTGGGTAATAGTAAGCATCATACCGTCACGGTATCTCCAGATCCCGCTAACAAGTAGCGGGATGACGATTGTCAGGGTGTCATCCATAAGTGTTGAAAGTAACACAAAAAAGACATAAAGAACTATTATTGCAAGAAAATGGAGGCAATAATGGATCAAATAGAAAGAGTACTAAATTTAATAAAAGATGAGGATTTAGAAAGGCTAGGAAAATTAAGTGAAGTAGATAAATGTAATACTAAATTGTTGGGCAAGATTATATTTAAAGGTCTAATGAAGTTAATATTAATGGGGCAAAAAACAAGCCTAAGAGCGCTAGAAATGGTAATAAACAGGTGTATAATGGATAAGAATAGCGATAAAAGTACAGTAACATACAGTGGTTTGTCAAAAAGGTTAAAAGTTATAAATCCAGAATATTTTAAGGGAGTATATATTGATTTGATGAGCAAGATTAAAAAGCTATTACCCCAAAAAACATTAAATAACTTACATAAGTTTGATTCGACGATCATAAATTTATCGGGATATCTCATAAAAGATGGGCTAAAAATAGGCGGTAAAAGTAACGACAGTCAAGTTAAAGTGAGTGTAGGATTAAAGGATCAATTGCCGACAAGTATAAGATTTTGTAAAGGACAAGAAGAAAGTAGTGAAGATATAGCATTAGTGAGAGCAATTAATGAAGCTAAAGTTGAAAAAGAGGATATTTTATTATTTGATAGAGGAATCAGAAAAGTTGGAACTTTTGCCGAATTTGATGAAAAGGAGTACAAATTTATCACAAGAGTTAAAGTAGGAAGAAAACATGATGTTATAAGCAGGAACAAAGTTATAAGAGAACAAAAATCGGATGGATCAGAGATTTTAGAAGATATAATAGTTAATCTTTATCGTGCACGAGGTAAAGTGGCAGAAAAGCATGATCTACGGCTAATAAAAATCAGAAATAAAATTGGAGATGAAATATGGTTTTTGACAAACTTGTTTGAAATGCCAGCTTATGAAGTAACAGAGCTATATAGGCGCAGATGGGATATAGAAGTGTTCTTTAAATTTATAAAGCAAAATCTTGGATATAAGCACTTTTTAAGCCATACTATGAATGGCATGAAGGTGTATATTTACATGATTATTATTACGGCTTTGTTATTTCTTGTTTATAAAATCAAAAATAATCTACATGGGTTCAAAATAGCATTACTGCAATTCACATTGGATCTAAATGACTCTTTTATACGTTCGATTGTTTTACTGTCGGGAGGTAATTTACATGCCGTTGATCATCTCATATCACGTTATTTTTGATACTTTCAACACTTATGCCCAGCGCCCCTATGATGTCATCCGAGTAGCCGACACTGGTTCCTTTATGATGGCAGTGCCCCTATGGTGTCATTCCAGTGCTTGACACTGGAATCCAGCCTTGCCGTAATCTCATCAAGAACGTTGTGTTTTAACATAAAACGGCTACTTTTATGCTTACCAACTTAATAAAATTCCTGGATCCCAGTGGGCTTTGTTGCATCGCTACTTATGAAAGGCTAACTATAGTTAGGATTATAAGTAACCTATTGAAAATCTTGTTTTTTTGCAATCAATCTGATCAAATTTAAGAATAGTAATTTATTATTTACATTAATAAATTTAATTCTATTGAAAATAGCTAAAGCATTGAAATTCTTGAATTTTAGCCGGATTAGTGAGTGGTAGTGAAATTTCTTTTACTCAAATTTAGGTATTCACTGACCGTTCTTGTTATAAATACCAGAATAATAAGCTACTGATATTCTCCACCTTTTTTATCTTTAATCCATCATAGCTAGCGATGCAACAAAGCCCACTGGAATCCAGAAAAAAAGAAATATGTATCAGCTACTTTCATTTGCTGCGCCTCAAAAATAAACGTTCATGTAGCTAAGCCATAAATCCAGTATAAAGACCTTTAATCATTGGCTTCGTAGTACTTCTCAACCAACTTATTAAGTAACCTTACACCAAAACCTACTGCTCCTCTTGGACAAATGTCAGTACCTTTCTCGTGCCAAGCAGTGCCTGCGATATCTAAATGTGCCCAGCAAGTTTCATTCACAAAACGCTGTAAAAACTGTGCAGCCATTATGCTATCTCCACCAGAGCCTGCAGGAGCGATGTTTTGAACATCAGCAATCGGTGAATCAATAATTTTGTCATAAGTTTCATTCATAGGAAAACGCCATAACTTCTCATTTACTTCATTTCCTGCATCAATCAGACGGTTTGCTAATTCATCATTATTTGAAAAAAGACCAGCATATTCGTTATTTCCAAGTGCAACCACTATAGCACCAGTTAAAGTTGCAAGATCAATCATAAATTTTGGTGAGAATCTATCTTGCGTATACCATAAAGCATCTGCAAGTATGAGCCTTCCTTCTGCATCGGTGTTCAACACTTCTATTGTTTGTCCAGACATTGAAGTTACTACATCACTTGGTCTTTGAGCATTACCACCCACTGCATTTTCTGCAAGTGCGACCACACCGATCGCATTTACTTTTGCTTTTCGTCCTGCTAAAGCATGCATCACCCCAACCACAGTAGCAGAGCCTGCCATGTCATATTTCATTGACTCCATACCACGTGAAGGTTTGAGTGATACTCCACCAGTGTCAAACGTTATACCTTTACCAACAAAAGCTATAGGCTTTTGTTCTTTAGAAGCTCCATTCCATTTTATCACTACTAATTTTGGTTCTTTACTACTTCCTTGTGCAACTCCAAGCAAGGCTCCCATTTTTTTCTCTTCCATCTGCTTTTTATCAAGCACCTCGATTTCAAGGCCAAGCTTAGTAAGTTCTTTTTTTATATGATCAGCATAGGATTCTGGATATAGAATGTTAGGAGGCTCTGTTATAAAAGAGCGCGCAAGGAATATACTCTCACCTTCTTGCCTTAAGTGCTCAAATGATCTTTCAGCATTACTTAATTGCTTATCTTTTACTAATACGGTAATCTCCTCTACCTCTGTAATTTTCTCATCCTTTTTAGTTTTATACTTATCAAACTTAAAACTACGCAGAAACGCACCATATGCAACATTTGCTGCACTACCTTCGATTAAAACCGCTGCTTTTTTAATTTTTAATCTGCTTAGCTCACAATATATTTTACCACCAATATTTAATTCTTTATTTTCATTCCATTCATCCTTCTTACCCAGTCCAACAACTATAACATTTTTTTCTTCTGGCAAAGCAGTAGAGAAAAATTCACCAAAACTTCCATTGAAATCGCTAAATTGCTTTATATTATCTATGACCTGTTTTCTTTGCAAAACTCCGCTATCATTTACAGTTTCGTTGTCTTCAAATAAACCCATTACTATTGTTTTAAAATCGGGCGAAATTTTAGAAATTGTTATTTTCATTGCTGGTATCTCCGTTGCAAATAATTGTAAATTGTACATAAAACATAGCAAAAACATCAGTAAGATATTTTTCATATACATCCTAAGTACAATAACACTTAAGTTTACTATGGACTCCCTTACATGCAAGGGTTTTTATCTTTTATTAGAGAACTTATTATATCCGCCCAAGGTAATGTTAAACGTATAGGTTTTTATGACCTGATCACTGTAAGTAAATGGTGTTATGAGAAGGCTTGCAAGCCCATTACTAACAAAATCTCCAAGAACAGGATCAGCACAATTATCGCAATTATGGTCAACAAAAAACATTTGCGTTGTGAATTCCGGAAAATCCGGATGTTGAACTAGAAAGTTGATATGTGGAGCTCTATCACCAATTTTACCAGGTGCTATCGTAATAAAATTATAATAGCCAAGATTATTCACTACAAACCTTCCTGATCCAGCAAAATTCGGATCATCCTCTATATTCTTATCGTAATGGTTCACGCCGCGTGAATTCGCGTGCCATATAGAAACTACAGCATTTTGTATTGGTAAACAGTTTATATCAGTAATTCTACCCACTATGTGTATTAATTCTCCTGTTGCACTATTTGGAGAACCAGGTTTCCTTCTTAAATTGTTTGAAGAGCTAAAATTTTTTGGCCTTGCATCAAGGTCATATATTTCTGGAGTTTCAATGCAGTTGAGCAAAACAGGATCAGCTGCAAATAGCGGCAAACTGAATACCATTTGTACTAAAAACGCTAATAAGATATTTTTCACATTCATTTCATTTATAATAGACTTCTTGCATAACCATATAACAAACTTTTATTGGAAATAGAAACGAAAAAACTTGCTTGACACCCTTCGCCAGCCCCCTTATCATAAAACTGAAGGTATTCAGTTATCTTCATCTGTGCAGATTAAACAGCAAGAAAACAACGTAGTTGGCGTCTTATTTTTAATTTTTTGCACTATGTGCACCTTATGTCTTCACAATATTTCTAGGTTTTTACCTACACAAGCTGAAACGCGCTATTTAAAACATTAAAAAACGCCAACTTAAAAAATGGATAGTGAATAACTAGCTACCCTAGGGTTTCTTTTGCCTTTTTTTCTGTTTAGTAAATTGTATCCGTTCAGGCAATGGCGTCAACTTAAGAACTTTCATTAGCAAACTCTCCTAAAGACATGATGGCGTTTGGGCTTATCTACCTTATCGCGGCTATACAATCGTCCCGGTCGGATTTTAACTTTAGCGCGTATACTTGCTCTATCAAAAAGGGCTTGAAAGTTTTTTGGCGCAATAAGTACCTGATAGAGTTTCTGCCTCATTACACCAAATAAAACCGAAAAATTTAAACGATACTCAGCAATTTGATCTGGATTCCAAGGCCCTTGTGCATCACACATATGAAGCGACAATATATTACACATGACTAAGTTTGCCCAAAATTCTTGTAATACAGCCTCTAAATTTACGCCAGAAAAATTCTCTAACTCTGCACCTATTTTGAGTCGTTTATAGCACTCCTCTATATGCCACCTTAATACATAAGCTTTGCTGATATCTTCCAAAGTAAATTTTTCTCGATCAAAAAGTGAAGTAACCAATACCTCTGTTTCTCCGTTGGCTAATGTCAGCACTATTACTCTTACTTTTTGGCTTTTCGTTTTATTTTCTAGCACAAAATCAAAATCTAATTCACCAGATGAAATTCGTTCCCATAGCTTGCTATAATTTCTTTTTTGCAAGCGAAAAATAAAGTCTACTTTCAATTCATAATGCTGCTGAATGAATTTTAATGAAGACGGTCGTAGATAAATAATAATCTATCTTGATTTAATGAACGCATTTGAGTAACGACTTCAGGTAATTGTTCTTCTGCTAACGTTTGCTCACCCACATTCCAAGCCGCAAGGCGAGCACTGCAAATCAGCGAAGTACATAAATCAACAAACAAATTGCCAATGGTGGCATTGTGCCTGTTGTTCCATTTGGTTTAAAGCGGCCAAACTCGGATACAATTTCCTCAGAGCTGGGTAATCTCATACCAGAACCATCTGCTGCAATAAGTCTATAGCCTCTCCAACTCAGGTTCATCCTGATAGGCTGTTTGGATGCTTAAATTCTTGAAAGCCTGTATGGCAAATCTTATACCTTGCTTTAGAAAAAGCTTGCTTTGAGGGTACATGTCAATGGCTCCATAAGTTCACATTCTATTCCCAAACTTTTTTTAACTAACTTTAAAATCATAGAAAATACTGCCGAAAAAGGAAGTTTTCTTGTTCGTGTAAAACTCAACACAATGGATTCTCTGAAAAGCTTTCGAGTATATTATATTTTTAATTTGTAGAATAAAATTTTTTCCTTTTTGTTTGGTAGAAGTCATAGTTTTAAATCCTCCTGATTAAGTTTTATCGCTATGACTCCCCCACCAGAACCGTGCTTGCAGCTTTCCCGCACACGGCTCCACAATGTAGTATTCACAGCATTTCCTATTTTGTATATAATGAGTAGCATATTCTTGGTTTTGGTAATGGATTAACTTGTAGATAGTGTATAAATTGCTTTGAATTCATACTCTTCTTCTGACTACGTCGGTTTATCCATTTATACGCTAGCTTGATTACCCGCCAGAAGAATTTATTCAACCACCGGTAATTTCCGCTAACTCCGAAGTAGTTATAGTGTCCTGTTAGTTTTGCTTTAAGTATTGACCACCAATCTTTAAGGTGAACTTTATTTCGGATCTTTTTCACCCATTCTTTGATTTCTTTAAGTTTTCTAGATAGATTTTCTTTCGAGGTTTTATGACCTACCATTACTCTACCTTTACGACTCCTTGTACCATAATGGGTGAATCCTAGAAAGTTGAAACTTTCCGTTTTTCGTTTCTCCCTTATTCCTTGTTGCCACTCCTTTTTGCCAAACTTTACTATTCTTGTTTTGTCTTCAGATATTTCCAGTCCAAATTTTCCTAGCCTTTGTTTCAGTGACTCTAAGAGTTCTCTAGCATCTTTTTCTCTTTCGCAGCAAATCAGGTGATCGTCTGCATACCTAACTAGCTCCATATAACCTTTAGATCTTAGCTTGAATTTCTTTTCAAACCACAAATCCAGCACATAATGCAACTATATATTAGCTAGTATAGGACTTACTATTCCCCCCTGAGGTGTGCCTAGTTCAGTTGCTTCATAATGTCCTGCTTCGACTACTCCTGCCTTAAGAAATCGTTTTACTAACCACAGTATGTTTGGGTCTGTTATCCGTTCTCTCAAGCATCTCATTAGCCATTTGTGCTGGACATTATCAAAGAATTTCTTGATATCAACTTCTACTACATAGTTAGTTGGTCTGTACATAACTGCTTTATTTAGTGCATTTACCGCTTGATGACAGCTTCTACCAGGACGAAAACCATATGAGTTATCCAGAAAGTTAGCTTCATAAATATTTTCTAATATCTTCTTCAGCATTATCTGGACTAACTTATCTTCTGTAGACGGTACTCCAAGCCCGCGTTTCTCTTTGCTTCCAGCTTTTGGTATATATACTCTTTTCACTGGTTGCGGTTGATATCGCTTTCTTTTCATACTATCCACCAGAGTGTTGAGCTTCTCTTCAAGATTTTCTCCATAAGCTTCTACTGTCACCTGGTCTATACCGCATGCTTTGTTATGCTTTAGCTCTTTATAACATTCAGCAAGATTCTCTGCGTTTATCAGATGAATTAACGATTAAATTTCAATCGTTTATCTTGCCTGGCTCTTACTGCTATCTGATTTAGTTTTCTTTGCACGTTATTCCAACCTCCGTTGTATTGGCATAGCAATTCCTAAACCAGTCACTATATTGCTGACCGCTTCCCCTTGTATGTGGCTTTCCCACACTCTGAGTACTATCAATCAGTCCGACTTCCTTTATATCTTCCGTCAGTACTCGCCTTTGTTGACTTGTTCCAACGTACCTTAATAGGAATACAAAGGATCTCCCAAGTTTACGTAAACTCCATCTCAACACGTGATACGGCCTCAGATCCCGATAGAGTGAGTGATAACTTGCCCTATTGTTACCCTTCTTGCTGTCTTCCACTATATGCAACGTGTCGACCTCTATGACATCGAGAATTTCGGGACTCAATACCTTCACTTTCGTTGTACCCTGTGTTGTCCATTCCACTAGCTTTACTACGCTCGTTACCTTACGCAGCATAGTGGTTTGTTCCAGCCTGCTGGCTAGGCTTTGCCTGGGTTGGATTTTCACCAACTGGACTTTACGCACTTTGCTTGGCGCACGCATGTTTCACCTAAAAAGGACACATTTTAGACTTCTTTATTGAAATAAAACAGAAACAAAAGTGCTGTTTATTGCACTCTTTGGATAATTTAATGATAAAAAATTTAGAGAGAAATTTTATACACTATCGCTGATATTTTTCCTTAAGTTGACGCCATTGCGTGAGACTTTGCGCCTCATACGGCTTCTCTCCAATTTGGTGCTTTTCATGCACACCTCCTGTGTAATTCATCGTGACAATGTTCATGTAACAAAGATAAGTTTTTGATCATATTGTTTCGTCTATTCCGGTCTTTGTGATGTATTTCTATTGTATCATCACTTTTAAACCATAGTCTACAATTATCACATTTACTTTGTTGTAACTTCAATAGTTTTATTACTCTTAATGGCTTATCTGGTATTTTTCTCAGACGTTTACCCCAATATACCCAATCACCATCATATGGAGATCTGGTTTTTTGCACTTTGATATGTCGTTTAATAACATGATCGCTGTGTATAATAAGATGTATCTTGTTACTTATCATAAAACGCCAGTTATCGTTATTATACTTTTTAAAGTATTTTCTTTTTATCCAGCATTTCCCTTTGTTTGGGTGCCTAAAGACTGACCTTACCTAGAAAAAGTGGAGAGAAAGAAAAGAGTTTTTTTGGGTAAAATAAAATTTTGGAGGATTAGAAATGGTAAGAGAATATACAGCAGAATTCAAATTGGAAGCTGTTAAACTGGCAAATGAACAAAGAAAGGCAGGTCAAACAATTACAAAAACAGCAAAGGATTTAGGAATAAAGGGTGGTTTATTAGGAAAATGGATAAAGAAACACAACGAAAAAAAGTCGGCAGCAGAAGCATTTCCAGGTAGAGGTAACATGGCTCCTTACGACAAAGAGAGGTTTGATTTACAAAGCAAGAGTAACAAGGGAAAGAGACATTTAAAAAAAAGCCCTGGCCAGTCAAAAAGAGTAAAATATTTTTTTATATAGTAACTGCTATAAAGTACAGGAATTATGTAGGATTTTCTGCTAGTGGCTACTATAAGTGGACCACAAGAAAAATAAGCAGTAGAGAATCAGCAAATAAAGAGCTACTCGCAGCTATTCAAAAAATATATCAAGTTTCTAAATGTAGATATGGAGCTCCTAAAATTCATGCTGAATTGAAGGCTTTGGGTAAAAGTTGCAATTTGAAAACGGTGCAAAGTATTATGCAGAAAAATGACATCAGGGCTATACTCTTACTATTACCCACAAATATAAATGTTTGTTGCATAGCTCTTAATGGCATAACTTTTGCTTGAAATAACTGTTTATATGGTGCAATTTACAGCTTTTAGTTGCTAAAATTATAACTCTTAGTTTAATAATTTTAATCTAATAAGCTTTCAGGTTAATAAAATTAAATTATTTGAGTAAATACAATACTATGTTTTTATTTGTGGGTAATAGTAAGGGCTATACTGAGAAGAAAGTTTAAAATTAAAAAACAACAAACAGATAATAGAGCTGTAGCTCCCAATATACTAGATCAAAACTTTATTGTTGATCAACCAAATAAAGTACTTACTATTACCCACAAATAAAAACATAGTATTGTATTTACTCAAATAATTTAATTTTATTAACCTGAAAGCTTATTAGATTAAAATTATTAAACTAAGAGTTATAATTTTAGCAACTAAAAGCTGTAAATTGCACCATATAAACAGTTATTTCAAGCAAAAGTTATGCCATTAAGAGCTATGCAACAAACATTTATATTTGTGGGTAATAGTAAGAATAAAGTATGGGATTACTTACATCAAAACCAAGGAGGGATGGCTATATTTGGCAGCAATAATTCTCACGTATGGTAGTTAATGAGTAGTGCAATAAATAAACAATTGGTTATGAACTCTTTATTAATGGCCATTAATAGGCGTAAACCTGTTAAAAATCTACTGCTGCACAGTGACCAAGGTTCACAATATACTGCGCAAGGGTATCAATATCTCTTAGCTGTAAAGAATATAGATGAGTAATAAAGGCTGTTGTTACGACAATTCTGTTGCAGAAAGCTTCTTTAGCTCATTGAAAAGAGAAATACTTATTGATACTTCACAACACTCTGCTCAACAAACTAGAACTGCAATATTTGAATACTTAGAAATTTTTTATAACAAACAACGTCACTATTAACTATTGCATTCCAGAACAATTTGATGCATCATTCTTTTTGTAAAAAACATTCCACACTTTCTCTCCACTTTTTCTGGGTAAGGTCAGTTGGATTTTCACCAACTGTATTCTAAATGCTTACTTGGCGCACCCATAACAAAAATGCCTGAAAAACGTTAATAATTATATACTATTATTAATAATTATTCAATCATATTTTAAGCTTACAATTTTGAGCTTAACTGACGCTTATGGATAGGGGCAACTCTATCACCCTGTGTTATGTTTATTTTCTAACGGACGCTGATTTTTGTATCGTAATTTCTTGCTATAAATTGGTTATATAAGAGCTGGCTTCTAAAATTTTATAACCCTAATTTGAATTAACAGACAGTAGAATCGAAAGATTATTACAAGGAGAAATCTACACAGATCGACCCTTTTGTGAATCTGCGTTTCTGCTTTCTTCAACTTGTTTTGCAAAAGATGTTTCCGGTTTCTGAAGTGGCTTAGCAATTTCACGCACAACGGCAATAACTGCTGTTAAAAACGTTTTTAACAATGCACCTAAAGCTCCACCAACTGCTTCCCTGCCATGTATATGAGCTTGCTTTTCGTTATCGTCAGCAGTTTCCCCTGCTCTCCTTCTTGGATCCATCCTATGAGCAATCACCGAAAACAACACTCCCCTGATTGAAGACTTCACTTTTTCCTTTGCTTCGTGGACATCCCCATCTTTTGCTGTTTCATGTCCATGACTTAAGTGTTTAGCGTTCATTAGCTCCTTTTGTTGCTGGGCAAACATGCTACTTAATACTTCTTCTATCACTTGCTTTCTTCTCTTCTCTCTAACTCTTTTCATAGATTCTGATTTATCACGAGTATGCTTTGTGGTTTCAAATTCTGCATCAATATCTTCGGACGCAGCCTGACTATATAAAGTCTCTATGAGCCTGTCTATGCTTCGCTTTATTTGCATAGTCCTTTCGTAACTATCCGAATTATCAATTCCTTCGTCGATCTGATTTAGAATATCCTCAAAAACTTTCAAATAGTCTTGAATATACTGTATTATGTATTGCTTATCTTCCTCTTTGTGTTGTTCTTCTTGATTTTGCTGATTTTCATTTTCTAAACTTTTCTCTCTTTTATCATCGTTATTTTCTTCAATATCATCACTGTCTTCCTCGAAAAGGTCTTTGTCGTTCATGATTTTTTTTAATTTAGTTAAAATTCTCACCAGTTACTATTGTATATGAAAAGATTAAATTAACATTAATGAAAAGCGTTTACAACTTCAGCGCTAGCTAAAACGACAGTAAAGCTGTCAAAAGTAACAGGATCATAATACCTCTCATACAATTCAACTGAACACCTAAGCCTTATCTTTTCCTTAGCATTAAAACTAATTTCATAATCATTATTAGAGTTTAGCATAGCAGAATTACGTAATAATTCATCAGCTAATACAGAGTCTAAAATTCCATTAATTTTTATCGTAATGTGTCTGCTTCCAGCAGAATCCAATACTTTTCTCCAGCCAAAAGAAGAAATATCTTGTATCTTGAAAAAAGCATCTAATGCTTTAAGCTTAAGCATTAGATGGAGAAGGGAAAAACTCTGGGCAATACCTTAGATATAAAATCTGTGGGAAAGAAAAGAGTTCCCTTCTCAAAAGTAGAGGCTGGACGGACAATGGCGTCAACTTAAGGAAAAATATCAGCGATAGTGTATAAAATTTCTCTCTAAAACTTTTACCATTAAATTATCCAGAAGCCGCAGGAAACAGCACTTTTGTTTCTATTTTATTTCAACAAAGAAGTCTAAAATGTGTCCTTTTTAGGTGAAACATGCGTGCGCCAAGCAAAGTGCGTAAAGTCCAGTTGGTGAAAATCCAACCCAGGCAAAGCCTAGCCAGCAGGCTGGAACAAACCACTATGCTGCGTAAGGTAACGAGCGTAGTAAAGCTAGTGGAATGGACAACACAGGGTACAACGAAAGTGAAGGTATTGAGTCCCGAAATTCTCGATGTCATAGAGGTCGACACGTTGCATATAGTGGAAGACAGCAAGAAGGGTAACAATAGGGCAAGTTATCACTCACTCTATCGGGATCTGAGGCCGTATCACGTGTTGAGATGGAGTTTACGTAAACTTGGGAGATCCTTTGTATTCCTATTAAGGTACGTTGGAACAAGTCAACAAAGGCGAGTACTGACGGAAGATATAAAGGAAGTCGGACTGATTGATAGTACTCAGAGTGTGGGAAAGCCACATACAAGGGGAAGCGGTCAGCAATATAGTGACTGGTTTAGGAATTGCTATGCCAATACAACGGAGGTTGGAATAACGTGCAAAGAAAACTAAATCAGATAGCAGTAAGAGCCAGGCAAGATAAACGATTGAAATTTAATCGTTAATTCATCTGATAAACGCAGAGAATCTTGCTGAATGTTATAAAGAGCTAAAGCATAACAAAGCATGCGGTATAGACCAGGTGACAGTAGAAGCTTATGGAGAAAATCTTGAAGAGAAGCTCAACACTCTGGTGGATAGTATGAAAAGAAAGCGATATCAACCGCAACCAGTGAAAAGAGTATATATACCAAAAGCTGGAAGCAAAGAGAAACGCGGGCTTGGAGTACCGTCTACAGAAGATAAGTTAGTCCAGATAATGCTGAAGAAGATATTAGAAAATATTTATGAAGCTAACTTTCTGGATAACTCATATGGTTTTCGTCCTGGTAGAAGCTGTCATCAAGCGGTAAATGCACTAAATAAAGCAGTTATGTACAGACCAACTAACTATGTAGTAGAAGTTGATATCAAGAAATTCTTTGATAATGTCCAGCACAAATGGCTAATGAGATGCTTGAGAGAACGGATAACAGACCCAAACATACTGTGGTTAGTAAAACGATTTCTTAAGGCAGGAGTAGTCGAAGCAGGACATTATGAAGCAACTGAACTAGGCACACCTCAGGGGGGAATAGTAAGTCCTATACTAGCTAATATATAGTTGCATTATGTGCTGGATTTGTGGTTTGAAAAGAAATTCAAGCTAAGATCTAAAGGTTATATGGAGCTAGTTAGGTATGCAGACGATCACCTGATTTGCTGCGAAAGAGAAAAAGATGCTAGAGAACTCTTAGAGTCACTGAAACAAAGGCTAGGAAAATTTGGACTGGAAATATCTGAAGACAAAACAAGAATAGTAAAGTTTGGCAAAAAGGAGTGGCAACAAGGAATAAGGGAGAAACGAAAAACGGAAAGTTTCAACTTTCTAGGATTCACCCATTATGGTACAAGGAGTCGTAAAGGTAGAGTAATGGTAGGTCATAAAACCTCGAAAGAAAATCTATCTAGAAAACTTAAAGAAATCAAAGAATGGGTGAAAAAGATCCGAAATAAAGTTCACCTTAAAGATTGGTGGTCAATACTTAAAGCAAAACTAACAGGACACTATAACTACTTCGGAGTTAGCGGAAATTACCGGTGGTTGAATAAATTCTTCTGGCGGGTAATCAAGCTAGCGTATAAATGGATAAACCGACGTAGTCAGAAGAAGAGTATGAATTCAAAGCAATTTATACACTATCTGTATTAAACAAGACTTGATCTGACACTTTAAAAAAGTAAGTTATAAAATAATAAAAGAAAGGAGTGTTAGAAATGAGTACAATACAAACAAAAATACTAAAACCAAAGCTAGGGTTATTAGAACTAGCAAAACAACTAGGAAATGTATCTCAAGCATGCAAAGTGATGGGATACTCAAGAGATACATTTTATCGATTCAAAGAGTTGTACGAAAATGGAGGAGAAGAAGCATTACATGAGATAAGTAAGAAAAAACCTCTATTAGCGAATAGAGTTTCCGACGATATAGAAAGAGCAGCGATTGGTATAGCAACAGAATTTCCAGCATATGGGCAAGAAAGAGCTGCAAATGAACTGAGAAAAAGAGGTATAATAATTTCTCAGGGAGGAGTGAGATCTATATGGCTGAGAAATGATCTTGAAACTTTCAAGAAAAGACTTAAAGCACTGGAAGCAAAAGTAGCTCAAGATGGAATTATATTAACCGAAGAGCAACTTGCAGCTTTAGAAAAAGTTAAAGAACAAAGAGAAGCACATGGTGAAATTGACACCGAACATTCAGGTTATTTGGGTTCTCAAGATACCTATTATGTAGGTAATATAAAAGGTATAGGAAGAATCTACCAGCAGACCTTCATTGATACTTATTCTCGAGTAGCATTTGCCAAGCTTTATACAGACAAAACGGCTATTACTGCTGCTGACTTGCTGAATGATAGAGTGATACCATTTTTTGATGAGCAAAATGTGCCATTATTGCGTATCCTTACAGACCGAGGAACAGAGTATTGTGGTAAGCCTGAAAATCACGCTTATCAGCTTTATTTGGGAATCGAAAATATCGATCATTCTAGGACCAAAGCCAATTCTCCACAGACTAATGGCATATGTGAAAGGTTTCATAGAACTATGCAAGATGAGTGTTACAATATTATCTTCAGAAAGAAAATCTACAATTCTTTGGAAGGTCTACAGATTGATGTTGATTATTGGTTGCGTTCTTACAATGAAACAAGACCGCATTCAGGTAAATATTGCTATGGTAAGACGCCTATGCAGACTTTTCTTGATAGCAAACATGTTGCTTTTCAGAAAAATATTAGTAGCATTACACAAGAGACTGATATTAGTTTTGACTACCTCAATTCTTCTGTCAGTTAATTCTTGTCTGTCAGATTAAGTCTTGTCTTTTACACACTATCTACAAGTTAATCCATTACCAAAACCAAGAATATGCTACTCATTATATACAAAATAGGAAATGCTGTGAATACTACATTGTGGAGCCGTGTGCGGGAAAGCTGCAAGCACGGTTCTGGTGGGGGAGTCATAGCGATAAAACTTAATCAGGAGGATTTAAAACTATGACTTCTACCAAACAAAAAGGAAAAAATTTTATTCTACAAATTAAAAATATAATATACTCGAAAGCTTTTCAGAGAATCCATTGTGTTGAGTTTTACACGAACAAGAAAACTTCCTTTTTCGGCAGTATTTTCTATGATTTTAAAGTTAGTTAAAAAAAGTTTGGGAATAGAATGTGAACTTATGGAGCCATTGACATGTACCCTCAAAGCAAGCTTTTTCTAAAGCAAGATATAAGATTTATCATACAGGTTTTAAAGAATTTAAGCATCCAAACAGCCTATCAGGATGAACCTGAGTTGGAGAGGCTATAGACTTATTGCAGCAGATGGTTCTGGTATGAGATTACCCAGCTCTGAGGAAATTGTATCCGAGTTTGGCCGCTTTAAACCAAATGGAACAACAGGCACAATGCCACCATTGGCAATTTGTTTGTTGATTTGTGTACTTCGCTGATTTGTAGTGCTCGTCTTGCGGCTTGGAATATAGGTGAACAAACGTTGGCGGAAGAGCAATTACCCGAAGTTATCACTCAAATGCGTTCATTAAATCAAAAGAAATTATTATTTATCTATGATCGTCTTCAGTAAAATTCATTCAGCAGCATTATGATTTGGAAGTAGATTTTATTTTTCGCTTGCAAAAAAGAAATTATAGCAAGCTATGGGAACGCTGGCGAATTAGATTTCGATTTTATATTAGAAAATGAAAAGCTAAAAAATAAAATGAAAGGACAGAAAGTAAGAGTTATAGTGCTGACATTAGCCAACTGAGAAACAGAGGTATTGATTACTTCACTTTTTGACCGAGTAAAATTTATTTTGGAAGATATCAGCAAAGCTTATGTGTTAAGGTGGCATATAGAGGAGTGCTATAAACGACTCAAAATAGGTGCAGAATTAGAGAATTTTTCTGGCGTAAATTTAGAGGCTGTATTACAAGAATTTTGGGCAAACTTAGTCATGTGTAATATATTGTCGCTTCATATGTGTGATGCACAAGGGCCTTGGAATCCAGATCAAATTGCTGAGTATCGTTTAAATTTTTCGGTTTTATTTGGTGTAATGAGGCAGAAACTCTATCAGGTACTTATTGCGCCAAAAAACTTTCAAGCCCTTTTTGATAGAGCAAGTATACGCGCTAAAGTTAAAATCCGACCGGGACGATTGTATAGCCGCGATAAGGTAGATAAGCCCAAACGCCATCATGTCTTTAGGAGAGTTTGCTAATGAAAGTTCTTAAGTTGACGCCATTGCCTGTACTACAGCTTCTTTCTCAGAAATTATTTTACCTTTAGCTTCTACTTTACTTTTTTCATCAGCAAGCTGAGCTTCCTTCTCAGAAATTGTTTTGTTCTTACTAATTGCTTTATACGAAAGTGCAATAGTTACAACAGAAAACACAGCATAACCAATAATAAATGGCAAGCCAACACTTAATGCTGCAACTGGAGCTAAGAAACCAATATAAGGAGCTGCAGCAAACACTCCAGATGCTAATAAAGTGAAAGTAGCCAGAGTTCCAGCTATATAATAGGGTACATTGTCTTTACTTATCATGATTATTCCTCACGTATCATAAAGTATAATACCATTATAAAAGGATTTTTAAGAAGTTGTCAAGCTATCTTTACATAAAAAAAAATAATTGATAAACTTGGGAACAAGAAGATTGCTGCCAAGCTATGAACTATGCCTTTCCGTGTAATCTTTAAATGCACCTCTGTTAGAGTCAAAATATAGCTTCACACTGCCAATTGGTCCATTTCTCTGCTTTGCAATAATGAGCTCTGCAATGTTTCTAATTTTTTCCATTTTCTCTTGCCATTCCCGATGTTTATTGTTTCCTTCATTTGGCTGTTTTCTTAGTTCATAATACTCTTCTCTATAGAGAAACATTACTATATCTGCGTCTTGCTCTATGCTCCCTGAATCACGTAAATCAGAAAGTTGTGGTTTTTTATCATCCCTCTGCTCAACAGAACGAGAGAGCTGAGATAGTGCAACAATGGGAATATTTAGCTCCTTTGCAATTGCTTTCAAACCCTGCGTCACTTCCGAGATTTCTTGCACTCTATTTTCATTACTCCTTTTTGTTGTTCCTCTGATTAGCTGCAAATAATCAATGAATACCACTTCTACATTATATAATTGATACAGCAAGCGTATTCTGGTGCGAAGGGCACTAATTGATAGCGCAGGGGTGTCATCTATGATGAAAGGCAGTTCAGATAATTCTGTACTAGTATTGATAAATTCATGCAATTCAAAATCACTAATTCTCCCGGTTAATGCCTTATAATAACTAATCCCTGAATCTATAGTGATCAGCCTTGCAGTTAATTGCTCTGCTGACATTTCAAGCGAGAAAAACGCTACATAGTGTTGCTTATCTGCTCTTTTTTGCAACATCTTACAAGCATTAAGTGCGATGTTTAGCGCCAATGCTGTTTTACCCATAGAAGGCCTTGCAGCTAAAATTAATAAATCAGATTTTTGTAGACCACCAAGAAGCTGATTTAGATCTTGAAGTCCGGTTGTAACGCCTAGCGCTTCTGGATTATTTTTCAGTGTGCTGATCTTCTCAACTACATCTTTAATTGAACTTGCAAGTTTTATATATGTTTTCTCACCTTGTTTTTTTACTGCCAAATTGAACAATTTTGTCATTGCTTGTTCAATTTGCGCCTGTGCAGGATTTTCAATATCGTAGTTGTAGCTATCACCAACTATTTCTTGCCCGAGCTTGATTAAACATCTCCTTAAGTAAGTATCACGGATTATTCTAGTTAAACTATAAATATCAAGTGCAATACTTGCCTTCGCTGCAAGCTTTGCTAAGTACTCTACCCCACCACATTCGGTAAACGCTTGGTCGTTCTCAAAAAACATTTTGAGGCTCAGTTCATTGGCAACTATACCGTGTTTCCTGGTTTTAGATATTTGCGTAAAAATACTTTGATGCAGTGGATCATAGAAATTTTCTGCTGTAATTGTGTCTTCAACTGCATCACAGATTCTATTATCACGAATCATTGCACCAATAAGCATCTGTTCAGCTTCTAGATTATGCGGTAATTTACATATTTCCTTGTCTACACTTCTTGAACCCAAGAGACTAGCTAATTCATTCATTTTAAGTTTTGAGAGTAACTGTTGATTATTGTAGAATATTTAGTCCTCATTTGAAAGATGTAAAGGCAAAAAAATTTGACTAATTCCGTGTTGCCTATAGCATTAAAACTTAATGCCCCTGTGGTGGAATGGTAGACACGGCAGACTCAAAATCTGTTGCTTGCAAAAGCATGCTGGTTCAAGTCCGGCCAGGGGCACGTTAAATATTGGAAAGTGTATATATGTTACATAAATTTTTTGATCGTTTATTTTCTATTTTTTCTTCTATAAATGTTATTCAAAAGGTAAAGAAAGATGAAAATGGGATATGTTATGTAACGGGCCTCAGGCGCTATATATCAGTATTGCTTGATTTAATTATTATCGCTTTGTTCTTGCAGTTTTGCGGCCAAGCCTTTAATCAGCTCTTTACAAACTCAGAGGATAGCAAAATATTAAGTCAAATTGATGCAAAATCCCCAATGCAAGCGCCACTGTCTGCAGAAGAAAAGACAACGCAGAGTAGACTTGGTAAACTGTGGATCCTAAATCAAATAGTCCAATGCATTATGCTCTTTTGCTATGTAGCATACATGTGGGTAAGGTTTGCTGCTACACCTGGAAAACTATTACTTGGGCTTAGAGTTGTGGATGCACAAACTTTCGAAAAGATAACTTTAAGACAAGCAACAAAGAGATTTTTTTCCTTTATATTGTCAGTTGCACCATTGTTCTTGGGCTTTTTATGGTCAAATTTCAACAAACGCTGTCAAACTTGGCACGATAAGATCGCAGGCACAGTGGTTGTCACGAGTAAAAGCCTTAGAAGGCAGAGCTAAAAACTATTTGACACCCTTCGCCAGCCCCTTTATCATGATACTGAAGGTATTCATTTATCTTCAATCTGTGCAGATTAAACGACAACAGTATTACGTATTGGCGTCTTATTTTTAATTTTTTGCACTATGTGCATGCACTGGGATGACACCTCTGGGCACTGCCGTCGTAAAGGAACCAGTGTCAGCTACTCGTATGACAAAGGAGGACAGTGTCTCAGCTACTTTCATGACACCATTTGCTGTCTTTAAAAATGAATGTTCTTACAATTGTGCGTCATGCGCTTTATTAAATATTTTACTTAAAAATCTAATTTCTTATTATACAAGAGATAAGCAATTCATTGATGATGAAAAATTACAAAAAGGGGCATAGAAAGCGCCTAAGAGAGAAAATTATTTTAGATAATGGACAATCATTACTTGATTATGAAGTTTTAGAGCACATTTTATATTCAGCATATAGTAGAATTGATGTAAAACCGGTGGCAAAGAGTTTGATAGAAAGTTTTGGCAGCTTAAATAAAGTTTTTAATGCTGACCTGGAAGCGCTGCAAAACGTTGATGATGTCAGCAATGCAGCGATATCTGCCATCTTTTGTGTAAAACAAGCCTTTGTTCGTTCTGCAAGAGAAGAAATAAAAAACCTGCCTGTAATCGATAACTGGGAAAAATTGCTTGATTATTTAAGAATAAGTATAGGAAGCCTCAATAAGGAAAATTTTCGTGTCATCTATATGAATAAAAAGTATCGTCTAATAGCGGAAGACCTGCAAAATATTGGTACAGTAGATCAAACTCCTCTTTATGTCAGAGAGATCATCAAGCGCGCACTTTTGATTGGTTCAACATCCATTGTAATATCTCACAATCATCCAAGCGGAGATACACAACCTTCAAATAGCGATATATCTCTCACTAGACAACTAGCAGAAGCTTGCCAAAGTATAGGAATAGAATTAATAGACCACATTATTATTACATTCAGTAGCTATTTTAGTTTCAAGGAAAATAGGTTGTTGTGAAAGCCTTTATAGCTACAGTAACTTAGATTTACCGACAATCGTCATTTCGCTACGTGTTAGCGGCTAAGAGATACCGTGACGGGATGACGTAGGGGTTGCCGAGAACTTGTCATTCCAGTGCTTGACACTGGAATCCAGTTTTCTTTACAAATTCACCAAAAGTGCTTCATTCTATAACGCAAAACCCATACTCACCAAACCCAATGCATTACTTGCAATTAAGTTTCCTGGATCCCAGTGTCTGGGCACTGGGATGACACCGTCATAAAGGAACCAGTGTCAGCTACTGGTAGGCCCAAATCGCAATGTTCGTACAGTTGTGGAATGAATCGCGGGATGACGGTTCGCGGTGGTATGACGTAGTAGCTATTTCTTGCAATCAAGTTTCGTTAAAAGTCAGATTGAATGGTTAAATCTTCCACCCAAATAACCACGCACTCTACTTGCTTGTTTGGATATATTTCTTGTACTAAGGTTTTATAGATTAACATCTGTTTTTTTATTTCATTTAATAAGGAAACAGAAACGTTACGGTGTGATTTGTAGTCAATTATGATTGCTTTATCTTGCGTTATGCATAGCCTATCTAGTCGTACTAATACTGACTTGCCATCAATTGTTCCACTCAGTGTAATCTCTGATTTGCCTTCCAAGTCAAACAAATAGCCATATTTTTCATTAAAGGCTAATATTTTACTGTAAATTTCATCCTTATCTTCGCTGATGTTATCAAGGTATTTTCTGACCCAATTTTTTCTCCTTTCTTTTTCTATCTTGGGCATATACTGCAATATGCTGTGAATAATCAGGCCTCTTGCATAACCATCTGTCATCCAAGTAGCTGACACTGGGATCCATTCTGCTCCTTCTTTTTCACTGGATTCCAGCGTCACGCGCTGGGATGACACCGAAGAGTGGGCTAAAGCTGGTGGAAGGGAAATGACCGGAACGTCAAAGTAATCACGTTTTTTATAAATGTAAGGGTAGTTTGCATTCACGCATAATACTTCAACTTTTTCTTTAAATATTGGCCGTAAACCCCTTTGTTTCTTTTCATATGGTTCTCCATACTTAGTGATTAGATCATACCAAGAGCCCTTTTGCACTGGCTCTTTACTTAAGATGTATAACTCATCTTCAGCACGCGTGAGTGCTACGTATAATAAACGCAAATATTCATTATAATCCTCTAGTTTTTTCTCTCTTTTTACTTGATCGCAATAAGCGTTGTTGTTTTTTCCACACCAAAATGGCACTTCTGTTCCATCAAAGATAATGCTTTCACTGTTTCTTGGCACTGTGTTTGTATCAACCAAAAATACTATGGGAGCTTGCAGACCTTTTGATTTATGAATTGTCATTATTCGCACAGCATTGCGTTCTGATTGCATATCATTCTTAATCTCCGGGTTATTCTCCTTGATCCACTGAACAAACGCTTGAAGAGATGGGTTCTCAAATTGCAACACAAGGTTCATAAATTCGTCTAGAACCTCGAAGCACTCAAGACCTAGCCTTGCAGCAAATTTCTTCTTACCTGTACGTAATATATGCGTAAATAGTGCAAGAGGAGACTCTGTGCGAGATAAGTTAATGAGATAGTTTAATTCACTATAGATAACCACAGAATAATCCTGAATTCTTTCCCATAGTGAATGCTCTTTACGGTCGTATGCAATGTTAAATAAATCATCCTCGGTGAAATTAAATAGCGGTGATTTTAAAGCATTTGCAAGAGCTAAATCATTTGCCTGGAGGAGTAAAAATTCGGCCAAAGCTATTAAGTCCTGCACGGCTATATAGTCCATAATTCTAAAATAATCCCGGCCTACAACTGGCACATTTGCTTTTTTAAGTTCGCTTATTATGTAATCAACTAACACGTTTCGTTGTCGCACCAAAATCATAATGTCTCTTGGCTCTATATGGCGATCTTTAGCGACTAAAATTCGCCCTTCATTTAACCAATTGTGAATTCTGTTGGCTATTGTTTGAGCAAGTAATCGGTCTGCTATTATATAATTTTCCCTGCATGTCAGAGGAATTTGTAAAGCTTGCTGTTCTTTCTCTTTGCGCTTTGGTAACGCTGGCCAAATTTCAATATATCCTTGGTCATTTTCTCTATGTGGAACATGTTTTATTTCATTATCATTAAAAGATATTTCTGCGCGGAAGTTATTAAATATTCTATCTACAAGCATCAAAACTTCTGGAGTTGAACGAAATGACTTTTCAAGTTGGCATGATATCCAATCTCTACCACCAGTTTTCGTATGAAAGTATTGTTGTATATAGTTGAATAGATGGGGATTTGCTCCTTGAAATCTGTATATGGATTGTTTTACGTCACCAACTACAAATAAGGTTCGCTTTTCATCATTACCGGCAAAAAATTCATCGCAGAGATTTGTTATAATTTTCCACTGGCTGATGCTATTGTCTTGTGCCTCGTCAACAAGGATGTGATCTATTTTTTGATCCAAGTTAAACAATATCCAATCTTTATAGTTTGGATTGCTGAGAAGATTTGTTGCTAAGTCAATTATATCATTGTAGTCAAGCAGTGCATTTTTTGATTTTTCACTATTATATAAATCAACATATACTTTAAATACACCAAGTAAGCTACTGGTTCTCTTGAATATTTGATAAGAGTTCATGTCTCTTATATGGGTAAATACTACATTCTGAACGCTCTCTATTATTTGCTCTGCATCTTTGAATTTCTCCAAAATACTTTTTGTTGCAATGGATGATATGCTCTTTTTTTCGTGCGATTCTGATTTGAGAAATACCTTGGCTAGGTTTTCTATTTTGGTGTCATTCCACTTTATTCCGGTGTCATCCGAGTAGCTGACACTGGTTCTTTTTTTCTGGATCCCAGCTGGGATGACAGTAGAATAAAGTATTTCACTATAACTCTGATCTCTTTTACTGCCTTCACTTAATATCTCGGCTAGTCTTTCCACGTGCTCGATTGTTTCACTCTGTAAGTCATGAATTTCATCTGGGGCGCTCAATTTATCTTTGATATATTTCGAATCATTTGCTGATATCGATCTTTTTATACATAAAGTATAAAGCAAATCGCGTAGTTTATTTTCATCAATTTCAGTTGCAATAAGGTTGATATCATCCTGCACAGTTTCGTTATGAAGCACTTTATTGAATATGATGGAATGTAATTCTTTGCATTCGCTCAGCGTGCAATTTGGAGCAATGCCAGCTTCTATAGGAAAGCTGGAGATTAATTTGTAACAGAAAGCGTGTATGGTTTGTATAGTTAGACCAAGATTTTCCAGTTCAGAGAAAAGCCTTCTTGCTCTTGTTAAGTGACGATCAAGTGCTTCATTTTTTCTGGATCCCTCCGTTATCCCAGCACTCTCCTTTGTCATCCCAGTGCTTGGCACTGGGATCCATTCTTCCTTTTTTCTGGATTCCAGCGTCACGCGCTGGAATGACACCGATTCCTCACTTAAATGCAAGAGGTCTAGTTGTTCCAGATCCATTATTAATTCACTCTCTGAGCATATTGCCCACTTACTGAGTATGCTGTGAATGCGATTCTCCATTTCGTTTGCTGCAGCATTGGTGAATGTTAAGCAAAGAATATTTCTTTTGTTTTCTAATAAAAGTCTCAATACTCTGTCTATTAAGATTTTTGTTTTGCCTGTACCAGCGGACGCATTTACCCACACAGAGAAATTAGGATTTATGGCATTTGATCTCATCAGAAGTGCGAGAACCTTATAAAAGTTGACTAGAATAGCATTATACATATAATGTAAAAATAGTGTTAGTGAAGATATATAATGAAAAGTTTTTGTGTAAAGGCGCCTGCAAAAATCAATCTTTTTTTGCATGTTGTAGACAAAAAAGAAACAGGGTATCACTTGATTGAAGGTTTATTTGTCTTTGCTAATCTCTCTAATTTTTTGGAAATAAAAGTAGGTGAGAAGGATTCTAGATACGATAACTCTACAGTTGAATTTATAAACTCCGAGTCTAAAATAAATAACCAATATAACACTGTAATGAAAGCGGTTAATCTGCTGCTTAGACATGCTCCAGTGCGTACTAAAGTTTCTATTAGAGTTGTAAAGAACATACCAATTGCTGCAGGACTTGGTAGCGGATCCTCAGATGCTGGAGCTGTGATACGCACGCTAGGGAAGCTGTGGGAGATTGATAGGACGATTTTAAATGAAATAGCCCTAAGCGTTGGCGCTGATGTTCCCGCAAGTGTAGATAGCAAGCCTGTCTTTGTTAGGGGTATTGGCGAAGAATTATGCCACATTAAAAAGTTCTCTTTACCCACGAATGTGGTGCTTGTGAAACCGAAAAAAAAGTTTTTGAGTACACCAGAGGTATTTTCCAAACATGAAGGAAAATTTTCTGAGCCAATTGAGTGGAGCGATGACGCTGAAAAGGATTTGTTGAAGCTTCTTAAAGAGACGAGAAACGATCTTCAAGAAATAGCAATAAGCTTTGTACCTGAAATTAAGGATGTGATATCAACACTTGAGTCACAAGAAGGCTCTATACTTTCTCGCATGTCAGGCAGTGGTGTATCATGCTTTGGAATATTCGATAGTGAGGAAAATGCAAAAGCTGCTGCAGTTAATATCGGAAAAAAGCAACCAGAATGGTGGGTATGTGACACTCAATTAATAGTTTGACTTATGCCCTTAATTTCCGAGAATAAAAATCTTATAAATGGTTACAGGGAAGGAAAATTTTTGGTGAATAATAGAGAATATTGCGGCTCAATTATAATTTTTCCTGAAAAGGTGATAAAATTGAAAGAAAGTGATATAAACAGCAAGGAGTATTTTGAATCTTTTTTAACAGAGGAAATAGAAATTTTGTTAATAGGTACTGGTAAAACACGCAATATACTAAGTTCTTCAGTGAAGTCCTATCTTATGGAACAAAAAGGTTTAAATTTTGAATTTATGACAACAGGTTCTGCATGCAGAACCCATAATATTCTGATATCCGAAGATAGATTTGTTGTCAGTTATCTAATAGCCATATAGCATGTTTGAAATGTTTACCCAGGATTTTTTCATCAACAGTCTAGTTGCAGTAGTCGTAATTAGCCTAGTAACAGGCGCTTTAGGATCGTTTATGATATGGCAAAGGTTATCTTATCTTGGTGATAGTTTGTCCCATTCTTCATTGCTTGGTATTGCACTTGCTTTGATCTTTAAGATTAGCCCATCGCTTAGCATAATGCTCATTGCAATTACATTTGCTATACTACTTTCTCTTAATTTTAACAGATTATATTCTGCTGATACGATATTGAACATTGTTACCAATGTAGTTTTATCATCGAGTTTAATACTTATGTCTTTTCTTCCATCTGGCAATAATAGTATTATTAGCTCACTGTTTGGTGATATATTAACGCTCGATCAAAGTGATATAATATCGATTTTTTTAACCTCTCTAATAGTTACTTTGATATTAATATTTAGATGGCGTTATTGGTTAATGATTTCAATTAATCAAGATTTAGCAGTAGTTGAGAAGATTAATGTTAATTTTGTTAGACTAGAATTTTTAATCACTCTTGCTATATTTATAGCAATTGCTGCCCAATTAATAGGAATATTACTTATTGCTGCATTTTTGCTAATACCAGCAGCATCTGCAAGGCTCATTTCGAAAACTCCGATGCAGATGATTATTGTTGCAACAGTTTTTTCTGTGATCTCTGGGATATCAGGTCTCATGTTATCTGCAAGTTTTGATTTGTTAACTGGACCTGCAATTATACTTGTTGCAGCCGTATATTTAATTATCGCTTATTTTATAAGGCTAGTATTAAGCAGGTTGGCTTAATTTTAATCTCGAATGTTAATAATTTTGTAATATACTCATTATAAAACATCACTATCTTAGCACAAAATAGTTTTTGCTATACTATTATTTATATGCTAATGATAAGTTGTTAATTTTATGGAGTAAGCAATATGAGCGAAGAAGGATTTTTTTCCAAATATATATCTCAACCTGTGAAAAAATTTTATAATTATATTACAGGAAAAACAGAAGAGTCGGATAATGTGCAGAGTACGGCAGATGATATTGTACAAGAAAGCTCAGAGTCTTTGGACACTCATGTACAATCAAATGAGAATGATATCATATAGGTGGCATGAGGGTTACACCATCCAAAGTTAAAAGATTCCTAGAGAAACCTGATGCTTTACGTGGTGTGTTAATTCATGGAAGTGATAACAGTAGGGTTGATTTTTATGTACAAGAAATAATTGCCAGTTTGGATGAGTATTCAGTTCAGGTGATAGATTTTGCAATAGTGAATAAGTCACCCGGTTTACTATTTTCTGAATTGGCAAACATTTCGATGTTTACCAGCAAAAAATTAATTAAGCTGATAAATGTGAGTGGAGGTATATCCAAAGAGTTAAAAAACGTATTGGATTATAACGCAAGTGGTCACTATGTAATGATGGTAGCAAGTGATCTTCCATATAATTCTGCGACTAAAAGTTATATGGAGAGTTCAAAAAATTTTGGTGTGATTGCTTGCTATAAGGACAGCAACAGCAATCTTTATGACATTATATCAAGTTACTTAAAACAAAATGATATAAAATGCACAAATGAGATAATCTACCATTTGCAATCTTACTTTAATCATAGCAAGCTGCCTATATGTTCAGAACTTGAGAAGTTAGTTTTATACTTAGGGGAGAGAAAAGACCTAAAACTTACTGATATAGAATTATGCTTTTCAACTTCCGGCAACGACTATGCTACACTTGATGATCTATGCTCTGCCATAGCAAGTAAAGATATGTCGCGCTTCATTAGAATTTCTGATGTATTGATATCGCAAGAAAATTTTTCACCGATAGCGCTAATTCGCATTATATCAAATTATTTCCTACGCCTTGAAAACGTTTTGCTGTCAGTGCAAGGTGGAATGAGTGAGCAGGCTGCGATTGATCAGCTAAGCCCTCCATTGTTTTTTAAACAATTGCAGAGTTTTAAATCTCATTTGAAAAGTTTGCAACTTTCAGAACTTAAGAAGATCTTGGAAAAATTGATAAGCTTAGAAGTTACCTGTAAAAAAACTGATTTAGATCATAAAATGATTTTTCAACATGCACTGACGGGTAGCTGACTACTCGGATCCAGCCTTTCTTATAATTTCATCAAAATGTTGTATTTTAACATAAAATAGCTGCTTTTATGCCTACCAAAATTCATTCTTTAGTGTGTGTCTCACAAGTATTCTTTGCTAATAGGATATTTTCGAATATAATTGAATATAATTAGATAAAAATACAGATATGTTTGACATTTCAAAAATTGTAATAACACCTGAAATGTTAAAATTAGTTGCTGAAATTGATGAATTTAAAGGAGCATGGCAATTGTTTGGTAATTTAGCTCCAGAACGTTTACAAATGCTCAAGAAAATTGCAACAATTGAAAGTATTGGTTCTTCTACTCGTATTGAAGGGGCAAGATTATCAGACCGTGAAGTTGAGCAATTACTATCCAAACTTGATACACGCTCATTTCGTTCTCTAGATGAACGAGAAATAGCCGGATATGCGTATGTGTGTGAAGAAGTATTTCAAAACTTTAACAAGATGCCATTTACAGAAAACACTATAAAACAGTTTCACATCTGGCTTTTACAATTTTCATATAAAGATCAAAGGCACATGGGAGAATATAAAAAATTCCCCAATCATGTTGAAGCGTTTGATGAATCTGGAAAAAGCTTGGGCATAGTTTTTGAAACAGCCTCTCCATTTGAGACAGCAACACAAATGCAAGAACTTATTTATTGGACTAGCCAGCAATTAGAGGTGAAATCGTTACACCCTCTATTAATTATTGGCATTTTTATAGTTACTTTTTTAGCTATTCATCCCTTCCAGGATGGAAATGGCAGATTATCACGCATTCTCATAACTTTCTTGTTACTAAAGTTAGGGTATATCTATGTACCTTACAGTTCCCTTGAAAGTAATAAGGAGAGTTACTACTTAGCTTTGCGTTGTACTCAACAATCCTGTTGTCTAAGTGAAGAAGGTCGCCCTTCCTCACTCGACTGCAAAACCGTACGTGAGACTTTGCGCCTCATACGGCTTCTCTCTAATTTGGTGCTTTTCATGCACACCTCCTGTGTAATTCATCGTGACAATGTCCATGTAACAAAGATAAGTTTGTGATCATATTGTTTCGTCTATTCCGGTCTTTGTGATGTATTTCTATTGTATCATCACTTTTAAACCATAGTCTACAATTATCGCATTTACTTTGTTGCAACCTCAATAATTTTATTACTCCTAGTGGCTTATCTGGTATTTTTCTCAGACGTTTACCCCAATATACCCAATCACCATCATATGGGGATCTGGTTTTTTGCACTTTGATATGTCGTTTAATAACATGATCGCTGTGTATAGTAAGACGTACCTTGTTACTTGTCATAAAGCGCCAGTTTTCGTTATTATACTTCTTAAAGTACTTTCTTTTTATCCAGCATCTCCCTTTGTTTGGGTGCCTAAAAACTGCCCACTTCCAGAGTTTTCTATGCATAATATTATCCAATGAGCTAAAGATTTTACATGAAACTACCGAGGAGTAATATTGACTCCATCCTCTGTTTATTGGATTGAGATCCTTTATCACACGTTCTTGTGGTGCTCCACGCATTTCTCTGAGTTTATGTTTAATAGCTAGTGTATGCTGTTTTATAGAATTACGACTTGGTTTGATTAATAACTTGTAACCTTTCTTACTTTCTTTTATTGGATATTGTCTTATTGAAAATCCAAGAAAATCAAATCCTGGTTTTGTTTCGTCAATGGTTCTTAATGTATGAGAAACTCTTGTTTTAGAGGGCTTTAATTTTAGTCCAATGGTTTCTAACCATTCTTCAACTAAAATTTTTGCTTTAAGAATAATCTCTTCGTTTTCATGTATGATGACAAAATCATCACAGTAGAAAATTACACTAATAGACTTTTGCGCGTTTCTATGCGATATCCTACCATATTTTCTTTTCATGCATTGAAAGAGTTCGTTTGTTAATGCTTTTTTGACATGTTGCTCTAATCCGTGTAATGCAACACAAGCTAGCAACGGTGAGATCGTCCCTCCTTGAATTGTACCACGTTTTGTGGATTGAAGCTTTCCATCTTCCATAACACCAGCTCCTAACCATCCTTTTATGATTTTCTTTAATGTTGGTGTGGTATTGAGCTTTTCAAGCAATTTATTATGGTTAATATTGTCAAAGCATCCAGAAATATCAGCATCTAATACATATGCTGTTTTCTGTTTTAGCACATCAAATATGGCTTCAATTGCATCATGACATGATCTACCAGGTCTAAAACCATAAGTGTTTGGCTCAAGTTTTGCCTCCCATTCTGGTTCTAAAGCCATTTTTACAAGTGTTTGTTTTGCTCGACACGATATAGTGGGTATACCAAGTGGGCGATGCTCCGATGGCTTACCAGATTTTGGAATCCAGACACGTCTTGATGGCTTTGCTTTTTCTTTTATATCTAAAGAATATGATAGTTGTAATCTTTCTTTTTGATTAAGGTTAGCTTTTCCATCAATACCTGCAGTCTTCTTCCCCCTATTGTCCTGTGTTACTTTCTTAACAGCGAGTGTTTTTGCACTTGTTGATTTGAGTAATAATCTCTGAAGATTATGCATCTTTTTGATATCATTACATTTAGAAGCTTGGTAAATTCGTTTTTGTAGCTTAAATGAAGATTTCTTTAGCTTGCGCCAAGGAATTCCATTCCATTCATACCTAACTTTTTGCTGGTCCATAACATATTCACTACTATTCACCACTTTACCTTCCAAATTAAAGTGTTTACGTCTGCATATCCCAGATATTACTTTGGGCATTAGCTTCTTAAACAATCCTTCCACATAGTAGCTTGTGGCTGGCTACTTACTTATATTTTAATGAATATAAGAGCTTCTATGTGGTTACTCTGTTCCATGGCTTCGTTTCACGTTAAACTTAGATTCCTACTATTTGCCGGAAGCTTGGAACATCAATAACTAAAGTCTTCAATCTTTAGTTCCCTTTTTGCTTCGTACCATTTTGGTCTATGCGTAGTTCAATCTCTTTTCGCATATTATGCTTTGACGACAATTCAAACATAGGTTTCTCTCGTAATCATATCTAACTCTGTTTGCAGGGATTCACCACGAGATTTAGTGTTACCTGCTTTTATCTCATGCTTGCATCCCAGAGGTTGCCACTCTTTGAAATGTGAGATATACATTATCCCTGATGTCTGGGAAGATGGAATTTAACCACCACAAAACCATGACCTTCCAGGTCGCACTGAAGAAAAAAGCCCATCTAGTGTTGAGGTTACCATATGTGCTCAGCGTAAGATAAAACAAGAAAATAGTGGAATAACGCTTCAAAGTGGTACTGCCATCTGGTGAAATTGAAGTGTTAGCTACATCATTAATGGATGAACAAAAGTTTCAAACTGGAGGATTTAAGGAGTTATATTTTTTACGCTGGGGAGTTGAGACATTTTTTGCAAAACTCAAAGGAAGACTAAGTCTAGAAAATTTTACAGGAAAAAGTGTTGAGTCTGTTAAACAGGATTTTTGGTCAGCTATCTTTATTAGCAACCTAGAAAGTGTTATGACAGAAGATGTAGAAGAAGCGTTGAATATGGACTTAACCGATGATAAGCTTAAGAGGAGCATTAACAAATCTGTCTCATTTAACGCGATCAAAAACTTGGCTTTCGACATTTTTGCTACGGAATCAGATACTTACTGCATTATGGATCAATTATCAAAGCTATTTTTGATGAACACTTTGGCGGTAAGAAAGGGAAGGAAAGTTGATCGTCATAAGGTACCTTATCTTCGTTCGTTCAATTACCAAAAAAGGGTTAGAAAACACATATTTTGACTAGAGGTAGTATTCATATCTTCTGATAATAACTGGGTAGCTTATTGCTATAGCTCCTGTAAAATGACTTCTAAACAAACTATTTCTTAAGTAATTTACACTTCAGAGTTTATCTGCTTTAAAGTTTACTCTATTCTGTTTCAATATTTGTCATAAATCCTTAATTATTTCTGACTTTTTAGTTCAGTTTTTAACCATTCTTTCCTTAACTTAATGGCAGTGAACCTCGTCATCCCGCTACTTGTTAGCGGGATCTCTTGTTAGCGGCTGAGATACCGCGAATGAATCGCGGTATGACGGTTCGCGGCGGTATGGACGTAGGAAAACCTTTCTTGGGTCAGCTATAGAGACTCTCATCTTTAGCGAGCTTCAAGGTAATTGGTTGCTATTTGCGAAAATATTCGCATAATTTAAGTAACATTACTTAATAAAAATTAACTATGGAGCTTAATAAGATTGCAGCATCGATTTTACTTTCTGGGCTAATCATTATGATAGTTAGTAATGTAGTTGATATGCTTTACAGTCCAGAAGAATATAAGATTGAACACCAAACGATAGTAGCTGCTGGCAGCAATGAGTTCCAGCAAAAAATCGAGCAAGTGGCGCTTGATATTGGAGCGCTCATGCAGAATGCTAGCTTTGAGAAAGGTAAATCAGCAGCAAAAAAATGTATAGCCTGCCATAGTTTTGAGAAAGGTGGAATGAATAAAGTAGGACCAAACTTATGGAACATAGTTGGAAATAAAAAGGCCCATCTTGGTAACTCATTCAATTACTCAAAAGCAGTGCTTGAAAGAGGTGGAAAATGGGGGTATGAGGAGCTATTTGCCTTTTTAAAGAACCCAAAAGCCTATATAAAAGGTACACGTATGGCATTTGCAGGTATTTCCAATCCACAAGAAATTGCAGATCTAGTTAGTTATTTGCATCAATTGAGTGATAGCCCGGTTGCTTTGCCAAAGTAGTATGGATTATTGTAAATTGTTTGATGGAAATAATGGTCACATAGCATATCGAAAGCTACAAGGAAAGAAAGCTTCTGTAGTTTTTTTCGGTGGATTTGCATCCAATATGGATGGAACTAAAGCAACTGCTATTTACAAATTTTGCCAAGAAAATGACGTAGCACTTGTGCTATTTGATTATTTTGGTCACGGTCATTCAAGTGGTAATTTTATTGATTACACGATAAGTGATTGGCAAAAAAATTGTGCTAAAGTAATGAGTGAATTAACTAGCGATAAACAAATAATTATAGGTTCAAGTATGGGAGGATGGCTGATGTTGCTCACTGCCCTTCAATTTCCAGAAAAAATTGCAGCACTAATTGGTATATCGTCTGCTCCCGATTTTACTGAAGATTTGATATTCAAGCAATTGTCAGGCAAGCAAAAAGAAGAACTAGATTCTAAAGGTGTAATAGATTTTACTTCAGAGCATTGTACATACAAAATAACTAAAAATTTGATCGAAGATGGCAGAAAGAACCTTCTTTTAAACAAAAAGACAATAGATATAAACTGTCCTGTGCGCTTGCTGCATAGCATTAATGATAAAGATGTTCCTTATCAAACTTCATTGAATTTAGCTGAAAAAATTAAGTCAACCGATGTTGAAGTACACTTAATAAAATCAGCAGAGCACAATATGTCTGACAATCATTCACTGGAAGTTTTATTTAAGACCATTAGAGAATTTTGTAACCAGACTGCATTCTGTGATTTTTAGCAAAACACGATTTTTCATTTGAGCTTTCTTCAACTTAAAATAAATACAGAAAATTGCTGCCTATAGCTAAACTGACTTAGATTTACCGACAATTTGAAAAACCGTCATCCCGCTACGTGTTAGCGGCTGAGATACCGCGGCGGTATGACGGTTCGCACCATCACACTTTGGAACCTTACAGATATTGAGCAAATCCAATAATATCCTTGATTTCTTTTATATTATGGGTTGCAATTTCTGCTGCTTTCTTTGTGCCTTTTTTTAATATTTCATGTAAATGGAATTGGTCTTTTAAAAGATCATTCATTTTCTCACGTATGGGTGATATAACACTGATAATTAAATCAGCTAACTCTTTTTTGAAGTGCTTCATGTCATGTTTGTTCACTTCTTCACATACTTTTTCCGCATTTACATTACTAAGCACTGAATAAATGTTTATCAAATTGCTTATTTCTGGTCGGCACTTTAAAGTAGCAAAGCCTAGAATTGAATCTGTTTTTGCTTTTTCTATTTTTTTGACAATTAAGTCATCCGTATCATCAAGGTTAATGCACGAATGTTCTGAAGGATCAGATTTACTCATCTTGCTTGTGCCATCCCTTAAGCTCATTATCCTTGATGTGCAATCCAAAGTTAAGATTTCAGGTACGATGAAATAATCCAGCTTATAATGATTGTTAAAAGCTGATGCAATATCACGTGCAAGCTCCAAATGCTGTTTTTGATCATCACCAACAGGAACGTATTTAGTTTGATACAACAATATATCTGCAGCCATAAGTACTGGATAACTATATAATCCAAGAGAGGCTTTTTGTTTATCGCTGCCAGCTTTATCTTTAAATTGAGTCATGCGATTAAGCCAACCAATTGGTGTATAGCATCCAAGCAGCCAGCCCAGTTCTGCATGACCACTAACTGTGGACTGACTAAAAATAATGGACTTTTCTGTATCTATTCCGCATGCAATATAAGCTGCTGCTGTTTTGAAAATATTACTTTTTAATTCACTTGCGGGAAGCTTATTTGCTGTGATTGCGTGTAGGTCGACAATACAAAAAAGAGATTTGTATTTATCCTGTAAGTCTATCCACTGTTTGATTGCACCAAGATAATTACCTAAATGTAGTACGCCACTTGGCTGGATACCTGAAAAGACAATACTTGTCATTATACATTTACCTCATGCTAATCGCTTCCACAATCAGCAGATTTCTTAGAAAGAATAACCATTGCAGGACGGAGCAACCTATTTTTGATAGTATAACCAGTTTGTAGTACTTCTACAATGGTGCCAGGCTTTTTTTCATTGTCTTCTCTTTCCACAACAGCTTGGTGTAAATTACTATCAAAAAGCTCACCAAGTGGATCTACTTCCTCTATTCCATGTTTTTTTAGATCATTTATAATTTTTTGATAAGCTACTTTAATCCCCTCATGAACAGGATCACCGTCTTTCAAAATTTCCATTACTCTTTTTAAATTGTCGCACGAGTCGATCATATCACGTGCAAGTTTTGTGACTGCGTAGTCACTTGCATCGCTAATTTGCTTTTGCATTATACGTTTGACGTTTTCATTATCTGCAACAGCACGGCGTAAATGATCTTCAAGCTGAACTGCACGTTCTTTTAATGTATTGAGATCTTCATTTAAATCATCAGTTTGCTTATGGTTATCACTTTGTTGGCCGTCACCTTTCTGCCTACTTACCATATCAGCAAACTTCTTCTTTTTCTCCTTACTGCTATCTGACATATCATTACCCTTAAGAATCTAATAAATATATAACAATTAATCTGAAAATATCAAGCGCCAGCTACATTCGTCTTTCTATGCTCGCATTTAAAAAGTTAATTAAAGTAGTTTTATAAAAAGAATCAGAAAAAGTACTAATATCATTTTGTGCCATATTAATGTAGTGTCTAGCTTTTTCCATAGAAAGCTGAATGGCATTATGGTGATTAATATAGTGTAATGCTTGGTCAAAATTGTGTCTAGCTGAAGAAAAGCATTTTTCCCAGAATGTTTGCTCTGCTGGACTGCCCTTTTCGTATGCTATAATAGCAGGTAAGGTGACTTTACCTTCGAAAAAGTCTTTTCCGACTTGTTTTCCAGAAGTGCCTTGATTAGCAGTATAATCGAGCATATCATCAACTATTTGAAATGCCATACCAAAATTAAAACCAAAATTCTTTAGCCTCTCTGTTTCGTCATTTGTTGCACCAGATACTGTTGATGCAGCTTCACAGCATGCAGAAAATAAAGATGCTGTCTTTTCTCCAATGATATCAAAATAATTTTCCCTGACTGTGTGGGGGTCAAAGCGTGCTGTCATCTGCTTTATTTCACCCTTCACAAGTAAATGCGATGCTTTAGATAAAATAGAGAGAATATTTAAATTTCCACACTCTATAAGCCATCTAAATGCTAGAGTCAACAATAGATCACCAACTAAAATGCTTGATTTATTCCCCCAAATCTTATTCGCTGTTTTAACTCCATGGCGTGCCTCACTTTCATCGAGCACATCATCATGAAGTAAAGTAGCATTGTGTATAAACTCTACCGATGCAGCAACGTTGATCCTATTCTTCCCAGAATAGTTTAGCATTTTACATATAATAAAAACTAGTTTAGGCCTTATTTTTTTTCCACCTGACCTAACAAGATGAGATATAATATCAGTAGCAAGCTTAGCATCTTCATCATTGACATTTTTGAAGACAAAGTCATTCATAGCTGACAAATCAGAAGATACAATATCGTCTAATTTATCGCTGTTTGTTATTAGCATTTTAAAAGACTTATGCTTCTTGCCCTTGTGCTTTCTCGTTCTCTACTTTCTTCTTTTCTGTTTTCTTTGGTTCTGTTTCTAAAGTTACTATGCCTTTTTTGATAAACCACAGTACTCTTTCAGTTGCCTGCGCGCCTACACTTAGCCAATGTTTTAATCTATCAGCTTTCACCACAACACGATTTTTATTGTCTTTTGGTAACATTGGATCATATTGTCCTATTTTCTCAATAAAACGCCCATCTCTTGGTGCTCGTGAATCAGCTACAACTATCCTATAAAAAGGGCGTTTCTTTGCGCCAAACCTCGCCAACCTTATTTTAACTGCCATGTTAACCTTTATTCATATATTAGCCACAATTTTATACAATGAGCCGTTTTAAGTCAAATGAATTATACAACTTTTGCACCTTATAATATAATTACCAATAATGTAGGGCAGTGCCGGGCGCACAGCTATACGAACATTCATTTTTGAAGGTAAATTGCACAGCAAATGGTGTCATTCCAGTGCTTGACACTGGAATCCAGCCTTTTTTTAATCATTAAAACGTTGTATTTTAACATAAAACGGCTACTTTTATGCTTACCAACTTAATAAAATTCCTGGATCCCAGTGGGCTTTGTTGCATCGCTCAAGTGAAAAGAACTGGCAGTTACTGACAAAATTCATTATAAATAGCCATTTAACTGTTGAAGAAAAAATATGCCACAAAAAATGAGAGTCAGTAACTGCCATGAATATAACAAATTTCTCCAAGAAAGAGGAAGCATTTTTTGTTATATCAATGACGCCATAGAAAATTGGTACGAGAATTGTCCAAAAATGCAGGGCGGCAACTATATTTATAGTGATAAAGTTGTGATTTTGGTGCATATAATCGTCAGTTTCTTTAGAATTGGTTTAAGACAAACAGTCGGGTTTATAAAAGGGTATTTGCAACAAATAGGAAGAGATTTGGCAGTTATCAGCTATTCACAAGCATCAAGAAGGTTTAAGAAACTTAATATTAAGATAAATGATTGCAGAATTGATAAAAATAATATGGAAGATATCGAAATTGCTATAGACAGTACAGGAATTAGTATATACAACAACACTCCTGGTCACAGCAAGGAAAATAGCACTGACAGAAAATATCGTGGCTATGAGCAAACGAGAAAATTGCACGTAATGTTGAATATAAACAACAAAAAAGCCATAGCTGTAAAATACAGTAACGGTGTCTACTCTGATCACTATGGAGCTTGTGATTTGCTAAAAGAAGTTGATTTTCAGCATGCCATAAAAGCACTATATGCAGATAGAGCATGTGATAGGCACAAGTTTTATAAGTTGTGTAACAAATATGATATAAAGACAAAAATTCCACCAATAAACAATGCGGCAGAACATCCAGAAATAGATTATATGTCTGACAGGAATGCTGCTATTAGGTTAATAAAATTATACGGTGAAGATGGCATGAAAGAATGGAAAAAAGAAGTAAATTATGGGAAAAGATCTTATATTGAAGGGTTTTTCTCAAGATTAAAGCAAATATTCGGATTTAGTTTTAGGAATAAATCTGAGATAAATCGAGAAAAAGAACTGCTAATCAAATGCTATTTGCTTAATAAATTCACTGATATTGGTATGGCTAAATTTGAGATAGTTACATGAATTTACCATAAATCACCATCTCATAAAGTGTGATGCAACAAAGCCATCCCAGTGTCTGGGCACTGGGATGACAGGAGAAGGCACTGGGATGACAAGAATAGGGCACTGGGATCTAGTGGGCTCAAACTACAATGTTTGTACAGCTGTGATCTATATTCTATAGCTGAATAATTTAACAATTCAAAATGAATACATATCCTATTGAGCTCTATATTACATACCAGGTTGCTTTGCCTTTTCCATGCTGAGTGATGTGATTACTCTTTACGAGATTAGATACGTGCTTCTTTAAGGTATTGCAGTTTGCTTTAGTAATATTTTCCAAATCCTTAATTGTAAGACGTCCATGTTTGCTGAGTAGTGCTAATACTTTAGCAGAAAGTAGTGGTAAATAGAGATTTAACACTTTTTCATGTGACACCTTTTGTTCAAGATGAAATTTTTGCTTTTGTAGTGACCTTAAAAAGAATATAAGCCATGGATTAAAATCCTTACTATTACCCACAAATATAAATGTTTGTTGCATAGCTCTTAATGGCATAACTTTTGCTTGAAATAACTGTTTATATGGTGCAATTTACAGCTTTTAGTTGCTAAAATTATAACTCTTAGTTTAATAATTTTAATCTAATAAGCTTTCAGGTTAATAAAATTAAATTATTTGAGTAAATACAATACTATGTTTTTATTTGTGGGTAATAGTAAGATTAAAATCATAGCTGCTCGTCTTCAGTGCGACCTGGAAGGTCATGGTTTTGTGGTGGTTAAATTCCATCTTCCCAGACATCAGGGATAATGTATATCTCACATTTCAAAGAGTGGCAACCTCTGGGATGCAAGCATGAGATAAAAGCAGGTAACACTAAATCTCGTGGTGAATCCCTGCAAACAGAGTTAGATATGATTACGAGAGAAACCTATGTTTGAATTGTCGTCAAAGCATAATATGCGAAAAGAGATTGAACTACGCATAGACCAAAATGGTACGAAGCAAAAAGGGAACTAAAGATTGAAGACTTTAGTTATTGATGTTCCAAGCTTCCGGCAAATAGTAGGAATCTAAGTTTAACGTGAAACGAAGCCATGGAACAGAGTAACCACATAGAAGCTCTTATATTCATTAAAATATAAGTAAGTAGCCAGCCACAAGCTACTATGTGGAAGGATTGTTTAAGAAGCTAATGCCCAAAGTAATATCTGGGATATGCAGACGTAAACACTTTAATTTGGAAGGTAAAGTGGTGAATAGTAGTGAATATGTTATGGACCAGCAAAAAGTTAGGTATGAATGGAATGGAATTCCTTGGCGCAAGCTAAAGAAATCTTCATTTAAGCTACAAAAACGAATTTACCAAGCTTCTAAATGTAATGATATCAAAAAGATGCATAATCTTCAGAGATTATTACTCAAATCAACAAGTGCAAAAACACTCGCTGTTAAGAAAGTAACACAGGACAATAGGGGGAAGAAGACTGCAGGTATTGATGGAAAAGCTAACCTTAATCAAAAAGAAAGATTACAACTATCATATTCTTTAGATATAAAAGAAAAAGCAAAGCCATCAAGACGTGTCTGGATTCCAAAATCTGGTAAGCCATCGGAGCATCGCCCACTTGGTATACCCACTATATCGTGTCGAGCAAAACAAACACTTGTAAAAATGGCTTTAGAACCAGAATGGGAGGCAAAACTTGAGCCAAACACTTATGGTTTTAGACCTGGTAGATCATGTCATGATGCAATTGAAGCCATATTTGATGTGCTAAAACAGAAAACAGCATATGTATTAGATGCTGATATTTCTGGATGCTTTGACAATATTAACCATAATAAATTGCTTGAAAAGCTCAATACCACACCAACATTAAAGAAAATCATAAAAGGATGGTTAGGAGCTGGTGTTATGGAAGATGGAAAGCTTCAATCCACAAAACGTGGTACAATTCAAGGAGGGACGATCTCACCGTTGCTAGCTTGTGTTGCATTACACGGATTAGAGCAACATGTCAAAAAAGCATTAACAAACGAACTCTTTCAATGCATGAAAAGAAAATATGGTAGGATATCGCATAGAAACGCGCAAAAGTCTATTAGTGTAATTTTCTACTGTGATGATTTTGTCATCATACATGAAAACGAAGAGATTATTCTTAAAGCAAAAATTTTAGTTGAAGAATGGTTAGAAACCATTGGACTAAAATTAAAGCCCTCTAAAACAAGAGTTTCTCATACATTAAGAACCATTGACGAAACAAAACCAGGATTTGATTTTCTTGGATTTTCAATAAGACAATATCCAATAAAAGAAAGTAAGAAAGGTTACAAGTTATTAATCAAACCAAGTCGTAATTCTATAAAACAGCATACACTAGCTATTAAACATAAACTCAGAGAAATGCGTGGAGCACCACAAGAACGTGTGATAAAGGATCTCAATCCAATAAACAGAGGATGGAGTCAATATTACTCCTCGGTAGTTTCATGTAAAATCTTTAGCTCATTGGATAATATTATGCATAGAAAACTCTGGAAGTGGGCAGTTTTTAGGCACCCAAACAAAGGGAGATGCTGGATAAAAAGAAAGTACTTTAAGAAGTATAATAACGAAAACTGGCGCTTTATGACAAGTAACAAGGTACGTCTTACTATACACAGCGATCATGTTATTAAACGACATATCAAAGTGCAAAAAACCAGATCCCCATATGATGGTGATTGGGTATATTGGGGTAAACGTCTGAGAAAAATACCAGATAAGCCACTAGGAGTAATAAAATTATTGAGGTTGCAACAAAGTAAATGCGATAATTGTAGACTATGGTTTAAAAGTGATGATACAATAGAAATACATCACAAAGACCGGAATAGACGAAACAATATGATCACAAACTTATCTTTGTTACATGGACATTGTCACGATGAATTACACAGGAGGTGTGCATGAAAAGCACCAAATTAGAGAGAAGCCGTATGAGGCGCAAAGTCTCACGTACGGTTTTGCAGTCGAGTGAGGAAGGGCGACCTTCTTCACTTAGACAACAGTATGCAGAAGATACTACAGATGAAGACCTAAAAGATATTGCAGAAAAATCGCCAATAATAAAGCTAGCATACGATGAGTTAGACAAGTTTCGCTGGAATGAGAAAGATCTGATAGCGTACGAAGAAAGGATAATGGATTTGCGGAAAGAAGAAGGCATCCTCGCTCAAAAACTTGATGATGCTACTGAAAAAGGCATCCTTATCGGACATGAAAAAGGCAGAAAAGCAGAGAAAATTGAGGTCGCAAAGAATCTACTAAAAGCAGGTGTTTCTATTGATATTATAGCTCAAACTACTGGTCTTACAGTTAACGAAGTTAAAGACTTAAGCTAATTCTATCTTTGGGTGTGATGAACATCTTTGTACTAGATGAAAACCCAGCAATTGCGGCGCAAATGTTATGTGATAAGCATATAGTAAAAATGCCATTAGAAACTGCTCAATTATTAAGTAATGTTTTTTCAATAGCATTAAAAGCGCCAAATCCTTTTGTCAGTACCACAGATCAGAATATAGCAGTTCCATATAAACTCACTCACAGCAATCATCCTTGTTCTTTATGGGCTAGGCAATCGAAAGGGAACTTTTGTTGGTTGATAGAGTACGGAAGAGAATTATGTAAAGAGTACACTTGGCGATACAAAAGGAAGCATAAATCAGAGGAAATAATAAATTGGTGTGATAGTAATAAGGATTTACTCATTTTTCGATCAACTGATATGCAAGCTTTTATACAAGCACTGCCGGATCAGTATAAATGCAGCAGTGCTGTGGAAGCTTATAGGAGATATTATCTCAAGGAAAAGATGAGATTTGCTAAGTGGGAAAATGGCAGAGAAGCACCAGATTGGATAATCTGCTACACAATACCCTTACTTTTACCCACAAATGTAAAAAGTGAGTAAGCTAAATAATTTAGGATCAAAATGATAGAAACAAGTACAAGCGTGCAATATACAGATGGCTTAGGGGATAAATGGCTGGAAAGAGAGTTAAAACACATTAATTTGGGAGATAAAAGGCTTATAAAAACAAGTTATTGCATAGAGGGTAAGGCATCTGGTTCAATTAATCAAAGCTGTAGTCTTACTTTTACCCACAATTTTGAGAGGTTATGATGTGAAGCATAACAATGCTCTCCTTAAGGTTTTCATAGCCCCGCCATAGAGTCATAGACCCTGGTAAATTATCACTTTTTCTATTCATAAATCACCCAATTTTCCTAACCAAATAATAGCTTGTTTTATGTTTGGAGGTTCTTCGGGTAATGTTGCTACCCGATACTCACGCATGTAAAGGACCTTCCACTCTTCGTTGCTTAAAATTTTAGTACAAATTTCCATGGGATTTGATAAAGCCACTTTTGTCAAATATAAAATTTTAAACGCGATTATACTTTTTATAGCAATTAACTTCTGTAATCTTTCTTTTGTAGCTAAGCGGGAGCTTTCTATCTTACATCCTGATTTTAAAATCCTAAAATACTCTTCAATTTTCCACCTTAGCTTATACCAATTTATCTTTTCTATGGCATCTAAAGTATTATTAATCGGTACATTAGTTAGTAGAGTCCAGTCGATAGCTTCCAATCCATCAGGAGGATTTGTTTCTTTTGCACTTACCACATATACAGGGATTTTATCACTTATTTTATGTATTGTATCTTTTGACCCATAAATGGAAGAAGATCTGATAGGTATATAGCCTTTCATATACTTAACTTCAATATTAGCTTTCCTTGATCTCTGGTTTCCACCTTTAGTAACTTCTAGAGAAATTTTCTTTTTTACTGGCAGTTGAGTGATGCGTGTTTGCAAATCTGTTTTTCCGACTTCAGTACAGATAAATCTTCTATTAGCTCGATTGCGGATTACATAAAAACTACCTAACGTCTCAGCCACCCATAAAAATTTGAAGATGTCTGCTTCCCTATCACCAAGGGTAACAAGTTGTACATTTGGAGGAAGGTTGTTTATAGTTTCTTTAAGAGCTGTTATCCACTTATAACTTTCTTTTTCTTCTATGGAGGTACGGTATTTTCTGTTTGCTTTTTCTTGTGCCGTTTCTTCTTCCCTAATAGAACGCGCCCAACATTGTTGGGAAGATAGACCTAAAGGTAATCCGTCTCTGCTGACTATTAAGGCACTATGCAACAGTAAACCCATTTTATGCTTTGTATAAGCTTTAGAAATACTGCCTAGTCTCTTGGTCTTTATATGAGAGTCAAAATCCAAATAACTTGTATCTTGAACTGAAAAGACCAACTGGTTTCCTTTTATTCTTTCCTTAGTTTCTTTATAATGGGAAGAATAAATTTCCTTATCTTCAAGCTTTTCATTGCTAAATAATCTATATGCACCCTTAGCTTCTTTCCACCCACTACAGCTTTGATTAATTGAACCAGATGCCTTACCCTCTATGCAATAACTTGTTTTTATAAGCCTTTTATTAAGCCTTTTATCTCCCAAATTAATGTGTTTTAACTCTCTTTCCAGCCATTTATCCCCTAAGCCATCTGTATATTGCACGCTTGTACTTGTTTCTATCATTTTGATCCTAAATTATTTAGCTTACTCACTTTTTACATTTGTGGGTAAAAGTAAGTTTTCAACTTAGGAGAATACACACTTAAGAGAAAACTAAGACCAATCAAATTTCTTATCTTGCGGTTTTATTTGCAATATTGCTACCACACTGACCAACAAGCAGAAGACTATATAAAGCCCAGCAGCAAGGTTTGTTTGAGGAAATGTTACAGTCAACCAAATACAAACCATAGGAGTAAATCCTCCATGTAACGCATAAGAGATATTGCGTGATAAGCTCACACCACTAAATCTAACATTGGTAGGAAAGAGTTCAGATGCAACTATTCCTATGGGAACTATACCTCTTTCTATTATAGAGAGAATCATTACGCTCAACGCAATCACAAGATAATTTTTGTAGTAATATGAAATAGATAACGCAGGACAACACAGTGCCATTGTAATTGCTATAAATAAGATTGCAGTGCGCTCTTTTCCAACTTTATCAGCCAACATTCCAAACGCTATTGAAGATATCGGCATTAATACACTGGTTATAATCAATACAATTTCGTTGATATATGTTGTTACATAAACATCCACTGATGCTATTTCCTTTGCGAGAGTTCGAAGAAATATGGTAAATCCAACAGCAACATTAACAGGTACAGATATTAAAATAGCAAGTATAAGAGCTCTCTTGTGGCGTTTTATAAGCTCTATTATTGGCAAATCAGGTAAATTTCTTTGTTTTCGATTTTTTTCATATGCTGGAGTTTCTCCCAATGTGTATATGCTATACGCGCTAATTAATCCTAAAATAGCTGAGAAAATAAATGGCAATCTCCAACCCCAGGTACAAAAATCAGTAGTTTTTTTGCAGATAATCACTATCACCGCAGAAAGCAAGACGCCAATGGAGCGACCAAAACCCATCATTCCAAAATACATCCCTAAGTTCTCTTTCCTACTGGATAAATGCTCTATAAGATAAACAGAACTTCCTTGTTCACCACCAAGTGCAATTCCTTGTGTTATATGGATTGCAAGAAGCAATATAGTAGAAATTATACCTACTTGATTGTGACTTGGAATAAATGCAATGAGACTTGATGGTATCGATATTAGCAAGATAGTAATTATTAATGCTATCCTCCTTCCATACCTGTCACCAACGTGACCAAATATGAATGCACCAAGTGGCCTTACAATTGCACCTAGCCCTACAATTCCAAATAATTGCAGTATGTTACTGTAGACATCTTTTGCAAAACAAAACTCTCTGCTGATTATGTTAATCAAATCAATAAAAAGCATGTAGTCATACCATATTGCGATTCTGCAGAGTATGGTTGATATCAACACCCTTGTTTGCACTAAATTCAATTCGTAAATGTTTGCTTATTCTATTCTGGCTGCTTTTTGGGATTTTACAACCTAAACATATGGAGTTGACTTTTTTATTATGGTGTGTGATAATTGCAATGAATATAGCTTATTTAGCAGCACTTATAGCAGCAGCTATAATAAAAATAGCAGCAGTAATACTTTGTGCTATAATGTGTATAAGCATTTTCTTTATATTATTTAAGGGAAAAAGAACACTTAGATTCAAAAGGATTTCTATCTCTTCTGAAAACAGTAGGTGTAATTTCTATAATACTATCAATTATATCTCTCCCACTTATTATATTAAGCCTTACTACTCCGTCACCTCTGGTAGTAGGTATAGTAGGTGGTATCGTTGGTGCTATTTCCATAATACCATTAATAGTAGCTTACATTTTGCTTGTGGCTATATCGAATATCTTTATTACCAAGTCTTTATAAATTTGAGCTAATGTTACTGTCTTCATTTCTTCTTGGTTGTAATATTGCTGAAAGTTATCTATTTCCATAGGTATAACATATAATCTGATTTTATAAGATATTCTACCGGGATTAAAATATCGTAAATCTTAGGCGTTATAAACAAAATTTACAGGAAAAATAAGATGATACTACTCAAAAAGGCAAACAAGACGGTATTTTTCTGGCATAAGTTAGCGTTCAGCTTTACCTTTCCTTGCAAGACATTTTAGAGCTATTATGTCTTACTTCTTGAAGATACAAGTTAGCGTTTTTAACCCGAATTCTGGATTGGAGATTAAAAAAAACAAGAATATCAATAGCTTATTGTTTTAGCATTTACGATAAAGCAGTAAGCATTTTAAGACTAGTTACTAATTTAGTAAAATTCAAGACTTTCAATAATTTACCTAAAATCTAATCCAGAATTCGGGTTAATAATAAAATCTTGTTTTTTGAAAATGAATTTGGTAAACTTTAAAGATGTATGTGACGATATGGTGATATATTGTTTTTAGTATTTAATAAATTAAAGTACGTACTTGATAATTTTTCTGAACGCTCTAATCAAGCTAAAATAGGTAAGCTAGATAAAATTATTCTTAGTTTAAAATTGGTATAAGGTATTAAGATGAAAAAAATTGAAATTTCAGAATTACTAAAAAGAATTTCAATCTGTTTACTATGCGTGGCAACTATTATCTCTATCGCTTTTTTGTTTGCCTATATGCATACGATGTTGCTTAGTAAAGGGTATGAGTTAGCTGCACATTATGTTAGTGAAGCTATGCCTTGTGTGTTACTTGTCGTTCTCCTTTTTATTGTTTGGTTTGTATATGATCAAGTATTCAGCAAACTAAAGGAAGTAGAGCTGCCTATATCAATAGAATTAGCTAATTCAGATGATAAAAGAATAACATTTGCTGATGCTATAATTGATGACTCCTTAAGACAACGGTTGCAGATGATTTGCTGTGACCAAATGACAGAAGAAATGCGCAAGCTGTTTGGAAATAAAAGTATTAATTCACTAAGAGGTTACATATTATATGGCCCTCCTGGAAATGGTAAAACACTTATCGCTCGTGCAATTGCAGGTGAATCAAATATGAATTTCATAAGCATCTCAGGTCCTGAACTTACAATGGCGTCAACTTAAGGAAAAATATCAGCGATAGTGTATAAAATTTCTCTCTAAATTTTTTATCATTAAATTATCCAAAGAATGCAATAAACAGCACTTTTGTTTCTGTTTTATTTCAACAAAGAAGTCTAAAATGTGTCCTTTTTAGGTGAAACATGCGTGCGCCAAGCAAAGTGCGTAAAGTCCAGTTGGTGAAAATCCAACCCAGGCAAAGCCTAGCCAGCAGGCTGGAACAAACCACTATGCTGCGTAAGGTAACGAGCGTAGTAAAGCTAGTGGAATGGACAACACAGGGTACAACGAAAGTGAAGGTATTGAGTCCCGAAATTCTCGATGTCATAGAGGTCGACACGTTGCATATAGTGGAAGACAGCAAGAAGGGTAACAATAGGGCAAGTTATCACTCACTCTATCGGGATCTGAGGCCGTATCACGTGTTGAGATGGAGTTTACGTAAACTTGGGAGATCCTTTGTATTCCTATTAAGGTACGTTGGAACAAGTCAACAAAGGCGAGTACTGACGGAAGATATAAAGGAAGTCGGACTGATTGATAGTACTCAGAGTGTGGGAAAGCCACATACAAGGGGAAGCGGTCAGCAATATAGTGACTGGTTTAGGAATTGCTATGCCAATACAACGGAGGTTGGAATAACGTGCAAAGAAAACTAAATCAGATAGCAGTAAGAGCCAGGCAAGATAAACGATTGAAATTTAATCGTTAATTCATCTGATAAACGCAGAGAATCTTGCTGAATGTTATAAAGAGCTAAAGCATAACAAAGCATGCGGTATAGACCAGGTGACAGTAGAAGCTTATGGAGAAAATCTTGAAGAGAAGCTCAACACTCTGGTGGATAGTATGAAAAGAAAGCGATATCAACCGCAACCAGTGAAAAGAGTATATATACCAAAAGCTGGAAGCAAAGAGAAACGCGGGCTTGGAGTACCGTCTACAGAAGATAAGTTAGTCCAGATAATGCTGAAGAAGATATTAGAAAATATTTATGAAGCTAACTTTCTGGATAACTCATATGGTTTTCGTCCTGGTAGAAGCTGTCATCAAGCGGTAAATGCACTAAATAAAGCAGTTATGTACAGACCAACTAACTATGTAGTAGAAGTTGATATCAAGAAATTCTTTGATAATGTCCAGCACAAATGGCTAATGAGATGCTTGAGAGAACGGATAACAGACCCAAACATACTGTGGTTAGTAAAACGATTTCTTAAGGCAGGAGTAGTCGAAGCAGGACATTATGAAGCAACTGAACTAGGCACACCTCAGGGGGGAATAGTAAGTCCTATACTAGCTAATATATAGTTGCATTATGTGCTGGATTTGTGGTTTGAAAAGAAATTCAAGCTAAGATCTAAAGGTTATATGGAGCTAGTTAGGTATGCAGACGATCACCTGATTTGCTGCGAAAGAGAAAAAGATGCTAGAGAACTCTTAGAGTCACTGAAACAAAGGCTAGGAAAATTTGGACTGGAAATATCTGAAGACAAAACAAGAATAGTAAAGTTTGGCAAAAAGGAGTGGCAACAAGGAATAAGGGAGAAACGAAAAACGGAAAGTTTCAACTTTCTAGGATTCACCCATTATGGTACAAGGAGTCGTAAAGGTAGAGTAATGGTAGGTCATAAAACCTCGAAAGAAAATCTATCTAGAAAACTTAAAGAAATCAAAGAATGGGTGAAAAAGATCCGAAATAAAGTTCACCTTAAAGACTTACTATTACCCACAAATATAAATGTTTGTTGCATAGCTCTTAATGGCATAACTTTTGCTTGAAATAACTGTTTATATGGTGCAATTTACAGCTTTTAGTTGCTAAAATTATAACTCTTAGTTTAATAATTTTAATCTAATAAGCTTTCAGGTTAATAAAATTAAATTATTTGAGTAAATACAATACTATGTTTTTATTTGTGGGTAATAGTAAGCCTTAAAGATTGGTGGTCAATACTTAAAGCAAAACTAACAGGACACTATAACTACTTCGGAGTTAGCGGAAATTACCGGTGGTTGAATAAATTCTTCTGGCGGGTAATCAAGCTAGCGTATAAATGGATAAACCGACGTAGTCAGAAGAAGAGTATGAATTCAAAGCAATTTATACACTATCTACAAGTTAATCCATTACCAAAACCAAGAATATGCTACTCATTATATACAAAATAGGAAATGCTGTGAATACTACATTGTGGAGCCGTGTGCGGGAAAGCTGCAAGCACGGTTCTGGTGGGGGAGTCATAGCGATAAAACTTAATCAGGAGGATTTAAAACTATGACTTCTACCAAACAAAAAGGAGAAAATCTTATTCTACAAATTAAAAATATAATATACTCGAAAGCTTTTCAGAGAATCCATTGTGTTGAGTTTTACACGAACAAGAAAACTTCCTTTTTCGACAGTATTTTCTATGATTTTAAAGTTAGTTAAAAAAAGTTTGGGAATAGAATGTGAACTTATGGAGCCATTGACATGTACCCTCAAAGCAAGCTTTTTCTAAAGCAAGATATAAGATTTGTCATACAGGTTTTAAAGAATTTAAGCATCCAAACAGCCTATCAAGATGAGCCTGAGTTGGAGAGGCTATAGGCTTATTGCAGCAGATGGTTCTGGTATTCGATTACCGAGCTCTGAAGAAATTGTATCCGAGTTTGGCCGTTTTAAACCAAATGGAACAACAGGTATAATGCCACCATTGGCAATTTGTTTGTTGATTTGTGTACTTCGCTGATTTGTAGTGCTCGTCTTGCGGCTTGGAATATAGGTGAACAAACGTTGGCGGAAGAGCAATTACCCGAAGTTATCACTCAAATGCGTTCATTAAATCAAAAGAAATTATTATTTATCTATGATCGTCTTCAGTAAAATTCATTCAGCAGCATTATGATTTGGAAGTAGATTTTATTTTTCGCTTGCAAAAAAGAAATTATAGCAAGCTATGGGAACGAATTGCATCTGGAGAATTAGATTTCGATTTTATATTAGAAAATGAAAAGCTAAAAAATAAAATGAAAGGACAGAAAGTAAGAGTAATAGTGCTGACATTAGCCAACGGAGAAACAGAGGTATTGGTTACTTCACTTTTTGATCGAGAAAAATTTACTTTGGAAGATATCAGCAAAGCTTATGTATTAAGGTGGCATATAGAGGAGTGCTATAAACGACTCAAAATAGGTGCAGAGTTAGAGAATTTTTCTGGCGTAAATTTAGAGGCTGTATTACAAGAATTTTGGGCAAACTTAGTCATGTGTAATATATTGTCGCTTCATATGTGTGATGCACAAGGGCCTTGGAATCCAGATCAAATTGCTGAGTATCGTTTAAATTTTTCGGTTTTATTTGGTGTAATGAGGCAGAAACTCTATCAGGTACTTATTGCGCCAAAAAACTTTCAAGCCCTTTTTGATAGAGCAAGTATACGCGCTAAAGTTAAAATCCGACCGGGACGATTGTATAGCCGCGATAAGGTAGATAAGCCCAAACGCCATCATGTCTTTAGGAGAGTTTGCTAATGAAAGTTCTTAAGTTGACGCCATTGATCGTACACATGCTAGTCAAAATAGGCACCAGAGGAAGCAAGCTTGCAGTTGCCCAGGCTTTGGAAGCAAAACAAAAGTTGCTGGATTCTTTTCCTAACTTATCTATTGAAATTATTAAAATAAAAACTTCTGGAGATAAGTATGCAAACGCAAATCTTGCTGAAATAGGAGGTAAAGGATTATTCATTAAAGAAATTGAGACTGAATTGCTCGAAAATAATATAGACATGGCAGTTCACTCGCTAAAGGATGTGCCTGCGTTTTTCTCAGGGGGTTTAACAATTCCTTGTGTTTTAGAAAGGCTAAGTTCATGCGATGCGTTTATTTCTCATAAACACAATAGCCTTGAGTCTTTGCCACAGCAGGCTACTATTGCCACTTCTTCAATAAGAAGAAAAGTTCAGTTGTTAAATGTTAGACCAGATTTAAATATAGTACCGCTACGTGGAAATGTAACAACCAGATTGCAAAATCAAAGTTTTGATGGAATAATTCTAGCTGAAGCAGGACTCATAAGATTAGAAAAACATCACTTGATTACAGAGGTATTGCCACCGAAAGTTATGTTAAGTGCAGTGGGGCAGGGGGCGGTTTGTATTCAATGTAGAAGGAATGATGTAAAAATTATCGATCTTTTAGAGAAAATTAATAATAATATGTCTTTTATAGGAGTGAAATCAGAGCGCAGTTTTATGAAGACAGTGAATGGTTCATGTTTTACACCACTTGCAGCTTTGGCTGAATATGTGAGCGAAAATATGCTACACCTTCGTTGTATGTTAGCAAGTGGAAAAAATATATACTTCACTGAGCGCACTTCATTTATAGAAGATGCGGAGAAAATGGGTATGGATGCAGGATTAGAGTTGAAATCAAAATGCTTATAAGCTTACCTAAAGTACGTGGAATCTATCGTTATGATGTCTTAATGTCTAAAGCGACGTGGTTAAATGCTTACTATTACCCACAAATAAAAACATAGTATTGTATTTACTCAAATAATTTAATTTTATTAACCTGAAAGCTTATTAGATTAAAATTATTAAACTAAGAGTTATAATTTTAGCAACTAAAAGCTGTAAATTGCACCATATAAACAGTTATTTCAAGCAAAAGTTATGCCATTAAGAGCTATGCAACAAACATTTATATTTGTGGGTAATAGTAAGGGTTAAATGTTGGTGGACGAGCTGATGTATTATTTAAACCATGTGATATTGAAGATTTAACATACTTGATTAAAAATACTGAACTGCCAGTTAGCGTTATTGGTGCAACATCCAACATAATAGTGCGAGATAGTGGCATTCGAGGAATAACAGTAAAATTAGGTAAGGAGTTTGCATATATTAAAAGTAAGGGTAACAACTCTATTGTAGCCTTACTATTACCCACAAATATAAATGTTTGTTGCATAGCTCTTAATGGCATAACTTTTGCTTGAAATAACTGTTTATATGGTGCAATTTACAGCTTTTAGTTGCTAAAATTATAACTCTTAGTTTAATAATTTTAATCTAATAAGCTTTCAGGTTAATAAAATTAAATTATTTGAGTAAATACAATACTATGTTTTTATTTGTGGGTAATAGTAAGTATTGTAGCTGGGGGAGCTGTGCTGCTCAGCAACCTTGCTCACTTTGCGGGAAATCAGCAGATTAGTGGGTTGGAGTTTCTAGTTGGAATTCCAGGAACAGTTGGTGGCGGAATAGAAATGAATGCAGGTGCATATGGTAGTGATATCGCAAGTGTTGTACAATCCATAAAAGCAGTGAATCTAGAGGATGGAAACCTATATGAGTTCTCCAGCGAAGAAATGGGGTATTTTTACCGTGGACATAGCCTAAAAGGAAATTGGATTTTTGTTGAAGCTGAGTTTAAAGGAGTAAACTCAGAGTATGAGCTTATACTGCAAAGGTTAAAGGAAGTTATTGAGAGGAAAAATAAAAGCCAGCCAATAAGAGGAAAAACTGCTGGGTGCATATTCAAAAATCCAAAAAACTACCGAGCATGGGAGTTAATTGATAAATCTGGCTGCCTAGGGTTAAATACTTACTTTTACCCACAAATGTAAAAAGTGAGTAAGCTAAATAATTTAGGATCAAAATGATAGAAACAAGTACAAGCGTGCAATATACAGATGGCTTAGGGGATAAATGGCATAAGTGTTGAAAGTATCAAAAATAACGTGATATGAGATGATCAACGGCATGTAAATTACCTCCCGACAGTAAAACAATCGAACGTATAAAAGAGTCATTTAGATCCAATGTGAATTGCAGTAATGCTATTTTGAACCCATGTAGATTATTTTTGATTTTATAAACAAGAAATAACAAAGCCGTAATAATAATCATGTAAATATACACCTTCATGCCATTCATAGTATGGCTTAAAAAGTGCTTATATCCAAGATTTTGCTTTATAAATTTAAAGAACACTTCTATATCCCATCTGCGCCTATATAGCTCTGTTACTTCATAAGCTGGCATTTCAAACAAGTTTGTCAAAAACCATATTTCATCTCCAATTTTATTTCTGATTTTTATTAGCCGTAGATCATGCTTTTCTGCCACTTTACCTCGTGCACGATAAAGATTAACTATTATATCTTCTAAAATCTCTGATCCATCCGATTTTTGTTCTCTTATAACTTTGTTCCTGCTTATAACATCATGTTTTCTTCCTACTTTAACTCTTGTGATAAATTTGTACTCCTTTTCATCAAATTCGGCAAAAGTTCCAACTTTTCTGATTCCTCTATCAAATAATAAAATATCCTCTTTTTCAACTTTAGCTTCATTAATTGCTCTCACTAATGCTATATCTTCACTACTTTCTTCTTGTCCTTTACAAAATCTTATACTTGTCGGCAATTGATCCTTTAATCCTACACTCACTTTAACTTGACTGTCGTTACTTTTACCGCCTATTTTTAGCCCATCTTTTATGAGATATCCCGATAAATTTATGATCGTCGAATCAAACTTATGTAAGTTATTTAATGTTTTTTGGGGTAATAGCTTTTTAATCTTGCTCATCAAATCAATATATACTCCCTTAAAATATTCTGGATTTATAACTTTTAACCTTTTTGACAAACCACTGTATGTTACTGTACTTTTATCGCTATTCTTATCCATTATACACCTGTTTATTACCATTTCTAGCGCTCTTAGGCTTGTTTTTTGCCCCATTAATATTAACTTCATTAGACCTTTAAATATAATCTTGCCCAACAATTTAGTATTACATTTATCTACTTCACTTAATTTTCCTAGCCTTTCTAAATCCTCATCTTTTATTAAATTTAGTACTCTTTCTATTTGATCCATTATTGCCTCCATTTTCTTGCAATAATAGTTCTTTATGTCTTTTTTGTGTTACTTTCAACACTTATGCCCAGTGCCCCTATGATGTCATCCAAGTAGCCTCCCTCTCCTGTCATCCCAGTGCTCCTTTTTTTGTCATCCGAGTAGCTGACACTGGGATGGCTTTGTTGCATCACACTTTATGAGATGGTGATTTATGGTAAATTCATGTAACTATCTCAAATTTAGCCATACCAATATCAGTGAATTTATTAAGCAAATAGCATTTGATTAGCAGTTCTTTTTCTCGATTTATCTCAGATTTATTCCTAAAACTAAATCCGAATATTTGCTTTAATCTTGAGAAAAACCCTTCAATATAAGATCTTTTCCCATAATTTACTTCTTTTTTCCATTCTTTCATGCCATCTTCACCGTATAATTTTATTAACCTAATAGCAGCATTCCTGTCAGACATATAATCTATTTCTGGATGTTCTGCCGCATTGTTTATTGGTGGAATTTTTGTCTTTATATCATATTTGTTACACAACTTATAAAACTTGTGCCTATCACATGCTCTATCTGCATATAGTGCTTTTATGGCATGCTGAAAATCAACTTCTTTTAGCAAATCACAAGCTCCATAGTGATCAGAGTAGACACCGTTACTGTATTTTACAGCTATGGCTTTTTTGTTGTTTATATTCAACATTACGTGCAATTTTCTCGTTTGCTCATAGCCACGATATTTTCTGTCAGTGCTATTTTCCTTGCTGTGACCAGGAGTGTTGTTGTATATACTAATTCCTGTACTGTCTATAGCAATTTCGATATCTTCCATATTATTTTTATCAATTCTGCAATCATTTATCTTAATATTAAGTTTCTTAAACCTTCTTGATGCTTGTGAATAGCTGATAACTGCCAAATCTCTTCCTATTTGTTGCAAATACCCTTTTATAAACCCGACTGTTTGTCTTAAACCAATTCTAAAGAAACTGACGATTATATGCACCAAAATCACAACTTTATCACTATAAATATAGTTGCCGCCCTGCATTTTTGGACAATTCTCGTACCAATTTTCTATGGCGTCATTGATATAACAAAAAATGCTTCCTCTTTCTTGGAGAAATTTGTTATATTCATGGCAGTTACTGACTCTCATTTTTTGTGGCATATTTTTTCTTCAACAGTTAAATGGCTATTTATAATGAATTTTGTCAGTAACTGCCAGTTCTTTTCACTTGAGCGATGCAACAAAGCCCACTGGGATCCAGGAATTTTATTAAGTTGGTAAGCATAAAAGTGTTATGTAAAATACAACGTTCTTGATGGGATTGCGTGAAATGCTGGATCCCAGTGTCTGGGCACTGGGATGACAAAGGAGGACAGTGTCAGCTACTCGGATGACAAAAAAAGGAGCACTGGGATGACAGCAGTCCTACGTCATACCGCCGCGGTATCTCTAGATCCCGCTAACAAGTAGCGGGATGACGATTGTCGTTTAGCCATAAATATTAAGAAATTTACCAAATGAAAAAAAAGGCAAAAGAAGCCCCGTGATGGTTGGCTATTTACTATGTACTAAAATATCGGCGTTTTTTTTATTCTAAAACGCTTGATTAAGAGCGATTTAGCTGCTTTTAACTTGCAACTAACCTACACCGCAAGTGTTTAAGAAATTTACTAAGCAGGAAAAAAGGCAAAGAAACCCCGTAGTAGCTAGCATTCAAATTCTCCCTTGTCAATTTGACGTTTTTTGCTGTCTTAAACGCTTTGTAAGCGCGTTTCGGCTTATATAGGTAAAAACCCAGAAATTTTTAAAGACATGCGATGCACGTAGTGCGAAAAATTAAACATGAGACGCCAAATACCCTAAGTTTTTTGTCATTAACCTGCACAGATTGCGAAGATAAATAAATAGCTTCAGTTTCATGATAAGGGGGCTGGCGGAGTTTGTCAAGTAAGTTTTTTTTGTTTCTATGGGTCAGTTGGTACGCGCTTTGCCTTTTAACAGATGTAAAAGCACAATTATTACGAACAACATTCCACCAACAACTGATATAGCGCCACCTATAATGAAGCACGTGCGTGCTAACATTGACGAAATGCTTGGCAGATCTGCAACCTTCCTTAAAGCACCATATCCACCAAGCCACACAAGGCCAGTGATATGGAGAAAATGCCCTATACTGTAGGCATAAATCTGTAATCTTACCATGGAACTTTTTATCTCTTTAAAGTTTAATTTAGGTAACATCCAGTAGACAAAATTCATAAAAGCTATAGTGATACCAACTACAGAACCATGGTAATGAGCGGGAATCGTGACATTACCTTCAATAGTCAACACTCCGAGCACATCTCCATAAGTGAACAACAAAAATGAATGTAATAAATAGTTGCTTTTATCATTAATAAAAGTTCTGATGTTGTAGCACACTAATATTATCAAAAAGCACGGCAAAACTGCTCCAGCAATCCTCATATGCCAAGTAAAAAACTGTATTAACTTGGCACTATCAACTGGATAAACAAAATATACAAACGGTGCGCCTACAGCTAAAATCGTGTTTATAAATAGTGGTAAAATAGTAATTTTATTGTTTGAAGCTAAACTAATATCATTGGAACTTAGCATTATTAAATAGACTAAAAACATTCCTTGAGTAAAAGCAAACTGCAATAAATGTCCGCCTCCCCAAAAGAGATATTCGTAAAATAAATTATTATCTGAGTGATATAGACCTGGAGGCATATTATTATATGCTAAAACAAAGCAAAGAAATGACGATACAAGTATAATAACTAGCCCAATTTGCCCAACAGAGAGAAATGAAACCTCTTTTTTTGATGTGTATGCTAGCATTGTATTTACTAATATACTGGCAATAAATAAACTGAGTCCAAGTAAAAATAATTTGTTTTGTAATACGGGAATATAGTTACTTTTGATAACTTCAGTATTTGGAACGAATGCGGATATAAACATGAGCAGCATCGAAAGGGTTGATAGAACCCATGAAAAGTTAAACCAACTATTGGTATTTTGTAGGTTTATGATAAAGAGCAGAGATATTATAGAGCACATCCACACTAAAATTGATAAGTTCACGTGTATTACCAGCGCATTATCAAAAATATATTGTGCAGAAGGAACAAGAGAGGAGATAAAAGGCAATCGTAGAAAAATAACAATTATTGACAGTAACCCAGAGCAAGCAAGAGCACATACTGCCAAGAACATCCATTTTCTACAGAGCGGAGCGTTGTCTTGTATATTAAGCACAATCTTTTTTCTCAATTTTGTTCAATACAATATATAACACTGCAATAATACCTAAAACATAGCAATAGTATACGTGTGGCACGACTGCCAAAGGTGAAACTCCAGCAATAGTGCTAGCCAAAAGCAATTGAGCGCCATACGGTATTAATCCTTGAAATACACAAGAAAATATGCCTAGCCATGCTGCACTATAGTGAGGCGGTATTTCATATTTCTTAGCAATATCTCTAGCAATTTCACCGCTAAAAATTATAGCGATGGTATTATTTGCAAGTAAAATATCAAATATACTGACTATTTTTGCAATAAATAACTGCGCTGTTTTTTGTCCACCACGTTGTATCATAACCCAAGATGAAAGTTTATCTGCAAACTCCTTAGAATTTTTACCTACCAGTCCTGAAAGCCCGCCAACCATCAATGACAGTAGCATAATTTCATGCATACTCATAAACCCCTTAGTGATGTTTTGGCTTAAAAACAATAAACCATGATTGTTGTTATTTATAAATCCAATGATTCCAGCAAAAGTTATGCTTAAAACCAATGCCGTAAATACATTTATTCCAAAGTTTGCAAGCAATATAAGTATTATGTAAGGAGTCACAAGCAATAAAGAATACTCCTTAACTGAAATAGCAGCACTATTGCTTGAGCTATAAAATAATATAATTATTGTGAATATAGAAGCAATTAGTGCCACTTTTGCATTCAGTTTTAATTTTTTCTTTATATCAGCCTTTTGAGACATCACAGATGCAATTGTAGTATCAGAGATAATAGATAAATTGTCACCAAACATTGCTCCTCCTACAACGGTTGCAACTCCTAAGGAAGGAGAAATCCCAGCTTGTGTCAGTTCAACTGCAATAGGAGCAATTGTTGCAATGGTGCCCATTGATGTACCAATAGCAGTGGAGATGAAAGCTGCTACAAAAAATAATCCTATGAGTAAAAATTGTGTTGGTATAAATGAAAGAGCCAAATTAACTGTGGCATCAGCACTACCGATTGCTTTAGTTACTTCACTGAATGCACCTGCAAGTAAAAAAATGATGCACATAGTGATAATATTACGATCTCTTACTCCATCTAGAAAGGCATACATTTTTTCTTCAGTATTGCCCTTGTATAAAACCCAACCCAGAGCTATGGCAGGAACAATGGCTACCAGTGGAGATAACTGATAAAAAGCATTTGACACGCCAAGAATAGTAAAATATATACCACTTCCTACAAAAAGAAATAGGAACAGTAAAATAGGCAAAAAATTTGTAAGATAAAACATACCTCTACTCCAGCTCTGATAAACGCAAATCAACTATGATATGATTTATATTATTATAAACCACAGTTAGCACCTTGACCAAGGTTTTTCTAGAAAGCAATCTACCAGAAAAGGTTTCCATGAAAAGGACTATTATAATATATCATCTACTTGAATTAAACTGGGAGATAGAATAAGTAAAAAATATGAATAACATAACAACAAAGCAAGTCATATCCTTATGGGATGCACAAGTTGGTGGATTTTTGCCGGATAAAAGAGAAATGGAGATTGATAATATTTTTTTAATCTAATGCTTCAATGTTTCCGACATAGGAAAAGTATCATCTTTACTTTCTATAGAGGAAGGCACACTATTTTGATTATCATCACCATCAATTGGAGTAGTAGGGTGCATTAAAGCAACTTTCATAACTTCATCAATATTCTTAGCAAAAACTACGTTGATCCCCTCTTTGATGCTTGCCGGAATCTCTTGCATATCTTTCTCATTTTCACTTGGTATAATCACAGTTTTGATTGATCCTCTGAGCGCTGCAAGCAATTTTTCTCTTAAGCCCCCAATAGCTAAAACTCTACCACGCAATGTCACTTCGCCTGTCATAGCAACATTTTTGTTAACTGGTATATTCGTCATAAGAGAAACAATAGACGTACATACCGCGCCGCCAGCAGAAGGGCCATCTTTTGGTACTGCACCCTCAGGTACATGTAAATGTATATCATTATTTTGGAATTTTTCGGGCTTTATACCAAAAAACAAACAATTTGATCGAATATAACTATACGCAGCTTTTATAGATTCTTGCATAACCTCTCCAAGCTTTCCTGTGTATTTTATTTCTCCCTTGCCCGGAATTAGGACTGATTCTATCATCAAAATATCACCACCTGTTTCAGTATAGGCGAGCCCAGTTACTATTCCTACTAAACTCTCATTTTCCGCAATGCCAAAGGTATATTTACGTACCCCTAAATAATCTTGTAAATTGTCAACCCCTACGGATATTTTCTTATTTTTATCAGTCAATATTTCTTTAACTGCCTTTCTCATGAGCTTTGCAAGCTCCCTTTCCATACTCCGCACACCACTTTCACGTGTATATAAACGTATCAACTCGTATAACGCCTCATTAGTTATGTCCCATTCCTTCTGATACAAACCATGCTCCTTCTTTAACTTCGGAATAAGGTGGTGTGTAGCAATACTGATTTTTTCATCTTCAGTATACCCGGACAATTGTATAATTTCCATCCTATCACGCAAAGGATGTGGTAAATTTAAGCTGTTTGCCGTAGCTACAAACATTACACTTGAAAGATCAAACTCAACTTCCAAGTAATGATCCGTAAAGTGTTTATTGTGCTCAGTATCTAAAACCTCAAGTAATGCAGATGCAGGATCGCCACGCGAATCAGAACCCATCTTATCTATTTCATCAAGCAGAAAAAGCGGGTTGCATGAATTAGCTTTTTTCATGTGTTGAATGATTTTACCAGGCATTGAGCCAATATAAGTTTTCCTATGCCCTCGTATCTCAGACTCATCACGCACACCACCAAGAGCTATGCGAACAAAATCTCTTCCTACTGCTCTTGCCATAGACTTAGCTAAAGAAGTTTTACCAACACCTGGCGGTCCAACTAAGCAAAGTATAGGACCTTTTATCTCTTTTACTCTTTTTAATACCGCTAAAAATTCTATTATTCTATCTTTTACTTTCTCTATGCCATAATGATTTTCATCTAAGATTTTCTTAGCTGCATTTAAGTTAATTTTTGCATCTTTGTACTTTCCCCATGGCAACTCAAGCAACCAATGCAAGTAACTAGATATAACTGTAGCTTCAGGAGAAATGGGATTCATTTTCTTGTATCTCTTCAAATCAGTTATAGCTTTCTCTCTTGCTTCCTGAGAAAGCTTTGTTTCATTTATCTTTTTTTCAAATTCATTGAGTATATTCCCTTCATCACCATTCTCAAATTCGCCTAATTCTTTCTGTATAGCTTTCAATTGCTCGTTAAGGTAGTAAACTTTCTGAGTGCTTTCAACTTGCGATTTAATTGTCTTATATAAACGGTTTTGTGCGTTCAAAATACTCATTTCTCTCTCAATAAAAGCAAAAGCTTTTTTTAAACGCTCTTCTGGGTCATAAGCCTCAAGTATACTTTGTTTATCTGATACTTTTATATTTAAATGTGAAGCTACCGTGTCTACAAGTTGATCAACTTCTTTGATTTGATCAATGGAGTTAATGGCAACCTCGGGTTGATTTTTCTTGTTTAGCTTACACCAGCTATCGAACGCGTCTACAACAGACCGCCTTAAAGCTTCTAAATCAATATTGTCTTCATCTTCTTTATAATGATTGTCTAACTCTACCCTGGCTTGTAATAAAGTATGAGAGCTAATATATTCTACAACTCTTCCCCTTCTTATCCCCCGGATTATAACTTTTACTGCATTGTCAGGTAATTTTATTAACGGTTGTACAATGCTTGCTAACACACCTACTTCATAAAGATCTTCAGGCTCTGGATTATCAACAGAGCCATCTTTCTGTGCTACAAGAAAAATCTCATTTTGGTGATTACTACTACTTATTGCATACTCTAGTGCATTAACAGATTTTTCTCTGCCTATGAATAAAGGCACCATTATATTTGGAAAAATTACTACATCTCTTAAAGGTAATACTGGCAATGCAGTAAAACTAGAGCTTACAGCACGTTCAATGTTCATAATATATGCCTCAAATTAATCATTAACCGTTATAACATTGCCATTGTTATTATGATTAACCATTGCTTTTCCTAATTCTACCATTTTCTTAGTGATTACTATAGTGCTACCTTCAAAGCCTCCGTTTCCAGATGTATACATAATGTCAAGCAAAAGTGACTCCAAGATAGCACGTAACATTCTTGCACCTGTTTTGTAGCTTATAGCCTTTTTAGCAATAGCTGATATTGCTTCATCTGAAAACTCAAGGTTTACTTTGCTAAACGCAAGCAATGCTTTGTACTGTTTTATTAGTGCATTCCTTGGCTCTGTCAACACATGTATTAAATCTTCATGATCCAGCTCATCTAAAACAGCAGTTATTGGAACCCGCCCTACAAATTCGGGTATTAAACCGAATTTGATTAAATCTTCAGGTTGAACATCATGTAAAGCATTCTTTTTCTTTTGCTCTTTAGACTGACTTATATCTGCTCCAAAGCCAACTGACGTTCCCTTTTTTCTCGCTTCAATAATTTTATCGAGGCCTTCAAAAGCTCCTCCACAAATAAACAGTATGTTACTAGTATCCACTTGTATAAACTCTTGTTGTGGGTGTTTTCGCCCTCCTTGTGGCGGAACATAAGCAACTGTACCCTCCATAATCTTAAGCAGAGCTTGCTGGACCCCTTCACCTGAAACGTCACGGGTTATTGAAGTGCTTTCAGATTTTCTTGTAATCTTGTCTATTTCATCTATAAACACTATACCACGCTGTGCTTTTACAACGTCATAATTTGCAGCTTGTAATAAACGCGACAACACGCTTTCTACATCATCACCCACATAACCTGCCTCAGTTAAAGTTGTCGCATCAGCCATAGCAAATGGCACATCTGAAACTTTAGCAAGTGTTTTGGCTAGCAAAGTCTTACCAGAACCAGTGGGACCAATAAGCATTATATTTGACTTCTCGATTTCAATATCACTTATAGCATGAAATTGTACCATGGATTGACAATGGTTATACATAGCTACAGATAAAACGTGTTGCGCGTGTTCTTGACCTACAACATGCTTGCTGAGAAAGTTTTTTATATCCTCAGGTTTCTTTAGTAATAGCTTCATATCAGATATACGATCTGAATTAAAAGATCTATCTTTCTTTTGACTTATTGCTTTATGGGATAATTCTATGCACTCATTACAAATAAACACCTTTAAACCATCCGAAGAGTTAGTAATCAATTTATCTACTTCATCTTGCGCCTTGTTGCAAAAAGAACAGTAGTGTAAATCATTATTGTTATCCATTAACCCACCTTTTGTTTAACTTTAATATTTTCAATTTCAATATCTGTACGCTCAGCTATCACCCTGTCAATTAAGCCAATTTTCCTTGCTTCTTCAGGATCCATGAATTTATCTCTTTCCATCATTCCTTCAATTTTCTTCAGTGAATTTCCAGTATGTTTTTCATAAATTTGATTTAGTTTTTTCTTAACCCGCAAAATTTCATTAGCATGTATTTCTATATCAGTTGCTTGACCATGATAACCACCAGATGGCTGATGTATCATAATTCTTGAATGAGGTAGAGAGTAGCGCTTACCTTTTGTACCAGCTGCAAGCAATAAAGAACCCATAGACGCAGCTTGACCTATACATAAAGTTGAAACGTCTGGGTTTATATACTGCATTGTATCGTAGATCGACAAACCAGCAGTTACAACACCACCTGGTGAGTTGATGTACATACAAATGTCTTTATCGGGATTTTCCGATTCTAAAAATAAAAGCTGTGCTACTATTACACTGGCCATATTGTCTTCAATAGGACCTGTTACAAAAATTATTCTTTCTTTCACTAGTCTTGAATATATGTCATAAGCGCGCTCACCGCGACTAGTTTGTTCAACTACAATTGGTATAAGAGTCATACCTTTTCCTATTAAATATTATCAAATAATTCCTTTAATTCTTTCACAGAAACAATCTGCTCTTCTTTACTAACTTTTTCTATTATATAATCTGTCACTTTATACTCAAGCGCTTGCCCTCTAACTAATTCTTGAAATTGTTTATTTGATTCAAAATGCTTAAGTACTCTGTCAAATTGCACATCTTTACTGACATATTGATTTACAATAACACTCAAAACATCATTTTGAGTTAATGATATTTTATGTTCTGCACTAAATTTCATAAATAACATAGCAAGCTTTACACGTTTTTCAGCTTCTTTACGAGAATCATTTTGAGCACCCAATTCTCCTTCCATTCTTTGTTGCTCCTGTTTTACTATGTCTGTGGGTAAATCAAAACTATAATTAGCATCCAAATAATCAAACAGCTCCTTTTTAATTAAGAGATTTCTCATTTCGGTGCACTGATCACCAATCATTTTTTTTGCATGATTTATTAGCAAAGAATAATCTTTAAACCCAATACTCTTAGCTATTTCATCATCATTTTCAAAATCTTTGGCAATTTGAATCTCATTAACTCGCACAGAAAAATCAGCTTCCTGTCCTGCAAGGGAAATGGCTTGGTAATTTTCAGGAAATTTCAACTTAAAGTTCTTTGTTTCTCCCTTTTTCATACCAGTTAATTGATCTTCAAAACCATTAATAAATGTGCCAGACCCTAAATTAACGGCAAAATCTTTGCTACTTCCACCTTGAAAGAGCTTATTCCTAATCCGCCCTTCAAAATCAATTATCAATTTATCCCCATCTTTCGCTTGATAAGAAGCATCATCAACAGAGGCAAAATTGGGGAACTTTGTTTTGATAGAATCAATAAATTCTTTTATATCTTCCTCTTCAATCTTTGCTTCAATTTTCTTTAAGTTTATTTTGTCAAGATCTATCATCGGTACTTCAGGCATCGACTCAAAAGATAGCTTGTATACAAAATTGCCCTCCTCATTTTCTTTGCCCAGATCTGGTAATGATATAACATCAACCTTAGGATAAATGTGAGACTTGACTTCAATTTTTTTCATCAAATCACTTGAGCAATAATCAATTGTATTATTTATCACATATTCCAAAGCCTCGTTTTTATAATTTGCAACAACAAGGTCATAGGGCATCTTTCCAGCCCTAAATCCAGGTGATTTTGCATTTTCTGCTATCTCTTGCAACCTGGAATTTACCTTTTGTTTTATATAATCACTACCAACTGTGATTTCATACTCATACTTTAGTTTATCTATACTAAGCTCTTTGTAGGTATATACGCTACTTACTTCGACTGTATTTTGAGGTATATTATTAGACATCATAATTCATTTATTAACATTTTAATTCATATCTTAATAGAGTCATTTTACCAGAATTTAAGTTAAACACAATCCTTAAGAACAGGTTTTTACACAAACAAAAGTGTATTTAGTGATTATAAATTTTCCCTTAAAACCTAAGTTACATGACTTTAAAGTGCGGATAGAGGGACTTGAACCCCCACGAGCAAGCTCACCAGGACCTAAACCTGGCACGTCTACCAATTCCGCCATATCCGCAAGAAATTTTTAGTACCCTATTATAGGTATTCCATTAAAAATATTCAAGGTTTAAAGTCTTACTTAATTTATGGTATTTACACAATCAAAAAAGCTTATTAACATTTCTTAATGAAAGCTCTAAACCCTGAAAATCAATAATGAGATTAATAACAAGCTTCTTGCTCGCAATTTTTTTGATTACACAAAGTGGTTGCACAACCCTTATAATAGGTGGTGTGGTGGCTACAGCGACAGCAACAGCAATAACAATGCAGGACAAATCCTTGGGAAATATCATTGATGATACGACTATGGTCATCAGAATTAATAAGGGGCTCTTAAAACATGGGCTATTTTCATCCATAAAGGTTAAAGTAAGTGAAGGAAGAGTATTGCTCATTGGAAGTGTTGACACTCCTGAAAAACAACTTACAGCAGAAAAAATAGCTTGGCAGCAAAAAGAAATTAAAGAAGTGATAAATGAAATAAGAGTAATACCAATTCAAATGGCTTCCATGCTAGACACCACTGTAGATGGCATGATAACAGCGGAAATAAGAACAAGACTCCTGGGAAAAAGAAATATTAAGTCAATTAATTATAGCGTTAATACGGTTGATAGAGTTGTTTATTTGATGGGTATAGCCCAAAATAAAGCGGAATTAAAAGCTGTAATAGCAATTGCAAGAAAAGTAAAGGGAGTAAAACAAGTTGTAAGTTATGTACGATACAGGTACAGTAAGTTACGCCATTAGGCAAAAATCGCTTTCAAATTATAACATTTGTACAGTTGTGACAATAGGTAGAGAACATAAATGAAAATTGCCTTTCAGATGGATGAAAATATAAATTTTGAAACTGACACTACATTCGTGCTAATAAAGGAAGCACAAAGGAGGAAGCACGAAGTTTTTGTCTATGCTCCTAACAATTTAGCACTAAAGCTAAACCATCCAATTGCTCTGGCTCAGAAAGTCAGCGTTGATGATTTTAGTTTTATCTCTAAAGAGGATGTAGCAATCAACTTGAATGAAATGGACATCATATTTATCAGACAGGATCCACCCTTTGATATGCGTTATATTACAACAACATATATCTTAGAAAAAACCAGCGCATTGGTAATTAACAATCCAACAGAAATAAGAAATTGTCCTGAAAAATTGATAACTTCATTATTTCCAGAGCTAATTCCGCCAACTTTGATTACTGAAAATATATCAATGATTAGAGATTTCTACTACAACTATCAAGATATTATTCTGAAGCCATTGTATAGTTATGGAGGAAACGATGTGATAAGAATACAAGATGAGAATAGTATTCAAGTAGTAGTGGATCTCATGATAGCAAAATACGAATGCCCTGTGATTGCACAATCATTTTGTAAAAACATAGATAAAGATAAAAGAATATTGCTACTTTATGGCCAACCAATTGGTGTAATGAAACGAATTCCAAAAATCAGTGGAGAGATCAGAACAAACATGCGACTTGGAGCAAGTTTTGAGCCCGCTCAAATGAACGATAGAAACAATGAAATATGTAACAAAATTGGTCCTGAATTAAAGAAAAGAGGGCTAATATTTGTTGGTATTGATATTATAGATGACTTCCTGCTCGAAATTAACACAACTTCACCCACGGGAGTAGTTTATATCAATGAATTGTATAATATATCGCTAGAAAAGGATCTTTGGGACGTGTTTGAAGAAAAAGCAAGCAGCCATCAACTAAACCTGTGAACAATCAATGGCGTCAACTTAAGAACTTTCATTAGCAAACTCTCCTAAAGACATGATGGCGTTTGGGCTTATCTACCTTATCGCGGCTATACAATCGTCCCGGTCGGATTTTAACTCTTACTTTTACCCACAAATGTAAAAAGTGAGTAAGCTAAATAATTTAGGATCAAAATGATAGAAACAAGTACAAGCGTGCAATATACAGATGGCTTAGGGGATAAATGGCATAAGTGTTGAAAGTAACACAAAAAAGACATAAAGAACTATTATTGCAAGAAAATGGAGGCAATAATGGATCAAATAGAAAGAGTACTAAATTTAATAAAAGATGAGGATTTAGAAAGGCTAGGAAAATTAAGTGAAGTAGATAAATGTAATACTAAATTGTTGGGCAAGATTATATTTAAAGGTCTAATGAAGTTAATATTAATGGGGCAAAAAACAAGCCTAAGAGCGCTAGAAATGGTAATAAACAGGTGTATAATGGATAAGAATAGCGATAAAAGTACAGTAACATACAGTGGTTTGTCAAAAAGGTTAAAAGTTATAAATCCAGAATATTTTAAGGGAGTATATATTGATTTGATGAGCAAGATTAAAAAGCTATTACCCCAAAAAACATCAAATAACTTACATAAGTTTGATTCGACGATCATAAATTTATCGGGATATCTCATAAAAGATGGGCTAAAAATAGGCGGTAAAAGTAACGACAGTCAAGTTAAAGTGAGTGTAGGATTAAAGGATCAATTGCCGACAAGTATAAGATTTTGTAAAGGACAAGAAGAAAGTAGTGAAGATATAGCATTAGTGAGAGCAATTAATGAAGCTAAAGTTGAAAAAGAGGATATTTTATTATTTGATAGAGGAATCAGAAAAGTTGGAACTTTTGCCGAATTTGATGAAAAGGAGTACAAATTTATCACAAGAGTTAAAGTAGGAAGAAAACATGATGTTATAAGCAGGAACAAAGTTATAAGAGAACAAAAATCGGATGGATCAGAGATTTTAGAAGATATAATAGTTAATCTTTATCGTGCACGAGGTAAAGTGGCAGAAAAGCATGATCTACGGCTAATAAAAATCAGAAATAAAATTGGAGATGAAATATGGTTTTTGACAAACTTGTTTGAAATGCCAGCTTATGAAGTAACAGAGCTATATAGGCGCAGATGGGATATAGAAGTGTTCTTTAAATTTATAAAGCAAAATCTTGGATATAAGCACTTTTTAAGCCATACTATGAATGGCATGAAGGTGTATATTTACATGATTATTATTACGGCTTTGTTATTTCTTGTTTATAAAATCAAAAATAATCTACATGGGTTCAAAATAGCATTACTGCAATTCACATTGGATCTAAATGACTCTTTTATACGTTCGATTGTTTTACTGTCGGGAGGTAATTTACATGCCGTTGATCATCTCATATCACGTTATTTTTGATACTTTCAACACTTATGGCCAGTGCCCCTATGATGTCATCCCAGTGGGCTTTGTTGCATCGCTCAAGTGAAAAGAACTGGCAGTTACTGACAAAATTCATTATAAATAGCCATTTAACTGTTGAAGAAAAAATATGCCACAAAAAATGAGAGTCAGTAACTGCCATGAATATAACAAATTTCTCCAAGAAAGAGGAAGCATTTTTTGTTATATCAATGACGCCATAGAAAATTGGTACGAGAATTGTCCAAAAATGCAGGGCGGCAACTATATTTATAGTGATAAAGTTGTGATTTTGGTGCATATAATCGTCAGTTTCTTTAGAATTGGTTTAAGACAAACAGTCGGGTTTATAAAAGGGTATTTGCAACAAATAGGAAGAGATTTGGCAGTTATCAGCTATTCACAAGCATCAAGAAGGTTTAAGAAACTTAATATTAAGATAAATGATTGCAGAATTGATAAAAATAATATGGAAGATATCGAAATTGCTATAGACAGTACAGGAATTAGTATATACAACAACACTCCTGGTCACAGCAAGGAAAATAGCACTGACAGAAAATATCGTGGCTATGAGCAAACGAGAAAATTGCACGTAATGTTGAATATAAACAACAAAAAAGCCATAGCTGTAAAATACAGTAACGGTGTCTACTCTGATCACTATGGAGCTTGTGATTTGCTAAAAGAAGTTGATTTTCAGCATGCCATAAAAGCACTATATGCAGATAGAGCATGTGATAGGCACAAGTTTTATAAGTTGTGTAACAAATATGATATAAAGACAAAAATTCCACCAATAAACAATGCGGCAGAACATCCAGAAATAGATTATATGTCTGACAGGAATGCTGCTATTAGGTTAATAAAATTATACGGTGAAGATGGCATGAAAGAATGGAAAAAAGAAGTAAATTATGGGAAAAGATCTTATATTGAAGGGTTTTTCTCAAGATTAAAGCAAATATTCGGATTTAGTTTTAGGAATAAATCTGAGATAAATCGAGAAAAAGAACTGCTAATCAAATGCTATTTGCTTAATAAATTCACTGATATTGGTATGGCTAAATTTGAGATAGTTACATGAATTTACCATAAATCACCATCTCATAAAGTGTGATGCAACAAAGCCATCCCAGTGTCAAGCACATAGCTGTACGAACGTTGTAGTTTAGGAGCAATTCCCACCAGTGGGCCAGTGCCCAGACACTGGTTCTATGCAACTTAATTAAAAACGTTTGTTTTAGCGTAAGACAACTACCTTTAGCTCATCAGCTCAGTTATAAGCAAAATTTCTGGATTCCAGACTGGAATGACACCATTTGCTGTGCAATTTACCTTCAAAAATGAATGTTCGTACAGCTATGTGTCAAGCACTGGGATGACACCATTCTTTTTTCTGGATTCCAGACTGGAATGACACCCCCCTGATAGGCTCAAATCATAGTGTTTGTACAGTTGTGGGTTTAGGCTACCTATAAATTCTAAACTGTTGTTACGTATTAGGACCACCAAATACACCCCCAGGACCCAAAGTCAGTTTAGCTATATCAGAAAACAGGTTATGTGGAAATCTTAAAATACTTCTTGTTCGCCAAGCAAAATAAATACATTCCTACAAACAAGCAGATGCTCAATACTGACACATAAGAAAACTTAAAAATTAAATCTCTAATGTATATTGATAAGCATTTACCTGCAGAAAATTTGTATAGTAATCCAACACATACAACGGCACTATCAACCACTGATGCTATAATTAAAGTAATGAAATTTGCCATATGAAAATTCAACTTGGACTTCAATTTTTCAAAAATAATTATGCTTGAGAGAAGAGATACTAAAATTGCAGTATATGAAATCAATATCATCAAATTAAAACTTTGCCATTTAAAAACACAACATAGCGCTGTACACACTATTAAGTTGTACGTAGCTTTGCTTCTGCCATAAAATTCAACCATTGAATTTACAACTAAAGCAGCTCCCACAAATAAGGCAGCACATATCATCAATTTATTTGAAGTGTTGAGTAAAGAAAGACTGATAAACAGGAGTATCGATAAAATAGACATAATTACCTACCCAAAATTAATAACATACATTCATTCTAAATAAACATTACATATAGTAAAAGAGTTATTTAGCATAATAAGAAAAATATTTTATATTAGCATGCCACATCTTTCAGATCTACTTTTAAAACATCCTTTATGTTTAGCACCTTTTTCTCTGTTACTTTGCCAATACATGAATAAACTGCACCTTCAAACAATTCTTCAAACCTCTTCTGATTTTGTGGTGCAATAGTAACCAAAATTCTACTTTGCGATTCAGAAAACATTATTATCTTGTTTATTATGTCTGTATTTTGTATTTTTCCTATTGGCACTAGTGAAAGATCGATTTCAGCACCAAGGTCTCCTGCAATTAGCGATTTTGCCAGAGCAATAACTAATCCGCCTAAGTTTGGTGCAATTGCAGAGGCAATTATGCCATCTTTTATTGCCTGGTTGTAACGCTCATACAACTTCCTAGCGCTCTTTGCATCAACTTTTGGTACGTTGTTATTACCTATTCCACTATATAACTGATATTCAGATCTACCAAGTTCATCAAGTGTTTCTCCAAGCACATATATCAAGTCCCCTGGCATTTTTACATCAAGCGATACCGCATTTTCAATATTTTCTATAATTCCAATTGCTGAGATGAGTAATGAAGGTGGTGCAGAGATTATCACTTTCTCGCCATTTTCATCATATCCCTTGAAGTCATTGAACATACTGTCTTTTCCGGATATGAATGGTGTTTTAAATGCAGTTGCGAAGTCGTAACAAGCCTCTGCAGCTTTCTTTAGTTGCCACAACCTTTCTGGATTATAAGCATCACACCAGCAAAAATTGTCGAGCAACGCTAGATGATTTATATTTCCTCCTGCGGCTACATAGTTGCGTATCGCGGTGTCAATTGCACATGCTGCCATGTGGTAGGTGTCAATTTCTCCATAACTTGAGCCAAATCCTTGCGATTTTACAACACCTTTATTTGAAGAAAGAACAGGCCTTGAGACAATAGCTTCGCTGCACATTCTTCCCTTGCCTTGCAGTGGTTTTAACACTGACGATCCTTGAACCTCATGATCATATTGCACCACTATGAACTCTTTACTGCAAATGTTTGGTCTGCTTAACATTTCTTTTAATTCAATTTCTAAAGAAGGCGAACTTGTTGTCATTCCAGCGCGTGGCGCTGGAAGCCCCTTAGACCACGGCTTTGTCTGTAAATGCATTTTAGGATTACCATCATGCAGAAATTCAGTTCCGATATCCATTATTACTGTCCCTTTAGGACATTTAACAACGGCTTTACCACTCTCATTAAACTCTCCAATCACACAAACCTCCACATCATGTTTTTTCATGATTTGCTTAAACATAGGGAGATTTTCTTCTGGCACTGCTAAGGTCATTCTCTCTTGTGATTCTGATATCCATATTTCCCACGGAGCCATACCATCGTTTTTAAGGAGAACCTTGCTCAAATCAACTTCAAATCCGTCTCTTCCCATTTCACCAATAGACGACGACAGCCCACCTGCTCCATTGTCCGTTATTGCATTATAAAGACCAAGATCTCTTGCTTTTATGACGGCATTGGATAGTTTTTTTTGTGTTATAGGGTCACCAATTTGCACAATCGTTGAAGGGCTGTTTCCCGACAAAGCCTCTGAAGAAAACGTTGCACCGTGAATTCCGTCCCTTCCAACTCTTCCACCAATAATTACGATTTTATCGCCGTTTTTAGGCCCTTTGATGTGTGAAGGTGCGTTATTTATATTGCGCGGAATAATTCCTACGCTGCCAACAAAGACCAGCGGCTTGCCACAAAATCTATCGTCAAAATATACCGATCCAAGTTGTGTTGGAATACCAGAGCAATTACCAGCAACATTAACACCGTGAATCACTTCTTTCATTATATATTTTGGCGGTAAGATCTCATCAGTGCGCTCTTTATCCCTATAAAATTTGCCTTTTGCTTCTTTGGCAAAGCAAAAGTAATAGGTATTCATTATAGGCTCTGCGCCTTTACCGAAACCAACTATATCACGATTTACTCCAAGTACCCCAGTCATTGCTCCACCAAACGGATCAAGCGCCGAAGGGCTATTGTGAGTTTCAACTTTATCTACGATTAAGTAATCGTCATTAAAAATTATTCCTCCGGCATTGTCGGAGAAAACTGACACGCATATGTCAGAATTTATCTCACGCGTTGCACGCTTAATATAATGTGCGTATAGGCCATCTTTTATTTCATCAATGGGAGAGCAAAAGATATTGTGCTTACAATGTTCAGACCAAGTTTGTGCTAGGGACTCAAGTTCAATATCATATGGATTTCTATTAAGTTTTTTAAAGTAATCCTTTATAGCTTTCATTGCTGCCAGAGAGAGCCCTAAAGTGCCATTACCATCGATTCCATCTCTGCTGATTTTCTCAAGTTCTTGGTCACTTACATTTAAATCAACAGATTTAGCTCCATTACTACTTGATATCACTCCAGTGCTCTCTTCTGTCATCCCAGCCCCTTCTTTTGTCATCCCAGTGCTTGACACTGGAATCCATTCTTTTTTTTCCTGGTCACGCGCTGGAATGACACCGGAGTGGGTATTTAATGACTTATATTTACCATAATATTTCCAGCTATAGTTATTATTTTCTTTACAGATAAGTGTGCAATACTCAGTGATAGGGTTGAATTCTTGCTTTATATAATCTTCGGTTGGCATGCTTCCTTTACCCAAAATCAATTTTGAACTTCTTGCCTTAATCTCAATTGGTGTCATTCCAGCGCGTGACGCTGGAATCTGCGTTTTCTCTTTCTGGATCCCAGTGTCAAGCACTGGGATGACAAAAGAAGGGGCTGGGATGACAGACTGGTCGATATAGCCTTTGTTTATTAAATATTCTCTAACAATTTGTTTCGCTGTGTTGCCTACATTATCGGTCATGCCAGGTAAAAAGCTTATTTCCAAGCCCCACTCAGCTTGTGGTTCTATGAAGTCATATTGAACTTCTTCAAGGTTTTCGTTGTAGGAATAATAACGGCAGTCTTGTATGACTTTATTATAAAATAGCCCACAAATTTCTTCATATAATTTTGGTGGTAATTCTTTGTGTATATAAATCGAGTAAACGTTGACTAACCATCTGCAGCCAACTTGCTCACATTTATTTAAAACTTCTATTCTGATGTTTGTCATGTAATGTTATAAAAGATTTTAATATATAATAGCATACAAGCACGTTTATATTTTGAATAATTTCTATACAATAAAAGTGTTGTATTAATTGTTACTGTTAGTGGGAAGAGTTTTTACCGTTAATGTGGATGAATCCCTTTTCGATGTGCTGGTTCAGCATATATTTTCTGAATATGAAAGAGAAAAAATCCCTGAAGTAAAGATCATACTTCCTTGCAAGAGGGATGTGATAGCGCTGCTGAGTGCATTCAAGAATTATAACGCTAAAAAATGCATAATTTTGCCAGAGATAGTTTCGCTAGAGAACATCGATGAGGAGGATTTAATATTAAATCTTGATAGAGTCAAAGTTATCAAGCCAACAAAAAGGACGCTGCTACTCATTCAATTCATATTGGAGTGGAATAGAAAAAATAATGATAATTTTCCAATTGATTTAGCTTATAGCCTGCCATCATTGCTTGATAAAATTCAGTATACCCAAATGGCAGAGTTCGATGAACATTCAAAAAAAATAGAAAGTTTCATAAATTTACTTATTGAAACATGGAATAAAATTTTAAAAGATTTAGGAGTAGTAGATATATTAGAACATAAGAGTGATTACATAAACAGTATGATAACCTCTTTACAAAAAGACCAATATATAATCTTTGTTGGAATTGGAAAGGATAAGTCGTTAATTAAGGCTATATATGATCTGCCATTTGGAAAAATAATTTTGCCTAACCTGAATTTGAAAATTAAAGAGAAAGACTGGAAATTGCTTGATAAAAAACACTATCAATATTGCCTGAAAGATCTACTCGATTATTTAAAAGTGGATAGAAGGGATGTTAGTTTTCTGCCAGAAGCGTGTTCTGGTGTCATCCCAGTGCCCAGACACTGGGATCCAGAAAACTTAACTTTAAATGAGCGCACCAGGTGGCTGTATAATGAAAACTGGATCCCAGTGTCAGCTACTTGGATGACAGAAGAAAGGGCTGGGATAACAGGAAGTCCTGAGGAATATCTAGATTACGTCTTTGATACAACTGCCGATCTAAGCAAAGTTAGTAGTGGACATGTTGGCAATATTGAAGTCATCACTTGTGATTCCAGAGAGGAAGAAGCACAAGTGACATCATTAATTATAGAAAATGAAGGTTATGAAAACATTTCTTTGGTCGTCTTTGATAAATTACTTGCAGCTCGTATAGCATGTTTATCAAGGCAACACAGTGCCATACCGGAAAATTACCCTTATATAACGCTTCTGCTTTATAGTATCGAAGTTTTGACCTCAAATTGGAGCAGTGTGTCATTACTTTCGCTCCTTAAACATAGGCTAGTGACTTTTGGTTACACTCAAGAAGAGTACACTCGGATTTTATCTGAATTTGAAATAGAGATATTACGCAACTTTAGTACAAATGGCCTGAGCGATATTATAAATGCTATCAATGCCCATAAAAAGCTAAAATACAAAGAAGATATATTACTTATTATCAGTAAGTTAGAGGTTATATTTAATCCTTTACTTCGTTCTATAAATTGCTCTATTTTTGATGTGGTAGCAACTCATTTGCAGTGTATTAATATATTATCTGGTATAAATTTTTCAGAGCTAAATAGTGAAATAGGTAATTTTACCTGTAATTTCTCAAATGCATGTGAGGGTGTAGGAATTAAATGCTCCTTAGAGTTATATAGCCAAATTCTGACCTTATTTTTAGAGAAAGAGTTTTTCTCTGTAGCAAGTGACTTGAATAAATTCAGCTTATATCACAACAAAGTTGTAATACTTGCTGGATTTAATGAAGCGCCAAGCTTTCAAAATCCGCTTTTGAATGCATTTACGAGAGAAAAATTTAATCTTCCTTCCGTGCAAGAAGAGCAGGGGTATTTTTTTTATACTTTACACAATTTGTTTTGTGCAAGTAAGGTTTATATTACAAGATCGCTAAGCCATAGAAAACCAATTCTATTGCAGCGTTTGGAAATTCTGCTCAAGGAGGGGAAGCAGCCGTATCGTGATTGGCTAAGGATATTAAATACGCCTGAATGTACTGTTCCATGTACTCAGCCTATGCCAAAACCTCAAACCGAAGTTAGAAAAGAAAAAATGCAGGTGATGTCTTGCAGTGCAATAGAAAAGCTAATTCGTAATCCTTATTCATTTTACGTTGAATATATACTGGGTCTTAAACAATTAAGAGACTTGAATTTTAAGCCATCGATATTGGAATTTGGCACTATGGTACACAACATTCTTGCAAGATATTTACGCAACAAAAAATCTCCAATGAGCATTGCACGAGAAGCATTTTCGACTAGTCAGTTTAATTTTTCAAATATGTGGTGGGTAAGACTACAAAAGATAATTCAATCTTTTGTCGAATTTGATGAAACTCGAAGCAATTATGTTGAGTTGGAAAAGAACTTTTCCTGTCCGATATTTCATATTCCAGCGTGTGACACTGGTTCTTGTGATCAGTATGAAACTGCTTGGATGACAAATAAGCCACAAGAAATTTCACTGACAGCAAGATGTGATAGAGTTGAGTATCTATCAAGTGGGCAAGTAGCAATTATAGACTATAAACTTGGTTCACCACCTTCCAATGAAGAAGTGATGTCGGGGTTTTTTCCGCAATTAATTTTACAAGCCTTAGCGGTAGAACATATAACAAAAAGAGAAGTCTCAGAACTTGCTTATTGGAAACTTGATTATGATAAAATAAAAGTTATTTCTATACAAAATTATAGATACAAAATGCAAGAATTAAAAAATGATCTGCCTGGTTTTTTATCTAACTATTTAAGTAATTCCACACCCTTTATTGCCTCTCCATATTTTGATAAATTCCTGAGATTTAACAGCTATAAACAGCTAGAAAGGGTAGGAGAGTGGTTGTAAATGGTGTCATCCGAGTACCTGACACTGGTTTCTATCCAAAAGGGTGTCATCCCAGTGCTTGACACTGGGATGGCTTTGTTGCATCACACTTTATGAGATGGTGATTTATGGTAAATTCATGTAACTATCTCAAATTTAGCCATACCAATATCAGTGAATTTATTAAGCAAATAGCATTTGATTAGCAGTTCTTTTTCTCGATTTATCTCAGATTTATTCCTAAAACTAAATCCGAATATTTGCTTTAATCTTGAGAAAAACCCTTCAATATAAGATCTTTTCCCATAATTTACTTCTTTTTTCCATTCTTTCATGCCATCTTCACCGTATAATTTTATTAACCTAATAGCAGCATTCCTGTCAGACATATAATCTATTTCTGGATGTTCTGCCGCATTGTTTATTGGTGGAATTTTTGTCTTTATATCGTATTTGTTACACAACTTATAAAACTTGTGCCTATCACATGCTCTATCTGCATATAGTGCTTTTATGGCATGCTGAAAATCAACTTCTTTTAGCAAATCACAAGCTCCATAGTGATCAGAGTAGACACCGTTACTGTATTTTACAGCTATGGCTTTTTTGTTGTTTATATTCAACATTACGTGCAATTTTCTCGTTTGCTCATAGCCACGATATTTTCTGTCAGTGCTATTTTCCTTGCTGTGACCAGGAGTGTTGTTGTATATACTAATTCCTGTACTGTCTATAGCAATTTCGATATCTTCCATATTAGAGGTTGTCCACAAACCAAGGAATACGTAGTATATAAAGAAAGAATATTGAGGTAAGAGATGAGGAAAAAATATCCAACAGATTTAAGTAAAAGGGAATGGGCAAGAATAGAAAAACACTTCAGAGTATCGTACAAGAAAGGAGGAAGGCCACCAAAATACAGTAAGTGTGAGATAGTAGATGCAATTCTTTATATACTGCGCACAGGATGTCAATGGCGCTATTTACCACACGATTTTCCGCCGTGGAAGGCTGTGCATGAACAGTTTAGAAGATGGAAAAAGCAGGGAATTTTTGAGAAAATGAACTATGATATCACTAAATATAGTAGGTCAAAAATGGGAAGCCGAGCGCACAATGGCGTCAACTTAAGAACTTTCATTAGCAAACTCTCCTAAAGACATGATGGCGTTTGGGCTTATCTACCTTATCGCGGCTATACAATCGTCCTGGTCGGATTTTAACTTTAGCGCGTATACTTGCTCTATCAAAAAGGGCTTGAAAGTTTTTTGGCGCAATAAGTACCTGATAGAGTTTCTGCCTCATTACACCAAATAAAACCGAAAAATTTAAACGATACTTAGCAATTTGATCTGGATTCCAAGGCCCTTGTGCATCACACATATGAAGCGACAATATATTACACATGACTAAGTTTGCCCAAAATTCTTGTAATACAGCCTCTAAATTTACGCCAGAAAAATTCTCTAACTCTGCACCTATTTTGAGTCGTTTATAGCACTCCTCTATATGCCACCTTAATACATAAGCTTTGCTGATATCTTCCAAAGTAAATTTTTCTCGATCAAAAAGTGAAGTAACCAATACCTCTGTTTCTCCGTTGGCTAATGTCAGCACTATTACTCTTACTTTCTGTCCTTTCATTTTATTTTTTAGCTTTTCATTTTCTAATATAAAATCGAAATCTAATTCTCCAGATGCAATTCGTTCCCATAGCTTGCTATAATTTCTTTTTTGCAAGCGAAAAATAAAATCTACTTCCAAATCATAATGCTGCTGAATGAATTTTACTGAAGACGATCATAGATAAATAATAATTTCTTTTGATTTAATGAACGCATTTGAGTGATAACTTCGGGTAATTGCTCTTCCGCCAACGTTTGTTCACCTATATTCCAAGCCGCAAGACGAGCACTACAAATCAGCGAAGTACACAAATCAACAAACAAATTGCCAATGGTGACATTGTGCCTGTTGTTCCATTTGGTTTAAAGCGGCCAAACTCGGATACAATTTCCTCAGAGCTGGGTAATCTCATACCAGAACCATCTGCTGCAATAAGCCTATAGCCTCTCCAACTCAGGCTCATCTTGATAGGCTGTTTGGATGCTTAAATTCTTTAAAACCTGTATGACAAATCTTATATCTTGCTTTAGAAAAAGCTTGCTTTGAGGGTACATGTCAATGGCTCCATAAGTTCACATTCTATTCCCAAACTTTTTTTAACTAACTTTAAAATCATAGAAAATACTGTCGAAAAAGGAAGTTTTCTTGTTCGTGTAAAACTCAACACAATGGATTCTCTGAAAAGCTTTCGAGTATATTATATTTTTAATTTGTAGAATAAGATTTTTTCCTTTTTGTTTGGTAGAAGTCATAGTTTTAAATCCTCCTGATTAAGTTTTATCGCTATGACTCCCCCACCAGAACCGTGCTTGCAGCTTTCCCGCACACGGCTCCACAATGTAGTATTCACAGCATTTCCTATTTTGTATATAATGAGTAGCATATTCTTGGTTTTGGTAATGGATTAACTTGTAGATAGTGTATAAATTGCTTTGAATTCATACTCTTCTTCTGACTACGTCGGTTTATCCATTTATACGCTAGCTTGATTACCCGCCAGAAGAATTTATTCAACCACCGGTAATTTCCGCTAACTCCGAAGTAGTTATAGTGTCCTGTTAGTTTTGCTTTAAGTATTGACCACCAATCTTTAAGGTGAACTTTATTTCGGATCTTTTTCACCCATTCTTTGATTTCTTTAAGTTTTCTAGATAGATTTTCTTTCGAGGTTTTATGACCTACCATTACTCTACCTTTACGACTCCTTGTACCATAATGGGTGAATCCTAGAAAGTTGAAACTTTCCGTTTTTCGTTTCTCCCTTATTCCTTGTTGCCACTCCTTTTTGCCAAACTTTACTATTCTTGTTTTGTCTTCAGATATTTCCAGTCCAAATTTTCCTAGCCTTTGTTTCAGTGACTCTAAGAGTTCTCTAGCATCTTTTTCTCTTTCGCAGCAAATCAGGTGATCGTCTGCATACCTAACTAGCTCCATATAACCTTTAGATCTTAGCTTGAATTTCTTTTCAAACCACAAATCCAGCACATAATGCAACTATATATTAGCTAGTATAGGACTTACTATTCCCCCCTGAGGTGTGCCTAGTTCAGTTGCTTCATAATGTCCTGCTTCGACTACTCCTGCCTTAAGAAATCGTTTTACTAACCACAGTATGTTTGGGTCTGTTATCCGTTCTCTCAAGCATCTCATTAGCCATTTGTGCTGGACATTATCAAAGAATTTCTTGATATCAACTTCTACTACATAGTTAGTTGGTCTGTACATAACTGCTTTATTTAGTGCATTTACCGCTTGATGACAGCTTCTACCAGGACGAAAACCATATGAGTTATCCAGAAAGTTAGCTTCATAAATATTTTCTAATATCTTCTTCAGCATTATCTGGACTAACTTATCTTCTGTAGACGGTACTCCAAGCCCGCGTTTCTCTTTGCTTCCAGCTTTTGGTATATATACTCTTTTCACTGGTTGCGGTTGATATCGCTTTCTTTTCATACTATCCACCAGAGTGTTGAGCTTCTCTTCAAGATTTTCTCCATAAGCTTCTACTGTCACCTGGTCTATACCGCATGCTTTGTTATGCTTTAGCTCTTTATAACATTCAGCAAGATTCTCTGCGTTTATCAGATGAATTAACGATTAAATTTCAATCGTTTATCTTGCCTGGCTCTTACTGCTATCTGATTTAGTTTTCTTTGCACGTTATTCCAACCTCCGTTGTATTGGCATAGCAATTCCTAAACCAGTCACTATATTGCTGACCGCTTCCCCTTGTATGTGGCTTTCCCACACTCTGAGTACTATCAATCAGTCCGACTTCCTTTATATCTTCCGTCAGTACTCGCCTTTGTTGACTTGTTCCAACGTACCTTAATAGGAATACAAAGGATCTCCCAAGTTTACGTAAACTCCATCTCAACACGTGATACGGCCTCAGATCCCGATAGAGTGAGTGATAACTTGCCCTATTGTTACCCTTCTTGCTGTCTTCCACTATATGCAACGTGTCGACCTCTATGACATCGAGAATTTCGGGACTCAATACCTTCACTTTCGTTGTACCCTGTGTTGTCCATTCCACTAGCTTTACTACGCTCGTTACCTTACGCAGCATAGTGGTTTGTTCCAGCCTGCTGGCTAGGCTTTGCCTGGGTTGGATTTTCACCAACTGGACTTTACGCACTTTGCTTGGCGCACGCATGTTTCACCTAAAAAGGACACATTTTAGACTTCTTTGTTGAAATAAAACAGAAACAGAAACAAAAGTGCTGTTTATTGCACTCTTTGGATAATTTAATGATAAAAAATTTAGAGAGAAATTTTATACACTATCGCTGATATTTTTCCTTAAGTTGACGCCATTGTGTGAACGGTTACTAATTAAGAACTTTAATTATCAATCATAAATCACTGAATTTCGCTAGTAAATTTGTTGCCATTGTCCATATTGCACAATTGTATATAAGATATAGTATAACAATAGTGTCCGTTCAGCTAATACCAATTCCCACTGCACAATAAACGGATAGATAACAATGGAAAAAAAGCCATACTATTGCCTTTCTTTCTCACTCCACAATTAAATAACTCTACAATATCGCTTATTTGATTCACTAATAATGAGAATTGGTATAACTTTGCTATTTTTCTCTCTAGATTCTTGCAAAGTTCTACAAGATTAACCACATTACCTCACGGTTTCTCTATGATTATTTTTTTAGATTACTTGTTTACCTTATTTGCCGTTCTCCTGAACGAATATACATAAGCTATAAAAACTATCTAATAGCTACCCAAAACCCTTATTTCCCACTCAAGTTCAACATTAAATTTATCCTTTACTGCATCTTTTACTTTGTTGCCAAGGTTTTCCAAGTCAGATGCAGTTGCATTATCGTAATTGAGCAAGAAGTTACAATGTTTCTTAGAGATTCTAGCTCCACCAATATTTAACCCTTACTATTACCCACAAATAAAAACATAGTATTGTATTTACTCAAATAATTTAATTTTATTAACCTGAAAGCTTATTAGATTAAAATTATTAAACTAAGAGTTATAATTTTAGCAACTAAAAGCTGTAAATTGCACCATATAAACAGTTATTTCAAGCAAAAGTTATGCCATTAAGAGCTATGCAACAAACATTTATATTTGTGGGTAATAGTAAGGATTAAGGGCTTACTTTTACCCACAATTTTGAGAGGTTATGATGTGAAGCATAACAATGCTCTCCTTAAGGTTTTCATAGCCCCGCCATAGAGTCATAGACCCTGGTAAATTATCACTTTTTCTATTCATAAATCACCCAATTTTCCTAACCAAATAATAGCTTGTTTTATGTTTGGAGGTTCTTCGGGTAATGTTGCTACCCGATACTCACGCATGTAAAGGACCTTCCACTCTTCGTTGCTTAAAATTTTAGTACAAATTTCCATGGGATTTGATAAAGCCACTTTTGTCAAATATAAAATTTTAAACGCGATTATACTTTTTATAGCAATTAACTTCTGTAATCTTTCTTTTGTAGCTAAGCGGGAGCTTTCTATCTTACATCCTGATTTTAAAATCCTAAAATACTCTTCAATTTTCCACCTTAGCTTATACCAATTTATCTTTTCTATGGCATCTAAAGTATTATTAATCGGTACATTAGTTAGTAGAGTCCAGTCGATAGCTTCCAATCCATCAGGAGGATTTGTTTCTTTTGCACTTACCACATATACAGGGATTTTATCACTTATTTTATGTATTGTATCTTTTGACCCATAAATGGAAGAAGATCTGATAGGTATATAGCCTTTCATATACTTAACTTCAATATTAGCTTTCCTTGATCTCTGGTTTCCACCTTTAGTAACTTCTAGAGAAATTTTCTTTTTTACTGGCAGTTGAGTGATGCGTGTTTGCAAATCTGTTTTTCCGACTTCAGTACAGATAAATCTTCTATTAGCTCGATTGCGGATTACATAAAAACTACCTAACGTCTCAGCCACCCATAAAAATTTGAAGATGTCTGCTTCCCTATCACCAAGGGTAACAAGTTGTACATTTGGAGGAAGGTTGTTTATAGTTTCTTTAAGAGCTGTTATCCACTTATAACTTTCTTTTTCTTCTATGGAGGTACGGTATTTTCTGTTTGCTTTTTCTTGTGCCGTTTCTTCTTCCCTAATAGAACGCGCCCAACATTGTTGGGAAGATAGACCTAAAGGTAATCCGTCTCTGCTGACTATTAAGGCACTATGCAACAGTAAACCCATTTTATGCTTTGTATAAGCTTTAGAAATACTGCCTAGTCTCTTGGTCTTTATATGAGAGTCAAAATCCAAATAACTTGTATCTTGAACTGAAAAGACCAACTGGTTTCCTTTTATTCTTTCCTTAGTTTCTTTATAATGGGAAGAATAAATTTCCTTATCTTCAAGCTTTTCATTGCTAAATAATCTATATGCACCCTTAGCTTCTTTCCACCCACTACAGCTTTGATTAATTGAACCAGATGCCTTACCCTCTATGCAATAACTTGTTTTTATAAGCCTTTTATTAAGCCTTTTATCTCCCAAATTAATGTGTTTTAACTCTCTTTCCAGCCATTTATCCCCTAAGTGTTGAAAGTAACACAAAAAAGACATAAAGAACTATTATTGCAAGAAAATGGAGGCAATAATGGATCAAATAGAAAGAGTACTAAATTTAATAAAAGATGAGGATTTAGAAAGGCTAGGAAAATTAAGTGAAGTAGATAAATGTAATACTAAATTGTTGGGCAAGATTATATTTAAAGGTCTAATGAAGTTAATATTAATGGGGCAAAAAACAAGCCTAAGAGCGCTAGAAATGGTAATAAACAGGTGTATAATGGATAAGAATAGCGATAAAAGTACAGTAACATACAGTGGTTTGTCAAAAAGGTTAAAAGTTATAAATCCAGAATATTTTAAGGGAGTATATATTGATTTGATGAGCAAGATTAAAAAGCTATTACCCCAAAAAACATCAAATAACTTACATAAGTTTGATTCGACGATCATAAATTTATCGGGATATCTCATAAAAGATGGGCTAAAAATAGGCGGTAAAAGTAACGACAGTCAAGTTAAAGTGAGTGTAGGATTAAAGGATCAATTGCCGACAAGTATAAGATTTTGTAAAGGACAAGAAGAAAGTAGTGAAGATATAGCATTAGTGAGAGCAATTAATGAAGCTAAAGTTGAAAAAGAGGATATTTTATTATTTGATAGAGGAATCAGAAAAGTTGGAACTTTTGCCGAATTTGATGAAAAGGAGTACAAATTTATCACAAGAGTTAAAGTAGGAAGAAAACATGATGTTATAAGCAGGAACAAAGTTATAAGAGAACAAAAATCGGATGGATCAGAGATTTTAGAAGATATAATAGTTAATCTTTATCGTGCACGAGGTAAAGTGGCAGAAAAGCATGATCTACGGCTAATAAAAATCAGAAATAAAATTGGAGATGAAATATGGTTTTTGACAAACTTGTTTGAAATGCCAGCTTATGAAGTAACAGAGCTATATAGGCGCAGATGGGATATAGAAGTGTTCTTTAAATTTATAAAGCAAAATCTTGGATATAAGCACTTTTTAAGCCATACTATGAATGGCATGAAGGTGTATATTTACATGATTATTATTACGGCTTTGTTATTTCTTGTTTATAAAATCAAAAATAATCTACATGGGTTCAAAATAGCATTACTGCAATTCACATTGGATCTAAATGACTCTTTTATACGTTCGATTGTTTTACTGTCGGGAGGTAATTTACATGCCGTTGATCATCTCATATCACGTTATTTTTGATACTTTCAACACTTATGCCATTTATCCCCTAAGCCATCTGTATATTGCACGCTTGTACTTGTTTCTATCATTTTGATCCTAAATTATTTAGCTTACTCACTTTTTACATTTGTGGGTAAAAGTAAGTGTTAAGGGAGATTGAGCATTTTCGAATATTTCTTGAGTGCTTCCAGACTCAACAATTCTGCCATTATGAAAGAAAATTACACTATCAGATAACTTTTTAGCTTGCTTCATTGAATGAGTCACCATAATTATAGTAAATCTTAATTTCAGCTCTTGTATAAGATTTTCGATTGCATTGGTTGCCATTGGATCAAGAGCAGAGCACGGTTCATCCATTAATAAAATAGTTGGCTTCACTGCAATTGCGCGAGCGATGCATAGCCTCTGTTGTTGGCCACCGGATAAATTGAGTGCGCTATCTTGCAATCTGTCCTTCAATTCTTCCCATAAACCAACCTTGGTTAAACTATTTTCCACCATCTCATTCAATTTTTGCTTATCCTTCGCCATACCATGCAATTTTGGCCCACAAGCAACATTATCATATATTGATTTTGGAAAAGGATTTGGCTTTTGAAATACCATACCAACTTTTGCTCTAAGTAGTACAACATCCATATCGCGTGAATATATATCACCCAGCCCATCGATATCTAATTCACCAACAGTTTTACAACCTGGTACATAGTCATTCATACGATTAAAACAACGCAAAAATGTTGATTTACCGCACCCGGATGGTCCGATAAAAGTAGTAACTTTTCTTTTATAAATATTCAAATTTATATCGAATAAAACTTGCTTAGAGCCGTACCAGAGATTTAAATCTTTAACAGAGGCACGTGTATTGCTCATATCACATCCTGCATTGAATAGAGCCCCGGAATTTCTCTTTTATTTTCGTATAGCCATACTGCTGCTTGAACAGCTCCTCTAGCAAATGTTGTGCGATCAATTGCTTTGTGGTTTAGTTCTATCCGTTCATCAGAATTAACAAACATCACGCTGTGATCTCCTATTACTCCACCTCCGCGAGATACTGCAAAACCTATTCCCCCCTTTTTCCTTATGTTTGAACCACTATGTAAATATTGATTGGACTGAAAATCCACTTTTGAAGCGTTAGCAATTGTTTTGCCAAGTTCTATAGCTGTTCCAGATGGTGAATCCTTTTTTAAGTTATGATGCATTTCCCAAATCTCAACGTCATATTCATTACCTAAAAGCTCAGCAGCTTTTTTTACCAATTTCAGCAACACATTAACCCCAACACTCATATTTGCTGACCATAATATTGGAACTTCAGCAGCATATTCTTTCAAATCGACACCTTCTATTCCAGTTGTGCCACTAACCAGCGGTGTTTTAAATTTTACAGCTGCTTTAAGGCAGTCTAACATACATTCTTTAGTTGTAAAATCTATTACAACGTCAGATAACTCAAATATGCCACTAATAGAACTTGTAACCTTGATTCCTAGATTGGCTATAATTGGTCCAATATCTGAATCTATGTACTTACTGCCTGAACGGGCAACAGCACCTGCTATTTCCACTTTGGTATTTGTAATTAATTCATTGAGTATTTTTTTGCCCATTCTGCCTAAGCAGCCTATTACTCCAACTCTGATTTTCATAAAGCTTTTTACGTTTATTAAGAATGTTAGGCCTTTTTTTAAGCTCTGTCACTTCTGATCTATATTCTATAGCTGTACGAACACTGCAATTTCAGATCCCAGTGCCTTGACCACAACTATTGCAATATGGTACATAGTGAACGATGTCATTCCAGTCTGGAATCTAGCCTTTCTGCAATCTCATCGAAAACGTTGTAACCACTTTCTATGCTAGTTTGCTTGCTTACAAGCAAACTTTTCTGGATCCCAGTGGGCTTTGTTGCATCGCTCAAGTGAAAAGAACTGGCAGTTACTGACAAAATTCATTATAAATAGCCATTTAACTGTTGAAGAAAAAATATGCCACAAAAAATGAGAGTCAGTAACTGCCATGAATATAACAAATTTCTCCAAGAAAGAGGAAGCATTTTTTGTTATATCAATGACGCCATAGAAAATTGGTACGAGAATTGTCCAAAAATGCAGGGCGGCAACTATATTTATAGTGATAAAGTTGTGATTTTGGTGCATATAATCGTCAGTTTCTTTAGAATTGGTTTAAGACAAACAGTCGGGTTTATAAAAGGGTATTTGCAACAAATAGGAAGAGATTTGGCAGTTATCAGCTATTCACAAGCATCAAGAAGGTTTAAGAAACTTAATATTAAGATAAATGATTGCAGAATTGATAAAAATAATATGGAAGATATCGAAATTGCTATAGACAGTACAGGAATTAGTATATACAACAACACTCCTGGTCACAGCAAGGAAAATAGCACTGACAGAAAATATCGTGGCTATGAGCAAACGAGAAAATTGCACGTAATGTTGAATATAAACAACAAAAAAGCCATAGCTGTAAAATACAGTAACGGTGTCTACTCTGATCACTCAATGGCGTCAACTTAAGAACTTTCATTAGCAAACTCTCCTAAAGACATGATGGCGTTTGGGCTTATCTACCTTATCGCGGCTATACAATCGTCCCGGTCGGATTTTAACTTTAGCGCGTATACTTGCTCTATCAAAAAGGGCTTGAAAGTTTTTTGGCGCAATAAGTACCTGATAGAGTTTCTGCCTCATTACACCAAATAAAACCGAAAAATTTAAACGATACTCAGCAATTTGATCTGGATTCCAAGGCCCTTGTGCATCACACATATGAAGCGACAATATATTACACATGACTAAGTTTGCCCAAAATTCTTGTAATACAGCCTCTAAATTTACGCCAGAAAAATTCTCTAACTCTGCACCTATTTTGAGTCGTTTATAGCACTCCTCTATATGCCACCTTAATACATAAGCTTTGCTGATATCTTCCAAAGTAAATTTTTCTCGATCAAAAAGTGAAGTAACCAATACCTCTGTTTCTCCGTTGGCTAATGTCAGCACTATTACTCTTACTTTCTGTCCTTTCATTTTATTTTTTAGCTTTTCATTTTCTAATATAAAATCGAAATCTAATTCTCCAGATGCAATTCGTTCCCATAGCTTGCTATAATTTCTTTTTTGCAAGCGAAAAATAAAATCTACTTCCAAATCATAATGCTGCTGAATGAATTTTACTGAAGACGATCATAGATAAATAATAATTTCTTTTGATTTAATGAACGCATTTGAGTGATAACTTCGGGTAATTGCTCTTCCGCCAACGTTTGTTCACCTATATTCCAAGCCGCAAGACGAGCACTACAAATCAGCGAAGTACACAAATCAACAAACAAATTGCCAATGGTGGCATTGTGCCTGTTGTTCCATTTGGTTTAAAGCGGCCAAACTCGGATACAATTTCCTCAGAGCTGGGTAATCTCATACCAGAACCATCTGCTGCAATAAGCCTATAGCCTCTCCAACTCAGGCCTTACTATTACCCACAAATATAAATGTTTGTTGCATAGCTCTTAATGCTTACTATTACCCACAAATATAAATGTTTGTTGCATAGCTCTTAATGGCATAACTTTTGCTTGAAATAACTGTTTATATGGTGCAATTTACAGCTTTTAGTTGCTAAAATTATAACTCTTAGTTTAATAATTTTAATCTAATAAGCTTTCAGGTTAATAAAATTAAATTATTTGAGTAAATACAATACTATGTTTTTATTTGTGGGTAATAGTAAGCTCTTAATGGCATAACTTTTGCTTGAAATAACTGTTTATATGGTGCAATTTACAGCTTTTAGTTGCTAAAATTATAACTCTTAGTTTAATAATTTTAATCTAATAAGCTTTCAGGTTAATAAAATTAAATTATTTGAGTAAATACAATACTATGTTTTTATTTGTGGGTAATAGTAAGGCCTATAGCCTCTCCAACTCAGGCTCATCTTGATAGGCTGTTTGGATGCTTAAATTCTTTAAAACCTGTATGACAAATCTTATATCTTGCTTTAGAAAAAGCTTGCTTTGAGGGTACATGTCAATGGCTCCATAAGTTCACATTCTATTCCCAAACTTTTTTTAACTAACTTTAAAATCATAGAAAATACTGCCGAAAAAGGAAGTTTTCTTGTTCGTGTAAAACTCAACACAATGGATTCTCTGAAAAGCTTTCGAGTATATTATATTTTTAATTTGTAGAATAAAATTTTTTCCTTTTTGTTTGGTAGAAGTCATAGTTTTAAATCCTCCTGATTAAGTTTTATCGCTATGACTCCCCCACCAGAACCGTGCTTGCAGCTTTCCCGCACACGGCTCCACAATGTAGTATTCACAGCATTTCCTATTTTGTATATAATGAGTAGCATATTCTTGGTTTTGGTAATGGATTAACTTGTAGATAGTGTATAAATTGCTTTGAATTCATACTCTTCTTCTGACTACGTCGGTTTATCCATTTATACGCTAGCTTGATTACCCGCCAGAAGAATTTATTCAACCACCGGTAATTTCCGCTAACTCCGAAGTAGTTATAGTGTCCTGTTAGTTTTGCTTTAAGTATTGACCACCAATCTTTAAGGTGAACTTTATTTCGAATCTTTTTCACCCATTCTTTGATTTCTTTAAGTTTTCTAGATAGATTTTCTTTCGAGGTTTTATGACCTACCATTACTCTACCTTTACGACTCCTTGTACCATAATGGGTGAATCCTAGAAAGTTGAAACTTTCCGTTTTTCGTTTCTCCCTTATTCCTTGTTGCCACTCCTTTTTGCCAAACTTTACTATTCTTGTTTTGTCTTCAGATATTTCCAGTCCAAATTTTCCTAGCCTTTGTTTCAGTGACTCTAAGAGTTCTCTAGCATCTTTTTCTCTTTCGCAGCAAATCAGGTGATCGTCTGCATACCTAACTAGCTCCATATAACCTTTAGATCTTAGCTTGAATTTCTTTTCAAACCACAAATCCAGCACATAATGCAACTATATATTAGCTAGTATAGGACTTACTATTCCCCCCTGAGGTGTGCCTAGTTCAGTTGCTTCATAATGTCCTGCTTCGACTACTCCTGCCTTAAGAAATCGTTTTACTAACCACAGTATGTTTGGGTCTGTTATCCGTTCTCTCAAGCATCTCATTAGCCATTTGTGCTGGACATTATCAAAGAATTTCTTGATATCAACTTCTACTACATAGTTAGTTGGTCTGTACATAACTGCTTTATTTAGTGCATTTACCGCTTGATGACAGCTTCTACCAGGACGAAAACCATATGAGTTATCCAGAAAGTTAGCTTCATAAATATTTTCTAATATCTTCTTCAGCATTATCTGGACTAACTTATCTTCTGTAGACGGTACTCCAAGCCCGCGTTTCTCTTTGCTTCCAGCTTTTGGTATATATACTCTTTTCACTGGTTGCGGTTGATATCGCTTTCTTTTCATACTATCCACCAGAGTGTTGAGCTTCTCTTCAAGATTTTCTCCATAAGCTTCTACTGTCACCTGATCTATACCGCATGCTTTGTTATGCTTTAGCTCTTTATAACATTCAGCAAGATTCTCTGCGTTTATCAGATGAATTAACGATTAAATTTCAATCGTTTATCTTGCCTGGCTCTTACTGCTATCTGATTTAGTTTTCTTTGCACGTTATTCCAACCTCCGTTGTATTGGCATAGCAATTCCTAAACCAGTCACTATATTGCTGACCGCTTCCCCTTGTATGTGGCTTTCCCACACTCTGAGTACTATCAATCAGTCCGACTTCCTTTATATCTTCCGTCAGTACTCGCCTTTGTTGACTTGTTCCAACGTACCTTAATAGGAATACAAAGGATCTCCCAAGTTTACGTAAACTCCATCTCAACACGTGATACGGCCTCAGATCCCGATAGAGTGAGTGATAACTTGCCCTATTGTTACCCTTCTTGCTGTCTTCCACTATATGCAACGTGTCGACCTCTATGACATCGAGAATTTCGGGACTCAATACCTTCACTTTCGTTGTACCCTGTGTTGTCCATTCCACTAGCTTTACTACGCTCGTTACCTTACGCAGCATAGTGGTTTGTTCCAGCCTGCTGGCTAGGCTTTGCCTGGGTTGGATTTTCACCAACTGGACTTTACGCACTTTGCTTGGCGCACGCATGTTTCACCTAAAAAGGACACATTTTAGACTTCTTTATTGAAATAAAACAGAAACAAAAGTGCTGTTTATTGCACTCTTTGGATAATTTAATGATAAAAAATTTAGAGAGAAATTTTATACACTATCGCTGATATTTTTCCTTAAGTTGACGCCATTGCCTGAACGGATACATGACAAATCTATCGTTTATCAAATCGTCGGTAAGCCTAAAGCTATAGCCATTAAGCACGATAAAGAAAATCATTCATAATCGCTATAGCAACTAGTGTAGACACTTGACGTTCCTTGTGATTTGATAAATAGAGGTTTTTATCTGACTTCACAACAAGGGCTTCTGGATGACTTTGAAAGTGAACATTACCATGCTTATCTTCAATAGCCTCTATTACCCCCTCACTGGAAAATGCTGCAACTTTATATCCAAGTGACTCCAATTTTCTTCTATTTTCTGGTGTATTACTTACTGCTCCTGAATGAGCATCTGGAAAATATGTTGAAAACCAACCATTTTCATCAGGTATTAGGAATTTAGCTACTACTTCTGCTAAACGACTATTTGGAACAATCTTTATCTGTTGTAAAGGCACATCTTCCTGCTTTGGATTAAGCGCTGACATTAAATGGGTCTTTTGCTGTCTTTCATAACCCGCTACTTCAATTCCTTTTGCACGCATAATGTCTTGTAACCCACCACATATGCCAAGTAAATGAATTGCAGGATTGTCATCTACTATTTTTACAATTGCTTTAGTAGCAAGATCGTTGTAAAAATCAGCAATGCGAGTTTTTGGCTGATGAAGATCATTTAGAATAAATATTCTATTTATCTTTTGCTCTTTAATGAATCGTGCAACTTCAATTTTTATTCGGTCTAGTGCTAGCGCCAACACTTCATCTTGTTTTGCAAAGATAAGCGACTTTTCTTGGATTCCTGTTAGGTTAATTATTTTATTGTAATCAATGAGTACGGTTTTAACTCCAAAATTATTGAATATCTCATAAATTTGAGATACCTCACGCCCAAATGCTCCTTCCTTTTTCAACAAACCAACAACTATGTCATTATTTACTGTATTTTCTGCCGTCAAGACAGTTGACGCTGGTTCTTCTTTTCTGGTTACATGTTGAGATGCCGGTTTTTCACTAACGCCAGCATAAGTAATATTGCTTAATAATAGAACTATAATTAATAAGATATTAAATATTCTGCTATAATATCTATACATATAGTTTACCCTCTCAACACTTATATCAATATCATAACATATTATAGAACGTTTTACAACAAAAAGGTAAATTTGGTAAGAAAGAGAAGGTGGCCTGAGCAGGAATCGAACCAGCGACACAAGGATTTTCAGTCCTTTGCTCTACCAACTGAGCTATCAGGCCAACTGTATACTTTTATTTTTAGATAAAAAATGTTATTATGTCTATCAAAAGTTTTTAAAGTAGTTTATAAAAATAAAGGATGAACATTAATGACAAAATAGGAATCTACCCTGGCACATTTGACCCTATAACTTTTGGGCATATTGACATAATCAAAAGAGCGTGTAAACTAGTCGATAAATTAATAATAGGAGTTGCAGAAAACGTTAATAAGCATACTGCCTTTGACACAAAGCTACGCACAAGCATGGCTGAAAATGAAATCAAAGGACTAGGAATTGATGCAGATGTTATATCTTTTAATGGGTTGTTAGTGAAGTTTGCCAAAGAGCAGAATGCTTCTGTTATTATTAGAGGATTAAGAGCAGTGTCGGATTTTGATTACGAGTTTCAAATGAGTTGGGTAAATTATAAACTTCTTCCTGAAATCGAAACCATATTTCTTCCCGCTTCTGAAGATACTCAATTTATCTCATCAAGCTTTGTAAAGGAAATAGCAAGATTAGGAGAAGATGTTAGCAAATTTGTATCAAAAGGTGTTCAAAACGAATTGATTAACCTGAATAGGATAAAAAATGGAGAATAGTGCTTGTTGTTTTTTATTTCTGAATGGGTATATTCAATATATAAAATGTTATAAGCTAAAGGAGCAGCATGTCAAAAGTGAGGGTTAATAATAGAAAAGTTTGTTGTCATGGTGATAAGAATGATGAGGGTTCCGGCCATCCATTAATATATTTAGATATGGGAGAAGAAGAGGAAATAGCCTGCCCTTATTGTGAAAAGACGTTTGTCCATGACTGCACTGTAGAAGCGGTTGGGGAGCTGACTAGGGATGAGCTCTAATGGCACTTCTGCAGACTTAGCTTATGTAAATAGCAATAAGAGGGGCAGTAAAAATGAAACTGTCCATACGGTCGAGCACTCCCCCATGGCCAGGTATCATATTTCCACTATCTTTAACACCGTAAGCTCTTTTAACAAGCGACTCAGTGAAATCGCCAAGTTGCGCTAGAATAGCAATTGCAAGGCCAATGATTGGAGAATAAAAAATTGAAAATAGACCAAAAAATATTGATCCAAAAATTGTGCACACTACTCCAGCTAAAATCGCACCAAGAAGTCCTGTCCAAGTTTTTCCAGGGCTAAGAATTGGGCAAATTTTAGCTCCACCAAAATTCTTGCCAAATAGGTAGGCAGTAACGTCAATTCCCCAAATGGTTAAGACGAACCATACTAATGCGTATTTTCCCTGTGGTAGATTATATAAATATATTAATGAGGCGCTTGGTAGTGCAATCAATAATAATGCAAAAACATATAAAATTTTATTTCCTTGGGTTAGATTATACCATTCAAAAGAAGATAAAACTGCTATTGAAAAAATCAATAGGTAAAACGATAAATCACTAAAATATGTAGCAAAGGAAAATATGAATAATATTACTATTGAGGACAACATTCTAATTATAAAATTATTATCTACCATATTTTTTCTCTCTTTTTGTATAATCTTCTAATGCTTTACTCAAATCTTGACAAGAAAAATCAGGCCATAAAGTATCACAAAAATACAATTCAGCATAAGCTGCTTGCCATAATAAAAAGTTGCTTAACCTTTTTTCGCCGCCAGTGCGAATTAATAAATCCAATTTTGGCAAATCTTTAGTATACAGAAATTTTTCAAATTCCTCTTCTGATACATAAGCAATATTTTCTTTTATAATATTGCTTATAGCTTGTGTAATTTCTTGCTTTGCTCCGTAACTGACTGCCACAGTGAGTAATAAACCATCGTTCTTATGTGTCATTTCTTCTGCTTTTTTAATTTGATCCAATATTTTACTGGATAACAGACTTAAATTGCCAATAAAATTCAACTTAATGTTACAGTTGCAAATGAAATTGACTTTATCTTCATTAGTTAAAACGGAGTAAAATAAATCAAATAGACAGTCAATTTCGTTTTTGGGTCTAAGCCAATTCTCCATAGAGAATGCATACAAAGTTAAGTAGGGTATGGTTAGGTCCGTACAATACTTGGCAATATCGTATGCAACTTCACTGCCCTTTTTATAACCATCAATTTTTACTCTTCCTTGATTGTTTGCCCATCTACCATTACCATCCATAATAATTGCTAAATGTTTCGGTAAAGATTCTTGATTCAACATTTAAATTTAACCTAATTTTGACTTGAGTGAAATTTTTTGGATTTCAATGGACACCTGGAAGGTGTCAGCTACTTGCATGACAGGAAGAGAGTTACTGTAGTGACACCAATAGTTGATACTTGAATGCAAAATTGGTGTCATCCCAGTGCTCCGACACTGGGATCCAGGAAATTTGATTTCAAACAAGTGTATCAGATAGTTGTATAGTAAAGACTGGATTCCAGTGTCAAGCACTGGAATGACATCATTTGCTATGTAAGCTTTCTCCATATCATTTAGTAATTCAGTATATCCTTTTCTTTGATGGACAATTCACCATCAATTTTTTTTATATTATTATCAGTAATATTTTGTATTTCCTTTTTAGCACCATGAAAATCATCTTCTGAGATTTCTTTATTTTCCTTCATTTTTTCTGTTTCTTCCATAATATCTCTACGTATATTTCTAATGGCAATCCGTGCATTTTCAGCAAACTGATGCAATAATTTCACTAATTTTTCACGGATTTCTTGTGTTAAGTCCGGAAGAGCTATACGTATGGTATTGCCCTCAACAACAGGATTTAAATTCAAGTTGGCATTTAATATAGCATTTTTCACTTCACCGACAACATTAATATCCCAAATTTTAATTGATAGAGTTTTGTTATCTATAACCGAAACACCTGCAACCTGATTTAACTTTTGATGTCCACCATAGATATTTACAACTATACCATCAAGCAACGATGCGCTAGCTCTACCAGTGCGTACGCCTTTAATATCATCATGAAAGGACTGAATAGTTTTTAGCATTCTTTCTTTTGTTTTAGCTTTTATTTCATTTAACATAAATTACCTAATGTTTACAATCTGAAACTATAGTATAAGTACCTTGACCCTTAATAATATTGACTATTTTTTCTCCCTTCAAAGAAAAAACTATAATTGGAATAGAATTCTCACGAGCAAGTGAAATTGCTGATGCATCCATAACTTTTAAATCACGAGTCAATAAATCCGTGTAAGAAAGCCTATCATACATTACAGCATCCTCATTTTTTTTCGGATCAGCGGAGTATACACCATTTACTTGCGTACCCTTTAGAATAACATCACAATTCATTTCAACAGCACGTAAGGCTGCAGCTGTATCTGTAGTAAAAAATGGGTTGCCTGTGCCTGCTGCAAAAATTACCACTCTACCTTTTTCTAAATGACGAATAGCTTTCCTTCTTATGTAAGGTTCACATACAGTGGCCATGGGTATTGCAGATAATACCCTAGAAGCTATTAAATTTTTTTCTAAAAAGTTTTGTAAAATTAAAGCATTGATTATAGTTGCAAGCATTCCAATATAATCACTACTTGCTCTTTCACAGCCACTTAAAGACGCAGATGTGCCACGAAAGATATTACCACCACCAACAACAATACATACCTGAACTCCAAGCCTGTTAATATCAGCTATATCTTTGCACAATTGGCTTATTATTCCCATATCATAGCCAAAAGACTGTGACCCCATTAAAGCTTCACCAGAAATTTTAAATAACACTTTGGAATATTTTATTTCGCTTTTTTCATTTATTGAGGGAAACATTTTTTACCATTTAGTTTGCACCACCCAAAACAAGTAACTTGTAATTAGATAATTTAATAGCACTCATCTCGCTTGACTTTATAAAATCAGAAACCTTCATTTTATCATCCTTTATGAACTTTTGTTCTAGTAAAACAACTTCTTCATAGTACTTAGCCATTCGTCCATCTACTATTTTTTTTGCTACTTCTTCAGGTTTATTTAAGCCCCTCACTTGCTCTTCAATTATAGAACGTTCATTTTTCAACTTCATTTGATCTAAATCATCTATAGACAAAGCTTCAGGCTTCATAGCAACTACATGCATAGCTATTTGTTTCCCAATCTCTTGTAGCTTCGCCTTATCACCAGATGATTGCAATGCAATTAAAGCACCAATCTTACCTAAGCCACACACATCACCATGTACGTAGCCAGCTATAACTCCATCCTTAGCTTCTAAGTAACAAAGCTTGCTTAACTCTAGCTTCTCACCAAGAACTGATGTACCATTCATAATAGCTTCCTGCACTGTGCCAATGCTTTCATACTTGGCATTTTTTAACTCATCAACGCTAGTACAGCGTTCTTGATGAGCAATTGATGCTAAATTTGAAACTAACTCTATAAATTTCTCATTCCTTGCAACAAAATCGGTTTCGCAATTGAGTTCAATCAATACACCACAATTTTCAGTCAAACACATAGCAACGAGCCCATCTGAAGCTACTCTATCAGATTTTTTGTCAGCTTTAGCAAGACCTATTGTACGTAACTTATCAACGGCTTTCTTGATGTCACCATCACATTCTTCCAATGCTTTTTTACAGTCACTTAAGCCAAGCCCTGTTCTATCACGTAATTCTCTTATATCATCTGGATTCATCTTTATTTGTTACTACCTCCCTTTCTTCTTCTTTGTAAACTTTACTACGTCTCCTTTTAGTTTGCACAATACCATCTTCTTTTTCTTGAATAAACTCATCACCCCTTATATCATCAATCTTAACTCCAGATTTTGCTAGACTAGACTCTATTCCAGCTAATATAGAGTCGGTAACTAATTTACAATAGAGCTCTATTGATTTTCTTGAGTCATCATTTCCAGGTATTAGATAAGTAATACCATCTGGATCAGAATTAGTATCAAGTATTGCAACTATTGGAATTCCTAACTTCTTAGCCTCCTTAACCGCTATATGCTCTTTATTAGTATCAATAATGAATAAGATATCAGGAATTGCTCCCATTTCTCTAATACCGCCAAGCGCCTTATCAAGCTTTTGCTTTTTCTTTTCAATGTTTCCCAATTCTTTCTTTGTTAAAATGCTATCCTCGTCATTTAATATTTTCTCATATTGCATCAAGGTTTTTATCGAAGAAGAAACAGTGCCCCAATTAGTAAGCATACCACCAAGCCAACGATGATTCACATAATATTGACCACAACGAATCGCTTCACTTGCAATAATATCAAAAGCTTGAAACTTTGTACCAACAAATAGAATGCGACCACCTTGAAATGCAACGTCATATAAAGCCTTCATGGCCACCTGTAGCAATGGTAGTGTTTTTCGCAAATCAATTATATGTATACGATTTTCTTGATGCACTCCATATATGTATGGAGCCATTTTTGCGTTCCAGCGACTAATTTTGTGACCAAAATGTACACCAGATTCAGCTAAATCACGCACAGTGACTTTAGGCAAATTTGTCATATATCATTCCTCCAAATAGTTTATCTTCCATGGCATAACCCTAATGGGACTACTTGTACAAGCCATGTGTGAAATTAAATTATTTACATAGTAATAGAAAAGACAGCAAAGCGCAAACAAAAAATATTGACAAAGGGCAACATGTTTATTAGCTTTAAAGTTGAAGCCCGAAAACGCTAAAAAGAAATTAGGGGGGTGTAGCTCAGTTGGTTAGAGCGCATGCCTGTCACGCATGAGGTCGTGAGTTCAAGTCTCATCACTCCCGCCATATTAGTTTTAGCATAACTTAGAATTCGCAGTATTATTGCCGGTATTGAGAAACGCCTTCACCAAACTTGACATGGCATGGTATTGTAATTAATACTTAAATAGGTTTGTTTTTATCATTAACAATTAGGATTAAATATGCTCATTTCTGAAGTTTTTGCAGCAGATGCAACTAGCAATACATCAAGTATCGGCGCATCTTTTGCTAGTTTTACTCCATTGATTTTAATATTTGTGGTATTTTATTTTCTCATTATTCGCCCGCAACAAAAAAAACTAAAAGAACATAGAAAGATGATAGATCAAATAAAACGTGGTGATACAGTCATTACTTCTGGTGGAATAATAGGTGAAGTTAACAAAGTTGATGGAGCAAATGCACAATTTATAATAGAAATAGCACCAAAAGTCGAGATAAAAGTCCTAAAGTCCGCTATATCTGAGGTTTTAAGCAAAGAAACTCAAAAAGTAGCAGCTAAACCAATTAAAAAGGTAAAATCGAAAGAATGATAAAAAGAATATAAATCAACCAGTAATAAAGGCAAAAATGCTTAACATGTTTAGAAAAAAGTTTGTTTGGTGATCCATTTGTGTGCGGAATATTTGGTGTAGTAAGTAGCGGTGATTCAGTAATACCAACCTTACTAACTGGGTTACAAAAATTGGAATATAGGGGATATGATTCCTCAGGTATAGCAATCATAAATAACGAAGGTAAGATAGAAGTCAAAAAATCAGAAGGTAAAGTCGAAAGGTTATGTGAAGTTGTTGATGACAGCAAGATGTCTCACAGTACAGTTGGTATAGCACATACTCGCTGGGCTACACATGGAGTCCCAGGCCTTAAAAATGCTCACCCCATTCGTACAAATAACGTTGTTGTTGCTCATAACGGCATAATTGAGAATTACAATCTACTAAAAAAGGGCCTAGAAGAAAGGGGCATGTCATTCCATACTGACACTGACACAGAGATCATACCAAACATGCTAACCTTATATCTTGATGAAGGATTGTCGCCAGTTGATTCTCTATTTAAGTGTTTAAACAACCTACACGGCTCATTTGCCTTGGTCTTATTATTTGCAGAATATCCAGACGCCTTATTTGTTGCGAAGAGAAATTTGCCTTTAGCAATAGGCTATAACTGTAACACAGTGTTTGCTGCATCTGACTCTAATGCTTTAAGTGCATTTGTGGAAAAAATATCGCATTTGGAAGATGATGACATTGCAGTGATAAAATCTAGTGGAGTTAGTATATACAACAATGGTACACAAGTTAAACGCAGTATAGAAAATAGTAGTCCAAGTGATTTTCTAATTAGCAAAAATGGTTACCCTAGCTTCATGTTAAAAGAGATTTTTGAGCAACCGCGTGCATTAAACAAAACAATAAATCAATTTTACAAGCAATATAAAGAGGTAATATTTGCTAACAAAAAATTGTTTTCTGAGCTGAGTTACATTACTATAGTTGGATGCGGGTCATCTTATTTTGCTGGGCTAATAGCAAAGTATTGGCTGGAAAATGTCGCTCAAGTTCGAGTATATCTAGAAATCTCATCAGAATTTAGGTATAGCAACGTCAAGCTGGAAGAAGGCAGCATTGGGTTATTTATCTCTCAATCTGGCGAAACTGCAGATACCATAGAAGCGCTGCGTTATGCGAAATCACAGAAGCAAACAATCATAAGTATAACTAATACATTTAGCAGCAGCATTGAAAAGATCTCAAATATTGTGTTACATACTCTTGCTGGGCCAGAAATTGGTGTTGCTTCAACAAAAACCTTTTCTGCGCAACTTGCAACTTTAGCATGCTTTGCCGTGGAGCTTGGAAAAATAAAAGGTATACTGGGTGGAGAGAGAATAAAACAGCTAAGCAGTGCTATCAATTCTATTCCCGAGTATGTTGAGCACGTTTTGAATGTGATGAAAATACAACATATATCGGGCAGTATATTAGAACACAATAACGTTATTTTAATCGGCAGAGGAAGTTCATACGGAGTTGCAATGGAAGGCGCATTGAAAATAAAAGAGCTTTCATATATCAATACAACTGGTATTGCAGCGGGAGAAATGAAGCATGGTTCTATTGCTTTAATAGACTCTACTGTGCTTGTTATAGCAATTATCCCTTATGATGATTTATTCTTTAAAACGCTATCTAATATACAAGAGATTATTGCAAGAAAAGGCAAAGTAATTGCCTTCAGTGATAAACAAGGAGCGCCATTCCTAAGGGGAGTTTGCGCAGATGTGGTGCAACTTCCAGACACTGATAATTTTATCTCTCCAATCATCTACAGTGTTGCTATGCAATTCCTTGCTTACTTTACTGCAGCAAAAAAAGGGTTAGATGCAGATTGTCCAAGAAATTTAGCTAAGTCTGTCACGGTTGAGTAGTACATTTAAAGTTAAAGCTAAACTTCTAATTAAGGTAACCAGACTGCATTCTGTGATTTTTAGCAAAACACGATACACAATCGTCATTCCGCTACTAGTTAGCGGAATCTATGCCGAGATACCGCGAATGAATCGCGGTATGACGGTTCGCGGTGGTATGACGGTTAAGTAATTCGTCATCCCGCTGCTTGTTAGCGGGATCTAGAGATACCGCGGCGGTATGACGGTTCGCGGCGGCATAGCTATAGCTATCTTCAAAAATATGGTTGAATAATTGTGTGTATAATTATTAATATTTTTAAGCACTTTGGCTATGGCTTTATCTAAGTTTCTCGACCCTAAGCTGGATTTAACCTTCAAAAAAATATTTGGCACTGAAAAAAATAAGAATATTCTCATACATTTTTTGAATGATATTTTAGGGTTTACTGAGATAAATACTATACAAGAAGTGGAATTCCTCAGTACTATAATGGATCCTGAAATTGCATCTGATAAACAAAGTATAGTTGATGTTCTTTGCAGGGATTCTAGTGGGGCCAGGTATGTGATTGAAATGCAGCTTACTCGCGATAAAGGCTTCGAAAAACGAGCTCAATTATATGCTGCTAAGGCTTACTCAAGGCAAGCTGATAAATCTGGTAAGTACATTGATTTAAAGAAGGTTTTCTTTATTGCTATCTCTAATTGTAATTTATTTCCTGATAAGCTTGATTATATATCCAGCCACACTATAAGAGATGAGAAAACCAATGAGCATGACTTAAAAGATTTTCAATTTATCTTCATAGAGCTGCCAAAATTTCCTAAGAGTAGAGAAGAACAACTAGAAAGTGTAGTAGACCGTTGGCTATTTTTTTTCAGTGCGACCTGGAAGGTCATGGTTTTGTGGTGGTTAAATTCCATCTTCCCAGACATCAGGGATAATGTATATCTCACATTTCAAAGAGTGGCAACCTCTGGGATGCAAGCATGAGATAAAAGCAGGTAACACTAAATCTCGTGGTGAATCCCTGCAAACAGAGTTAGATATGATTACGAGAGAAACCTATGTTTGAATTGTCGTCAAAGCATAATATGCGAAAAGAGATTGAACTACGCATAGACCAAAATGGTACGAAGCAAAAAGGGAACTAAAGATTGAAGACTTTAGTTATTGATGTTCCAAGCTTCCGGCAAATAGTAGGAATCTAAGTTTAACGTGAAACGAAGCCATGGAACAGAGTAACCACATAGAAGCTCTTATATTCATTAAAATATAAGTAAGTAGCCAGCCACAAGCTACTATGTGGAAGGATTGTTTAAGAAGCTAATGCCCAAAGTAATATCTGGGATATGCAGACGTAAACACTTTAATTTGGAAGGTAAAGTGGTGAATAGTAGTGAATATGTTATGGACCAGCAAAAAGTTAGGTATGAATGGAATGGAATTCCTTGGCGCAAGCTAAAGAAATCTTCATTTAAGCTACAAAAACGAATTTACCAAGCTTCTAAATGTAATGATATCAAAAAGATGCATAATCTTCAGAGATTATTACTCAAATCAACAAGTGCAAAAACACTCGCTGTTAAGAAAGTAACACAGGACAATAGGGCATAAGTGTTGAAAGTATCAAAAATAACGTGATATGAGATGATCAACGGCATGTAAATTACCTCCCGACAGTAAAACAATCGAACGTATAAAAGAGTCATTTAGATCCAATGTGAATTGCAGTAATGCTATTTTGAACCCATGTAGATTATTTTTGATTTTATAAACAAGAAATAACAAAGCCGTAATAATAATCATGTAAATATACACCTTCATGCCATTCATAGTATGGCTTAAAAAGTGCTTATATCCAAGATTTTGCTTTATAAATTTAAAGAACACTTCTATATCCCATCTGCGCCTATATAGCTCTGTTACTTCATAAGCTGGCATTTCAAACAAGTTTGTCAAAAACCATATTTCATCTCCAATTTTATTTCTGATTTTTATTAGCCGTAGATCATGCTTTTCTGCCACTTTACCTCGTGCACGATAAAGATTAACTATTATATCTTCTAAAATCTCTGATCCATCCGATTTTTGTTCTCTTATAACTTTGTTCCTGCTTATAACATCATGTTTTCTTCCTACTTTAACTCTTGTGATAAATTTGTACTCCTTTTCATCAAATTCGGCAAAAGTTCCAACTTTTCTGATTCCTCTATCAAATAATAAAATATCCTCTTTTTCAACTTTAGCTTCATTAATTGCTCTCACTAATGCTATATCTTCACTACTTTCTTCTTGTCCTTTACAAAATCTTATACTTGTCGGCAATTGATCCTTTAATCCTACACTCACTTTAACTTGACTGTCGTTACTTTTACCGCCTATTTTTAGCCCATCTTTTATGAGATATCCCGATAAATTTATGATCGTCGAATCAAACTTATGTAAGTTATTTAATGTTTTTTGGGGTAATAGCTTTTTAATCTTGCTCATCAAATCAATATATACTCCCTTAAAATATTCTGGATTTATAACTTTTAACCTTTTTGACAAACCACTGTATGTTACTGTACTTTTATCGCTATTCTTATCCATTATACACCTGTTTATTACCATTTCTAGCGCTCTTAGGCTTGTTTTTTGCCCCATTAATATTAACTTCATTAGACCTTTAAATATAATCTTGCCCAACAATTTAGTATTACATTTATCTACTTCACTTAATTTTCCTAGCCTTTCTAAATCCTCATCTTTTATTAAATTTAGTACTCTTTCTATTTGATCCATTATTGCCTCCATTTTCTTGCAATAATAGTTCTTTATGTCTTTTTTGTGTTACTTTCAACACTTATGGACAATAGGGGGAAGAAGACTGCAGGTATTGATGGAAAAGCTAACCTTAATCAAAAAGAAAGATTACAACTATCATATTCTTTAGATATAAAAGAAAAAGCAAAGCCATCAAGACGTGTCTGGATTCCAAAATCTGGTAAGCCATCGGAGCATCGCCCACTTGGTATACCCACTATATCGTGTCGAGCAAAACAAACACTTGTAAAAATGGCTTTAGAACCAGAATGGGAGGCAAAACTTGAGCCAAACACTTATGGTTTTAGACCTGGTAGATCATGTCATGATGCAATTGAAGCCATATTTGATGTGCTAAAACAGAAAACAGCATATGTATTAGATGCTGATATTTCTGGATGCTTTGACAATATTAACCATAATAAATTGCTTGAAAAGCTCAATACCACACCAACATTAAAGAAAATCATAAAAGGATGGTTAGGAGCTGGTGTTATGGAAGATGGAAAGCTTCAATCCACAAAACGTGGTACAATTCAAGGAGGGACGATCTCACCGTTGCTAGCTTGTGTTGCATTACACGGATTAGAGCAACATGTCAAAAAAGCATTAACAAACGAACTCTTTCAATGCATGAAAAGAAAATATGGTAGGATATCGCATAGAAACGCGCAAAAGTCTATTAGTGTAATTTTCTACTGTGATGATTTTGTCATCATACATGAAAACGAAGAGATTATTCTTAAAGCAAAAATTTTAGTTGAAGAATGGTTAGAAACCATTGGACTAAAATTAAAGCCCTCTAAAACAAGAGTTTCTCATACATTAAGAACCATTGACGAAACAAAACCAGGATTTGATTTTCTTGGATTTTCAATAAGACAATATCCAATAAAAGAAAGTAAGAAAGGTTACAAGTTATTAATCAAACCAAGTCGTAATTCTATAAAACAGCATACACTAGCTATTAAACATAAACTCAGAGAAATGCGTGGAGCACCACAAGAACGTGTGATAAAGGATCTCAATCCAATAAACAGAGGATGGAGTCAATATTACTCCTCGGTAGTTTCATGTAAAATCTTTAGCTCATTGGATAATATTATGCATAGAAAACTCTGGAAGTGGGCAGTTTTTAGGCACCCAAACAAAGGGAGATGCTGGATAAAAAGAAAGTACTTTAAGAAGTATAATAACGAAAACTGGCGCTTTATGACAAGTAACAAGGTACGTCTTACTATACACAGCGATCATGTTATTAAACGACATATCAAAGTGCAAAAAACCAGATCCCCATATGATGGTGATTGGGTATATTGGGGTAAACGTCTGAGAAAAATACCAGATAAGCCACTAGGAGTAATAAAATTATTGAGGTTGCAACAAAGTAAATGCGATAATTGTAGACTATGGTTTAAAAGTGATGATACAATAGAAATACATCACAAAGACCGGAATAGACGAAACAATATGATCACAAACTTATCTTTGTTACATGGACATTGTCACGATGAATTACACAGGAGGTGTGCATGAAAAGCACCAAATTAGAGAGAAGCCGTATGAGGCGCAAAGTCTCACGTACGGTTTTGCAGTCGAGTGAGGAAGGGCGACCTTCTTCACTTAGACAACAATACGCAGAAGATACAACTGAAGAAGATTTGAAAAAGATAGCAGCAGAAGCTCCGATAATAAAGCTAGCATATGATGAATTAGACAGGTTCCGCTGGAATGAAAAGGATTTGATCGCATATGAAGAAAGAATATTGAGCGTGCAAAAAGAAAAAGCTATTCTTGCTCAAAAACTCGATGATGCTACTGAAAAAGGCAGACAAGAAGAAAAAATCGAAGTTGCCAAAAACTCACTCAAGGCCGGTGTATCTATTGATGTTATCGCTGAAATTACCGATCTCTCTCATGCTGAAATTTCACAACTCAAAGAAAAAACATAATATTCCTACTTATTCACTTTAACACTTATAAAAACCTTTTCTAAGTTAGACATGTCCCCTAATTAAGAATCTAGTGAACTGTCTAAAATGGCTATAAAGATTGCACATAGAATTATATAAATTACTATCATAACGTTACCCAAACTTCTATATCAAAGCTACATACTGTAAGTTCAATATGGAAAACACATTAACCACTTAGCATTTAATGTCTACTTCATCCATGTTAGTATTAGGACCATCAAACTTGGTCTGGTATCTCTAATTATTTTGGCTACCTTCACTTTAAATTTTCCACTACTTGGCATATTATAGCTCCACCTCTTATATTATAACCTACCTATTGATATTACCTCCAAGCTTGGTTACTCCTATCTCAGAAAGACAAGTTGATACTTCTGAATGGCTGTGAACTGAAGCATTACTTAAATAACTTTGAGGCTCTAAACTCATTTGCTTTGCACCATCAACTTCTAATCTACCATCTCTGTTGTGTAATATCTGCTCTATTGATTGATTTAGCAGACCCTTATTAAATTGAGCTATAAACTTGTCAAATTTCTTCGGACTTAATTTACCAGCTTCTTCACCAGGACATGCTTTTTCTACATACGATTTTAAAATCCCTGAAATTTCATTGAATTTACCACTCATGACTTTTCTAATAATCTCTTTCTGCATTCCCATATAATCAATATTTAACCGGTGCATTGATATGCCACTTTTTAATCCAGCTTGCTCTACTACTTTCTCAAATCCCTTTGTAATATTGAGTGTATATCCCTGTGCTTCTAGTGGAGATATAGACTGATCTACTGTAGAAATATACTTCTGACCTGTAACTTTTCTAATTAATAAATCAAGTAACATTATTGTACCATTAAAATCAACCTGTGATAGATAGTGATCTCCCATTTCTAGTATTATATTTCCGCTACTAGGTTTAAATTTAACAGGTGTTTGCCTTTCACGCATTTGTTTTATATTTGCATTTACATAATCGATGTTGTCTCGAAAGAAACCTCCATTTTCTTGTTTTTTATCTGTACCATCAGATGGTAGTGTGGTACTTGTTGAACTACTACTACTTACCGAAGCTTTGGCAAATTGCTCATCAACTTGTGGTATTGAACTTGCAGTATTTGATGCTTCCTCAGATAAAGCAGCTCTAAAACCACCTACAGAACCTTTTACCCACCCAAACAAACCATTTATCCATGAAGATGGTCTTGTGCCACTACTTGCTGCTATCTCAGGTTGATTACTTGAATCTATAAGCTTACTTGATAAGTGATTATGATGACGATTGTAATCTCCATGGTGATGACGGCGTTTGCGTTGTACAGGTTTTTCTCTTTCTTCCTTGATTTCCTCTAAATATTTTACAACATCATTATGTTCTTTCCAAGAAGCAAGATCCAACGGTGTTTTATCGTCCTTGTCTTTAATCTCAAAATCAGCACCTTTTTCTATAAGGTATTTTACTACATCTAAATGACCATTTCTAGCAGCATTATGTAAAGAAGTTCGACCAATGTTGTTTTTAGCGTCAATATTAGCATTATTTTCTATAAGATATTTTACAATGACAAAGCAACCTTCTAATGCAGCCAAGTGTAAAGGAGCCCATCCATTACCGTACTGCATATTAACATCAGCGCCTCGACTTACAAGATCTTTAACTTTATTAAGATTATTATCTTGTACTGCAGTCAACAATTGTTTATTTAAATCTAATTGTGTTTGTTGTAAATATCTTACAATATTATCATGTTTTCGGTCGATAGCGATATCCATAGGTGTTTTACTGCCATTATCTTTAGCATTAATATCAGCCCCTTGTTCTATTAAAAATTTTGTAACCTCTAAATTACCTTGTGATGCTGCATAATGTAGCGGTGTTTGACCACTTCCATCAGTATCATTAACACTCACTCCCTTGCTAAGAAGAAATTCTATAATATCCTTGTGATTATTTGCAGTAGCAATGTGTATAAGTTTTCTTCTAAAAACATCCACATTAATATCAGCCCCTTTATCTGTAAGATACTTTATCACATCTAAGTAACCTTTTAATACAGCCAGGTATAAAGGAGTCCATCCATTACCGTACTGCATATTAACATCAGCGCCTCGACTTACAAGATCTTTAACTTTATTAAGATTATTATCTTGTACTGCAGTCAACAATTGTTTATTTAAATCTAATTGTGTTTGTTGTAAATATTTTACAATATCATCATATTTTTGGTCGATAGCGATATCCATAGGTGTTTTACCTTCCTTATCTTTAACATTAATATTAGCCCTTTGTTCTATTAAAAACTTTGTAACCTTTAAATTACCTTGTGATACAACCAAGCGTAGTGGTGTATAACCATTATCATCTTTGGCATCAATATCAGCCCCTTTACCTGTAAGATACTTTATCACATCTAAGTAACCACTAGAAGAAGCCAAACGTAGTGGTGTATAACCATTATAATCTCTAGTATTAATATCAGCCCCTCTTTCTATTAAAAGCTCTACAGCCTCTAAATAACCTTGTGATGCAACCAAATGTAGTGGTGTATAACCATTATAATCCTTAGCATTAATATCAGCTCCTTGTTCTATTAAAAATTTTGCAACCTCTAAATAACCTTGTGATACAACCGAGTGTAGTGGTGTATAACCATTATCACCTCTAGTACTCATGCTAGCACCTCGACTTACAAGATCTTTAACTTTATTAAGATTATTATCTAGTAGCACTGCAATCAACAATTGTTTATTTAAATCTGATTGTGTTTGTTGTAAATATTTTACAATATCATCATGTTTTTGGCCAATAGCAATATCTATAGGTATTTTACCGTCCTTGTCTTTAGCATTAACATTAGCACCTTGACTAACAAATTCCCTAACTTTAGAGAGATCTCCATTTTCTGTAGCAGTTAACAATTTTCTATCTAATTGTGTTTGTTGTAAATATTTTACAATATTATCATGTTTTTTGTCGATAGCAATATCCATAGATGTTTTACCGTTCTTGTCTTTAGCATTAATGCTAGCCCCCTGACTTACAAGATCCTTAACTTCATTAAGATTACCATATTGCACTACAATTAGTAACTCTCTATCCAATTGCACTTGTTTTAAATACCTTTCTACATCATCGTGTTTTTGATCAGTAGCGGCATCTAGCAATGTTTTACCACCTTTGTCTTGAGTATAAACGTCAGCTCCCTTTTCTACAAGGTACTTTACTGCATCCAAGTGACCATTCCAAGAGGCATAGTATAGAGGAGTGCGACCATCTCTATCAGTATCATCAATGCTCATTCCTTTGCTGAGGAAAAATTCTATAATGTTTTTGTTATTGTTTTCAGCAGCAATGTGTATAGGTTTCCTGCCAAAAATGTTCTTAACGTTAATATTAGCACCCTTTTCTATTAAAAAGTTAGCAACTTCTAAGTAACCTCTCCATGCAGCAAAATGTAGCGGTGTCCAACCATCATTATTAGACTCATTAATATCAACGCCTTTTCCAATAAGGTACTTTAGTATATCCAAATTACCACTATAAGAAGCATCACATATAGAGGGACCACAACGATGATCTTTACCCTCTAAACTAACACCATTTTCAACAAGGTATTTAAATATACCAAAGTGACCTTTTAATACAGCATTGCGCAAAGGAGTGTTACCATCTCTGTCTTTAGTATTAACATCAGCTCCTCGATTGACAGAATCTTTTACTTTGCTCATATCTCCAACTTTTGCAGCATCTAGCAATTCCTGATCTAATTCTCCTTTAGCATTACTGACAATATCTCTAACTTTTCTTACATTAGATCCACAATCTTCAATCATCCACATCCCTTGTGAAACCTGACCTCCTGGAATCCAAGTAAGTACTCTCCGCCTATCATTGTCATATTTAGCATAACTAGCAGCATATAAATATTCATTAAGCTTAACATTCATTATAGAACAGTTATCACCATCAGGTTCAAGCTTCCACACATCTCGTGCAACTCCTCCTTCTGAAATCCAAGTAAATACCATTCGTCTATCATTATCATAATTAAAATAGTTACTAGCAGCATACAAAGTTTCATTAAATGCAACATTTACAATATAAAAGTTGTCACCATTAGGTTTAATCTCCCATCTAAACTTATCATTTTTTTCATTCTTTGGAGTCCAAGTAAATGCCATTCGTCTATCGTTATCATAATTGAAGCATTTGTTAGCAGCATATAAATATTCATCCTGATAAACGTTCTTTATACATACTTTTGAAGCAAATATTGCATTCCTTACTGATTTTGGTAATCTATTTTCTAGCTTTTCAAGGCTAGATCTTTTTTCTAAAGGAACATTAGGATAATTCTCCATTTCCATTGCTTCTTTAATGTAATAAGCTAACTTAAATATTGCACTATCATTTAGATCGCCACTCTTTTGCATTGCATCAAACACAGCTATGTAACCTGAAATCAGCTGATCAATATAACCATGACTGCGTACACAGCTTAATATTTTTTTCGTATCTATTCTTCCATATGCATCATCTACAACTTCTTTAATTATATTATCAAATAAGTTTTTATTAAAATTATAAATTCTATTAGTAAGTTCAGTGGTCGAAGCACTACAATTACTCGATATATTACCATCCAGCTTTCTCTTTGCTTTACTTTTTATTGAATATCTTAACTCTTCTATAAAAGACTTTGCCCACTTTTTTACATTAGGTGAAGCATCCACTTGATTTATAATTTTCTTCCTTACACTCTCAATCTTTCCCATCATCTTATCTGGGTCATTACTTTCAGACTCGATATCAACACTCTTATTAAGGAAGAATTTGACCATATCTAGGTTACCACTATAAGCGGCTAAACGCAGAGGTGTTCTACCATTATTATCTTCAGCAGTAATATTAGCACCTTTATCAACAAGAAGCTTAGCTATATTTAACTTACCTTCTTGAGCAGCCCAGTGTAAAGAATTACAACCATGAATATCTTTGTCTTTAACATTAACAGATCCTCTATTAAAAAGAAGCTTAACCACATCTAATCTACCTTCTTGAATAGCTACATATAAAGGTGTTAATTCGTGCTTATTTTCGGTATCAATATTTCCAATTCTTCTGATTAAGTCTTCAGCTTCACTGATGTTATTTTGTACTATAGCATTAAACATCTGATTTTTTAATACAACCACTTTTTCTTTATTAAGGTCCCCTATAATATCTTCTGAGTTACAAGTAGAAATTATACATTTCGAGTTAGAGAGTATTGTATCATTAAAAGCAAATATCATCTCTCTTGCTGGCTGGTAGGTATTCCAATTCTCTACTTTTATTAGAGTATTATTTTTATGTAATAGAACTAAGCTATCATTAATAACTTCTGCATCAAAACCTAATATAGATTTATCTCTGAAATCGACTAAACCAATATCATTATTATTAATTGGCTGATTATGGTAAATCTGTAATCCTTGTTCATCTGGTTTGTAATATCTGAAAAAATTAGGATTTGTTTCTATATGTTTAAGTTCTAGATTTGCACTATCGATTTTGTAAAATTTATTGTTTATCCGCAATATAATGTATTGATGTTCTGGACTTTTTAAGTAATCAATTAAACCAATAGATAAAGACCATCTGATGCCCTTACTATCTAATATTGTAATATTTTGTATTTCTAAACTGTCTTCCGTAAGATCAGAAATTGGTTTGTTATAGCATTCGTTTATATAATTCCTTTCACCTTCCCTTATATTTATACTATTAATATCCATTACATTTAATTCAGCAAAATCGATAATGTCATAAGGTATGCTTTGATGAAGCACCGTTCTATTTTTTATCTTTAAATTAAGTCTTATAGGAGATGAAAGGGGATCATACTCTAATGTATGATTATATTCTGGTAGTTTGATAATATACTGATATTGCCCTTTTCCCCCTTCTACTATGATGTCTTGATAGTGATTACATTCTATCATATAGCGATTATAATCATACTTTCCTCTATTGTCGTGGTATCTTTGGTAACTACTTGCAAAATCGGAATTATTATAACTGAAATCAACAATTATCTGATCTGAATATACACCACCAATTATCACTTTTTCTGCAGGTATTCCCATGTAATTTTTAGTGACTTCTATTTTAGATACTGGAATGTTTAAATTATTATTGTTAGCAATATCTTTTGTAATTTGGTATGCATTAGGTAACTCTAGATTTAAAATATTTGCTTGTATAAATGCTTTTAATTTTTTTTCACCATTTTGTACAACTTCTCCATCAATATCCTTTCCTAAACCATTTAACTCTTGATACCAGATATCCTTTACTATATCAGATAAAGACTTATCTTGTATTACTACAGATTCTGTTATTCCCTGATATTCTGCTTGAATTACTAAGTTTTTAAAATCATCTATTTTAGTGCTCGAAACAATACTTTCCATATCATCAGCCAAAAGATTTAAACTATAGCTACCTTTTCCTATATCTTCACTTATCTCTAACTGTGTAATATTAGCACCTTGAACATCTATTACATCAAAGTTTTCTTTTCCTGCATCACTTAAATCACTCACTATCTTAGCGTTATCACTATTATCATTAACAATAAATATTGTTTGTTTTAACCCTCTATAATGCACATTTTCTTTATTCACTACCCTAACTTCGTAATCTTTATCTGTACAGTTAAATAAGTTTTGCTGTACTTCCGCATTTTTTGCATTAATTAATCTTGTCCTACAGTGGGTAAGAATATTTTGTTTGCTATCAGAGTTTGACACATAGTTATACGTATTAACTAATTTTATATTATTACTACCATAATGTATTGCTCCTTCATGCAAATCTACTACAACATTATTAGCTTTAACATTCATTACTAGAGTATTTTCTTTTCCTGCTCCACCTTCGAGAGTACCAGAAGTATGGTCATTAATAATAAAAATAGTTTCATTGTTTTTAGAGCCAATATAACGTATATCACTGCCTTCTGGAATATGCATTACCGCCGGATAATTTGCTGCTGCTGTTAATGTCCTTGGCCCTGAAATATACAGTACCGCGTCTTTAGGGTATGTTCCCTTTTTTATAAGGGAAGAATCTTTCCTTTTTGGATTAGTAAAAATAAAAGGTTTACCTGAGAGAGTAAAGGTCTCTTGACAATTCCTATGGATTTTTCCAGTATTACACGAGCGGTGAATATCACCATCTTTATTTTCTTCATTAATTATTTTACCACATTGAGATTTTTGTATCGGTTTTCCTAATGGTGCATCTACAATTCTTAAACCAAGATTTTCGTGCTCATATTTTGTTAGATGAGGAATATGTTTTGCATCTGTATTAACAACATAAACCTTCTTTTTATCTATATCTTGATCACATTTAGGATTGTTTTTTATGTTACAGATAAACCTTTCCCAACCCTCACTCATAACCAAGGTATAAGGTCTCATTTCTAGAGCTTTGGATATATTGAGTAAAGATAAATCTTTCTCCGCATTAGAAGCTGTGTTAACATTACTAAAAGAGATGTTATTGTATTTTTCTTCTAACTCACACGTCTGAGGACAGAACCCCGTGAACGCTTGACCCGTTTGACATATACGACCTCCATCTCTAATTATCTCACTATATTTTTCTTCAATAGAGATTACATATTGTACAATTGCAGCTATATTATAATTTTCATCTAACAATTTAATAGCTACTTCTTTTACATGGTTTAAATAACCTTTTACTCTAATTATATCCCCATATTCCTTTTCTACATCTCTCCCTGTAAAAAACCTGACTACCTTTGCAAAAAAGACTTCTGCCTGCTCATTACCAGGTAACAGAGGTATTTGCTCTGCTATTGCTTTGGTATACTCTACTCTCTCATGAATTTCTATGCCAATTGTTATGAATATATCAGCAACCATAGTAACTGCTGCCACTTTACTTAAAACTTTGCTTGCAGCAGATAGTCCTCTTAAAATCTTAGTAGTAGCACTTACACCCTTCATTGTAGAACTAATTCCTATACTTATAGGTTTTATGCTCATGCTTGCTAATTTTACACCACTGCTAGCTGCCCAATAATAATTTAATGGATGATGATTACCTTTAGTTATTTCATCTACACTATATCCAAACTGATAAGCAATAGTTGCAAATGTAATACCCTGAACTACTGGATTACTAATAACCTTAATAAAAGCCTGACGTATAGGTTGTGGTATTTTACTGACCAATTTTCCTATTTTACTATTATGAGAAATACTTATACTCTCTCTAACATCATCCATAGCATCTAGTATGCCATTGATACCAAACACTTGCTTCAGAGCATCATTATCATGCCGTCCAAGTGTTGTTGCATCACTTATGCTATCAAACAAGTCATATATGGCCATGAGGGAGAAAAATTTTCCACTTTTAGCCCCTTTTATCTTTGCTGAATCAAACTTATTATGATCAAATTCAATTCCTCGCTGCTCAAGATTTTTTCTTACATCGTCAATATATTTTGCAAAAACTTTTTTGTTAATGTCACTAAAGTGATTTTCAAATTGGTTAAAAGTATTCTCTCTAACTCCTTTTTCCAATAAATTCCGTTTAATCTCACTTATAACATTATCATAATTTTGATTAGCTATTTCAATACTACCTACATCTTCAATGTATTTCTTATTTTCTAATAACTCCTTATCATTTGATAGTTGATGTAATCTATTAAAAATAGTATCTTTCTCTATATCTGTAGTAAAATCTTTAACGACACTATCAAGTTTTATTTTATAGCCCTCGATGCTTATATAATACTCAGTACCTTGCTCTTTAACTTCTTTTACTATAGTATACTCTTTATCGTTGCTTACTTTTAACTTTACTTCAAGATTTTCCTTATCTAATACATAATTTTTTATACTCTTAATATTTGTAGCGTTATCTATTATTAATTCTTTATCATTACCATTATTATCCTTGAACTTTATATTCACTTTACCACTATCAATACTCACTTGAGGAGAATCTATAGTTATAATTTTTGTGTCATAAGCTTCAATACCAAACAACTCTTTAATAAGTTTTTCCTTTTCTTTTTCTGTAATCTTTTCTTCATCACGTGAATCTATACAGACCATACCTGTACTGCGCTGTTTCCTTCCTTTAGAACATTGCTGCTGACTAAAACTAAAGATAGAGCTATGAACTACTTTAACAGAAGCAAACTCATCTTTACTCATTAAAATAAGAGAATCTGCATTATTAGCACCTTTATCAAACACAACGCCCATAAAGGCCACTTCAGTTCCATCTGTAAGTGTTTTATAAGTTACACCTTTTACATACTCTGTATTTATCTGATCATTTGCCTCCTTTACCAATGCATCAGCTGTCTTACCCTCCCTTGGTCCTTTAAGTTCTAACCCTACTGGATCGTATTCTTTAGCACTGCTAGCTTGACCTGCAAACTTAATACCATGAACGACCATATCAATACGTTTTCCCCTTCCAGTTTGAAACTCCGTTAATACTAAAGCTCTGTTTTCTTGTAACTCTCCTAACTTCATATCACTGTAGTGGCTAAATGCTCCATGAAACACAGCTTGAGTATGTGCTTCCCTTTCTATTAGAACTTTAAAAGGTAGTACTGCTTCACCTAATTTTCCAAATAACTCCTTGTACTTGCCTATTGATTGAGATCGATCTTGTGAAGAAGCAAGCTGAGACTCTAGTACTGCATCAAATTTTTCCTTTAACTCGGCAGGATAAGGAATGTTTTTCCATTCTCCATTAAAAGATTCTTTTCCCCCTTTATACTCATTCAAAGAATTATATCTATCAATCTTTTTTATATCAAAAAAATCTGATTTTCTTTCCTCTTGTAAACTTATACATACTTCTGTTATTTTACCAACTTTTGGTAGATTAATAGGTATCTTTTTCTCACTAAACTCTCCTTTTCCTCCTTCTCTAATATGAAAAATAAACACCTCTTTATCCTGTCCTTGATTTCCTTTAGTCAGCATAAATGTTGTCACAGGCCTTTCAGTTGATTGTGCACCCGATCTTGTAGAAGAAGCAAGTGGGTACTCATTATATAAAAATACGGATTTCTCTAAATCAATATCTACAAACTTATCAGCAAGAAGAAGTTGCCCTAATAGAAATCTACTGAAGTAATTACCTCCTTTCTCTGGTGTACCAGGAAATGTATGATAAATACGTTCTAGTGGCTGCTTTATTTTTTCTTTAACATTAGTGATCGTATCTTGTCTTCCATTCCAATCTGAAGCTTCCTTCAAGAGTGCTTGCATTGTAGGTGGAGCAATTTCTCTATCTTCACGAGGTGATATATGCATTGAAAACTTTTCACTCTCAATTGAATCCAAATTTAACCCTACACATAACACATTATCTGAAATGGTTAAAACACGCATTGTGTTTGGCTGAAAGCCCTTTGCATAACCTTTTGCTTGCTCCAAAGCATCATTTGGCGTAGTATCACGACCTGTTCCAGCTTTCAATTCAATAATAATTGGAACGGCATTTAATGATCTATCCTTACCACGAGGTACTAGAACAATATCAGCATAACCTCTTCCTGCAAACTGCTCGAGGTAAACTCTAAGATTATGTCTATAGCGAAAATTAACAAGAGCACCTGCTATAAACCCATGATGTGCTGCTTCTCGTGCTTGATCAGCGTAAACAAGTGAATCCCTATACCCAGAGTGAATTTCACTAACTTTTTTAAGAATATTTTGAACAGGTTCTTTCACTCTTTTTACATCAGGATTAGTCAGCTTCGCTATATCACTTTCTGGATTACTCCACAACCCTCCTTTTACCTCATGAAAACCTTTGCTAACAGCAGAATTAAGTACTCTCGTATCTATTACTTCAACATTAATACCCTCTTTGTTAATATTATTTCTGGAAATCTGTATTAACCTAAAGTCCATTTCTAATACAGAATCTATCGGACCTTTAAATGCATCTTTTATACCTTGAGCTTCAGCTTGTATACTTTTGCCTTTAGGTGGAGTAAGACACTTCTTCAATATCTCTACCAGATCACCTGAAGTAAACTTGCAGTTTTGATCATTGGAGTGATGCTCTGAAATAGAAATTAATTTTACATGCTTCTTAACGTCTGCATAAGATTGTATTTTGTCATTACTAATAACAGCTACTTTTAATGTACCTGAAGTATCAAATCTAAAATATATTTTTTTAATCTTCAGCTTTTTCGCAATTTCTGTATTTATCAAAGTAGAAAAACTTCCTAAAAAGAAATGAGGAAAAAATCCTTCTTTACCTACCGAATGTAAATACGAAGGAACCTGATCAACATAAGATTGAAACCTTGCTTTGAAAGATTCAAAACCACTTCTTTGTCGGGTTGAAGTACTTGGGCCAGGTTGACTAACTCCCCCTGTCTCTCGAATTAACAGCTCTATTAATTCAAAATCCTGTACTCCTTCATTATCAACTTCCCCTTGTTTTCTTTTAGGCATATAACCCCCCTTTTAGATATACAATATTTTTTAATGATCACCTAACCCCACATAAGATTGTTTACCAAGCTCTACCTCAGCTAAATCACCACTTGGACCGGATATGTTTTTTGGATTAAGTTCTTCATCAGCAAACTTACCATAGGCTAAAAACTTATTTAATGAGTTACTATCTCCCTTCCCTAATAATATAGAACGTATATGATCTTTTTTAGAGTCCATAAACTCTTTTATTTGCCTAGAATTAGCCTTATCTAACATTGCCCACACTGGCTCCATATAACCCTTCTCAATCAAAGGCACTAAAAACCTTCCTTGAAAGAAAGAATCATTCATCATTTCTTTGTCTAATATCAAAACACAATGATCATCAAAACCCCTCTTTTTCCACATGTGCATAAAAACATTTACACCTTTATCCAAATAACACTCCGGACAGTCTCTTGTCATGAAATTTACCCAGAGACGGTAATCATCTTCTTTAACATCACTTGGTTTTAAACAATCAAATAGTTCCTGAAATTTATCAAAACCAAGCATGTCGTTCATTACATTTAGAGATCCATAATAACCATTTTTCTTCAAATCTCTTTTCAAAAGCTCTGGATATTTATCAGGACTTATCTGACTTAAACAAAATTCAAACACATCGGGATAGCCACTATCACCTGCTGCATGCACTGCAATTTTCATAAAAACTTCATCTTTTTCCTGAGCACTTAACTCACTTTCAGGTAATGAATTAACCTTATCCCAAAAGAACTCTACCGCTTCTACACGTCTTCTCCTCGAACTTATTGCTGCACGGTGTAAACCAAAGACATAAGGATGCTGGCCTTTCAGATCTAGCTCTGAAATGTATCCACTAATGAAATGTGACCAAAATTGCATCATTGCATCTGTACACCAACTTCCACTTATTCTTTTTGCTAGCTTTTTTAATGCGTCTGGGCCACCATCTTTTACTTTATGCTTCTGTTTAAAATGTTCAAATAGAGAAATTATATCCTCTTCTAAGCAACACCAACACGCAATTTGGTAAAGATAAAAGTCCTCTAGCGGATTATTTGTACCCTTCCAACTCTGGGGTTCAATCATCTTTTTAGCCGCTATTCTTCTATTAAGTCTGATACCATGTATTGTGTCAGTTTTTTCCCAACATTCTTCATTTGATAATATATCAAGAAAAAAGGGAAGATTCCCGGTATTGATAGTCTCCAAATATCCCCGCCCCCAATTTTTTATTTGAAGTTGTTTAGATTCTTTATAAGGATCGTCATCCTTAATAATAGAGAAAGCTACCTTAGTCAGATCATCTAAGTCCATAATTCTTACCTCATAAACAAAAGTATACTAAGGATATAGAACTATAATAATTTATAAATTCCATACTAACTTTAACATCATACTCCACCTTCGTAACCTGTCAATCATTATTGTAGAAAAATTTTTTAGACTTAGAGTAACTTTTTGCAAAAGGCCCTTGGCAGGCTCAATACATGACATTTTATTTATTTTAAATTTTGTTTTTGTCATAATCTTGATTCCCCTACAAGCAAAATATATTATTAAGATCTCAAGTAATACAACCATTTCCAGCGTTCAAAATGAAGGGCGGTGAGAGCTTTTTGTTTTGGGATGGGTTGGTCTACCGCTTGTTCTGTGCGAACTTTTACTTATAATGATTTTACTATACCCTAAAACTAGCTATATTAGCCTATTTTTACCACATTTACATACGAACCAATTTGCTTAGCTTTGTTCCAACAACTTTACGTTTTTATTTTCACAGCAACGTTTTTATGTAAAAAGTTCTCACAAATATACGTACTTTTTTGTGTTTTTTGAAAAAGTAAACAATTAGGATTTTTGTGACGCTACAGAATCCAGTATTTTCTATAAATTATTATGTGGCTTGTTAACATCATATAAAGTAATTGACAGTTACTAAAATGTCAGCTAGTATATTTACATAATGATATAGAAATCAGTCATTGGTTATGTGCTGTCTGTTTTTCTAGTTATAGCATAATAAAATAAATAGTTCGAGGTGTGAATCATGGAATATGAGAAGTGGTCAGATGTATTCAGTACAATAAATGCTGATAACAATTTAAATGAGAGCAATGTAATTGGAAAAATAAAAGAGAAGTTAAAAGAGACGGATTTAGGCACATATGAAGAGTGGGAAGAGAGTTTCTTTTATATAGATCACCAATTCACTATGAAAGAAGTAAAATTTACATTGTTAAATCTGGCTGTTTTGCTAGGGCACGAAAAAATGGTAGATCTGTTGATTAGAGAAGGAGCAAACATTTATCAAGGAGAGGATGAAAAATGTAATCTTTTATATTCGGTTGCTTTTCTAGGGCACGAAAAAGTGGTAGATCTGTTGATTAGCAAAGGAGTAAACATTAATCGAAGAGAGCGTAATGGATGCACCACTTTGTATTGGGCTGCTTTTATAGGCAACGAAAAAATGGTAGATTTGTTGATTAGCAAAGGAGCAGACATTAATCTAAGAGATCATAACGGCTACACACCTTTGCATCTGGCTGTTATCCTAGGCAAAGAAGAAATGGTAAATCTGTTGATTAGCAAAGGAGCAGACATTGATCAAAAAGATTATAACGGCTACACACTTTTGCATCTGGCTATTAGTCTAGACAAAGAAGAAATAGTAGATTTATTGATTAGAAAAGGAGCAGACATTGATCAAAGAGGTCGTAACGGCCACACACCTTTGTATCTGGCTGTTCTTCAAGGCAGAGAAAAAATAGTAGATTTGTTGATTAGAAAAGGAGCAGACATTAATCAAGGAAGTCCTTTTAGTATATATACAAACACCACTAAGCTAATAGTAGATCACATGGCAAGACTAGAAGCTGTTGGGTTATATGCTTACTATTACCCACAAATAAAAACATAGTATTGTATTTACTCAAATAATTTAATTTTATTAACCTGAAAGCTTATTAGATTAAAATTATTAAACTAAGAGTTATAATTTTAGCAACTAAAAGCTGTAAATTGCACCATATAAACAGTTATTTCAAGCAAAAGTTATGCCATTAAGAGCTATGCAACAAACATTTATATTTGTGGGTAATAGTAAGGGTTATATGTAAGTGAGGAAAATTTACGAAAAAAAAACGAGTTTTTGAGCACTTCAATCGAGAGGTATGACAATTCTTCACAGCATCTCCAAAGCTGTAAGAAAGAAGCTGAAGAGATTAAGAAGAAAAATAAACCACTATATGACTTTTTAAGGGAAAGTAACATTGCTAACCTAGTTATCATATGGGAAAAAAACAAAAACGTAAGAAATAAGTTAAGTAACCTGGAAAGCTTAAAAGAGCAATATCCAGAGTACGCTTATATTTTAATTAATAAAGCTGATGAAGTGAAAAAAGAAATTTTCTTACATAACCACAAGCCATTAATTGATGCTTTATCGACACATTATGGAAGTAATTTTCAAGAAATGACATTTAATGGTATAAGGAACTTTTTTGAGGTGCACAAAAATGACTTTAAAGAAGAAAGAATAGGAGTACGAAATAATACACTAATTTACTTTGTGAACTTAGAAGATATTACGACAAGACATGTTCCTACATTGAAAGTGCTGGGATTCACAAAGATTATAAAAAAGGAAGCTTTAGCTGGGTTTAAAAATTGTGTTCCACCTTTAAATAATCAAGCACAAGAAATAAAACCTAAAAATAATAGTAAATACTACATTAGTGACAGTGCAGCAATTGGTTTATTTTTAGGCTTTAGCATATCATCTCTTGCAGCATCTGCTGCTTTCATTACTGTTGGCATTACTGCTTTAACTACTGTTGGTGATGCTGCGGTATTTTATGCAGTTGTAGTAGTTGGTACATTAATTGGCTATGGTGTTGGAAAGTTATGTGAAAAAGTTAGTGAAGAGAAGCAAAAAGACCCTGATATTAGTACGTGTGCTGCTGTTAAGGGTGTGCTGTGTGGTGCGTTTACTGCTAAATATTCTGAATCACGATTGCTAGGTTAATCTACGGTAGCTTTGTTACACGGCTGACTATTGAAGAGTATAGTGGAATCAAAGGTACGTACTATTTTTATATTTTTGAAGAAAGTAAATAATTAAAAATTTTGTGATGCTAATTGCCTTATGTTTTTATAAAAATACTTTTTTAATCTTTCATAATAGCAAGACTATTTAAAATGCAACATTTACAAATAATTACATCTACTGAAAAAATTAGTTGCTTATTTCCATAAATATGCTACTAATCAACAATATATGCTTAATTGAGGTAGAAATTATGCAAAAAGAAATATTAGGTGCAGTAGATGCTGACAATAATCTAAGTTATGCTAAACTCAGTAATGGATTAGATATCTATGTCGTACCTAATCATCGGATTCCAGCCGTTTTACATGCAGTAATATACAAAGTTGGGGGAATGGATGATCCAATCGGCAAAGCAGGACTGGCTCACTACGTTGAACATTTAATGTTTGAAACTACAGGAAAGTTTAAAGACGTAAAATCTACTATGGGTAGTATTGGAGCTCAGTTTAACGCGTTTACCACTAAAGAATATACCTGTTATCACGAATTAGTTCTCAAGAAAGACTTACCGTTGGTGATGGAAATTGAAGCAGACAGAATGGGCAATTTTAATATCACCCAAGAAAAGGTAGATAAAGAAAAAAGTGTTGTGTTAGAAGAAAGGAAGATGAGATTTGATAACCAACCTCATAACTTGTTATTGGAAGAAGTGGATAGTGCATTTTACCGTACTGGCTATGGCAGGTCTGTTATCGGCTGGGAAAGTGATATCAAAACTTACAATCAGGATGATATAACAAGATTTCATGATAACTACTACCACCCAAGCAACGCAATACTGCTGATTGTTGGCGATGTGGAGTTTGATGAAGTAGTGAGATTGGCGGAAGAAAAATACGGAGAAATTAAAGCTAAACCTGTAGTTAGGCATTGTCCAAATCAAGATCCAGCGCATAATGCAGATCTATCGGTAACCTTAGAGAGCGCTAAAGTAAAAGAACCTGTTTTGTATTTCCGTTATCGTGTTCCTTTATTTAAGCATATTAGTGAGGTCTTTGCTGTTGATTTAGCAGTTAACATGTTAGCGGGTATTAAGTTAAAGTGTGGTCAAGGGGGGTGTAAGTTAGAGGCTATCAAATCTAGCAAACTATATCAAGATTTGGTTCTAGATAAAAATATGGCAGTGTCAGTATTTGCTTACTGTTATGGTTTAGCTTTTAGTGACAGCTATGTTGACATTAAGGTAATCCCAAAAAGTGGAGTGAGTTTAGACGCTGTTGAAAGAGAGCTGGACAGCGCTATTAATAATTTTATCTCTGAAGGAATGACAAATGAGGAGTTACAAAGCACAAAGTATAGATACAAAGCAACACAGCTTAATAAGCTATCTGACTTAAACAGTATAGCAATATTTTATATACAACATCTCGCACTTGGTATTCCGCTTGATGAAATAGATATTTCGTATAGCAAAATAAATGATGTTAATCTAGAGGATGTAAATAATAAAATTCGTACTATCTTTTCTACTAATAAATTAATTGGTCGTTTGCTGCCAAAAGGAGGTAATAATGATTAGAATAAGTAAACCTGTATTTTCATTTTCTTCCCTTATAGGTTCTAATTTACAAGCTGGTAGTAATCTAAATGGTTTTAACCAGAATATAGAGGAGGTCATTACCCATAAAGGATTTAAGTTTTTATTTGTTGAAAGCAGAAATCCACCAGAAGTTTCACTCAATATATCATTCAAAGATGCAGGTCATGTATATGAGAATGCAGAAAAACAGGGGCTTACTTGGTTCACTTCTCTTGTAATCCAAGAAGGAGCGGGAAAAAATGATGCCAAAGATTTTGCAAGAAAGCTTGAAGATAAAGGGATTAGTCTACATTTTAATCCTGGTTCAGAAGCGTTTGGAATTTCGCTAAACACTTTGCCTGAGAATCTAGATGATGCAATTTCATTATTGAGCGATGCCATAATGTGTCCTAAAGTTGACTCTGAAGGTTTGAATAGAGTTTTCGAGGAAGCCAAAGTTGATTTTAATAATTTTGAAAAAGATCCTGGCTTTGTTGCTGCAAAAGAATTATATGCATTGCTGTTTAAAAAGCACCCTTACTCAAAAAGTGGATGCGGAACTTTTGACACTGTAATGAGCATTACTAAAGACGATGTTTTAACATACATAAAGCGCAATTTTGCTAAAGATAACATAGTTATCAGTGTTGTTGGTTGTGTAAAAAAAGAAGAAATTATTACATTATTAGATAAGTATTTATCTAAATTACCACCAGAAAGATCGAAAATTGGAAAAATACCTGTAAAAAATGATTTTGGTTCTGCGGAAAGTAAGAATATTTTTATGGATATACCACAGAGTGTGATACTTTTTGCTCAAAAAGGTATAGCTTATGAAGATCCTAATTATTATAACGCTAGTGTCTTAATTGATGCACTTGGTGGCATGAGGCTGAATTCAATATTAATGACAGAATTGAGGCAAAACTTGGGTATTACTTATAGTGTTTATGCAATGATTAGTCCCAATAAATATGGAAATATTATATCTGGATTCATGAATACTGATAATTCTACTGCTGGTAAAGCTATATCAGTGGTAAAAGATACATTAAGCAGGATAAAAAAGGAAGGAATTGATGAGCAATTGCTCAATGATGCAAAAATTAATATAGTGAATAATTTTGTCTTTTCCTACCTATCCAATAATGCAAATACAGCAATGCTGCTCGATAATATGCAAATAAATGATCGTGATGTTAACCGTATAAATAATTATGCAGATATCATTAATGATGTAAAACTAGAGAAAGTAAACGAGTTAGCAAGTTCTTTGCTAGATCCTGAAAATTTATTTTTTGTTGAAGTTGGAAGGAATACTCAAAATAAATAATTGATTCAAAAAAAGCATACGCTCAAGATAAGGAGAAGTTGCTTTAAATGTTAAGTGATAGCCATAATAATTTAGAGGTTCTTCTAAAGAAATTATTTTGACCTTATGATTTTTCAAACATACCACTAGCTTTAAGATTTTGTGGGCCGGTAGGATATATTCACATATTAGTATCTTATGCATACTAATTAATAACCTAACTTTCTTCCCTCTTCTCTCCATCTTTGTGGGCAATAATAGTCTCTTCTATGACAGCAATTCAGCTTCTTCAACTGATTAACCTCTGCGCATTTCCTTCAGCACCTTTTGATAAAGATCTTGTCTTTTCTCATTATCGAGCAGTTTGCAGTATAGTTTTAGCTGCTCAGGGTTCCTCAATAGAAGCCGTGCTAAATTGTACATCCAAGGTGCGTAGTAGCATTCTAGGGCCATCTATGAAGGCAGTTTTTTAGCCAACTCTTGAAATTCAGCTAAATTTACCACTTTAATAGACTTTAGCATAAAGAAGTTGAACATTTTTTCAGAATTGTGTATAATTGTTAACGTCCTATAGGTTTACTTATTATGGCTCTTTCTAAATTTCTTGACCCCAAAAATGATATATCGTTCAAGCGTATCTTTGGTACTGAAAAAAATAAGGATATTCTTATTCACTTCCTCAATGATATCCTTGGCTTCACTGGTAAAAATGAAATAAAGGATATAGAGTTTTTAAGTACTATTCAAGACCCTGATATCGCCGCTAAAAAGCAAAGTATTGTTGATGTTCTCTGCAGAGATGAAAATGGACTGCAAGTGATCGTCGAAATGCAGGTCGCTAAAACTAAAGGCTTCGAGAAACGTGCTCAGTACTATGCTGCTAAAGCTTATTCAAGACAAGCTGACAAGGGTGATCAATACCATGACCTTAAGGAAATTATCTTTATTGCTATAGCAGATTGTATCTTGTTTCCCGATAAGTCTGAGTATAAATCAAAGCATACTATTCGGGATGAAGACACTAATGAACATGATTTAAAAGATTTCTACTTTATATTTATTGAATTACCAAAATTTCCAAAAACTAAGGAAGATCAGTTGGAGAATATAGTTGAAAAGTGGGTCTATTTCTTTAGGTATGCAGAGGAAACCAGTGAAGAGGAGCTGGAAAAAATAATAGGGAGTGATTTTATAATCAAAAAAGCCTATGAAGAGCTAAATAGATTTAACTGGTCAGAGAAAGAATTTATTGCCTACGAACAGGAAATAAAACGTATTCTTGATGAACAGGCTGTCCTCGCTCAAAGACTCGATGATGCTACTGAACAAGGCAAAAAAATTGGTAAAGAGGAAGGAAAAATTGAAGGAAAAGTTGAAGTAGCAAAAACAATGCTGGCTAATAATGTTGATATTGACACTATTGTCAAGTTTACTGGTCTTTCTATAAGTGAGATAAAAGAATTGCAGAAAGTTTAATAACTTATAGATTCTTCTAAAGAAATTACCTTGTTTGAAATTTACTTGACGCTTATAGTTTTTTGAGCATAGCCTTTTATGTTAGATTCAAAGAAGACTGAATAGGCTGCTCCACACTTTCTACTTTCTCTAGCGTCGTATTCGGCTTTAGGACATCATACAACGCATAACTCACACAAGATAATCCAACAATTCCCACAACCGCTGCTACTACAGGCATTTTCATGATATACAATGCAACACAATTTACCAATAACACCGCACCAACAACACTAGCCAGGATTGCTTGCCTTTGTTGCGTTAACTGTTTGTCTTTTTCGTCTGTAGCATCAAAACATGGTTCAGTGGGAGATGGGCTGTCAGGAGTGTTTGGTTCTTGCTCATTAGTTTCTCTATCAAAACACGGTTCGGAGGTTGGCTCTACAGTAGTTGAATTATTTTGCGTTTCTTCGTTGCTTTCAAATATTAGTTGAAAATCTTCGCTATTTTTCTTAATATCTTCACATAATTGAGTATCAGTTTCTGTAACATTGGTTTGCTCTTTCACCTCAACTTTCACTTCTTCAACATCTTCTGGCATATTAAAAGTCCTTGATTCCTCTATAGCAGCTCCTTTTGCAGTAGTGGCTCCCTTCCAATTTTTGAATTTTCTAGCAATAGCTTGTATCTTGAAAAAAGCATCTAATGCTTTAAGCTTAAGTATTAGATGGAGAAGGGAAAAACTCTGGGCAATACCTTAGATATAAAATCTGTGGGAAAGAAAAGAATTCCCTTCTCAAAAGTAGAGGCTGGACGGTATCGTAGAAAAACCTAAATGGTTCTAATTCTGTATTCACAAGGTAAGCCTTACTTTTCATTTTTAATAGTAGTATATGGAGTTATATATGATCAACAACTTTTTAGGTATAGATGTTTCAAAAGAACGTTTTGATGTTTCTCTCTCATTCATAAGTAAAAAAGGAAAGCGTGAAACTAGGAAAAGGAAATTTAAAAATGATGATACTGGGTTTCAAGGTCTGCTGAACTTTCTACAAAAACATAACATAGAAGAAGTAAAAGCTTGCATGGAATCCACTGGTTGTTATAGCGAAGCTTTGGCTGAGTTCCTCCACAACGCTGGATATTTCGTTAGTGTTGTAAACCCAGCTTGCATAAGGTTTTATGCAAAAAGTAAGCTTACACGACAAAAGAATGACCAGACTGATGCAGAGATTATTGCAGATTATTGTCAAAGACAGAAACCTTCTCGTTGGACACTACCTTCTCTTGAAAAGAAAAAATTAAAACATCTTTATCGTTGCTCAAATGCGTTAAAGGATGAGTTAACATTAGCAAATAATCATTTAGAAAAAAAAGAGAGGCTGCCTAAAGAAGTTGCAAATGCTTGGGAAGACCTTGCAATGAACATAGAGCAAAAAATAGAAACAATAAAAAACTCCATACGCGAACTATTAAAACAACACAAAGAATTGTTGGAAGATTTTCAACTCCTATTAACTATTCCAGGAATAGGAGAGGAAACAGCAATAGCTATTTTAGCTGAAATTCCTGGTATAAAAGCCTTTATAAATGCTAGGCAATTGGCAGCATATGCTGGAATTATACCACAAAATATAACATCAGGCTCATCCGTACATGCCAAGCCCAGATTAAGTAAAACCGGTTCACGAACATTACGTAAGGCAATGTACTTTCCTGCTATAGCAGCTAAAAAGCACAATCCTATCATTATGGCTTCTTGCGAAAGATTAAAAGAGAAAGGCAAGCATGCTATGGCCATAGTTGGTGCTGCAATGCGTAAGTTACTTCATATAGTTTTTGGTGTTTTAAGTTCAAAAAAGGCCTTTGATCCAGATCATATCAAGAACTATAGGGCTAAAAGGTTAACTGAAGGTTTAGTACTTTAAAATCAAAAAATGCTTCTAATTCATCTTATGTAAAATGGCATCTTACACAAATTTATTGAATGTTGTTGGTTAGTGGATATGTTGATAAGTAAATTTCTGCTGTTTTATATGTAACTAATTTACTTATCAACATATCCACTAACTATAATCTGTGTACCGCTACACAGGATATGAATAAGAAGTATTTTTTGATTTTATGATGTAACTTGAGCAATTTTTATAATTTTTTTGTTGACTGGTGAGACGGTATCTTTCCCGTCATCCCGCTACGTGTTAGCGGGATCTCATTTCACTTTATGAGGGTGTCATCCGAGTAGCCCCTTTCTCGTCATCCCGCTACGTGTTAGCGGGATCTCATTTCACTTTATGAGGGTGTCATCCGAATAGCTTGACTACTTGGATCCAGATTGGATACTGAGTTGGTGAGTATAAAAGTATAGCTTCTACGTCATACCGCCGCGGTATCTCAGCCGCTAACAAGTAGCGGGGTGACGAGTTACTATACCGCTGCGAACCGTCATACCGCAATTTATTCCATAGCTGTACGAACATTCATTTTTGAAGGTAAACTGCACAGCAAATGGTGTCATTCCAGTGCTTGACACTGGAATCCAGCCGGCTTTGTTGCATCGCTAGCTATGATGGATTAAAGATAAAAAAGGTGGAGAATATCAGTAGCTTATTATTCTGGTATTTATAACAAGAACGGTCAGTGAATACCTAAATTTGAGTAAAAGAAATTTCACTACCACTCACTAATCCGGCTAAAATTCAAGAATTTCAATGCTTTAGCTATTTTCAATAGAATTAAATTTATTAATATAAATAACAAATTACTATTCTTAAATTTGATCAGATTGATTGCAAAAAAACAAGATTTTCAATAAGTTGCTTATAATCCTAATTATAGTTAGCCTTTCATAAGTAGCGATGCAACAAAGCCATTCCAGCGTCACGCGCTGCCATGTGGTATACAAATTTCCTTCGAATTACAACGTACGTGCGCTCTATATGCACTTGATTGACAAATGCTCTCTTATCAAAATCTCAAGAATCTGCACTATATTTAATGCTGCGCCTTTGCGCAGGTTGTCAGCCACTATCCACATATTTAATCCGTGCTCAACAGTATTGTCTCTTCTAATACGCGATACATATACAGCATTCTCCTGTACAACATCAATTTGAGTTATGTATTCACTATCTTCACGCCTGTTGTACACTAAAACTCCACTATCTTCGGCTTCACTTAGCACTTCACGAGCTTGTTCTTCAGTGATATGTTGATCAAATTCCACATTTACTGCCATAGCGTGACCGATAAAGACGGGTACCCTTACACAAGTTGCAGTAACTTTTATATCTTCCTCTAAAATTTTTTTTGTCTCCTCTTGCATTTTCCATTCCTCTTCTGTAGAACCATTTTCCATGAATTCTCCTACATGGGGAATGCAATTGAATGCTATTTGCTTAGAGAATATCTTGGGTTTTTTAGCTTCGTTCATAAAGATTTTTTTTGTCTGGTCATAGAGCTCATCCATTGCTGCTTTGCCTGCACCAGAAGTTGATTGATAAGTTGAAGCAACGATTCTCTTTATTTTTGCTTTTTGGTGTAATAGATGTAGTACTAGCAGCATCTGTATTGTAGTACAGTTTGGATTGGATATTATGTTGTGGTTTTTATATTCCATAATTTTTTCTTTATTAATCTCTGGAATAATGAGTGGCACACCCTCTTTCATTCTAAAATGGGAACTGTTATCTATCACGATGCATCCAGCCTGTGTTGCAATTGGTACATACTCTTCAGAAACATGAGATCCAGCACAGAAAATGGCTACATTAGTTCCAACGAAGTCATAATCCTCAAGGCATAAAACTGTTAACTCTTTGTCACCAAAGCTCACCTTCTTCCCTTCTGATTTTTTCGATGCAAGTGCAATAACGCAATCTATCGCCTCATCTTGAAATTCAGCAAGCGTGCTTAATACCTCACGCCCTACTCTTCCGGTTGCTCCAATAACAGAAATTTTGTATCCCATATAGATGAACCTCTAATTTCAAAGTTCTATTATATTTTTACTGACAAAATTTACAATTGTTTTAATATTTTTACCTTGCAATTAATTGTAATTTAGCTATTATTATGCAATATTAGTAATATTACATAATGAAATGAAAGATGAGTAAGGAATACGATGAAACTAAGGTTAAACCTGCAATTTCTACACCTCAAGGGCCTGAAGGAACCAATGGATCAAAGGCCCAAAGTGTTCTTTCGAATAAAAGAAAGCCTACAATAAATTTTGATGATAAAAAGTATGGTGTAAAAACCTCTAAAATAGACCAACAGTCTCTAAACAAAAGACAAGAATCTTCAAAGCTAAGAGATTTCTTAAGGTCAATACCAATAATAAGGAGATTTTTAGCAAGGATTTTCACACCTGAAAAAATAGAAATCATCAGTAACCCTATATATGACAACATGGAAGCATATAAAAAATCGCAGGAAGATTACCCTAGTAAGATAAAAGATGAAACTAGTATAGATGATGAACACACAAAAGAAGTAGATAGTAAACTTGAGAAGGGTAATGTTGAACAAGTGGACAACAAGAAAAGTCGTAGTTCATAAATATCAATCATTTAAAAATTATCCCTAGTTATAACATTGTATCTGTTCAGCCAATGGCGTCAACTTAAGGAAAAATATCAGCGATAGTGTATAAAATTTCTCTCTAAATTTTTTATCATTAAATTATCCAAAGAATGCAATAAACAGCACTTTTGTTTCTGTTTTATTTCAACAAAGAAGTCTAAAATGTGTCCTTTTTAGGTGAAACATGCGTGCGCCAAGCAAAGTGCGTAAAGTCCAGTTGGTGAAAATCCAACCCAGGCAAAGCCTAGCCAGCAGGCTGGAACAAACCACTATGCTGCGTAAGGTAACGAGCGTAGTAAAGCTAGTGGAATGGACAACACAGGGTACAACGAAAGTGAAGGTATTGAGTCCCGAAATTCTCGATGTCATAGAGGTCGACACGTTGCATATAGTGGAAGACAGCAAGAAGGGTAACAATAGGGCAAGTTATCACTCACTCTATCGGGATCTGAGGCCGTATCACGTGTTGAGATGGAGTTTACGTAAACTTGGGAGATCCTTTGTATTCCTATTAAGGTACGTTGGAACAAGTCAACAAAGGCGAGTACTGACGGAAGATATAAAGGAAGTCGGACTGATTGATAGTACTCAGAGTGTGGGAAAGCCACATACAAGGGGAAGCGGTCAGCAATATAGTGACTGGTTTAGGAATTGCTATGCCAATACAACGGAGGTTGGAATAACGTGCAAAGAAAACTAAATCAGATAGCAGTAAGAGCCAGGCAAGATAAACGATTGAAATTTAATCGTTAATTCATCTGATAAACGCAGAGAATCTTGCTGAATGTTATAAAGAGCTAAAGCATAACAAAGCATGCGGTATAGACCAGGTGACAGTAGAAGCTTATGGAGAAAATCTTGAAGAGAAGCTCAACACTCTGGTGGATAGTATGAAAAGAAAGCGATATCAACCGCAACCAGTGAAAAGAGTATATATACCAAAAGCTGGAAGCAAAGAGAAACGCGGGCTTGGAGTACCGTCTACAGAAGATAAGTTAGTCCAGATAATGCTGAAGAAGATATTAGAAAATATTTATGAAGCTAACTTTCTGGATAACTCATATGGTTTTCGTCCTGGTAGAAGCTGTCATCAAGCGGTAAATGCACTAAATAAAGCAGTTATGTACAGACCAACTAACTATGTAGTAGAAGTTGATATCAAGAAATTCTTTGATAATGTCCAGCACAAATGGCTAATGAGATGCTTGAGAGAACGGATAACAGACCCAAACATACTGTGGTTAGTAAAACGATTTCTTAAGGCAGGAGTAGTCGAAGCAGGACATTATGAAGCAACTGAACTAGGCACACCTCAGGGGGGAATAGTAAGTCCTATACTAGCTAATATATAGTTGCATTATGTGCTGGATTTGTGGTTTGAAAAGAAATTCAAGCTAAGATCTAAAGGTTATATGGAGCTAGTTAGGTATGCAGACGATCACCTGATTTGCTGCGAAAGAGAAAAAGATGCTAGAGAACTCTTAGAGTCACTGAAACAAAGGCTAGGAAAATTTGGACTGGAAATATCTGAAGACAAAACAAGAATAGTAAAGTTTGGCAAAAAGGAGTGGCAACAAGGAATAAGGGAGAAACGAAAAACGGAAAGTTTCAACTTTCTAGGATTCACCCATTATGGTACAAGGAGTCGTAAAGGTAGAGTAATGGTAGGTCATAAAACCTCGAAAGAAAATCTATCTAGAAAACTTAAAGAAATCAAAGAATGGGTGAAAAAGATCCGAAATAAAGTTCACCTTAAAGATTGGTGGTCAATACTTAAAGCAAAACTAACAGGACACTATAACTACTTCGGAGTTAGCGGAAATTACCGGTGGTTGAATAAATTCTTCTGGCGGGTAATCAAGCTAGCGTATAAATGGATAAACCGACGTAGTCAGAAGAAGAGTATGAATTCAAAGCAATTTATACACTATCTACAAGTTAATCCATTACCAAAACCAAGAATATGCTACTCATTATATACAAAATAGGAAATGCTGTGAATACTACATTGTGGAGCCGTGTGCGGGAAAGCTGCAAGCACGGTTCTGGTGGGGGAGTCATAGCGATAAAACTTAATCAGGAGGATTTAAAACTATGACTTCTACCAAACAAAAAATTAAGCATGATTTACGCCAAATACATTAAGTTTTTTGTCATTAATCCACTGCAGAGATTGCGAAGATAAATAAATAGCTTCAGTGTTATAATAAGGGGGCTGGCGAAGCTTGTCAAGGAAGTTTTTATGATTTATCTAACGAACTTTACACTTGCTAAAGTTGTACCATCTTGGTAACTTTAACTGAAAGAAGTTATTTTTTATCCAATATGAAAAAAGCCTTTATATTCACATCCTTAATAGCAATTATATTGATAGTTATTACTTATTTATACAGAAACGACGGAACTAATGACTCACAAGTGGTAAATGTTTATTCATCGCGCAAAGAAGAATTAGTACGTACTTTGTTTGATGAATTCACGAAAAATACAGGTATTAAAGTACGTTACATCATTGATGATTATTCTCAGCTACTTTCACGAATGGAAAACGGTGGTGAAGCTGACTTATTTTTGACTGCTGATGCAATCAACTTAATTCTAGCAAAAAAAAGAGGACTTTTATCTCAAGTAGATTCAGAGTTTTTAAAAAGTGTTATACCTGCAAGATTTAGAGACAGTGAAGATTATTGGTTTGGTCTTACAAAAAGAGCTAGGATATTGGTTTACAATAAAGAGTCAGTAGACCCTAAGGACTTAAGTACTTATGAAGATTTAGCAAATGAAAAATGGAAAGGAAAAATATTAGTGCGTTCTTCTACAAGTCCATATAACAGATCGTTAATTGCTTTTATGATTGCAAATAATGGTTTTGAAAAGACGAAAGAATGGGTAAGCGGAATTGTGAGCAATATGGCAAGAAAACCAAGTGGTGGTGATACTGATCAAATTTACGCCGTAGCAGCGGGTGAGGGAGATGTTGCAATAGTAAACAGCTACTACTTTGCGAGAATTCTTTCATCAGAAAATAAAAAGAATGTTGCAGACAAGCTAGGGGCTTTTTTTCCTAATCGCAACGATCACGGTGTAATGGTAAACATCAGTGGTGCAGCAGTAACAAAAAACGCAAAAAACAGGGAAAATGCTATAGTCTTATTGGAATTTTTAGTAAGCAAGCAGGCTCAAGAGTTATACGCTAAAAAAAACCAAGAATATCCTATTATTGAAGGCGTTGAAACTTCCGATATACTAAAATCTTGGGGAAATTATTCACAAAGTGATTTGCCTCTAAGTGAACTTGAGAAGCATCTTTTTGAGGCTGTTATGATAGCGGATGAGTGTAAGTGGAAGTAATCCCCAGCGCCACTAAACATTGGGATGAAAGATTTATGCTAATATACCTTACTCTTGACTCGCTGAACTTTTTCTTCCTTCTAACTTAATTTTGACTTTACTATCTTTTTCCGTTCTTTCACCAAAACAATTGCTGCACAAGAAGTCTATTGAAAAAAGGTAATAAGAAAGTAGAATAGGTTCAAGTAGTTGAAAAGGAAACTATGAACAAGAGAAGGAATTTGTTAAACATCTCAGACCTTACAGTCGATGATGTAGAAAATATAACTAAGTTGGCCAACCAGTACCTTAAAAAAGAAGTTGCAAATAGTCATATCTTGGAAAATAAGACAGTAATAAATTTATTCTTTGAAGATTCAACGCGTACACTTGCGTCTTTTGAAATAGCAGCAAAAAGCCTTGGAGCAAATGTTGTAACTTTGCCAATAAGATCTTCTTCTATTAACAAGGGAGAAGATCTAAAAGACATGATCAAAACATTAAATGCAATGAATCCTGATTACATAATAATCAGGCATAAAAGTAGTGGTATCATTAATACACTGGCAAAGTATGTTAACTGCTCGCTAATCAATGCAGGCAATGGAAGTAGTGAACATCCAACTCAAGCTCTTGCAGACTATCTTGTAATCAGCAATCACAAAAAGCAAATAAAGGACCTCAAAGTTGTGATATGTGGAGATATTCTGCACAGCAGAGTTGCAAGGTCAAATATAAGGTTGCTAAAAATGTTTGGAGCAGAGATAAACTTGGTCGCACCACCAACTTTGATTTGTAAGCATTTTCCTGAAGTAGATTCAGTCCATTATTCATTAATTGAAGGTATAAAGGATGCTGACGTAATTATGCTTTTGAGATTGCAGAAAGAGCGCATGAATAATAGTTCTTCAGAGAAAGAATATTTTTATTTGTATGGACTTGATTCACAAAAGCTATCATACGCAAAACCAGATGCGATTGTTATGCACCCAGGGCCAATAAACAGAGGGATTGAGATTAGCAGCGATGTAGCAGATTGTGTTATTTTACAGCAAGTAGAATTTGGATTGGCAATACGTAAGGCAGTGTTGCACTATTATAGGCCTTGCTAATATTAAAAGATGCTACACAACTAATGCAAAAAGGGGGGGCATGAAATGACAAGGCTTGTAAATGGTTTGAGAATGGCCATTAAGATGTTAAGGCCGAGGATATGGTGTGGAAGTTTTTACGAAAGCCTGAAGTCAATCAACAACCTTGCAGAACGGCAAATTAGACGGCTATCGTAAAAACAGCTTTTTCACCTGGTCGGAACATGGAGAAAGATTTGTGGAAAGAATGTTGTTGATATTTTTGACATCACGTCTCAATGGCCAAAATCCCTTCCAAAAGTTACGACTGCTTAGTTCTTTATTCATTCTCACAATCCGTGAACGGACAATGGCGTCAACTTAAGGAAAAATATCAGCGATAGTGTATAAAATTTCTCTCTAAATTTTTTATCATTAAATTATCCAAAGAATGCAATAAACAGCACTTTTGTTTCTGTTTTATTTCAACAAAGAAGTCTAAAATGTGTCCTTTTTAGGTGAAACATGCGTGCGCCAAGCAAAGTGCGTAAAGTCCAGTTGGTGAAAATCCAACCCAGGCAAAGCCTAGCCAGCAGGCTGGAACAAACCACTATGCTGCGTAAGGTAACGAGCGTAGTAAAGCTAGTGGAATGGACAACACAGGGTACAACGAAAGTGAAGGTATTGAGTCCCGAAATTCTCGATGTCATAGAGGTCGACACGTTGCATATAGTGGAAGACAGCAAGAAGGGTAACAATAGGGCAAGTTATCACTCACTCTATCGGGATCTGAGGCCGTATCACGTGTTGAGATGGAGTTTACGTAAACTTGGGAGATCCTTTGTATTCCTATTAAGGTACGTTGGAACAAGTCAACAAAGGCGAGTACTGACGGAAGATATAAAGGAAGTCGGACTGATTGATAGTACTCAGAGTGTGGGAAAGCCACATACAAGGGGAAGCGGTCAGCAATATAGTGACTGGTTTAGGAATTGCTATGCCAATACAACGGAGGTTGGAATAACGTGCAAAGAAAACTAAATCAGATAGCAGTAAGAGCCAGGCAAGATAAACGATTGAAATTTAATCGTTAATTCATCTGATAAACGCAGAGAATCTTGCTGAATGTTATAAAGAGCTAAAGCATAACAAAGCATGCGGTATAGACCAGGTGACAGTAGAAGCTTATGGAGAAAATCTTGAAGAGAAGCTCAACACTCTGGTGGATAGTATGAAAAGAAAGCGATATCAACCGCAACCAGTGAAAAGAGTATATATACCAAAAGCTGGAAGCAAAGAGAAACGCGGGCTTGGAGTACCGTCTACAGAAGATAAGTTAGTCCAGATAATGCTGAAGAAGATATTAGAAAATATTTATGAAGCTAACTTTCTGGATAACTCATATGGTTTTCGTCCTGGTAGAAGCTGTCATCAAGCGGTAAATGCACTAAATAAAGCAGTTATGTACAGACCAACTAACTATGTAGTAGAAGTTGATATCAAGAAATTCTTTGATAATGTCCAGCACAAATGGCTAATGAGATGCTTGAGAGAACGGATAACAGACCCAAACATACTGTGGTTAGTAAAACGATTTCTTAAGGCAGGAGTAGTCGAAGCAGGACATTATGAAGCAACTGAACTAGGCACACCTCAGGGGGGAATAGTAAGTCCTATACTAGCTAATATATAGTTGCATTATGTGCTGGATTTGTGGTTTGAAAAGAAATTCAAGCTAAGATCTAAAGGTTATATGGAGCTAGTTAGGTATGCAGACGATCACCTGATTTGCTGCGAAAGAGAAAAAGATGCTAGAGAACTCTTAGAGTCACTGAAACAAAGGCTAGGAAAATTTGGACTGGAAATATCTGAAGACAAAACAAGAATAGTAAAGTTTGGCAAAAAGGAGTGGCAACAAGGAATAAGGGAGAAACGAAAAACGGAAAGTTTCAACTTTCTAGGATTCACCCATTATGGTACAAGGAGTCGTAAAGGTAGAGTAATGGTAGGTCATAAAACCTCGAAAGAAAATCTATCTAGAAAACTTAAAGAAATCAAAGAATGGGTGAAAAAGATCCGAAATAAAGTTCACCTTAAAGATTGGTGGTCAATACTTAAAGCAAAACTAACAGGACACTATAACTACTTCGGAGTTAGCGGAAATTACCGGTGGTTGAATAAATTCTTCTGGCGGGTAATCAAGCTAGCGTATAAATGGATAAACCGACGTAGTCAGAAGAAGAGTATGAATTCAAAGCAATTTATACACTATCTACAAGTTAATCCATTACCAAAACCAAGAATATGCTACTCATTATATACAAAATAGGAAATGCTGTGAATACTACATTGTGGAGCCGTGTGCGGGAAAGCTGCAAGCACGGTTCTGGTGGGGGAGTCATAGCGATAAAACTTAATCAGGAGGATTTAAAACTATGACTTCTACCAAACAAAAAGGAAAAAATTTTATTCTACAAATTAAAAATATAATATACTCGAAAGCTTTTCAGAGAATCCATTGTGTTGAGTTTTACACGAACAAGAAAACTTCCTTTTTCGGCAGTATTTTCTATGATTTTAAAGTTAGTTAAAAAAAGTTTGGGAATAGAATGTGAACTTATGGAGCCATTGACATGTACCCTCAAAGCAAGCTTTTTCTAAAGCAAGATATAAGATTTATCATACAGGTTTTAAAGAATTTAAGCATCCAAACAGCCTATCAAGATGAGCCTGAGTTGGAGAGGCTATAGGCTTATTGCAGCAGATGGTTCTGGTATGAGATTACCCAGCTCTGAGGAAATTGTATCCGAGTTTGGCCGCTTTAAACCAAATGGAACAACAGGCACAATGCCACCATTGGCAATTTGTTTGTTGATTTGTGTACTTCGCTGATTTGTAGTGCTCGTCTTGCGGCTTGGAATATAGGTGAACAAACGTTGGCGGAAGAGCAATTACCCGAAGTTATCACTCAAATGCGTTCATTAAATCAAAAGAAATTATTATTTATCTATGATCGTCTTCAGTAAAATTCATTCAGCAGCATTATGATTTGGAAGTAGATTTTATTTTTCGCTTGCAAAAAAGAAATTATAGCAAGCTATGGGAACGAATTGCATCTGGAGAATTAGATTTCGATTTTATATTAGAAAATGAAAAGCTAAAAAATAAAATGAAAGGACAGAAAGTAAGAGTAATAGTGCTGACATTAGCCAACGGAGAAACAGAGGTATTGGTTACTTCACTTTTTGATCGAGAAAAATTTACTTTGGAAGATATCAGCAAAGCTTATGTATTAAGGTGGCATATAGAGGAGTGCTATAAACGACTCAAAATAGGTGCAGAGTTAGAGAATTTTTCTGGCGTAAATTTAGAGGCTGTATTACAAGAATTTTGGGCAAACTTAGTCATGTGTAATATATTGTCGCTTCATATGTGTGATGCACAAGGGCCTTGGAATCCAGATCAAATTGCTGAGTATCGTTTAAATTTTTCGGTTTTATTTGGTGTAATGAGGCAGAAACTCTATCAGGTACTTATTGCGCCAAAAAACTTTCAAGCCCTTTTTGATAGAGCAAGTATACGCGCTAAAGTTAAAATCCGACCGGGACGATTGTATAGCCGCGATAAGGTAGATAAGCCCAAACGCCATCATGTCTTTAGGAGAGTTTGCTAATGAAAGTTCTTAAGTTGACGCCATTGTCCGTTCACAGATTTCCACTTAATTTTTCAATCTCACTCATGGAGAGGCCAGTAAACTGACCTTACCCAGAAAAAGTGGAGAGAAAGAAAAGAGTTTTTTCGGGTAAAATAAAATTTTGGAGGATTAGAAATGGTAAGAGAATATACGGCAGAATTCAAATTGGAAGCTGTTAAGCTGGCAAATGAACAAAGAAAGGTAGGTCAACCAGTTGCAAAAGTAGCAAGAGATCTAGGAATAAGGGATAGTGTATTAGGAAAATGGATGAAGAAATATAACGAAAAAAAGTCAGCGGCAAATGCATTTCCAGGTAGAGGTAACATGGCTCCTTACGACAAAGAGAGGTTTGATTTACAGAAAGAGTTAGCAAAAGTAACAAGGGAAAGAGACATTTAAAAAAAAGCCCTGGCCAGTCAAAAAGAGTAAAATATTTTTTTATATAGTAACTGCTATAAAGTACAGGAATTATGTAGGATTTTCTGCTAGTGGCTACTATAAGTGGACCACAAGAAAAATAAGCAGTAGAGAATCAGCAAATAAAGAGCTACTCGCAGCTATTCAAAAAATATATCAAGTTTCTAAATGTAGATATGGAGCTCCTAAAATTCATGCTGAATTGAAGGCTTTGGGTAAAAGTTGCAATTTGAAAACGGTGCAAAGTATTATGCAGAAAAATGACATCAGGGCTATACTGAGAAGAAAGTTTAAAATTAAAAAACAACAAACAGATAATAGAGCTGTAGCTCCCAATATACTAGATCAAAACTTTATTGTTGATCAACCAAATAAAGTATGGGATTACTTACATCAAAACCAAGGAGGGATGGCTATATTTGGCAGCAATAATTCTCACGTATGGTAGTTAATGAGTAGTGCAATAAATAAACAATTGGTTATGAACTCTTTATTAATGGCCATTAATAGGCGTAAACCTGTTAAAAATCTACTGCTGCACAGTGACCAAGGTTCACAATATACTGCGCAAGGGTATCAATATCTCTTAGCTGTAAAGAATATAGATGAGTAATAAAGGCTGTTGTTACGACAATTCTGTTGCAGAAAGCTTCTTTAGCTCATTGAAAAGAGAAATACTTATTGATACTTCACAACACTCTGCTCAACAAACTAGAACTGCAATATTTGAATACTTAGAAATTTTTTATAACAAACAACGTCACTATTAACTATTGCATTCCAGAACAATTTGATGCATCATTCTTTTTGTAAAAAACATTCCACACTTTCTCTCCACTTTTTCTGGGTAAGGTCACTGACTCAATACCCTTACTATTACCCACAAATATAAATGTTTGTTGCATAGCTCTTAATGGCATAACTTTTGCTTGAAATAACTGTTTATATGGTGCAATTTACAGCTTTTAGTTGCTAAAATTATAACTCTTAGTTTAATAATTTTAATCTAATAAGCTTTCAGGTTAATAAAATTAAATTATTTGAGTAAATACAATACTATGTTTTTATTTGTGGGTAATAGTAAGCTCAATACCCAGTCAATATCCTTTCCACCAGTTCTTTTACTGCCGGTACGTAGCCATTCTCATAAAATGGATCTTGCTTAAATTTGTACACATTGTGCCCGGAAAACATGAGTTCGTTCTCAATATCACCACCCTGTATAATGTTTTGCAGTGTTTTTTGTATGCAAAAACTACGCGGATCTGGCTTTCGTCCTGTTGAATGGTCACCATGATCTTTCCAATTGCTAAACAAACAATGACTTAAGCATCCCATACAATTGATTTGATCTTGTCTTATCTCTGCAAACCTGCCTGGCGTCACAAAAATAACAGTTGTATCTGGAGTTTTCATTGCTTCTGTATACCCTGCTTTAGTCCATGTATTTGCCAGTTCTTTGTCTTTTGCAGTAAGGTAGATCTTTCTACCTCTGCTACCCATTGCAAATTCATTATTAAATTCTTCGCTAGCATTTTCTGAAAACTTTATTTGACGTGAATTCCGTTCCTGCAACTCACGTATGAAGTTATTTTTTACTGCAGATGAGTAAAACCCTGTTGGACTGAATTTATTTAAAAATACATCACCTTCTTCTAAAGTGAGTAGCTTCTTTTTCCACTCTGCAGAAATTGGGCTTTCTTTCGTCAAAAGTGGACGAGTGCCAAACTGAAAAGCTATTGGTCCAATTTGCAGATTGTCAAACCAATGTTCCCAATCTTTCAAATGCCACACTCCTCCTGCCATAACAATTGGTGTTTCTGAAAGACCGATCTCGTTCATGAAAGATCTAAGCTCTGCAACTCTTTCAAATGGAGCCTGTGGTAGCTCTGGGTCTTCACTGTTACTCAGTCCATTGTGCCCTCCAGCAAGCCATGGATCTTCATACACTACTCCACCAAGCAAATAGGAAGATATTCTTTGGTAAGCACGCTTCCATAATGCTTTAAAAGCACGCACCGATGAGATAATAGGGTAATAATAAACCTGATATTTAGCTGCAATTTCTCCAAGCCTATAAGGCATACCAGCACCGCAGGTAATACCATGAATCAAACCTTTCGCTCCTTCTAATATGCCATGAAGCACGCGTTCTGCTGCTCCCATCTCCCAAAGTACATTCATGTGTATTCTTCCATGACCTTTTGATATTTCATTTGCTATTCTTGCCTGACTAATTCCAGCTTCAATACTATACTCAATCAATTCACTATGCTTTTCATTTCTTGTTTTGCCTTTATAAATTAGTGGCACTAACTCGCCATTATCATCAATAAGCTTAGCATTTGCACCAGAAAATGTACCCACAGCATCTGCTGCAGCAAATGCTCCGCTTGATCTTCCATCACTAACTGCAATGCCTTTGCCGCCCTCGATGATTGGCCACACTTCCTTTCCTGAAATTACTATCTTTTTTATCTTATTTTTCAAAACTTCCTCGCAATCTTTCACTCTATTTTACTTAATTACTAAAAAAATGATAGCTGTTTATTTTTTCTTGTATCATTAAAGCTTCTATAGCTACTCATGCTGTTGTAGTTTGAGAGCAGTTCCCATCGGAAGGGTGTCATTCCAGTGCTTGACACTGGAATGGCTTTGTTGCATCGCTCAAGTGAAAAGAACTGGCAGTTACTGACAAAATTCATTATAAATAGCCATTTAACTGTTGAAGAAAAAATATGCCACAAAAAATGAGAGTCAGTAACTGCCATGAATATAACAAATTTCTCCAAGAAAGAGGAAGCATTTTTTGTTATATCAATGACGCCATAGAAAATTGGTACGAGAATTGTCCAAAAATGCAGGGCGGCAACTATATTTATAGTGATAAAGTTGTGATTTTGGTGCATATAATCGTCAGTTTCTTTAGAATTGGTTTAAGACAAACAGTCGGGTTTATAAAAGGGTATTTGCAACAAATAGGAAGAGATTTGGCAGTTATCAGCTATTCACAAGCATCAAGAAGGTTTAAGAAACTTAATATTAAGATAAATGATTGCAGAATTGATAAAAATAATATGGAAGATATCGAAATTGCTATAGACAGTACAGGAATTAGTATATACAACAACACTCCTGGTCACAGCAAGGAAAATAGCACTGACAGAAAATATCGTGGCTATGAGCAAACGAGAAAATTGCACGTAATGTTGAATATAAACAACAAAAAAGCCATAGCTGTAAAATACAGTAACGGTGTCTACTCTGATCACTATGGAGCTTGTGATTTGCTAAAAGAAGTTGATTTTCAGCATGCCATAAAAGCACTATATGCAGATAGAGCATGTGATAGGCACAAGTTTTATAAGTTGTGTAACAAATATGATATAAAGACAAAAATTCCACCAATAAACAATGCGGCAGAACATCCAGAAATAGATTATATGTCTGACAGGAATGCTGCTATTAGGTTAATAAAATTATACGGTGAAGATGGCATGAAAGAATGGAAAAAAGAAGTAAATTATGGGAAAAGATCTTATATTGAAGGGTTTTTCTCAAGATTAAAGCAAATATTCGGATTTAGTTTTAGGAATAAATCTGAGATAAATCGAGAAAAAGAACTGCTAATCAAATGCTATTTGCTTAATAAATTCACTGATATTGGTATGGCTAAATTTGAGATAGTTACATGAATTTACCATAAATCACCATCTCATAAAGTGTGATGCAACAAAGCCCACTGGAATCCAGTTTTTGATCAAAAATGTTGCTATAGTGCACAATCAATTTTCCTGGATCCCAGTGTCTGGGCACTGGGATGACACCATAGGGGGCTACTTGGATGACAGGGGAGGGAGGCTGCTGGGATCCTGACAACCGTCATCCCGCTGCTTGTTAGCGGGATCTAGAGATACCGCGGCGGTATGACGTAGAGCTACGTGTTTAGGTTTAATGAATCCACTATATCTTTTACTTGAGAAAAAACATACTCTTTGCTTACACTGGTATCGATAATAAAGTCACTCATCTTCCTTTTCTCCTCAATAGATAACTGAACATCGGAGATTAGATTAAGCTTTTCTTTATCTATGTTGCGTTCGTTAAGTCTTTGAGCTTGCACAACGCTATCTGCATGAACAAAAACAATAAGGTCGCAATATAAATAAAATTTTGTTTCTAATAGAAGTGGCACATCTAAAACTAAAAGTTTTCTATCGATCTTTTTTTCCTTGGCAATAAAAAATTCTAATTCACGCAGCACAGCAGAGTGAACCAAAGATTGAAATTGTTTCCAATTTTCATCGTAGGCTAAGAAATATTTAGACAGTACTGTTCTATCTATTTCACCATTTACTACCACTCCAGGAAAATTTTTCTCTGCATAACTTATTATGCTTTTATCCACTTTATAAAGTTGGTGTACAACAGAATCAGCATCAAATACAACAGCACCAAACTCTTGAAAGCAATTAGCTACAAAGCTCTTTCCTACCCCAATTCCGCCTGTTAGACTTATAATCATATAACAAAATACATTCGACTTCTTTTGAAACTATAGCTAAGGTTTCTCTATATATATTAACTAGATTTTCTAGATCCCAGTGTCAAGCACATAACTATACGAACATTGCAATTTGTAGGTGGTGTCATCCCAGTGCCCAGACACTGGGATCTAGCTTTTTGGTAATTTTATCGAAAATGTTTGCTCGTTTACAATCAATTTTCCTGGATCGAAGTAGTCAAGGCACTGGGATGACACCCTACTTAACCGTCATACCGCCGCGGTATCTCTTAGCCACTAACACGTAACGGGATGACGATTGTCGATAAATCTAAGTTACTTTAGCAACAGTTATTCTCCACTAAATTACTCTGAATTTTGGTTATGTTATTTGCGGATTTCACTGCTGAAATCTCAAATTTTGAGCTTGTGTTCAAAAATGATTCAACTGACCTGCCAAAAAAATCATATCTCCATCCCTTGAATAATTTATCTGTCTGTCCAGATATTGACCCGGTTAACTCATCTTTTGAAGAAACTAATTTCCTTGATATGTTACTTTCTTTACATTTACTATCTAAAATAATTGAGAGTATATCAAGTACAGATTTGTCATAATTACTCGATAAGGTGTTGTTTTGCTGCATCCAATTTCTCTCATTTTCATTAAAAATATTCACAAACTCTAGTAAATCCGCATCTTTTATATTTTTTGTATTCCTCTTGAGATCATCTAAAATCTCATCAACATGCTCTACATTTTTTTCAATAAAATCAGCTATTACAGCATTATTGATTATTTTATTACGGTTCATATTATAGCGCTGTGCTAAGGTTTCTTGCCACTCACTAACTGCTTTAACAGTTAGTATCAATCTTGGATTTACTTCATAATTAAATTTAATCCTCTTCCATGCATCTTTTGGGCTATGTAAATACTTATTTATATCAACTATTGATTCCATCTCTTCTTGAAACCAACCCATCCTATTATTTTCTTCAAGTTTATTGCACAATATTTGGTATAGGTCATATAGGTGTACCACGTCGTTTACTGCATAATCTAACTGATCTTCGGACAACGGACGCCTTAACCAATCTGAATTTTTAGCTTTAATTTTATCCAGTGCTATTCCTTGATATTGCTCCACTACTTTTGAGTAACCAATAAAGTCATGATAATAATGACAAAACATAGCAGCAACTTGGGTATCAAAAATGGGAGTGGGAATACATTTAAACACAGTGAGTAAGGATTCTATATCCTGCCGGCAGCTATGAAACACTTTGGTTATCCCCTGATTTAGCATTATTTTCTTAATGAATGATAAATCAATTTCTGGCACTAATGCGTCTACAATAAAACTCTTCTCTCCGTAAGAAATTTGAATTAACGATAATTTTGGGTAGTAGATTAAATTATTTCTAATGAACTCCGTGTCAATTGCTATAAATTTTGGCTTTTTTGCTATCAACCCCTCACATATGTCCTCCAGCTCCGACGTTGTATTAATTAACATATGTTTTTTATTCAGTGGTTCTACTTTACCACTTATATTAAATTTTTGCAATTAATGACTTCTTGCAGAACTTTCTATCACTCATTGGCATAACACAAATAGCCTTTTCCATCCCAATCCCAGTGCTTCCTTCTCCTGTCATCCAAGTAGCTGACACTGGGATCTAGAAGACTTAATTTCAACCAAGTGGCTGCATAATAAAGGCTGGATTCCAGTGCCAAGCACTGGAATGACAGCACTCTACGTCATACCGCCGCGAACTGTCATAACGCCGCGGTATCTCTAGATCCCGCTGCGGGATGACGATTGTCGTTTAGCTATAAATATTAAGAAATTTACCGAATAAAAAAAAAGGCAAAAGAAGCCCTGGGGTTATTATCCGCTTTAAAATATTGGCGTTTTTTATGTTTTAAACGCTTGACAAGCAAGATTAAGCTGCTTTTAATTGCAACTAACTTACGCTGCAAATGTTTAAGAAGTTTACTAAGCAGAAAAAAAGACAAAGAATCCCCGAGTTAGCTAGTCTTTTACTATCTCTGTCGAGTATTGGCATTTTTTGATGTCTTGTAACGCTTTATAAGCGCGTTCAGCTTATTTAGATAAAAATCTAGATGTAGATGAAGTTTTGTAAAGACATACAGTATCTATATACTGCAAAAAATTGAACATAAGACGCCGATACATTAAGTAATCCTTACCTTTTAATCTGCAGATTGGCGAAAGCAAACACAATAGCCTCACTATCATGATAAGGGCGCTGGCGAAGGGTGTCAAGTAAGTTTTTCGTTTCTATAGCTACTACCACGATTGTATAGGTAATTCTTCACTTATAATAATGATTCAAGCCTTCAGCTCCTCAAACACTTCACTTGCTCTATTTAAAACAGAATCAGGAAAACCAGCAAGTTTTGCTACATGTATTCCATATGACTCATCTGCAATGCCTTCAATTACTTCATGTAGAAAGATAACCTCTCCGTTCCACTCTCTTATTTTTACACAAAAACATTTCACGTTCTTCAAGTATTTGCTTACTTTAGTTAATTCATGATAATGAGTTGCAAAAATGGCGCGGCACTTATTTACATTGTGAATATGTTCAATCACCGCCTGTGCAATAGATAATCCATCATACACCCCTGTGCCCCTACCAATTTCATCAAGTATCACCAAGGAACGGTCCGTTGCCTGATTTACTATCGTTGCTGTTTCGATCATCTCTACCATGAAGGTAGAATAACCAGCTGTTATATTATCCGTTGCGCCAACCCTGCTGAATATCTTGTCAATCACTCCAATATGTGCACTCTCTGCTGGCACAAATGACCCCATGTGAGCTAAAATTGCAATGAGAGCGTTTTGCCTCAAGAAAGTGCTTTTTCCAGCCATATTAGGACCAGTAATTAGATGTATACCAGCTAAATTGATGCTATTTGCAATGAATTTATCGTTAACTTCAACCACTGGGTGTCTTCCGCTACAGATATTGAACTCTTTGCTGTCATCAATAATGGGTTTTACGTAATTATTTTGCACTGCAAGCTCTGCAAATGCGGTTCTAATATCAAGTTTTGCCAAAGCATTTGCAGCAAGAGCAATTTTTTCAGATTCTTTAGCGACTTCACTACACAGTTCACTAAAAATTTTCATTTCTAAGCCGATTGCAGCATCACGTGCCGTAAGAATTTTATTTTCTAGTTCTTTCAATTCATTAGTAGTGTAGCGCATGCTATTTGCTAAGCTTTGCCTATGAATAAATATATCCGAAGTTATTTTGTGATTTGCCGACACTTCAACGTAATAACCAAGTATGTTGTTGTGTAATATTTTGAGTGCGGCAATGCCAGTTAGGTCGCGATAAGATTCACGGAGTTTGGTTATTAGTTTATTACTATTATTTAATATGTAGGATAACTCAGATAATTCTGAGTTGTATTTTGAGTGAATAAATCCTCCTTCTTTCACGGAACTGAGGTTATTATCGAGTATAGCACTATTTAACAGTTCAAATAGGTCTTTATGATTGCCAAGGCTCTTATGTATTGTGCTTAGTTCACTTTCGTCACTACTTATCACCTGAGTAGTAGACACTGGTTCCTTTTCTCCGGTCAAGCACTGGAATGACATCTGAGAGTTAATTTCTGATTTTTCACTTAAACAATAATTATGCAAGGTAGACAGAAACTCAGACAACTCCAAAGTTTTTCCTAGGCCTATTTTTAATAGGTTCATATCCTTTGGTGAACCACGCCCTAGTATTAAGCGCGATAAAGACCTTTCAATATCCGGAATGTTAGATAATATCTCTCGTATTTTTCTGCGTGGCTCATGATTATTTACAAAAAATTGAGCGGTGCTGAGCCTCAAATTGATTGCCTTGGAGCAAGCAAGGGGTGAAGCGAGCATTTGTTTGAGCAGGCGTCCACCAGAGGCTGTTACTGTGTGATCAATAACTGAAATTAGTGAACCTTTCTTTTCACCAAATTGAGTTGAAAACAACTCAAGATTTCTCCTTGCTGAAGCATCAATAAGCATGAAATTTTGTTGCTTATAGGTTTTTGGGAATTCAAGCCTTGGAATAGAGCCCCTTTGTGTTACTCTGACATATTCAAGCAGTGCACCGCACGCCATGATTTCTACTTTGCTGAAATTTCCTATACTCCCAAGTTCCCTGATTTTATAAAACTCGCATAATGTTCTGTGAGATTTACTATACTCAAAAAAGCTCTGTGCGTGTTGCGTAATTGATATTTTATAATTTTTTAAAATCGATCTAATTTTTTCATCCTCAGTGAATTTTTCAGAAATTAATAATTCTCTTGGTGATATACGCAATAAATCACTATCTAGAGCTTTCAAACTCGTTAAAGTGTGAAAAAATTTTCCCGTCGATAATTCAAGCCAACTAATAGCATATTCGTCATTTTGTTCAACTATGGACGCGAGATAATTATTGCTTTTATCCTCCAGTAGTGAATCTTCTATAATTGTACCTGGAGTTACAACTCGCACTACATCACGTTTTACTATGGATTTATAGCCCCTCTTTTTTGCTTCATCAGCAGTTTCTAATTGGTCACAGATTGCTACTTTGAATCCTAAATCTATTAGCTTGTGTAGGTAAGATTCACTACTGTGTGCTGGCACTCCACACATTGGTATGTCCTGCCCACACGAATTACCTCTCTTGGTTAGCACTATATTCAGCAATTTCGCAGCTTTAATAGCATCATTGAAAAACAATTCATAAAAATCTCCTAGCCTATAAAATAGCAGATGATCTTTGTATTGAGCTTTCAGGTTCAAATACTGCTCCATCACAGGGGTGTTTTTTTCTTTTACGAAGCTCATAATATTTTTTAATATATTGTATTGATAAACGTTATTATAGATTATATTGCACATGTGAATAACATAAATTTTAAATAGGTGTATAGAGGGGAAAATTTAAAACAATTAAATTTCTTGGATCCAAGTAGTCAGGACACTTGGATGACATAAAGAGTAGGAGTATTTGATGACAAAAAAACAAAAAACGCAGTTGTCATTCCAGCGCGTGACGCTGGAATGGCTTTGTTGCATCGCTCAAGTGAAAAGAACTGGCAGTTACTGACAAAATTCATTATAAATAGCCATTTAACTGTTGAAGAAAAAATATGCCACAAAAAATGAGAGTCAGTAACTGCCATGAATATAACAAATTTCTCCAAGAAAGAGGAAGCATTTTTTGTTATATCAATGACGCCATAGAAAATTGGTACGAGAATTGTCCAAAAATGCAGGGCGGCAACTATATTTATAGTGATAAAGTTGTGATTTTGGTGCATATAATCGTCAGTTTCTTTAGAATTGGTTTAAGACAAACAGTCGGGTTTATAAAAGGGTATTTGCAACAAATAGGAAGAGATTTGGCAGTTATCAGCTATTCACAAGCATCAAGAAGGTTTAAGAAACTTAATATTAAGATAAATGATTGCAGAATTGATAAAAATAATATGGAAGATATCGAAATTGCTATAGACAGTACAGGAATTAGTATATACAACAACACTCCTGGTCACAGCAAGGAAAATAGCACTGACAGAAAATATCGTGGCTATGAGCAAACGAGAAAATTGCACGTAATGTTGAATATAAACAACAAAAAAGCCATAGCTGTAAAATACAGTAACGGTGTCTACTCTGATCACTATGGAGCTTGTGATTTGCTAAAAGAAGTTGATTTTCAGCATGCCATAAAAGCACTATATGCAGATAGAGCATGTGATAGGCACAAGTTTTATAAGTTGTGTAACAAATATGATATAAAGACAAAAATTCCACCAATAAACAATGCGGCAGAACATCCAGAAATAGATTATATGTCTGACAGGAATGCTGCTATTAGGTTAATAAAATTATACGGTGAAGATGGCATGAAAGAATGGAAAAAAGAAGTAAATTATGGGAAAAGATCTTATATTGAAGGGTTTTTCTCAAGATTAAAGCAAATATTCGGATTTAGTTTTAGGAATAAATCTGAGATAAATCGAGAAAAAGAACTGCTAATCAAATGCTATTTGCTTAATAAATTCACTGATATTGGTATGGCTAAATTTGAGATAGTTACATGAATTTACCATAAATCACCATCTCATAAAGTGTGATGCAACAAAGCCCGCTGGAATCCAGAATATCCTAATTACAAGGTTTATTATTTAGTTTGAAAAATACTATAGCTTTTTCTATGTAAGTTGTTGCCCTTCTTTATCATTTTTACCATTTGCAGCACCAACAGATATTTCAGAGCTAACAGAGCTAACAGTGCTAATAGTTTTTTCTATCGCTTTAGCCTGTTCATAGTCTTGACTCAAAAAATACATGGCCAGTTCAATAGCTATACTAGCAACAAGAGAAGATGCTATCATTACACCTAGTATCATACTACCAGAAAGACTTACTGCAACACACACACCAGCTCCAAGTACAACACTAAGAAAACCACCAATTATCATGCCAGGCACTAAACTGCCTATCATAGCGCTTTCTTTTTTCGTATTAGCTTGTTTTTTCATACTTTTAATAAGCACTTCTTTTGTTTTTCCTTGAGCTAAATCTGAAGGAATTTTATTATCCGCGTTTTGTATCAAAGGATTTGCACTATATGTAACAAGCAGGGTGGTTATTTCTTCAGTTTTATTACCTATAACTGCATGATGTAGTAATGTATTTCCCTCTTCATCTTTAAAGTTTATATGAGTACGAAATTCTTCATCTAGATTTCTTATTGGGTTGTTTTTTGCATATATCCTAGATTGTATTGCTCCATCTAAGTATTGTATTACTTGTTCTAGTGATTGCTCGCCAGGATTTTGTATAAAATGAAGCAGAATTTCGTGTACTATCGCTTCCTTTGTAGTTTGTGGGCATTGTAAAGCGTAATTAAATGTCTGTGTAGTAATAACTTCTTCTTTTCTTTTTTTAAGAACAACCCTTAAATCTTCAATCGCCTTTTCACCATCTTTTATTCCAAGAATTATTGAATCCAAATTATTTATCATGCTATCCTCCTTGGTTTGATTCTTACTTTTACCCACAAATGTAAAAAGTGAGTAAGCTAAATAATTTAGGATCAAAATGATAGAAACAAGTACAAGCGTGCAATATACAGATGGCTTAGGGGATAAATGGCATAAGTGTTGAAAGTAACACAAAAAAGACATAAAGAACTATTATTGCAAGAAAATGGAGGCAATAATGGATCAAATAGAAAGAGTACTAAATTTAATAAAAGATGAGGATTTAGAAAGGCTAGGAAAATTAAGTGAAGTAGATAAATGTAATACTAAATTGTTGGGCAAGATTATATTTAAAGGTCTAATGAAGTTAATATTAATGGGGCAAAAAACAAGCCTAAGAGCGCTAGAAATGGTAATAAACAGGTGTATAATGGATAAGAATAGCGATAAAAGTACAGTAACATACAGTGGTTTGTCAAAAAGGTTAAAAGTTATAAATCCAGAATATTTTAAGGGAGTATATATTGATTTGATGAGCAAGATTAAAAAGCTATTACCCCAAAAAACATTAAATAACTTACATAAGTTTGATTCGACGATCATAAATTTATCGGGATATCTCATAAAAGATGGGCTAAAAATAGGCGGTAAAAGTAACGACAGTCAAGTTAAAGTGAGTGTAGGATTAAAGGATCAATTGCCGACAAGTATAAGATTTTGTAAAGGACAAGAAGAAAGTAGTGAAGATATAGCATTAGTGAGAGCAATTAATGAAGCTAAAGTTGAAAAAGAGGATATTTTATTATTTGATAGAGGAATCAGAAAAGTTGGAACTTTTGCCGAATTTGATGAAAAGGAGTACAAATTTATCACAAGAGTTAAAGTAGGAAGAAAACATGATGTTATAAGCAGGAACAAAGTTATAAGAGAACAAAAATCGGATGGATCAGAGATTTTAGAAGATATAATAGTTAATCTTTATCGTGCACGAGGTAAAGTGGCAGAAAAGCATGATCTACGGCTAATAAAAATCAGAAATAAAATTGGAGATGAAATATGGTTTTTGACAAACTTGTTTGAAATGCCAGCTTATGAAGTAACAGAGCTATATAGGCGCAGATGGGATATAGAAGTGTTCTTTAAATTTATAAAGCAAAATCTTGGATATAAGCACTTTTTAAGCCATACTATGAATGGCATGAAGGTGTATATTTACATGATTATTATTACGGCTTTGTTATTTCTTGTTTATAAAATCAAAAATAATCTACATGGGTTCAAAATAGCATTACTGCAATTCACATTGGATCTAAATGACTCTTTTATACGTTCGATTGTTTTACTGTCGGGAGGTAATTTACATGCCGTTGATCATCTCATATCACGTTATTTTTGATACTTTCAACACTTATGGGGCACTGGGATGACACCATTCTTTTTCCTGGATCCAAATAGTCAAGGCACTGGAATGACAAAAAAAGGAGGCACTGGAACGACAAAGTGGAGTGTCTGCTTCTGTCATCCTATGATAGCTAAAAAGACCTGGTCACGCGCTGGAATGACACCGAAGGGGCTACTGCCCTCTTGGATGGAGACCAGTGTCAGCTACTTAGATGATACCTTTTTTCTACTTAGTTTAGGTTATGCAGAAGTCTAATACAATTATAGAACAAGCTTAAAAATTCTGGTAAAGTAGTTTTATTTACAAAGAAAGAATATGCTACTTGAAATTGAAAAGCGCAGCATAACAAATGCATTGTGGAAGTTGCAAGAAGCAGATCAAAGGCAAATCTTAACTCTTACACAGAGATTTGAGTTACCAGAAATATTAGCAAGAATATTGGTTACTCGTGGTGTTAACATAGAAAATGCAAGCGACTTCTTATATCCACTAATCAGATCGCTATTACCAGATCCCTTTCACCTTCTTGATATGGATAAAGCTGTTTCTCGTATAATACGGGCAATAAAAAATGATGAAAACCTTGCAATATTTGGTGACTATGATGTTGATGGTGCAACGTCGTCAGCATTGATTAACAGGTACCTGAGAGCAATCGATATACACTCTATAATCTACATTCCAGATCGTGTTGATGAGGGTTATGGATTAAACACAGATGCTTTATTACAACTTAAAAAGAATGGAATTGATTTATGTATTTCCGTTGATTGTGGTACGCTCGCATATCAACCAATAGAAGATGCAAAGGCTTTTGGTCTTGATATTATAGTTGTTGACCATCACCTTGGTACGGAAAAATTACCAAGCGCCGTAGCAGTTGTGAATCCAAACCGCCTTGATGAGAGCTCTCCTTATAATAACCTAGCAGCAGCTGGAGTGTCATTTCTGCTAATTGTTGCTCTTAATAAAAGCCTACGTGAGCAAGGATTTTTTACCAACAAAAAAGAACCAGATTTATTTGATCTGTTGGATTTGGTTGCCCTGGGAACTGTCTGTGATGTTATGCAGATCACAGGCCTCAATAGAGCACTTGTCTCACAAGGATTAAAAGTTATGTCAACAAGAAAAAACGTTGGCTTGCGTGTTTTATTTGATGCTTTGGGAATCCTTGAAAAACCAAGTGTTTCTCGATTAGGGTTTAGTATTGGGCCATGCATAAATGCTGGAGGAAGAATTGGAGAAGCATCGCTTGGTGCAAGGTTGCTTTCCACCGATGATGATGAAGAGGCACATTCAATCGCGCTAAAATTAATAGATTTGAATAATGCAAGAAAAGTGTTAGAAAATGAGGCTCTCTTGGAAGCTACAGCACAAGCGGAAAAGTCTGCCCAATCAGGTGCGAATTTTATAATGATAAGTGGCAATTGGCACCAGGGAATAATTGGTATAATTGCATCAAGGCTAAAGGAGCAGTTTCACTTGCCAACAGTAGTGATATCTTTAAATAATGGAATAGGAAAAGCAAGCTGTAGATCAATTTTGGGAGTTGATATCGGTGCTGCAGTCCTTTCCGCAAAGTTTATAAATTTGATTATTGAAGGTGGTGGCCATAGTATGGCGGCAGGATTTTCAATTAAAGAAGACAAAATAAATGATTTGCATGATTTTTTTACTGAAAGATTTTCAAACTCTATAAATGAGAAAACTTTAAAAGCTGATAGTATAGTAACTGCTAAAGCAATAAATTTGTCTTTATGGAATCAATTGCAACGCTTGGGACCATTTGGAGTTGGAAATCCTGAACCAAGGTTTATTATCCAAGGAGCAAAGATAAGAAAGCCTGAAGTTATAGGAGTTGACCATATAAAATGTTTTATTGCTGATGATAATGTTATGGTAAGAGCTATTGCATTTCGTTCTGCAAATACTCATCTTGGCTCTGCTATCATGCAGGGTAATGTTAAAGCTATTTTGGGTAAAATCTCTATGAATTACTGGAATGGCAATGAATTTGTACAATTTTTAATAGAAGATGTATTGACCATTAGTTGAGTGTATCTGTTCAGCCAATGGCGTCAACTTAAGGAAAAATATCAGCGATAGTGTATAAAATTTCTCTCTAAAACTTTTACCATTAAATTATCCAGAAGCCGCAGGAAACAGCACTTTTGTTTCTATTTTATTTCAACAAAGAAGTTTAAAATGTGTCCTTTTTAGGTGAAACATGCGTGCGCCAAGCAAAGTGCGTAAAGTCCAGTTGGTGAAAATCCAACCCAGGCAAAGCCTAGCCAGCAGGCTGGAACAAACCACTATGCTGCGTAAGGTAACGAGCGTAGTAAAGCTAGTGGAATGGACAACACAGGGTACAACGAAAGTGAAGGTATTGAGTCCCGAAATTCTCGATGTCATAGAGGTCGACACGTTGCATATAGTGGAAGACAGCAAGAAGGGTAACAATAGGGCAAGTTATCACTCACTCTATCGGGATCTGAGGCCGTATCACGTGTTGAGATGGAGTTTACGTAAACTTGGGAGATCCTTTGTATTCCTATTAAGGTACGTTGGAACAAGTCAACAAAGGCGAGTACTGACGGAAGATATAAAGGAAGTCGGACTGATTGATAGTACTCAGAGTGTGGGAAAGCCACATACAAGGGGAAGCGGTCAGCAATATAGTGACTGGTTTAGGAATTGCTATGCCAATACAACGGAGGTTGGAATAACGTGCAAAGAAAACTAAATCAGATAGCAGTAAGAGCCAGGCAAGATAAACGATTGAAATTTAATCGTTAATTCATCTGATAAACGCAGAGAATCTTGCTGAATGTTATAAAGAGCTAAAGCATAACAAAGCATGCGGTATAGATCAGGTGACAGTAGAAGCTTATGGAGAAAATCTTGAAGAGAAGCTCAACACTCTGGTGGATAGTATGAAAAGAAAGCGATATCAACCGCAACCAGTGAAAAGAGTATATATACCAAAAGCTGGAAGCAAAGAGAAACGCGGGCTTGGAGTACCGTCTACAGAAGATAAGTTAGTCCAGATAATGCTGAAGAAGATATTAGAAAATATTTATGAAGCTAACTTTCTGGATAACTCATATGGTTTTCGTCCTGGTAGAAGCTGTCATCAAGCGGTAAATGCACTAAATAAAGCAGTTATGTACAGACCAACTAACTATGTAGTAGAAGTTGATATCAAGAAATTCTTTGATAATGTCCAGCACAAATGGCTAATGAGATGCTTGAGAGAACGGATAACAGACCCAAACATACTGTGGTTAGTAAAACGATTTCTTAAGGCAGGAGTAGTCGAAGCAGGACATTATGAAGCAACTGAACTAGGCACACCTCAGGGGGGAATAGTAAGTCCTATACTAGCTAATATATAGTTGCATTATGTGCTGGATTTGTGGTTTGAAAAGAAATTCAAGCTAAGATCTAAAGGTTATATGGAGCTAGTTAGGTATGCAGACGATCACCTGATTTGCTGCGAAAGAGAAAAAGATGCTAGAGAACTCTTAGAGTCACTGAAACAAAGGCTAGGAAAATTTGGACTGGAAATATCTGAAGACAAAACAAGAATAGTAAAGTTTGGCAAAAAGGAGTGGCAACAAGGAATAAGGGAGAAACGAAAAACGGAAAGTTTCAACTTTCTAGGATTCACCCATTATGGTACAAGGAGTCGTAAAGGTAGAGTAATGGTAGGTCATAAAACCTCGAAAGAAAATCTATCTAGAAAACTTAAAGAAATCAAAGAATGGGTGAAAAAGATCCGAAATAAAGTTCACCTTAAAGATTGGTGGTCAATACTTAAAGCAAAACTAACAGGACACTATAACTACTTCGGAGTTAGCGGAAATTACCGGTGGTTGAATAAATTCTTCTGGCGGGTAATCAAGCTAGCGTATAAATGGATAAACCGACGTAGTCAGAAGAAGAGTATGAATTCAAAGCAATTTATACACTATCTACAAGTTAATCCATTACCAAAACCAAGAATATGCTACTCATTATATACAAAATAGGAAATGCTGTGAATACTACATTGTGGAGCCGTGTGCGGGAAAGCTGCAAGCACGGTTCTGGTGGGGGAGTCATAGCGATAAAACTTAATCAGGAGGATTTAAAACTATGACTTCTACCAAACAAAAAGGAAAAAATCTTATTCTACAAATTAAAAATATAATATACTCGAAAGCTTTTCAGAGAATCCATTGTGTTGGAAAAAACAGTTTTACACGAACAAGAAAACTTCCTTTTTCGACAGTATTTTCTATGATTTTAAAGTTAGTTAAAAAAAGTTTGGGAATAGAATGTGAACTTATGGAGCCATTGACATGTACCCTCAAAGCAAGCTTTTTCTAAAGCAAGGTATAAGATTTGTCATACAGGTTTTAAAGAATTTAAGCATCCAAACAGCCTATCAAGATGAGCCTGAGTTGGAGAGGCTATAGGCTTATTGAAGCAGATGGTTCTGGTATGAGATTACCCAGCTCTGAGGAAATTGTATCCGAGTTTGGCCGCTTTAAACCAAATGGAACAACAGGCACAATGCCACCATTGGCAATTTGTTTGTTGATTTGTGTACTTCGCTGATTTGTAGTGCTCGTCTTGCGGCTTGGAATATAGGTGAACAAACGTTGGCGGAAGAGCAATTACCCGAAGTTATCACTCAAATGCGTTCATTAAATCAAAAGAAATTATTATTTATCTATGATCGTCTTCAGTAAAATTCATTCAGCAGCATTATGATTTGGAAGTAGATTTTATTTTTCGCTTGCAAAAAAGAAATTATAGCAAGCTATGGGAACGAATTGCATCTGGAGAATTAGATTTCGATTTTATATTAGAAAATGAAAAGCTAAAAAATAAAATGAAAGGACAGAAAGTAAGAGTAATAGTGCTGACATTAGCCAACGGAGAAACAGAGGTATTGGTTACTTCACTTTTTGATCGAGAAAAATTTACTTTGGAAGATATCAGCAAAGCTTATGTATTAAGGTGGCATATAGAGGAGTGCTATAAACGACTCAAAATAGGTGCAGAGTTAGAGAATTTTTCTGGCGTAAATTTAGAGGCTGTATTACAAGAATTTTGGGCAAACTTAGTCATGTGTAATATATTGTCGCTTCATATGTGTGATGCACAAGGGCCTTGGAATCCAGATCAAATTGCTGAGTATCGTTTAAATTTTTCGGTTTTATTTGGTGTAATGAGGCAGAAACTCTATCAGGTACTTATTGCGCCAAAAAACTTTCAAGCCCTTTTTGATAGAGCAAGTATACGCGCTAAAGTTAAAATCCGACCGGGACGATTGTATAGCCGCGATAAGGTAGATAAGCCCAAACGCCATCATGTCTTTAGGAGAGTTTGCTAATGAAAGTTCTTAAGTTGACGCCATTGGCTGATCATTATCGACACAAAATATTTCATTATTTTTATTTTGAATAATTTATTAGCATTAATTTGATAACTGGCAACCAGTGCCAAAACAGCAGAAAATGACATCTGAAAGCCAGGCTTTAAAATTGCTTCTGGTTCTACTGAGAGTATCACTGAAGCAGCAAACGCAATTGCTATTAACCCTCGATATTTTCTCTCTATCATTATTGCAACGAGTACTAAAATCACCATGATGTAGGCACGCTGAGCAGAAATTTGCATACCGGTAATCAACAAATAAAACGTGGTTGGCAAGATAGTAAGGAATGCAGATATTTTCTTGGTGTTATACTTAAGAGTCAAAGTTTCAGATATTGCGAATAAATTACGAAACACTACAAAAAACAGACCAGCAACGAATGATAAATGCAAACCAGATATGGCAAACAAATGTGCTATACCTGAATCTCGTATCGCGTCCATAGTTTTTTGATCTATGCCATCTTTTTTACCGATCAGTAATGCAGAGATTATATCCGCATGTGGTTTCTTGATATTTTGCTGCAGGTTTTCATAAATGTATTGACGGAAAGATTCTATATATTCTTGAAATTTCCTTGCTTCAGCCTTTTTGTGCAGGGCTATTTTGCTTGTTGCAAAGCCTGTTGCACTTATTTTCTGGTAATATGCTATTCTTGCAAAATCGTATGCATACTCCGAGGGCGCAATCTTTAGAGGGAAGAGTTTTGCTGATAATTTTACTTGATCGCCTATTTTAATGCCTTTTTCCACTTTGGTTCTAACTGATATTCTGATGTTATCTAGAGCTCTATCCGGTGTCATTCCAGCGCGTGACGCTGGAATCCATATCTTTTTTTTCTGGATCCCAGTATCAAGTACTGGGATGACAAAAGGGGGCGCTGGGATGACAGGAGAGGATTTTGAGATAGTAGGGGATTTTTCAACAGAAAGCAGAAATTGTTTATATGAGCCCCTGTCGTTAATATCCTTCACTGTGGCAACGATATCTTTTACATATCTCTCTTTATCAAGAATTTGAGTATCAACTAAAGCTGTTCTTAATTTACTAGCTGTAAATCCTATGAGCACTGCAATTAAAGCGATACACAATATCGCGTACCTTTTATACAATATTGCAATCAAAATTAGTGTGGGTAAAAGCAAAAGAAAAATAGATATGCAGCTTGGTTCAAAACTTAGGGAAAAATAGGTTAGAATTCCTACACACTGAAAAACAGGAAACCACAGTATCAAGTTATATTGTTCATTGCGCAGATTGTTACGTATATAACTAACTATTATGTCAAGAAAAGTTAATAAGTGTGTCGATATTTGCATGTGGTGAAATTTTATTTTTCTTTTTTCATTATTTGTATATATAATAACTAAATAAGCAACGACGCGGGATGGAGCAGCTCGGTAGCTCATCAGGCTCATAACCTGAAGGTCGTAGGTTCAAATCCTACTCCCGCAACCATTTTTAAGGATATAGTTGTTCCACTTTCCAATCGCTTCCCTCAACAAGAGTGTATCTAAATCTAATATGCTTCCTATATTCACCTTCTTGCCAAAATTCAATTACTTTTGGGATTACGCAAAATCCCACCCAAAAATCAGGACGAGAAACTTGTGTATTGTGAAATTCTTTTTCCTTCAATTTTATAGCTTGCTCAAAATCTTGCCAATCTTTCAGAATGCTCGATTGTTTTGAGCACCATGCGCTAATTTGACTACCCAGCGCTCGAGAAGAGAAGTATTTGTCAGTTCTTTCATCGTTTAGAAGTTTAACCTCTCCTTCAATTCGCACTTGCCTAGCAAATTCTATCCAATGAAACACTAACGCAGCTTTGGGGTTCTCGGTCAATTCTTTTCCTTTTCTACTATTTATGTTAGTGAAGAACACAAAACCTTCTTTGCTGTATTCCTTTAGTAATACTACTCTTGCAGATGGAATACAGTCTTTGCTACAAGTTGCTAGCGTCATTGCAGTTGGTTGTTTACACGGAGAATTAAGTACTGCTTTGTACCACTTTGAAAACAAATCAAATGGATCTTTTTCAGGTGAAAATATCATATCAAAAAATAAAATCTTAATTCTGGCACGCGTTGCAAAAATAAGTGCTACGGCCATTTTGTCGTATAAGTGTTATGATATTATTGCAAATCTTGCAAGGTTTTTGAACTTTACCATATACGTAAAAGTTATTTTGAAAGTATCCAGCAGATCCAGATGGCTGTGCATAATCTTTCAGTGTTGAACCACCTGCAGCAATTGCATCACTCAGAGTATTTTTTATTTCAGCAGCAAGTTTTTCGCACTCTCTATAGGTCAAGTTTTTTGCTGACCTGAGTGGTGATATACGGGCTCTAAACAAGCTCTCAGAAGCATATATGTTGCCTACGCCAACTATTGATTTATTGTCCATTAACGCTGATTTGATATTCACTTTTTTGTTTTTCAGCAACTCCTGTAAATAGTCTCCACTGAATTCATCCGTGAGGGGCTCTATTCCAAAATCGCTAAAAAAATCCGTTTCTTGTTCTTTATTTAAAACGATAACTAATCCAAATCTTCTTGGGTCATTAAAAATTATTGAAGTATTGTCAGAAAATAAAAATACCACGTGATCATGCTTATTCCGCATTTGATCGTGGTCAGCATATATAAGCTTTCCGCTCATGCCAAGATGTATGATTACAGCCACACTACCATCTGTATTCCAGATGGTATACTTACCTCTACGCTTGATGTTGCGTATGACTTTGCCCTTTAGCATATCATCAATATTTTTTGTTATTGGGGCACGTAAATTCCAATTATTCACTATAACATTACTGATTTGCTTGTTTTTAATTTTATCAAGCAAAAAATTAGAGATTACTTCCACTTCCGGTAGTTCTGGCATGATACCTCCTTCAAAACTTAAGTTTCTGATGGTAATTTTGTCGTTCTCAAATACATTCGAGTATTCTGCGGTGCTTTCTCCTAAAAATTCCTCACCACAAACGAGTTTTGAAAGGGTTCTCTGTCTACTCTGTTGCTGCTTTTTTCTTTTCAAAATATTTTGCTTTAAAGCTTTTGCCAATCTTTTTCTCTCTTCTTCTTTTTCCTTATTCTTTTTTGTGTTATTCATTATCATAATATATAAACTTGCCGTTGTAGCTCAGGTGGTAGAGTACGTCATTGGTAATGACGAGGTCCCAAGTTCGAGTCTTGGTAACGGCACACTGATTATACTTATAATATTGCATAACTTGTAAGCAAGGCTTAGAAGAAAGTTACAGAGGTAAGTTGTCATGCTTTTTCCATATCCTTTCTACCTTCTTGTTTTTGAGTAGCTCTAATGCTTTACAAAAGTGATACCTTGTTTTACTTGGCACTATAATGTCATCAATGTATCCATATGATGCAGCAAAAAATGGGTTAGCAAATTTTTCTTTATATTCTTTAATTAACGTTTGCTGATCTTTTTCGTGTCGAAATATAATCTCAACTGCACTTTCAGGGCCCATCACAGCTATTTCAGCAGTTGGCCAGGCATAATTTATATCACCTTTTAGATGTTTCGAATTCATAACAATGTATGCACCACCATACGCTTTTCTAGTGATAAGGCTAATTTTCGGCACGGTCGCTTCAGCGTAAGCGTAAAGCAGTTTCGCTCCGTGTTGTATTATATTATTGTATTCTTGATTTGTACCCGGCAAAAATCCTGGAACATCAATAAGTGTGATGATCGGAATGTTAAATGCGTCACAAAACCTTACAAACCTCGCAGCTTTTCTTGAAGAATCAATATCCAAACATCCTGCAAGGTGCATAGGTTGATTTGCAACAATACCGACAGTATTTCCTCCAATTCTACCAAAACCAGTTATGATATTACGAGCAAAATCAGGTTTCAGTTCAAAGAAATTCCTTTCATCACAAACTTTTTCAATGAGTTCATACATATCATAAGGAGTATTAGGATTGGTAGGAATTAGAGTGTTTAAGGATTCATCAATGTCATCAACATCATTACAGATTGGTGCAGATTTTGGTGATTCTTGATTATTTGCTGGTAAGAAAGTAAAGAATTCACGCATTTTTAGCAGCATTTCAACATCATTATTGAATGCAAAATCCGCTACTCCTGTTTTGCTTGTATGAATTTTTGCTCCACCGAGGTCTTCGAAACTTACATCTTCGTAGGTAACCTTTTTTACTACATCTGGCCCGGTTATAAACATATATGAACTGTTTTTCACCATGAAAGTAAAGTCAGTTAATGCTGGGGAATAAACTGCACCTCCTGCACATGGGCCCATAATTAAAGAAATTTGTGGTATAACACCCGATGCATTTACGTTTCTTTGAAAAATTTCTCCATAACCAGCAAGAGAATTTACTCCTTCCTGAATTCTGGCTCCACCAGAATCATTTAGTCCGATAATTGGAACTCTGGCATTAATTGCCATATCCATAATTTTGCATATTTTTTTTGCATGTGACGCACCAAGTGAACCACCAAAGACAGTAAAATCCTGAGAATAAACAAAAACTTTTCTGCCATAAATAGTACCATGACCAATCACTACCCCATCACCTAAAAAATTAGCATTTTGCATGCCAAAATCATTTGCATGATGTTTTACGAATTTATCGTATTCTGCAAAAGAACTTTCATCGAGCAATATACTGAGCCTTTCTCTAGCAGTTAATTTCCCTTTTTCATGTTGTTTGGTAATCCTGTCAGAACCGCCTCCTTTTTCAGCTTCTAGTGCTTTGGTTTTTAGATTTTCTAGTATTTTAAAGTCTTGCATACAATAAAGTAGTTTTCAAATTAGTTGTAGACTTTATTAAGTTTACAAACCCTACTAACTATACACATACACTATTGCTATATGCAACAATGTATGTATGATAATTGTTAATGCTCTGGTGATTCATGGTCACTACTTTGAAAATGTTGCGATGTGTCAACACTTTTCATATTAGAAAGAGGTGGACTAACTGCACTGCTTTTCGTTTGTGCAAAACTTTTAGCAGCTTCAACAACCTTGCTTATACGAGGTTCTTTTTCTAGCTCTTTTAGGTACTTTGAGAAGATTTCACAACTTTTGTCATCCATATGTACCATTATTTTACCAAAACTTTCAGCTTTTTCAGAAGATAAAATCATTTCGATCTTTTCATCGCCTACCCTAAAGGTCATTTTTACTTTGCCTTGCATATCATGATATTGCCAGCTTTTTATTCAGATTAGATTATCTCCTTCTCCTATTCGCAATGCACCATATTCTAAGTCCTTAAATTCTTACTATTACCCACAAATAAAAACATAGTATTGTATTTACTCAAATAATTTAATTTTATTAACCTGAAAGCTTATTAGATTAAAATTATTAAACTAAGAGTTATAATTTTAGCAACTAAAAGCTGTAAATTGCACCATATAAACAGTTATTTCAAGCAAAAGTTATGCCATTAAGAGCTATGCAACAAACATTTATATTTGTGGGTAATAGTAAGCCTTAAATTCCGGGGAGTTCATAAATTTTGCAGGAGTGATCACACTTTTTTCTGGACACTGTACATAATAAAATTTATTATCTCTTTCTACTACAATTCCTTTTTTTTGTCATTTTCAATACTATCACTTACAATTTGTTTTAGACGTGACAAATATTCGCCGCGTTCTTTCAGTATATCTTCTGGCAATAATCTCCGAACTTCTTGGCTCACATCAGTGCCTGTTGAAACTAGATTAAACATTTCTAACATAAGAGGCCGTAGTTTTTCTTTTCCAGTCTCAGTAACATTTTTATCTTGCTCCATGAGGTGGTATAAGACCAGTATCGAATAATCTATTATTGATGACTTTTTTCTCCTTGGAATACATCAACACTAAACATGACCTTGTGCTTTTTTGCATCGTCTATAGATTTTTGAAGTCTCTTTGCTATGTTTTCGATAGCTTCATCATTAGGTAAGTGTTCAGGCAATGGCGTCAACTTAAGGAAAAATATCAGCGATAGTGTATAAAATTTCTCTCTAAAACTTTTACCATTAAATTATCCAGAAGCCGCAGGAAACAGCACTTTTGTTTCTATTTTATTTCAACAAAGAAGTTTAAAATGTGTCCTTTTTAGGTGAAACATGCGTGCGCCAAGCAAAGTGCGTAAAGTCCAGTTGGTGAAAATCCAACCCAGGCAAAGCCTAGCCAGCAGGCTGGAACAAACCACTATGCTGCGTAAGGTAACGAGCGTAGTAAAGCTAGTGGAATGGACAACACAGGGTACAACGAAAGTGAAGGTATTGAGTCCCGAAATTCTCGATGTCATAGAGGTCGACACGTTGCATATAGTGGAAGACAGCAAGAAGGGTAACAATAGGGCAAGTTATCACTCACTCTATCGGGATCTGAGGCCGTATCACGTGTTGAGATGGAGTTTACGTAAACTTGGGAGATCCTTTGTATTCCTATTAAGGTACGTTGGAACAAGTCAACAAAGGCGAGTACTGACGGAAGATATAAAGGAAGTCGGACTGATTGATAGTACTCAGAGTGTGGGAAAGCCACATACAAGGGGAAGCGGTCAGCAATATAGTGACTGGTTTAGGAATTGCTATGCCAATACAACGGAGGTTGGAATAACGTGCAAAGAAAACTAAATCAGATAGCAGTAAGAGCCAGGCAAGATAAACGATTGAAATTTAATCGTTAATTCATCTGATAAACGCAGAGAATCTTGCTGAATGTTATAAAACGCGAATTCTGGATTAAAGGAGAATAGAAAAGGCAAGAAAACAGGGTAAACTCAGCAGTTATAAAAAAATAGATGAGGTTACCCATGGAAGATATAACAAAACTGTTTTGTTTGGTCGATGATTTTTGCAGAGATATAGAGAAAAATTTTGCAGGTAAACTACTGCCAAATGGTAAAAAACCCACAAGAATAACGGAAATTGAGCACTCCGAAATCATGACAATAATCCTGCTATATCAACAATCTCCGTGTAAAAATTTCAAAACTTTCTACCTACATTACCTAACGTTGCTCTACAAATCAGAGTTTCCAAAGTTGCCTTCATATACCAGGTTTGTTGCTCTAAAGCCTAGGGTTTTGTGGCATTTAGCAATGTTGTTGCATTGGCTTTGTGGACAGTCAGAAAACACTGGAATTTCATATATAGACACAACTCCCATTGCAGTTTGTCATGCAAAAAGAATATCCAAAAACAAAGTTTTTGCTGGAATTGCAAAATTAAGCAAGAGTACTTACGGCTGGTTTTTTGGTTTCAAATTACATATGGTAATCAATGAAAATGGTGAAATTCATGCACTTACGCTAACAAAAGGCAATGTTGATGATAGGATACCTGTGCCAAATCTGACGGGAAAATTAACCGGCCTTTTGTTTGGTGACAAAGGTTATATTGCAAAAGAGCTTTTTCAGAAGCTGTTTGACCGAGGTTTGAAACTTGTTACCAAGGTGAAAAAAGGTATGAAAAATGCATTAATTTCGCTAAATGAGAAGATTTTACTGAGAAAAAGGTCTATCATTGAGACTGTTTTTGGTTACCTAAAAAATAGACTAGAAATTGAACACACTCGCCATAGATCCCCTGTTAATTTTTTGGTTCATATCTTTTCTACTCTCATTTCCTATTCCATCAAATCCAAAAAGCCTTCTATTTCCTATACTTTCTTCCTTCCTTAGTCCAGAATTCGCGTTGATGATATTATTGATATTGAGACCCAAAAGCCAACAGGCTACAAGTTTAAAGAATGTGCAGAAATTATTCAGAATGCTAAAAACAACCTTCAGGTTATAGATGGTAAACTTGTGGGCAGTTGTGAAAACAATTCTGTATGTGATAAATGTGTAGAAGTAATAAACTCTTCTATATTAGATGCAAAAAGTGCTGAAGCCTTTTTTTCTACCCACAATATGTCAGTGTTAGAAGGCACTGTTCATATTATATAAAAGTAATACAATGTGTACATTGTTAGTACACGCTTCCATCTTATGGTTAATTTTTTAATAATTTTATTTACTAATGGAGATATTTTATGCCAACGAATACTTTTTCTTGTCCGAATCAAAAAAATGCAAATCATGTACGTATATTGCCACTTGATACGTGCTATGTCAGTGATAAGTTGAAAATTAATTTGTTCACAAAGTTGGATGATTGTAAAGTCAATAAGAGTAAGTTGATTTATGATAAATGCGGTAAAGATCTTAAGTGTAAGATTGATGATAAGACTATGAATGAACTGAAAAAATGTTTTAAGTTTGAGATTGATGATAAGACTATGAATGAACTGAAAAAATGTTTTAAGTTTGAGATTGATGATAAGACTAAAAATGAACTGAAAGAAAATATTAAGAATGAACTGGAGAAAGGTCTTAAGTTTGAGATTGATGATAAGACTAAGAATGAACTGAAAGAAAATATTAAGAATGAACTGGAGAAAGGTCTTAAGTGTGAAATTGATGATAAGACTATGAATGAACTAAAAGAAAATATTAAGAATGAACTGGAGAAAAGTCTTAAGTTTGAGATTGGTGATAAGACTAAGAATGAACTGAAAGAAAATATTAAGAATGAACTGGAGAAAGGTCTTAAGTGTGAAATTGATGATAAGACTAAGAATGAACTAAAAGAAAATATTAAGAATGAACTGGAGAAAAGTCTTAAGTTTGAGATTGGTGATAAGACTAAGAATGAACTGAAAGAAAATATTAAGAATGAACTGGAGAAAGGTCTTAAGTGTGAAATTGATGATAAGACTAAGAATGAACTAAAAGAAAATATTAAGAATGAACTGGAGAAAAGTCTTAAGTTTGAGATTGATGATAAGACTAAGAATGAACTGAAAGAAAATATTAAGAATGAACTAAAGAAAGAGAAAGAGCCTGATGATGTTAAAGAACCTGATGGTGTTAAAGAACCTGATGATGTTAAAGAGCCCGATGCTGTTAAAGAGCCTGATGATGTTAAAGAACCTGATGATGTTGAAGAGCCTGATGCTGGTAATGATGGTTACAGTGAAGGTATGGCTTTCTCTTACCATGGTTACGGCAACGACTTAATATAAACTCTGATCCAGGAAAATAAAATAGTTAAGATAAACCTTCAACTAGCCCCACTTATTCGCTATATTGTTGGAGGTTTTCATAGTTTTTCTAGTTGATGAACATTTTCAAAAGGGCTTCTTCCTTAATTTTGAGTAAATTAAACGAGTTGAAGCAAAGGGGTATTATAAATACAGATACAACAAACTTTATCGTAGAACCCCCAAGTAACAGAGCACATGGAGACATTTACACAAACGTTGCTATGGTACTCGCAAAGCATGAAAAGAAGAATCCCATTGAAATTGCAGAGGTTTTAGCCAAAGAATTTGAACTTTTTGATGAAGTTGCAAAAGTGGAAATAGCGGGCCCTGGTTTCATCAACATACACTTAAAAATAAAAGTATGGCATGGGATTTTAAAACAAATAAATGAGCTAAAAACAGAGTTTGGCACCCTAGATATAGGGAACAATCAGGCCATCAATGTTGAATTTGTATCTGCAAATCCAACTGGTCCACTGCATATTGGTCATGCAAGAGGGGCAGTATTTGGTGACGTTCTGGCAAATTTATTGAAAAAAGTTGGTTATAAAGTTACTAAGGAATACTATATTAACGATGCTGGAGCGCAGATAGATACACTAATAAAGTCAGTATATCTGCGGTACAAAGAAGCTCTGGGAGAAAAAATCAGTATAGAAAAAGGTTTATACCCAGGTGAATATTTAAAACCGATAGGGGAGGAGCTGGCTAAAAAATATGGCGCAGAGCTTCTAGAAAAGCAAGATAATCAAGTGATTAGAGACTATACTTTAAGTTCTATCTTAGAAATCATAAAGGAAGACATGAACTTACTTGGAGTAAATCATGATGTTTTTACTTCAGAGTATGAGCTACAAAAAAGTGGCAAAATTGAAGAGAGTATAAAGATATTGTCTGACAAGGGTCTAGTGTATGAAGGGTACCTGGAGAAACCAAAAGGCAAAGAAAGCGAAAATTGGACTTCCAGAAAAGAGATGCTATTTCGCTCTACAAAATTTGGTGATGACGTTGACCGTGCATTGAAGAAAGAGGACGGCAGTTGGACTTATTTTGCCTCGGATATCGCTTACCATTTTGATAAGATATCGCGTGGTTTTAACAATATGATCGTAGAGCTTGGTAGTGACCACGGCGGTTATGTCAAAAGACTTAAAGCAGTCGTCTCTGCGCTAAGTGATGATCAAGCAAAAATAGAGGTAAAACTGCATAATATTGTGAATTTTTTCGAGAATGGCAAACCTGTTAAGATGTCCAAAAGATCAGGAAATTTCCTCACAGCAAGGGATGTAGTGGAAGAAGTTGGCAGGGACATAACTCGTTTTATAATGCTAACACGCAAGAATGATATGGTCTTGGACTTTGATTTTGCTAAAGTTAAAGAACAGTCAAAAGACAACCCTATTTTTTACGTGCAATATGCGCATGCTCGTGCTCATTCGTTAATGCGTAATGCTCCAAAAGAGCTCCCAACAGCAGACCCTTCATTTTTAAAGACCGATGGGGAGCTCTTCCTCATAAAAACCTTAGCAAAGTGGCCAGATGTAGTAGAAACAGCGGCAAGGCTTTGTGAGCCACACAGAATTACTTTTTACTTACTTGAAGTTGCAGAAGCATTTCACGTTTTATGGGGGTATGGCAAGAGTGATTTAAACATGCGTTTTATACTGGAAGACAACTTAAACCTCACCGCTGCAAGAATGTTTCTCGTGCAAGCCTTAGCACACGTCATCGCTTCTGGACTTTCTATCTTCAATATAGAGCCTTTGGAAGAGATGAGTTGATTTTTTTATGCAAGATTGTTTTTTCAACGAATAGAGAAGTTGACAAAATTAAGTAAAAATGTTATAGTTTATAGTAGTATTTTCTGGTTAATATATGGCTCACAGTCAAAAAAAGCTCAATGTTAATGTAAGTTTTGACAGTAAATTGGCTCAGTATCTTACAGAAATGGCAGAGACTCAAAATAAAACTATTCCTGAAGTTTTAGTAGATTTAGTGGAAGAAGAGTTCGAAGAAGATGTAGAGCTATCCAAAATAGCTGACGATCGCCTCTCTGAAGGTGAAGAAGAAGTAGAGGATGATGAAAACATCTGGAAATAAAACTTACACTATAAAATTCTTAAAAAATGTTATTGAAAAAGAAATTCCAGCTCTTCCGGCAAAGATTAAATTAATGGTTCAGGAGGCCATAAAGAAACGCCTTACAGTTGATCCTTTTAATCTAGGAAAGCCTTTATGTCATAGCTTTAGAGGGCAATATAGGATAAGGGTTAGCAACTACCGTATAATTTACATCATAAATCATTCAGAACGTAAAGTACTTATTACTGCAGTGGGGTATAGAAAAAACATTTACAAACACAGAAGATTACACAATTAAAAATATAAGAAAGATCTCACCGCTGCAACTTGTCCAAGCCTTAGCACACGTCATTGCTTCTGGACTTTCTATCTTTAATATAGAGCCGTTAGAAGAAATGAGTTGATTTTTTTTTGTTACAATATGTAATGATCAAAATATTATTCAAAGTAGGGTAAAGTTATGACGATCAGTTTTAGGGAGTATTCAACTGTATTCACTGAAGTTGCGGAACAGACAGATTTAAATGGAAATAACATAATTGAAAGAATAAAAGGGCATTAGCATAGATCCCGCTAACAAGCAGCGGGATGACGGTTGTCAGGGTGTCAGGCTAGTACCTTCTCTTGTCATCCCAGTGCCCAGACACTGGGATCCAGAAAAGTTTGCTTGTGAACAAGCAAACTAGCATGGAAAGTGGTTACAACATTTTCGATGAGATTATATGGAAAACTGTATTCCAGTGTCAAGCACTGGAATACATCACAGGGGCACTGGAATGACACCCTTTACGGGCTCTTAAATTGCAACTATAAATGTTTAAGAAATTTACCAAATGAAAAAAAAGGCAAAAGAAGCCCCATGGTGGTTGGCTATTTACCATGTACTAAAATACCGGCGTTTTTTTTATTCTAAAACGCTTGATTAAGAGCGATTTAGCTGCTTTTAACTTGCAACTAACCTACACCGCAAGTGTTTAAGAAATTTACTAAGCAGGAAAAAAGGCAAAGAAACCCCGTAGTAGCTAGCATTCAAATTCTCCCTTGTCAATTTGACGTTTTTTGCTGTCTTAAACGCTTTGTAAGCGCGTTTCGGCTTATATAGATGAAAACCTAAAAATTTTTAAAGACATGCGATGCACGTAGTGCGAAAAATTAAACATGAGACGCCAAATACCCTAAGTTTTTTGTCATTAACCTGCACAGATTGCGAAGATAAATAAATAGCTTCAGTTTCATGATAAGGGGGTTGGCGAAGGGTGTCAAGTAATTCCGTTCCTTATGGGTAAAAAAAGAGAAACTCTAAGTTGCAGCCGCACAATGTTTCTCTTTTCTGCTGTTGATGATTATTTCGCCTATTGTAACTGCCGCTAGAATAAAGCAATAATATACCTGTGTTAATAAAGAAATAGGTGATACAGAGGCGATGCTACCTGCTAGCAATAGTTGGGAACCATAAGGTAAGATACCTTTTGTAGCACAAGCAAAAACATCTAATAAGTATGCGCTGCGATGTGGTGCAATACTGTGTTTTTGTGCAAGCCTTTTTGCAATGCCACCACTTAGTAAAATAGCAATGGTATTATTGGCAACTAAGGTAGTAAACATAGACGCAATTCCTGCTATCACAAATTCAGCTTTAGTTTTTGTGATATTGCTTTCATCGATGAGTTTATGCAACGCTTTTTGACCTTGCTTGTACATTATATGGCTCAATCCACCGATAAATAGAGCAAATATCACTATTTCGTTTACTTTTTTGAAACCGTCATACACGTCATGAGGAAATTGAATGATAGCATAGTCAAAAAAAGTTATTCCTAGCACACCAGCAATAATTATGTTTATAGTTATTGTTACTAAAGTGGCGACTTCAAGCAGCCCCATGATTATTAAAGAAATGTAAGGAATAATTTTTATTATAGAATAATAATCTAAATTTGATATAGAAATAATTTTTGTACTATTTGAGGCAACTGCTAGGTAGATGAGTGTTATAATGCTGGCAATAAGTGCAACTTTAGAGTTCATTTTAAGTTTATCTTTTGCTGAAGCTTCCTGTGAAGAAACAGATGCAATGGTGGTATCAGATATCATCGAAAGGTTATCGCCAAACACGGCACCACCTACTACAGTTGCAGTTCCTATTTCGAGACCAAAAGCTCCACTTTTTGCCAGATTAACAGCTATAGGTACCATCAGCGCAACAACTCCCATAGATGTGCCAATTGCAGTTGAAATAAAAGCAGAAGCCAAAAATACTCCAGGTAGCAGTAATCTTGCTGGAAGGAAATTAAGAATTAAATTAGCAACAGTGTCTGCGCTACCGATTGATTGAGTCACCGCAGAAAATGCTCCAGAAAATAAAAAAATTAAACACATAGTAAGGGTGTTTTTGTCACCCATGCCCTTGATAACAGTATCGATGTTATGCTGAATTTTATTTGTACCACGTGAGACAGCAAAAAATAGTGCTGGTAATAAGCAGATTACTGGTGAAACCTGATGAAGTGGATTATCAGTTCCGATAAAAGAAAAATAAGCACCACTTCCAAGATACAAGATTAAAAAAATAATCAAGGGGACAAAAGCTGTCATTTTACTGTACCTAAACTTATAACTATAACTAATTAAGTGGTTTTAAGCAAGTTTGGTTTTCACTAGTTCTACAGGAAGTCAATAGCAGAGTTTTAAACTTCATATTTAATCTACTAAATAAATAGCATATGTAGCTTATTGCTTGACAATAGGATCTAATTGTTGTCTAGATTCCAGCATCACGCGCACAACTGTACGAACATTTGTTTGCGAAGAAATGTTATAGCTGGTTTTGCCTCAAACACAAAGATGTCATCCGAGTAGCTAACTACTTGGATCCAGAAAATTTTGCTGCGAGTAAGCAAATTTGTTTGGTGAGCATAGAAAGTGGAATGTGTAAGCGCAGCCTCAACAGGTTGTCATCCAAGTAGCTGACTACTTGGATCCAGATTGGATACTGAGTTGGTGAGTATAAAAGTATAGCTAACGCGAGCTCTACGTCATACCGCCGCAGAATAATTAACCGTCATACCGCGATTCATTCGCAGTATCCCTTCGCGGTATCCCTTAGCCGCTAACAAGCAGCGGGATGACGAGCTTATCGTCATGCCACCGCGAACCGTCATACCGCGAATGAATCGCGGTATCTCTAGATCCCGCTAACAAGCAGCGGGATGACGAGCTTATCGTCATGCCACCGCGAACCGTCATACCGCGAATGAATCGCGGTATCTCTAGATCCCGCTAACAAGCAGCGGGATGACGGTTGTCGTTTAGCCATAAACATTAAGGAATTTACCAAATGAAAAAAAAGGCAAAAGAAGCCCCGTGGTGGTTGGCTATTTACTATGTACTAAAATATCGGCGTTTTTTTTATTCTAAAACGCTTGATTAAGAGCGATTTAGCTGCTTTTAACTTGCAACTAACCTACACCGCAAGTGTTTAAGAAATTTACTAAGCAGGAAAAAAGGCAAAGAAACCCCATAGTAGCTAGCATTCAAATTCTCCCTTGTCAATTTGACGTTTTTTGCTGTCTTAAACGCTTTGTAAGCGCGTTTCGGCTTATATAGGTAAAAACCTAAAAATTTTTAAAGACATGCGATGCACGTAGTGCGAAAAATTAAACATGAGACGCCAAATACCCTAAGTTTTTTGTCATTAACCTGCACAGATTGCGAAGATAAATAAATAGCTTCAGTTTTATGATAAGGGAGCTGGCGGAGTTTGTCAAGTAAGTTTTTTATTTCTAGCGGTTGTTGCCAAAAACTATACAAGAAGTCTATTGAAATTACGTATATCAATCGTTGTAAAATCACACAATTGCTCTGTAGAGCTATGCCCTGTAATAATTACTATACCATTTTGCTCAGAGCGTATTGAGATTAGGTTCAGCACTAATTCACACGTTGCACTATCAAGATTACAAAATGGTTCATCTATCAGCCAAACGTTTGCATTAGAAATCAAGAGGCGAGCAAGCGCAACTCTCCTTTTCCAGCCTGCAGAAAGTTCGCCATATCTAATATTAAGTACAGGTTGCAACTGCAAGCAACAAATAGCTGCCACAATCAATTCTCTAGTATTTCGTATTCCTGCCCAGAATTCTACGTTTTGAGCAACAGTTAAGCTATCTTTACAGGCATTCTTATGGCCTATATAGACCATAGAAGGTATATAGGATTTTGGATCATCATATATATCTTTTCCGCAGTGCCTTATATTGCCTGATACCGGCGGTAAAAGTCCAGATAAACTTCTAATTAAGCTGGTTTTACCACTACCATTTGGACCAGTGATTAGAATCTTTGATTTTAGCTCAGCTTTAAAACTGAGATTCTTAAATAGTACCTTATTATTACGAGCGCAGGATAAATTTTCACATTCAAGCATGGATTATCTGCCCTTCCCCTTATGTTTACCTTGAGTTGAAGCCTGAGCTTTTACAAACAGCTCCCAAAATCCTTTCTGTCCGCCTTCTCTATGTATCAATTGTGCAAAACGCTGCATTAAACCATTACCCATCATAACCATCTTTGTCCATTTACCTACCGGTTTTGCTATGTCAACTATTTCTGGATCTTCTTTATAAACTTGCACATCTTTTTGTTTCTCGCGTAGCGTTTCTTGTTGTTTCATCAACTCTTTTTGCTTATTTTTTTGATATAATTCATTGAATTTTCTGTCTTCTTCCCACTCTTCTTTAAAAACTTTTCTAGGAAATATGATTTTTCTAATGCGATTTTTGTATATTTTTCTCAAAAAGAGAAATACTGCAGCTACAGCAAGTAATGTTACGCTATATAATATGATCTGTGTAAGTGGCATTTCCTGTATCTAATTCATTAAAAATACCCTTACTATTATACCATAATTATAGAAATTGTGCAATTTTTTTGCGGGTAAAGACAATATAAAAGCAGTACTGCTCTATTTCGAAAATTGCGCAAATATCTGACGAACGGGCTTGTATGTAATAAGGTTTATTTCTATACTTCTTAAAGAATTTAGAAGTAAAACAAATATGAACTGCTATAAAACTCATACGTGCAATGAACTGAGGAAGAACGACGTAGAAAAGGAAGTTACCCTTTCTGGATGGTTATATCGTAAGCGCGACCATGGTAACCTAATTTTTGTTGATTTAAGAGACTTCTACGGAATCACTCAGCTAGTATTTAATAATGACAAAGACTTTTTTGATGAGATATCAAATTTAAAATTGGAGAGTGTAATTACTGTTACAGGAATAGTTGAAGCTAGAACTGAAGATACGGTAAACAGCTCTATTTCTACCGGAGAAATCGAGGTGATAGTCAACAATTTGCGCGTTGAGTCGGAAGTTGAGTTCCACTTTGATGAAGAAATAGCAAAAGAAGAAAGAAGTATATTGGCAAGCATTACCGGCGAGCAAGAATACCCAGAAAACATGAGATTTAAATATCGATTTCTTGACTTAAGACGTGAAAAAGTCCGCAACAATATTATTTTGCGCTCACAAATTATTGCAGAGCTCCGCAAGCTCATGATAGAGCGAGGATTTTTAGAGATTCAAACTCCAATACTCACTGCTTCCTCTCCTGAAGGAGCACGCGACTACCTAGTGCCAAGCAGGCTAAATCCTGGCAAGTTCTATGCATTGCCACAAGCTCCGCAGATTTTCAAACAGTTGCTCATGGTTTCAGGGTTTGATAAATATTTCCAAATTGCACCGTGTTTTCGTGATGAAGACGCAAGGGCTGACCGTTCTCCGGGAGAGTTTTATCAGCTAGATCTTGAAATGTCTTTTGTAACTCAAGAAGACATCTTTCAGATTATTGAGTCTACCTTATATAGAGTGTTTGCTAAATTTTCTCGTAAGTCTGTTGATAAAGATTTTCCACGTATTACATATAAAGAAGCAATGCTTAAATATGGTTCTGATAAGCCAGATCTGCGCAATCCACTATTAATCAGCGATGTTACAGAAATTTTTCGTGATTCAGGGTTCAATATTTTCAAAAGCAATATTGAGCGTGGTATGGTAGTGAGAGCCATCCCTGCACCTAAAACAGCAGAGGAACCACGCAGCTTCTTTGATAAAAAGATAGAACATGCGCAAAAAGAATTCGGTGCTAAGGGTCTCGGATATATAACGTTTGATAAAGATGGAACTGCGAAAGGCCCAATTGCTAAATTTCTTGATGAAAATAGGCTAAACCACATAAGAGAAGCAACAAACATAGAGCCAGGAGATAGTGTATTTTTTGCTTCTGACAAAGAGAATGAGACGGCAAACATTGCAGGAAAAGTACGCACTCTTTTAGGGTCAGAACTCAGTCTTATAGATGATAATATCTTCAAGTTTTGTTGGATCATTGATTTTCCATATTTTGTATATGACGATAAAAGTAAAAAAATAGATTTCTTTCATAACCCATTCTCCATGCCACACGGTGGTCTGAAAGATTTAGAGGACAAAAATCCACTGGATATCCTTGCTTACCAATATGATCTTGTTTGCAATGGAATAGAACTGTCAAGTGGGGCGATTCGTAATAACAAACTGGATATCATGTATAAAGCTTTTGCCATTGCAGGTTATAGCCGGGGAGAAGTTGATACAAGATTCGGTGCACTTGTACGTGCATTCAGATTTGGTGTTCCTCCTCATGGTGGAATAGCACCAGGAGTTGATAGAATAGTTATGCTGCTTGCTGATGAGCCAAATATTCGTGAAGTAATCTGTTTTCCTATGAACCAGCAAGGTGAAGATGTTCTAATGGGTGCTCCTTCCAAGGTGGAGGATAAGCATTTACGTGAATTATCCTTGAAGGTTATTGAATGAAAAATTTTATAGCAAGGAGCACCGGTTAATGATATATTAGGTTATGTTAAATTGAAAGACCATGAATAATATCCAAAAAGCAATACTATCGGGCATGATCTGTAACATGATTGTGTGGTATGAACTCACTCTTTTTGGAGTATTAACAGATACAATCATCAACGTTTTTTTCCCATCAGAAGATCATTATTTGAGTACACTCAAATTCCTTGGTGTTTTTGCAATTGGTTTTGCGTTTAGACCAATTGGTGCAGTAATTTTTGGTTATATGGGAGATAAGTATGGCAGAAGAAAGACTTTACTTACTTCAGTAATATTAATTTCAATATCATCCACAATTATGGGAATTATACCTGGGTATAAAGAAATAGGGTTGCTTTCACCTGTATTGCTTGTGTTTTGTAGAATAGTGCAAGGAATAACTGCAGGAGGTGAAACAAGCATTAATACAGCATTTACGATAGAGCATTCAAAAGATAAAAAAAATCTAGGTTTCTTAGGAAGTATGAAGCCCTTTAGCGGAGCCCTTGGAACGCTCTTATGCATAATAATGATATTTATCTGCAAAAGAGTTACAGGTGAGAACTATGAAATATGGGGATGGAAGTTGCTTTTTTATTTTTGCTTTTTTTTGGGGACAATAGGTTTTTTAACTAGGTACATATTAAAAGAAAGCTTAGCATATAAAACTAATAAGTACGCTAATAATTTAGCACATTCACCATTGTTAGAACTAGTAAGAAACTATAAAAGACCGCTTATTATTTCAATCAATCTGGGAATTGCTCAGAATGCAATTGTCTACGCAGCAATAATGTTTTATAATATATCAATAAAAGAGCTAGTTATTTTATCTATTAGTGTTAAAGATTTAATGAGGATAGTAATACAGGTTGTATTTGCAGCATCTGCGGTACTTTTTGCAATTTTATCTGATAAAGTTGGAAGAAAACGCGTAATGATTCCTGTACTGATTATGCTATCTCTGATTGGTACATGTGTATTACCATTATTATCTTCCGTTAACCACTATGTCGTAATAATAACTTACTTATTGATTACTATACCAGTAGGTGCATCTTTTGGAATATATGGCTCTGTTATTTGTGAACTGTTTCCAACAAAAGTAAGATGCACTGGCGTAAGCTTAGCAAATAATATATCTGCAGGAATTTTTGGTGGCCTTTCTCCATACATATGCATGTGGCTTATAGAAAAAACCGAAACAAAACTTGCAGCAGGCATTTATCTTACTGCCTGCGCATTAATTAGCCTAATATCTGTGCTTCAAATTAAAGCCAAAGACAGAAAAGTTGATTGGTGAAATCGTTTCAGTCGAAAAATAGCGCTTCAATGGATTTTTCGATGTGTTTAGTGATAGGAGCGGTGATAGTGATTTCTTTATTGTTTGGCAGTTTTAAAGATAAAGAATGCGAATGAAGGTGAATTTTATTTGCTATCCCATCAATAAAAGCTTTTTTACCACCATATTTACCGTCACCAAGAATAGGGCAATTTATATGAGCTAAATGTGCACGTAACTGATGGGTTCTGCCGGTAATTGGTTGTAATTTTAAATAAGCAACATTGTGTTTGGATTTTGCTATAATTGAAAAATGCGTAGTGGCATTCTGAGGTGAATTTTCATCAATGACCACTTTTTCTTGACCTGAAACATATTTTTTCACCAATGGATAGTCTATTGTTCCACTATCCTTGCTCGGTATGCCAGAAGTTAATGCTAAATAAGTTTTTTTTACTCTTCGTCCTTTAAATTCTTCCATAAGGTATCTGGCAACATTAGCGTTGCGTGCGAATATTATCACTCCACTCGTATCTCTATCTAGCCTATGGACAATTTTAAATGTTTCTCCCTCTCTTATTTGGTCAAGCAAATCACTCATGCTAATCTTTACTTTTACGCCACCTTGAACGATGACCCCTGCGGGTTTGTTTATAGCTAGTATATATTCGTCTTCATATAATATGTTCTCTCTTAGTAGATTCACTAACTTTTCATTATATTTGCGATCAGAATTAGCGTTTTCAATATAATTCAAGTGCTTCAGCGTTATAGTTTGCCCAGAATTTACTCTATCACTGGACTTTGCTTTGCAATCATCAACTTTGATTAATCCTTTCCTTAAAGATTTTTCAATTACAGATTGCTTTAGATCAGGAAAGATTCTTCTGATGTACCTATCCAGCCTAACGTTATCGTCTTCTATTAATATGGTTTTTATACTTTGTAGCATTCCATTATTTATAATGAATATCTAGTGAAATGTCAATTATTGGTGTCATTCCAGTGTCAAGCACTGGAATGACACCGAAGGGGCTACTGCCGTCATAAAGGAACCAGTGTCAGCTACTCGGATGACAGGAGAAGGAGACTACTGAGATGACAGCTAGCCTGACAACCGTCATCCCGTTGCTTGTTAGCGGGATCTAGAGATACCGCGAATGAATCGCGGTATGACGGTTCGCGGCGGCATGACGTAGAGCTTGCGTTAGCTATACTTTTATACTCACCAACTCAGCTGGATCCAAGTAGTCAGAGCACTGGGATGACAAAAAAAGGAGGGCACTTGGATGACGGGAGAAGGAGCTATTTGGATGACATCGTTTACTATACAATGTTTGTACAGTTCTGGATAAAAAAATTAGCTAACAAATTTATAAACATCAGTATACAGCTCATCAACGCTTGGTTCTTTACTATTTTTGGCAAAATCTTCCGACTTTTTTACTAAATCACGTATTTCCTTATCAATTACTTTGCACTCTTCTTCTGAAGCCATTTTATTATCTGTCATGTATTTCTTTAAAGTGCTTATAGGGTCATGATTTTGCTTCATATCTTCAACTTCTTCTTTTAAGCGATAAGTAGCAGGATCTGACATTGAGTGACCGCGATATCGATATGTCTTCATTTCAAGCAGGATAGGCCCTTTTCCGCTGCGTGTGTGTTCCGCTGCTTCGCTTGTAGCCTCATAAACAGAGAAAAAATCCATTCCATCAACTTGTTTTCCAGGAATACCAAAACTTTCTCCTCTTTTATATAACTCTGTTACTAAAGTTGATCTTTGCACGGAGGTTCCCATTGCGTATTCATTATTTTCTATGATGTAAACCACAGGCAACTCCCACAAAGATGCCATATTAAACGATTCATATACTTGTCCTTGATTTGCAGCACCGTCGCCAAAATATGTAAATACCACATTATCTTTTTTCTTATATTTATTAGCAAATGCTATTCCTGTGCCAATTGGAACTTGTGCTCCCACTATTCCATGCCCGCCGAAGAATTTTTTTTCAACGTCAAATACGTGCATCGAACCACCTTTACCTTTCGAGCATCCTGTTTCTTTGCCGGTAAGCTCTGCCATTACAACATTTGGATCAGAATCACATGCGAACATTAAGCCATGGTCTCTATAACTTGTGATAAAAGCGTCACCTAATTTTGATGCAGCTTGAGTTCCAACTGCAACTGCTTCTTGTCCTATTGATAGGTGACAGAACCCGCCTATTAATCCCATCCCATATAATTGTCCTGCTTTTTCCTCAAATCTGCGTATGAGTAGCATTTTCCTGTAGAATCCAATTATCTGTTCTTTAGTGAAATTTTCTGCTTTCATATCGATTTCTTTTTCATTAAACTAACACAATACCAGGAATTTTAAATTTTTGCTAATGAACTATTACCACTGGCTTGAGGCTTTTCATGTTATCTCTGTTATCATGTGGATGGCAGGTATGCTTTATTTACCCAGGCTTTATGTCTACCATGCAACTGTAAAACCGGGATCGGAAAATGATAGCTTGCTTCAAACAATGGAAAAGAGGCTACTTAGATATATCATAAACCCTGCAATGCTTTTCTCACTTGGTCTTGGAATTACACTAATGGTTATTAGGGAAGCATATCGTGAAGGATGGTTTCATGTAAAAGCATTTGCAATACTTTTGATGTTAATTATTCATATGCTACTTGCAAAATATAGGAAAAATTTTGCAATGGGTTCGAATAAGAAGTCACATATTTATTTTCGCGTTTTAAATGAAGCAGTTACAGTATTGATAATAGTTATAGTTATTATGGTTGTTGTAAAACCTTTTTGACTGACCTTACCCAAAAAAAGCAGAAAGCTCGTATCTGTTCAGACAATGGCGTCAACTTAAGGAAAAATATCAGCGATAGTGTATAAAATTTCTCTCTAAAACTTTTACCATTAAATTATCCAGAAGCCGCAGGAAACAGCACTTTTGTTTCTATTTTATTTCAACAAAGAAGTTTAAAATGTGTCCTTTTTAGGTGAAACATGCGTGCGCCAAGCAAAGTGCGTAAAGTCCAGTTGGTGAAAATCCAACCCAGGCAAAGCCTAGCCAGCAGGCTGGAACAAACCACTATGCTGCGTAAGGTAACGAGCGTAGTAAAGCTAGTGGAATGGACAACACAGGGTACAACGAAAGTGAAGGTATTGAGTCCCGAAATTCTCGATGTCATAGAGGTCGACACGTTGCATATAGTGGAAGACAGCAAGAAGGGTAACAATAGGGCAAGTTATCACTCACTCTATCGGGATCTGAGGCCGTATCACGTGTTGAGATGGAGTTTACGTAAACTTGGGAGATCCTTTGTATTCCTATTAAGGTACGTTGGAACAAGTCAACAAAGGCGAGTACTGACGGAAGATATAAAGGAAGTCGGACTGATTGATAGTACTCAGAGTGTGGGAAAGCCACATACAAGGGGAAGCGGTCAGCAATATAGTGACTGGTTTAGGAATTGCTATGCCAATACAACGGAGGTTGGAATAACGTGCAAAGAAAACTAAATCAGATAGCAGTAAGAGCCAGGCAAGATAAACGATTGAAATTTAATCGTTAATTCATCTGATAAACGCAGAGAATCTTGCTGAATGTTATAAAGAGCTAAAGCATAACAAAGCATGCGGTATAGACCAGGTGACAGTAGAAGCTTATGGAGAAAATCTTGAAGAGAAGCTCAACACTCTGGTGGATAGTATGAAAAGAAAGCGATATCAACCGCAACCAGTGAAAAGAGTATATATACCAAAAGCTGGAAGCAAAGAGAAACGCGGGCTTGGAGTACCGTCTACAGAAGATAAGTTAGTCCAGATAATGCTGAAGAAGATATTAGAAAATATTTATGAAGCTAACTTTCTGGATAACTCATATGGTTTTCGTCCTGGTAGAAGCTGTCATCAAGCGGTAAATGCACTAAATAAAGCAGTTATGTACAGACCAACTAACTATGTAGTAGAAGTTGATATCAAGAAATTCTTTGATAATGTCCAGCACAAATGGCTAATGAGATGCTTGAGAGAACGGATAACAGACCCAAACATACTGTGGTTAGTAAAACGATTTCTTAAGGCAGGAGTAGTCGAAGCAGGACATTATGAAGCAACTGAACTAGGCACACCTCAGGGGGGAATAGTAAGTCCTATACTAGCTAATATATAGTTGCATTATGTGCTGGATTTGTGGTTTGAAAAGAAATTCAAGCTAAGATCTAAAGGTTATATGGAGCTAGTTAGGTATGCAGACGATCACCTGATTTGCTGCGAAAGAGAAAAAGATGCTAGAGAACTCTTAGAGTCACTGAAACAAAGGCTAGGAAAATTTGGACTGGAAATATCTGAAGACAAAACAAGAATAGTAAAGTTTGGCAAAAAGGAGTGGCAACAAGGAATAAGGGAGAAACGAAAAACGGAAAGTTTCAACTTTCTAGGATTCACCCATTATGGTACAAGGAGTCGTAAAGGTAGAGTAATGGTAGGTCATAAAACCTCGAAAGAAAATCTATCTAGAAAACTTAAAGAAATCAAAGAATGGGTGAAAAAGATCCGAAATAAAGTTCACCTTAAAGATTGGTGGTCAATACTTAAAGCAAAACTAACAGGACACTATAACTACTTCGGAGTTAGCGGAAATTACCGGTGGTTGAATAAATTCTTCTGGCGGGTAATCAAGCTAGCGTATAAATGGATAAACCGACGTAGTCAGAAGAAGAGTATGAATTCAAAGCAATTTATACACTATCTACAAGTTAATCCATTACCAAAACCAAGAATATGCTACTCATTATATACAAAATAGGAAATGCTGTGAATACTACATTGTGGAGCCGTGTGCGGGAAAGCTGCAAGCACGGTTCTGGTGGGGGAGTCATAGCGATAAAACTTAATCAGGAGGATTTAAAACTATGACTTCTACCAAACAAAAAGGAAAAAATTTTATTCTACAAATTAAAAATATAATATACTCGAAAGCTTTTCAGAGAATCCATTGTGTTGAGTTTTACACGAACAAGAAAACTTCCTTTTTCGGCAGTATTTTCTATGATTTTAAAGTTAGTTAAAAAAAGTTTGGGAATAGAATGTGAACTTATGGAGCCATTGACATGTACCCTCAAAGCAAGCTTTTTCTAAAGCAAGATATAAGATTTGCCATACAGGCTTTCAAGAATTTAAGCATCCAAACAGCCTATCAGGATGAACCTGAGTTGGAGAGGCTATAGACTTATTGCAGCAGATGGTTCTGGTATGAGATTACCCAGCTCTGAGGAAATTGTATCCGAGTTTGGCCGCTTTAAACCAAATGGAACAACAGGCACAATGCCACCATTGGCAATTTGTTTGTTGATTTGTGTACTTCGCTGATTTGTAGTGCTCGTCTTGCGGCTTGGAATATAGGTGAACAAACGTTGGCGGAAGAGCAATTACCCGAAGTTATCACTCAAATGCGTTCATTAAATCAAAAGAAATTATTATTTATCTATGATCGTCTTCAGTAAAATTCATTCAGCAGCATTATGATTTGGAAGTAGATTTTATTTTTCGCTTGCAAAAAAGAAATTATAGCAAGCTATGGGAACGCTGGCGAATTAGATTTCGATTTTATATTAGAAAATGAAAAGCTAAAAAATAAAATGAAAGGACAGAAAGTAAGAGTTATAGTGCTGACATTAGCCAACTGAGAAACAGAGGTATTGATTACTTCACTTTTTGACCGAGTAAAATTTATTTTGGAAGATATCAGCAAAGCTTATGTGTTAAGGTGGCATATAGAGGAGTGCTATAAACGACTCAAAATAGGTGCAGAATTAGAGAATTTTTCTGGCGTAAATTTAGAGGCTGTATTACAAGAATTTTGGGCAAACTTAGTCATGTGTAATATATTGTCGCTTCATATGTGTGATGCACAAGGGCCTTGGAATCCAGATCAAATTGCTGAGTATCGTTTAAATTTTTCGGTTTTATTTGGTGTAATGAGGCAGAAACTCTATCAGGTACTTATTGCGCCAAAAAACTTTCAAGCCCTTTTTGATAGAGCAAGTATACGCGCTAAAGTTAAAATCCGACCGGGACGATTGTATAGCCGCGATAAGGTAGATAAGCCTAAACGCCATCATGTCTTTAGGAGAGTTTGCTAATGAAAGTTCTTAAGTTGACGCCATTGTCCGTTCTCTCAAGCATCTCATTAGCTGTATTAAACAAGACTTGATCTGACACTTTAAAAAAGTAAGTTATAAAATAATAAAAGAAAGGAGTGTTAGAAATGAGTACAATACAAACAAAAATACTAAAACCAAAGCTAGGGTTATTAGAACTAGCAAAACAACTAGGAAATGTATCTCAAGCATGCAAAGTGATGGGATACTCAAGAGATACATTTTATCGATTCAAAGAGTTGTACGAAAATGGAGGAGAAGAAGCATTACATGAGATAAGTAAGAAAAAACCTCTATTAGCGAATAGAGTTTCCGACGATATAGAAAGAGCAGCGATTGGTATAGCAACAGAATTTCCAGCATATGGGCAAGAAAGAGCTGCAAATGAACTGAGAAAAAGAGGTATAATAATTTCTCAGGGAGGAGTGAGATCTATATGGCTGAGAAATGATCTTGAAACTTTCAAGAAAAGACTTAAAGCACTGGAAGCAAAAGTAGCTCAAGATGGAATTATATTAACCGAAGAGCAACTTGCAGCTTTAGAAAAAGTTAAAGAACAAAGAGAAGCACATGGTGAAATTGACACCGAACATTCAGGTTATTTGGGTTCTCAAGATACCTATTATGTAGGTAATATAAAAGGTATAGGAAGAATCTACCAGCAGACCTTCATTGATACTTATTCTCGAGTAGCATTTGCCAAGCTTTATACAGACAAAACGGCTATTACTGCTGCTGACTTGCTGAATGATAGAGTGATACCATTTTTTGATGAGCAAAATGTGCCATTATTGCGTATCCTTACAGACCGAGGAACAGAGTATTGTGGTAAGCCTGAAAATCACGCTTATCAGCTTTATTTGGGAATCGAAAATATCGATCATTCTAGGACCAAAGCCAATTCTCCACAGACTAATGGCATATGTGAAAGGTTTCATAGAACTATGCAAGATGAGTGTTACAATATTATCTTCAGAAAGAAAATCTACAATTCTTTGGAAGGTCTACAGATTGATGTTGATTATTGGTTGCGTTCTTACAATGAAACAAGACCGCATTCAGGTAAATATTGCTATGGTAAGACGCCTATGCAGACTTTTCTTGATAGCAAACATGTTGCTTTTCAGAAAAATATTAGTAGCATTACACAAGAGACTGATATTAGTTTTGACTACCTCAATTCTTCTGTCAGTTAATTCTTGTCTGTCAGATTAAGTCTTGTCTTTTACACATTAGCCATTTGTGCTGGACATTATCAAAGAATTTCTTGATATCAACTTCTACTACATAGTTAGTTGGTCTGTACATAACTGCTTTATTTAGTGCATTTACCGCTTGATGACAGCTTCTACCAGGACGAAAACCATATGAGTTATCCAGAAAGTTAGCTTCATAAATATTTTCTAATATCTTCTTCAGCATTATCTGGACTAACTTATCTTCTGTAGACGGTACTCCAAGCCCGCGTTTCTCTTTGCTTCCAGCTTTTGGTATATATACTCTTTTCACTGGTTGCGGTTGATATCGCTTTCTTTTCATACTATCCACCAGAGTGTTGAGCTTCTCTTCAAGATTTTCTCCATAAGCTTCTACTGTCACCTGATCTATACCGCATGCTTTGTTATGCTTTAGCTCTTTATAACATTCAGCAAGATTCTCTGCGTTTATCAGATGAATTAACGATTAAATTTCAATCGTTTATCTTGCCTGGCTCTTACTGCTATCTGATTTAGTTTTCTTTGCACGTTATTCCAACCTCCGTTGTATTGGCATAGCAATTCCTAAACCAGTCACTATATTGCTGACCGCTTCCCCTTGTATGTGGCTTTCCCACACTCTGAGTACTATCAATCAGTCCGACTTCCTTTATATCTTCCGTCAGTACTCGCCTTTGTTGACTTGTTCCAACGTACCTTAATAGGAATACAAAGGATCTCCCAAGTTTACGTAAACTCCATCTCAACACGTGATACGGCCTCAGATCCCGATAGAGTGAGTGATAACTTGCCCTATTGTTACCCTTCTTGCTGTCTTCCACTATATGCAACGTGTCGACCTCTATGACATCGAGAATTTCGGGACTCAATACCTTCACTTTCGTTGTACCCTGTGTTGTCCATTCCACTAGCTTTACTACGCTCGTTACCTTACGCAGCATAGTGGTTTGTTCCAGCCTGCTGGCTAGGCTTTGCCTGGGTTGGATTTTCACCAACTGGACTTTACGCACTTTGCTTGGCGCACGCATGTTTCACCTAAAAAACGCGAATTCTGGACTAAGGAAGGAAGAAAGTATAGGAAATAGAAGGCTTTTTGGATTTGATGGAATAGGAAATGAGAGTAGAAAAGATATGAACCAAAAAATTAACAGGGGATCTATGGCGAGTGTGTTCAATTTCTAGTCTATTTTTTAGGTAACCAAAAACAGTCTCAATGATAGACCTTTTTCTCAGTAAAATCTTCTCATTTAGCGAAATTAATGCATTTTTCATACCTTTTTTCACCTTGGTAACAAGTTTCAAACCTCGGTCAAACAGCTTCTGAAAAAGCTCTTTTGCAATATAACCTTTGTCACCAAACAAAAGGCCGGTTAATTTTCCCGTCAGATTTGGCACAGGTATCCTATCATCAACATTGCCTTTTGTTAGCGTAAGTGCATGAATTTCACCATTTTCATTGATTACCATATGTAATTTGAAACCAAAAAACCAGCCGTAAGTACTCTTGCTTAATTTTGCAATTCCAGCAAAAACTTTGTTTTTGGATATTCTTTTTGCATGACAAACTGCAATGGGAGTTGTGTCTATATATGAAATTCCAGTGTTTTCTGACTGTCCACAAAGCCAATGCAACAACATTGCTAAATGCCACAAAACCCTAGGCTTTAGAGCAACAAACCTGGTATATGAAGGCAACTTTGGAAACTCTGATTTGTAGAGCAACGTTAGGTAATGTAGGTAGAAAGTTTTGAAATTTTTACACGGAGATTGTTGATATAGCAGGATTATTGTCATGATTTCGGAGTGCTCAATTTCCGTTATTCTTGTGGGTTTTTTACCATTTGGCAGTAGTTTACCTGCAAAATTTTTCTCTATATCTCTGCAAAAATCATCGACCAAACAAAACAGTTTTGTTATATCTTCCATGGGTAACCTCATCTATTTTTTTATAACTGCTGAGTTTACCCTGTTTTCTTGCCTTTTCTATTCTCCTTTAATCCAGAATTCGCGTTAAAAAGGACACATTTTAGACTTCTTTGTTGAAATAAAACAGAAACAAAAGTGCTGTTTATTGCACTCTTTGGATAATTTAATGATAAAAAATTTAGAGAGAAATTTTATACACTATCGCTGATATTTTTCCTTAAGTTGACGCCATTGTGTGAACGGTTACAGAATTTTTGCCAGGAGAAACATATAGTTGAAGTAATTCAGATTTGTAAGATATGTTTATCTGCAGTTATAGCTTCAACAGTAGGCGTTACTCTTGATTACCTCAACATTTTCTCTTGGCAATTCTTTAATGAACCGAGAAGTGCGCATTGGTTGCCACTGATTATTGATTTCTCTCCTATCTGCACATGAAATGATTAACCTTTCTTTGGCTCTGGTTATGCCAACATATGCGAGTCTCCTTTCTTCTTCTAAAGCTTTACCACTTTTGTCATCAAAAGATCTTTGATGAGGAAATAATCCCTCTTCCCAACCAGGTAGAAACACGCACGGAAATTCAAGTCCTTTGGCTGCATGAAGAGTCATAACATATACGGTGTCATCGTTATTCATATTATCCACTTCCATCACCAGACTTATATGCTCCAAGAAAGTTGTGGCATTATCGAAATTTTTTAAAGATGAGATGAGCTCTTTGACATTTTCTATTCGTGCTAAGCCTGTTACCTCCTCATTTTCAAGCATTTCAATATATCCTGATTGGTTTGCTATGATTTTAACGAATTCATGCAGTGGTTTTACGCTTACTATTTCTTCCCAAGCTTTAATTTTATTTAAAAAATCGTTGAGTGAGAGTTTAATTCTTTCGGTTACCTGATTACTATTAACTAATATTTTTGCTGCCTCAAAAAAAGAAATTTTGTTATCCTGAGCAGTCGTGTATATTTTCTTTAGAGTTGTAGCTCCTATGCTTCTTTTTGGCCGATTTACTATCCTTTCGAAAGCTAAGTCATCGTTATTGTTTGTAACAAGTCTTAAATATGCAATTATATCCCTGACTTCCTGACGTTCGTAGAATTTTACGCCACTTATAATCTTGTAGGGAATTGAATATTTTATAAAATACTCTTCGAGAACTCTAGTTTGAAAAGTGGCCCTTACCAGCACCGCAATGTCACTAAATCTGTATTTATTGAGCTTTAATATCTGTTCACTTATGAACCTTGCTTCAGCTTTTCCGTCCCATAATTTTATTAGATTTACCTTTTCCCCTTCAATGTTTGTTGTCCACAATTTTTTTTCTAAGCGAGTCTTATTGTGATTGATAACATATGACGCAGTTGCAAGTATGTGGGATGTTGATCTGTAGTTACACTCTAGTTTAACGGTTTTTGCATTTTTAAAATCATCAGAAAACTTTAAAATATTTTCAACTTCTGCACCACGCCAACTATATATCGACTGGTCATCATCTCCTACACAGCAAATATTTGAGTGCTCTTTTGCAAGGTATTTTAGCCAAAGATATTGTATCGCATTTGTATCTTGATATTCATCTACCATGACATATTTAAACTTGTTTTGGTAGTAGGACAGAACTTCGGTCTTTTGATTAAAGAGTTGTATGTTATATAGCAATAAGTCACCAAAATCGACAGAGTTAAGGAATTTCAACCTTTCCTGATATTGGTGATAGACTTTTAGCGCAGTTACGTATACTGGCCTAAATGATTGAATATCTTCCACTTCAGATGGCAACAAACACTTCTCTTTCCATTGCTGAATAATATTCATAATGGTCTTACATTTTTCTGGTAGGTAATCAGGGCTTATTTCATTAATAATATTTTTTATTACCTGTAATTGGTCATCCACACCAATGATTGTAAAATTGGAATTTAGCCCCACGACTTCAGCATGATGACGTAGAATTTTTGCTGCAATTGCATGGAAAGTGCCAAGCCATGGTATGTTTGTGCCTGTTAGCTCAAGTACCCTTGATACCATCTCATTTGCTGCTTTGTTTGTGAATGTAACAGCTAATATTTCATCAGAATAAGCATGACCGTTTCTAATTATGTGCGCTATTCTTGAAGTAATCGTTCTTGTTTTTCCCGTTCCGGCTCCTGCCAATATTAAAACCGGTCCATCTATGTTAGTTACAGCTGATTGTTGTTCTGGATTTAGCAGTGAGAGATAATCGTTCATTGTAGCCCTATAGATTATAACTTCGTAAAGTTAAACCTATGATCGAAATATTGTAAAGGTTTTATTGAATAGAACAGTTAAAGAATGCTTCACTCAAGTACTACATATTTAAATGTAAGGTTTTACATCTATTTTGTTTTAGTAGTTTCAGGTGTATGTCGAGTAACAACAACTTGATTTGAGGTATTGGCACCAGAACTTCCAATGGCGTCAACTTAAGAACTTTCATTAGCAAACTCTCCTAAAGACATGATGGCGTTTGGGCTTATCTACCTTATCGCGGCTATACAATCGTCCTGGTCGGATTTTAACTTTAGCGCGTATACTTGCTCTATCAAAAAGGGCTTGAAAGTTTTTTGGCGCAATAAGTACCTGATAGAGTTTCTGCCTCATTACACCAAATAAAACCGAAAAATTTAAACGATACTTAGCAATTTGATCTGGATTCCAAGGCCCTTGTGCATCACACATATGAAGCGACAATATATTACACATGACTAAGTTTGCCCAAAATTCTTGTAATACAGCCTCTAAATTTACGCCAGAAAAATTCTCTAACTCTGCACCTATTTTGAGTCGTTTATAGCACTCCTCTATATGCCACCTTAATACATAAGCTTTGCTGATATCTTCCAAAGTAAATTTTTCTCGATCAAAAAGTGAAGTAACCAATACCTCTGTTTCTCCGTTGGCTAATGTCAGCACTATTACTCTTACTTTCTGTCCTTTCATTTTATTTTTTAGCTTTTCATTTTCTAATATAAAATCGAAATCTAATTCTCCAGATGCAATTCGTTCCCATAGCTTGCTATAATTTCTTTTTTGCAAGCGAAAAATAAAATCTACTTCCAAATCATAATGCTGCTGAATGAATTTTACTGAAGACGATCATAGATAAATAATAATTTCTTTTGATTTAATGAACGCATTTGAGTGATAACTTCGGGTAATTGCTCTTCCGCCAACGTTTGTTCACCTATATTCCAAGCCGCAAGACGAGCACTACAAATCAGCGAAGTACACAAATCAACAAACAAATTGCCAATGGTGACATTGTGCCTGTTGTTCCATTTGGTTTAAAGCGGCCAAACTCGGATACAATTTCCTCAGAGCTGGGTAATCTCATACCAGAACCATCTGCTGCAATAAGCCTATAGCCTCTCCAACTCAGGCTCATCTTGATAGGCTGTTTGGATGCTTAAATTCTTTAAAACCTGTATGACAAATCTTATATCTTGCTTTAGAAAAAGCTTGCTTTGAGGGTACATGTCAATGGCTCCATAAGTTCACATTCTATTCCCAAACTTTTTTTAACTAACTTTAAAATCATAGAAAATACTGTCGAAAAAGGAAGTTTTCTTGTTCGTGTAAAACTCAACACAATGGATTCTCTGAAAAGCTTTCGAGTATATTATATTTTTAATTTGTAGAATAAGATTTTTTCCTTTTTGTTTGGTAGAAGTCATAGTTTTAAATCCTCCTGATTAAGTTTTATCGCTATGACTCCCCCACCAGAACCGTGCTTGCAGCTTTCCCGCACACGGCTCCACAATGTAGTATTCACAGCATTTCCTATTTTGTATATAATGAGTAGCATATTCTTGGTTTTGGTAATGGATTAACTTGTAGATAGTGTATAAATTGCTTTGAATTCATACTCTTCTTCTGACTACGTCGGTTTATCCATTTATACGCTAGCTTGATTACCCGCCAGAAGAATTTATTCAACCACCGGTAATTTCCGCTAACTCCGAAGTAGTTATAGTGTCCTGTTAGTTTTGCTTTAAGTATTGACCACCAATCTTTAAGGTGAACTTTATTTCGGATCTTTTTCACCCATTCTTTGATTTCTTTAAGTTTTCTAGATAGATTTTCTTTCGAGGTTTTATGACCTACCATTACTCTACCTTTACGACTCCTTGTACCATAATGGGTGAATCCTAGAAAGTTGAAACTTTCCGTTTTTCGTTTCTCCCTTATTCCTTGTTGCCACTCCTTTTTGCCAAACTTTACTATTCTTGTTTTGTCTTCAGATATTTCCAGTCCAAATTTTCCTAGCCTTTGTTTCAGTGACTCTAAGAGTTCTCTAGCATCTTTTTCTCTTTCGCAGCAAATCAGGTGATCGTCTGCATACCTAACTAGCTCCATATAACCTTTAGATCTTAGCTTGAATTTCTTTTCAAACCACAAATCCAGCACATAATGCAACTATATATTAGCTAGTATAGGACTTACTATTCCCCCCTGAGGTGTGCCTAGTTCAGTTGCTTCATAATGTCCTGCTTCGACTACTCCTGCCTTAAGAAATCGTTTTACTAACCACAGTATGTTTGGGTCTGTTATCCGTTCTCTCAAGCATCTCATTAGCCATTTGTGCTGGACATTATCAAAGAATTTCTTGATATCAACTTCTACTACATAGTTAGTTGGTCTGTACATAACTGCTTTATTTAGTGCATTTACCGCTTGATGACAGCTTCTACCAGGACGAAAACCATATGAGTTATCCAGAAAGTTAGCTTCATAAATATTTTCTAATATCTTCTTCAGCATTATCTGGACTAACTTATCTTCTGTAGACGGTACTCCAAGCCCGCGTTTCTCTTTGCTTCCAGCTTTTGGTATATATACTCTTTTCACTGGTTGCGGTTGATATCGCTTTCTTTTCATACTATCCACCAGAGTGTTGAGCTTCTCTTCAAGATTTTCTCCATAAGCTTCTACTGTCACCTGGTCTATACCGCATGCTTTGTTATGCTTTAGCTCTTTATAACATTCAGCAAGATTCTCTGCGTTTATCAGATGAATTAACGATTAAATTTCAATCGTTTATCTTGCCTGGCTCTTACTGCTATCTGATTTAGTTTTCTTTGCACGTTATTCCAACCTCCGTTGTATTGGCATAGCAATTCCTAAACCAGTCACTATATTGCTGACCGCTTCCCCTTGTATGTGGCTTTCCCACACTCTGAGTACTATCAATCAGTCCGACTTCCTTTATATCTTCCGTCAGTACTCGCCTTTGTTGACTTGTTCCAACGTACCTTAATAGGAATACAAAGGATCTCCCAAGTTTACGTAAACTCCATCTCAACACGTGATACGGCCTCAGATCCCGATAGAGTGAGTGATAACTTGCCCTATTGTTACCCTTCTTGCTGTCTTCCACTATATGCAACGTGTCGACCTCTATGACATCGAGAATTTCGGGACTCAATACCTTCACTTTCGTTGTACCCTGTGTTGTCCATTCCACTAGCTTTACTACGCTCGTTACCTTACGCAGCATAGTGGTTTGTTCCAGCCTGCTGGCTAGGCTTTGCCTGGGTTGGATTTTCACCAACTGGACTTTACGCACTTTGCTTGGCGCACGCATGTTTCACCTAAAAAGGACACATTTTAGACTTCTTTGTTGAAATAAAACAGAAACAGAAACAAAAGTGCTGTTTATTGCACTCTTTGGATAATTTAATGATAAAAAATTTAGAGAGAAATTTTATACACTATCGCTGATATTTTTCCTTAAGTTGACGCCATTGTGTGAACAATCACCTTAACAAACTCAGTAGTCCCATTCTTTATCCCTGTTTTTTCTGTACTATTGGTCATATCACGCAATTTTTGAGAATTATTTAATAGATCAAATAGTACCTCTGTTAGGTTTTTTTTTGCTTCACTATTCTGCTCAACTATTATAGCTGCTCTCGAGTCTTCAATATATTTTGCGTTATAAAATTGGTGATTATCTTTTGAGTAAGGGTAAGGAATATATATAGCAGAACGCCTAGCAAGAGTGATCTCTGCTATTGAAGTTGCTCCTGCTCTGCTAATTACCAAGTGAGCATTGGCCAGTCTATTCTCCATATCATCAAAAAATTCACTCAATTCACAATCGATCTTTTCACTTTTGTATAGACTTTTGACCTTGTTTACATTTTTCTTCGTACATTGCTGCGTCACTCTAATTTTCTTTTTCATTTTAATAGGTAAATCACAAATTACGCTGCTTACTACATCATCAAAAAAATTTGCACCTTGGCTGCCTGCTATGACCAATATATTTAGGATTTTCTCAGTGCTAGAATGGCTCTGTGCTTTTATATCAACAAAATTTCCTGTAAAAATACATTTATTGCCCTCTGCATATTTAGTCTCCGGAAAGCTGGTTGCAATTAATTTTGCACTCTTGAAAAAGAATCTATTTACTCTCCCTAAAACTGTGTTTTGTTCATGTAAAATTATAGGTATAGAAAGAACTCTTGCTGCAAGAAGAGTTGGAAAAGAAGCATAGCTACCAAAACCAATGACCGATTTTGGTTTTAATTTTCTTACTTGATACAGTGCTAACATAGAGCTGTATATCAAGAAAAGGAAAAACTTAAATTTGTTGCTGCTTGGTCTACGTAATGGTAAGGTGTAGCTTTCTATGTCGGTATTTTTATTTGTTTTTTTATCAGTGAATAATATGCAATTGTATCCTTGTGTCTTTAGTGCTTTTGCTAAAGCTATGGCCGGAAAGATATGCCCACCTGTGCCACCTGTTGCTAAAATAATATCCATCTGTAAATAATAAATCCTAGATTGTTAACTGTTATTTAACAATTTGCACGTAGAATTTTATTAAGCGTTATGATAGTTGAGTTAAAAATGCCTAAAAGTAATAGTAAAAAAGAACCTAATGAGAAAAATAAACCTCAAGAACAAAGAGAAGGCAGAAGCGGAGGTTTTTTAGAACTGCTAAAAAATATAATAAAAATTCTTTTCAATTCGGTCGTTGACCTACCTGAGCACGAGCAGCATAATAAAATGAAAAGCACTAATCTACAACAAGGTTTGGATACTAAAGGAAAAGGCCCAGAAGATCTTCATCCAAAGGCAAAGCTTGAAGTTAAAGAAGCAGCTAAGGGATTGAAAGAAGAGTTACAGAATTCTGATGCTGGTGGTAATCAATCTATTGAAACTAAAGTGCCTAATCAAACTACTACTCAAGACATTGACAACTCTAAAACGATGGAACGTTAGTTCAACTATTTAACATCTGCAGCAAGCACTGATTCATGTATCATCTCTGAAATGGTTGGATGAGGAAAAATCGTAGATTTTATGTCGAAGTCTGTTCCTTCTAGTTGCTTTGCAAGAGCAAAATTGCTAATTAACTCCGTTACTTCTGCACCTATCATGTGGCTACCCAGAATTTCTCCGGTTTTTTTATCTATAATCGTTTTCACTAACCCTTCAGTTTCACTGAGTGCAACAGACTTACCATTAAAGTTAGAGTGAAATTTTCCTATTTTTATATCATACCCACCTTTTATTGCCTGTTCCTCAGTAAGGCCGATGCTCGCTATTTGTGGATGAGAATAAGTGCAATTTGGTATGCATTCTTTTTTTAACGCATGAGCATTTTTACCAGCAATCTTTTCAATGCAGATCACGGCTTCATGGCTCGCTTTATGTGCTAAACATGGTGGGCCAGCTACATCACCTATTGCATACACATTTGATTCACTAGTTTCATACCATTCATTCGTTTCAATAAAGCCAGAAGGGCTTAATTTAATTTTTGTATTTTCTAAACCTATATTTTCAATATTTGCTTGAATTCCAACCGCAACAATCACCCTCTCAAATTCTTTGCTCTCACCACTACTTAGTAGCACTTGAGCAGAGTCTTTACTTTTAGTAAGAGCTTTTACGCTACTGCTTGTATATATTTCTATCCCCTGTTTTGTGAATATTTCTTGTGCTAAATCTGAAATGTCCTTATCCTCCAGCGGCAAAATAGTGCTCTTTATCTCTATGATTGTTACATCAACACCCAAAGTACTATAAAAACTTGCAAATTCTATTCCAATTGCACCAGACCCTATAATTAGTAGCGATTTTGGTAATCTCTCTGGAGTCATAGCGTGCTGCGCATTCCATATTAAATCTCCATCTGCCTCTATTCCAGGCAGATTCCGTGCCCTCACGCCTGTTGCTAAAATGATATGCTTGGAAACAATTTCTTGTTCTTCCTTATCGCTAACGACTTTTATAGTACCATTGCCTGCAAGTTTACCAAAACCTTGATGAACTTTGATATTATTTTTTTTCATCAAATATGCAACACCGCTTGACAATTTATCAACAACGTTTCTTGAGTATTTCACTATTGATTGTATATCAAAATTCGCTCCCTTTACTTCTATACCAAACTCTTTTGATCTTTTTATTAGCCTATAAACCTCAGATGCTCTAAGCAGTGATTTTGTTGGTATACATCCCCAATTTAAGCATATACCGCCTAAATTTTTTTCTTTTTCCACAATTGCAGTTTTAAACCCAAGCTGTGCCGCCCTAATTGCCGCTATATAACCACCAGGACCGCTACCTATAACCGTAATATCATACTCATTCATCAGTTTTCTTCGTATTCAAAAAGATTATATATAACAGATGGAACCCATACAATCAATGGTCTGTCATCTACCGTCTTAAGAGTCAAGATAAAAGTTGTTATTTTTTATCATGGCATTTAAACAAACGATAATTTTTCTCATGACAGCAACTAATGCAACCTTAGCAGCTTTGCCAGAATCAACCAAACGCTGATAAAACGCTTTCATTTTTCTGTTGTGGCGCATAGCAACAAGAGCTGACATGTATAGTGCTTTCCTTGCATAAAACCTGCCTCCTTTGATTTGAGCTTTGCCAACTTTTCTTCCACTTTCACTAGTTTTAGGTGCAACTCCAACTAAGCATGCAATTTCTCTATTCTCTAATCTACCAAGCTCAGGCACCTCTGTCAGTAGAACGCTCGCCGTCTTTGATCCAATACCTTTATAGCTGATTAAAAGCTCATTTTTTCCTTTCAATTCAGCTATTGCGTCTTCTATGTCTTGCCTAATTTCTTTCAATTGTTTTTCAGCAAACCCTATCTGTCTTTCTATGTATTCTCTAGCTTTTCCCGTCGCACTTTGCAGGCGACACTTGTTTGCATGAATTGCATCATTTAAATTACGCTCAATTGCCCCCAGCTCCTTTAATTCCTCTTGCTTTTGTGAAATTATACATCCTTTTACTTCACCGTCTTTACTGACAAATTCAGCGTATTTTTCCAGTAATTTAGCATCTAACTTGTCAGTTTTTGCAAAATGATTGCAAGCTTTGGCAAATGCATATACCCGATTCGGGTGAGCTTTATGGACAGTTATCTTGCAACAATTTTATAATGAGCTTTTCATAGCCACCAGCTTACACATAACTTGATGGGTAAATCGACTATATTTGTTTCTATAAACTTAGATATAGCATCACTCACGTTTGCTATGCGCTTATGCTTGCCATTAATTGAGATGTCCAATGCTTCCTTGGAAACATCTACTCCCATGAAAATTATTCTAGCCATTTTTGTACCTATAAATATAATCAAACAATAATGCAAAATGCTGTATACAGGATTGTAATTCGATCTTTTAGATCCACCTACCGTTCGTACTACATTTTGCTTTAAGCCTTACTATTACCCACAAATAAAAACATAGTATTGTATTTACTCAAATAATTTAATTTTATTAACCTGAAAGCTTATTAGATTAAAATTATTAAACTAAGAGTTATAATTTTAGCAACTAAAAGCTGTAAATTGCACCATATAAACAGTTATTTCAAGCAAAAGTTATGCCATTAAGAGCTATGCAACAAACATTTATATTTGTGGGTAATAGTAAGATCTAAATCCGATAGAGCATTGTTGGCACACCATCAAAAGTCGCCTCAGACCTCTAATGCATCAATGTACAAACTTACACCTTTTAGTTGGTAATACCATTTTAGACGTTTATCATTCGTTTTAGAAAATACTATAGTAGCGGAATGACGAATTTTTGTTTTTCAAATTGTCAGTAAATCTAAGTCAGTTTAGCTATATAAAACATAGTATAAAAAGAGCTATTTTAGCAAAATTTTAAACAAATAAAGTTAATTACTTCACAATTGATACCTTACGAGAAAAGCACATTTGATACAGATTTAAAATACAAGTTAACGAATTATTATGATTTTTACCAAGATAATAATATAGTAAGGTTTGGTAGTGAGGTATCAAAATGGAAAAATACACCAACGCATGGTTTAATAAGAAAGATAATCATGATTGTGCAAATGATGGCACTTGCGGGCAATCTATAAAGGATTTTAGGATTGGTAATTCTGATATTTCTTTTTTTGATAGTAACAAAAACTTAATTGCCAAAGTACCTAAACTACCAAAGTATTCTAGGGATAAATATGGGCATCAATTGTATAAGGAAGCTGAGTCAAAGCAGTTCAATTATTTTTCCACAAATATACATGATGTTTTGTCTAACAGCTTTACCGTTAAATACGGGTATATAAATTGTACTATAAAATACGACAACTTATCTGAGCAGGAACAAAACCAAATAGAAACAGACATTAAAACTGCCTATGAAGCATTTAAAGAAAAGTTTTGCTTGAAAAATAGTAATGCAAGTTACAATATAACGGTTCACATTTTTAATAATAGAAGCGATTATACAAAGTATAACAATCTTCTCTGCTTAGATGAAGATGGTGGTCCAGGATATATTACACGAGGAGTAACAGATTGTCAGAATATTCTGACATATAAGCAAAGTGCCATGGATTTTGTTCTAGGTCATGAGCTAGGCCACATATTTCAATTGTGTTTTTCACCATCGGCAACAGTCCAAACTTTGAGTATTCTGGATACTGAACTCATAGCAAATGTTGTTGGACGAGAAGTAGAAGAAAAAAATTATAAAGCTATTTGCAAGCAGATGGGTGTAGATGAATATGAAGACCGTGGATGGATATTTAGTTTTAAATACAAAGGCACCACTTATAACGTAAGATGCAAGGACTTTTCAGAAGAAGAAAAATTTCAATTTATCAAAGACATTAAGAACTCTCATGAATCGCTCGTTAGTGAATGTGATGGATTGGGGAACGATAATACAACTTTAGTGATTTACATTGATGAAAATAAGGAGATAAGTCGAATGTATTTTCAAAACTCCGACAAAAATATATTCAAACAGCTAGATAAGACATTTATAAGCAGAAGTAAACCTGAACAAGATGTGGAAAAATCAAATGAAGTAGAACAAAGTAATGTAGAAGAAGAAAAAAGTAGCCAGCAAGACACTCAGCAACCCAGTAATTTCTTATCCAATATTTTTTCAGCAATTAAATCCATTATTGATTCTATCTCATCACTCTTTTCATGGTTATTTGGGTCGAAAGAGAAAGAGTCTAATCAACAATCTGATGATAATCCTTCTTTGTTTAAGCTCGATGCTAATGAGTTAGATCACGAAGTTAAGCCTGATGCCAATGAGTTAGGTCACGATGTTAGAGATCACTTATCAGACAATTATAACCATTACAACTCATCTGATGGGCTAATGTAATATAGCTAATTTACAGTATCTGTTCAGACAATGGCGTCAGCGTCAACTTAAGAGCCTCCATTAGCAAACTCTCCTAAAGACATGATGGCGTTTGGGCTTATCTACCTTATCGCGGCTATACAATCGTCCTGGTCGGATTTTAACTTTAGCGCGTATACTTGCTCTATCAAAAAGGGCTTGAAAGTTTTTTGGCGCAATAAGTACCTGATAGAGTTTCTGCCTCATTACACCAAATAAAACTGAAAAATTTAAACGATACTCAGCAATTTGATCTGGATTCCAAGGCCCTTGTGCATCACACATATGAAGCGACAATATATTACACATGACTAAGTTTGCCCAAAATTCTTGTAATACAGCCTCTAAATTTACGCCAGAAAAATTCTCTAATTCTGCACCTATTTTGAGTCGTTTATAGCACTCCTCTATATGCCACCTTAACACATAAGCTTTGCTGATATCTTCCAAAGTAAATTTTACTCGGTCAAAAAGTGAAGTAATCAATACCTCTGTTTCTCCGTTGGCTAATGTCAGCACTATTACTCTTACTTTCTGTCCTTTCATTTTATTTTTTAGCTTTTCATTTTCTAATATAAAATCGAAATCTAATTCTCCAGATGCAATTCGTTCCCATAGCTTGCTATAATTTCTTTTTTGCAAGCGAAAAATAAAATCTACTTCCAAATCATAATGCTGCTGAATGAATTTTACTGAAGACGATCATAGATAAATAATAATTTCTTTTGATTTAATGAACGCATTTGAGTGATAACTTCGGGTAATTGCTCTTCCGCCAACGTTTGTTCACCTATATTCCAAGCCGCAAGACGAGCACTACAAATCAGCGAAGTACACAAATCAACAAACAAATTGCCAATGGTGGCATTGTGCCTGTTGTTCCATTTGGTTTAAAGCTTACTATTACCCACAAATAAAAACATAGTATTGTATTTACTCAAATAATTTAATTTTATTAACCTGAAAGCTTATTAGATTAAAATTATTAAACTAAGAGTTATAATTTTAGCAACTAAAAGCTGTAAATTGCACCATATAAACAGTTATTTCAAGCAAAAGTTATGCCATTAAGAGCTATGCAACAAACATTTATATTTGTGGGTAATAGTAAGGGTTTAAAGCGGCCAAACTCGGATACAATTTCCTCAGAGCTGGGTAATCTCATACCAGAACCATCTGCTGCAATAAGTCTATAGCCTTACTATTACCCACAAATAAAAACATAGTATTGTATTTACTCAAATAATTTAATTTTATTAACCTGAAAGCTTATTAGATTAAAATTATTAAACTAAGAGTTATAATTTTAGCAACTAAAAGCTGTAAATTGCACCATATAAACAGTTATTTCAAGCAAAAGTTATGCCATTAAGAGCTATGCAACAAACATTTATATTTGTGGGTAATAGTAAGGTCTATAGCCTCTCCAACTCAGGCTCATCTTGATAGGCTGTTTGGATGCTTAAATTCTTTAAAACCTGTATGACAAATCTTATATCTTGCTTTAGAAAAAGCTTGCTTTGAGGGTGGAACTTTACAAGTCAATGGATCCATAAGCTCGCATTCTATTCCTAAACTTTTCTTAATTAACTTTAAAATCATAGAAAATACTGTCGAAAAAGGAAGTTTTCTTGTTCGTGTAAAACTGTTTTTTCCAACACAATGGATTCTCTGAAAAGCTTTCGAGTATATTATATTTTTAATTTGTAGAATAAGATTTTTTCCTTTTTGTTTGGTAGAAGTCATAGTTTTAAATCCTCCTGATTAAGTTTTATCGCTATGACTCCCCCACCAGAACCGTGCTTGCAGCTTTCCCGCACACGGCTCCACAATGTAGTATTCACAGCATTTCCTATTTTGTATATAATGAGTAGCATATTCTTGGTTTTGGTAATGGATTAACTTGTAGATAGTGTATAAATTGCTTTGAATTCATACTCTTCTTCTGACTACGTCGGTTTATCCATTTATACGCTAGCTTGATTACCCGCCAGAAGAATTTATTCAACCACCGGTAATTTCCGCTAACTCCGAAGTAGTTATAGTGTCCTGTTAGTTTTGCTTTAAGTATTGACCACCAATCTTTAAGGTGAACTTTATTTCGGATCTTTTTCACCCATTCTTTGATTTCTTTAAGTTTTCTAGATAGATTTTCTTTCGAGGTTTTATGACCTACCATTACTCTACCTTTACGACTCCTTGTACCATAATGGGTGAATCCTAGAAAGTTGAAACTTTCCGTTTTTCGTTTCTCCCTTATTCCTTGTTGCCACTCCTTTTTGCCAAACTTTACTATTCTTGTTTTGTCTTCAGATATTTCCAGTCCAAATTTTCCTAGCCTTTGTTTCAGTGACTCTAAGAGTTCTCTAGCATCTTTTTCTCTTTCGCAGCAAATCAGGTGATCGTCTGCATACCTAACTAGCTCCATATAACCTTTAGATCTTAGCTTGAATTTCTTTTCAAACCACAAATCCAGCACATAATGCAACTATATATTAGCTAGTATAGGACTTACTATTCCCCCCTGAGGTGTGCCTAGTTCAGTTGCTTCATAATGTCCTGCTTCGACTACTCCTGCCTTAAGAAATCGTTTTACTAACCACAGTATGTTTGGGTCTGTTATCCGTTCTCTCAAGCATCTCATTAGCCATTTGTGCTGGACATTATCAAAGAATTTCTTGATATCAACTTCTACTACATAGTTAGTTGGTCTGTACATAACTGCTTTATTTAGTGCATTTACCGCTTGATGACAGCTTCTACCAGGACGAAAACCATATGAGTTATCCAGAAAGTTAGCTTCATAAATATTTTCTAATATCTTCTTCAGCATTATCTGGACTAACTTATCTTCTGTAGACGGTACTCCAAGCCCGCGTTTCTCTTTGCTTCCAGCTTTTGGTATATATACTCTTTTCACTGGTTGCGGTTGATATCGCTTTCTTTTCATACTATCCACCAGAGTGTTGAGCTTCTCTTCAAGATTTTCTCCATAAGCTTCTACTGTCACCTGGTCTATACCGCATGCTTTGTTATGCTTTAGCTCTTTATAACATTCAGCAAGATTCTCTGCGTTTATCAGATGAATTAACGATTAAATTTCAATCGTTTATCTTGCCTGGCTCTTACTGCTATCTGATTTAGTTTTCTTTGCACGTTATTCCAACCTCCGTTGTATTGGCATAGCAATTCCTAAACCAGTCACTATATTGCTGACCGCTTCCCCTTGTATGTGGCTTTCCCACACTCTGAGTACTATCAATCAGTCCGACTTCCTTTATATCTTCCGTCAGTACTCGCCTTTGTTGACTTGTTCCAACGTACCTTAATAGGAATACAAAGGATCTCCCAAGTTTACGTAAACTCCATCTCAACACGTGATACGGCCTCAGATCCCGATAGAGTGAGTGATAACTTGCCCTATTGTTACCCTTCTTGCTGTCTTCCACTATATGCAACGTGTCGACCTCTATGACATCGAGAATTTCGGGACTCAATACCTTCACTTTCGTTGTACCCTGTGTTGTCCATTCCACTAGCTTTACTACGCTCGTTACCTTACGCAGCATAGTGGTTTGTTCCAGCCTGCTGGCTAGGCTTTGCCTGGGTTGGATTTTCACCAACTGGACTTTACGCACTTTGCTTGGCGCACGCATGTTTCACCTAAAAAGGACACATTTTAGACTTCTTTGTTGAAATAAAACAGAAACAAAAGTGCTGTTTATTGCACTCTTTGGATAATTTAATGATAAAAAATTTAGAGAGAAATTTTATACACTATCGCTGATATTTTTCCTTAAGTTGACGCCATTGTCTGTTCAGATGCATGGCTAATGTACAAATATTGAAACAAAAATTCCAGTGCTCCCTTTCTTGTCATCCCAGTGCCCAGACACTGGGATGGCTTTGTTGCATCGCTCAAGTGAAAAGAACTGGCAGTTACTGACAAAATTCATTATAAATAGCCATTTAACTGTTGAAGAAAAAATATGCCACAAAAAATGAGAGTCAGTAACTGCCATGAATATAACAAATTTCTCCAAGAAAGAGGAAGCATTTTTTGTTATATCAATGACGCCATAGAAAATTGGTACGAGAATTGTCCAAAAATGCAGGGCGGCAACTATATTTATAGTGATAAAGTTGTGATTTTGGTGCATATAATCGTCAGTTTCTTTAGAATTGGTTTAAGACAAACAGTCGGGTTTATAAAAGGGTATTTGCAACAAATAGGAAGAGATTTGGCAGTTATCAGCTATTCACAAGCATCAAGAAGGTTTAAGAAACTTAATATTAAGATAAATGATTGCAGAATTGATAAAAATAATATGGAAGATATCGAAATTGCTATAGACAGTACAGGAATTAGTATATACAACAACACTCCTGGTCACAGCAAGGAAAATAGCACTGACAGAAAATATCGTGGCTATGAGCAAACGAGAAAATTGCACGTAATGTTGAATATAAACAACAAAAAAGCCATAGCTGTAAAATACAGTAACGGTGTCTACTCTGATCACTATGGAGCTTGTGATTTGCTAAAAGAAGTTGATTTTCAGCATGCCATAAAAGCACTATATGCAGATAGAGCATGTGATAGGCACAAGTTTTATAAGTTGTGTAACAAATATGATATAAAGACAAAAATTCCACCAATAAACAATGCGGCAGAACATCCAGAAATAGATTATATGTCTGACAGGAATGCTGCTATTAGGTTAATAAAATTATACGGTGAAGATGGCATGAAAGAATGGAAAAAAGAAGTAAATTATGGGAAAAGATCTTATATTGAAGGGTTTTTCTCAAGATTAAAGCAAATATTCGGATTTAGTTTTAGGAATAAATCTGAGATAAATCGAGAAAAAGAACTGCTAATCAAATGCTATTTGCTTAATAAATTCACTGATATTGGTATGGCTAAATTTGAGATAGTTACATGAATTTACCATAAATCACCATCTCATAAAGTGTGATGCAACAAAGCCCACTGGGATCCAGAAAACTTAACTTTAAATAAGTGGCTTGCATAATAAACTACACATTAAACCTAAAGTGCATTATATCACCATCTTGCACGATGTAATCTCTGCCTTCAAAGCGAATTTTTCCTGCGTCTTTGCAAGCTGATTCACTTCCATACTTTATGTAGTCTGCAAAGCTTATTGTCTCTGCTTTTATAAAGCCTTTCTCAAAATCAGTGTGGATTACACCTGCTGCTTTATCGGCTGTTGACCCTATTTTTACTGGCCATGCCCGTGCTTCTTTGGGGCCCACAGTAAAGAAAGTTATCATACTCAGCACTTCATACATAATACGCGCTACTCCATCAAGGCCTGATTCTTGTAAGCCAAATTCTGATAAAAAACTCTGTTTTTCCTCTTCACTATCAAGATTTGCAATATCTGCTTCGAGTTTTGCTGAAATGCAATAAAATTTGCTTTTATTTTCCTCTGCCATTCTCTCTACCTTTTTAGATAATTCATTGCCAGTTATAACATTTGTATCTTCAACATTGCAAACGTACATAACGGGCTTTGTTGTCAGCAATTGAAGCAACTTCATCTCATCTTCATTGATATTCTCCAAACTTCTTGCAGGTTTACCTAATTTTAAAGTAGCTAATACCTCTTGCATTAATTCAAGTTGTCTCTTTAGCTCTTTATCACCTTGCTTTGCTTTCTTTTCCAATTGAGGAAGCCTTTTTTCTATGCTATCAATATCAGCTAGGATTAATTCCATTTCTACCACTTCAGCATCTGATATTGGATCTATTTTACTGTGTATATGGCTGATATCGTCATCCGTAAAGCACCTGAGCAGATGAACGATGGCATCAACTTCTCTGATATGGCTTAAAAATTTATTGCCAAGCCCTTCGCCTTTGCTCGCACCCTTTACCAGACCTGCAATATCTACAACTTCTAATTGGTTGTAGATTACCTTCTCTGAGCCTGCAATTGCTGCGATTTGTTTCAAACGTTGATCTTTTATCGAAATCTTGCCTATATTTGGCTCGATTGTGCAAAAAGGATAATTTGCAGCTTCGGCTGCACTTGACTCTGTAAGCGCATTAAATAAGGTTGATTTTCCTATGTTTGGTAACCCAACTATACCGCAGTTAAAACTCATATTTGCTATGTAAAATTATAACTATTGCATAATTTAAAAATTTCTGCTATACTTAATTAGTCGCTTATTGACAATTTTGTTGGTATAGTAATATATAGCTTAAATTAAGGTAAAACTATGACTACAGCTAAGAAACGGAAACTACCAAGTGACTTTCATGATGTTGAGGTTGGAATAAAAAGGCCCAGGATCTCAGGGCAAGAAATAACTCTTTTAAATAGTAACCCTTACCCTGACAATTTCTATGTAGGACAAGCAATTGGTAATGGAAGCTGTTTTTTTGACTCGTTCAGGCAAAGTCTAGAACAACAGACAGGAGAGCAAGTTACTGCCGAAAAATTAAGAAATGATTGTAGGGAATTTGCACAAAAGAATCCACCAAAGTGGTTTACAGATGCAATTGCCAATGGTTATGATAACAATGGCCAGCACCGTAGTGAAACTGTAGATGATTATACAGCAGACATTATGCGTAACGGTAGGTGGGGTAGCTCTTATGTTGAAGCTAGGATACTTTGTGAAAAGTATGGTGTAAAATTACATGTTATAGAGAGTAACCCATTGCATGCTATTGACACCCAACAAGATCGGTTTTTGCATGAATTAATAGACAATTCAGGTTCAAAAAGTGCAGGTGAATACAATAAAGTTGATTATAATGATAGTAGTATTGTGCATATAATAAACAAAGGCTATTCTCATTTCGAACCATTGCTTGATATAAACAAAAGTTTAGCAAAACAACTGCAAGAGGAAACCAAACTTAAACAAGAGCAAGAACAAGAAGATTTCCTATTAGCAAAAAAACTGCAGCTAGACGAGATCTTAGAGTATTGTAACTTTTCAAAGGATATCTCTGAGAGAGCAGAGGTTGAAAAGGGATTTGATAAGTTATTGGCAGAAAATGCTGATGGAAAAATTGGTGATGTTGTAGGGCAGTGCGTTAGTGATATAAAGCAGCGCATAGAGCAGCAAAACCCTTCAAGTTTACTAAGATGTGGTACGGAATCGATGGCAGAACCATTTCATCAACAACGAGCACCACAACTTGTAAAATCTTAATAGCCCTGTATATTTTTATATAGGGCTTTTGCAAGCATTTCATATAATATGAACTTGCAGTACGTACTAACCTAAATGCAAGTTGACCATGAGACTAGTTTAATTATTGATGCCATAGAGGAATTTGGTGGTGAGGCTAGGCTTGTCGGCGGGTGTGTGAGAGACTCAATTTTGCAGCGTGATGTCCACGACATCGATTTAGCTACTAATTTGCTTCCCAATCAAACGATTAAAGCGCTAAAACTCCGTAATATAAAAACTATTCCAACTGGCTTAAAACATGGAACTATCACTGCGGTTCTAAATCAGAGGTCTTTTGAAATTACGACACTAAGGCATGATGTGAAATGTGATGGTAGGCATGCAAAAGTAGAATTTACTAATAATTGGCAAGCTGATGCTTCAAGGCGTGACTTTACATTTAACGCTCTATATGCAGATAAGCATGGCCATATATATGACTACTTTGGTGGCATTGAGGATTTAAAGGCGCGAAGGTTAAACTTTATAGGCAACGCTGAAGATAGAATTAAAGAAGACTATCTACGTATTTTAAGAGCATTTCGTTTTCATGCAAAAATATGTGCCGGAGATTTGAGTGATGAAATACTAAGCGTATGCAAAAAGCATTCGCATATGATCCAAAACCTCTCTGGAGAGAGAATAAGAGATGAAATACTTAAATTGCTGAAGTGCAATGATCCTTTTCCAACACTTAAGAGCATGCAAGAATCTGATGTTTTGCAAAAGATTATCCCAAAAGAAGTAAAATGCGAAATTCTGTCTTCGTCACTTCTTTTCGGCACTGATGCGCTAGTAAAATTAGCGTTACTCCTTAGGACTACTAAAAAAAATGACAGGCTAAGTCTTGGAGAATATATAATCATGTTTCTACGTCTTTCAAACAAGCAAAAGAAAAAGCTGCTATTTTTACTATCCAACGATATCAAAACAGAACTCTCAGAAAAAGAGCAAAAAAAATACATATCTTTATTTGGTAGAGAATTATATTGTGATTTAGTGAAAATTTGTGGTGTTGAGTCTGGAGAAAATGTTGATGAATACATTTCATTTGCTAACACATTCAATATTCCAAAATTTCCTTTATCTGGCGATGATTTAATAAGTATAGGTCACCAGCCAGGAAAAAGTTTAGGTAGAAACTTGGAATTGCTAAAACAACATTGGGAAGATAGCTCCTACACTTTAACAAAAGAGGAGCTGGTGCTTTATGCTAAGAGCCTATTCTAACTGCTTTCTGACTGTTCAATGAATGTATGCTTGCAATATTAGGGGAACTCATAGAGGAATTAGGTATATGTTCTTTTTTAGCTTTTTCTGTTAATTGATATTCGTTTACTCCTCCTTGAGTTTGATTACACATTCCCTGATCTGGAGATAAAAATTTATCTCTTATGCTTAATGCCAGTTGTAACTCTTGAATCTTATTTGAAAAACATTTCATTTTAGCCTCTGTTAATTTTCCTGTAACAATTTCTTTAAGCAATTCTCCTGAGTCGTTATTATTATTATTCTTGCTATTAAAGCTGTGCAAGATAGAGTCTACAATCTTATTTACCCCTTCTTGTTTAAATTCTAATTTTTTTACGCATTTTCTAACAGAAGGTGACAACTTGGCTTTTAACGTGTCATCTCGTAGTTCTTTACCCATATTTTTTCCAATGTTACAATGTTCGTTGACAACTTCTTTAACCTTAGCTTCTATGATCTCCCTTGCGGATTGTTTCAAATTACTTTCTAATAATTCAAGCAGCTTACTGCTTTCAAATTTGCCATCATCTTGATTTGATAGAGACTTTATAGTTTCATTAAGCACGTTATGGCAAAAGTGTTTCTCTTTAAATTCAGGAAAACCTTTTTTTAACTCCTCGTTTTTCCCAGATAAAAAGTTATTGAGACCCTTATCCCTAGAAAGCTTATTGGGCAAGTTTCGTAATTTTGAAAGAGTTGATTTTGCAGTAGATACTGTACTCACTGCACCTGCCTTTTTAGCCAATTGACCTTCTTTTGCTTCCTGTAGTTTCTTAGTGTCAGCTTTCAATTGACCTTCTAAATCAATCTCCAATTGTTGTTTAGATTCTTGAACACTTTGTAATTGCTTCCCCAAGTTCTCCATTTCACCCAATTGAGCAGTCAATGTATTCACACTTAATCGTAGAGCTTTGTTTTCATGACCTAAGTCACTGACTTTATTTTCTAATTCAGTATTTTTGTCTTTAGCCTGACACAATTTATCAGTCTGTGATTTAAGTAAAGCCACTAATTTGCTAGCTTGCCATTGTTGATTCAATTCAATTAATTTATCCTCCTTGTCCTTTAACCTACTCTTAAGTTCTATTATTTGTGCTTGCAGACTTTCATTATCTTTCCTAGTAGCTTCAATTTCTTCTCCTTGCTCTCTTATTATCATGTATTGATCAAATATAGTTTTCTGTTGTTCATCAACTTTATCCTGCATTGCTTTTTTATCTTGTTTGTATTTGGTTAGTTCCTCTTCTCGTTCGCCTGCATCTTCTGTAAGTCCCTTATAACTCTTTTCAAGTCCTTCAATTGCAGATCGTAATTCTCTATTTTCTTCTTTTAAGGAAGCATTTTGTAAACGTTCAAGTTCTAATTCCTGATTTATGCCCTCCAGCTGTTCTTCTAATGCTTCATCATCTTCCTCTGTTATCAATGCTACTCCATCAGTCTGAACCCCTCCATCTTTGTTTATCACTACACTTTGGCTCTCTTTCTCTACAACTTCAGGTTTTAAGTCAACTTGAACACTTCCATCTATTGTCTTAAAAGCATCAGTTTGAACTTCATTGTTTGCAGTAGTTTTATCGTAGTACAAAATATTTTCTGCCCATCTATTCCATCTCTTGGGCAATATTCGTCCAATCGTTTTTAGATATAACCAAGCAAATACAGTAGACCAGCTGTATTTTTTTTCCTTTCGCTTAATATTAATTTCATAATTAACCTTATTATTAATATTTAGCATAAAATTACCTCATTTTTTAACTTTAATTTACAGAAAATTTTAATAGTAATAAAGTTATATATATTAGTATAAATGTTAAACAAATACTAACACAGGTGTCAAATTATGGTAAAGTCTTTGCCCACCTAATACACTTTAAGCAGAAATGTACATGTCTGCAAGTACAGCATTTGCTTTTTCTATCGCTCTTGCTAACACTTCCTGTTCATTGTTCTGATTTTTCACATTGATTACCTGAGCAGCCAAGTTTGCAGGAAAAGTGACCAAACTGACTTCCCATAATTCCACTTGTTTTAACACTCTAGCTCCACTTTTATGATCAACATCATACTCTATAGGTATGTAGCCGATGGAAAGTCCGTTAATTGTTCCGGTTTTGAGCATTAAGTATGCTTCTTCTGCTTTCTGAATACCCAAAAGTAAATGTGCAATTATATATAGACCAACATCATTTTCGTAAATATCTATGATACTACCTATAGGTTCGTCAGGATTATGCTGCCAAAGGAGTTTTATTTTATTTCTGTTTAAATTTTCCTTAAATGCCCCAGGCAATATCAGATCATTTTGTTTATCAACTATATTAAAAACGCTAGCATAACCAGAAAATACACCGTTTTCTCCTATGCTTTTTATTGACAATGGTGAATAGAGAAATTTCTTATTCATAAAGCCTCCTGTAGTATTGGGAATTTTGTTTCGCAATGCACTGCGATATAATTCTATTATATGCAGTGCTCTAAAAGGCTTACTATTACCCACAAATATAAATGTTTGTTGCATAGCTCTTAATGGCATAACTTTTGCTTGAAATAACTGTTTATATGGTGCAATTTACAGCTTTTAGTTGCTAAAATTATAACTCTTAGTTTAATAATTTTAATCTAATAAGCTTTCAGGTTAATAAAATTAAATTATTTGAGTAAATACAATACTATGTTTTTATTTGTGGGTAATAGTAAGTCTAAAAGGGGGAAGCACTTTTCTTAGTTACTAAAAACGCTAACTAGAATCCAGATTGGACACTGGGTTATAAAATTCTACGTCATACCGCCACGAACCGTCATACCGCCGCGGTATCTCTTAGCATAGATCCCGCTAACACGTAGCGGGATGACGGTTGTCAGGCTAGCTGTCATCCCAGTGCCTAGACACTGGGATGACACCCTCCTAGTAGAAACGCTTTTGTAATTGCAACATTCGTGCAATCTTTAGCCATGAATATTAAGAAACTTACCAAACGAAAAAAAGGCAAAAGAAACCCTAGTCATTGTCTATTTTCAGTATTGGCGTTTTTTTATGTTTTTTACACTTAGTAACCGCGACTCAGCTGCATTTAAACTGCAACTAACTTTTAGCTATAAACATTAAAAAATTTACTAAGCAGAAAAAAAGGCAAAGAAAACCTAGGGTAGCTAGTATTCAAATTTTCCCTTGTTCTATTTGACGTCTTTTGATGTCTTAAACGCTTTATAAGCGCGTTTCGGCTTGTATAGGTAGAAACCCAGAAGTTTTATAAAGACATGAGGTGCACATAGTGCAAAAAATTAAGCATGATTTACGCCAAATACAAAGTTCCCTTTGTCGTTTTAATCTGCAGATTGCGAAGATAAATAAATAGCTTCAATTTTATGATAAGGGGGCTGGCGGAGTTTGTCAAGCAAGTTTTTAGCCCTGTCTCCTTGCTATAATGTTCATATCGATAGAAAAGCAAAAGAATAAAATGAAATATCAAGTGATATCCTCTATAATTAAATTTTTTGAATGAAGAGATGACGATTCGTGTAGGAATTAATGGTCTGGGTAGAATAGGCAGAGGCGTATTGCGTGCTATTTTCGAAATAGAAGAATATAGCAAACAAATAGAAGTTGTAGCTGTCAATGGATCGCTCAGTGCAAAGCAGCATGCACATTTGATTAAATATGATTCTGTTCATGGCAAATTCAGTGGTAATATTGATTTTAATGAGTCTCAAAATTGGATTTCTATAAATGGCAAAAAGTTTTCTTTATATAGAGAACGGAGCCCTGAAAATATTCCTTGGAATGTTGATGTAATACTTGAATGTACTGGTGCATTCAACAAACGTGAAGAAGCAATAAGGCACAATGCAGAGAAAGTAATTGTCTCTGCTCCAGTTCCGGATGCTGATGTCACTATAGTTTATGGTGTGAATAACGATATGCTCGAAAAAGAGCATAAAGTGATATCAGCAGGTTCTTGCACTACAAATTGCCTTGCTCCGATTGTGAAAGTCCTACATTCTGGTTTAGGCATAAAAAGCGGTTTTATGACTACTATACATGCCTACACGAATGATCAAAATATTCTTGATGGTAATCATAAAGATTTGCGTAGAGCAAGAGCTTGCGGATTATCTATGGTGCCAACTACAACCGGGGCAGCAAAAACAATTGGTTCTATAATTCCTGAATTAAAGGGCAAGCTAGATGGCACTGCCGTCAGAGTTCCAGTTAGCAATGTTTCTATGGTTGATTTTACATTTACGACTGATAAGAAAGCGACCGTTAAAGAAATCAATGAAATGTTTAAGGATGCAGCTCTCTCGTCTACGTCATTCCAGCGCGTGACGCTGGAATCTAATCCAGTGTCAGCTACTCGGATGACATCAGAGGGTACTAGGATGACAGAGGGTTCTCCAATGTCAAATGTACTTTCTATATGTACGGAACCTTTAGTTTCAATAGACTTTGTGCATAACCCTTATAGTGCAATTGTGGATTTAACTGGTACATATGTTACAGGTGATATATGCAGGGTTGCAGCGTGGTATGACAATGAGTGGGCTTTTTCGCTGAGAATGTTAGACATAGCATTATTGAGCTATAGTAAAGTATGAACTGGAACTCAAACAAATACGCCTCATTTTATGAGCACTTTGCGGAACTCAGAAAAAGAGTTATCTTTTGCTTTCTATTTTTTTGCGTTGCTTTTGGTTTTTGTTACTACTTTAAGGAAAATATATACCGTTTTTTACTTGCACCTTTAATAGAAGCAACAAAAGGTAGCAAAGGTTTTTCTTTGATTTACACAGACTTAACAGAGGCATTTTTTGTATATCTTAGGGTTGCTGTAATGAGTGCACTTTTGCTCTCTTTTCCTGTGTTTGCATGGCAATTCTATATGTTCTTAGCACCTGGGTTATATAAAAGTGAAAGGGCAGTGTTGTTGCCATACTTAATTGCAACACCGGTTTTATTTGTAACGGGAGCTACTGTAGTCTATTACTATATATTTCCTTTAGCCTGGAAGTTTTTTATCAACTTCGAACACAGTGGTAAATCCTTCGATATACCGATAGAGTTTATGCCATCAGTTAGCGAATATTTAGACCTTGTTCTTCAATTTATGTTTGCATTTGGCACTGCATTTCAAATTCCAGTAATACTCACATTGATGGTGAGAGTAGGGTTACTCACTACACAAAGTTTGTCAAATAAACGTAGAATCGCAATAGTGGTAATTTTTATTATTGCTGCAATCTTAACTCCACCTGATGTATTAAGCCAAGTAGGGCTTGCAATACCTATGCTGATTCTATATGAATTGTCCATTCTGATATGTAGGTATATTGAAAAAAAGAAGACAAAGATTTAAACAAAGGAATCCCTCTTATCTCCTTTATATCACATTTTTAACTTACAACATTCTTATTCAGGACTTAAATATGGAAATGTTTCATAAATTGATTGTAATACTTTGTTAAGTTCAGCCTTACTTTTGATGATCAATAATACTGTATCATCACCTGCTATAGTTCCTATAATTCCTATGTTTTTGCTATTATTTAATGAATAAATAACATACTTCTGATCTAGAAAGTAAGCTAGGCTGCTAGCTTGTCCTGGTTGAGTGTGTAGTACTATTAAACCAAAATCCGAAATTTGCATATTAAGTATTAATGGTAATCGATATTGGTTGATGTCAATTACTTTATACATACCAGCAACTTTGGCAATTTTAAGTTTTTTTAATTTTCTTGATAAAGTAGCCTGAGGAATGTTGTGCCCTCTTTCTTTAAGCAAGGTCTGTAAATCGCTCTGCTCTAAAATTTCGTGATTTTGAATAATATTTAAAATATGTTCACCTAGTGTGTTGTCATGCATTATGCATTTTCCTCATATTGAATATGTAATAAGTATATTTGAAATTATATTCATTATTTCTTGACTATTCAATTTTTAATGTCTATATTCATAAGATGAATAAAATATGAATATAAATTAGTAATATGAAAAAATATATTTTAAATGCTATTATAGTGATAAGTATTCTATTAACAGGATGCAAGGAAAATAAACACGATAATATCATTAGATTTGCAATTTCTGCAGATTATCCACCTTTTGAATATTATGAAAATGGTAAATTTACTGGCTTTGACATTGAGCTTGCTCAATTAGTAGCAAAAGAGTTAGGTAAAGAAGCGATATTTAAAGATATGCAGTTTAGTACTATATTTGCAGCATTGCAAAGTAATTCTGTAGATGCTGCTATATCTACTATTGGTAGCACAGAAGAGCGTGAAAAAAATTTTGATTTTTCAAATAGTTATTATACAGGGGAATTTGGTATTCTATATCACAAAAATAAACCCATAGCCGGTATAAACAACTTAACTCACAAGAAGATAGCCGTTCAACTAGGAACTGTCATGGAAATTTGGCTAAAAGAGCATGTTCCTACAACAGCTCAAATTATTGCTATAGACAATAATAATCAAGCTGTAGAAACATTAAAGTCTGGTCATGTTGATGGCGTCCTAATTGATGAATTCCAAGGTAAAGTATTTAGCAAAAAAAATCCTGGTCTATCATGGTCAGCCATCGCTAAGTCAGATAATGGTTATTCTATTGCTGTGAATAAAAGATCTGATTTAAAGGATAAAATAAACGAGGCGTTAAAAAGTTTAGAAAGTAAAGGTGTAATACAAAAGATAGCAGAAAAATGGCTAGGAGATAACTGATGCAAGAATTAATTTCTAATTTCTTGTTTGTTGGAACAGGCCTTGCCTTTACTTTAAAATTATTGATTGGAGGACTGCTTTTAGGTATGAGTCTAGGAGGGTTATTTTCAGTACTCAGATATAATAAGATCTGTATTCCATTAATTAATGGAATTATATCTGTAATACGTGGCACCCCCCTTATATTACAGTTAAGTGTTGTTTATTTTATGACTCCAACCATTGCAGGAATTAAATTAAACATATTTAGTGCTGGCATTATAGCATTTGGTCTAAATAGCTGTGCTTATATTGCTGAGATTTTACGAGCTGGTATTGAAACTATATCAAAAAACCAGTTTGAAGCAGCTAAAACTTTACAAATACCTAGTTTCTATATGTGGAGAGATATTATATTACCACAAGTTATTAAAAATATTCTTCCTGCAATGATAAATGAGATCATTGCACTCCTTAAAGAAACGGCATTAATCTCTACTATTGGTGGTGTTGATATTATGCGCTCTGCGCAAATGCTTGCAGCAGAACAATTTACTTATTTTATACCACTTTGTCTTGCTGGGGCTTATTATTACGCTCTTGTATTACTAATTGAATATATAGGCAAAAAGATTGAACAGAAAGGTATATATGATAAAAATGCATAATGTTTGTAAATTATTTAATAATATTCCAGTACTTAATAATATTAACCTGATTATAGAACAATCTATAGTTGGTCTTGCTGGTCCTTCTGGTAGTGGTAAATCAACATTGTTACGTTGTATACAAAAACTCGAAGTTTTAGATTCTGGTAGCATTGAATGCAATGATAGTACTGGTTTTGTATTTCAGGATTTTCAACTTTTTCCACATATGACTGTCTGGGAAAATCTTACATATGCTCCCAAACTTAAAAACAAAACTCAGGATCAAAGTGATTCACTACTTGAGTCTTTGGGTATTGCCTCTAAAAAAAATGATTACCCTAGTAATCTATCCGGTGGGCAAAAACAGCGGGTTGCGCTTGCCAGAAGCTTAATGATGAATCCAAGGATTCTATTATGCGATGAGCCAACGTCTGGTTTAGATGTAGCAACAATAGTCGACGTTGTGGAACTATTACAATCAGTTAGAGATATGGGTATTACTATGATTATCGCTTCTCACAATTTGGATTTTTTAACAAAAATATCAGATCGGATTATTCTGTTAAAAAACGGAAAAATAATTGTAGATATCAATCCTAAAGAAATTGATGAACCAACAAACTATTTAAAAAATAATTATTAAAAGAGAATCACTCATATCATACTGAGAGCTATAACAGATTTTAGCATCGAAAATTACATAATGTATATTATGGAATATAAATTACATAATATAAGAAGCAACGCTAAAAATAAAATCACATAATATAGCAAACTATAGCTAACCCAAGAAAGGTTTTCCTACGTCATACCGCCGCGATATCTCAGCATAGATTCCGCTAACAAGTAGCGGAATGACGAATTTTTGTTTTTCAAACTGTCGGTAAATCTAAGTCAGTTTAGCTATATGTGTCAAGCACTGGGATGACACCCTCCTGATGGGCCAAAATCACAATGTTCGTACAGTTATGGAATGAATCGCGGTATGACGTGTTGCTTTGATCAGCTATAAAGATGATGCTGCGGAAGTTTTTAGTACTTGCTCGCAACTTTCAACAATTTAATAGCACTGGTGTTTACAACCTCTCCGCCGACACGCTTAGTGACAAAAAACCTCACATAAGGTTTATTCGTATAAGGGTCTCTTAATATTCTCATTCCTCTGTTATCTACAATCTTATAAGCTTGTTTGAAATCTGCCATCGCAATTACTGGTAGCTGATTGTTTGGCGCTGGTGGCATATCGGCAGATTGATATACTGGTATTCCCATTAAGGTATCTGGGGCTTTAAGCGACAAACTTGGTTGCCAGAGATATTGACCTGTTTGAGCTTTTAGTAGCCTAATGTCCTTCAACGTACTCCTGTTCATCAAAAATGACGCATTTTTGGAATAATATTCGTCCAGAGAGTAATACAACATCATTATTGAATCACTATCTAATTTTTCAGTTTTAACTTGCTCTATTTTATTATAACTGTTTCCATTTTCATAAGCTAAAATTCCTTTTGGTTGAAAAGTGCCCTCACCCTTAATGAAGGCTTCGCTTTCTTCCTTACTAAAAGTCTCGGCAATCTTTTCCACCAGCCAACTCTCAACATCGACAAACGCATCATCGAGTAACTTTTGTGATATTTGTGGTTGAGCATATAACTCGTAAGTTGTGACGTAAATCTTTTGGATTTTGGGCGTGTCCGTATCTTTTGCAAAATCATACTTAGACTTATTGCCACCGTCCTCATCATCTACTGTTTCACTGCTCCAACCTGCACCGGCGCGGTCAAAATCTTCTATAATGTAATCCAATGTTTCAGTAGAGATTCTTTGACTGGAGCATATTTGTCGCATTGGGGACGAATCAGTTACGCGCTTGTTTATGCGTTTTACAATATGCGGAGTAACTAGATACCCCCCGATATCACTGTCATCTCCACTGAGGGTTTTGTGTGATAAACCGCTTTCCATTCCCTTGCGGATATAATCAGAAAAATATTTATCGCTTGTGCTAAAATCTGTATTTACTTCTGGGCGTTGAGCTGCAGTTTCGATCAAGTCTAAACGCTCTTTGCAACTATCAATGGCATTATTTACCTTGCATAGCTGCTCAATTGTTGCAGAATCAGCACGCCCTTTGCTTTCAATTTCTTTTAGTTTGCGATCATTTATTAATTTAAATTGCTCCCATGATGAAGCGAGTTCATTGATACGGTGAGCGATATCGGTAAGTGACATAATAGCCTCCTTTGAAAATGAAATAAAAATGGAAATAAGGTAATAGGAATGGCATCCATAGATGTTTCCCACAGTTGTACGAATATTGCAATATGGTACATAGTAAACGATGTCATCCCAGTGCTTGACACTGGGATGGCTTTGTTGCATAGCAACTGAAAAAATCTGGTGGCTACTGACAAAATTCATTATAAAATAGCCATTTAACCTTGAAAGAAAAAATATGCCACAAAAAATGAGGGTCAGTAACCATAGCGAATATAACAAATTTCTAGAAAAAAGAGGAAATATTTTTCATTATATCAACGAAGCCATAGAAAAGTGGTACGAGAATGGTCCAAAAATACCAGGTGGCAACAATATTTATAGCGATAAAGTTGTAATTTTGGTGCACATAATAACTTGTTTATTTAGAATAGGCCTGAGGCAAACAGTTGGGTTTATAGCAGGATACCTTGAGCAAATTGGGAAAAATTTGCAAGTTATCAGCTATTCACAATCATCAAGAAGGTTTAAGAAACTCAATATTAAGATCAATGATTGCAGAATTGATAAAAATAATATGGAAGATATCGAAATTACTATAGACAATACAGGAATTAGTATATACAACAACACTCCTGGTCATAGCAAAGAAAATAGCGAAGATAGAAAGTATCGCAGCTATGAACAGACAAGAAAATTGCATGTAATGTTGAATACAAACAGCAAAAAAGCCATAGCTGTAAAATACAGTAACGGTGTCTACTCTGATCACTATGGAGCTTGTGATTTGCTAAAAGAAGTCGATTTTCAGTATGTCATAAAAGTACTATATGCAGATAGGGCATATGACAGAGAAAAGCTCTATAAGCTGTGTAATCAATATGGTATAAAAACGAAAATTCCTCCGAAAAACAACGCAGCAGAGCATCCAAAATTGGATTATATGCTTGATAGAAATGCCGCTATTCAGTTAATGAAATTACATGGTGAGAATGGTATAAAAAGATGGAAAGAAGAAGTAAATTACGGAAAAAGATCGTATATTGAAGGATTTTTCTCAAGGTTGAAGCGAATATTTGGGTTTAGTTTTAGGAGCAAATCTGAGATTAATCGTGAGAAGGAACTGCTACTCAAGTGTTATTTGCTTAACAAATTTACTGAAATAGGCATGGCTAAGTTTGAGATAGCTTCATGAATTTATTGTACGTTACCTACTATCCGAAGAGCGATACAACAAAGCCATTCCAGTGTCAAGCACTGGAATGACATCATCTGTTGTGCAATTTACCTTTAAAAATGAATGTTCGTACAGTTATGTGCTTGGCACTGAAATGGCATCATTTTTTATCTGTTGAAAATGTAAACCGAAAAATAGCGTGGCACTTTGTGCCACGCTTAGTACTGTAAGCTTAATCCAGTAGTTAAATTAAGCGAGGTAAAATAAAAGATAATGACACTATATAATGTTCGTTCTTTTATGTCAAGCACTTTTTTGAATTTTTTTGGTGATAATTTTTATCCAGTTATTTTATTATTGTAGTATAATTTCAATGCCAGATACTATCATTATGATCACTATCTAAATTTAAATCGTAATTATCATCAAATTTATATATCCCCTCCATCTCTTCTCTATGCAATTCATGTGAATCACCTAAAGCTTTTTGATTAGAAACGTCAACACAATACTGTAACAGTGCTCTTAATGCTCCAGCACTATCTTGATCTAAATTAAAATTGCTAAAATCAAATTTCTGCATATTCTCCACATGTCCTTCTCTACATAACCTACATATCTTAGCAAAAGCCCTTTCACTTTCTCGACTCCAAGCATTAAGAAAGTAAGGATCTACTACTTTGCTAAATTGTTTCTCTATCTCTTCAAGAGAGCTCTCTGGATTAAGTTCTAATATTACTTTGAAAATCCCACTGCCATGGAATCTATAAAATTTACTAGATAAGCTATCTTTTACAAAATTAACTGCATCATCTATTGTAACACCAGAGCGAGATTCAAATATCATCTCAAATGCTCCATAACAACTATCAATACCAAAATTAATTATTTTTTCCATAAAATCAATTACCTCTTCTAAGGAAATTTGTGGCTTATTCCTCAAGATAACTTCTAAACTCTTGACAAAATTATGCCCATGCTGACCCATAGCATGGGTTTTCCCATTTATTGTATAATGATATAGCTTCTTATTTTCTATTATATGCTTATTGCACTGGTAGATATGTAGCTTATTCAATTTGCCAGAATATTCCTCTATTTCCTTATCTGGTAATTTTGAGCGGAATTCCTTGATTACTTCGCGTATTATTCTATTGATATTACTCATGCTTATTCCTAATTAATATGTTAGTATTTTTATAAATTAAGTTATTATATTAAAATTCTTTCATGGATTTCAATATTAGCTCCGCACTACTTGTAGTTTTTGTAATGGGTCTGCCAATGACGATATAATCAGCTCCTGAATTTATTGCTTCTTTTGGTGTTGCTGTTCTTTTTTGGTCGTCATGACCTGGATCTATACGAATTCCTGGAGTAATAATTTTAAAGTCTTCACCGCATTCTCGGCGCACTTCTTGAGCTTCCAATGCAGAACAGACTATTCCATGGAGTCCAATCTTTTTTGCAAGCTTTGCAAGCAAAATTACCTGTGATTTTGCCTCTCTTGCTACTCCAAGCTCGTTTAAATCCTCATTGCTCATACTAGTTAGCACTGTCACTCCAATCAGCTTTATTTTTGTGCCTTGCACTACACTTAGCGCTTCTTCAAGCATTTTTGTTCCACCGCTGATGTGCAGAGTTAACATTTCAACGTTCAGAACTTTTATTACTTCAACTGTTTTAGCTACAGTGTTTGGAATGTCATGCAATTTCAGATCTAAAAAAATTGGTACATTGCATTTTGCAACTTCTTGCACTCCAGAAAGACCTTGAGCAGCAAAAAATTCTAATCCCAGCTTTACCATGCCAACTTTACCACGCAGAGCATTAGCTAGAGAAATAGCCTTATTTAAGTCTTGTGTATCCAGTGCGCATATTATTGGGTTCATTATCTTGCATGATTTATCTTATAATAAGACTCATTGTTGTGTTTTGCAAATACTTTCACTCTGATTGAACTGACTGCGTTCATAAGATTCTGTCAATAGTGAATTTGGCAACTTGGTCGGGGTGGATGAGCGACTGACAAATAATGATTCATATCCAAGATCTTCCAGCGAAGAAGAAGGCGTTTCGTCTGGCAAAAGCCGTGCAATTTCTCCTTGTAACGCAGACTTTAATATTTGAATCGTATCTAATATTGCTTTTCCATCATTATTTCTTATTGGCTCTTCTATATTGTCTGTTACGCATCTTATCAACAGTTGCGCAAAATTCACTTGTTTTTCTTTCTCTTTCAAAAAATCTTCTATTTGACTGTCTCGTTCTAAAAGTGAATTTCTTAAACTTTTTACTTCATTATTACAATCTTTTCTTATCCCATCTAACTCAAAAGATTGATTTTTAATTAAACCATTTGCTTCATCTAACTCTTCAAATTTCTCTTTTAATTCTTTAGATAAATTTTTCTTTTCTTTGTTGACCTCTTTAATTTTACATTGTAGCTTATCTAAGTTTGCATGCAGTCTTTCTTGTTCTTCACGTAATTCCTCTACTTCTTTAGAAAATCTATTTTTTTCCTTATTCAATGCCTCTACTTTTTCACTAAGTTCATGTTTTTTCTCACGTAGTGCCTTTTGTACTTCACGTAACGTTTCTATTCTATCATTTAACCCCTTATTCTCTAGCTCTAAATGTTTATTATCATCCACTTCCATCTTCAGCTTTGCAATAAATCTACTTCTTTCTTCCAACTGTTTCTTTAAACATGAGATTTCAAGTTTTAATTTCTCTTCCTGCTCATTAAGCTTACCTATTTCCTTTCTTGTTTTGTCCAATTCATTGTCTATTTCAAACGTACGATTCTTTGCTGTTTCTAATTTTTTCTCTAAAGATTTTTTTTCTTCAAGAAGAGATTCTCTCTCAGCTTCTGACTCATTTACTTTCTGATTCAATTTTTTTGCTCTCTTGTCTAAATTTTGCTTCTCTCTAGTTAATTCATGTAATTGATTCTTCACTTCTTTGTTTGCAGCTTCTTCAGCTTCCTTTCCTAGAGTTATTTTATTTTCCAACTCTTGCTCTTTCTGAGCGAATTTATTTCTCTCAACTTCTATTTTTTTATTATTACTAATTATTTTATACGAAAGTGCAAGCACCAAAACAGATAATGTAGCTAAAGCAAGAATTAGAGGAAGAGGCACATTAGAAGTTACAATAAGCGCTAAAGATGTAAGTAACGTAAGAGTAGCTAAGGAACTAGCTACAAAATAAAATGCATTAGCCTCACTAAGCAAATTGCTCATTACTCCCCTCCCCCCCACGTTCAGCAGTCTTGTATATATTTATTAAAATTCTCTTATCTGTGGAGGAATTATAGTGCTGCACCTACAACAAACTTCCCATCTTCAGTCTGCTAGCTAAAAATGGCTAAGGTTTTATGTATCCAGTGTACAACTGTACTAAAAATGTGTGGCAGCTGTTGGTCGGGGTAGAACATCCACTGGTATATCCAGGATCTTCCACAAATGAAGGAACAGACGTTTCGCCTGGCAAATATTGTGCAACTTCTTCTACTAACACGGACTTTATTGCTTGAATCACTTGTAATATTACTTTTTTATCATCATCTCTGATCACTTCATTTTCCCTTACTAATTTTTCTACCTCATCTGTTATATACTTTATCGTCTGTTGCAAAAAAAGCACTTCTTCTTGTTTCTTTTTCGACAAATCTTCTTGAAGTTGTTCTATTTGAGAGGATTGCTCCAAAAGTGAACTGTTTAATTCTTTCACCTTATTATCGTGATCATCCTTCACTGTTGTTAATGTGTTATCAGATTCTTTCTCTTCTTTTTGTAAAGATAATAACTCCTTTTTCAGCTCCTCAATTTTAGATAAGTACTCTTTCTCCTTTGTACACAATTTATCAACTTTACTTTCAAGATCAGTGCGCTTTTGACGTTCATCACTAACTTTACCTTCTAATTCTTTCTTTTCCTTTTCCGACTGGCATAACTTCTTCTCTAATTCTTCTATGTCGCTTTCTGAGCTCTCATGTTGTTCTTCCGATTCTAAAGTTTTTAATTGTTTTACTTCTACTTTTTTTCTTAACATAGTTAATTGAGTACGCAGAGAAGAAGCTTCCCTACTTTTATGTTCTAATTCCAAGTTTAATTCATCTTCATATTCCAATCTTAAGCGTAACTCATCTTCATATTCTGACTTTAAACATAACTTATTCTTTTCACTTTCTAATTTGCATTGACACAATTCCTCCATTAAAGAATCTACTCTTTCATTCAATCTTGTATTTTCATCACGTAACTCTTGGTGTTCAAGAGAAAGCATCTCCTCCTTATGTTCTAACTGACCTTTTACTTTTGCACTCAATTCTGTATTTTCATCGTGTAAATCTTTGTTCTTATTATTAAGGGCACCTATCTTACCCTCTAATTCTCGGATTTGATTACCTTTATTATTTAACTCTTTTGTAGCATCATCTAATTTTTGCTGTGCATCATCTTGTTGTGTCTTTAACTGCTCTATTTCCTTATTTAACCCTGCAATTTCGCTTTCCAAATCTTGCTTTTCTCGAGTTAATTGATCTTTTAATTCCTTCACTTCTTTATTTACAGCTTCTTTAGCTTTTTCTCCCAGAGCTATTTTACTTTCTGACTCTTGTACCTTACTCTCTGATTGTTGTTTTACGCTTTCTAACTCTTGCTCTTTTTCAGCAAATTTATTTTTCTCAACCTCTATTTTCTTATTATTACTAATTATTTTACATGAAAGTGCAAGCACCAAAATAGAAAGTATAGACAAACTCAAAGCAACAGCTACATTAAAGGCTGCAACTGAAGACAAGAACTTAACATAAGGGGCAACAGCAAGTGTCCCAGACGCAAGCAATACCAAAGTAGCAAGAGCACCAGCTATAAGATATGGTGCATTGGCTTTATTATATAAATCCCCCATTATTATTCTCTCACAATCAATAATGACTATGATAGCATAGATATCAAAGGAAGTGAAGCTATAAAAATCAGTATAAGTCTATATTCACTATGTATTTCCCGTCTTCAGTTTCAAGCTCAGACTGCATCCACTCTATCGTTTCCGCATTGCAAACTGCCTGCAAATCATCCTGTGCAGATTGATTCAATTTATCCTCTCGTAGATCTGCTTTTATCATCAACTTTTTTATCAGATGCTTAACTGATACATTATTATCTGCCTTTATCTTTCTGATAATGTTTAATATCTGAATAACATTATCTCCCATTTCCTCTGAATATTTATCGTAGATAAGTTCTTCTTTGCTCGGCCAATTACTTTGATTGTGTACAGAATTATAACTATACAACTGGTGGTATATCTCTTCTGTAATGTAAGGCAAGAAAGGTGCAAATAACCGCAAAATAATATTCAGTACATATGCCAAACTTTGCTTTGCACTTAAGTTTGTTTCGCTGTCTACTTTATCTCCATATGCGCGCTTTTTTGCTAGTTCCAAGTAGTTATCACAAAAATCCTTCCAAAAAAATTCTTCTACTGCACTCAAAGCTTCGCAGTATTCAAACTGTAATAGGTTGTTCGTTGCTCTTTCTATAACTTTGTATAACTTAGACAATATCCACTTATCCATTGTCTCGTGAGCAGAATTTATGCTCATCACTTGATGCTTTTCCATGAACATGGAAACGAACTTGCTAGCGTTCCAAAGTTTTGTAACGAGGCGCTTGCCAATTTTGAATATATTTTCAGAGTAGACTGTATCAACTCCAAGCCTTGAGTTCGCTGCCCAATAGCGCACTACATCAGCTCCATAAGTTTCAAGTATTACATGAGGAGTGATGATGTTACCCTTTGATTTACTCATCTTTTTCTTATCATCGGTTAAACACCAACCGCTGATCATAATGTTTTTCCAAGGTAAAGAATTTGCATGATAATGTGCCTTTAAAATAGTATAAAAAGCCCAAGTTCTGATTATCTCATGGCTCTGGCTGCGCAGATCTGCAGGAAATATCGTATCATAGCGATGATTTGGTAAGCTAAACTCACTGTTTACTGCCAGTGCACTCAGTTGAGGAGTAATTGAACTTGTGGCCCAAGTATCCATTACATCTTGATCTGGGATAATCTCTTCTTTGCTATACCCTTTTGGCAAATCTTTGAGTGGATCAATAGGTAGGGCCTTTATTTCAGCTAGAATAATTTTACCTTCTTCTCCCTTACGTTTAGAATACCACGCTGGAAATGGCACACCAAAATAGCGCTGCCTTGAGATGCACCAGTCCCAATTTAGCCCTTCTATCCACACTTCCATACGTTTACGCATATTGCTTGGGTGCCAATTGCATTCTTTTACTTTATCTAATACTTGAGCTTTTTGCTCTAAGGTCTTGATAAACCATTGATAAGTAGGTAATATCTCAAGTGGTGCACCAGATCTTTCTGCGCACTTAACAGAATGAGAAATGCTAGTGCTTTCTATCAAAAGTCCTTTTTTAGTTAGGATTTCGATCATCCTCTTTCTTGCTGCTGTAACTTTCAATCCATTTATTTCATTTAGTATATCGTCTGTCATCCGAGTAGCCGACACTGGGATCCATTCTTCTTTTTTCTGACCATACGCTGACATGATATCTTCCTCTGTCATCGCTGGCATTGGCTCTTTTTCCTGGATTCCAGTGTCAAGCACTGGAATGACATCATCTAGGTCCATCCTTCCATCCTGATCGATGATAATTTTCATCGGTAGATTATGCTTTTGCTGCCAATATATGTCGAGTTCATCACCAAACGTACAGCACATAACAAGCCCAGTGCCTTTATCTATTTTAACCTTATCATCAGCTATGATTGGAATTTTTTCCTTTGTTATTGGCACTATGGCTGTTTTTCCGATTAGATGAGTGTAGCGCGCATCCTCTGGATGACAAAAAACTGCAACACATGCGGGAAGTAACTCAGGCCGCGTAGTTGCAATGTTGATCTGCTCATTTTCTTGAGTAGAGAAAACTATCGTGTTTAAGGATGACTCAAAAACTTTATCTTCTATTTCTGCTTGCGCAATTGCTGTTTTATCAACCGGGTCCCAAAGGATGGGCTGCATTTTTCTATATGCATACCCTTTATTATATAGATCAATAAACGACATCTGTGAAAGCGTCACAGTTTCCTTGCTGATCGTGTGATATTCCAAATCCCAGTCATAACTAATGCCGACCGATTTAAATAGTTCCTTGAATTCTTGCTTTGATTTTTCAATAACCTCATGGCACATCTCTATAAATTTTTCCCTGCCAACTTCTTTTGCGCGGGTTTTATAGGTTTGCTCAACCAATCTTTCAGTGGGAAGCCCATTATCATCAAACCCAATTGGGTAAAACACATCTTTTCCCAGCATGCGCTGAAACCTTGCAATAAAGTCCGTGTGGCAATAGCTAAATATATGGCCGATATGCAATTTACCCGATATTGTCGGTGGAGGTGTGTCTATAGTGAAAGTGTTATCCTTTTCACCATTCCACTTATAAACTTTACTTCCTTCCCACAATATGTTGCATTTGTCTTCAATTTCTTTAAAGCCGTATTTTTCTTTTAACATAAATATTTCTCAATTTTAAACCTTAAGCTAGCAACGTCATACCGCCGCGGTATCTCTAGATCCCGCTAACAAGCAGCGGAATGACGATGGTCGGTAAACCTAAATTACTTTAGCTATAGCACAATTAAGTAAATGTGGCAATTTTACGCCAAAATTTTTTGTTTACGAACATAAATTTTCTATGCTATGATAAAAATATTACTTGACCTTAGGTTCTAAGGGTATTATGTAATGTTAATTATATATATTGGGGTTTAATATGTTGAACTCAAATGAAAATCAAAATTCTTCACCTGGAGCAACTTCACCAACTGATATAACATCTGATCAAGAAGGAACTATAAATAAAAACTCTATTGAATCAGGAACAGAGCAGTCGTTACAAGGTTCTTCAGTTGGTAATCAAGATTCTTTAAATGATTATGTTGATGCGAGTAGCACGCCTGTGTCTGAAGGGATTAATGATACAATGCAGGTTGCCGATGATAATGAGGTTACGTCGGGCAATAAAGGTAATCGAAGTGTTGTTTCTAGTGATAGCACGCCGTTAAGTGAAGGTTCTGTTAATGAGCAAGAAGATGTTACTGAGTCAAAAAAAAGAGGAAGATCAGCAAGTAGAAGACTACAACAGAGTAAAGAGCTTGTTAACAGCTTAGAGCAACAGTTAAAAGAGAAAGACGAGGAAATAACAGCATTAAAAGCTCAACAAAATACACAAGAAGTTGCGAACTTACAGCAACAGTTACAAGCTAAAGACGAGGAAATAACAGCATTAAAAGCTCAACAAAATACACAAGAAGTTGCGAACTTACAGCAACAGTTACAAGCTAAAGACGAGGGAATAACAGCATTAAAAGCTCAACAAAATACACACAAGAAGTTGCGAACTTACAGCAACAGTTACAAGCTAAAGACGAGGAAATAAAAGATTTAGAAGCACAGTTAAACAACCGACCAGACAATGGCGTCAACTTAAGGAAAAATATCAGCGATAGTGTATAAAATTTCTCTCTAAAACTTTTACCATTAAATTATCCAGAAGCCGCAGGAAACAGCACTTTTGTTTCTATTTTATTTCAACAAAGAAGTTTAAAATGTGTCCTTTTTAGGTGAAACATGCGTGCGCCAAGCAAAGTGCGTAAAGTCCAGTTGGTGAAAATCCAACCCAGGCAAAGCCTAGCCAGCAGGCTGGAACAAACCACTATGCTGCGTAAGGTAACGAGCGTAGTAAAGCTAGTGGAATGGACAACACAGGGTACAACGAAAGTGAAGGTATTGAGTCCCGAAATTCTCGATGTCATAGAGGTCGACACGTTGCATATAGTGGAAGACAGCAAGAAGGGTAACAATAGGGCAAGTTATCACTCACTCTATCGGGATCTGAGGCCGTATCACGTGTTGAGATGGAGTTTACGTAAACTTGGGAGATCCTTTGTATTCCTATTAAGGTACGTTGGAACAAGTCAACAAAGGCGAGTACTGACGGAAGATATAAAGGAAGTCGGACTGATTGATAGTACTCAGAGTGTGGGAAAGCCACATACAAGGGGAAGCGGTCAGCAATATAGTGACTGGTTTAGGAATTGCTATGCCAATACAACGGAGGTTGGAATAACGTGCAAAGAAAACTAAATCAGATAGCAGTAAGAGCCAGGCAAGATAAACGATTGAAATTTAATCGTTAATTCATCTGATAAACGCAGAGAATCTTGCTGAATGTTATAAAGAGCTAAAGCATAACAAAGCATGCGGTATAGACCAGGTGACAGTAGAAGCTTATGGAGAAAATCTTGAAGAGAAGCTCAACACTCTGGTGGATAGTATGAAAAGAAAGCGATATCAACCGCAACCAGTGAAAAGAGTATATATACCAAAAGCTGGAAGCAAAGAGAAACGCGGGCTTGGAGTACCGTCTACAGAAGATAAGTTAGTCCAGATAATGCTGAAGAAGATATTAGAAAATATTTATGAAGCTAACTTTCTGGATAACTCATATGGTTTTCGTCCTGGTAGAAGCTGTCATCAAGCGGTAAATGCACTAAATAAAGCAGTTATGTACAGACCAACTAACTATGTAGTAGAAGTTGATATCAAGAAATTCTTTGATAATGTCCAGCACAAATGGCTAATGAGATGCTTGAGAGAACGGATAACAGACCCAAACATACTGTGGTTAGTAAAACGATTTCTTAAGGCAGGAGTAGTCGAAGCAGGACATTATGAAGCAACTGAACTAGGCACACCTCAGGGGGGAATAGTAAGTCCTATACTAGCTAATATATAGTTGCATTATGTGCTGGATTTGTGGTTTGAAAAGAAATTCAAGCTAAGATCTAAAGGTTATATGGAGCTAGTTAGGTATGCAGACGATCACCTGATTTGCTGCGAAAGAGAAAAAGATGCTAGAGAACTCTTAGAGTCACTGAAACAAAGGCTAGGAAAATTTGGACTGGAAATATCTGAAGACAAAACAAGAATAGTAAAGTTTGGCAAAAAGGAGTGGCAACAAGGAATAAGGGAGAAACGAAAAACGGAAAGTTTCAACTTTCTAGGATTCACCCATTATGGTACAAGGAGTCGTAAAGGTAGAGTAATGGTAGGTCATAAAACCTCGAAAGAAAATCTATCTAGAAAACTTAAAGAAATCAAAGAATGGGTGAAAAAGATCCGAAATAAAGTTCACCTTAAAGATTGGTGGTCAATACTTAAAGCAAAACTAACAGGACACTATAACTACTTCGGAGTTAGCGGAAATTACCGGTGGTTGAATAAATTCTTCTGGCGGGTAATCAAGCTAGCGTATAAATGGATAAACCGACGTAGTCAGAAGAAGAGTATGAATTCAAAGCAATTTATACACTATCTACAAGTTAATCCATTACCAAAACCAAGAATATGCTACTCATTATATACAAAATAGGAAATGCTGTGAATACTACATTGTGGAGCCGTGTGCGGGAAAGCTGCAAGCACGGTTCTGGTGGGGGAGTCATAGCGATAAAACTTAATCAGGAGGATTTAAAACTATGACTTCTACCAAACAAAAAGGAAAAAATTTTATTCTACAAATTAAAAATATAATATACTCGAAAGCTTTTCAGAGAATCCATTGTGTTGGAAAAAACAGTTTTACACGAACAAGAAAACTTCCTTTTTCGACAGTATTTTCTATGATTTTAAAGTTAGTTAAAAAAAGTTTGGGAATAGAATGTGAACTTATGGAGCCATTGACATGTACCCTCAAAGCAAGCTTTTTCTAAAGCAAGATATAAGATTTGTCATACAGGTTTTAAAGAATTTAAGCATCCAAACAGCCTATCAAGATGAGCCTGAGTTGGAGAGGCTATAGGCTTATTGCAGCAGATGGTTCTGGTATGAGATTACCCAGCTCTGAGGAAATTGTATCCGAGTTTGGCCGCTTTAAACCAAATGGAACAACAGGCACAATGCCACCATTGGCAATTTGTTTGTTGATTTGTGTACTTCGCTGATTTGTAGTGCTCGTCTTGCGGCTTGGAATATAGGTGAACAAACGTTGGCGGAAGAGCAATTACCCGAAGTTATCACTCAAATGCGTTCATTAAATCAAAAGAAATTATTATTTATCTATGATCGTCTTCAGTAAAATTCATTCAGCAGCATTATGATTTGGAAGTAGATTTTATTTTTCGCTTGCAAAAAAGAAATTATAGCAAGCTATGGGAACGCTGGCGAATTAGATTTCGATTTTATATTAGAAAATGAAAAGCTAAAAAATAAAATGAAAGGACAGAAAGTAAGAGTTATAGTGCTGACATTAGCCAACTGAGAAACAGAGGTATTGATTACTTCACTTTTTGACCGAGTAAAATTTATTTTGGAAGATATCAGCAAAGCTTATGTGTTAAGGTGGCATATAGAGGAGTGCTATAAACGACTCAAAATAGGTGCAGAATTAGAGAATTTTTCTGGCGTAAATTTAGAGGCTGTATTACAAGAATTTTGGGCAAACTTAGTCATGTGTAATATATTGTCGCTTCATATGTGTGATGCACAAGGGCCTTGGAATCCAGATCAAATTGCTGAGTATCGTTTAAATTTTTCGGTTTTATTTGGTGTAATGAGGCAGAAACTCTATCAGGTACTTATTGCGCCAAAAAACTTTCAAGCCCTTTTTGATAGAGCAAGTATACGCGCTAAAGTTAAAATCCGACCAGGACGATTGTATAGCCGCGATAAGGTAGATAAGCCCAAACGCCATCATGTCTTTAGGAGAGTTTGCTAATGAAAGTTCTTAAGTTGACGCCATTGCCTGTAAGGTGGCTAATCATAGGTTTATCTGTAGTACTTTTGATAATATTTGTTATTTCTTTCCTGGTGTTTCTCTCAATCGCCAATGTATTGAGTAAGCTATATCTTTTTGCAGGAGGCAAAGCACCAGAATGGTTAGAGCAAAGAGCTGAAGCATTTATGGAGGCAGCACGTATTCCACAAACAACGCATGATACTGATGTAAATGATGCAATTAATATTAACGTTCAAAAGCTAAAAGAAAACTACGGTGAGCCTGATATTGATGATAAGTTTATAGAGGAAATAGAAGGATTTATTGATCAGTTAGAGTGCATAGCAAATGGCACACAAAAAGCTGCAGATAAAGATCAACTTACAGAAGATGAGAAAAAACATGCACTTGAGTGCTTGAAGCGTATAAAAAATAACCCTGGTACACATAGTGGAAGCGGGTTAACATTGAAGCAAGTTTTAAATTTAGTTTGGAAGGCTTGCAACGATCAAACTAGAGCAAATAATATAGCTATTAATACCCGCATATCACAGAGAAAATATCAACTGGTTAAACATTTAGTAGAATCGCAAACAGAATACGGAGTGCGTGGTGGTCGTGGTTCAAGTGCATGTTTTACTGGCACCTTCAACAGTATTGTCTCTTCCTTGTACACTTTTGAAGAGTTTTCCTTCTTGCAAAAAGCAGATAAGAATACTATAAAGCAGGAATTTGAAAATGAGCTGCAAAAAAAGGGAGAAGAACTATTTAATCAGCTTTCCAATGATAAAGAAAAAAAAGAAGTTGCAGAAGCTTTAAGTAATCCTTCTACAAATTTCTTTTCAAGCTATGTAGAGTCATTTAAAAACCACTCTGCACGTGCAGTTTTAGGTGATAAAGAATGCGACAAATTAGTTAAAACTCATTTTAGTAATCTTCAGTACAATAAAACAATATCACGCTTTACCTAAAGTAATCACTTAACTAACGGCAAAGTGATACCATGCTGATTCATATATTTTCCTTTCATATCATCATATGATTTCTCACACTCACTTTTGCCGCTTAAAAATACGAATTGGCATGCGCCTTCATTAGCGTAAATTTTCGCGGGAAGCGGAGTGGTGTTTGAGAATTCGAGTGTGACATGACCTTCCCATCCAGGTTCTAAGGGAGTAACGTTTACTATAATTCCACATCTTGCGTAAGTTGATTTACCAACACAAATGACCAGTACATTCCTTGGTATACGAAAATATTCCACTGTACTTGCAAGCACAAAGCTATTTGGTGGAATTATGCATACGTCTGTTTCTTTATCTATAAAACTATTCTCAGAAAAATTTTTAGGGTCCACGATGGCTGAATTAACGTTAGTAAAAATTTTAAATTTATTATCCACTCTTGCATCGTAACCGTAAGATGATAGTCCGAAAGATATAACACCTTTGCTGCTTTTGTGATTCACAAAAGGCTCTATCATTCCAAAGTTTTCAGCTTTTTCTCTTATCCATTTATCTGGCATAACTGCCATAACTGTTCCTTAAAGTTGTGTAATACTTACAATAATATAAAATAAAATTTAAATGTAAACTGTAGCTTTTGTCATGCAATTAAAGCTTTTCAGTTTGATGTTTTGTTACAATAATTAGATTTATGTTCTTAACTAAAAATAATGCTTAGAAACTTTCTCCTGATTTTTGTATTCGTATTATTCACGCCGCCGTCAAATGCTGATGCCAGGAAATACATCAGAATTGTTGGATCTTCAACTGTTTTTCCTTTTATCTCGTTTATAGCCGAAGAGTTCAACCGTGTATTCTCCTTTAAGACTCCAGTTGTGGAATCGATAGGAAGTGGATCAGGATTCAAAATGTTTTGCTCAGGAATAGGGGAAGACACTCCAGACATCACCACTTCATCTCGCCCTATGAAGGAAGTAGAAAGAGAACTATGTAAAAGGAATAAAATTAATGAAGTGATAGAAATCATCATTGGCTATGATGGAGTTGTCATTGCAAATTCAAATCAAAGCCATAGATTTGATTTCACAAAGAAGGACTTATTTGAAACTTTATCTGCATATTCTCAAGAAAATGATAAATTAGTAAAAAATAATAAGAAGTTTTGGTCTGATGTAAATCAAGCCTTACCAAAAACAGAAATTGAAATTTATGGTCCACATCAAAATACAGGCACATACGAAACTTTGGTTAATTCTATTATGCTTGATCAATATTCATGCATGAACTCGAGAATTTTCAAAGAGAATTATAAAGATCAGGAAGAAAGAAAGCAAGCATGTGGTAATATAAGGGATGACGGAAGGTATATAGAAGTTGGAATTAATGAAAACATAATAATACAAAAATTGAAAAGTAACAAGAACGCTTTAGGGATATTTAGTTTTAGCTTTTTAATGAGGAATCAAGATAAAATACAAGGGAGCACAATTGCAGGAATTGAGCCAACTTACGAAAATATATCATCGGGAAAATATATATTAGCAAGACCTCTATACCTTTATATAAAGAAAGAACACCTGGATACTGTTGATGGATTAAGAGAATTCATAAAAGAAATTATAGATTCGATCGGCATTGAAGATGGGTACCTATCTAGGCTTGGTCTAATTCCACTTTCAAGTGAAGATATAAAGAAAGCTTCAGCAAAGGTTTATGATATAACGTGACGGCAACGTTTCTTTTATATTCTTTGTTCTAGCGTAGTCAGACCCAGCGCGGCGCGCTGGGATGACAATGGATTACTAATTAGACAGTTCTGCGTTGTTGCAACACCCCAGAAACAACCGGGTCCGAGCTTTTCGTATTTGGGCTTTCTGATTTCTCACAAACTCCTCCAATATAAGCTAGTACAGCCAATGCTGAAACTGCTAAAACTTCTAAAACTAATGCAACTACAGGATATGCCAGCACATAGGCTGCAATAGCACCAACTACGCATAGTCCAACAACGCCTAGAGCAATCTTCCCTTTGTGTTTACTCAAGAAGTTTGTATCGTTTTTTTCTGGGGTTTTGTTGTCTGCAGTTGGTGCAGAGTTTACGGTGTTTTGATCTAGATCAGTGTCATCTATAAACGCGAATTCTGGACTAAGGAAGGAAGAAAGTATAGGAAATAGAAGGCTTTTTGGATTTGATGGAATAGGAAATGAGAGTAGAAAAGATATGAACCAAAAAATTAACAGGGGATCTATGGCGAGTGTGTTCAATTTCTAGTCTATTTTTTAGGTAACCAAAAACAGTCTCAATGATAGACCTTTTTCTCAGTAAAATCTTCTCATTTAGCGAAATTAATGCATTTTTCATACCTTTTTTCACCTTGGTAACAAGTTTCAAACCTCGGTCAAACAGCTTCTGAAAAAGCTCTTTTGCAATATAACCTTTGTCACCAAACAAAAGGCCGGTTAATTTTCCCGTCAGATTTGGCACAGGTATCCTATCATCAACATTGCCTTTTGTTAGCGTAAGTGCATGAATTTCACCATTTTCATTGATTACCATATGTAATTTGAAACCAAAAAACCAGCCGTAAGTACTCTTGCTTAATTTTGCAATTCCAGCAAAAACTTTGTTTTTGGATATTCTTTTTGCATGACAAACTGCAATGGGAGTTGTGTCTATATATGAAATTCCAGTGTTTTCTGACTGTCCACAAAGCCAATGCAACAACATTGCTAAATGCCACAAAACCCTAGGCTTTAGAGCAACAAACCTGGTATATGAAGGCAACTTTGGAAACTCTGATTTGTAGAGCAACGTTAGGTAATGTAGGTAGAAAGTTTTGAAATTTTTACACGGAGATTGTTGATATAGCAGGATTATTGTCATGATTTCGGAGTGCTCAATTTCCGTTATTCTTGTGGGTTTTTTACCATTTGGCAGTAGTTTACCTGCAAAATTTTTCTCTATATCTCTGCAAAAATCATCGACCAAACAAAACAGTTTTGTTATATCTTCCATGGGTAACCTCATCTATTTTTTTATAACTGCTGAGTTTACCCTGTTTTCTTGCCTTTTCTATTCTCCTTTAATCCAGAATTCGCGTTATAAAGTTAAGATCATCATTCTCAGACGGATCCTGATTGATTTCTTGTGAAAATCGAGTCGCATACTCTTTATCCCATGCTATCTGATCATTAATCTTGGCATTATCTAGTTCATTTTTACTAAGTTTTTCCTCAAATTCTTGAATCAACTCTTGAAAGCATTGCTCACCTACTCCAGGTATTTTAGCAAAACATTTTTGTGCACATGTAAGTTTATCCATTACATAGTTATTTCCATTGGGCTCGAACCCAAGGAGCCCTGGAGAAGCAGCATCAAACATTAATTTAAGCTTTCTTTTATCTTTTCCACATCTTCTTGGTTCAATTCTCTATCATAGTTAACCAGCAGAGGATAAACTAAAAGGGCATCTACGCTTCCATCATTCCAATATACCCCTCGCTCTAAAACCCTTGCTGCATTTTCACCATAATTCTCTAATGCTGCTTTAACTTGATCAATATCAAGGTTTTTTATTGCTTCTTGTAAGTTGGAATCAAGACCCATTACCCTCTTGTGCTCTTCCACTTCTTCAATAACTGTTTCAAGAGCAAAACATATATCTGTGTTATTAGAGTCAATTTTTCCTTGAAAGCGTTTAAGATCATCTATTGTATCCGTAAAATATGGTTGACCTTCTAAATATTTTGTTACCTTGTAATCACACAAAAAATCATGAGTTTCTGGATCAGCTTTCTGCCAAATTAGTTCAATGATCTTTACTTGAGCTTTAATTGTAATGCTACAACACATAACAAAATCTAAAATGGTACCTTTGTCACTAGTCAAAGTCCCCTCGTGGCTCAAAACTGCTTGTATATCATTATGTTCATTATTGTCGAGTACGTTCTGGACTTCTTGAAAATTGCCATTCCAGACTGCCTGTCTTAATGAACCTAGAATTTTTTCTTGTGCATTAGTTAATTCAACCATATCTTACCTCTAATAAAAATTTAATTATCACACATATTTACAAGTAAATCAAGTATATTGTTAATAACTGTTAATAAAGGCCAACAAAGTGCTTGACGTTAGAGTAGCTTTTATGGCTTTGTATAGCGAGGAAGTAACTCTATGAAAAATCATCAACGTTTACAAAATTTGCGTTCAATTGTATTTATTGTGGGAATATTCCTATTGCTGTTTAGCTTAGCAATGCTTATTCCTGCTATTACTAATAAATGTCTCAGCTACAAATGGAAAAATTTCCTCGCTGGATTCATAATTACCTGCACATCTGGCGCAATTTTTATTTTACTCGGTAAATTAAGTAGATTGCATGGAATGCCAGCAATTTTTGCGATTACTAGTTGCACCTGGATTGCCTTGTCTCTGTTTGCAGCTATTCCTTTCTATTTTGATAATCTGAGCTATGTTGATGCATTGTTTGAAACGATATCTGGCATCACAACCACAGGAGCAACTATATTTAATGATATTGAAAAACAATCTCCAGGAATACTGCTATGGAGAGCAATGCTACATGGCATGGGGGGTTTTGGTGTAATCACTTTAGGAATTGCAGTTTTTCCTATGTTTAAGGTTCTCAGCCTAAATAATTTACTTTATTCTGAGTATTCAGATGCTACCAAAAGGAAGTTGCCGAATACGCGAAGCGTAGTGATTCATGTTACGGCAATATATTATGGCTTAATTTTGTTATGTATATTTTCCTATTATCTAGCTGGTATGCCACTATTTGATGCAATATGTCACGGAATGTCTGCTGTATCAACTGGTGGATTTGCTAACTATAATGATTCTATAGGGCACTATAATAATCCCATACTAGAAGCCATAACGATCGTTTTTATGATTTTGGGTTCTCTGCCTTTTCTTAGCTATTTAAAAATCATAAGACGGTTAGACATTTGCTATGATGAGCAGGTCTCTTACTTTTTTAAGATAGCTATTGTTTCATCTTTATTTGCTTGTTTTTGGTTGTATAAAAATGTTGATTTAGGAGTGTCATTATCATTTAAATGCAGCACATTTACCATCACTTCCTTGATTACGTCAACTGGTTATGCAATCTGTAATCATATAGATTGGAGTTTCATTTCAGTCTTAGCTTTTTTTCTCACCTTTGTTGGTGGATGTAGTGGTTCTTCAAGTGGTGGTGTCAAAATCTTCCGCTTGATTGTTCTTTTAAGGTCTATAAGAAATTACTTTTACCTTTTATTAAACCCTGATGCAGACAATGGAGTAAAATTCAATGGAAAAACCCTGGAGAATGATGAAGTTCACTCTGTCTTTATATTTTTTGCAATTTTCATGTTAACGTTTACCATTTCATCAATAGTGATGTCTTACTTAAGCAATGCAGACTTTATAACTAGCATCAGTTCAGGCAATGGCGTCAACTTAAGGAAAAATATCAGCGATAGTGTATAAAATTTCTCTCTAAATTTTTTATCATTAAATTATCCAAAGAGTGCAATAAACAGCACTTTTGTTTCTGTTTCTGTTTTATTTCAACAAAGAAGTCTAAAATGTGTCCTTTTTAGGTGAAACATGCGTGCGCCAAGCAAAGTGCGTAAAGTCCAGTTGGTGAAAATCCAACCCAGGCAAAGCCTAGCCAGCAGGCTGGAACAAACCACTATGCTGCGTAAGGTAACGAGCGTAGTAAAGCTAGTGGAATGGACAACACAGGGTACAACGAAAGTGAAGGTATTGAGTCCCGAAATTCTCGATGTCATAGAGGTCGACACGTTGCATATAGTGGAAGACAGCAAGAAGGGTAACAATAGGGCAAGTTATCACTCACTCTATCGGGATCTGAGGCCGTATCACGTGTTGAGATGGAGTTTACGTAAACTTGGGAGATCCTTTGTATTCCTATTAAGGTACGTTGGAACAAGTCAACAAAGGCGAGTACTGACGGAAGATATAAAGGAAGTCGGACTGATTGATAGTACTCAGAGTGTGGGAAAGCCACATACAAGGGGAAGCGGTCAGCAATATAGTGACTGGTTTAGGAATTGCTATGCCAATACAACGGAGGTTGGAATAACGTGCAAAGAAAACTAAATCAGATAGCAGTAAGAGCCAGGCAAGATAAACGATTGAAATTTAATCGTTAATTCATCTGATAAACGCAGAGAATCTTGCTGAATGTTATAAAGAGCTAAAGCATAACAAAGCATGCGGTATAGACCAGGTGACAGTAGAAGCTTATGGAGAAAATCTTGAAGAGAAGCTCAACACTCTGGTGGATAGTATGAAAAGAAAGCGATATCAACCGCAACCAGTGAAAAGAGTATATATACCAAAAGCTGGAAGCAAAGAGAAACGCGGGCTTGGAGTACCGTCTACAGAAGATAAGTTAGTCCAGATAATGCTGAAGAAGATATTAGAAAATATTTATGAAGCTAACTTTCTGGATAACTCATATGGTTTTCGTCCTGGTAGAAGCTGTCATCAAGCGGTAAATGCACTAAATAAAGCAGTTATGTACAGACCAACTAACTATGTAGTAGAAGTTGATATCAAGAAATTCTTTGATAATGTCCAGCACAAATGGCTAATGAGATGCTTGAGAGAACGGATAACAGACCCAAACATACTGTGGTTAGTAAAACGATTTCTTAAGGCAGGAGTAGTCGAAGCAGGACATTATGAAGCAACTGAACTAGGCACACCTCAGGGGGGAATAGTAAGTCCTATACTAGCTAATATATAGTTGCATTATGTGCTGGATTTGTGGTTTGAAAAGAAATTCAAGCTAAGATCTAAAGGTTATATGGAGCTAGTTAGGTATGCAGACGATCACCTGATTTGCTGCGAAAGAGAAAAAGATGCTAGAGAACTCTTAGAGTCACTGAAACAAAGGCTAGGAAAATTTGGACTGGAAATATCTGAAGACAAAACAAGAATAGTAAAGTTTGGCAAAAAGGAGTGGCAACAAGGAATAAGGGAGAAACGAAAAACGGAAAGTTTCAACTTTCTAGGATTCACCCATTATGGTACAAGGAGTCGTAAAGGTAGAGTAATGGTAGGTCATAAAACCTCGAAAGAAAATCTATCTAGAAAACTTAAAGAAATCAAAGAATGGGTGAAAAAGATCCGAAATAAAGTTCACCTTAAAGATTGGTGGTCAATACTTAAAGCAAAACTAACAGGACACTATAACTACTTCGGAGTTAGCGGAAATTACCGGTGGTTGAATAAATTCTTCTGGCGGGTAATCAAGCTAGCGTATAAATGGATAAACCGACGTAGTCAGAAGAAGAGTATGAATTCAAAGCAATTTATACACTATCTACAAGTTAATCCATTACCAAAACCAAGAATATGCTACTCATTATATACAAAATAGGAAATGCTGTGAATACTACATTGTGGAGCCGTGTGCGGGAAAGCTGCAAGCACGGTTCTGGTGGGGGAGTCATAGCGATAAAACTTAATCAGGAGGATTTAAAACTATGACTTCTACCAAACAAAAAGGAAAAAATCTTATTCTACAAATTAAAAATATAATATACTCGAAAGCTTTTCAGAGAATCCATTGTGTTGGAAAAAACAGTTTTACACGAACAAGAAAACTTCCTTTTACGACAGTATTTTCTATGATTTTAAAGTTAATTAAGAAAAGTTTAGGAATAGAATGCGAGCTTATGGATCCATTGACTTGTAAAGTTCCACCCTCAAAGCAAGCTTTTTCTAAAGCAAGATATAAGATTTGTCATACAGGTTTTAAAGAATTTAAGCATCCAAACAGCCTATCAAGATGAGCCTGAGTTGGAGAGGCTATAGGCCTTACTATTACCCACAAATAAAAACATAGTATTGTATTTACTCAAATAATTTAATTTTATTAACCTGAAAGCTTATTAGATTAAAATTATTAAACTAAGAGTTATAATTTTAGCAACTAAAAGCTGTAAATTGCACCATATAAACAGTTATTTCAAGCAAAAGTTATGCCATTAAGAGCTATGCAACAAACATTTATATTTGTGGGTAATAGTAAGGCTATAGGCTTATTGCAGCAGATGGTTCTGGTATTCGATTACCGAGCTCTGAAGAAATTGTATCCGAGTTTGGCCGTTTTAAACCAAATGGAACAACAGGTATAATGCCACCATTAGCAAGGGTTTCTTTGTTTGTTGATTTATGTACTTCGCTGATTTGCAGTGCTCGCCTTGCGGCTTGGAATGTGGGTGAGCAAACGTTAGCAGAAGAACAATTACCTGAAGTCGTTACTCAAATGCGTTCATTAAATCAAGATAGATTATTATTTATCTACGACCGTCTTCATTAAAATTCATTCAGCAGCATTATGAATTGAAAGTAGACTTTATTTTTCGCTTGCAAAAAAGAAATTATAGCAAGCTATGGGAACGAATTTCATCTGGTGAATTAGATTTTGATTTTGTGCTAGAAAATAAAACGAAAAGCCAAAAAGTAAGAGTAATAGTGCTGACATTAGCCAACGGAGAAACAGAGGTATTGGTTACTTCACTTTTTGATCGAGAAAAATTTACTTTGGAAGATATCAGCAAAGCTTATGTATTAAGGTGGCATATAGAGGAGTGCTATAAACGACTCAAAATAGGTGCAGAGTTAGAGAATTTTTCTGGCGTAAATTTAGAGGCTGTATTACAAGAATTTTGGGCAAACTTAGTCATGTGTAATATATTGTCGCTTCATATGTGTGATGCACAAGGGCCTTGGAATCCAGATCAAATTGCTGAGTATCGTTTAAATTTTTCGGTTTTATTTGGTGTAATGAGGCAGAAACTCTATCAGGTACTTATTGCGCCAAAAAACTTTCAAGCCCTTTTTGATAGAGCAAGTATACGCGCTAAAGTTAAAATCCGACCGGGACGATTGTATAGCCGCGATAAGGTAGATAAGCCCAAACGCCATCATGTCTTTAGGAGAGTTTGCTAATGAAAGTTCTTAAGTTGACGCCATTGACCGTTCACTGTTAGACTGCATTCTGTGATTTTTAGCAAAACATGATCTTTCATTTGAGCTTCCTTCAATTTAAAATAAATACAGAAAATTGCTGCCTATAGCTAAACTGACTTAGATTTACCAACAATCGTCATCCCGCTACTTGTTAGCGGCTAAGAGATACCGCGGCGGCATAGCTATCTTCAAAAATATGGTTGAATAATTGTGTGTATAATTATTAATATTTTTAAGCACTTTGGCTATGGCTTTATCTAAGTTTCTCGACCCTAAGCTGGATTTAACCTTCAAAAAAATATGTAAGGTCAAGAACTGGCGCGCCTACTTTAGGGTTTGGTGGCTGATCCATTGTTTTCACAATAGGCCTCAATCCAAATTCCCATGTTAACGTTTCCAGCTCCCGCCTCGTCAAACGCAGCATCCGCACTACGCTTTCCTAGCAGATTCTTTACCAAAGTTTATAACATATTGTGCTAGTGATGCTTTCGGTTTGTAATACCTTATTCTGTAGTCTGAATATAGACCCAGCGTTTTGTATATCCATTCGCTACTCCACTTCTTCCAACCAAACCCTCTCTTCACTTTCAGCTAATAAGTGATTTTCTATTTCACCTTCCAAACTTGCCTCCAGCAGCTTTTTTATAAATGGTGTAAATGCTCCATCCCTTCCTGTTAATGGTCTGCCTTCCCTTATTGATGACAGTATATTTGCTTCCAGTTCTTTGTAATCTACCAAACCGGTAGTTCTGTTTACTACTTTCTGACTCATTGTCAAACCTCCATTTTTTTTATATCAATTTATTACTTTTTTTTTGGTTTGACACACTTTTTTGAACATTCCCTGTTAAGATGCCTAATCTACTTTCAGCTCCTCAGTATGTAAACTGCGTGGTAAAGACTCTAATTCCTTTGCAGCACTTAAACTTTTATTTTTTGCATGTATACCAAGCTTATTGAATTCTCGAGCAGCAGGAAACACCCTTGCTTCAAGAGAGCCAGCAGTTTTATTATAATGATCAACAGCACTTTTTAAGCTCCTGCGCAAATTATCAAAGTTTTCACCCATTGTGCAAATGCGCTCATATAAAATATGACCTAGTTCACTGATTTTCTTTGCGTTTTCAGCTATCATCTCTTGCTTCCATCCATACGCTATTGCTCTCAGCAACGCAATTAGAGTGATCGGTGTTGCAATGATCACTTTTTTTTCCACTCCAATCTCTATCAAAGCAGGCTCATATTCCAGTGCTGCGCTAAAAACCCCCTCCCCTGTTAAGAAAAGCACCACAAGTTCTGGCGTATTTTCAAATTGATTCCAATACTCTTTTTTACCCAAGTCATTTATGTGTTTTTTTATTGCCAGGGAATGGTTCTTTAATTTCTCCTTTTGTATTTGCAAATCATTTTGTGATATAGCATCCATGTAAGAATCAAGCGGCACTTTAGCATCTATTATTATTTGCTTTCCAGATGGCATTTTGATTATTAAATCAGGACGCAATAAATTATCCTCGTTTTTATCAATCACTGACGGCTGAGTAAAAAAATCGCAATACTCAATCATTCCTGCCATTTCTACCACTCTTTTGAGTTGCATTTCACCCCATTTACCCCTAATGTGAGGTTTCCTCAGGGCATTAGCAAGGTTGGAAGTTTGGTTCATCAGCGCTCCAATTTGCTCCTTTAAACCTTCATAGGCCCCTACCCTCTCCTTTTCTAGCTCACGTATTTCATTATCGAATTTTTCTAATTTTTCTTTTATTGGAGTTACAACTTCGTTGATCGTTGCTTGTCTTTTTTTGAAATCGCTTTCCGTTTCTTTTAATTTACTATCGATTACTTCCTTTGCTAAGTTCAGAAAATTATTGTTATTTGTTTGCAAAGCATCAAGAGAGAGCGCTTTAAAAGTGTTTGTTAATCTCTCCTCTGCTTTTGTTAGTAATTCTATTTCCTTTTTCTTTTCCTCACGTTCTTTTTGCAGAGTTACTTCAAGTTCTGCTCTTTTGACCCTTAAATCAACTATTTCTTCATTCTTCGTAAGCAAAGTTTGCTTTGTTTCTTGAAGTTCTTGCTCTAATTTACATAAATTACCCTCAAGGTTTGCTTTCTTTTCGCTCAGTTTTTTTACGATAATGTAGAAAAATAGTAATAGAGAGACAACCAGAGCTATAGAATTGAAAAGCATCAGAATAAAAAAGCTGTATTTACAATTCTATATGATTTTTGTGTGTATAAGAAAGAAAAAAGGAGCACCTAAAGAGGTGACCTTACCCAGAAAAAGTAGAGAGAAAGTTAAGACGTTTTTATCATGAGAATAAATTGTGCAGGAATGCAATAGTTAATAGTAGAATGTCTACGTTATTTGTTATAAAAGATTTCTATGTATTCAAATATGGCAGTTCTGGTTTGTTGAGCGAGAAGTATCAATAAGCAGCTCCCTTTTAAGTGAACTTTTCTGCAACAGAGTTATCGTAACAACAGCCCTTATGGCTCATGCTGGAAATGATGTTTTTTGTATTCAATAGAAATTGGTAATTTTGAGAGGTATACTGTGACCCTTGATCGCTATGTAACAGCAGATTTTTATCGGGTTTGCGTTTATCAACGGCCATCAATAAAGAATCTATAACTAATTATCATGTTACTCATTAACCACCATGCGTGAATATAGGTCAATTATTGCCGCCAACAACCTTCTTTAGTTTTTATGTAGGTAATCCCAAACTTTATTTGGCTGATCAGTAGTAAAATTTTGATCCAATGTGTTCGGAGCCACAACTCGGTTGCTTATTTGCTGTTTTTTATTTTTGAACCTTCGTCTAAGCTTGGTTTTAATGCCATTTTCTTGCATAACACTTTGTACTGTTTTAATTTTTGCCTAAAGCTTTTAATTCAGCGTGAATTTTAGGGGCTCCATATCTGCATTTAGAATGCTTGATGTATTTTTTGAATATCTGCTAGAAGCCCTTCTTTTGCTAATTCTTTACTGCTTTTTTCCTTAGCAACCAATACCACCAGTACAAAACCCTACATAGTTCCTGTGTTTTATAGCAATTTCTATATAAAAGAATACTTTACTCTTTTTCTTTGCCCAGGGCTTTTTTTAAGATGTCTCTTTCTCTTGTTAGTTCTTTTTTTAGATCAAATCTTTCTTTGTCATAAGGAGCCTTTGCCTGGAAATGCGTATGCTCCAGACATTTTTCCATCATATTTTCTTACTTAACATACTGCCATCTATACCTAGATCTTTTGCTATTTTTGTACTTGCTTGACCTGTTTCTTTAACCAGCTTAACAGCTTCTAATTTGAATTCTGCTGTATATTCTCTTCTATTTGTCATATTTTGAAAAAACGTTTTATTTTACTCCAAAAACGTCTTAACTTTCTCTCTACTTTTTCTGGACTACTCCGAATCGGTTGACAAATTGGACGCTTGATAAGCATAATTTGGAGCTTCTTGTGTAATGACTATATCATGAGCGTGACTCTCTCTTAATCCTGATGCAGTAATAGTAACAAATTTACAATTTTTTTTCATCTCTTCTATATTCCTATTACCAGTATACCCCATTGCAGCTTGCAATCCGCCAATCAATTGATGGATTACTCCTGAAGCTGGACCTTTGAATGGAACTCTTCCTTCCACTCCTTGTGGAACTAATTTTAGTTTTGAATCTTTATCTTGAAAATAACGGCTAGCTGAACCTCGTTTCATTGCACTAATAGATCCCATTCCTCGATAGCCTTTATATGCTCTGCCCTTATACATGATAATCTCACCTGGGCTTTCGTCAGTGCCAGCAAAAATCGAACCAATCATCACAGAGTCAGCACCAGCTGCAATAGCTTTTGCAACATCTCCTGAGTATTTTACCCCACCATCAGCAATTAGTCTGACGTTTCTTGCTCTACACGCCTCTGCAACATTCTTGATTGCAGAGAATTGTGGCACACCAACACCTGTAACTATTCTGGTTGTACAGATTGATCCTGGTCCTATTCCAACCTTCACTGCATCAACACCCGCATCAATCAACGCTTCAGCAGCCTCCTTTGTTACAATGTTTCCGCCAATTAATTGCGTATTAGGATACATCTTTTTTATTTCCCTAATGGTATTGATAACGTTTTCGGAATGACCGTGAGCAGTATCCACAACAACTACATCAACTTCTTCTCCGATCAAAGCTTCACATCTGTCTATACCATCTTTTTTACCAGTGCCAATTGCAGCGGCAACTCTGAGACGCCCTTTACTGTCTTTACATGAATTTGGGTATCTATTGTATTTTTCAATGTCTTTAACCGTAATTAAACCTATACAACAAGAATTTTCATCTACGACCAAAAGCTTTTCTATTCTATTTTCATGCAACAATTTCATTGCTGAGGCACTATTCACTCCCTGCTCCCGCACTGTCACTAACTTATCTTTTGTCATCACTTCGGAAACTTTTACATTCATGTTCTGGTCTTCAATAAATCTCACATCTCGGTTAGTTAAAATTCCAACTAACTTGCGTTGATCGACTACAGGAATGCCAGAATAATTGTGCTCTCTCATTAATGAAATTGCTTCCGCAACTGTTTTATCCGGTGAAATCGTAATTGGGTTATACACGATCCAACTTTCATATTTTTTCACCCTTCTTACTTCTAAAACTTGTTCATCTATTGATAAATTCTTATGTATGCAACCTATCCCTCCATGTTGGGCAATAGCTATTGCAAAGCCCGATTCAGTAACAGTATCCATTGCAGAGGATATGAGAGGGATATTTAGTTCTATACTATTTGTTAAATAAGTTTTTGTATCTGCATCGCAAGGCAATATATTAGAATAGGCTGGCAAAAGAAGTATATCGTCAAACGAATAACAAGCTTCCATTTTTTTCATAGGCTTTATTTAAAGCTTATACGCCAATTAATTAAATTGCAATAGGCAAAATTAGCTAGGAGCCTTTAATTGTATAGCTCTAACTGTTTTTAGGAGATAGAAAGGCTATATGGTTGCTAATACATTTTATCGCAAAATCACATTATTTGCCAGCAAACAGAACTGCTCAATAGTTAAGTTTTCTGGACGTTCATTTCCACTCAATTTAGCGTTTTCAAGGACAGTTTCAGCGTGGTTCGTTATATTTTGCAAGCTATTTCTCAGCATCTTTCTTCTTTGAGAAAAAACAGCACGTGTTAATCTTGTTAAGGTTTCCAAATTTACTGCAAATTTTGGGATAGGCAAAGGATTTACTGTAATTACTGAAGAATGTATTTTTGGTCTTGGAAAAAACTCTTTAGGTTCAATATCAAATTCCTTTTTTATATCGCATAGTAATTGGCTTAGCACTGATAGGGGACCATAATCTTTAGAATTGGGTCTTGCCGTAATGCGATCTGCTACCTCTTTTTGAAACATTAATGTCAAGTTCGTAAAAAATTTTATATTATTTAACCACTTTAAAAATAACACTACCGAGATATTGTAAGGCAAGTTAGCAATAACTTTAACTGGGCGCTCTATCAGCTCTTCTTCTATAACGTGCAGTGCATCTGCTTCTATAATTTTATACTTTCCTTGATGCTCATTTAGCAGTTGATCATGGTGTTTTACTAAATCTCTATCTTTTTCTATAGAAAGTAGAGACTTTGGATTATGCACCAATATTTCTCTTGTTAATGCACCATATCCAGGACCAATTTCAATGACATTAAAATTTTCCAGACTACCAGCTAAAGCGACGATTTTTTTTGTTATCTCACTCGATAAAATAAAATTTTGCCCTAGACTCTTTTTTGGCTTCAGTAAAAATTTTTTCATATTATTTTCATTATACAGTATTTTAAAAATTAGTTGACTAAAATTCATTGATAATTGTATATTATTAATGTGTTTAACGCCGGCTTAGCTCAATTGGTAGAGCAACTGACTTGTAATCAGTAGGTTGTCAGTTCAAGTCCGACAGCCGGCACTCTTGCCTATATAAGTAAAGTTGATGTCCTTTTTAATAGTAGCAAATTGGAAAATGAATGGAATGCGTTCTTCATTTGTTGACTTTATAGGCAAACTTAACAACAAGAGCAACGAAATTACCTCTAAATTAGTAATTTGCCCTCCTTTTACGTCATTTCCAAGCAGTATAGAGTTGAACAATAATATTAATATAGGAGCACAGAATTGCCATCATAAAAAGTTCGGTTCTTACACAGGTGAAATTAGCGCAGAAATGTTAAAAGAACTAGGGTGTACTTACGTAATACTTGGGCACTCTGAAAGGGCCAATGAAGAAGATAGTGAAATAAAACTTAGGTCGGAAATAGCAATAGAATCAGGCTTACATCCAATTATCTGTGTAGGTGAAAATTCAGAAGATTATAAGAATGAAAAAACAAAAGAAGTAATAGAATATCAATGTAAAAACCGCTTGCCAACACACGGTGAATATACCGTAGCATATGAGCCAATATGGGCAATAGGCACAGGTCATGTGCCAAATAATGATGCAATTACTGAGGTGATAGAGGTAATAAAATTGTGTACTGGTAAAAAACACATTATATATGGTGGTTCAGTCAGTTCAGAAAATATAGAAAATTTGCTCAGTATCTCAAATTTATCAGGAGTTTTAATTGGCAGTGCAAGCTTAGATTTCGATCACTTTTATAAAATTATACAACAAGTTGAAAAAAAGTTTTCTCTTATCAATTCTAAAATCAGCAACTAAGAATCCTATAACAAATGGCATCATTCCAGTGTCAAGCATATGTCTGTACGAGCATCTAGTATAGCTAAAGTAATCTAGAAAATTAACGATATTTTATTCCCCGGGGAACGCTCTATTTTGTTTTCCAACTCTAGTTCTAAAAGAGCCATTAGAGCTATGTTGGTAGAAAGTCCGCTTGCTAATATAAGTTCATCTATATCAACAGGTACAGAGTTAATATGATCAACTATAACAGATTTTGCCTGTTGTAATTTTTCTTGTTTTTGGTTAACAGCATAGTGTTCAACATCAAATAGTTTTTTTTGCTGCGGAGGTAAACTAAACCTAATACTCTCTATTATGTCATCAGCGGATTCGATAAGCTTAGCACCGTTTTTAATTAAATAATTACTACCACTACAACGTGAATCTAAAGGGAAACCAGAAACTGCAAATACCTCTCTCCCTTGATTTAAAGCAAAATCTGCTGTTATTAGAGAGCCAGAACGTTTCGATGCTTCAATCACTGCAACACCTAGCGATAGGCCAGATATAATTCGATTCCTTTGAGGAAAATATTGAGGCTTTGGTTTAGTAGCAAATGGAAGCTCAGTAATTACTAACCCACCGTTCCCAGTGATTTTTTTGTATAGATCAAAATTCTCTTTTGGATACACCACATCAATTCCGCTTGCTGTAACAGCGATAGTGGGATGATTTTTGTATATTACACTGTTTGCTGCAGTATCGATTCCTTTTGCAAGTCCAGAAACAATAACAAAACCAGCTTCGCTTAAATCAAGTGCCAACTTATTGGCAAAATTTCTTCCATTCATTGAAGAGTTACGCCCACCGATTATTGCAATTATCTCACGGCTTAATAATGATATATCACCAAGCGCAGTTATTACAGGAGGACAACTAGAGATATTTCTTAAAAGATCAGGGTAATCTGGGTCACATGCGGGTATAATTTTAGCTCCAATTCTTTCTGCATTATTGATTTCTTCTCGTGCATCTTGAATGCCATACACCTTATTATTAGCCACCCTATTGAGATATTTCAACACCTCATCTAGCGATCCATGTGTTCTTAGTATACTAAAAAACTTTATTGGTCCTATAGTTCTAGCCAAGCTTAACCATACTTCTAATTCTTTGTTGTTCAATTTATTTATCTTCATAAAAGACTTGAATTTCTTATCAATTTAGTGTACCCAAGATAATACAAATATACAGTGTTTTATGACGCATTTTGTTACAGATAAATGCATAAAATGTAAATATACGGACTGTGTGGAAGTATGTCCCGTTGACTGCTTCTATGAAGGTAAAAACATGCTCGTGATTAACCCAGATGAATGTATTGATTGCGGAGTGTGCATACCTGAGTGTCCAGTAGATGCAATTGTAACTGATGATTCCATAAAAGATATTTTAGAACTAGATGAAGAGTTACTGAACAGTGAACAAAAAATCTTCAAATCATTTTACAACATAAACGTAGAATACTCACAAAAATGGCCAAATATCACAGCTAAGAAGCAACCTCTCTATACTGCAGAAGAGTATAAGGAAAAAAAGGATAAAACAGCTTATTTTGACGAAAATTTAGAATAATGCTACTGAAGGAAAAAGAAAATTTCTCTTGTATCTCACAATTATTGTTTTGCATTGCTGAAAGTGGCTGTATTGTTTATGTCCTTGATAGCATAACTAGTTTACTTGAGAATACAAATAGTAATACAGCAATTTTACTGCTATTTAACTGTTAATAGGTACATTAGACGGATCATATGGGGTATAAAATGGATATTAAAGTAAAATATGCAGGAATAACTAAGCGTGCTGCAGCTTATATAGTTGACCAAATTATATTCCTAGTCTGTTATTCATTATTTTATTTATTAATTTTATTCATATTATCAGGAGAGCCCCTTGCCGATGTTTTTAATTATGTCTTTCCTGATATTGACACTAATAATGACCTTATATCAGAGCGATATGAAATATTAGAAGACTTAGATATATTATTGAAAGATTTAGTATATATAGCATTGGAAGTATTAATGATAACAAGACTTGGTTGGACTCCAGGAAAGTTGCTACTTGGTATATACATAAAAGATGCAAACACACTTAAAAACGCTGCTTTAATGCAAGTAGTGATGAGAAGCACTCTCAAAGCACTTTTGTGGGTACCCACCTACATTTCTGAGTGGTTTTTTATTTTACCAATATTGGTTCTAATGTTTGCAATATTTGATAAGCGCAAGCAGCTTTTCTACGACAAAATTACAAAAACAGTAGTAATGGATTATAGGTCTGAAGCATGCTACCCAAAATTAAACTATGTATATGTGGGAATAACTAGGCGTGTGTTAGCGCATATTATTGACAGTCTTATTATTAAGGGAATTCCTTTATTCTGTTTGATTCTTGTAAGAGTGGTTTTTCACATTGCTAGACCTAAATTATTAATTATACGTATTTGCTTATCTTTTTTGCTATCGATAGTATTCGGAGTATTCATGATAAGAAGATTTGGTGGTACTCCAGGACAATTGTTATGCGGTATTAATATCAAAGATGCAAATACACTTGAAAATGTTACTCTAGTGCAAGCAATAGTTAGGCATATTTCATTTGAAGTTATTTGCTTCCCCATATTCATCACGAGAAGGAAATTTTTTGATAAGTATACCTCTGAATGGTGGTTTGATCCTTTATTAGGCTTAATCTTTATGACCACAATACTAATTTTCATATGTGCAATATTTGACCAACGCAAGCAGTTTCTTCATGATAAAATTGCAAAGACAGTGGCAGTAGATTATAAACCTCCAAGCTAACTTTCCCTTCTGTTTACAAGGTTCATATATGTAGTTATAATTAATAAGGTTCTTCTAAGAGTGCCCATGGTTCCAACTATAGCAATTTTAAGTGGTGGATTTTCTTGTGAGAGAGAAATATCGCTTATGAGCGGAAAAGCAGTAAAGAAGGCACTTGATAGCCTTTCATATAATGCAATAGAAATAGATGTTGACAGCAACATTGCTGAAAAGCTTAAAAAAATTAATCCGGGCCTTGCTTTTATCGCTCTGCATGGACCTTATGGTGAAGATGGCTGCATTCAAGGTTTATTGGAAATCTTAGGTATAAAATATACACACTCAGGAGTTATGGCTTCGGCTGTTGCTATGAACAAGGCAATGTCAAAGCATATATTCCGGTCCCTTAGTATTGATACTCCAAAAGGTTATGTAATTAGCCGAGAAGATCTACTAAAAAATAATATTAAAATTGATTATCCGTACGTCTTAAAACCAATTAATGAAGGCTCTAGCATCGGAGTACATATTGTTTCCTCACATGAGGATTATTTAAAACTGAAATTTGATGTCATTCCAGCGCGTGACCAGGAAAAAAAAACAGTATCTGACTACTTGGATGACAAGGAAGGAGCTACTTCTATGACAAGAGATTTGATGATCGTAGAAGAATACATACCGGGCATAGAGTTACATACTGCTGTATTGCTAGATGAAGCAATTGGCACTATGGAAATACGACCAAAAAATAAATTCTATGATTATGAAGCAAAGTATACAGATGGATTTGCAGAACATATATTTCCTGCTGAAATTCCTGACAATATATATAAAATGACCTTGGAACACGCACTGAAAGTTCATCAATTTTTAGGATGCAAAACTATTTCCCGCTCAGACTTTCGTTATAATCCCAAGAATAACACTTTAAAAATGCTTGAGATTAATACACATCCTGGCTTTACTGAGTTATCGTTAGTGCCAGAAATTGCAAAATTGGCAAAAGGAATCAATTTTAATGGATTAGTTAAAATTATTATTGAAGATAGTTTGCAGCACAAAAATATTAGGGATTTAAGTCATGTTGAGCAGTATTACTAGAAGCCAAAGGAGTTTTTTGCGTAAGTGTGCCTTGGTTATTATCACAGCACTTTTTCTTACGCTAATACTCTACAGCTCACTTGATAAAATAATAAATCGATTTAATTACTACTTTACTTGGTATAATGACTGCCTATCCAGTTTATTACTCAGTAGTGGATTTTCAATCGATGAAGTAGTCGTGAGCGGCAATAAATTTACAAACAAAAAGGATATTCTAAGTTTGACAGATAGAACGCAACCTATCCTGTATATGTCACTTTCAAAACTTGCCGGTAACATACAATCCGTAAGCAGATGGATAAAACACGTAAGAGTTCACAGAATTTTGCCCAATACTCTACACATTAATATAGATGAGCATAAACCGTTTGCTCTCTGGAAAGATAATAACAAAACCTCGGTAATTGATTTTGAAGGTAAAGTGATCGTAGATGACTATCTAGTAGATGATCTTGTTGTAATTACAGGACAAAACTCGTTATCAAACCTAGAATTTGTTAGAGATGTGTTGGAGAGTAAAACTCAATTAAGAGACCACATTTCTTCTTTTGCTTATATAGGGAATAGAAGGTGGAATATCATACTTGATAACGATTCCACAGTAAAACTGCCTGAAGATAACCCTTATAGTGCATGGGACTATTTAAACCACTTACACAATACAACTGATTTTACTTTCAGCGATTGGAGTATTATTGATATGCGTATTACTGATAAAATCTTTGTGAAGAGGTGATCTGCTGTCATCCAAGCAGCGGGATACTTAACCGTCATACCGCGATTCATTCGCGGTATTCAGCCGTTAACAAGCAGCGGAATGACAGCAATCCTACGTCATACCGCGATTCATTCACGGTATCTCTTGGCATAGATCCCGCTAACACGTAGCGGGATGACGGTTGTCGTTTAGCTATAAATATTTAAGAAATTTACCAAACGAAAAAAAAGGCAAAAGAAGCCCCGTGGTTGGCTAATGACTTACATTATACTTTCAAGTATGGCGTTTTTTTATTCTAAACGCTTAATAACCGCGATTTAGCTGCTTTTTAATGCAACTAACCTTTAGTCATAAATGTTTAAGAAATTTACTAAACAGAAAAAAAGGCAAAAGAAACCCTAGGGTAGCTAGTTATTCACTATCCATTTTTTAAGTTGGCGTTTTTTTATGTTTTAAATGCTTTATAAGCGCATTTTAGCTTATATTAGGTAAAAACCTAGAAATTTTATAAAGACATAAGGTGCACATAGTGCAAAAAATTAAACATGAGACGCCAGATACGTGAGTTTTTTTGTCATTTAATCTGTACAGAGAAGATAAATAAATAGCTTCAGTTTCATGATAAGGGGGCTGGCGAGGTTTGTCAAGGAATTTTTATGCAAGAGATCTATTGAAATGCCCCTGTAAAATTATACTATTAATTAGTACACTATAAATTTAAAATTATAGATATGTTAAGCAGATTGGTAATTTTGCTATTAGTTTTTATACTTCCTTTTTCTTCATACTCATACCAGTTTAGAACCAAAGCAAAGCAAGCAGTAGTCTTAGATTTAGCTTCAGACTCATTCATTTTTGACCATAATTCCGATGAAAAAATGGCCCCATCTTCAATGAGCAAGCTAATGACTTTATATATAGCCTTCGATTATCTAAAAGCTGGAATAATACACATGGAGGATAAATTTCGAGTAAGTAGAAAAGCGTGGGAAAGGAGAGGCTCTTCTATGTTTTTGAAAGAAGGTCAATCCGTTACGGTGAGGGAATTACTTGAAGGAATTACAATAGTCTCAGGCAATGATGCCTGCATAACACTAGCCGAGGGCATTGCAGGATCAGAAGAGAATTTTGTGGCTGAAATGAATGAAGTTGCACAAAATTTGAATCTGAATGACAGTCATTTTGTCAACTCAAGCGGGTGGCCAGATGAAGATCATTTTATGAACGCAAAAGACTTGGTAATGCTGGCAAAAAGGATTTTCACTGATTTTCCTGAATATTATGATTTATTTTCCGAACAGTATTTGACATATAATGAAATTGTACAAAAGAATAAAAATCTTCTACTTTTTCACGATATTGGGGTTGATGGCTTAAAAACCGGTTATACAAATGCTGGTGGTTACGGCATTGTAGCATCTGCAAAACGAAATGATAGGAGAATTTTTGCTGTCGTAAATGGTTTAAACACTGAGAAAGAGCGAATAGAAGAAGCAAAAAGATTGATACAATACTCCTTAAATCATTTTAACACTAAGAAAATATTCGTTAAAGACAGCGTAGTTGAGGAAGTAAATGTTCTCTATGGAAAAGATAGAAAAGTGCCTATTACAGTTGCAAACGATGTTACCATAACTTACAACCGCAAATTGCATGACCAAATTAAGGTGCGTATTGAATATAAAGATATGATACCTGCACCCATTAAAAAAGGTCAAGAAGTGGGCAAAGTTTTTGTAGAAATACCAGGTATTGAGCAACAAACTACACCACTTTATGCAGCAAATGACGTGCAGGAATTGAATTTCGTAGAAAAGTTTTTTAGGATGTTGTTTTAAGTTTGATATTAAAGCAATTTCGAAAGAGAGACCTATTGCACTTTAGTATAGCCTTAGCTAACAATTTCTGTTACAATACGAGTTTAAAATGTTACGAAAATGTGCTGGTTATATTTGTTGCTGTCTAGTATCCTGGAGATACTGTGGGCTGTAACGCTAAAGTTTAGTAACAGTTTTACTAAGGTTGTGCCTTCGATTGCAACATTGGTAATTATGATCATTAGCATTTATTTTTTATCTCTTGCAGCATGCTTTCTACCTATTAGAGTATGCTATGCAGTTTCCTCTGGAATATGCACAATTGGAATAACTATAATTGGTGCAACCGCTTTCACAGAGAATATTAATTTATCTCAAGTTTTATGTATCGTTTTAATTGTAATAGGAAGCATAGGGCTAAAGCTCTCTATTTAAACCTAAAAATTTATGCATGAATTGGATATATTTACTCTTATCGTCACTAATTGAAGTGTTCTGGGTCATAACACTTAAGCATAGTTATGGATTTACTCATCTCGTACCATCAATAATTAGCATACTCTCCATGGCTCTTAGTACATATTTACTTTCGCTCGCTACACGTTCTATACCTATCGGAGTATGCTATGCAATTTGGACTGGAGTGGGCGCTATAGGAGCTTCGATACTTGGAGTTTACCTATTTGATGAACCAGTTAATTTATTCGAAGTAATATGCTTTATTTTAGTTACATTCGGGATTATAGGATTAAAATTGTTTGATACTGCAAAACAAACTGTTGATAAAATGGAATAAAAGATCCCACTGGGATGAAAGAAGCAGATACTCCATATTGTCATGCAAATTGGAATCCAGACTTTTTTCTATATAGCATGGTGAAGACGGGAAACCGTAACCGTTCACACAATGGCGTCAACTTAAGGAAAAATATCAGCGATAGTGTATAAAATTTCTCTCTAAATTTTTTATCATTAAATTATCCAAAGAGTGCAATAAACAGCACTTTTGTTTCTGTTTTATTTCAACAAAGAAGTCTAAAATGTGTCCTTTTTAGGTGAAACATGCGTGCGCCAAGCAAAGTGCGTAAAGTCCAGTTGGTGAAAATCCAACCCAGGCAAAGCCTAGCCAGCAGGCTGGAACAAACCACTATGCTGCGTAAGGTAACGAGCGTAGTAAAGCTAGTGGAATGGACAACACAGGGTACAACGAAAGTGAAGGTATTGAGTCCCGAAATTCTCGATGTCATAGAGGTCGACACGTTGCATATAGTGGAAGACAGCAAGAAGGGTAACAATAGGGCAAGTTATCACTCACTCTATCGGGATCTGAGGCCGTATCACGTGTTGAGATGGAGTTTACGTAAACTTGGGAGATCCTTTGTATTCCTATTAAGGTACGTTGGAACAAGTCAACAAAGGCGAGTACTGACGGAAGATATAAAGGAAGTCGGACTGATTGATAGTACTCAGAGTGTGGGAAAGCCACATACAAGGGGAAGCGGTCAGCAATATAGTGACTGGTTTAGGAATTGCTATGCCAATACAACGGAGGTTGGAATAACGTGCAAAGAAAACTAAATCAGATAGCAGTAAGAGCCAGGCAAGATAAACGATTGAAATTTAATCGTTAATTCATCTGATAAACGCAGAGAATCTTGCTGAATGTTATAAAGAGCTAAAGCATAACAAAGCATGCGGTATAGACCAGGTGACAGTAGAAGCTTATGGAGAAAATCTTGAAGAGAAGCTCAACACTCTGGTGGATAGTATGAAAAGAAAGCGATATCAACCGCAACCAGTGAAAAGAGTATATATACCAAAAGCTGGAAGCAAAGAGAAACGCGGGCTTGGAGTACCGTCTACAGAAGATAAGTTAGTCCAGATAATGCTGAAGAAGATATTAGAAAATATTTATGAAGCTAACTTTCTGGATAACTCATATGGTTTTCGTCCTGGTAGAAGCTGTCATCAAGCGGTAAATGCACTAAATAAAGCAGTTATGTACAGACCAACTAACTATGTAGTAGAAGTTGATATCAAGAAATTCTTTGATAATGTCCAGCACAAATGGCTAATGAGATGCTTGAGAGAACGGATAACAGACCCAAACATACTGTGGTTAGTAAAACGATTTCTTAAGGCAGGAGTAGTCGAAGCAGGACATTATGAAGCAACTGAACTAGGCACACCTCAGGGGGGAATAGTAAGTCCTATACTAGCTAATATATAGTTGCATTATGTGCTGGATTTGTGGTTTGAAAAGAAATTCAAGCTAAGATCTAAAGGTTATATGGAGCTAGTTAGGTATGCAGACGATCACCTGATTTGCTGCGAAAGAGAAAAAGATGCTAGAGAACTCTTAGAGTCACTGAAACAAAGGCTAGGAAAATTTGGACTGGAAATATCTGAAGACAAAACAAGAATAGTAAAGTTTGGCAAAAAGGAGTGGCAACAAGGAATAAGGGAGAAACGAAAAACGGAAAGTTTCAACTTTCTAGGATTCACCCATTATGGTACAAGGAGTCGTAAAGGTAGAGTAATGGTAGGTCATAAAACCTCGAAAGAAAATCTATCTAGAAAACTTAAAGAAATCAAAGAATGGGTGAAAAAGATCCGAAATAAAGTTCACCTTAAAGATTGGTGGTCAATACTTAAAGCAAAACTAACAGGACACTATAACTACTTCGGAGTTAGCGGAAATTACCGGTGGTTGAATAAATTCTTCTGGCGGGTAATCAAGCTAGCGTATAAATGGATAAACCGACGTAGTCAGAAGAAGAGTATGAATTCAAAGCAATTTATACACTATCTACAAGTTAATCCATTACCAAAACCAAGAATATGCTACTCATTATATACAAAATAGGAAATGCTGTGAATACTACATTGTGGAGCCGTGTGCGGGAAAGCTGCAAGCACGGTTCTGGTGGGGGAGTCATAGCGATAAAACTTAATCAGGAGGATTTAAAACTATGACTTCTACCAAACAAAAAGGAAAAAATCTTATTCTACAAATTAAAAATATAATATACTCGAAAGCTTTTCAGAGAATCCATTGTGTTGGAAAAAACAGTTTTACACGAACAAGAAAACTTCCTTTTTCGACAGTATTTTCTATGATTTTAAAGTTAGTTAAAAAAAGTTTGGGAATAGAATGTGAACTTATGGAGCCATTGACATGTACCCTCAAAGCAAGCTTTTTCTAAAGCAAGGTATAAGATTTGCCATACAGGCTTTCAAGAATTTAAGCATCCAAACAGCCTATCAGGATGAACCTGAGTTGGAGAGGCTATAGACTTATTGCAGCAGATGGTTCTGGTATGAGATTACCCAGCTCTGAGGAAATTGTATCCGAGTTTGGCCGCTTTAAACCAAATGGAACAACAGGCACAATGCCACCATTGGCAATTTGTTTGTTGATTTGTGTACTTCGCTGATTTGTAGTGCTCGTCTTGCGGCTTGGAATGGCTTTGTTGCATCGCTAGCTATGATGGATTAAAGATAAAAAAGATAGGGAATATCAGTAGCTTATTATTCTGGTATTTATAACAAGAACGGTCAATGAATACCTAAATTTGAGTAAAAGAAATTTCACTACCATTTACCAATCCGGCTAAAATTCAAGAATTTCAATGCTTTAGCTATTTTCAATAGAATTAAATTTATTAATATAAATAACAAATTACTATTCTTAAATTTGATCAGATTGATTGCAAAAAAACAAGATTTTCAATAGGTTGCTTATAATCCTAACTATAGTTAGCCTTTCATAAGTAGCGATGCAACAAAGCCGCTTGGAATATAGGTGAACAAACGTTGGCGGAAGAGCAATTACCCGAAGTTATCACTCAAATGCGTTCATTAAATCAAAAGAAATTATTATTTATCTATGATCGTCTTCAGTAAAATTCATTCAGCAGCATTATGATTTGGAAGTAGATTTTATTTTTCGCTTGCAAAAAAGAAATTATAGCAAGCTATGGGAACGCTGGCGAATTAGATTTCGATTTTATATTAGAAAATGAAAAGCTAAAAAATAAAATGAAAGGACAGAAAGTAAGAGTTATAGTGCTGACATTAGCCAACTGAGAAACAGAGGTATTGATTACTTCACTTTTTGACCGAGTAAAATTTATTTTGGAAGATATCAGCAAAGCTTATGTGTTAAGGTGGCATATAGAGGAGTGCTATAAACGACTCAAAATAGGTGCAGAATTAGAGAATTTTTCTGGCGTAAATTTAGAGGCTGTATTACAAGAATTTTGGGCAAACTTAGTCATGTGTAATATATTGTCGCTTCATATGTGTGATGCACAAGGGCCTTGGAATCCAGATCAAATTGCTGAGTATCGTTTAAATTTTTCAGTTTTATTTGGTGTAATGAGGCAGAAACTCTATCAGGTACTTATTGCGCCAAAAAACTTTCAAGCCCTTTTTGATAGAGCAAGTATACGCGCTAAAGTTAAAATCCGACCAGGACGATTGTATAGCCGCGATAAGGTAGATAAGCCTAAACGCCATCATGTCTTTAGGAGAGTTTGCTAATGGAGGCTCTTAAGTTGACGCCATTGTCCGTTCAGGATAGCAGCAAGGTAGTATAACCATAGAGTAAAAGTGAGTTTACAACAAATGGTGTCATCCCAGTGCTTGACACTGGGATGACGTTATACGGTTCTTGGATGCAAAGAAGAGTGAGAAAAACTCTATAGTTAGCAAACTTTCAATCAGAAACAGCCAAAGATCTCTCTAAGATGTCAGTTTCTTTTGTATCTTCAACTTTACCGTCTTGGTCGAATGAAATTTGCAGAGACTTACTACTATACTTCCTTTTTCCTAAAAAATTGGCTTGTTTAATTTTATATGAGACATAGTACCAAACATTGTCATCGAACTTTGATACCAATGTTGGTGATCCTAAAGTGTGAACCACTTTTTCTTTATCGTCACCTACTTTTATCTTGCTCCACAATTCAACACTAATGCCAGGAGCTCCGTGATTGTGAATAGTGTGAGTGCAGCTCACTGTAAATAATAAAATAAAAGATATTAATACTCGCATTTCTGTTGATAAATTACTTGAAGCTATAATACACTAATAAATTATCTGCCGTCAAATTTCAAAAAAGTTAAATTGACTGATTCTCAATATCACTTAATATAATATTTACTTTAGAAAATAATAGGTGTCTTATGTCATTGTTAAAAGCAGATCCAATATACAAACCTTTTAATTACCCTTGGGCGTATGATGCGTGGCTGCAGCAACAAAGAATCCATTGGATACCTGAGGAAGTTCCGCTTGCTGATGACGTAAAGGATTGGAAAACTAAACTTTCAAACGTAGAGAAAAATCTACTAACTCAGATTTTTAGATTCTTTACTCAGGCAGACATTGAAGTAAATAACTGCTACATGAGGCATTATTCAAATATATTTAAGCCAACAGAAATATGCATGATGCTTGCAAGCTTTTCCAATATGGAAACTATACACATTGCAGCTTATTCTTATCTTTTAGACACAATTGGCATGCCAGAAAGCGAGTATCAAGCATTCTTAAAGTATGATGCTATGAGAAAGAAGTATGAATACATGTTAGAATTCGAGGAAAGCAAAAAACACGATAAAAAACATGTAGCTAAAACTCTAGCGGTGTTTGGTGCATTTACCGAGGGGTTGCAGTTATTCGCATCATTTGCAATTTTGCTCAATTTTCAACGCTTTGGAAAAATGAAAGGCATGGGACAAATAATTGCCTGGTCAGCCCGTGATGAAACTTTGCACACCAATTCAATTATTATGTTATTTAATACATTTATTAAAGAGAATAATGAAATTTGGAACGATGAGTTTAAAGAGGAATTATATTCTGCATGCCGCACTATTGTTGAGCTTGAGGATGAGTTTATAAAGCTTGCTTTTAATTTCGGAGACGTTGAAGGACTATCTGCAGAAGAAGTGCGCAATTACATACGCTACGTAGCAAACAGACGGTTAATGCAATTAGGTCTTGAGTCCATATATGATGTTAATGATAATCCTATTCCGTGGCTTGATGAAATACTAAATGGCGTGGAACATACGAATTTCTTTGAAAATAGAGTAACAGAGTATAGCCGTGCAGCAACTCAAGGCACATGGGAGGAGGCTTTTACTGAAAACGACACGAATAATAAGTGAGTGCTAATTTCACTCTTCTTTGTCATTCCAGTGTCAGCTACTTTCATTACACCATTTGCTGTGCAGTTTAGACAGTTTTGCTTTACTTAACAACTAACTTACCATATATATGTCCGTAGGACATTGGTATATAAGAACGTGCTACAACTATTAATCTTACTCACGGTCATCACTTCAGTTGCATTCTTTGGTCATTTAGTTCCAATGGAAGCAAAAACCTTCTTGTACTCAACGAGCCTGAGTATAAAAGAGGTTTTGCTATTTATAATGCCTTTTATTATTTTTGCGTTAATCTTTAGCAGTGTTAACAATCTTAAGCAGTCAGCTATAAAGTTCATATTGTTACTTATTATAATGATCTTCTTGTCAAATCTGGCTTCAAGTTTAATAGCTTATTCTGTTGGGCATTTCATCATACAAAACACTCATTCAATACAAGATATAACGTATGAAGAAACAATTGTTCCCTTATGGTCGTTTAGGCTGCCTGCATTGCTTTCTAATTTTTATGCCCTTGCCTGTGGATTTGTGTCCAGCATAGTAGTGTCCACACTGCTACCCAAGAAAAGCAAAGAGCTTTCGAACAAAATGTTAGATTTAACTCTCTTTATTTTGAAGACGTTTTTGACGCCGATTATTCCAATATTTGTACTTGGGCTTGCTTTAAAAATGCAGCATGATCAAGTTTTATCTATAATATTTAAGGATTACTCAATAATTTTCATTATTATAGCATCTGCAACCTACCTTTATGTTTTCCTCTTATATGGAGCAGCAAATTCATTCAAGATCACAAGCTGGATAGCTAGTATAGGCAATATGATACCGGCATTTATTACTGCGATGAGCACAATGTCTAGTAATGCAACTATGCCTCTTAGTCTTGAAGGAAGCAAAAAAAATGTAAAGCAACCTGACATAGCATCGTCTGTTGTGCCAATAACTGCTAGCTTTCATTTAGTAGGTGATTGCTTTTTTATCATAATATTATCAATGATAATTGCCTCCGGTTATTCATTGTGCACAACAGACTATGTAACTTTCCTTCTCTATTTTTTGTTATTTAAGTTTGCTATCGTTGCAGTGCCGGCAGGAGGAATTATGGTAATGCTACCTATTCTTGAGAAATACCTCAAATTTTCTCCAGAAATGCTTTCGTTAATCACAGCATTGTATATAGTGTTTGATCCAATAATCACTTCAGCAAATGTTATGGGTAATGGTGCCTTTACTATGATATTTTCAAAACTCTATGATAAGCTTAAGTAATGTCTATTTTAGCGATTGATACTGTAGGTATTGGTAGTTCAATAGCAATAGTTGATTATGATGGTAACTGTTTTGTAGAGCACAATTCCACCAGCAATAGTCATGCAGAATCATTTTTTCAAATACTAAGTACTTTATTTGATAAGCACAACTATAATTATGATAAAATAGATCATTTGGCGGTAGTAGTTGGACCAGGAAGTTTCACTGGAATTAGAGTTGGTATATCAGCTGCACAAGGTATAAATCTTGCTACAAATAAGCCGTTATACGGGGTTAGTGCGCTGGAAGTTCAAGCCTACGCAATATCTTTGCTTTGTGCAAATAGCAAAAAAAATATCAGAGCTATAATCAAAAATGCTCAAGGGTTTTATACACAGTTATTTGATTTCAATTTATTGCCGCTGTCTGGTCCAACTGCAGCATGTGACCCTGGTCACGCTACAAGCAGTACACATATGGATTGCAATTTAAATGCTAGCCATGCAGGGCTATTAGTTCATTATAGACTAAAGAACAAGCAAAAATTAAATGAAGTTGAAGCTCTATATTTAAATGAGCCTCAGTATATGAAATTGCTATAGACTATTTTTTTGCATACACGCAATTTGGCTAAGCTTGTGCATCTGGTTTACTATCTCTTGAGCTACTTCTTTTATACTCATATTTGAATTTTCTATCTCTATAGCACTCGGTGGTGTAAATAAATTGTTAATCCTACATTGCTCTATCATGCTATTTAGATTAATCACCTTCCTATTTTTTCTTTGCCTTTTTAATGCAATACGCTTTTGTAATGTCGGTAGATCACACCTAAGTACCACAGGAAGGATTTCTGTGTTCATTTTTTTACTAAGCCTTACTATTGAATCATACATCCTCATGTTCTGGTCATTATTTTCCATCAACTCATCAATAAATATGTAATTTTTTGAGTGAATCGGATAATTTTCTATTACCTGAAGCATAATTTGCATAATGCCATATATTCTATCTTGAACTTCTTTAGGTATTTGATCACGTTCAAAGACACCATCGTATATAGAGCAAGCTTGAACATTGTTATAGAACTTACTATTTACAATTAATGCGTTTATCATATTAGATAATTCTATTGCTGTGGAAAGTTTACCACTTCCCGAAAGACCAGAGAGATATATGAAAAATCCTGCTGGCTGTTTTTTTGTGTTAATATTTACCATATTATTTTCAATCTTGAAACTTACATTTATAATAACATAAAAATGAAGCTTTAAAACATATGAAATATTATATAGAAAATTATTTTTGTAGTTAAGATATTATGTAATTTAAAAACATAAATTCTGTATATAAACTCTATAATAACGATAACTATTTTTAAGCAAGCTACAACACAAAAGTGTTTGGTATTCAGAAAGCAAGACAGAGTGGCATAGACTTATTAGTTTACTACAAGTCTCTTTTCGCGTATAAACCTTCAGAAGATTCTAACAGAGGATTGTGTTGTTAACAAAGAGCAGAGTAAAAAGGGATCTAGTCTATGCCTATCAGATTTTGTCCTACCTTAAGTTCGATGATCATACATATACTCACCTTTCAGTGCGTTCTGAAGATCAAAAGTCGTTTTATATTTATCCGTTTGGTATGCGTTTTGATGAAGTAGATGAACGTTCGTTAATGAAAGTATCATTTGATGGAGATGTAATTGAAGGCAAAGAATATCAATATAATAGAACTGGCTATATAATTCATGGTTTTGTTTATCAAGCAAGGAAAGATATTCAAGCAATTTTTCACTTGCATACACCTTCTATTGTAGCGGTTTCTTCTCTCAAAGATGGGCTGCTTCCTATAAGTCAATGGGCACTGCACTTTTACAATAAAATCTCTTACCATAATTATAATTCCCTAGCACTTAGCGATACAGAAGGAAAGAGGTTAATAGCTGATCTGAAAGAAAATTTTGTCATGTTAATGCGTAATCATGGATCTATAACGTGTGGTCGGACTATACAAGAAGCAATGTTTTACACGTATCATTTAGAACAAGCGTGCAAAACTCAATGTTTAACGTTAGCAATGAATAAGGAGTTATCAATTCCAAGTGAAGAAATTTGCTCAAAAGCTGTAAAGGATCTCCTATCTTTTGAAAGCAATCTTGGTGAGAGGGATTGGCACGCATGGGTTAGACTAATTAAAAGTAAGTTGTAAGAGACTTTCGCACTACTATCTGTCATCCAAGTAGTGACCTTACCCAGAAAAAGTAGAGAGAAAGTTAAGACGTTTTTGGAGTAAAATAAAACGTTTTTTCAAAATATGACAAATAGAAGAGAATATACAGCAGAATTCAAATTAGAAGCTGTTAAGCTGGTTAAAGAAACAGGTCAAGCAAGTACAAAAATAGCAAAAGATCTAGGTATAGATGGCAGTATGTTAAGTAAGAAAATATGATGGAAAAATGTCTGGAGCATACGCATTTCCAGGCAAAGGCTCCTTATGACAAAGAAAGATTTGATCTAAAAAAAGAACTAACAAGAGAAAGAGACATCTTAAAAAAAGCCCTGGGCAAAGAAAAAGAGTAAAGTATTCTTTTATATAGAAATTGCTATAAAACACAGGAACTATGTAGGGTTTTGTACTGGTGGTATTGGTTGCTAAGGAAAAAAGCAGTAAAGAATTAGCAAAAGAAGGGCTTCTAGCAGATATTCAAAAAATACATCAAGCATTCTAAATGCAGATATGGAGCCCCTAAAATTCACGCTGAATTAAAAGCTTTAGGCAAAAATTAAAACAGTACAAAGTGTTATGCAAGAAAATGGCATTAAAACCAAGCTTAGACGAAGGTTCAAAAATAAAAAACAGCAAATAAGCAACCGAGTTGTGGCTCCGAACACATTGGATCAAAATTTTACTACTGATCAGCCAAATAAAGTTTGGGATTACCTACATAAAAACTAAAGAAGGTTGTTGGCGGCAATAATTGACCTATATTCACGCATGGTGGTTAATGAGTAACATGATAATTAGTTATAGATTCTTTATTGATGGCCGTTGATAAACGCAAACCCGATAAAAATCTGCTGTTACATAGCGATCAAGGGTCACAGTATACCTCTCAAAATTACCAATTTCTATTGAATACAAAAAACATCATTTCCAGCATGAGCCATAAGGGCTGTTGTTACGATAACTCTGTTGCAGAAAAGTTCACTTAAAAGGGAGCTGCTTATTGATACTTCTCGCTCAACAAACCAGAACTGCCATATTTGAATACATAGAAATCTTTTATAACAAATAACGTAGACATTCTACTATTAACTATTGCATTCCTGCACAATTTATTCTCATGATAAAAACGTCTTAACTTTCTCTCTACTTTTTCTGGGTAAGGTCAAACATGCAATACCAATAATGCTAATATATTTTATAATTTTTCTCATAAGATATTTTACAATGCTTCTAATAATATTAGATATCATCTATAAAATTAAAAAATCCATGAAAGGGGATGAAAATATGTAAAAAAGTATTATTGATTAATTAAAAACAGATTTTGATTTGATAATACTAATAAAATCGATTTATCTTAAATTTACGTTGATTTTTACCTGTTATTTTTTGTAGTTTATCCAACGTAAATTCCAGGTAAAACAAAGTCGTTATCTCCAACCGTTACAACCAACTCTCCTTCTTTAATTTTTATTTGATTAGGTGTATGGTCCCATACCATCACACTCTGGGATCATACACCATAAGTGTTGAAAGTAACACAAAAAAGACATAAAGAACTATTATTGCAAGAAAATGGAGGCAATAATGGATCAAATAGAAAGAGTACTAAATTTAATAAAAGATGAGGATTTAGAAAGGCTAGGAAAATTAAGTGAAGTAGATAAATGTAATACTAAATTGTTGGGCAAGATTATATTTAAAGGTCTAATGAAGTTAATATTAATGGGGCAAAAAACAAGCCTAAGAGCGCTAGAAATGGTAATAAACAGGTGTATAATGGATAAGAATAGCGATAAAAGTACAGTAACATACAGTGGTTTGTCAAAAAGGTTAAAAGTTATAAATCCAGAATATTTTAAGGGAGTATATATTGATTTGATGAGCAAGATTAAAAAGCTATTACCCCAAAAAACATTAAATAACTTACATAAGTTTGATTCGACGATCATAAATTTATCGGGATATCTCATAAAAGATGGGCTAAAAATAGGCGGTAAAAGTAACGACAGTCAAGTTAAAGTGAGTGTAGGATTAAAGGATCAATTGCCGACAAGTATAAGATTTTGTAAAGGACAAGAAGAAAGTAGTGAAGATATAGCATTAGTGAGAGCAATTAATGAAGCTAAAGTTGAAAAAGAGGATATTTTATTATTTGATAGAGGAATCAGAAAAGTTGGAACTTTTGCCGAATTTGATGAAAAGGAGTACAAATTTATCACAAGAGTTAAAGTAGGAAGAAAACATGATGTTATAAGCAGGAACAAAGTTATAAGAGAACAAAAATCGGATGGATCAGAGATTTTAGAAGATATAATAGTTAATCTTTATCGTGCACGAGGTAAAGTGGCAGAAAAGCATGATCTACGGCTAATAAAAATCAGAAATAAAATTGGAGATGAAATATGGTTTTTGACAAACTTGTTTGAAATGCCAGCTTATGAAGTAACAGAGCTATATAGGCGCAGATGGGATATAGAAGTGTTCTTTAAATTTATAAAGCAAAATCTTGGATATAAGCACTTTTTAAGCCATACTATGAATGGCATGAAGGTGTATATTTACATGATTATTATTACGGCTTTGTTATTTCTTGTTTATAAAATCAAAAATAATCTACATGGGTTCAAAATAGCATTACTGCAATTCACATTGGATCTAAATGACTCTTTTATACGTTCGATTGTTTTACTGTCGGGAGGTAATTTACATGCCGTTGATCATCTCATATCACGTTATTTTTGATACTTTCAACACTTATGCGCCGCAGCGCTAACGAGTAGCGGAATGACGAATTTGTTGTTTTTCAAATTGTAAGTAAACCTAAGCCACTTTAGCTATAGCATAGCTAAAGTAATTTATGTTATTGGGTAAGTTAAAAATATGATATAAATAAGATAGGAGGGAGCTACTCACTATAGGAATAGAGTTGTGCACGACCCACAACTGTACGAACATTTGTTTGCGAAGAAATGTTATAGCTGGTTTTGCCTCAAACACAAAGATGTCATACGAGTAGCTGACTACTTGGATCCAGCCTTTCCATCCAAGACGGCAGTGCCCAGACACTGGAATAACAGCAGTCCTACGTCATACCGCGATTCATTCGCGGTATCTCTAGATCCCGCTAACAAGCAGCGGGATGACGGTTGTCTCCTAGCTGTCATCCCAGTACTGGTAGACTCAAATCACAATGCTCGTATAGCTGCAACCCTGGAGGTACTGTTTCTCACCCACTGGAGATATTGCACGGTACTATCTACTTGATCATCGTGTCGAGTTTCAGGAAACATTAAAATCTCATACTCAAAATCGTTCAGCCATACTGCTTGATGTGGCAGAAAAACCTTGCCAGACTCTATAATCGGAACAATTTGATGAAATCGAGTGAGCTTGTCATCATGTGGCACTATTTCAATAATCGGTAAATCACTGTTTGTCTTTAGCTCTTGCACCAATTGTTGACCACTTGTTTTTGCTTCGATTAAAATTGCGTGTGGCGTCCATCTTGCAGCTAGTGACAAAACCTGTTCTTTAAGCTTTGGATACTCAAGCTTTGCGCGATATACGTCGAGTAAATAGAATTTATTATCTATTTTTGCCCAGGTGGTGCAGACACTAAAGTTGCTCATGTTACTTGTTGAAACCGCAGTATCCCAACTTTGTGTTATATGCGAGAGATTATCAGGAAATTTTTTATAGCGTTTCAACCACTCTGGTTTAATTATACCACTTGAAAGCGGCAGAGGGTTTTGTTGATATTGAGCAGCAAAAGCGTAACTCCCAAGTTCAGCTTTTATTATCTCAACTTCTTCTTTTCCTCCATCAAGGGGATATAACAACTGACCTTCTTCTCTTGAATATAATATCCTTACAACGCGAATTCTGGATTAAAGGAGAATAGAAAAGGCAAGAAAACAGGGTAAACTCAGCAGTTATAAAAAAATAGATGAGGTTACCCATGGAAGATATAACAAAACTGTTTTGTTTGGTCGATGATTTTTGCAGAGATATAGAGAAAAATTTTGCAGGTAAACTACTGCCAAATGGTAAAAAACCCACAAGAATAACGGAAATTGAGCACTCCGAAATCATGACAATAATCCTGCTATATCAACAATCTCCGTGTAAAAATTTCAAAACTTTCTACCTACATTACCTAACGTTGCTCTACAAATCAGAGTTTCCAAAGTTGCCTTCATATACCAGGTTTGTTGCTCTAAAGCCTAGGGTTTTGTGGCATTTAGCAATGTTGTTGCATTGGCTTTGTGGACAGTCAGAAAACACTGGAATTTCATATATAGACACAACTCCCATTGCAGTTTGTCATGCAAAAAGAATATCCAAAAACAAAGTTTTTGCTGGAATTGCAAAATTAAGCAAGAGTACTTACGGCTGGTTTTTTGGTTTCAAATTACATATGGTAATCAATGAAAATGGTGAAATTCATGCACTTACGCTAACAAAAGGCAATGTTGATGATAGGATACCTGTGCCAAATCTGACGGGAAAATTAACCGGCCTTTTGTTTGGTGACAAAGGTTATATTGCAAAAGAGCTTTTTCAGAAGCTGTTTGACCGAGGTTTGAAACTTGTTACCAAGGTGAAAAAAGGTATGAAAAATGCATTAATTTCGCTAAATGAGAAGATTTTACTGAGAAAAAGGTCTATCATTGAGACTGTTTTTGGTTACCTAAAAAATAGACTAGAAATTGAACACACTCGCCATAGATCCCCTGTTAATTTTTTGGTTCATATCTTTTCTACTCTCATTTCCTATTCCATCAAATCCAAAAAGCCTTCTATTTCCTATACTTTCTTCCTTCCTTAGTCCAGAATTCGCGTTTACAGGTGACGCTGGTTTATTATATAATCGCCTGGTCGCACAGTGCTGAGCTACTCGGATGATAGGAACGGGAGGTATTGGCTTTTTGATTGAATAAATAACCTGCTTATTTTCAGAAATCATTGGCAAACAAATATGATGCCATATGTTTTTTGGCTTGGAGAGAAGGTGTCCAGTTAAGTCCTCCTGGTGTAGCCTGTGCATTACAAGAACGATGACTCCTTTTTTTCTATCGTTCAGCTTGGTTACTAAAGTCTGATCAAACCAGTTTGTGGCACGCTTTCTAAGCGTTTCACTCAAAGCTTGAGCAGAACTGAGCGGATCGTCCACGATGATGAAATCACCACCTTCACCTGTTAACGTCCCTCCAACTGATGTTGCGATTCTGTATCCTCTCTGCACTGTTTGAAATTTATATTTGGTATTCTGGTCTTTGGATAGTTCTATCTCTGGAAATAGCGCTCTATACCAACTAGACTGCATCACGCACCTGGTGTCGAGCGAGTGCTTTTCGCTGAGCCGCTGAGAATAACTTGCAACTATTATTCTCGCAGTTGGTTGGTTTCCCAGTATCCATGCGGGCCACGCAACGCTTATGCACATGGACTTCATCGAGCGCGGAGGCATATTGAATATTATTCGTTTCACTTCACCAGCGCTCGCTGCTTCCAGCCTGTCTGCTATGACTTTTATATACTGATAATCGTTATACTCACACCCCGGCACTACCGTTTGAAAGCATAACTCAATGAATTTTAGAAAGTTCATGATATAATGTTGAAACCAACGCGTGACGCTGGGATGACAGAAAAAGGAGCACTGACCCTTTATGGTCTCTTAAATTGCAATTACAAATGTTAAGAAATTTACCAAATAAAAAAAAGGCAAAAGAAGCCCCGTGGTTATTATCCGCTTTAAAATATTGGCGTTTTTTATGTTTTAAACGCTTGACAAGCGAGATTCAGCCGCTTTTAATTGCAACTAACTTACGCTGCAAATGTTTAAGAAATTTACTAAGCAGAAAAAAAGACAAAGAATCCCCGAGTTAGCTAGTCTTTTACTATCTCTGTCGAGTATTGGCATTTTTTGATGTCTTGTAACGCTTTATAAGCGCGTTCAGCTTATTTAGATAAAAATCTAGATGTAGATGAAGTTTTGTAAAGACATACAGTATCTATATACTGCAAAAAATTGAACATAAGACGCCGATACATTAAGTAATCCTTACCTTTTAATCTGCAGATTGGCGAAAGCAAACACAATAGCCTCACTATCATGATAAGGGCGCTGGCGAAGGGTGTCAAGTAAGTTTTTTCGTTTCTATTCCCAATAAAAGTTTGTTATATGGTTATGCAAGAAGTTTAATACTCATAGTTTCAAGCATATACTGAAATATTTCATTAGCTATAGCAACATCTTGGCGTGGGGCTTTGCCGTGTTCTATAAACACAGAGATTGCATAGCGCGGGTTATGGTAAGGGCCATAAGCGATAAATAACTTATGACTTTCACCCTTAGAGTTTATCTCTGGTGTACCGGTTTTACCGGCAATTTGTATACCGCTTAGCCCTTTCTTATAGGTTCCAGTTTTAGAATTCACCACATCAAACATAGCTTTTCGAACTATGCTAAGATGCTCACAATCCACATCAATATCGGGAAAATCTTGTATCGTTTCATTCATCTTAATGCGGGGAATTACCTCTTTTCCTGTTGCAATCCTCGCTGCAAGAACTGCAAGCTGTAGTGGTGTTGTAAGCATATACCCTTGTCCTATAACTAAGTTGATAGTGTCACCTAAATACCACTGCGAATATAGCTTTCGTGTACGCCAATCTCTATCTGGCAACAACCCTGGAGCTTCTTCTTTAAACGTTCCAATCAGTGGCCCACTTCCAATACCAAATTTTCTGGCCATTTCTACTAGAGAGTCTACACTTATTTTTTTCCCTATATTATAAAAGTAAGTGTTGCATGATAATGCCATTGCTTCATTTAAAGATACATACCCATGGACTTTGCTTTTCAGACAACGAAATTTCCGCTCACCTATTTTCATATAGCCCTTGCACGAGAATTTCTCTTCTGGTGTTATTATTCCATCTTTTAAAGCTGCAAGCGCAACTATTATTTTAAATATTGAACCAGGTGGAATCTGATATGATAACGCACGATTCACGAGCGGCAATGAAGGAGCATTCAAGCTCTCCCAAGTCTCATTTGATAGCCTGCTAGCAAAAAGATTATTATCGTAAGAAGGTGAATTATATAATGCTAAAATTTCTCCATTATTTACATCAATTACCACTGCGGAGCCTTGGTGATCTTTAAATACCTCTGCGGTTTTCTCTTGCAGATTAATATCAATTGTCAGTTGTACATCTTGTCCGTCTTGTTGTGGTATGCTTGATAATTCTTTTATGACGCGTTTTTTAGAATTTATTTCCTGCTCAGATTTTCCTGACTTGCCTTTCAATATATGATCATATGTATATTCAATACCGCTGATTCCTACTTCGCTTATGCCTTGCTGTCTTTTTGTATATCCGATTACATGAGAACACATTGAACCAAACGGGTAATAACGTTTATAAAGAGCAGTTATTTTTTCTGACGATTTTGCTATTTTAGACTCGACTTCTGATAATGTCTGCAAATCAACTTCCTTACCAGAACCATCAAACAAAACAACATACGAAATTTTGTTTATTGCAAGTTCAACGCTATTCCTATCTAAAATTTTGCCTCGCTGAGGCATAATAGTAGCAACTCTTATTCTATTACTATTAGATAGTGCTTCGTACTTTTGTCTGTTTCGTATTTGTAAATTATATAACCTGCAACTAAAAACCGCGGAAATGGTAAGCTGAATACCACCTAATATGAATGCTCTGCGGTTAAAGACTTTATTTTTTGTCCACATAACATTCCTTCAAAACGCACTTTTTTCCCCTCTTTTATTGTTACACTTCTGGCTTTTACCGTATTACAAACCCTTTTTTCCCACTCACTTAAGGTCACAAACTTATAACCTGATTTTTTTAGTATTTTAATAATATGAGGTAAAGCTTCAATTGTGTTTGACCTGTTATTGTGATCATGAAACAGTATAACTGCTCCATTATGTACATTACTTAAAACTCTTTCAACTAAAGTTTCTGGCTTATCACCTTGCCAATCTAGCGAATCAACTGTCCATAATATTGAATACATATTTAATTGATCAGTATTTTCAATCAGATTATCGTCATAACATCCATATGGCGGACGAAACCATTTTACATCTTGTTTTATTGCATTTTTAATTGCTGTATTTGTCTTTTCCAATTCTTGCAATTGTTCCTCACTTGAAAGTGATGTCAACTTCCTATGCGACCAAGAGTGATTGCCTAACTCATGACCTGATTCATGAATTTTCTTTACTATTTCAGACGTTTTTTCATTTATACGTTCACCAAGCACAAAAAATGTTGCTTTTGCTTCATAGCTTTCCAGAACATTAATAATATCGTTTATTCTATTGTTGGAAGGTCCATCATCAAACGTAAGCGCAACAAACTTATCGTCGTTATTCAATAATTTTTTTATATTACTTAAATTTCTATATGATAGATCTAGATTACAACTGAGCCCACAGTATGGTAAATTAAAATTACAATCACTACAAAAAGCCGTACTTGAATATAGTAAGAAAAAAGTGATTATCCTTATAAACATTTGTAATCAGCAAAGTGATAGAATACTACACTTTTTTGCTAAGTTAAGCCATCTTTAATTGCTGTAGCCTTTACTTCATCGCTTCTTTAATATATTGTATTAACAATTTTATATAATATATTATGATTGCAAATATAAATACCGTTGCGCTTCAGGGAATTAGCACAGTAAATGTCAATGCACAAATTCATATGGCAAATGGTATTCCAGCTTTTAATATTGTTGGATTGCCAGATAAAACTGTTGCGGAATCCAAAGAACGCATCAGAGCAGCGTTAAATTCAATCAATCTACTACTACCTCCAAAAAGAATTACAGTTAATCTCTCCCCTGCGGATTTGCTGAAAGAAGGCAGTCATTATGACTTGGCTATTGCTATTGGACTACTTGTTGTAATGAATGTGATACCAGTTGAAAAAGTTCAGTCTTATATCATTATGGGTGAGCTTGCCCTTGATGGCAGAGTTATTCCAGTTTCAGGAGTGCTGCCAACAGCGATCAATGCAAAACAGGGAAATAAAGGAGTAATTTGCCCAAGGGGAAATGGAGTAGAGGCTTCATGGGTAAAGAATGTTTCAATTCTAGCTATAGAGAAATTAACTGATATTATCAGACACTTTAAGGGTGAGCAATTAATTCAGCCAGTAATTTTTAAATATAGTGATGCACCCAAAGAAAAAAGATTGGTTCCCGATATGAAGGATATTAAAGGCCAAGTTGTTGCAAAAAGAGTAGCTGAAATTGCAGCAGCAGGTGGGCATAATATGCTTCTTGTTGGCCCTCCTGGTACTGGAAAATCAATGCTTGCTAAGCGCTTTATAGGATTGCTGCCTGATTTAACCGAACAGGAGATGATTGATGTTAATATTATTTCCAGCATAACAAAAACTGGTAATGAAATATTCAAAGTAACTCGTCCCTTTCGTGAACCTCATCATTCATGCTCTATGCCAGCGATGATAGGGGGAGGAAAGAATGCAAAACCTGGAGAAATTACCATGGCTCACAATGGCGTGTTATTCCTTGATGAGTTGCCAGAATTTCCAAGACTTGTGCTTGATTCTCTGCGCCAACCACTTGAAGATAGAAAAGTTACCGTTGCAAGGGCAAATGCTCACATAACCTACCCTGCAAATTTTCAACTGATTGCTGCAATGAACCCTTGCAGGTGCGGTTATTTAGGTGATGCAAGCAGATCGTGCAACAAAGCTCCAAAGTGTGGCACAGATTACAAAAACAAAATATCAGGCCCATTGCTTGATAGAATAGACATATGCATTGAAATGCCAAACGTTAGCATACTCTCTCCTGAAATCTCTGTGGAGGGAGAAAGTACTAAAATCATAAGAGAAAGAGTGATAGCAGCAAGAAAAGTTCAAACTGAGCGCTATAGTGAATTAAATATTCGTTGCAATTCAGAAGTAAGCGGTGAAGCATTTAATAAATTTACTGAACCAGATCAGGCAGGGTTAGAATTGCTAAAATACGTACTGAAAGAAAATTACATTTCCAATCGAGGCTACACACGCGTATTAAAAGTTGCAAGAACCATTGCAGATCTTGCAAAAAGTGAAGAAGTAAAAAGAGCACACATTGCTGAAGCGCTGAATTACAGAATCAGATTATACTAGTAAATTAAATTACTTGACAGGCAGCTTTTTTTTACTATATATTATTCTTAATGAAATTTTAATATTCTATTTAAGGAGTAGAGTTATGGCAAGGATTGAAGTAATAAAACAGAAATATAGTCAAGAGGGCCTTTGGTCAGCAACTAAAGAAGTTCCTGTGCAAGGTTGGAATCTTGTAAAAGAAAATCCATACAAAACGGCCGCGACTTTTGTAGCAATTGCAGCAGCAATTTCGCTTACAGCTGCTTATTTTTTGAGCCCAGCTTATGCGGCTTTCGTTGGTACAGTTGGAACAAAAGCTGCAACACTCGTTAGTCCTGCTATTACTGCAATGTCTACATTTGCAGTTGCTCATCCGCTAGTTGCTAGTTTGATAGTTGTTGCTGCGGTGGCGGCTTTAATAGCTGCACCTGTGTATGCATATAAGAATAGTAGTAAGGCAAATCAAATTGATGCAGTGAGAGAAGAGATTCTTAAGGTCTGTGAAAAAGATGATGATAAGCCTAAAATTGATAATGATAAGCTAAAATTTATTGTTAGTGATACATCAACATTCTTGAATGATGTTGCGGTAGCAGTTGGATTGGTACCAGCAAAAGCATAATAAAGTAGCTTAAACAGAATAAAAAGGGATAGTCTCTGTCCCTTTTTATAAACATTTTCTATTTTTTTGCATCAGTAGAATGATACCTTCTAAAAATATAAAGTTATTATCTGTTATTTTAAATGTTATTAAGAATAAGTAAATCCCGTTTACTGTTTACGCCTATAGAAGTGAAAAGTATTTGCATATTATTAAAAAAGCAGTAACTTATTATCAAGTGAATTCGCTAAATTTGAGTAATTTAAATGTCTATTGATCTTAGTCTGCCGGAGTTACCTATATTACACCCAAGGATTACCGTTGTGGGAGTAGGTGGTGCTGGCGGAAATGCTGTGAATAACATGATCCAATCTAATTTGCAAGGAGTGAATTTTGTTGTCGCAAACACCGACGCTCAAGCACTAGAAAAGTCGTTATGTGATAAAAAAATTCAGCTTGGCATTAATTTAACTAAGGGTCTTGGTGCTGGTGCCTTGCCTGATGTTGGCAAAGGTGCAGCAGAAGAATCAATTGATGAGATTATGGAGCATATAAAAGATAGTCATATGCTTTTCATCACAGCAGGAATGGGCGGTGGTACTGGAACCGGTGCAGCACCGGTAATTGCAAAAGCAGCCAGAGAAGCAAGAGCCGCAGTTAAGGATAGAGCGCCAAAAGAAAAAAAGATATTGACTGTTGGAGTTGTAACTAAACCGTTCGGTTTTGAAGGTGTGCGCCGCATGCGCATTGCAGAGCTTGGACTTGAAGAACTGCAAAAATACGTGGATACACTTATTGTCATTCCAAATCAGAATTTATTTAGAATTGCAAATGAAAAAACTACATTTTCTGATGCATTTAAACTTGCTGATAATGTTCTGCATATTGGCATCAGAGGAGTAACTGACTTGATGGTCATGCCAGGGCTTATCAATCTTGACTTCGCTGATATAGAAACAGTAATGAGCGAGATGGGCAAAGCGATGATCGGCACCGGAGAGGCAGAAGGAGAAGATAGAGCAATTAGCGCTGCAGAGGCTGCAATATCTAATCCATTGCTTGATAATGTATCAATGAAAGGTGCGCAAGGAATATTAATTAACATTACTGGTGGCGGAGATATGACTCTGTTTGAAGTTGATGCTGCAGCCAATAGAGTGCGTGAAGAAGTAGATGAAAATGCAAATATAATATTTGGTGCTACTTTTGATCAAGCGATGGAGGGAAGAGTTAGAGTTTCTGTTCTTGCAACTGGCATTGATGGTCGCAATAATAAATCAGAAACTTCACCTATAAGTCAGAGCGAAGGCTCAGAGAAAGAGAAATTTAAGTGGCCATATAGTCAAAGTGAAAGTACGCAAGACAAAACACTGGAAACAAAACCAGCTGAACAGGTAAGCGAAGGAGCTAAGTGGGGCAGCAATATCTATGATATACCAGCTTACTTAAGAAGAAAAAAATAATGCAATTTTGGCTACTCAAGTCAGAGCCAAGTGAATACTCATGGCAAAAAATGGAAAAGGATCAGGTAGTTGAGTGGGATGGTGTGCGCAATTATCAAGCTCAAAATTACATGAAAATTATGAAAGCAAGCGATCTTGCGTTTTTTTATCATACAGGTAAAGAGAAAGCAATACTTGGAATCGTTGAAGTATTTAAAGAGTATTATCATGTTAATGATCCCAAGTTCGGATTAGTGAATGTAAAGTTTTTGAAACCTTTAAATAACCAAGTAACGTTAAATAATATAAAACAAAACCCACTTTTGAAAAATATGACTATATTAAAACAACCACGTTTATCAATTGCCCCAGTTTCGGAAATTGAATGGAATGAAATAATAAGGATGAGTGATGTGTAATACCTGTCATTTCAGTTCCTAAATGATGTCATCTCAGCACACAACGCACAGCTGTATGAATATTTGTCTCGAAGGCAGTGCATTAAACGTTATAGCCGATTTTGCATCAAACACAAAGGTGTCATTCCAGTGCTTGACACTGGAATCCAGCCTTAATGCAACCACATTAAAGCCGTTGTGTTTTAATATAAGATTAGCTACTTTTATATTCACTAACTTGATGTCTAACCAAAATTCCTGGATTCCAGTGTCTAGGCACTGGGATGACATCCTTCTAGTGTACAATATTCGTACAGTTGTGTACATGACACAAGGGTCTATAACTCTTCTTTTTTGGATTCCAGTGTCAGCTATTTGCATGACACCCTTACTGATGTGTCACTCATGTTAGAAGTAAATATTCTTGACAAGAAATGGTGCAGCATTATAGAAAATCCTAAAAATTTTGTATTAGGTGTCATCAATGCTTCTCTAAAAGAATTAAAAATAGACCACTATAAACCAAATATATCAATAGCTCTGGCTGATGATGACTTGCTACATCAACTTAATTTAAAATTTAGAGAAATGGATAAGCCAACTAACGTACTATCATTTCCGTATGAACAATTGTCTAATGAGTGCGATTTAGGAGACATAGCAATTTCAATAGACACAATAAAAAGAGAATCGCATGAGTATTGTATACCCATTCTTGCTCACATTGCACACATGTTAGTGCATGGATTACTGCATTTACTTGGTTATGATCACCAAAAAAAAGATGAAGAAATTATAATGAAAAATCTAGAAAGAGAGATTTTAGCTTCGCTTGGCTACAATATGTGCACGATTTAAAAGGAATTTAATAAAAATATAGTAGATGATAATAAAATATGTTATCTACAAAGGGTTTTAGCTATAAACAATAAAAGGTAAGTGATATGGTTCAGTTTTCTTTGCCAAAGAATTCTAAAATTAATCAAAAGGGCAAAATTTATCCTATTCCTGCTAGAGCAAAAAACATCAGAAGATTTCAAATTTACCGTTGGTCTGCTGATGACGAGAAAAACCCTAGAATAGACACATTTTTTATTGATATGGATAATTGTGGCCCTATGGTACTTGATGCATTAATAAAAATAAAGGATGAAATAGATTCGACTTTAACTTTCAGACGTTCTTGTAGAGAAGGCATATGTGGATCTTGTGCCATGAATATTGACGGAACCAATACTCTTGCATGTACTAGATCTATACATGATATAAAAGGTGACGTAAAAATATATCCATTACCTCACATGTATGTAATAAAGGACCTAGTCTCGGATTTGAGCCAATTTTATGAGCAATACAAATCAATTAAACCTTGGTTACAAGCAGATAAGCCTGCCCTACCAAATAAAGAATACTCTCAATCTCCTAAAGATAGAAAAAAATTAGATGGCTTGTCCGACTGTATATTATGTGCTTGCTGTTCAACTGGTTGTCCAAGCTACTGGTGGAATAGTGATAAATTTTTAGGACCAGCAATACTATTACAAGCTTACAGATGGATTGCTGACAGCCGTGATAATAAGACAGGTGAAAGACTTGATGTTTTAAACGACCCATTCAAGTTGTATCGTTGTCATACAATAATGAATTGCACAAAAACTTGTCCTAAAGGACTTAATCCAGCAAGAGCAATAGCGAAAGTAAAACAGCTCATGGTAGAGAGAGAAGGAGTTTAAGTATTATCTTTTGCATTCTTCGTAAGAGAACAGCAAACCTTCCGAAGCGTAGGGTATTGTTAATACCCTGAACGCTTTTCCGTTTGTGAAGTGCATCGTATCATCGTACGATTCAAATAATTTTTTGAACAACTCATGTCTTTGGTTACTAATAGTTTGAAAATCCTCTTTTTCTAAAAGCTTTTTAGATTCGAAGAGGTAAAGCATAACTTCGTGATAAGTTGGGTAAGATGCCAAAAATTTTGGGTCAAATTGAAAGGTTTTTATAAAAGCATTATTATAAAATTTTAGCTTTTGATTCTTACTATATATTACTATAGCAACCGGTAACCTCTCAAGCAAATTTTTCTGTGTAGCTAAATAACTGTTTAATTCAGTATATAATTTCTCTGCATCACTAACATCTTTCCCATACATTACTATGCTACCAGAACCTTGTATTGGAATTTTAACAAAATCGAAAACCTTAGGTTCGTTCTTATAAGTTATGACATGTCTTCCTGGTTTTGTGCTATGAGCGCTACCGGTAATAGCAAATTTCTTAGAACCATCTACATATTTATCATAAAACAAGTTATAAAATTCCACCTTTCTACTCTTGTTATATCTTAGTATTGGAAATGGTAAAGAGTTGAAAACGTTTTTATAGCTCTCCACTTCCTGTGTAAGCTTACTATTTTCTAACTCAAGTCCGTTAGCCTTTATCTTACAGTCTGAGACATTCCTTATCCATAACAGCACACCTATCACATTGTTAGAATCATCTATTATGCTTCTACCGTAACATATGCAATAAACCTCACTGTCTTTTGACTTTAAATCTAGAGTAAAAGATTTATTTATTTCCTTTGCCTCAACAAAATTTTTGATTAAGCTTTCTGATTGCTCAAAAAAATTCACAAACTCATTAAATGAGTAAAAAACAGTATTAAGCAAAATTAGTAAATTGGGAGAGAACTTTTCTATACGTTTTTTTGCATCCCAAATATAAAACCCATCATTCACAGTATCAATTAAATTATTTATGATAACATTTTGATGCTGTAAGTTCTTAATCTTATTACTAATTTTTAATTTAGAATAAGAGAGAAAGAATAATATTAGAATCAATATTAAAACCACTTCATACAAAAAAAACATAGCACTTTTAAAACAAATGTAAAAATTTGTAACCGCTCAGAATTATGCTGAAGAGGTATATAAGTAAAGATTGCCTAACATTTGAAAGCCCAATCTCTTATAAAGGTTCACAGAAGATTTCATACAATGTGCTACTATATATTTGCATTCAAGCTGTTTAGCTATCTTTATTCTTTCTAAAACCATTTGGGTACCTATTCCACGATTCCTGTAAATTGGTAAAACTCCATCACTATAAAAACCAGCTACGCTATCTTGAACATAAAGACCGCATGTCCCAATAATTTCATTATTTAGTGTTACAAGAAAAAGTCTTAATCTTGAGTTCTTATCATCATAATTTGGTAATCCGCGAAAAAATGTGCTGACAATTCCAACGCCATGATAAAAAATTTTAGAAGTGTGTAGATCTAACTGTTCTAAGAGGTTGCTACCATTCACAGCATTTAACCTCAAGTTTGGAATAACATCAGCAGGTAAAAAGTAATTTTTCATATTAAGTAAAGCTTTTTTTGGTGTGCTAACGTGTTTTATTTCACACTTTTCTAAAATATCTCTTATTTTCATATGTGAATTTATTACCCATGTTGCTTCTATATCTCTTGTTCTGAGATAATCTAGAGTTTTTTGTATAGAAAGCTCGGTACATTGATCTCCACAGAACACAAAATTAAATAATGACTCCCTGGTACCATTTATTGTAAATATGATGTTATCAAATTCATCGTGTACTTCCCACTCAGATAAATTCGCTGTGTACAGTATATAATCCTTTAGATTTTGAACAATTAAGCTTGAATAATAAATTTTTTTATCCTGCATACACCAACAATAAACAATAAAAGGCTCCTATAAGAACACAGGCTAAAATTGCAGCTATAACGTCATCTAGCATAATACCTAAAGGACCTTTGGTATTTTTATCGATTAAATTTATAGGCCACGTTTTTATTATATCAAAAAACCTAAAAGAAAAAAAGCACAACAACAATGAAGAACAATTCATCTCTTGGCTTAACAATATCGAAACTAAAAGTATCGTCAGCAATTGACCAACCACTTCGTCAATTACTACCTCTTTTGGATCACATGAAGTCTTGTAATGTTTTATATAATTACCTGTAGACCATAATCCAATTAAGAATAAAAAAGAAATAATTGCTGCACCTAAAATTTTGTTGCTCAGGATTACAGGAACAAGCGGAAAAGAAGCCAAACTACCCACAGTACCTGGCATTTTTTTTACTGTTCCAGACAGCCACCATGTTGATATTAATTTATATAAAAATTTCACAATATATCCAAATACAAAATTAACTTATAAGAACAGAAATAGTATCCTCTATAGAGGCGCTTTCATACAATAATCTATAGACCGCTTCACATATAGGCATTTTTATCTTTAGCTTTCCTGCTAAATTAAATATGGACTCAGCAGTGCTAAAACCTTCAATCACTGACTTGCCTTCTGACAAAATCTGCTGAACATTAAAGCCATTGTCACTATTACCTATTTTAAACCCAAAAGATAAGTTTCTTGAATTCAAGGATGTGCATGTCATAATTAGGTCACCCAGACATGCTGGCCCAAGTAGTGTATTTATATCCACACTACCGTCACCAATTTTTGCTGAGTATAAAGCCTTAATTTCGCTCATACTTTTCGTAATCAATGCTGCATGAGCATTAAACCCAAGTTTACTACCTAAAACAATCCCACACGCTATAGCAAAAACGTTCTTTAACGCTGCACAAATCTGTACTCCTATAATGTCGTTACTAAACTCCAATTTAACATTTTCTTGTTGCAGCTCTGATACTAGCTTTGAACCTAATGTGTTATTTTGGCATGCAAGAACCATTGAATAGGGTAATTTTCTTGCAACTTCTACAGCAAAGCTAGGACCTGAAAAAATAGCAATAGGATTGTTAGGTAAAATTTCATTTACTATTTCACTAGGTAATTTTAATGTAGACTTTTCTATTCCCTTACAAGCTAAAATTATTGCTACATCTTTTTTCAGATTACAATTATGCAATTGCTGACATACCTTCCTCAGAGACTGAGTGGGAACAGCGAGGATTGTTACTGAAGCATTAATTGTGTCTTCAATAGCCAATTTTACTGACACATTATCAGAAATTCGACAACCGGGTAGCTTGTCACTTTCTCTTTTCCCGTTGATTGATTCAAATGTAGTTTCATTGCGAGTCCACAAAATCACATCTTTCTTACTACCTAATGAAATTGCGATTGCTGTACCCCATGCACCAGCACCTAAAATTGATATTGCCACACAATATTCCTGAAAATATTACTTATACTTTAAAATAGTAGGATAAGTAAATTAAAAATATAACACAGACATATAGAATAGTTAAATATTTATTAACCGAAGTATCCTTTTAATAATAGTAACTTTAATTCAATATTTACTAAAAATATTATTACTATCATGGTATGTCTATTATATTTCAGATCTATTTATATAACTTTGGAACAATATATTTACTATTAATTAATAAGTGTAATTTTGATCATTTGTTAATAAAAATTTGATTTATTACTTTCCTTAGTTATATATATTACTAAAATTATAAATTATTTATGGGGTGTAAAATATGCGTATATTATTAATTGAAGATGATCAAGTAAGTGCAAAGACTGTGGTTAACGCCTTAACTTCTGATGGACATTTCTGTGACGTTGTTACTTCTGCACAAGATTATAACAATAATATGGTTTCCTCAAACGGAGATTACTATGACCTAGTTATTTTAGATATACACTTGCCTGGTGATATTGACGGATATGATATATTGCTAAGACTAAGAAGTGCAAAAATCAAAGTTCCTGTCTTAATACTTTCATGTATATCCGCTGTCAATCACAAAGCTAAAGGACTCGGGTATGGTGCCGATGATTACTTAACCAAACCATTTCATAAAAGTGAGTTATTAGCTCGAATTAAGGCCATAGTGCGTCGTACTAAAGGCCATCCTGAATCGGTGATAAAGATTGGTAATATAAATATCAATTTTGATCACAGGATTGTTGAGGTGAAAGGTAAAACGGTTCACCTTACTAATAAAGAGTATTCTATGATAGAATTGCTAGCACTGCGTAAAGGAACAGTATTAACAAAAGAAATGTTCTTAAATCATCTTTACAATGGCTTAGATGAACCTTCAGATAACAAGATAGTTGATGTTTTTATGTGCAAATTACGTAAGAAACTTGAAAGTGCAAATGATGGAAAAAGCCACATAGAAACCGTTTGGGGCAGAGGGTATGTTCTGAAAGAGTATATTGATGATGAAGAATATTCTAATGTTAATGTAGGCGAAAGTAGTGATGGCTATCAAGCAGAACAAGTGAAGGACAACGCATGAAATGCCTATACATTTAAATATAGCATGGCTTATATCGCACGTATCATGTGAACGCCTAGGTGAAATATAAGCCGAGTTCTGTTTATGTAGCTATTTATCTGGAGTAAATGTTACCATTTACCGCATGCGATTTACCCGAGTAGATATGAGGAAAACATAAAATCTACTTCTATTTAATCTTGCTCCTAGTGTTGGTTACTCGACTACCAATGTTGCCATTGCCATGGTGTGCTCTTACCACACCTTTTCACCCTTACCTAAGAATATTTTAGGCGGTAATTCTCTGTAGCCCTATAACTGGAGTTACCTCCGGCGGGCATTACCCGTCACTATTTTTCCTTGGAGCCCGGACTTTCCTCTGCTATGTTTATCACACAACAGCAGCTACTTATTTCACCTAGGGATTATACTTTAACATGAAAATCACAAAAGCAAAAGACAATTTCCTAACAGTCTACATATTAAAAACATTTAGACAAATAGCTAAAGGTGATATTCCGGCACATCATCACTATCCCAAGATAAGCTTTTTTCACTTTTAGACTCCGCTTCAGTTAGTCAAGAGCCTGGTCCACCGCTTGAAGACGATGAGCTACTTCTTGATCGACTACTACTTTCTACTGATATACTATTTAGCACTGTTTCAGATTGATATATAGTTCGCATTCTGTTACCAGTGGTAAAAATTTCTTCATCGCTACTTGAAGATGATCGCCTTCTATAACCCAAATCAGTTAGTTCTAATACAGGAGCAGCATTACGACCCTTAACATATCTATATGCTATGAATCCTATAATTCCAACAATACCTATTGCTCCAACCAAAGATCCCCCTATCATTCCTGCCTTATTAGACCCTATAGCAAGTTGAGTAGGTTGTGGTGAAGAAGTAGACTGAGGAAGTAAAGTCCTTACTATTACCCACAAATAAAAACATAGTATTGTATTTACTCAAATAATTTAATTTTATTAACCTGAAAGCTTATTAGATTAAAATTATTAAACTAAGAGTTATAATTTTAGCAACTAAAAGCTGTAAATTGCACCATATAAACAGTTATTTCAAGCAAAAGTTATGCCATTAAGAGCTATGCAACAAACATTTATATTTGTGGGTAATAGTAAGCTTTAAACCAAATGGAACAACAGGCACAATGCCACCATTGGCAATTTGTTTGTTGATTTGTGTACTTCGCTGATTTGTAGTGCTCGTCTTGCGGCTTGGAATATAGGTGAACAAACGTTGGCGGAAGAGCAATTACCCGAAGTTATCACTCAAATGCGTTCATTAAATCAAAAGAAATTATTATTTATCTATGATCGTCTTCAGTAAAATTCATTCAGCAGCATTATGATTTGGAAGTAGATTTTATTTTTCGCTTGCAAAAAAGAAATTATAGCAAGCTATGGGAACGAATTGCATCTGGAGAATTAGATTTCGATTTTATATTAGAAAATGAAAAGCTAAAAAATAAAATGAAAGGACAGAAAGTAAGAGTAATAGTGCTGACATTAGCCAACGGAGAAACAGAGGTATTGGTTACTTCACTTTTTGATCGAGAAAAATTTACTTTGGAAGATATCAGCAAAGCTTATGTATTAAGGTGGCATATAGAGGAGTGCTATAAACGACTCAAAATAGGTGCAGAGTTAGAGAATTTTTCTGGCGTAAATTTAGAGACTGTATTACAAGAATTTTGGGCAAACTTAGTCATGTGTAATATATTGTCGCTTCATATGTGTGATGCACAAGGGCCTTGGAATCCAGATCAAATTGCTGAGTATCGTTTAAATTTTTCGGTTTTATTTGGTGTAATGAGGCAGAAACTCTATCAGGTACTTATTGCGCCAAAAAACTTTCAAGCCCTTTTTGATAGAGCAAGTATACGCGCTAAAGTTAAAATCTTACTTTTACCCACAAATGTAAAAAGTGAGTAAGCTAAATAATTTAGGATCAAAATGATAGAAACAAGTACAAGCGTGCAATATACAGATGGCTTAGGGGATAAATGGCTGGAAAGAGAGTTAAAACACATTAATTTGGGAGATAAAAGGCTTAATAAAAGGCTTATAAAAACAAGTTATTGCATAGAGGGTAAGGCATCTGGTTCAATTAATCAAAGCTGTAGTGGGTGGAAAGAAGCTAAGGGTGCATATAGATTATTTAGCAATGAAAAGCTTGAAGATAAGGAAATTTATTCTTCCCATTATAAAGAAACTAAGGAAAGAATAAAAGGAAACCAGTTGGTCTTTTCAGTTCAAGATACAAGTTATTTGGATTTTGACTCTCATATAAAGACCAAGAGACTAGGCAGTATTTCTAAAGCTTATACAAAGCATAAAATGGGTTTACTGTTGCATAGTGCCTTAATAGTCAGCAGAGACGGATTACCTTTAGGTCTATCTTCCCAACAATGTTGGGCGCGTTCTATTAGGGAAGAAGAAACGGCACAAGAAAAAGCAAACAGAAAATACCGTACCTCCATAGAAGAAAAAGAAAGTTATAAGTGGATAACAGCTCTTAAAGAAACTATAAACAACCTTCCTCCAAATGTACAACTTGTTACCCTTGGTGATAGGGAAGCAGACATCTTCAAATTTTTATGGGTGGCTGAGACGTTAGGTAGTTTTTATGTAATCCGCAATCGAGCTAATAGAAGATTTATCTGTACTGAAGTCGGAAAAACAGATTTGCAAACACGCATCACTCAACTGCCAGTAAAAAAGAAAATTTCTCTAGAAGTTACTAAAGGTGGAAACCAGAGATCAAGGAAAGCTAATATTGAAGTTAAGTATATGAAAGGCTATATACCTATCAGATCTTCTTCCATTTATGGGTCAAAAGATACAATACATAAAATAAGTGATAAAATCCCTGTATATGTGGTAAGTGCAAAAGAAACAAATCCTCCTGATGGATTGGAAGCTATCGACTGGACTCTACTAACTAATGTACCGATTAATAATACTTTAGATGCCATAGAAAAGATAAATTGGTATAAGCTAAGGTGGAAAATTGAAGAGTATTTTAGGATTTTAAAATCAGGATGTAAGATAGAAAGCTCCCGCTTAGCTACAAAAGAAAGATTACAGAAGTTAATTGCTATAAAAAGTATAATCGCGTTTAAAATTTTATATTTGACAAAAGTGGCTTTATCAAATCCCATGGAAATTTGTACTAAAATTTTAAGCAACGAAGAGTGGAAGGTCCTTTACATGCGTGAGTATCGGGTAGCAACATTACCCGAAGAACCTCCAAACATAAAACAAGCTATTATTTGGTTAGGAAAATTGGGTGATTTATGAATAGAAAAAGTGATAATTTACCAGGGTCTATGACTCTATGGCGGGGCTATGAAAACCTTAAGGAGAGCATTGTTATGCTTCACATCATAACCTCTCAAAATTGTGGGTAAAAGTAAGTATTTTACCGCGGCGTATGTGTATTAAACAAGACTTGATCTGACACTTTAAAAAAGTAAGTTATAAAATAATAAAAGAAAGGAGTGTTAGAAATGAGTACAATACAAACAAAAATACTAAAACCAAAGCTAGGGTTATTAGAACTAGCAAAACAACTAGGAAATGTATCTCAAGCATGCAAAGTGATGGGATACTCAAGAGATACATTTTATCGATTCAAAGAGTTGTACGAAAATGGAGGAGAAGAAGCATTACATGAGATAAGTAAGAAAAAACCTCTATTAGCGAATAGAGTTTCCGACGATATAGAAAGAGCAGCGATTGGTATAGCAACAGAATTTCCAGCATATGGGCAAGAAAGAGCTGCAAATGAACTGAGAAAAAGAGGTATAATAATTTCTCAGGGAGGAGTGAGATCTATATGGCTGAGAAATGATCTTGAAACTTTCAAGAAAAGACTTAAAGCACTGGAAGCAAAAGTAGCTCAAGATGGAATTATATTAACCGAAGAGCAACTTGCAGCTTTAGAAAAAGTTAAAGAACAAAGAGAAGCACATGGTGAAATTGACACCGAACATTCAGGTTATTTGGGTTCTCAAGATACCTATTATGTAGGTAATATAAAAGGTATAGGAAGAATCTACCAGCAGACCTTCATTGATACTTATTCTCGAGTAGCATTTGCCAAGCTTTATACAGACAAAACGGCTATTACTGCTGCTGACTTGCTGAATGATAGAGTGATACCATTTTTTGATGAGCAAAATGTGCCATTATTGCGTATCCTTACAGACCGAGGAACAGAGTATTGTGGTAAGCCTGAAAATCACGCTTATCAGCTTTATTTGGGAATCGAAAATATCGATCATTCTAGGACCAAAGCCAATTCTCCACAGACTAATGGCATATGTGAAAGGTTTCATAGAACTATGCAAGATGAGTGTTACAATATTATCTTCAGAAAGAAAATCTACAATTCTTTGGAAGGTCTACAGATTGATGTTGATTATTGGTTGCGTTCTTACAATGAAACAAGACCGCATTCAGGTAAATATTGCTATGGTAAGACGCCTATGCAGACTTTTCTTGATAGCAAACATGTTGCTTTTCAGAAAAATATTAGTAGCATTACACAAGAGACTGATATTAGTTTTGACTACCTCAATTCTTCTGTCAGTTAATTCTTGTCTGTCAGATTAAGTCTTGTCTTTTACAGCGTATGTTAGCATTATATACCGCGGTTAAGAGTAGGCTACCATCAAATGCCCGATTTTGCTCGACTTTTCGCTACCTGCATCATCAAGTCTTCCGGTGTACTTTGCGGTATTGTACTCAAAATCTCTGTCTTCTTTGTTCTCTCTGCTAGTATCGACATTAATATCTCTTGCGCTTGTTTGGCATTTACATTCTGCTCGATAAATTCTCCTATCTTCTCTGGCATCTTTGATAAATTACATAATCTTATCACCTCTAATACTTCTTTACGGCAGCTCTCGTACCCTAAACATCTTCCTTGCTCATCAATATCTATTGCTTGTTCTTTTATCTCAGTTTTAGTCATATTATTTCTCCTATAATTATCTATAAATTCTGAAAATGTTGTAATTCCATCAGCAAGTCCTACCTCTATCGCTTTTTCTCCAAAATATAGCCCTGCTTCCGTTGATTTGATTTTTTCCGTGGATAGATTTCTGTTTCGTGCTATAAGCTGGACAAACATCTCATATAGACGATCTACTTCCTCTTGTAAGCTTTCCAGACTTTCAGATGTTATTGGCTCATGCGGGTTTAAATCGTTTTTTCGACTTCCAGCAAAAACAGTTGTGTACTTAATACCTTGCTTTTCATCGAATCCACTTTGATCAATGTGACTTGCTATTACTCCTATACTTCCTACCCCTGATGTTCTGCTTACATACACCTTTTCAGCACTTGATGCAATTGCATACGCCGCAGAATATGCATCATCATTTGCTATTGCTACGATCTTTTTCAATGCCCTTGCTTCGTAAATAAAGTCCGAAAGGTCGAATAAACCGTTTACTTCTCCTCCAGGGCTGTCTATGTCCAAAATTATTGTTTCTACTTCTTCATCTATTAAAGCTTCTTCTATCTCTTCACGTATCTTCTCATACGATGTCATCCCCAACACATCATCAAAAGCTTCTGAATTCTTCGTCAAGATTCCATGTACTTTTATTCCCCTTTCACTATTTCTTACTGCATGTTTTATGTTTTTAAAAATTGGCTGCTTTCCTGCATGTAATGACAGTAATTCAAAACTTCTTGCCTCTATCATCATTGGCTTGTTCATCCAATTTATTTGTGTCATCATATGTTTTTAAAATTTTTTATTTGTGTCTGGGGCAATAAAAACCCATTTGTCATAGAAATAGAATTTTATATCATTTCAGCATTAGAATTCACATCAGAATCAAAATTTAAGCCCAGTTCACTTGCACGTCTTTGATCTTCAGCAATTTCTTGGTCGATTTCTTCTATATCGTAACCTAGCTCTGATACTACTTCTGACCTGCTCTTAAATCCATTCCTTACCGCCATTTGCTGTGCTTGCTGGTCTTTCAGTGGATCTACCCAATCAAACCCTTGCGCTATCCATTTTACCTCTTCTTTTCCCCCTTTTTTTTCACCTATATCCAGTTCTCCAGATAGTACTGCTAATTCTAACCACCTATCCCATACCGGACGGCAAAATTGAAATACCATTACGTTATGCTGTAACATTCCGCACCTCCGGCGAAACTCTATTAATCCTGCTCGGATTGATGAATAATTGACATTTGTTAAGTCACCTGTTAGCTGCTCGTAAGTTATTCCCATGCCTACTGCTATTGCTCTGAGCTGCTGTTTCATGAATGCCTCATAACTTCCTCCAACATCAGATGGTTCTGAAAATTTTATGTCCTCACCTGGATCAAGCAGTTGCATAGTTCCTGGCTCTAAACCTGATAGTGCTACTCCTTGCTCATTTGCTTCACCTTCTCCTAAAATATTTGCTTCTGGATCGAGTCTCGTAATAAACCCAGCAAACATTGCAGCAGTCTTTTTTCTCACTAATTCCGCATCATCGTATTGATCAAGTTCATAGAGCTTTAACAGTACACTGGACAACCATGGTACTCCTCGAATCTGCCCAGGTCTTAATGGTCTGTAAATATGTAAAACATCATTTGCTGGTACTCTTACTGATTCGCCAAACGAGCCTTCACCTGGATGTTCTCTAAATAGGTAATATGCTTCTCTTTGCCCAAGTCGGTTAAATTCAATGCCGTTTCTTATTACATTACCATTGGCAAGGGTTTGATTGCTCTTATTGTCTAAATGCTCTGATTCAAGTACTTGCAGTTGCAACGGCACACAAAGACCATCTTCTCGTTTTCTCGTTCTCAGCCGTACAAAACATTCTCCTCCTTCTATCATGCTCCTACAAACCAAAGCTTGTAATCCATAAAAATCACTTACTCCGCTACTGTCTGCTTCATCTGTCCATCTCAGCCATAATTCTTGCACTTTTTTCCGAAATTCTGCATCTTTCGCCTTTGACTGCGGTTTTATTCCTGTTCCAACGCAATTACTCACTATCGTATCGATCCGCATAGGAGTTCTTTCTTACCATATCTCGAGATCGACTACGCAAAGTTTCAAGACTGTGAGAGAGTAAGCTATTTATACTTCCTGACTCTGGTTGAAAGTGCAATAATCTTCTTCCTGAACCTGATGCATCCCAGGCTGAACTTTTTGGTTTTGGTCGTTTGTGAAATAACTGTTTGAATGATTTCAATAACATTTAGCCTCTGATTGTTTTAATTATGCAGCAGGTTGTTGCACAAATTTATGGTTTAATATTGAGAAATTTCAGCAAGCTGCTGGAGAATTTGGTCATTGACTTTTTATAGTGCATTTACCTCTTAATAAATGGTACTTCTGTGTCCTATTTCTGTGATGATTACTGTGTTCTCTAATTTATCTACTTTATAAATAATCCGATAATCGCCTACTCTTAATCTTTTACTTCCTACTAATCTACCACTTAATGGTTTACCAAGATTAATTGGATCAATTGTAAGCCGCTCGTCTATAGCTCTTCTAATTCTTGATCTTATTGTTGGTGGTAAAGTAAGGAAATCTCTCTCAAGAACCTTTTCTGAATAGATAATATTGTATTTCACTCATCTTTAATTGTCTTTGCAGATAATATTTTATCCCAATCGACATCCTCATTTCTGACCGTCTTTGCATCTGGCACATCACGTTCTTTTATAATTTCAGCCATCTCTTTCTCTGCTTCAAATTCTTCTTTCACAAGACACACTAAAACTTCTGGTATAGTTTTATTCCATGCTTTTGCGACCTCTGTAAGATACTGAGCAAATTCACCCTCGAAACTTACATTAATATTGAGCTTTTTTTGACTTTGAGCCATATGATTAACCAGAAAACATCAACTATAGACTATAACATTTTTACACAATTTTGTCAATCCCCTTACTCGTTGAAATAATAATCTTTCTCTTTGGCCTCACACCTGCGATTTTCAATTCAGATTTAATTCGTTGTCTTAAGTCCAATAGATCTTTTATCTGAACTTCTCCATACCTAACCACATGATCACCGTATGCAATTGAGACAACCCTTTCCCCGCTCTGTAGCTTCTTTATCGCTTCTTCTACTTGCGCTAAGTACTCTTCACTGTACATTTTTCTCGCTTAACCATTGACTCTTTCTCACTCTTTTTGACTTTTTAGTTTTTTCACCTACTAAACTCTCCCATTTACTCTCTGGCCACCTATCTATTCCCAGTGCTATCGATGCTGCTCTTGCGTAAACTCTGCAATCTAGTACTTCATTTCGATCTCTTATCTTTTGCCATTCTTGTTTGGTATACCCTTTTACTACCTTGGTAATTAGTTGTTCTGCAGTAAGTTGCTTAAAATATTCAGGTGTATACTCTGGAAAATGACAATACCCCGGCGCCCCTTCTGTTAAAACATTAAGTAATTGGAAAAGCTCGGACTTCAATATCGATACTCCAACTGGCCACAGCTTCATTCCTCTCTTTAGCTTTTGTCCGCTAACTGTTACATCTACTCTACTTGGGCTGCTCAGTGGCACTAGCGCTTTGTTTGCCCCTTTTACTGCCATTACTCTCCCTGACCCTTGGTGACCCCTTACCCAATTGTATACTTCTTGTGTTGCATACCCAGCATCTACCGCCATCATACTTATCATGTATTCAAGCCCATTTTCACCGATAAAATGATGATTCAAAAGCTCTGAAAGTTTTCCCCATACCTCTCCACTTCCAGTATCACCTTCTAATACCCTTACTTTTACCCACAATTTTGAGAGGTTATGATGTGAAGCATAACAATGCTCTCCTTAAGGTTTTCATAGCCCCGCCATAGAGTCATAGACCCTGGTAAATTATCACTTTTTCTATTCATAAATCACCCAATTTTCCTAACCAAATAATAGCTTGTTTTATGTTTGGAGGTTCTTCGGGTAATGTTGCTACCCGATACTCACGCATGTAAAGGACCTTCCACTCTTCGTTGCTTAAAATTTTAGTACAAATTTCCATGGGATTTGATAAAGCCACTTTTGTCAAATATAAAATTTTAAACGCGATTATACTTTTTATAGCAATTAACTTCTGTAATCTTTCTTTTGTAGCTAAGCGGGAGCTTTCTATCTTACATCCTGATTTTAAAATCCTAAAATACTCTTCAATTTTCCACCTTAGCTTATACCAATTTATCTTTTCTATGGCATCTAAAGTATTATTAATCGGTACATTAGTTAGTAGAGTCCAGTCGATAGCTTCCAATCCATCAGGAGGATTTGTTTCTTTTGCACTTACCACATATACAGGGATTTTATCACTTATTTTATGTATTGTATCTTTTGACCCATAAATGGAAGAAGATCTGATAGGTATATAGCCTTTCATATACTTAACTTCAATATTAGCTTTCCTTGATCTCTGGTTTCCACCTTTAGTAACTTCTAGAGAAATTTTCTTTTTTACTGGCAGTTGAGTGATGCGTGTTTGCAAATCTGTTTTTCCGACTTCAGTACAGATAAATCTTCTATTAGCTCGATTGCGGATTACATAAAAACTACCTAACGTCTCAGCCACCCATAAAAATTTGAAGATGTCTGCTTCCCTATCACCAAGGGTAACAAGTTGTACATTTGGAGGAAGGTTGTTTATAGTTTCTTTAAGAGCTGTTATCCACTTATAACTTTCTTTTTCTTCTATGGAGGTACGGTATTTTCTGTTTGCTTTTTCTTGTGCCGTTTCTTCTTCCCTAATAGAACGCGCCCAACATTGTTGGGAAGATAGACCTAAAGGTAATCCGTCTCTGCTGACTATTAAGGCACTATGCAACAGTAAACCCATTTTATGCTTTGTATAAGCTTTAGAAATACTGCCTAGTCTCTTGGTCTTTATATGAGAGTCAAAATCCAAATAACTTGTATCTTGAACTGAAAAGACCAACTGGTTTCCTTTTATTCTTTCCTTAGTTTCTTTATAATGGGAAGAATAAATTTCCTTATCTTCAAGCTTTTCATTGCTAAATAATCTATATGCACCCTTAGCTTCTTTCCACCCACTACAGCTTTGATTAATTGAACCAGATGCCTTACCCTCTATGCAATAACTTGTTTTTATAAGCCTTTTATTAAGCCTTTTATCTCCCAAATTAATGTGTTTTAACTCTCTTTCCAGCCATTTATCCCATAAGTGTTGAAAGTATCAAAAATAACGTGATATGAGATGATCAACGGCATGTAAATTACCTCCCGACAGTAAAACAATCGAACGTATAAAAGAGTCATTTAGATCCAATGTGAATTGCAGTAATGCTATTTTGAACCCATGTAGATTATTTTTGATTTTATAAACAAGAAATAACAAAGCCGTAATAATAATCATGTAAATATACACCTTCATGCCATTCATAGTATGGCTTAAAAAGTGCTTATATCCAAGATTTTGCTTTATAAATTTAAAGAACACTTCTATATCCCATCTGCGCCTATATAGCTCTGTTACTTCATAAGCTGGCATTTCAAACAAGTTTGTCAAAAACCATATTTCATCTCCAATTTTATTTCTGATTTTTATTAGCCGTAGATCATGCTTTTCTGCCACTTTACCTCGTGCACGATAAAGATTAACTATTATATCTTCTAAAATCTCTGATCCATCCGATTTTTGTTCTCTTATAACTTTGTTCCTGCTTATAACATCATGTTTTCTTCCTACTTTAACTCTTGTGATAAATTTGTACTCCTTTTCATCAAATTCGGCAAAAGTTCCAACTTTTCTGATTCCTCTATCAAATAATAAAATATCCTCTTTTTCAACTTTAGCTTCATTAATTGCTCTCACTAATGCTATATCTTCACTACTTTCTTCTTGTCCTTTACAAAATCTTATACTTGTCGGCAATTGATCCTTTAATCCTACACTCACTTTAACTTGACTGTCGTTACTTTTACCGCCTATTTTTAGCCCATCTTTTATGAGATATCCCGATAAATTTATGATCGTCGAATCAAACTTATGTAAGTTATTTAATGTTTTTTGGGGTAATAGCTTTTTAATCTTGCTCATCAAATCAATATATACTCCCTTAAAATATTCTGGATTTATAACTTTTAACCTTTTTGACAAACCACTGTATGTTACTGTACTTTTATCGCTATTCTTATCCATTATACACCTGTTTATTACCATTTCTAGCGCTCTTAGGCTTGTTTTTTGCCCCATTAATATTAACTTCATTAGACCTTTAAATATAATCTTGCCCAACAATTTAGTATTACATTTATCTACTTCACTTAATTTTCCTAGCCTTTCTAAATCCTCATCTTTTATTAAATTTAGTACTCTTTCTATTTGATCCATTATTGCCTCCATTTTCTTGCAATAATAGTTCTTTATGTCTTTTTTGTGTTACTTTCAACACTTATGGGATAAATGGCTGGAAAGAGAGTTAAAACACATTAATTTGGGAGATAAAAGGCTTAATAAAAGGCTTATAAAAACAAGTTATTGCATAGAGGGTAAGGCATCTGGTTCAATTAATCAAAGCTGTAGTGGGTGGAAAGAAGCTAAGGGTGCATATAGATTATTTAGCAATGAAAAAATGGGTTTACTGTTGCATAGTGCCTTAATAGTCAGCAGAGACGGATTACCTTTAGGTCTATCTTCCCAACAATGTTGGGCGCGTTCTATTAGGGAAGAAGAAACGGCACAAGAAAAAGCAAACAGAAAATACCGTACCTCCATAGAAGAAAAAGAAAGTTATAAGTGGATAACAGCTCTTAAAGAAACTATAAACAACCTTCCTCCAAATGTACAACTTGTTACCCTTGGTGATAGGGAAGCAGACATCTTCAAATTTTTATGGGTGGCTGAGACGTTAGGTAGTTTTTATGTAATCCGCAATCGAGCTAATAGAAGATTTATCTGTACTGAAGTCGGAAAAACAGATTTGCAAACACGCATCACTCAACTGCCAGTAAAAAAGAAAATTTCTCTAGAAGTTACTAAAGGTGGAAACCAGAGATCAAGGAAAGCTAATATTGAAGTTAAGTATATGAAAGGCTATATACCTATCAGATCTTCTTCCATTTATGGGTCAAAAGATACAATACATAAAATAAGTGATAAAATCCCTGTATATGTGGTAAGTGCAAAAGAAACAAATCCTCCTGATGGATTGGAAGCTATCGACTGGACTCTACTAACTAATGTACCGATTAATAATACTTTAGATGCCATAGAAAAGATAAATTGGTATAAGCTAAGGTGGAAAATTGAAGAGTATTTTAGGATTTTAAAATCAGGATGTAAGATAGAAAGCTCCCGCTTAGCTACAAAAGAAAGATTACAGAAGTTAATTGCTATAAAAAGTATAATCGCGTTTAAAATTTTATATTTGACAAAAGTGGCTTTATCAAATCCCATGGAAATTTGTACTAAAATTTTAAGCAACGAAGAGTGGAAGGTCCTTTACATGCGTGAGTATCGGGTAGCAACATTACCCGAAGAACCTCCAAACATAAAACAAGCTATTATTTGGTTAGGAAAATTGGGTGATTTATGAATAGAAAAAGTGATAATTTACCAGGGTCTATGACTCTATGGCGGGGCTATGAAAACCTTAAGGAGAGCATTGTTATGCTTCACATCATAACCTCTCAAAATTGTGGGTAAAAGTAAGGCTAAAATAGCAGTGGCTAAAAATTCACTTAAGGCCGGTGTCTCTATTGATGTTATCGCTCAAATTACCGGCCTTTCGATAGATGAAATTCAGAAGTTAAGAAATTAATATTTCACCTCAGTCTTAAATCTCTAACTTTGTTTATCTCCGTAAGAGGCATATTAACTATTTACCTCCTTTACACATCCCAGTCTTGTTACCACTAATTTTCACTTCATCCATCTTAGTATCAGGATCCCCAAATTCTTCACTCTGCTGCATAGCTCTTATAATCATGTCCTCATCTATGTTATTTAACCCTTACTATTACCCACAAATAAAAACATAGTATTGTATTTACTCAAATAATTTAATTTTATTAACCTGAAAGCTTATTAGATTAAAATTATTAAACTAAGAGTTATAATTTTAGCAACTAAAAGCTGTAAATTGCACCATATAAACAGTTATTTCAAGCAAAAGTTATGCCATTAAGAGCTATGCAACAAACATTTATATTTGTGGGTAATAGTAAGTATTTAACCTCATCGATTGCTCTCTTGGTGACAAAAGGTTTTCATGAATTGGTTGCTTATGTTGTGTTTTGTTAAACAGACCAGCAGCTAAAATGCCTAATATTATTGTGTTATTTACTAGAGCAGCGTTTACTTCCGGTACACCTAAAGCTGGAGATTCCGTAGAACCCTTAATCTTTGATTCAAGATTTAGTGAAGGTAATGCTCTTGTTATATTAGGAGCTAAAGCCTGATTATCAGAATTAGTTGAGAAAGGTGGTTCTATGTGGGATTGATCCATAGAGCGACGGCGGCGAACGAGTTCTGCGCACCACCCCGGAGACCAAAATTTATTCCAACCGTTGCAATTTCTTCTGCGAAGAGAGCGAGTAGTAGTGGGAGTAGTAGTAGTGGGCATTAACGGCCTTAAAAAGCCTGCCACTTGTGATTTGCCATCTTGATTTGCTGCATCTAAAGGGTTTTTACCATCCTTATTTTTAGCTCCAATGTTAGCCCCCTTCTCTACAAGCGTTTTAACTGCATCTAATTTACCTGCGCTAGCAGCATAATCTTACTATTACCCACAAATATAAATGTTTGTTGCATAGCTCTTAATGGCATAACTTTTGCTTGAAATAACTGTTTATATGGTGCAATTTACAGCTTTTAGTTGCTAAAATTATAACTCTTAGTTTAATAATTTTAATCTAATAAGCTTTCAGGTTAATAAAATTAAATTATTTGAGTAAATACAATACTATGTTTTTATTTGTGGGTAATAGTAAGCAGCATAATGTAGTGATGTCCAACCATTTCCAGTGGCAACATCGTTAACATTTATACCCTTACTGATGAAGAACTCTATAACATTTTTATGGCCTTCCATAGCAGCAGTGTGGATAGGCTTTCTACGATCGGTATGACAGATAGCATTAATATTAGCACCTTTATCAACTAGAAACCTAGCATTCTCTAATTGACCTCCCAATGCAGCATAGTGCAAAGGTGTACAACTATCCCTATCTTTAGCTTCAATATTAGCACCTTTACCAAGGATGAGTTCAACCAATGGCGTCAACTTAAGAACTTTCATTAGCAAACTCTCCTAAAGACATGATGGCGTTTGGGCTTATCTACCTTATCGCGGCTATACAATCGTCCCGGTCGGATTTTAACTTTAGCGCGTATACTTGCTCTATCAAAAAGGGCTTGAAAGTTTTTTGGCGCAATAAGTACCTGATAGAGTTTCTGCCTCATTACACCAAATAAAACCGAAAAATTTAAACGATACTCAGCAATTTGATCTGGATTCCAAGGCCCTTGTGCATCACACATATGAAGCGACAATATATTACACATGACTAAGTTTGCCCAAAATTCTTGTAATACAGCCTCTAAATTTACGCCAGAAAAATTCTCTAACTCTGCACCTATTTTGAGTCGTTTATAGCACTCCTCTATATGCCACCTTAATACATAAGCTTTGCTGATATCTTCCAAAGTAAATTTTTCTCGATCAAAAAGTGAAGTAACCAATACCTCTGTTTCTCCGTTGGCTAATGTCAGCACTATTACTCTTACTTTTTGGCTTTTCGTTTTATTTTCTAGCACAAAATCAAAATCTAATTCACCAGATGAAATTCGTTCCCATAGCTTGCTATAATTTCTTTTTTGCAAGCGAAAAATAAAGTCTACTTTCAATTCATAATGCTGCTGAATGAATTTTAATGAAGACGGTCGTAGATAAATAATAATCTATCTTGATTTAATGAACGCATTTGAGTAACGACTTCAGGTAATTGTTCTTCTGCTAACGTTTGCTCACCCACATTCCAAGCCGCAAGGCGAGCACTGCAAATCAGCGAAGTACATAAATCAACAAACAAAGAAACCCTTGCTAATGGTGGCATTATACCTGTTGTTCCATTTGGTTTAAAACGGCCAAACTCGGATACAATTTCTTCAGAGCTCGGTAATCGAATACCAGAACCATCTGCTGCAATAAGCCTATAGCCTCTCCAACTCAGGCTCATCTTGATAGGCTGTTTGGATGCTTAAATTCTTTAAAACCTGTATGACAAATCTTATATCTTGCTTTAGAAAAAGCTTGCTTTGAGGGTGGAACTTTACAAGTCAATGGATCCATAAGCTCGCATTCTATTCCTAAACTTTTCTTAATTAACTTTAAAATCATAGAAAATACTGTCGTAAAAGGAAGTTTTCTTGTTCGTGTAAAACTGTTTTTTCCAACACAATGGATTCTCTGAAAAGCTTTCGAGTATATTATATTTTTAATTTGTAGAATAAGATTTTTTCCTTTTTGTTTGGTAGAAGTCATAGTTTTAAATCCTCCTGATTAAGTTCTTACTATTACCCACAAATAAAAACATAGTATTGTATTTACTCAAATAATTTAATTTTATTAACCTGAAAGCTTATTAGATTAAAATTATTAAACTAAGAGTTATAATTTTAGCAACTAAAAGCTGTAAATTGCACCATATAAACAGTTATTTCAAGCAAAAGTTATGCCATTAAGAGCTATGCAACAAACATTTATATTTGTGGGTAATAGTAAGGATTAAGTTTTATCGCTATGACTCCCCCACCAGAACCGTGCTTGCAGCTTTCCCGCACACGGCTCCACAATGTAGTATTCACAGCATTTCCTATTTTGTATATAATGAGTAGCATATTCTTGGTTTTGGTAATGGATTAACTTGTAGATAGTGTATAAATTGCTTTGAATTCATACTCTTCTTCTGACTACGTCGGTTTATCCATTTATACGCTAGCTTGATTACCCGCCAGAAGAATTTATTCAACCACCGGTAATTTCCGCTAACTCCGAAGTAGTTATAGTGTCCTGTTAGTTTTGCTTTAAGTATTGACCACCAATCTTTAAGGTGAACTTTATTTCGGATCTTTTTCACCCATTCTTTGATTTCTTTAAGTTTTCTAGATAGATTTTCTTTCGAGGTTTTATGACCTACCATTACTCTACCTTTACGACTCCTTGTACCATAATGGGTGAATCCTAGAAAGTTGAAACTTTCCGTTTTTCGTTTCTCCCTTATTCCTTGTTGCCACTCCTTTTTGCCAAACTTTACTATTCTTGTTTTGTCTTCAGATATTTCCAGTCCAAATTTTCCTAGCCTTTGTTTCAGTGACTCTAAGAGTTCTCTAGCATCTTTTTCTCTTTCGCAGCAAATCAGGTGATCGTCTGCATACCTAACTAGCTCCATATAACCTTTAGATCTTAGCTTGAATTTCTTTTCAAACCACAAATCCAGCACATAATGCAACTATATATTAGCTAGTATAGGACTTACTATTCCCCCCTGAGGTGTGCCTAGTTCAGTTGCTTCATAATGTCCTGCTTCGACTACTCCTGCCTTAAGAAATCGTTTTACTAACCACAGTATGTTTGGGTCTGTTATCCGTTCTCTCAAGCATCTCATTAGCCATTTGTGCTGGACATTATCAAAGAATTTCTTGATATCAACTTCTACTACATAGTTAGTTGGTCTGTACATAACTGCTTTATTTAGTGCATTTACCGCTTGATGACAGCTTCTACCAGGACGAAAACCATATGAGTTATCCAGAAAGTTAGCTTCATAAATATTTTCTAATATCTTCTTCAGCATTATCTGGACTAACTTATCTTCTGTAGACGGTACTCCAAGCCCGCGTTTCTCTTTGCTTCCAGCTTTTGGTATATATACTCTTTTCACTGGTTGCGGTTGATATCGCTTTCTTTTCATACTATCCACCAGAGTGTTGAGCTTCTCTTCAAGATTTTCTCCATAAGCTTCTACTGTCACCTGGTCTATACCGCATGCTTTGTTATGCTTTAGCTCTTTATAACATTCAGCAAGATTCTCTGCGTTTATCAGATGAATTAACGATTAAATTTCAATCGTTTATCTTGCCTGGCTCTTACTGCTATCTGATTTAGTTTTCTTTGCACGTTATTCCAACCTCCGTTGTATTGGCATAGCAATTCCTAAACCAGTCACTATATTGCTGACCGCTTCCCCTTGTATGTGGCTTTCCCACACTCTGAGTACTATCAATCAGTCCGACTTCCTTTATATCTTCCGTCAGTACTCGCCTTTGTTGACTTGTTCCAACGTACCTTAATAGGAATACAAAGGATCTCCCAAGTTTACGTAAACTCCATCTCAACACGTGATACGGCCTCAGATCCCGATAGAGTGAGTGATAACTTGCCCTATTGTTACCCTTCTTGCTGTCTTCCACTATATGCAACGTGTCGACCTCTATGACATCGAGAATTTCGGGACTCAATACCTTCACTTTCGTTGTACCCTGTGTTGTCCATTCCACTAGCTTTACTACGCTCGTTACCTTACGCAGCATAGTGGTTTGTTCCAGCCTGCTGGCTAGGCTTTGCCTGGGTTGGATTTTCACCAACTGGACTTTACGCACTTTGCTTGGCGCACGCATGTTTCACCTAAAAAGGACACATTTTAGACTTCTTTATTGAAATAAAACAGAAACAAAAGTGCTGTTTATTGCACTCTTTGGATAATTTAATGATAAAAAATTTAGAGAGAAATTTTATACACTATCGCTGATATTTTTCCTTAAGTTGACGCCATTGCCTGAACGGATACAAACTAGCAGTTACTATATAAGATACAATGCAACAAAACTGATCTAGTTGTTATAAATAAGTTTTGAGCTATATGGTATCTAAAATAATAAATGCAATACAGAACAACTTGTTAGTGTGTTTTCCAACAGAAACAGTGTATGCTCTTGCTTGTAATGCACTAGATAATGAATCTATAGGAAAAATATATCAGATAAAGAAACGCTCTCAAAATAAACCACTGTCTATATTTGTTAGTGATATTTACAATTTGACAAAAATAGCAAAGGTAAAGGAAAGATATATTGATTTAATAAACCACTTTTCTCCTGGACCAATTACCTATATTTTACCACTTAAAAACAACAACATATTGCCAAACGAATTCTTTAAAGATAATATAGGCATCAGAATCCCTGATCATCCTATTGCAATTTCAATACTAAACAAACTGAAAGTTCCAATAGTTGCAACTAGTATAAATATTTCAGGAGAAAAAAGTGTATGTAAGGCAAACGATATACCACAATCCATTAAGCAACATTTATCTGTAGTGATTGAAGATGACGAACTAGTTTCTGGTATAGAATCTACTATTATTGACTTAACCGAAGATAAGATTAAGGTTTTAAGGGAAGGTGCAATTTTATTACAAACAGTAAACAACGCATTTCCAAACTAAGATCTATAGGAGAAAAAATGAAAAGAGTAATAGGTCACAACCAGGCCAAAAAAAAATTAATGAACAACTTATCTGTTCAGTCTTGGCTGATCTGTGGTAAAAAAGGTATAGGAAAAGCAACACTTGCAAAATCCTTCTCCAATTGGTTACTCATAAAAAACTATAATGAAGTAGCATTGGACTTACACATTGTTGAAGGTGATGCTATCGGAATAGAAAAAGTCAGAGAAATGAAAAACTTTTTACACTTAAGTCCCATTCAATCAGAACACAAAATAGCTATAATAGATAGCTTAGAGGCAATGACTAATAACGCTAAAAACGCAATATTGAAAATATTAGAAGAGCCGCCAAAAAATTCTAAAATATTTATAATTAGCCATAAGCCATATGATATACAAACCACTATCTTGTGTAGGTGCTTTCAGCTGAATTTACTTCCATTAACTTATGATGAAACAAAGCAAGTTGCTTCATCTCAATGTAAGTTTGATGATCAAACGTTTGATGAAATGATTACTTTATTTCCTGGAATGCCAGGAATGATAATAAATGCAATAAGTAGTGATGCTTATGAAGCATACAAATGCTTTTATAAATTTCTTCATGATTTAAAGAATCCCAATATGATTAATAAAGTAATTAATAGCGAAATCGAACTAGAACTAGCATCATATATAATTCAGGCCTTCATTTTAGAAAGCATAAAGAGAGAGGTAAATGGTGTTGAAATTCTGCTAAGTCAGTGGAAAAAAATAGATGAACTTTTCGTTGTTGCTAAGCAACTTCACTTAGATAAAAAGCATGTTTTAGCTAATGTAGTTAATATCATGACATAAGTTTACGAAGTATAATACTTTTAACATAAATTCATGATAAAATTCTGTTAATTTAATACTCGAAGTATATAATTTGACTGATAATAAATTAACTGTATGGCAATCAATAGAAGTTTTGACGAAAGCCATATTGAACATGCAGAAAAAATTAAGCTTAATTAAGAATATAGCTTCAGATCAAGACATAACCCTAGAAAAAGGAAAGGAGTTGTTAAGTGGCATTTATGAAGCAAATTTTAAGCTAAACAAGACAATCAATATAGCTACTTTGCCAAAAATTGGCTATCATATGCTAAATGGTGAGCTTGTTGTACGTAATCATATTACGGAAGAGGAAGTAAAGATTCCTGGAGATTTTCATTACCTTAAAGTCGTAAAATCCGATCATGATAATTATAAATTAACGTTTTGTAATTTTTTAGGTAATGAGTTTTTTGAATATAAAAAGTATGATCCACAATATTCTGGTATTTCAGATGAATATAAATTTGTGGATTTTGGTAGTGTAAAAAAGACTCATAATCTAAAATTTAAGGAATACATTGGTCATGCACCTAAATTTTTTGCTGCAGAAGGGCCTATTGAGCCTGGATCCCAAAACCATGTAATTGATCTATTTGAGCTAGTCAAAAGTGGTAAAGGTAGAAAAGTGGGAACCTTTGCTGATGAATTTGGTTATTTTGATGATCAAAATAAATTACATTATTATAATTATCACAAAAGTGTAGAAAGTAATACTTATGATCCTGAAAATTTCAGTGTAAAAATGATAAATATAGATGTGAGCAAAATCGATAAATTCTACCTCATTGCAGAACAAGGTGATATAATCATTCATCCTATTTGGGAAAATTTAGACATATTTTAAAGTTTTTTTTAGAGTATCTAAGCTTATTGTTATTATAATGATCCGATTAGGTCTGGTAGTATTGTGTTATGGAAGATAAATTGCTTGAATCAGTAAAAAACAAAAGTTATTTCAGTAAAGCAGTCGAATGGTACTGCCATAGGTATCTGTTTTGTGTAGCAGAAAGATCTTGGATGGCATTAATAGTATCGCTTCTCCTAGTATGCTTATGTTTATTAACATTAAACATATACCTGTTATTTCCTATTAAAAAAGATTTAAATTTTGTGAAGTATATGAACCACACAGAAGATGAGTTCTCTGCAATGCATAAGCTTAGTTTCAGTAAAAAGGAAGATGAATACACTTCCACAGCGAGGTACTTAATAAGTAAATACATTGAAATATACGAGTCCATTAAGATCGTTGAACCGAAGTACCAAGAAAATTTTATAAGAAACAATTCTATACATAAAATCTATCAAGGCTTTCAGGAAAAAACGAATAATGAAGCTGGTAATTTGTCTTTATCTAAAAGAAAAATCGCCAACATAAATGTAATAACATTATCTATTGATCGATCGACCAAGGACTTAGTTACATTTGCTGGAAATGCTACTGTAGTTTTTACAACCGAGCAAAATAAGGAGGATACTGTGGAGATTAGCTTCACTTTGTCGAATATAAAAGCAACTCTGGCTGGTATAATACCATTTAAATTTATTGTTAATGGTTATAAATACAGATTTTAAAATATTACTTGGTAGCTAAAAAAAATAACCAAAGTGCACATAGCAGTAATAACTGGAGGTAAAACTAGAAGAATTGGTGTTTTTTTAATAAAGTAATTCTGAGAAGGTTTTAAGAAAAAGGCGTTGTAAATTATCGGTAAAAAGTACAGAGCGTTGAGTATAGTACTAACAATTAACACTAGAGTTACAAACACAGAAAGTATTACATTGCCAGAGTTGAAAACAGCTTGAAAAATGAGAAATTTACCCCAAAAAGTCGGAGCAGGCGGCACCCCTATCATAGACAATGCACCTATAGCAAATGCTGTCATGCTAATTGGCATACTGCGTCCTATACCGTAAATCTTATCTATATATTTCTCACCTGCTCTCGTTATTATTGCTCCGGCAACGAAAAACAAAGTGATTTTTGCAAATGCGTGGCAAACTAATTGAAAAATTGCAACCTTCATGCTGAGATCACTAAAAATTGAAGCGAATAATATAATATACGACAATTGAGAGATGGTAGAGTAAGCAAGCAATTTCTTTAATTCTTTTTGCTTTAGTGCAATCAATGATGCAGTAATAATAGTAAATCCAGCAGCGTACGGAAGCCACCCTCCAGCAAACCAATTTTGCTGCACAAAACGTTGCATATTATCGATGCCGAAAGTGTATAATATAACTTTTATGATGATGAAAACTCCGGATTTCACAACAGCAACAGCGTGCAGTAGTGCACTCACAGGAGTTGGTGCAACCATTGCTTTTGGTAACCAAAAATGCATTGGCATTAATGCAGCTTTTCCTATTCCGTAAATCAGCATAGCAAAACACACTGCAATGAAAGTGATGAGTGAAGTATCAAATTTGAATATTCCACCGCTTACAAAGTCTAAAGTATGAAATTCATGATATAAAAGGCCTATTGCAGGAAAAAATAATACCAAAGAAGAGAAAAATAGCACGCCAAAGTAATAGCGTCCTGCAATCATTGATTCATTTGTTGAGTTGTAAGTAACCAGAGGGTATGTACTAATAGTTAGAAGCTCATAAAAGACAAATGTAGTGAGCAAGTCTCCAGAAAAAGCAATAAACATTGCACAGCCAATCGATATTGAAAAAAAGCATAGAAAACTTGAGTGATTGCTATCAGCATAGTTATTCTGCATATAACATATTGCATATATACTGGTCAGCACCCATAAAAACGATATTAATAAACTGAATATTACTCCGGTAGACTCTAGCTTTAAACTAATGTGCAAATTATTACCAAAATCCATGAGAATAAATTGAGAATGATCACCATATACCCAATATAAAGTGCACAGACACGTATACGTAAACAGAAGTACAGAAGAAGTGACAGTAATACTATTGTTCACTCCGGGCCATTTACCAGTAAAAAAAATAACTAACGCACTTAAAAGTGGAATCAACGCAGTAATTAATAAATAATTCTCAGTAATTGAAAATGGTAAGGAAAGAGACGTTAAAACACAGTCCATTAAATAATTCATCTTTTTGTTTAGGTAAAGCTAGAATTATACTAAAATCATAGAAAAACCGCTATGTTTTTTTGGCAAACTAGTCGTTTGTGTATGCTATAGCTATACTGCGATTCATTCCACAACTGTACGAACATTTGTTTTTGTTAAACACAACAAAGATGTCATCCCAGTGCCCTGACTACTTGGATCCAGGAAAGTTTGCTTGTGAGCAAGCAAACTAGCATAGAAAAACGTTTTCGATGAGATTGCAGAAAACCAGTGTCTGGGCACTGGGATGACAAAGGAGGACAGTGTCAAGCACTGACCATTTGCTGTGCAGTTTACCTTTAAAAATGAATGTTCATACAGTAAGCCATAAGATGACAAAAGAGTAAACTTTATCTGTGTGAGCTATAGACGCAAATTACAACAAATGCAGTAGCGTAATCTCCATCGTCACTTAAAGAAAGATGAATTTTGGAGATAAAATCCTTGCTAACGGTAAGATATGGCTTGCCTCTTACATCATTGTATATTTCTATATCTTTCATTGTAATACCCTGACCACTACCTCGTGCTTTAACAAAAGCTTCTTTTGCTGCAAAGCGTTTAGCAAAATACCTTGCTCGCATTTCTTGACTATTATACTTTCTACTTAGCTCTATTTCCTTTTCAGTGTAGATTCTATTGAGAAATTTTTCCCCGTATTTTTGTAATATCCTCGATACTCTTGGTATATATACTATGTCAGTGCCGATACCGTGTATCATTTTGTGCTAAAGTGATTTATTGCTTCTTCAATCTGCATTTCCTTTACCTCTCCAGTTGCTCTATTTTTTACTTCAACTATCTTTTCATCTATTGCCTTTTTTCCGACAATTATTTGCCACGGCAAGCCTATCAGATCCATTCTAGAAAATTTTACTCCTACACTCCCTTCCGTATCATCGTAAAGCACTTCATCGCTTTTCAAAGCTTTATATATTTTATCTGCAGCCTCCGTTACTTTCGGTTGTAAATTGATTAAACCAATTCTGAAAGGAGCTACCGATTCTGGCCAGATAATTCCTTTATCATCATGAAAAGCTTCTATTATTGCACCAACAAGTCTTGAAACCCCAATGCCATACGAACCCATATGTATATTGACATTTTTTCCATCTTGAGAAGTAACACTTGCCTTCATAGGCTTCGAATATTTATCACCAAAATAAAAAATATGCCCTATTTCAATACCCTTACTAACATTTAACTGTTCTTGTGATATAGGGCAAGTCTCAGGATCATGCATATCATCTGCAACTGCATATATACTCTTTAAACTTTCAATATCTTCACCCTCTAGTAGTTCAGAAAATTTATTGTCATAATATAAAGTGCTCTCACCAGTGTTTGCCAATATATGAAACTCGTGGCTCAAATTTCCTCCAATTGGCCCCGTATCAGCTCGAACTCCAATTGGAGTAAATCCCATGCGTTTGAAGATTTTTATGTAAGTTTTGTACATCAAATTATATGAATTCAGTGCACCTTCGTAATCTACATCAAAACTGTATGCATCCTTCATCAAAAATTCCCTGCCCCTCATAACACCATAACGTGGTCTTACCTCATCACGGAATTTCCATTGAATTTGGTATAAACAAAGTGGCAAATCTTTGTAACTTTTTACCACATCTCTAATTAAATCAGTTGCTATCTCCTCATGCGTTGGACCAAAAAGCATATCTTCCTCATGCCTATCCTTTATGCGTAGCATTTCCTTACCGTAATCATCGTAACGCCCTGATTCTCGCCAAAGACTTGCTGGTTGCACACAAGGCATTAATGCTTCAATAGCACCGGATTTGTTCATTTCATCTCTGATAATATCTTCAATATTCTTAAGCACTAAGAGACCAAGTGGTAACCACGTATAGATGCCAGATGCTATCTGCTTTATTAAACCTGCACGCAAAGAATATTGATGGGAGATAATTTTAGCATGGGCAGGCTTTTCCTTTAGAGTTGGCAGGTAATATTTGGATAAACGCATATAATAGATCTGATTGTATTAAGTAATCTTAATACAATCAGACCTGTAGGTAAACTTATTTTGAAAAGGAAGGAAAGTGCATGGCTGACCATTTCATAGTTATCATAGTCCTTATACAACATTTTCCTTTTGGCATCGCAACGCTTTTCCACCAAACTGTGCTATGCGATCCTCAACAGAAAGAGGAGGTGAATCTTGCACCTCATTATCCACTGAGTCAACATTATTTACTTGTGGTGAATCAACACACGAACTTGGCGGTACCGGTGACTCCTCTGTTTCTTGTTCAGGATGTATCGGAGATGTGGCTCTAGATCCTATACCACTGTCAAGACCCCCGCTTCCTTCTTCCTTGCTTGATGGGGAATTTGTGTGTTTTGTCTGCTCCTCTTTTTCCTGCTCTATCTCTTTTTGTTTGTCTTTGCTTTCATCTGTAGTCCAATCTGAATCGCTAATAGAATCAGAATCCTCACTTTCACTATCTGAGAATTGCATGACTGCTACTCTCTCCTTAAGTCTCTTTGTCTAATCTGAATCATTATCATCCGACTTCTTTCTCTCTGCTTGCTCCCTATCTATTCTTGCAGCAAACTCTTCTGGTGTTTCTTTTTTGTCAGTGCCCCCACTACTTTCTAATTTTGCTTTCAATTCATTTGTAAAATTTTGTTGCTGCCCACTCTTTTTAACGTAGTACCTCCTCTTATCTGTTCAAACAGAGTAGAATGATTATTATTCTCAGGTTCACCAGCCTTCTTCGGTGCATCATTCTTAGGTTGCTCCGTACGCTTGGAAGCTGTAAAAAAATGCGGAGGCGGAGGTGGTAGTGCAGCATCTTGTGGCAATGGAGGAGGTGGCGGCGGTGGTACACTGACACTTGGATTTGGTTGTGTACCCAATGTTACTGGAGGCGGTGTAGGAGTAGGCACACTTGATTTATTCTCCAGATTAGTACAATTTTCACACACAAATTTTTGTGGTTCTTCTTTCTTATTGTCAGCTCTAGAAACGGCCAGTCTAATGAGATATATTTTTGAAATCAATGCAACAGCCGTAGAAACAGCAAAAATTGCTAAAGGAACTGCTGCAATAGGACCAGAACCAGAAACTGCTATAATAACATAAGGAAGATATTGACCAGATATGAAACTAAATATAGATAATAATGAAACAGCAATTAAAGGTTTCCATATAGTCTGCTTAGTTTTAGTAAGCTCCTGACTATCTTTTAGCAATGAAGAATTATTGGATATCATCATTTCTTTGCCTCACTTGTTAACGATAATTTAATAATAACCCAATTAATAATTTCTGTCAATAATTAATTATGAAAAACAAAGTTGCAATTTGAATAGATAAGCTATAAGTAATATACGACCAGCAATAGCCATACAATAGACTTCTTGTATAACCCACACTAAGTAGAAAAAAGGTGTCATCCAAGTAGCTGACACTGCTCTCCTTTGTCATTCCAGTGCTTGACACTGGTTTCCATCCAAAATGGTGTCATTCCAGTGCTTGACACTGGAATGACACCGAAGGGGCTACTGCCGTCTTGGATGGAAACCAGTGTCAGAACTAGTTAACCATGGGGCTTCTTTTGCCTTTTTTTCCATTTGGTAAATTTCTTAAATATTTATGGCTAACATGAAGCTAAGTACGAACTTTGTTAAACATAACAAATGGTGCCATTCCAGTGCTCCTTTTTTTGTCATCCCAGTGCTTGACACTAGGATGGCTTTGTTGCATCACACTTTATGAGATGGTGATTTATGGTAAATTCATGTAACTATCTCAAATTTAGCCATACCAATATCAGTGAATTTATTAAGCAAATAGCATTTGATTAGCAGTTCTTTTTCTCGATTTATCTCAGATTTATTCCTAAAACTAAATCCGAATATTTGCTTTAATCTTGAGAAAAACCCTTCAATATAAGATCTTTTCCCATAATTTACTTCTTTTTTCCATTCTTTCATGCCATCTTCACCGTATAATTTTATTAACCTAATAGCAGCATTCCTGTCAGACATATAATCTATTTCTGGATGTTCTGCCGCATTGTTTATTGGTGGAATTTTTGTCTTTATATCATATTTGTTACACAACTTATAAAACTTGTGCCTATCACATGCTCTATCTGCATATAGTGCTTTTATGGCATGCTGAAAATCAACTTCTTTTAGCAAATCACAAGCTCCATAGTGATCAGAGTAGACACCGTTACTGTATTTTACAGCTATGGCTTTTTTGTTGTTTATATTCAACATTACGTGCAATTTTCTCGTTTGCTCATAGCCACGATATTTTCTGTCAGTGCTATTTTCCTTGCTGTGACCAGGAGTGTTGTTGTATATACTAATTCCTGTACTGTCTATAGCAATTTCGATATCTTCCATATTATTTTTATCAATTCTGCAATCATTTATCTTAATATTAAGTTTCTTAAACCTTCTTGATGCTTGTGAATAGCTGATAACTGCCAAATCTCTTCCTATTTGTTGCAAATACCCTTTTATAAACCCGACTGTTTGTCTTAAACCAATTCTAAAGAAACTGACGATTATATGCACCAAAATCACAACTTTATCACTATAAATATAGTTGCCGCCCTGCATTTTTGGACAATTCTCGTACCAATTTTCTATGGCGTCATTGATATAACAAAAAATGCTTCCTCTTTCTTGGAGAAATTTGTTATATTCATGGCAGTTACTGACTCTCATTTTTTGTGGCATATTTTTTCTTCAACAGTTAAATGGCTATTTATAATGAATTTTGTCAGTAACTGCCAGTTCTTTTCACTTGAGCGATGCAACAAAGCCCACTGGGATCCAGTTTTCCATATAATCTCATCGAAAATGTTGTAACCACTTTCTGTGCTAGTTTGCTTGCTTACAAGCAAACTTTCCTGGATCCCAGTGTCTGGGCACTGGGATGACATCATAGGGACACTGGGATTACACCCTGACAATCGTCATCCAGCTACTTGTTAGCGGCTAAGAGATACCGCGAATGAATCGCGGTATGACGGTTCGTGGCGGCATGACAATAACCTCGTCTCACTGCCATTAAGTTCTTACTATTACCCACAAATATAAATGTTTGTTGCATAGCTCTTAATGGCATAACTTTTGCTTGAAATAACTGTTTATATGGTGCAATTTACAGCTTTTAGTTGCTAAAATTATAACTCTTAGTTTAATAATTTTAATCTAATAAGCTTTCAGGTTAATAAAATTAAATTATTTGAGTAAATACAATACTATGTTTTTATTTGTGGGTAATAGTAAGCATTAAGTTAAGGAAAAAAGATAGATTTTATGGGATAATGATGTATACCAATAAGTTTAAAGGTAGTATGAGTAAAAAAGGCAGTAATAAAATTTATTCAAAATGAATTGGCAAGTCTAGAATTTATAGAATCCCATAAATCATCTTCAAAAGATTTTATGAGAAAGAGGAAGTTATCTTTTATTGACATATTTATCTTAATTTTAAGAAAAAGTGTAAAGTCGCTGCAAGTAATACTAAACGAATTTATTTTTGTATTAAACAAGACTTGATCTGACACTTTAAAAAAGTAAGTTATAAAATAATAAAAGAAAGGAGTGTTAGAAATGAGTACAATACAAACAAAAATACTAAAACCAAAGCTAGGGTTATTAGAACTAGCAAAACAACTAGGAAATGTATCTCAAGCATGCAAAGTGATGGGATACTCAAGAGATACATTTTATCGATTCAAAGAGTTGTACGAAAATGGAGGAGAAGAAGCATTACATGAGATAAGTAAGAAAAAACCTCTATTAGCGAATAGAGTTTCCGACGATATAGAAAGAGCAGCGATTGGTATAGCAACAGAATTTCCAGCATATGGGCAAGAAAGAGCTGCAAATGAACTGAGAAAAAGAGGTATAATAATTTCTCAGGGAGGAGTGAGATCTATATGGCTGAGAAATGATCTTGAAACTTTCAAGAAAAGACTTAAAGCACTGGAAGCAAAAGTAGCTCAAGATGGAATTATATTAACCGAAGAGCAACTTGCAGCTTTAGAAAAAGTTAAAGAACAAAGAGAAGCACATGGTGAAATTGACACCGAACATTCAGGTTATTTGGGTTCTCAAGATACCTATTATGTAGGTAATATAAAAGGTATAGGAAGAATCTACCAGCAGACCTTCATTGATACTTATTCTCGAGTAGCATTTGCCAAGCTTTATACAGACAAAACGGCTATTACTGCTGCTGACTTGCTGAATGATAGAGTGATACCATTTTTTGATGAGCAAAATGTGCCATTATTGCGTATCCTTACAGACCGAGGAACAGAGTATTGTGGTAAGCCTGAAAATCACGCTTATCAGCTTTATTTGGGAATCGAAAATATCGATCATTCTAGGACCAAAGCCAATTCTCCACAGACTAATGGCATATGTGAAAGGTTTCATAGAACTATGCAAGATGAGTGTTACAATATTATCTTCAGAAAGAAAATCTACAATTCTTTGGAAGGTCTACAGATTGATGTTGATTATTGGTTGCGTTCTTACAATGAAACAAGACCGCATTCAGGTAAATATTGCTATGGTAAGACGCCTATGCAGACTTTTCTTGATAGCAAACATGTTGCTTTTCAGAAAAATATTAGTAGCATTACACAAGAGACTGATATTAGTTTTGACTACCTCAATTCTTCTGTCAGTTAATTCTTGTCTGTCAGATTAAGTCTTGTCTTTTACACTTAAAGCAAAACTAACAGGACACTATAACTACTTCGGAGTTAGCGGAAATTACCGGTGGTTGAATAAATTCTTCTGGCGGGTAATCAAGCTAGCGTATAAATGGATAAACCGACGTAGTCAGAAGAAGAGTATGAATTCAAAGCAATTTATACACTATCTACAAGTTAATCCATTACCAAAACCAAGAATATGCTACTCATTATATACAAAATAGGAAATGCTGTGAATACTACATTGTGGAGCCGTGTGCGGGAAAGCTGCAAGCACGGTTCTGGTGGGGGAGTCATAGCGATAAAACTTAATCAGGAGGATTTAAAACTATGACTTCTACCAAACAAAAAGGAAAAAATTTTATTCTACAAATTAAAAATATAATATACTCGAAAGCTTTTCAGAGAATCCATTGTGTTGAGTTTTACACGAACAAGAAAACTTCCTTTTTCGACAGTATTTTCTATGATTTTAAAGTTAGTTAAAAAAAGTTTGGGAATAGAATGTGAACTTATGGAGCCATTGACATGTACCCTCAAAGCAAGCTTTTTCTAAAGCAAGGTATAAGATTTGCCATACAGGCTTTCAAGAATTTAAGCATCCAAACAGCCTATCAGGATGAACCTGAGTTGGAGAGGCTATAGACTTATTGCAGCAGATGGTTCTGGTATGAGATTACCCAGCTCTGAGGAAATTGTATCCGAGTTTGGCCGCTTTAAACCAAATGGAACAACAGGCACAATGCCACCATTGGCAATTTGTTTGTTGATTTGTGTACTTCGCTGATTTGTAGTGCTCGTCTTGCGGCTTGGAATATAGGTGAACAAACGTTGGCGGAAGAGCAATTACCCGAAGTTATCACTCAAATGCGTTCATTAAATCAAAAGAAATTATTATTTATCTATGATCGTCTTCAGTAAAATTCATTCAGCAGCATTATGATTTGGAAGTAGATTTTATTTTTCGCTTGCAAAAAAGAAATTATAGCAAGCTATGGGAACGCTGGCGAATTAGATTTCGATTTTATATTAGAAAATGAAAAGCTAAAAAATAAAATGAAAGGACAGAAAGTAAGAGTTATAGTGCTGACATTAGCCAACTGAGAAACAGAGGTATTGATTACTTCACTTTTTGACCGAGTAAAATTTATTTTGGAAGATATCAGCAAAGCTTATGTGTTAAGGTGGCATATAGAGGAGTGCTATAAACGACTCAAAATAGGTGCAGAATTAGAGAATTTTTCTGGCGTAAATTTAGAGGCTGTATTACAAGAATTTTGGGCAAACTTAGTCATGTGTAATATATTGTCGCTTCATATGTGTGATGCACAAGGGCCTTGGAATCCAGATCAAATTGCTGAGTATCGTTTAAATTTTTCGGTTTTATTTGGTGTAATGAGGCAGAAACTCTATCAGGTACTTATTGCGCCAAAAAACTTTCAAGCCCTTTTTGATAGAGCAAGTATACGCGCTAAAGTTAAAATCCGACCGGGACGATTGTATAGCCGCGATAAGGTAGATAAGCCCAAACGCCATCATGTCTTTAGGAGAGTTTGCTAATGAAAGTTCTTAAGTTGACGCCATTGCGTGAACGGTTACAACCTGGATTCCAGTGGGCTTTGTTGCATCGCTAGCTATGATGGATTAAAGATAAAAAAGATAGGGAATATCAGTAGCTTATTATTCTGGTATTTATAACAAGAACGGTCAGTGAATACCTAAATTTGAGTAAAAGAAATTTCACTACCACTCACTAATCTGGCTAAAATTCAAGAATTTCAATGCTTTAGCTATTTTCAATAGAATTAAATTTATTAATATAAATAACAAATTACTATTCTTAAATTTGATCAGATTGATTGCAAAAAAACAAGATTTTCAATAGGTTGCTTATAATCCTAACTATAGTTAGCCTTTCATAAGTAGCGATGCAACAAAGCCATTCCAGTGTCAGCTACTTTCATAACACCATATTACCTTAACAAAAGCAAATGTTCGTACAGATGTGCATCAGCTACTTTCATCTGCCACCTGCAAATTGCAATGTTCGTACAGTTATGTGTCACGCTACTTGGATGACACCGTTGAAAGAAATGAACCGCCTTTTCAAAATTGTTTTGAATAGAGGAATAACATTCACAAGTAAAATTTCATATTACCATTTTTTAATTTATGTATTATAATAAGCTTAATCTATAAGAAAAACAAAGTTGGAAAAGTTGGAAGAACTAAGCAAAAACTGGGTGATAAGAACGGGAAGATTTTTATCTTCATTGTTTTTTTTACTGTTGATTGCGCTATCAATACGTAGTTTTTTATTCGAGCCATTTCATATACCTTCTGGTTCAATGAAAAGCACCCTACTTGAAGGGGATTACATTTTTACTAGTAAATATTCATACGGTTACAGTAAACACTCCTTTCCATTTTCTCCAAACATTTTTAGCGGCAGGATTTTTTATACCCCTCCAAAGCGTGGCGACATAGTAGTTTTCAAACCCACAAGAAATGACAGCATCAGGTTTGTTAAGCGAGTAATAGGAACACCAGGTGACAAAGTGCAAATGATAGAGGGAGAATTATACCTAAATGATCAGAAAGTAGAGCGAAGGCAAATTGAAAGTTTTTTTGATTATGAGTCGAATCGTAACATACCAAGATATATAGAAACGCTTTTAAGTGGCAAGGAGCATGAGATTTTGGTAGATAACATTTCTAATAAGCTATCATATAACACTCCGGTTTATTATGTACCTAACGATCAATTTTTTGTTATGGGAGACAATAGAAATAATTCTTTGGATAGCAGGTTTCCTGAAGTTGGTTTTGTACCAATGGAAAATATCATTGGGCGTGTAAGCATAGTTGGTTTATCATTTAAATTAGGAAAGGTCGATTGGTTACCATTTAACTTCAGACTACCTGTCGCTCTGAGATTAAATAGAGTATTGCACAAGGTTGTGTAAGCTTTTTCTACCTATTTGTTAATTCACACAACTCTAAAGAAGAATTTTCTAACTCGGCGATAGCGTTGTTAATTTCATTCAAGTCATTGCCTTGTAAAGCGTTTTTTGCGTTTTGTAATAGGTTTTTCAACTTTTGATCAGTGGAAAGGTTATTATTGTTTTCAACCAAGTGTATGAGTTTATTTCCATTAATTTTAGCGCCTGCAAGGGAACGAGCCTTCATATCTTCATCAAAGCTGTTTATTGACTGGTTAACCATATTTTGAACATCAGCTTCACTCAAGCCAAAACTTGAATTTACTTCAACTGTCTGCTCGATTCTGGTGGTTTTTTCTCTTGCAGTAACAGTCAAGATTCCGTCAACGTTAACTGTGAATTCTATTTCAACTCTTGCAGAACCTGCAGGTAGTGGCGGTATACCTTTTAGTTCAAACTGCGCTAGAGATTTGTTATCCTCTATCATTTCACGTTCTCCCTGACAAACATGAATTTTCATTGCTGTTTGTCCATCGACATAAGTTGTAAACTCTTTTATTTCTGAAACTGGTAGTGGCGTATTTCTTGGTATGATTTTTTCAACTATGCCTCCCATAGTTTCTATGCCAAGTGATAAAGGTAGAACATCCAGGAGAATATTCCTATCTTTTGAGCTCGAAATTAAATCATGAGCCTGCAGAGCTGCCCCAATGGCAACTGCTTTATCTGGATCCACGTCATTTAGTACTTTATTTCCAAAGAGTTTGACTAGTGAATTTTGAACCAATGGTGTTCTAGTTGCACCACCAACTAAAATTACTCCTTTTATATCATCAATTTTAAGATCTATATCGCTTATAGTACAAGTGACTATATTGATAGTCTTATTGACCAAAGAACTGATTGCCTGCTCGAATTCTTCTCTAGTAATTTCGCATTCAAATAATTCGCCGTTAATGTTGAATTTAAAAGTGCCTACAGTATTTTTGCTCAGATATTCCTTCACAGTACGCATATTGTAGATTCCAGCGTCACGCGCTTCAGCATACGAACGTTGCAATTTGCAGGTAGTTTGCGCAGCAGGTGGTGTCATTCCAGTGCTTGACACTGGAATCCAGTTCTTACTATACAATTGCCTGGTGTGCTCATTTGCAATTAAATTTTCTGGATCCCAGTGTCTGGGCACTGGGATGACATCTTTCTTAATGGAAATCATACTTACATCACAACGTTCGTACAGTTGCGCGTCAAGCGCTGGAATGATATTTGATACTTTCTCTCTATACTTATCAATCACAATTGAACTCAGCAAATGATCAAAATCATCACCGCCGAGGTTGGTGTCACCACCAACCGCAAGGACTTGAAACACTCCTTGGTGCAATTTCAATATCGAAATATCGAACGTTCCGCCACCAAGGTCATACACTGCATATATTCCACTGCTATTGTTCTTTTCAATGGAGTAAGAAAGCGCTGCAGCGGTTGGCTCGTTAACGAGGCGAAGAACTTCTATGCCAGCTAATTTTGCCGCATATTTAGTTGCGTTACGTGCTGAATCGTCAAAGTAAGCTGGCACAGTAATCACTGCTTTTTTTACTTCCAGTCCCTTAGACTTTTTTACCCTCTCACATAAAGCTTTTAATATCTCAGCAGAAATCTCAATAGGAGTAAGATACTTTTCCTCTGCGCATTTTATTCTAATAACTTTTTCGCTTTCATGATCTATTTCAAAATTGAGGCCTTCTTTATTTAATTCTTCAACACTTTTACCCATTAAACGCTTTATTGAGTAGATTGCATTTTGACCGACATCGTAGCCAGTTTTCAATGTATTATTTTCATATGAAAGAGCAGAAGGCAGTAGCTCTCTTCCCTGCTTATCTTTAAATATCTCCACATTGCCAGCTTTATTTACCATGGCAATTAAAGAATTGGTAGTACCAAGATCTATACCAAAAACTACTTCATTTGAATTTGGTTCAGAAATTTGAATTGGTTGCATTTTTTTTCACCTCCTCAAATGACTTATATAAATATTTCAATCTTAAGACTTGTGTAGCAGCTCCATCAAAATTCTTTACAGCAAAAGTGTTAATTAGGTTTTTAATGCAACCTTTTATTTTTTCATCAATCATCCTGCTTGCAAATTGTAGATCGTTGCAGTCTAGTAAGTACTCTCTTATTTCTATTGATTCATTTAATATTTCAGAATTCGGATGATCCTTTGCCACACCAAAAAGATTCAACAAATGCTCAGCACGTTTTAGCGGTGACTTTAGTATCTGATAAGCTCTGTTAATATTTTCCATGTTTTGGGACTGTCTTTCATTTATATCAGTCCTGCTTAGCTCGATATATTTTTTCTCTAACTCATCAAAGCTGATATTGAAAGCTGGTTCAATTTCAAACAATGCAAAATAGTTGCTAGACATGAAAACTCTCTCCACAACCACATTTTCCTTTCTCATTAGGATTTTTGAAAACAAAACCCGATGAAAATTTTTCTTCTACATAATCCATTTCAGAGCCAAGAATAAACATGACGGATTTTGGGTCGATCAACACTTTAACTTTTTGGCCATCACTACAGTTTTCTTCAATTACCGACTCTAAAGGACGAGTATCATATGCATATTCAATATCATATTTTAAACCAGAACATCCTTTTTGCTTAATTAGCACTCTTATTCCTATTGCTTCTTCCGGTTTCTCAAGGTTAGTATGCTTCTTTTGGTCCAATAAATACCTTATCCTTTCTACTGCTTCCGCAGTTATAGTGATAAGTTTTTTATTCTTTTTTACAGTTTCACCTCCGCCTACTTCTTGATATTCACCCATGTTCGTAGCTTCTTAATTCTTTTGTTTACTTTGATAGTTATGAATAGCAGCCTTTATAGCATCTTCAGCAAGTACCGAACAGTGTATCTTCACTGGAGGTAAAGACAACTCTTCCACTATTTGAGTATTCTTTATCTGTGTAACGTCACTGATGGTTCTTCCCTTTATCATCTCTGTTAACAAGGAACTTGAAGCAATGGCAGAACCACAACCAAAAGTTTTAAATTTTGCATCTTCAATAACACCTTTGTCATTGACCTTTATCTGCAATTTCATTACATCACCGCACGATGGTGCACCAACTAAACCAGTACCAACATTTGGATCATTTTTATCCAGAGAGCCAACATTCCTTGGATTTTCATAATGATCTAAAATTTTCTCATTATAACTCATAAAATTACCTATAAACTGCTATTTTACATTATAACATATTTAGGTTAAAAACTAAAGTAAAATACACTCAAAAAGAGTAATTTTTGCAAAGTAAAATATGTGGTTTGTGAGTGCATTTTACTTTACAAATTCACGTAGTGCATGTCATTCTCTGTATTAAGTTTATAATTTAAAAAGGAGTATTCCCTTGAGTTTGTTTAGTAACCTTTATAAAGGCTTGTTAAAAACTTCTTCTCGCTTTAGCGACGGGGTGAAAAGTATTTTTTCTGGCAAAAAAAAATTAGATCAGTCGCTTTTAGATGAGCTAGAAGAATTGCTAATTAGCATGGATATTGGTCATAAAACTTCTAAGTTGATTATCGATAGGCTCACAAGCATCAAGTTTGACAAGGAAGTTGAGTATAATATTATCACGCAGCAATTAGTGAATGAAATAGAAGCTATATTAAATCCAGTCGTGCAGCCGTTAGTTTTGGATAAAAAACCCCACATAATAATGGTATGCGGAGTAAACGGTAATGGTAAAACCACAACTATAGGTAAGCTCGCATATAAATATAAGGAGATGGGAAAGTCCGTTATGCTTGTTGCATGCGATACATTTAGAGCTGCTGCTAGTGAACAATTAAACATTTGGGCAGAACGCTCTGGTTGTTCTATCGTTACTGGAGAGTACGGTAGCGATTCTGCGAGTGTGGCATATAGAGCTGTAAGTCAAGCTATGAAAGATAGCGTTGATGTTGTTCTAATTGACACAGCAGGAAGGCTGCAAAATAATGTGAACCTTATGGAGGAATTATCAAAAATATATAGAACGATAAAGAAATTGGATGACACTGCCCCTCATGACGTTATCTTAGTTCTTGATGCAACTACCGGCCAAAATGCTTATAGCCAATTAGAGGCATTTAGTAAGATGGTCAATGTTACCGGGCTAATCGTAACAAAGCTAGATGGCACCGCTAAGGGCGGAGTAGTAATTGGACTTGCAGAAGCTTATAAGGTAAAGTTACATGCTATAGGAATTGGCGAAAATATAGAGGACTTAAGGGAGTTTACTAGTAAAGAATTTGCTGAAGCATTATTTAATTGTAATTAAAGACTTCTCTTAATTCCCTTACATGACCAAGCTTAATTATCTCAATATCATGAGAAGAATAATTGCCATTTTTAGGCATAATTGCTTTTTTGAATCCTAACTTTTGTGCTTCTTTTAGTCTGAGATCAGCATGCGAGACATTCCTAATTTCTCCTGAAAGTGCAACTTCACCGCAGATTATTGAAGAAGTTGGCAGCGGTAAATTTACTACACTTGAAATAAGGGAAGCAGCAACAGCAAGATCAGCCGATGGTTCCTGTATTTTGAGTCCCCCTGCAATGTTTAGGTATACCTCTTTATCATGCAAAAACATTTTGCAACGAGCATTTAGCACCGCGATGATCATAGCCAATCGATTAATATCCCACCCAACTACTGCCCTTCTTGGGGTTGCCATATTAGTCCCTGCTATTAATGCTTGCACTTCCATTAAAATTGGTCTTGAACCTTCAATTCCTGCAAATACGGCGCTGCCAACTACTTCTCTGTCATGGGCCATCAGAAACAATGATGATGGGTTATCAACAGGCACAAGTCCTGCTTCAGACATCTCAAAAACACCAATTTCATTTGCAGGGCCAAATCTATTTTTAATAGTGCGTAAAATGCGGTATTGATTGCTATTTTCACCTTCAAAATATAATACCGTATCCACCATATGCTCCAAAGTTTTAGGTCCAGCTATTTGTCCATCCTTAGTTATATGACCAACTATTAAGAGAGAAATACCATATTGTTTCGCAAGAATGGTTAATTCATGAGCGCAAGTGCGGACCTGAGTTACAGTTCCTGGTGCTGATGTAATTCTGCTATCATACATTGTTTGTATAGAGTCAATTACTAAGAATTTAATACTTTTATTTTCCTTTATTGTTGCTACCACATCAGTTAAAGACACTGTAGACAAAAGCTTGATTTTAGGTTCATCTATCTTAAGACGCTTTGCTCTGAGGCTCACTTGCTCTAAAGATTCCTCGCCAGATACATAAAGACATTCAAAAGAGGAAAGTTGCACAACATTAGCTGCAATTCTAAGCAAAAGGGTGGATTTCCCAATTCCAGGTTCGCCACCAATTAAAATGCTAGCACCTTGAACGATACCCCCACCAAAAACTCTATCTAATTCTTCTATTCCTGTTAAAAAACGACTTGGAGTGATAATTTCGCTACCCGATAACGTCTTTATTAAAATTGGCGCAGATATACTTCTTTTGCCCGTTTTTACTGCTATTTCTTCAACAACTGTATCCCAATTGTCACATGCAATACACTTCCCTACCCACCTGCCAGTGCTATGACCACAGAATTGACATACATATACAGTTTTCATCAAAGCTAAAATTATTTTGTTGTAATTGTAATAAAAATTAGCCAAATAGGCGAGTAAATGTTGAGTTCCACAAGCGTTGTGGTGCGAAGATAATTGTCATAAGTTGTACCATTTAAATTCATGCACAATAATTGCACCCTCAAGGATCAAAGTAGCCCCTTCTCCTGTCATTCCAGCGCGTGACGCTGGAATCCCAAAAAAAGGATGATGTCATCCCAGTGCGTGACACTGGGATGGCTTTGTTGCATCGCTCAAGTGAAAAGAACTGGCAGTTACTGACAAAATTCATTATAAATAGCCATTTAACTGTTGAAGAAAAAATATGCCACAAAAAATGAGAGTCAGTAACTGCCATGAATATAACAAATTTCTCCAAGAAAGAGGAAGCATTTTTTGTTATATCAATGACGCCATAGAAAATTGGTACGAGAATTGTCCAAAAATGCAGGGCGGCAACTATATTTATAGTGATAAAGTTGTGATTTTGGTGCATATAATCGTCAGTTTCTTTAGAATTGGTTTAAGACAAACAGTCGGGTTTATAAAAGGGTATTTGCAACAAATAGGAAGAGATTTGGCAGTTATCAGCTATTCACAAGCATCAAGAAGGTTTAAGAAACTTAATATTAAGATAAATGATTGCAGAATTGATAAAAATAATATGGAAGATATCGAAATTGCTATAGACAGTACAGGAATTAGTATATACAACAACACTCCTGGTCACAGCAAGGAAAATAGCACTGACAGAAAATATCGTGGCTATGAGCAAACGAGAAAATTGCACGTAATGTTGAATATAAACAACAAAAAAGCCATAGCTGTAAAATACAGTAACGGTGTCTACTCTGATCACTATGGAGCTTGTGATTTGCTAAAAGAAGTTGATTTTCAGCATGCCATAAAAGCACTATATGCAGATAGAGCATGTGATAGGCACAAGTTTTATAAGTTGTGTAACAAATATGATATAAAGACAAAAATTCCACCAATAAACAATGCGGCAGAACATCCAGAAATAGATTATATGTCTGACAGGAATGCTGCTATTAGGTTAATAAAATTATACGGTGAAGATGGCATGAAAGAATGGAAAAAAGAAGTAAATTATGGGAAAAGATCTTATATTGAAGGGTTTTTCTCAAGATTAAAGCAAATATTCGGATTTAGTTTTAGGAATAAATCTGAGATAAATCGAGAAAAAGAACTGCTAATCAAATGCTATTTGCTTAATAAATTCACTGATATTGGTATGGCTAAATTTGAGATAGTTACATGAATTTACCATAAATCACCATCTCATAAAGTGTGATGCAACAAAGCCATCCCAGTGTCTGGGCACTGGGATGACATCCTTTCTAGTGAAGATTGCTCTCAAATCGCAATGTTCGTACAGTTGTGTGTCTGGGCACTGGATGCGTTTGAAGCAACTTATAAGATTTTTGATTATATATCATCAAGTATAGCGTGATTAACTTCGACTTTATACTTTGATTCCAGATAGCTAATTAATTGCTCTTTTAGCGATATCATCACACGTTTTCCGGTGTCAAGCGTGTTTAATTTGCCATTTGATGAATGCATTTCTTTTAGAACACCTATTATAATTTCATTATTGTATTGAATAGGATCTGTCACTGAACCAGTTGTTTTCATATTGAAAATCTCTTCTACAAAAGAAAAGGGGTAGTTTTGTTGATCCACTTTATTGTGGTGCATCTGCTGACCTTTAACTAATTCCACACCTTGAATTTCTTCCAAATCTGTTTTTTCTCTTAGTTGGACTGCAACCTCTTGCCCGAATTTAAACATTCTTTCTTTTATAAACTCACTACGCCAAAGCTCTACCGCTAATGCCTTGCCTTCTTCAAAACTTTGCAATTTGGGTGGAACGATATCGACGATTTTTACACTAACAACAGCGTCCCCAACGCCCTTAAAATAACCTTTCTGATCCTTTTCTCGCGAAAAAATGAAAGAAATCAAATCACCAGAATCTCCTACGTTATTACCGCTTTGATCTTTTCCACTCGCATCTACTGGACCAATAGTTTGTATAGGTAAATTATATTCACTCAATATTTCTTCAATTTCTGAACCATTGTATATCTTATAGTTCACTTGGTTTATGAAATCATTGACTCTTTCAAAAGACTTTTGGTTAGTTAGAACTGACTTTATGTCTTTTTTTAAATCAACTAAGTCTTCATCAGAGATTTGATGCGCACTTTCCACTTTTACTATGTGCCAACCAAAACTGCTTGCTAAAACTTCACTTACTTCACCTACTTTGAGAGCAAATACCTTCTCTCTCACGTCTTCTGGTAAAAAATCCTTAGTTATATTATTTACTCTAGTTTCCTCAAGTTTTGCTTTGCCAAACTCTTCTACTATCTGTTCAAAGCTTGTTTTACCCTCCTCAAATGCTCTTCTTGCTGTCTCAGCTTCTTCTTTGGTAGAAAATATTGCATTGAATATATCTCTTTGATCTTTAAGTTCTTGTTGTTCTATTATACCATCAACTTCTTCATCTGAGATCTTGATTTGATCTTCAAAATACTTTTGGCCTAGGGAAATATATTGCGCAGTTCGATACTCAGGATAATAAAAATGGGATTTATTTCTTTCGTACAAATCAAGTAAGGCTTGATCATCTGGTTCAGGAATGTTTGTAACTGCATCTTCAGTTATTTTAACAATATCAACTACTCTAGTTTGGTAGCGACTTTTGTATATCTGCTCATCAATTTTCTCGCCAAAAGTTACTGGATAATTATCTTTAAATAATGAAGTCATGAACATCATTGCAGGCAGGACTTTCTCTAGCTTTGCTATATACTCTTTCTCTGTCATATGCAGGTCATTTAGCGTTTCATAGAATTTATTTTTGTCAAATTCACCTTTATCATTTTGAAAGTATTTGGTGTTTTTAATATGGTTTTTTATAGATTCTTCTCCAACTGTCAACCCCAGCTCACTAGTTAGGTTAAACAATAGTTTTTGCTCTATAAGTGCGTTAAGCAAATCATATTTCAGCTTTTTTACTTGTTCTCTACTCGCATCAGATCCAGAAATTTGCTTTTCATAATTTTGATATAGTGATTTATACTCATCTGACGTTATAACTTCTTTTCCAACCCTAGCTACCTCTTCTTTTTCATCATCACCTGATAAAAGGTTGCCAATTCCCATGAAGATTAACAAGCAAGCTAAAAGGACAACGGTTACTTTAGTGAAAAAATTTTTAACATTCATTTTAAACCCAGTTAATTAATGATTAATTATAGAATAGTGATAATTTAATGCTTGTAAACCTGTTGCTTTATTAGCTAATATATATAATATTACAATATATTAACTTAAAATTTAACTCTCTAATCTTAAATAGGAACATATGTTTAACTGAGTTATACTATACCTTAGGAAGGGGAAATATTTTGTTTGAAATATGCTTAAAGGTAAGCGCATTTAATTAACTTAAGAGGTGGGAAGTGACAAACAAAAAGTTATTGAATGACAAAATTAATGCTTTTTTAGTTTTAATAGTTTATATTTTAGCTCTGTATAACAGTAAGGGATACTTTAAATGGGAGATGCTTTTTTGATGTCAATGGAATCTTCTAAGGGCAATAACGATAGAAATAAACAGTTTCTAGTGCAAATAGCTGCTTGGTTAGTAGACAACACTGGTTTAACTTTTAATCAAATAGCACAATGTTGCAGATTGGCCCTTGAAGAAGTACAAGACATAGCTGATGAGAAAATAGAAGTAGAAAAATATAACCCTATTATTTCTGGAATAATTACTGAAAAAGAAATTGATGATTGCAAAAAAAATCCAAATCGTGTACCAAATTTGATTATAAAAAATATAAAAAAAAGGAGTAAAGCGATTGGTAGCATTCTTGGCTTTGTCTCTACGGCAAGACGTAGAGATAAACCTGATGCGATTTATTATTTAGTAAAAAAATTTCCTATCTTGGACAATAACGTTATAGCTAAATTAATTAGTACAACAAATTACACAGTTGAGCAGGTAAGAGATGGATCTCATCATAACATGCAAAATATAAAACCCCAAGATCCTGTACTACTCGGCTTATGTAGTCAAGAAAATTTAGAAGCAGAAGTGGAAAAAGCAAAAGTAGAAGAGGAGAAGCAAGAAAGGTTAAAAAAATATAAAGAATAGCTATTGAAAATCCTCAAATTTTTGTGCTTTGTTAACATTAAATTAACTTGACTTGCTAGTGTTTATTAGTATAATGTAAGTAAAGTACGGGGTTTAATGATAATTAAGCTTAATACGCACTGAAACTAACTCAGCCTAATTTATTATCTTATAGTCACATTTTAGGTTAGTAAGCATCAATTAAAATTTTTGGAGGATTATGGCAACAATCAATGAAGATGTTTTGGCAAAAGGAAAGGTTACAGCTCAACCTGAAAAAAGTGAGCAAATTTACAATAACGATACAGTAAAACAGATGGTTAATGAAGGTACTGAGAAAAACAGAAAAACATTAGATCTGAGCGAATTAAAAGAGAAAACAGCAGAAGAATTGTTAGAGTTAGCTGAAGAAAGAAAAATTTCAACTAACGGTAAAAGCAATGGTAGAATGCTAAAGCAGGAAATAATATTCAGCTTAATGAAAAAAATGAGTGAAGAAGGAGGCATAACCACAGGGAGTGGAATAGTGGAAATATTGCCTGATGGTTTTGGTTTCTTACGTTCAGCAAGTGCAAATTATGCCCCAAGTACCGATGATGTTTATATTTCTAACGGGCAAATAAAGAAGTTTAATTTACGTACAGGAGATATGGCATATGGAGAAATAAGGCCACCTGGTGATAAAGAGAGATATTTTACTTTAACTAAGGTTCAAAGTATAAACTCTACTGAAGTAAGTGAATTAAGAAAGTACGTCCATTTTGATAATTTGCTTCCTCTTTATCCTGAGGAAAGCATAGTACTTGAGTGTAATAATGGTGATGATAAAAAAGGCTTAAGCATGCGTGCTATAGATATAGTAGCTCCTCTTGGAAAAGGGCAAAGAGCGTTAGTAGTTGCTCCACCTCGCACAGGAAAAACTGTATTGCTTCAGCAAATGGCTAACTCTATAGCTATAAATCACCCTGAAGTAGAATTAATAGTGTTACTTATAGATGAAAGACCTGAAGAAGTAACAGATATGATACGTTCTGTAAAAGGTGAGGTAGTAAGTTCTACGTTCGATGAGCCTGCTTACCGTCACGTACAGCTTGCTGAAATAGTAATAGAAAAAGCTAAAAGAATGGTTGAGCATAAAAAAGATGTGGTAATTCTACTTGACAATATTACTAGACTTGCACGTGCTTATAATGCGGTTATTCCTTCGTCTGGGAAAGTTCTAACTGGTGGTGTAGATTCAAACGCACTGCAGAGACCAAAACGCTTTTTTGGAGCAGCTCGTAATATTGAGAATGGGGGTTCTTTAACTATAATCGCCACAGCTCTTATAGAGACTGGTTCAAAAATGGATGAAGTTATTTTTGAAGAGTTTAAAGGTACAGGAAATGCTGAGATCATACTTGATAGAAAACTTTCTGATAAACGTATATTTCCAGCTATTGATATTACAAAATCCGGAACAAGGAAGGAAGAGCTATTAGTTGATAAGGCTATACTAAATAAAATATGGGTGGTGCGTAGGATACTCAATCCTATGGGACCCGTTGAAGCAATGGAATTTTTACGTGACAAACTACTTTTAACAAAGAGCAATGCTGACTTTTTTAACTCCATTAATCACTAAAAGTAAGCCAGTTATGATGGATATGCTGAGCAAAAAGTAAAACGCTCTTATAGCTAAAATAATTTGGATTTACCAAAATATATTTATAGTTAAGTTGGCAATTTACCTTAAGTTAGCGCGTGACACTGGAATGACACCCTTGGGGCTTTGTTGCATCGCTAGCTATGATGGATTAAAGATAAAAAAGATGGAGAATATCAGTAGCTTATTATTCTGGTATTTATAACAAGAACGGTCAGTGAATACCTAAATTTGAGTAAAAGAAATTTCACTACCACTCACTAATCCGGCTAAAATTCAAGAATTTCAATGCTTTAGCTATTTTCAATAGAATTAAATTTATTAATGTAAATAATAAATTACTATTCTTAAATTTGATCAGATTGATTGCAAAAAAACAAGATTTTCAATAGGTTACTTATAATCCTAACTATAGTTAGCCTTTCATAAGTAGCGATGCAACAAAGCCCACCCTTGGTGGCAGACAGCTAAAGGAAAATATCAACTAGGTTTATAATCTATCACTACCGTGTTTGCAATTTTGTCGTGAAAAGCTTGTTTATGTTCATCACCTACTGCACATACTAAAACTAAGATTAGTATAGCTAAGAATAAAATGGGATTACAAAGTGATATGCAATAAATTATAAAAAGAGCTATAGTCCTTTTCATTGCTTGCATTGTAGTGATTGACTCAAATGTATCTTTGTCTTTTACGCGCATGCTAAATAACAAGTGTCCTGGAGTGCCGCCAAATTTTACTAGCATGAATATATGAAATATACATGGTATCATTAAAAATAAAGAAAATACAATCGTGGTGATTACAATTATTGCACCCATGATCCCTTGTATTGCGTGTGTAAGTGAGAAACCCACCGCCATTAAACCCTTACTTTTACCCACAAATGTAAAAAGTGAGTAAGCTAAATAATTTAGGATCAAAATGATAGAAACAAGTACAAGCGTGCAATATACAGATGGCTTAGGGGATAAATGGCATAAGTGTTGAAAGTATCAAAAATAACGTGATATGAGATGATCAACGGCATGTAAATTACCTCCCGACAGTAAAACAATCGAACGTCATTTAGATCCAATGTGAATTGCAGTAATGCTATTTTGAACCCATGTAGATTATTTTTGATTTTATAAACAAGAAATAACAAAGCCGTAATAATAATCATGTAAATATACACCTTCATGCCATTCATAGTATGGCTTAAAAAGTGCTTATATCCAAGATTTTGCTTTATAAATTTAAAGAACACTTCTATATCCCATCTGCGCCTATATAGCTCTGTTACTTCATAAGCTGGCATTTCAAACAAGTTTGTCAAAAACCATATTTCATCTCCAATTTTATTTCTGATTTTTATTAGCCGTAGATCATGCTTTTCTGCCACTTTACCTCGTGCACGATAAAGATTAACTATTATATCTTCTAAAATCTCTGATCCATCCGATTTTTGTTCTCTTATAACTTTGTTCCTGCTTATAACATCATGTTTTCTTCCTACTTTAACTCTTGTGATAAATTTGTACTCCTTTTCATCAAATTCGGCAAAAGTTCCAACTTTTCTGATTCCTCTATCAAATAATAAAATATCCTCTTTTTCAACTTTAGCTTCATTAATTGCTCTCACTAATGCTATATCTTCACTACTTTCTTCTTGTCCTTTACAAAATCTTATACTTGTCGGCAATTGATCCTTTAATCCTACACTCACTTTAACTTGACTGTCGTTACTTTTACCGCCTATTTTTAGCCCATCTTTTATGAGATATCCCGATAAATTTATGATCGTCGAATCAAACTTATGTAAGTTATTTAATGTTTTTTGGGGTAATAGCTTTTTAATCTTGCTCATCAAATCAATATATACTCCCTTAAAATATTCTGGATTTATAACTTTTAACCTTTTTGACAAACCACTGTATGTTACTGTACTTTTATCGCTATTCTTATCCATTATACACCTGTTTATTACCATTTCTAGCGCTCTTAGGCTTGTTTTTTGCCCCATTAATATTAACTTCATTAGACCTTTAAATATAATCTTGCCCAACAATTTAGTATTACATTTATCTACTTCACTTAATTTTCCTAGCCTTTCTAAATCCTCATCTTTTATTAAATTTAGTACTCTTTCTATTTGATCCATTATTGCCTCCATTTTCTTGCAATAATAGTTCTTTATGTCTTTTTTGTGTTACTTTCAACACTTATGCCATTTATCCCCTAAGCCATCTGTATATTGCACGCTTGTACTTGTTTCTATCATTTTGATCCTAAATTATTTAGCTTACTCACTTTTTACATTTGTGGGTAAAAGTAAGGATTTAGCTCTTACTATTACCCACAAATATAAATGTTTGTTGCATAGCTCTTAATGGCATAACTTTTGCTTGAAATAACTGTTTATATGGTGCAATTTACAGCTTTTAGTTGCTAAAATTATAACTCTTAGTTTAATAATTTTAATCTAATAAGCTTTCAGGTTAATAAAATTAAATTATTTGAGTAAATACAATACTATGTTTTTATTTGTGGGTAATAGTAAGGATTTAGCTCAGGTGAGTACGGAGGTAGGTATATAATATCGATATTTTTAGGTACCTTTAAATTTTTTGACCTATGCCAACTAGCACAATCCATAACAAGAAAAGCCTCTCGTGTTTCTAGATATTGCGACATCTGCTCAAGAAATATGTTCATGCAATCAGTGTTGACATTTGGTGCAAATAAGCTAGAACTCTCTCCATTTCTAGGATTAACCGCACTATAGAGATAGAAATTTTGCCTACCTAATTTTGTTTTAACCTGTGTTCTAATCCCCTTTTTAAACCACCCATGTCCAACCTTTGAATGTGTGCCAAACCGTGATTCATCAAAGAAAAATAGCTCTTTTTCTGGATACTTGCTAATAGCTCCATTGAGATTTTTTTTTGAATTCCTCTTGTTTGCTTTTATCTTGTCCATTATGAACTGGTCTTGGTGTAATATATGAGAATTTCATCTTTTGCATATAGCGGTGTACTGTAGATTTGCTGATATTTAATCTGAACTTTTCCTGGATTCTTATTCTCATTTCTTTAATGGTAATATTAGGATTTTCTTCTATCCACTCTTCAATTTGCTGTAGTTGAACCTGATTTAATTTAGTTTTTCTACGGCGTTGTGGAGGAGCAAACAGTTTTTCTTCTCTGCCAAATTTCAAGAGTTTTACCCACGAAGTTAGTGCGCTTCTTGAAATGCAATATATTTTTGCTACAGCCATTATACTGTACTTTTTTGCTGCAACTACAGCATTTAGTTTTTTTGAAACATATGCATTATTCCTTACTTTCTTCAGCATTTCTTTTGCTGATTCTACTACTTTTTCATCCAATAATTTTGATCTTAATGCCATTTATACCTCAACTATTTTACTTACTTCATTATGGCTTTTCTTCCATCTTTGTCCATCTGTTTGCCGTGTAATGGGAATTGGTATAAGAGGTTGTCCACAAACCAGTAAATCAAGCATATTCCCTACTTAACATAACTTTACTCATAGCCAGATATATGAAACTTTCAGTAGATGTTGTAAGTAAATCGTACTCCTTTGATAGCCTTCTATTTCTATTGATCCAAGCAAAAGTCCTCTCTACCACCCACCTTCTCGGCTGTACTGAAAATCCAGGATCCCGTTGTGGCAATAGTTCTAGTGGTGTATCTTTATGCACCCAAAACCTACATGGAGGCCTTTTGACAATTTCAATATCTATCCCATATTCTCTCTTTACGTAATCCTTTAAATCTTTTCCTTGGTATCCCATATCAGCCCACATTTTCTTAATATTGCTGTATTTTTCCTTCATATTGTCCAATGCCATCTTCACCCCATCTCTGTCATTTTCGCTTGCAGCTCCTACATAGCAACCAAGCACAAATCCTTGAGTATCTGTGATTATATGTCTTTTTCTCCCCTTTACCTTTTTCGCACCATCATAACCTTTGACCCCCCTTTTTCCGTGGTTTTTACCGATTGACTGTCCACTATGCATGCGCTCGGCTTCCCATTTTTGACCTACTATATTTAGTGATATCATAGTTCATTTTCTCAAAAATTCCCTGCTTTTTCCATCTTCTAAACTGTTCATGCACAGCCTTCCACGGCGGAAAATCGTGTGGTAAATAGCGCCATTGACATCCTGTGCGCAGTATATAAAGAATTGCATTTACTATCTCACACTTACTGTATTTTGGTGGCCTTCCTCCTTTCTTGTACGATACTCTGAAGTGTTTTTCTATTCTTGCCCATTCCCTTTTACTTAAATCTTACTATTACCCACAAATAAAAACATAGTATTGTATTTACTCAAATAATTTAATTTTATTAACCTGAAAGCTTATTAGATTAAAATTATTAAACTAAGAGTTATAATTTTAGCAACTAAAAGCTGTAAATTGCACCATATAAACAGTTATTTCAAGCAAAAGTTATGCCACTAAGAGCTATGCAACAAACATTTATATTTGTGGGTAATAGTAAGTACTTAAATCTGTTGGATATTTTTTCCTCATCTCTTACCTCAATATTCTTTCTTTATATACTACGTATTCCTTGGTTTGTGGACAACCTCTAAGATATGGGAACGCTGGCGAATTAGATTTTGATTTTATATTAGAAAATGAAAAGCTAAAAAATAAAATGAAAGGACAGAAAGTAAGAGTTATAGTGCTGACATTAGCCAACGGAGAAACAGAGGTATTGATTACTTCACTTTTTGACCGAGTAAAATTTACTTTGGAAGATATCAGCAAAGCTTATGTGTTAAGGTGGCATATAGAGGAGTGCTATAAACGACTCAAAATAGGTGCAGAATTAGAGAATTTTTCTGGCGTAAATTTAGAGGCTGTATTACAAGAATTTTGGGCAAACTTAGTCATGTGTAATATATTGTCGCTTCATATGTGTAATGCACAAGGGCCTTGGAATCCAGATCAAATTGCTGAGTATCGTTTAAATTTTTCGGTTTTATTTGGTGTAATGAGGCAGAAACTCTATCAGGTACTTATTGCGCCAAAAAACTTTCAAGCCCTTTTTGATAGAGCAAGTATACGCGCTAAAGTTAAAATCCGACCGGGACGATTGTATAGCCGCGATAAGGTAGATAAGCCCAAACGCCATCATATCTTTAGGAGAGTTTGCTAATGGAGGCTCTTAAGTTGACGCCATTGTCTGAACAGATACCAGAAAATATTCCACTGACATGCTGAACAACAAATACATCACTATGTCGTTTATCGCAAAAACTTATATTTTTCGTAACCATTCACACTTAATTCTGCAATTCTTTGATCTCACTCATAGAAAGACCAGTAGTTTGAGCTATAATATTAAAAGAAACACCTGCTTTAAGTAGATTCTTTGCGACTTCAATTTCCCTCTCTTTTCTACCTTCCTCTTTAGCAAGATCAAGTCTGTATTCAAGAATGGCTTCTTCTTTGCGCAGATCCATTATTCTTTCTTCATAAGCTACTAGATCTTTTTCATTCCAGTGAAACTTATCTAATTCATCATATGCTAGCTTTATTATTGGTGATTTTTCCGCAATTTTTCTGAGATCTTCGTCCGTTGTTTCATCTGCATATTGTTGTCTAAGTGAAGAAGGTCGCCCTTCCTCACTCGACTGCAAAACCGTACGTGAGACTTTGCGCCTCATACGGCTTCTCTCTAATTTGGTGCTTTTCATGCACACCTCCTGTGTAATTCATCGTGACAATGTCCATGTAACAAAGATAAGTTTGTGATCATATTGTTTCGTCTATTCCGGTCTTTGTGATGTATTTCTATTGTATCATCACTTTTAAACCATAGTCTACAATTATCGCATTTACTTTGTTGCAACCTCAATAATTTTATTACTCCTAGTGGCTTATCTGGTATTTTTCTCAGACGTTTACCCCAATATACCCAATCACCATCATATGGGGATCTGGTTTTTTGCACTTTGATATGTCGTTTAATAACATGATCGCTGTGTATAGTAAGACGTACCTTGTTACTTGTCATAAAGCGCCAGTTTTCGTTATTATACTTCTTAAAGTACTTTCTTTTTATCCAGCATCTCCCTTTGTTTGGGTGCCTAAAAACTGCCCACTTCCAGAGTTTTCTATGCATAATATTATCCAATGAGCTAAAGATTTTACATGAAACTACCGAGGAGTAATATTGACTCCATCCTCTGTTTATTGGATTGAGATCCTTTATCACACGTTCTTGTGGTGCTCCACGCATTTCTCTGAGTTTATGTTTAATAGCTAGTGTATGCTGTTTTATAGAATTACGACTTGGTTTGATTAATAACTTGTAACCTTTCTTACTTTCTTTTATTGGATATTGTCTTATTGAAAATCCAAGAAAATCAAATCCTGGTTTTGTTTCGTCAATGGTTCTTAATGTATGAGAAACTCTTGTTTTAGAGGGCTTTAATTTTAGTCCAATGGTTTCTAACCATTCTTCAACTAAAATTTTTGCTTTAAGAATAATCTCTTCGTTTTCATGTATGATGACAAAATCATCACAGTAGAAAATTACACTAATAGACTTTTGCGCGTTTCTATGCGATATCCTACCATATTTTCTTTTCATGCATTGAAAGAGTTCGTTTGTTAATGCTTTTTTGACATGTTGCTCTAATCCGTGTAATGCAACACAAGCTAGCAACGGTGAGATCGTCCCTCCTTGAATTGTACCACGTTTTGTGGATTGAAGCTTTCCATCTTCCATAACACCAGCTCCTAACCATCCTTTTATGATTTTCTTTAATGTTGGTGTGGTATTGAGCTTTTCAAGCAATTTATTATGGTTAATATTGTCAAAGCATCCAGAAATATCAGCATCTAATACATATGCTGTTTTCTGTTTTAGCACATCAAATATGGCTTCAATTGCATCATGACATGATCTACCAGGTCTAAAACCATAAGTGTTTGGCTCAAGTTTTGCCTCCCATTCTGGTTCTAAAGCCATTTTTACAAGTGTTTGTTTTGCTCGACACGATATAGTGGGTATACCAAGTGGGCGATGCTCCGATGGCTTACCAGATTTTGGAATCCAGACACGTCTTGATGGCTTTGCTTTTTCTTTTATATCTAAAGAATATGATAGTTGTAATCTTTCTTTTTGATTAAGGTTAGCTTTTCCATCAATACCTGCAGTCTTCTTCCCCCTATTGTCCTGTGTTACTTTCTTAACAGCGAGTGTTTTTGCACTTGTTGATTTGAGTAATAATCTCTGAAGATTATGCATCTTTTTGATATCATTACATTTAGAAGCTTGGTAAATTCGTTTTTGTAGCTTAAATGAAGATTTCTTTAGCTTGCGCCAAGGAATTCCATTCCATTCATACCTAACTTTTTGCTGGTCCATAACATATTCACTACTATTCACCACTTTACCTTCCAAATTAAAGTGTTTACGTCTGCATATCCCAGATATTACTTTGGGCATTAGCTTCTTAAACAATCCTTCCACATAGTAGCTTGTGGCTGGCTACTTACTTATATTTTAATGAATATAAGAGCTTCTATGTGGTTACTCTGTTCCATGGCTTCGTTTCACGTTAAACTTAGATTCCTACTATTTGCCGGAAGCTTGGAACATCAATAACTAAAGTCTTCAATCTTTAGTTCCCTTTTTGCTTCGTACCATTTTGGTCTATGCGTAGTTCAATCTCTTTTCGCATATTATGCTTTGACGACAATTCAAACATAGGTTTCTCTCGTAATCATATCTAACTCTGTTTGCAGGGATTCACCACGAGATTTAGTGTTACCTGCTTTTATCTCATGCTTGCATCCCAGAGGTTGCCACTCTTTGAAATGTGAGATATACATTATCCCTGATGTCTGGGAAGATGGAATTTAACCACCACAAAACCATGACCTTCCAGGTCGCACTAAAAAAAAAACACCACCTTTCTACTATACTTTCTAACTGCTCTACTTTATTTTTTGCGAATTTAGGCAACTCAATAAAGACAAACTGAAAATCTTTTAAGTAATGACCGTTAGTTTTTATATCACGTATATTGTGAGTAGAAATATAATCAACTTCTTCAGGAAGTAAGTTACAATTTGATATAGCAATAAAGAAGACTTTCTTTAAATCAATGTAGTTGCCAGATTTATCTAATTGTCTTGAGTAGGCTTTAGCGGCATATAATTGAGCGCGTTTTTCGAAGCCCTTGTCTCTAGCGAGCTGCATTTCTGCTATATATCTATTTCCGTGAGAATCCTTGCAGAGAACATCAACAATACTTTGTTTATCAGAGGCAACTTCGGGATCCATAATAGTGCTAAGAAACTCAACTTCTTGTATTGCATTTATCTCAGTAAACCCTAAAATATCGTTCAAAAAGTGGATCAGGATATTCTTATTTTTTTCCGTTCCAAAGATTTTTTTGAAACACAAATCATTGCGAGGATCGAGAAATTTTGAAAGAGCCATGGCAAAAATGCTTGAAAATATTAATAATTATACACACAATTATTCAACCATATTTTTGAAGATAGCTAGTTTCTGTATTTATTTTAAATTGAAGAAAGCTCAAATGAAAGATCGTGCTTTGCTAAAAATCACAGAATGCAGTCTGGTTACAAATAAACTATTTTGACAGTTAATGGGGTCTAGTTTTGATGTATGGACTATCCAAAGAAAAGGGTGGTATCATAACTTCAAAAACTTTTATGCTTTCTTCATTCAGAAATTCATACTTACCCTGCATTATTCCTGACGGTACATTTAAGTATGTTCCACTTGTGTATTTAAATACCTCTCCAGATTTTATCACAGGCTGTTCTCCGATAACACCAACTCCGGCAATTTCATTTACTTTGCCCTTATAATCTATTATTTGCCAATGACGACTTAACAATTGAATAGTTGATTGGCTTTTGTTTTTTATCTTAACGTTATACATCCATACATAGCAATTTTCATAAGGAATGGATTGCTCTTCAATGTAAATTGGTAAAACTGTAACTTCAACAAAGTTGGTAGTCAATGTGTATTCTAGAATCATTATAGAATATTCATGATAAAAAGATAATATTCTAATTATATGCTTTTTTCATAGATTTTTCAAGTATACTTTAATTAGGAAATATCAATTTATAGTATGAATGAACCAGATGCACTGAGCAAAAAAGTAATAGGAATAATAGGTGGTGGACAATTAGGTAAAATGACTGCTATCGCTGCAACAAAACTTGGACAAAAAACACATGTTTTTGCCAGTGCTAAAGACGATCCGGCTTGCTCTGTTGCTGATAATTTCACAATAGCAGGTTTCTCTAATAAGAAAGCTCTTGAATCTTTTGCACAGAGTGTGGATTTAGTTACTATTGAGTCTGAAAATATTCCATGTAGTGCAATTGATATCGATGTAAATTTTTATCCGGGTAAAAAAGCGTTACACATTTCGCAGAACAGACTGAGAGAAAAGGATTTTATTAAAAACTTGGGTATAAAAACTGCTAACTATAAGAGTATACAAAATTATAATGAGCTACTGAAAAGCAGTAGAGCTTTTGGCTATCCAATAAGGCTGAAAACAACAGAAATGGGTTACGATGGAAAAGGACAATATGTGCTTGAGAATGATTCTGAAGTGAAGCAATTTGCTTCCTTTGATTGGAATACAGAGTACATTCTTGAAGCAAGTGTTGATTTACTGAAAGAGGTTTCAATAGTCGTTGCAAGAGATAAAAACTGTAAAGTAGCTTTTTTTCCTATAGCAGAAAATTACCACGTTGATGGAATACTTGATACTTCAACAGTGCCAGCTAAAATAGATAGCAAATTAACTCAAGAGGTACAACGAGCTGCAAAGAAAATAGCAAATGCGCTTGATGTAATAGGAATTCTGGCTATTGAATTTTTTGTTACTAAAGATAACGAATTGTTAGTTAATGAACTAGCTCCCAGACCTCACAATTCTTGCCACTGGAGCTTGGATGCATGTAACGTTAGTCAATTTGAACAGCTAGTTAGGATAATATGCGGGCTACCTATGCAGGAAGTAGTATTATGCTTTCCTTGTATGACGAAAAATATAATAGGTAATGATATATATGATTCTCATAAGTATTTGAGCAACGAAAAAGCTAGTTTAACCATATATGGGAAAAAAGAGGTTAGGGATAAGCGTAAAATGGGACATGTCAATATAGATTTAAGTTAACAGTTTTTCTACGTCATACCGCCACAACTGTACGAACATTGTGATATGATGAGATGTTACATAGTAAACGGTGTCATTCTAGCACCTCTTTTCCCGTCATCCCGCTGCTTGTTAGCGGGATCTCATTTCACTTTGTGAAGGTGTCATCCGAGTAGCCTGACTACTTGGATCCAGGAATTTTATTAAGTTGGTAAGCATAAAAGTGGCTGATCTTATGTTAAAACACAACGTTCTTGATGAGATTACAGCAAGGCTGGGTTCCAGCGTCAGCTACTTGAATGACAGCAGTCCTACGTCATGCCGCCGCGGTATCTCTAGATCCCGCTAACAAGTAGCGGGATGACGATTGTCGTTTAGCCATAAATATTAAGAAATTTACCAAATAAAAAAAAAGGCAAAAGAAGCCCCGTGGTTGGCTAATTACTTACATTATACTTTCAAGTATGGCGTTTTTTTATTCTAAACGCTTAATAACCGCGATTTAGTTGCTTTTAAGCCGCAACTAATCTAAATTATAAACATTAAGAAATTTACTAAACAGAAAAAAAGGCAAAAGAAACCCTAGGGTAGCTAGTTATTCACTATCCATTTTTTAAATCGGCGTTTTTTGATGTTTTAAATGCTTTATAAGCGCATTTCAGCTTATATTAGGTAAAAACCTAGAAATTTTATAAAGACATAAGGTGCACATAGTGCAAAAAATTAAACATGGGACGCCAGATACGTGAGTTTTTTTGTCATTTAATCTGTACAGAGAAGATAAATAAATAGCTTCAGTTTCATGATAAGGGGGCTGGTGAAGGATGTCAAGTAAGTTTTTTCGTTTCTATTTCCAATAAAAGTTTGTATGCAATAACACAGAAGCATGCACTGCTATTCCTTCATTTCTTCCAATATAACCTAATTTCTCTGCAGTGGTTGCTTTGATATTTACAAATTCATCATCAATTTCTAATGCTTTTGATATGAATTTCTTCATTTCTACTTTGTAAGGCGATATTTTAGGCTCTTCACAAACTATAGTAATATCTAAATTAGACACGCTGTACCCTTTTTCTTTTGCTTTTTTAGCAGCAAAGTCAAGAAAGTGAGATGAATTGCAATCTTTCCATTCAGAGGAACTAGGAGGAAAGTGCTCTCCTATGTCGCCACATCCCAGTGCTCCGAGTATTGCATCAACGATTGCATGTATTGCAACATCACCATCAGAGTGCGCTTCTATTGCCATGTTGTGTTCAATTTTCACACCGCAAATTTTTATAAAGCTTTCAGCACCATTTTGAACTTTAATGAACTTATGTATATCATAACCGGCTCCGACACGAAATTTTGGCTCTTCAAAAAGAAGCTTTGCCATATTGATATCCTCTTTTGTGGTTAACTTAAAATTGCTTTTCTCACCTTTAATAATCGCAACATGTTTTTTGTGCTCTACCATTAGTGATGAATCGTCAGTAAATTCTTTGACTGATTGATGGCATGATAATAATTCTTTGAAATTAAAAATTTGAGGGGTTTGTATGGCTCTGAGCTTTCCTCTTGAAATCGTAGATTCAATAAAACTATTACTCACCAATGACATAGTGTCTTCAACTTCTATTGCTGGAACTACTCCTGTATATTGATCATTAATCATAGATTCAACCAAGTTATCTATCAGAACATCTGACACAAAAGGCCTACAAGCATCGTGTATAACTACAAAATCTGGGTTAACTTTTTGTAAGCTTTCAAGCCCTAGTTTAACTGAACTTTGCCTGTTTTCTCCTCCGTATACAGGGCTTAGTAATTTAGTGTCTGTAATTAGTGATATAGCTTTCTCATAGAAACTTTCATGGTCTCTATTAATTGCTATTCTTATGTAATCTATATATTGGTTAGCCAGAAATCTTTTAATTGTATGAAATAAAACAGATTTACCTGCCAGTTTTATATATTGCTTAGGAATCGTAGAATTGCATCTACTGCCTACTCCCGCTGCAACTATTAATGCTGCTATTTTGTATTTCTTAGCGCACATATTTCTTTTTGTAGAAGCTTTCCTCTCTATCCAAGATTCTTTCCGAAAAATAAAATTTCTGACATCATATAAAAGTTACTTCCCCTATTAACTAGCATAATTATAATAGCAAAAGAGATATTTAGAGAGCTCAAAATCTATCTTTGCCTGCGGATTAAACAACTAAATTTTAGTAAAAAACGATAGTATTACAAATCGTAAAATACTTTCAACATAGGAAAAATAAATTGCATATTTTTCAGTAAATTAGCTATGCTAAACACATGCAAAAACGTCATATAACTATTTGTTTCATACTGCTTTTTATAATAGGGATGTTATTCCTGATGCGTACTATGATTTTTCCATGTTTAATATCTATTATTATTGCATATTTGTTTAATCCGCTAGTAATTAAGTTTGAAAAGTATAGAATACCACGTTCATGTTCTGTAATTTTTATAATACTTGTTTTATTAATAGCTTTTATACTAGTCATAACATTTGTTTTACCTATTATATATGTTCAAATTACTTCAATATTAAATTTCTTAGTGAGTAAAGTGCCTTCATTAGAGCTTAAAGTAATCCCCTCTGTATTAGAATTTCTTAATATAAAAATCGAGGATAGCTTATTTGATCACTTATCTAAAAATCTAGCAGAAAATTACAGCAACTATGTATCTTATTTCATGAATGCTCTTGATATTGCTAGTAACTTTATAATCCAAGTGTTAAGTTCAAGCTTTAACACGGTATCATTAATGGTGATTACTCCTGTAGTGTTTTTCTATATATTACGTGATTGGCCTTTAATTATAGAAAAAGCTAATAAATTAATCCCTATTCCTTACAGGGGAAAAATTGCAGATTATTTTTTCAAAGTGGATTTCATTATATCTAATTATCTAAAGGGGCAGGTAAATGTATGTATTGTCATGATGATCTTTTACTCTGTAAGCCTGAGCATAATCGGATTGAAACACTCTATTGTTATTGGAATTTTATCAGGAATGTTAACGTTCATACCTTACGTAGGGCCATTATTATATACCATTATTGGGTTTTTGAGCGCTATCACTCAATTTAGTGGATGGTTTGAAAGTGCTGCTGTTTTGCTATTATTTGGTGTTGGGCAATTAATAGATTCAAACATATTAGTTCCTTTATTAATAGGAAAAAAAGTTCATATACATCCAACTGTAATTATTCTGGGAATTACTATATGCGCTTCATATTTTGGATTTATAGGTATATTACTTTTTATTCCAATAATAGCAATGTTCAATGTATCAGTAGAATATGCAATCAATAAATATTTTAAAAGTGAGCTTTATAAAAACGGCTAACAGACCTTTTGCATAATCAATTTATGGTAAGAGGAGAAATGAGCCCAGAATACCTGACACATTTGAGGAGCGTAAGTAAATTTCTGCGCAAAAATTACTACCAGAAAGAGGTTACGTAAGAGGTTCAACGTGCAATTAAATTTATTTAACAACAATCAAGCTGATTATAGTCGGCAAAATTACATCGTCTTAGATGAAAATAAGCACGTGTATAATTCGGTAGTTAATGATTTATCTTGGAAATGTCTGATTCTTTTTGGACCTAAAAGCTCCGGTAAAACTCATCTTGCTCATATTTGGCAATCAATAAACGATGCAATTTTTATCAATGTGAATAACTTCGTAAGCGAGATTAGGTATAGCGATGCTTTTATTTTAGAAGACGTACAAAACATTAAAGATGAAGCAATGTTATTACATTGTTACAATTACATGAAAGAAAGTGACAAGAGGCTGCTAATCACTTCTTCAATTTCACCAAAAAAGCTTAACTTCAAATTAAGAGATTTAAGTTCTCGAATATTATCAACTATCAGCGTAAAAATTTTGCCTGCAAGCGAGGAATTATTAAGAATTATGCTAATAAAACGATTTTCAGATAAACAGTTAAAAATTGATTTAAAAGTGATTAATTATATTTTAGCAAGAATAGAACGTTCTTTCTATAGCATTGATAAAATTATAGAGAAGATAGATAATGAATCTATAGGGTCGAATGTGACCGTTCCTTTTATTAGCACTTTATTAAAAAAAGATGCCATTTGATTTCTTCTTTTGTAAAGGTGTATATTAAAAATTTATTAACACCCATAACACTAACGTAATTGAAATCTCTATCTGTCCATGTTAGAATTATAATCAATGTTATGTTATAATAAATATAGATAGATACAGCTAAGAAGTATTCTATATTTATAGTAGAGCTCACTTTATAAGGTGTTTTTTATAGATTTAACGTTATAATTTAACTATGATAAGAGTAAGATTAAATTTAAGAAAAAGGTTAAAGCAAAAGTTTGTGATGTTCACTCTATTGATAAATGCTTTATTTGTCTCATATTTTCTCATAAGAAACACAGGGAACACTTCTAATCAAATTATAGCCAAAGAAATAAATATAGGAGCTGATAATGAAAAATAAACAGTCGCAAAATAAAAAAGAAAATATTTACATAACATATTACATAGATGCTTTAGCTTCAGAGAGGTCCGCTACACAAAATACTCTGGAAAGTTATCGTTCGGATTTACACCAGTTTGAAGAATTTTTATTGGAAAGCGGCACTACCTTGGTTGGTGTAAACAAAACCAATATTAAAGATTATGTGAAATCTTTATGTACACAAAAAAAATATAAAAGTAGCTCTATATCAAGAAAAATATCCGCTATGAAAAATTTCTATAAGTGTCTATTTAATGACGGAATAATAGATTTTAATCCAGCGCCGGCTAATGATGCTGAATTAAAGAATCCAAAAGTTTCTCGTCCTTTGCCTAAGTATTTAAGTGTCGAAGAAATATTTTTGCTAATGGACGCAGTGAGAAAATCAGCAAGCGAATCGAATAAAGAGATAAGCAGTAAAAGGCTATGTGCGATTTTAGATATCCTTTACTCTTCTGGAATGCGTGTTTCTGAACTAATTAGTATGAAATTATGTGAAGTGTCGCATTTAATAAACAGTAATAACAAAGAATGCTATATAATAATAAAAGGAAAAAGTGGTAGAGAGAGGCAAATTCTTTTTAATGAACAAGCATTGCAGAGCCTTAGAAATTATTTATCAGTTCGTGACAATCTGCTCTCTAACAGAAAGGAGTCTGATTGGCTATTCCCAGGTGATAAACCTAATAAACCAATTACAAGGCAGAGGGTCGGTCAATTAATGAAGGAGTTAGCAAGAAAATGCAATATTGATGAAAATAAGATCTCTCCACACGTGATTAGGCATTCTTTTGCTACCCATCTACTGGATAGCGGAGCAAATATTGTGTTGATACAGAAAGTTCTTGGCCATACTAACCTTTCTACAACACAAATATATACTCATATTGCTAACGAAAAGTTAAAGGACAAATTAGCTGATTCGCATCCTATTACTCAGATGATCAATAATTAAATTTATTGTTTTTAATTTGTAATAAAGTTAAATTTAAATAAATTTATGTGAGTTTGTGATTTCAAGTTTATTGTTTAATTTCTTTCTTATATTATGGGAGGTATTCTATACTTTCATTACTCTCCCTGTAATTTTCTTTTCTGAGTGTGTAATAACCATTTTCCTCGTCTGTTCGGTGAGAGTTGTATTATTCATGCTGCGTTTATTATGTGGCATTAAATATGAAGTGAGGGGAATGGAAAACATCCCTAAGCAACCTTTTATCATTGCATCTAAACACCAATCTCCATTTGAAACATTTATTTTTATACTACTATTTAGAAAAGCGGTTTTTATTTTAAAACGTGAATTGAAATGGATTCCATTCATTGGTTTGCATCTTATAGCGCTGAAAATGATTTTTATTAACCGTTCAGATGGTATCAGTTCTATACGCCATATAATCAAACTAGCAAAAATGCGTATAAAAGAAAATAGAAGCATAATAATATTTCCTGAAGGTACAAGAACAACTATAAACCAAAATATAAAATATCAACCAGGTATTGCTGCTTTATATAGCGTATTATCTGTTCCTGTGTTACCGGTTGCTTTAAACACTGGTTTGTTTTGGCCAAAAAGCATACTTTCTCTAAGAAAGAATCCCGGAAAGGCAGTAATAGAAATATTGCCCCCAATATATCCTGGGTTAAACAAAAATGAATTCTTGCAAAGTTTAGAAAAAATTATTGAAGAGAGAAGCAGTAGATTAACCATAGGAAAAACTGATATTGCAAATTAACAAAAAAACTTTATAATTAAAAGAAAAGTACAGTATTTTAGGTATTAATATATGGCAAATCATAAGAGTGCTAAAAAAATGATAAAGGTAATAGCAAAGCGCACTTTAATAAATAAGATGCGGAAAAGTAAAACTCGCACCTCTATTAGAAAATTGGTTGATATAATCAAGTCTGGCGACAAAGAAAATGTTGTTCTGGCATTTCGGAATGCTGAATCTAATTTACACAAGTGTGTGAATAAAGGTGTTATTCATAGGAATACTGCTGCGCGTAAAATAAGTCGCTTAAATGCAAAAGTAAAAGCATTGATGACCGCTTAATACGGTTAATGTAAAGTTAACTGTATTAATATATACTCCTCAGTTTGTATATTCTGTATAAAATTTAAGTAGCTTAAGTGATGGATAAAAAAGTGCTATTAGAACTAAGTAATGGATTAAAAATCGAGCTACCTGTATTAAGCGGAACAACAGGTCCTGATGTGTTAAATATCAAGGATTTATATAAGATGACAGGATTATTCACTTACGATCCAGGGTTTGTTTCTACAGCTTCATGCTCTTCTACAATTACATTCATTGATGGAGATGAAGGAGTTCTTAAATATAGGGGACATAATATAGCTGATTTGGCAGAGAATAATAATTTTACTGCTGTGATTTATTTATTGCTCTATGGTGAATTACCCAGTTCAGAGCAACACAAAAAATTTCTTCTCAAAATACAAGAATCATCCAAAGTATCAGAGCAAGTTACAAATGTAATTAAAGCATTTCCAAAAACTGCTCACCCTATGTCAATCTTAGTTGCATGTTTTGCAAGTTTGTCAGCATCTTACCATGAAAAGCATGGCAACAATATCAATGGTGAAGATCTAGATTTTGGAATTTCTGCAATAGCGCAAGTTTCCACAATTATTGCAATGATTTATAGGCATATCAACAATCAGGAATTCATAAATGCTAACAATGAATTAAGTTACAGTGAAAATTTCTTAAAGATGATATTTGGCGATGCTGTTGATAATGATAAAAGCACCCTTTTTGCAAAAGCTCTGGATAAAATATTTACTCTCCATGCTGATCATGAACAGAATGCTTCTACGGCGGCTGTCAGATTGGTGGGATCGGCTGGTTCTAATCTGTTTGCAAGCCTCTCTGCAGGAGTTGCTACACTTTGGGGACCAGCACATGGTGGAGCTAATGAGGCAGTTATAAATATGCTAAAAGAGATAGAGCAAAGTGGAGATATAGATAAATTCATCGAAAAAGCTAAAGATGATAAAGATCCATTTAAATTGATGGGATTTGGACATCGTGTTTATAAAAATTATGATCCGCGCGCGCGTATATTGAAAGGCGCTTGCCATGAGGTTCTAAGTAAACTAGAACAAAATAATGAACTGCTTAAAATTGCAAAAAAACTTGAAGAAATAGCTTTAAAGGATGAATATTTTATTGTGCGTAAGTTATATCCAAATGTTGATTTTTACTCAGGTATAATAATGAATGCTATCGATATTCCCTCAAATATGTTCACGCCTATTTTTGCACTTGCAAGAACCACTGGTTGGGTTACTCAGTGGTATGAAATGATAAATGATAAAGAAACTAAGATCTGTAGACCAAGGCAACTCTATTTTGGTAAATAAATTTATTTTCACTTCATTAGACTTCTTGCATAACCCAAACTAAGTAGAAAAAAGGTGTCATCCGAGTAGCTGACACTGGTTCCTTTACGACGGAAGTGTCCAGAGGTGTCATTCCAGTCTGGAATCCAAAAAAAAGGATGGTGTCATTCCGTATCCGTTCAGACAATGGCGTCAACTTAAGAACTTTCATTAGCAAACTCTCCTAAAGACATGATGGCGTTTGGGCTTATCTACCTTATCGCGGCTATACAATCGTCCCGGTCGGATTTTAACTTTAGCGCGTATACTTGCTCTATCAAAAAGGGCTTGAAAGTTTTTTGGCGCAATAAGTACCTGATAGAGTTTCTGCCTCATTACACCAAATAAAACCGAAAAATTTAAACGATACTCAGCAATTTGATCTGGATTCCAAGGCCCTTGTGCATCACACATATGAAGCGACAATATATTACACATGACTAAGTTTGCCCAAAATTCTTGTAATACAGCCTCTAAATTTACGCCAGAAAAATTCTCTAACTCTGCACCTATTTTGAGTCGTTTATAGCACTCCTCTATATGCCACCTTAATACATAAGCTTTGCTGATATCTTCCAAAGTAAATTTTTCTCGATCAAAAAGTGAAGTAACCAATACCTCTGTTTCTCCGTTGGCTAATGTCAGCACTATTACTCTTACTTTCTGTCCTTTCATTTTATTTTTTAGCTTTTCATTTTCTAATATAAAATCGAAATCTAATTCTCCAGATGCAATTCGTTCCCATAGCTTGCTATAATTTCTTTTTTGCAAGCGAAAAATAAAATCTACTTCCAAATCATAATGCTGCTGAATGAATTTTACTGAAGACGATCATAGATAAATAATAATTTCTTTTGATTTAATGAACGCATTTGAGTGATAACTTCGGGTAATTGCTCTTCCGCCAACGTTTGTTCACCTATATTCCAAGCCGCAAGACGAGCACTACAAATCAGCGAAGTACACAAATCAACAAACAAATTGCCAATGGTGGCATTATACCTGTTGTTCCATTTGGTTTAAAACGGCCAAACTCGGATACAATTTCTTCAGAGCTCGGTAATCGAATACCAGAACCATCTGCTGCAATAAGCCTATAGCCTCTCCAACTCAGGCTCATCTTGATAGGCTGTTTGGATGCTTAAATTCTTTAAAACCTGTATGACAAATCTTATATCTTGCTTTAGAAAAAGCTTGCTTTGAGGGTACATGTCAATGGCTCCATAAGTTCACATTCTATTCCCAAACTTTTTTTAACTAACTTTAAAATCATAGAAAATACTGTCGAAAAAGGAAGTTTTCTTGTTCGTGTAAAACTCAACACAATGGATTCTCTGAAAAGCTTTCGAGTATATTATATTTTTAATTTGTAGAATAAGATTTTCTCCTTTTTGTTTGGTAGAAGTCATAGTTTTAAATCCTCCTGATTAAGTTTTATCGCTATGACTCCCCCACCAGAACCGTGCTTGCAGCTTTCCCGCACACGGCTCCACAATGTAGTATTCACAGCATTTCCTATTTTGTATATAATGAGTAGCATATTCTTGGTTTTGGTAATGGATTAACTTGTAGATAGTGTATAAATTGCTTTGAATTCATACTCTTCTTCTGACTACGTCGGTTTATCCATTTATACGCTAGCTTGATTACCCGCCAGAAGAATTTATTCAACCACCGGTAATTTCCGCTAACTCCGAAGTAGTTATAGTGTCCTGTTAGTTTTGCTTTAAGTATTGACCACCAATCTTTAAGGCTTACTATTACCCACAAATAAAAACATAGTATTGTATTTACTCAAATAATTTAATTTTATTAACCTGAAAGCTTATTAGATTAAAATTATTAAACTAAGAGTTATAATTTTAGCAACTAAAAGCTGTAAATTGCACCATATAAACAGTTATTTCAAGCAAAAGTTATGCCATTAAGAGCTATGCAACAAACATTTATATTTGTGGGTAATAGTAAGTCTTTAAGGTGAACTTTATTTCGGATCTTTTTCACCCATTCTTTGATTTCTTTAAGTTTTCTAGATAGATTTTCTTTCGAGGTTTTATGACCTACCATTACTCTACCTTTACGACTCCTTGTACCATAATGGGTGAATCCTAGAAAGTTGAAACTTTCCGTTTTTCGTTTCTCCCTTATTCCTTGTTGCCACTCCTTTTTGCCAAACTTTACTATTCTTGTTTTGTCTTCAGATATTTCCAGTCCAAATTTTCCTAGCCTTTGTTTCAGTGACTCTAAGAGTTCTCTAGCATCTTTTTCTCTTTCGCAGCAAATCAGGTGATCGTCTGCATACCTAACTAGCTCCATATAACCTTTAGATCTTAGCTTGAATTTCTTTTCAAACCACAAATCCAGCACATAATGCAACTATATATTAGCTAGTATAGGACTTACTATTCCCCCCTGAGGTGTGCCTAGTTCAGTTGCTTCATAATGTCCTGCTTCGACTACTCCTGCCTTAAGAAATCGTTTTACTAACCACAGTATGTTTGGGTCTGTTATCCGTTCTCTCAAGCATCTCATTAGCCATTTGTGCTGGACATTATCAAAGAATTTCTTGATATCAACTTCTACTACATAGTTAGTTGGTCTGTACATAACTGCTTTATTTAGTGCATTTACCGCTTGATGACAGCTTCTACCAGGACGAAAACCATATGAGTTATCCAGAAAGTTAGCTTCATAAATATTTTCTAATATCTTCTTCAGCATTATCTGGACTAACTTATCTTCTGTAGACGGTACTCCAAGCCCGCGTTTCTCTTTGCTTCCAGCTTTTGGTATATATACTCTTTTCACTGGTTGCGGTTGATATCGCTTTCTTTTCATACTATCCACCAGAGTGTTGAGCTTCTCTTCAAGATTTTCTCCATAAGCTTCTACTGTCACCTGGTCTATACCGCATGCTTTGTTATGCTTTAGCTCTTTATAACATTCAGCAAGATTCTCTGCGTTTATCAGATGAATTAACGATTAAATTTCAATCGTTTATCTTGCCTGGCTCTTACTGCTATCTGATTTAGTTTTCTTTGCACGTTATTCCAACCTCCGTTGTATTGGCATAGCAATTCCTAAACCAGTCACTATATTGCTGACCGCTTCCCCTTGTATGTGGCTTTCCCACACTCTGAGTACTATCAATCAGTCCGACTTCCTTTATATCTTCCGTCAGTACTCGCCTTTGTTGACTTGTTCCAACGTACCTTAATAGGAATACAAAGGATCTCCCAAGTTTACGTAAACTCCATCTCAACACGTGATACGGCCTCAGATCCCGATAGAGTGAGTGATAACTTGCCCTATTGTTACCCTTCTTGCTGTCTTCCACTATATGCAACGTGTCGACCTCTATGACATCGAGAATTTCGGGACTCAATACCTTCACTTTCGTTGTACCCTGTGTTGTCCATTCCACTAGCTTTACTACGCTCGTTACCTTACGCAGCATAGTGGTTTGTTCCAGCCTGCTGGCTAGGCTTTGCCTGGGTTGGATTTTCACCAACTGGACTTTACGCACTTTGCTTGGCGCACGCATGTTTCACCTAAAAAACGCGAATTCTGGACTAAGGAAGGAAGAAAGTATAGGAAATAGAAGGCTTTTTGGATTTGATGGAATAGGAAATGAGAGTAGAAAAGATATGAACCAAAAAATTAACAGGGGATCTATGGCGAGTGTGTTCAATTTCTAGTCTATTTTTTAGGTAACCAAAAACAGTCTCAATGATAGACCTTTTTCTCAGTAAAATCTTCTCATTTAGCGAAATTAATGCATTTTTCATACCTTTTTTCACCTTGGTAACAAGTTTCAAACCTCGGTCAAACAGCTTCTGAAAAAGCTCTTTTGCAATATAACCTTTGTCACCAAACAAAAGGCCGGTTAATTTTCCCGTCAGATTTGGCACAGGTATCCTATCATCAACATTGCCTTTTGTTAGCGTAAGTGCATGAATTTCACCATTTTCATTGATTACCATATGTAATTTGAAACCAAAAAACCAGCCGTAAGTACTCTTGCTTAATTTTGCAATTCCAGCAAAAACTTTGTTTTTGGATATTCTTTTTGCATGACAAACTGCAATGGGAGTTGTGTCTATATATGAAATTCCAGTGTTTTCTGACTGTCCACAAAGCCAATGCAACAACATTGCTAAATGCCACAAAACCCTAGGCTTTAGAGCAACAAACCTGGTATATGAAGGCAACTTTGGAAACTCTGATTTGTAGAGCAACGTTAGGTAATGTAGGTAGAAAGTTTTGAAATTTTTACACGGAGATTGTTGATATAGCAGGATTATTGTCATGATTTCGGAGTGCTCAATTTCCGTTATTCTTGTGGGTTTTTTACCATTTGGCAGTAGTTTACCTGCAAAATTTTTCTCTATATCTCTGCAAAAATCATCGACCAAACAAAACAGTTTTGTTATATCTTCCATGGGTAACCTCATCTATTTTTTTATAACTGCTGAGTTTACCCTGTTTTCTTGCCTTTTCTATTCTCCTTTAATCCAGAATTCGCGTTAAAAAGGACACATTTTAAACTTCTTTGTTGAAATAAAATAGAAACAAAAGTGCTGTTTCCTGCGGCTTCTGGATAATTTAATGGTAAAAGTTTTAGAGAGAAATTTTATACACTATCGCTGATATTTTCCTTAAGTTGACGCCATTGCCTGAACACAATGGAGTGCTGTCAGATCCATCCCTAGCATTAACAACACAATTAAATTTATCTGGGTGTTTTTCTTCCATATGTGTTAATACGCACCTAACTGCCTCATAACTGCCACTTTCGGCAAGTGAATGCAACGGCGTATATTTCCATCTACCATAAATAGGATTAAAGTAAAATTCGTCAATTAACTCACCATACTTACTCACATATCCCCAAACAGATGCAACAATAGAATTATCTATTAATACATCATAACTGTTTATCAATTCTAGAGCTTTCCTTAAGACCTCTTCTTCTCGGCCTTTCTCTTGTAATTTTAATCTAGTCACCTTTTGCACTAGTCTGTAAATATTTACTACTCCTTTCCTTAATTTAATCATTGAATATCGATTAAGTAACTCAACAGCATTCCACAACGCTTCTTTATCATTAGCTACTTGCTGTGAAAAGATTTCTTCTATATAAATCTCATTAGGAGAAAAATAGGCCATTATCTCGAGAATGCTCAATGCTTCCGGCCCAAATTTTTTTTGCACTATAGCATCAATTGTAATTTTCCAAGTTATGAAAGTTGCCTTAGCATAACGATCACTTTTATATTCGGACTTAAAGTCAAGTAGCTTCTCTGCTATCTTTTCACACTTTTTCAGATAGCCACCAACTCTAATCCTTTTTCTACCCCTATGACTAAATACAATATTTTCTTCACTAATATATGTAACCGCTAGTTTTAAAGCCTTACTATTACCCACAAATATAAATGTTTGTTGCATAGCTCTTAATGGCATAACTTTTGCTTGAAATAACTGTTTATATGGTGCAATTTACAGCTTTTAGTTGCTAAAATTATAACTCTTAGTTTAATAATTTTAATCTAATAAGCTTTCAGGTTAATAAAATTAAATTATTTGAGTAAATACAATACTATGTTTTTATTTGTGGGTAATAGTAAGTTTTAAAGCCAATTGGGAATATTGTAGTTCCTGTGCCAGCTTTTTTATTTCCTTATTCTGTAAATTGTTTTCTATATTCAAAGCCCTTTTAACAAATTCTAAAGCTTCTATTTCATCAAATTCATCTAATTCTTCTATATCTCCTTCTTCTCTCGCTTTCGATTTTTTGTCACGAGGACCATAAGGTTTCTTATGGGGCCTCTGCTTGTTATTTTGCGCTGTTACAGCTGCATGTATTTCATTCAGTGTTTTACTATCCTTACGCTGTTGTTTTGCTATTTTATCAATTCCTTTATTCCCTTTCTTTACCCCTCGTTCTATCCCACATAGAGTGCTGGCCCATAGCTCCACTTTTTGGAAAAATTCTTTTCCTTCTTCTGGTGTGAGAAAACGCCCTCTTTTATCCTTCATCCAATTTGATATCATTGTGGAAAGGGCATTGAGAACGGAGTCATTATCACCAAAGTATTTGAACCTTCTGGCCAAGTCATCATTTATCTCATTTCTGATTAACTTTTCTAGCTCAACATCACTAGGCAAATTCACTACAAACACTAGCTCATTTAAAAAGCCTTTTATTTCTTCATCGCTTACTTCCCTATCTTCAGCACTCATCCTTTGCTTTAAGTATTGAGCAATATTATTACGTAAGTCTCTAAGCTTATATTTTGCACTATCGCCTATATTCAGAAACTCATCCTGTGTTTCTATTTTTTCGACTGTAATTCCCTTGCTTGCTAGACTTTCATAGTCAAAATCAACATTTATAACAATAAAAAAATCCTTTATTTTATCCTTGAATTCTTCATTACCTTGAATTTCTAAAAAGGCAGCAAAATGTTTTACTAAGTTAAGTTCACCACTTTTTGTCAATAAGTCGCCTACACAGATCTTCTTGCTGCCATCTTGTTTATGTTTAACTTGTATAAGCATACATACTGTTGTCCCATTTTGCTCATACCGGAAAACAATATCGTCAAAACCTGCAGCTGAACTCATTTCCGTGGCTAAGCGGAAAAAGTACTTTCTATTCACTGCACGTCTAAAAAACAGCATTAGCCACAATTTTTGATAGTCAATACCATGAATAAAGTTTTTCGCCCCTCCAGTAGGATAAGTTTCAGGCATCCTCAGCCTCACGTAATTTTAAAAATAGTACCAACAAATGGTAAAAAAGTTATATGTCATGATATACAGATATCGTAGCGTAAATCTGAGAATATCTACGAGATGTGCTGTTATGTAAATAAAAAAATGTGACTAATTACTTAATCTCTCACTCAAAATTGAATTCACCACATCAGGGCTGGCTTTTCCTTTGGTAAGTTTCATAACTTCGCCGACAAAGAATCCGTATAACTTTGTTTTACCGCTTTTGTATTCTTGAACTTTATCTTGGTTGTTATTGACGATTGTGTCGATAACTCCTGATATTTGACCTCTATCGGTTATTTGTTTTAGGTCTTGCTCTTCTATAATTAAAGATGCAGGTTTGCCAGTTTCAAACATACTATCGAATACCTGTTTGCCAAGTTTAGCAGAGATTGTTTCATCAACGATAAAATCCAAGAGTTCGGACAAAGCATTTGCTTTGATTGGGGAGCTCACAATATCAATATTTGCTTTATTTAAACGACCGAAAAGCTCTACAGTTAACCAGGTGACCGCGAGCTTTGAATCATGTTTTTTTATCAATTCCTCAAAGTAATCAGCAATCGCCTTATCGGAAGTAATGACGTTTGCATCGTATTCGTTGATACCCAATTCTTCAATGTATCGCAGCTTTTTTTGATCTGGTAACTCGGGCAAAGATGATTTAATAGAATCGATTTTATCCTGGCTTACCTCAATTGGCAACAAATCAGGCTCAGGGAAGTATCTATAGTCGCTTGCATCCTCTTTGCTTCTCATCACTTTTGTTTTTCCCGAAGCAACATCAAACAATAAGGTATCTTGACTTATTTCTTCCCCACTTTCTAAAATTTCAATTTGTCTTTGTATTTCATAGTCTATAGCTTGCACAATATAACGTATCGAGTTCAGATTTTTTATCTCACAACGAGTGCCAAGTGCGCTACTGCCTTTTAGGCGGACAGAAACATTTGCATCACAACGAAGTGATCCCTTTTCCATATCACCATCACACGAACCAATGTAACGCAAAATCTGCCTCAATTTTTTCATGCATTCTGCAGCTTCTGCAGATGAACGGAGATCTGGTTCTGAAACAATTTCCATTAAAGCAACCCCTGCACGATTTAAATCTACATAAGTTTTGCTTTCCTCATGAACGCTCTTTCCTGCATCTTGCTCTAAATGAATTCTCGCGATTCTTATTTCTTTTTCATTATCGTTGATAAATACTCTACCGTTTTTAACTATCGGCTCAAAAAACTGGGTTATCTGGTAACCTTGTGGTAAATCAGGATAAAAATAATTTTTCCGATCAAAGTAAGAATACTTATTAATTTCTGCAGAAAGTGCAAGACCAGTGCGTATTGCTTGCTCTATGCAGTAATAATTTAGTATTGGCAGCGTACCTGGCATTGCCGCATCAACTAGAGAAACTTGAGTGTTATGCTCAGCACCAAATTCCGTTGATGAGCTAGAAAATAGCTTCGTATTAGAAGAAACTTGAGCGTGTACCTCAAGCCCAATTACCGCTTCCCAATCCTCTTTCGTCATGTATTTTATTTAAATGATAATCTTAATATTCTGCAAAATTAGCACAAAAAGTCAAAACAAAACTCATGTTAGCTAAGTGGTATGCAGATTGTTTTACCCATAGAAACGGGTTAAATGCAAAAGATTACTTGACAAGCTTCGCCAGCCCTCTTATCATAAAATTGAAGCTATTTATTTATCTTCTCTGTACAGATTAAATGACAAAAAAACTCACGTATCTGGCGTCTCATGTTTAATTTTTTGCACTATGTGCACCTTATGTCTTTATAAAACTTCTACCTACATAAGCTGAAACGCGCTTATAAAGCGTTTAAAACATAAAAAAACGCCAACTTAAAAAATGGATAGTGAATAACTAGCTACCCTAGGGTTTCTTTTGCCTTTTTTTCTGTTTAGTAAATTTCTTAACGTTTATAATTTAGATTAGTTGCGGTTTAAAAGCAACTGAATCGCGGTTATTAAGTGTTTAGAATAAAAAAACGCCATACTTGAAAGTATAATGTAAGTAATTAGCCAACCACGGGGCTTCTTTTGCCTTTTTTTTCGTTTGGTAAATTTCTTAATGTTTGTAGCTAAACGATAACCGTCATCCCGCTACTTGTTAGCGGCCGAGATACCGCGAATGAATTGCGGTATGACGTAGGATTGCTGTCATTCCAGTGCCAAGCACTGGGATCCAGCCTTTATTATTTGGTTGAAATTAAGTCTTCTGGATCCCAGTGGGCTTTGTTGCATCGCTCAAGTGAAAAGAACTGGCAGTTACTGACAAAATTCATTATAAATAGCCATTTAACTGTTGAAGAAAAAATATGCCACAAAAAATGAGAGTCAGTAACTGCCATGAATATAACAAATTTCTCCAAGAAAGAGGAAGCATTTTTTGTTATATCAATGACGCCATAGAAAATTGGTACGAGAATTGTCCAAAAATGCAGGGCGGCAACTATATTTATAGTGATAAAGTTGTGATTTTGGTGCATATAATCGTCAGTTTCTTTAGAATTGGTTTAAGACAAACAGTCGGGTTTATAAAAGGGTATTTGCAACAAATAGGAAGAGATTTGGCAGTTATCAGCTATTCACAAGCATCAAGAAGGTTTAAGAAACTTAATATTAAGATAAATGATTGCAGAATTGATAAAAATAATATGGAAGATATCGAAATTGCTATAGACAGTACAGGAATTAGTATATACAACAACACTCCTGGTCACAGCAAGGAAAATAGCACTGACAGAAAATATCGTGGCTATGAGCAAACGAGAAAATTGCACGTAATGTTGAATATAAACAACAAAAAAGCCATAGCTGTAAAATACAGTAACGGTGTCTACTCTGATCACTATGGAGCTTGTGATTTGCTAAAAGAAGTTGATTTTCAGCATGCCATAAAAGCACTATATGCAGATAGAGCATGTGATAGGCACAAGTTTTATAAGTTGTGTAACAAATATGATATAAAGACAAAAATTCCACCAATAAACAATGCGGCAGAACATCCAGAAATAGATTATATGTCTGACAGGAATGCTGCTATTAGGTTAATAAAATTATACGGTGAAGATGGCATGAAAGAATGGAAAAAAGAAGTAAATTATGGGAAAAGATCTTATATTGAAGGGTTTTTCTCAAGATTAAAGCAAATATTCGGATTTAGTTTTAGGAATAAATCTGAGATAAATCGAGAAAAAGAACTGCTAATCAAATGCTATTTGCTTAATAAATTCACTGATATTGGTATGGCTAAATTTGAGATAGTTACATGAATTTACCATAAATCACCATCTCATAAAGTGTGATGCAACAAAGCCCGCTGGAATCCAGTTGAGCTATTTCAACAAAAATACTGCATTTTGAGATGAACGTCTATTCTCACCAGACTTATTTACAAGTATAACAATTAAAGTCTGGATTCCAGTGTCAAGCACTGGAATGACATCATAGGGGCACTGCCCATAAGTGTTGAAAGTAACACAAAAAAGACATAAAGAACTATTATTGCAAGAAAATGGAGGCAATAATGGATCAAATAGAAAGAGTACTAAATTTAATAAAAGATGAGGATTTAGAAAGGCTAGGAAAATTAAGTGAAGTAGATAAATGTAATACTAAATTGTTGGGCAAGATTATATTTAAAGGTCTAATGAAGTTAATATTAATGGGGCAAAAAACAAGCCTAAGAGCGCTAGAAATGGTAATAAACAGGTGTATAATGGATAAGAATAGCGATAAAAGTACAGTAACATACAGTGGTTTGTCAAAAAGGTTAAAAGTTATAAATCCAGAATATTTTAAGGGAGTATATATTGATTTGATGAGCAAGATTAAAAAGCTATTACCCCAAAAAACATCAAATAACTTACATAAGTTTGATTCGACGATCATAAATTTATCGGGATATCTCATAAAAGATGGGCTAAAAATAGGCGGTAAAAGTAACGACAGTCAAGTTAAAGTGAGTGTAGGATTAAAGGATCAATTGCCGACAAGTATAAGATTTTGTAAAGGACAAGAAGAAAGTAGTGAAGATATAGCATTAGTGAGAGCAATTAATGAAGCTAAAGTTGAAAAAGAGGATATTTTATTATTTGATAGAGGAATCAGAAAAGTTGGAACTTTTGCCGAATTTGATGAAAAGGAGTACAAATTTATCACAAGAGTTAAAGTAGGAAGAAAACATGATGTTATAAGCAGGAACAAAGTTATAAGAGAACAAAAATCGGATGGATCAGAGATTTTAGAAGATATAATAGTTAATCTTTATCGTGCACGAGGTAAAGTGGCAGAAAAGCATGATCTACGGCTAATAAAAATCAGAAATAAAATTGGAGATGAAATATGGTTTTTGACAAACTTGTTTGAAATGCCAGCTTATGAAGTAACAGAGCTATATAGGCGCAGATGGGATATAGAAGTGTTCTTTAAATTTATAAAGCAAAATCTTGGATATAAGCACTTTTTAAGCCATACTATGAATGGCATGAAGGTGTATATTTACATGATTATTATTACGGCTTTGTTATTTCTTGTTTATAAAATCAAAAATAATCTACATGGGTTCAAAATAGCATTACTGCAATTCACATTGGATCTAAATGACTCTTTTATACGTTCGATTGTTTTACTGTCGGGAGGTAATTTACATGCCGTTGATCATCTCATATCACGTTATTTTTGATACTTTCAACACTTATGGGGCACTGCCCTTTTGGATGGAAACCAGTGTCAGCTACTTAGATGATACCTTTTTTCTACTTAGTTTGGGTTATGCAAGAAGTCTATTGCATTCCTGAGCAATTTGATTCATTATTCTTTTTGTAAAAAATTTTCTTAACTTTCTCTCCACTTTTTTGGTAAGGTCACTTTAAAGGAAGTCTAATAGATGCTACATAGAAATCCAGATGAGTTTCTAAAGTCTATTCCAAAAAATAAGCGCATAATGTGCCTTGACATGGGAGAAAAGCAAATAGGCATAGCATTTAGCGATAAAACACAGCTCATAGCCACAGCTCATAGCATATATCACAGAAAAAATATGAGCAAAGATTTAGGTTATCTGCATAGAATATTCAAAGAAAATGAATCTGGATCAATGGTAATAGGACTACCATTAAAAATGGACGAGCAAGAAACTAAATGGTGTAAAACTATAATCCAATTCGCAAATAAAATAATAAAAAAATATAAAGTAAATATATACTTACAAGACGAAAGCTTCTCAACATCTATCGCAACTCATACACTAAAAATTACTGGAATATCAATCACAAAATCGAAAAAAATAGATGATAAAATCTCCGCATGTATTATTTTGCAACGAACGTTAGACAAGATAAATACAATCAAATAGTTTTTCCAGATCTGGAAATCTTCAAACTGAATCCCATATAAAAGTTACTCAACAAAACAAGAACCTTTCGTATAAGCATGACAAATTGCTACAGCAAGAGCGTCAGCAGCATGGTGGCATTTTATACTCAAGTTTTTAACTATTTGCTTCACCATAAATATAATCTGATCCTTATCAGCATGGCCATTTCCGGTAATGCTTTTTTTTACATAGTTTGCATCATATTCATTCATAGTTAGCTTTGTTATTTTTAACGCTAAAATTACAACCCCTCTTGCATATCCTAAAGTTAGTGAAGATTTAGGATTTTTATTAACAAAAATTTTCTCCACCGCAGCTTCATTCGGAGAGTATAGGGAAATTACTTTCTTTAATTGTTCAAAAATTATATGTAGGCGTTCACCTGTACCCAATTTACCATCAGTTGATATGGTACCGCCGCCCAAAAATTCAATATTATTTTTTTCGTTCAGGCTGATAATGGCCCACCCAGTCTTGCTTATTCCTGGATCTAGACCTATTATTTTAACCACTTAATAAACGCTTAACCAATAGACAAACAAAAATAAAAATATCCAGACTACATCTACAAAGTGCCAATACCAGGAGGCAAACTCAAAGCACAAATGGTCCTGAAGTGTAAATTGGCCTTTCCGTGCTCTAAATAAACACACTGATAAAAATATTATTCCTATTATAACGTGTGCGCAGTGAAAACCGGTAATCATATAAAAATTGGATGTATAAATAAGCTTTTCTCCTGTTTCTTGTAGAGAAAAACTCGCTTCATGATACTCTATTGCTTGCACTATTATAAAAAAAACCCCAAGCAATATAGTTATGGACAGCATTTTAATCATGCTCTTTTTATCATTTTTAAGTAAAGAGTGATTTGCCCAAGTAATTGTTGTACCAGAAAGCAATAATATTAATGTATTCATGAATGGTAGTGACCACGGATCAGGTGGCAAAATTCCCTCAGGGGGCCATTCAACTTTTTTTGCAGGAGAAAACGCCTCAAATAAAAAAACTGGATCAAGCCAGGCTTTAAAGAATGAACAAAAGAACACTATAAAAAATACGACCTCCGAGAGAATAAATAAGTACATTGCAAATTTGAGTCCATGTTTTACAATGGCAGTGTGACATTTGTCATAAATGGCCTCCCTTATTACATCTCTCCACCAATAAAACAGCACCCCTGATACTGCGGAGATTCCCAAAACTAAACAAAACATTCCGACAATTTGTTTATGAAGCGCGCCAACTAATCCAAGTGCAAGAATAAGAATTGCTGCTGATACAGCAATTGGCCAAGGGCTTGGATCCACTAAATGAAAATCATGTTCTTTACTTTTCATAGCATTTTAAAAAATACTTATTAAGGATACAAATTAGCTTAAAATTGTCAATGTTCCTTAGGAAATTGATTGAATCTTGAAAAATTATATGCACCGTTCAAAAAATCTAACACAAATTGTGCAGTTATTCTAAACAACTCAAGCATTCTGCTCTTTTCGTTTTCTCTTGCTCTGCTGCAATATCCATCAACAATATTTTCCAAAATAATGCATCCAGACTTTACTGAATCACTGTAACAAAAATTAAACCAATCCCTATATCTATTATTTTTCTTGAATCTATTTTTCATGCTATCAACGACAGTCTCGTATATAAACATGCAAGAATACAAAACCGTCATAGCCTCATAGGTATTACTATGCGAGATGGATAAAAGAAAATTAGTGAAATTAAAACACTCAAGAGATTTCTTTTCGCGACTTATACCGTACATAGTAAAGTAGTAGTCATATAGCATTCTATTAACAGTCACTACTCTTTGGGCTACTTCAGCAAGCGAGATAATACTACTATAATCTTCCATTTTGGATGCAGTAATTAAGGTGGTACGAATATAATCACCTAAGAACAACGTCTTTTGTTGAGCATAGAATTTGAAGTTCTCTATATTTAGGGTGTTATTCGCTAACTCAACATTAAAAGGATGCTCAATTATATCCTTTAAAAGATTTGACCCGTAACAGCTCCTAATTATGCCACTGAACACTCAATGGCGTCAACTTAAGAACTTTCATTAGCAAACTCTCCTAAAGACATGATGGCGTTTGGGCTTATCTACCTTATCGCGGCTATACAATCGTCCCGGTCGGATTTTAACTCTTACTATTACCCACAAATATAAATGTTTGTTGCATAGCTCTTAATGGCATAACTTTTGCTTGAAATAACTGTTTATATGGTGCAATTTACAGCTTTTAGTTGCTAAAATTATAACTCTTAGTTTAATAATTTTAATCTAATAAGCTTTCAGGTTAATAAAATTAAATTATTTGAGTAAATACAATACTATGTTTTTATTTGTGGGTAATAGTAAGATTTTAACTTTAGCGCGTATACTTGCTCTATCAAAAAGGGCTTGAAAGTTTTTTGGCGCAATAAGTACCTGATAGAGTTTCTGCCTCATTACACCAAATAAAACCGAAAAATTTAAACGATACTCAGCAATTTGATCTGGATTCCAAGGCCCTTGTGCATCACACATATGAAGCGACAATATATTACACATGACTAAGTTTGCCCAAAATTCTTGTAATACAGCCTCTAAATTTACGCCAGAAAAATTCTCTAACTCTGCACCTATTTTGAGTCGTTTATAGCACTCCTCTATATGCCACCTTAATACATAAGCTTTGCTGATATCTTCCAAAGTAAATTTTTCTCGATCAAAAAGTGAAGTAACCAATACCTCTGTTTCTCCGTTGGCTAATGTCAGCACTATTACTCTTACTTTTTGGCTTTTCGTTTTATTTTCTAGCACAAAATCAAAATCTAATTCACCAGATGAAATTCGTTCCCATAGCTTGCTATAATTTCTTTTTTGCAAGCGAAAAATAAAGTCTACTTTCAATTCATAATGCTGCTGAATGAATTTTAATGAAGACGGTCGTAGATAAATAATAATCTATCTTGATTTAATGAACGCATTTGAGTAACGACTTCAGGTAATTGTTCTTCTGCTAACGTTTGCTCACCCACATTCCAAGCCGCAAGGCGAGCACTGCAAATCAGCGAAGTACATAAATCAACAAACAAATTGCCAATGGTGGCATTGTGCCTGTTGTTCCATTTGGTTTAAAGCGGCCAAACTCGGATACAATTTCCTCAGAGCTGGGTAATCTCATACCAGAACCATCTGCTGCAATAAGTCTATAGCCTCTCCAACTCAGGTTCATCCTGATAGGCTGTTTGGATGCTTAAATTCTTGAAAGCCTGTATGGCAAATCTTATACCTTGCTTTAGAAAAAGCTTGCTTTGAGGGTACATGTCAATGGCTCCATAAGTTCACATTCTATTCCCAAACTTTTTTTAACTAACTTTAAAATCATAGAAAATACTGTCGAAAAAGGAAGTTTTCTTGTTCGTGTAAAACTCAACACAATGGATTCTCTGAAAAGCTTTCGAGTATATTATATTTTTAATTTGTAGAATAAAATTTTTTCCTTTTTGTTTGGTAGAAGTCATAGTTTTAAATCCTCCTGATTAAGTTTTATCGCTATGACTCCCCCACCAGAACCGTGCTTGCAGCTTTCCCGCACACGGCTCCACAATGTAGTATTCACAGCATTTCCTATTTTGTATATAATGAGTAGCATATTCTTGGTTTTGGTAATGGATTAACTTGTAGATAGTGTATAAATTGCTTTGAATTCATACTCTTCTTCTGACTACGTCGGTTTATCCATTTATACGCTAGCTTGATTACCCGCCAGAAGAATTTATTCAACCACCGGTAATTTCCGCTAACTCCGAAGTAGTTATAGTGTCCTGTTAGTTTTGCTTTAAGTATTGACCACCAATCTTTAAGGTGAACTTTATTTCGGATCTTTTTCACCCATTCTTTGATTTCTTTAAGTTTTCTAGATAGATTTTCTTTCGAGGTTTTATGACCTACCATTACTCTACCTTTACGACTCCTTGTACCATAATGGGTGAATCCTAGAAAGTTGAAACTTTCCGTTTTTCGTTTCTCCCTTATTCCTTGTTGCCACTCCTTTTTGCCAAACTTTACTATTCTTGTTTTGTCTTCAGATATTTCCAGTCCAAATTTTCCTAGCCTTTGTTTCAGTGACTCTAAGAGTTCTCTAGCATCTTTTTCTCTTTCGCAGCAAATCAGGTGATCGTCTGCATACCTAACTAGCTCCATATAACCTTTAGATCTTAGCTTGAATTTCTTTTCAAACCACAAATCCAGCACATAATGCAACTATATATTAGCTAGTATAGGACTTACTATTCCCCCCTGAGGTGTGCCTAGTTCAGTTGCTTCATAATGTCCTGCTTCGACTACTCCTGCCTTAAGAAATCGTTTTACTAACCACAGTATGTTTGGGTCTGTTATCCGTTCTCTCAAGCATCTCATTAGCCATTTGTGCTGGACATTATCAAAGAATTTCTTGATATCAACTTCTACTACATAGTTAGTTGGTCTGTACATAACTGCTTTATTTAGTGCATTTACCGCTTGATGACAGCTTCTACCAGGACGAAAACCATATGAGTTATCCAGAAAGTTAGCTTCATAAATATTTTCTAATATCTTCTTCAGCATTATCTGGACTAACTTATCTTCTGTAGACGGTACTCCAAGCCCGCGTTTCTCTTTGCTTCCAGCTTTTGGTATATATACTCTTTTCACTGGTTGCGGTTGATATCGCTTTCTTTTCATACTATCCACCAGAGTGTTGAGCTTCTCTTCAAGATTTTCTCCATAAGCTTCTACTGTCACCTGGTCTATACCGCATGCTTTGTTATGCTTTAGCTCTTTATAACATTCAGCAAGATTCTCTGCGTTTATCAGATGAATTAACGATTAAATTTCAATCGTTTATCTTGCCTGGCTCTTACTGCTATCTGATTTAGTTTTCTTTGCACGTTATTCCAACCTCCGTTGTATTGGCATAGCAATTCCTAAACCAGTCACTATATTGCTGACCGCTTCCCCTTGTATGTGGCTTTCCCACACTCTGAGTACTATCAATCAGTCCGACTTCCTTTATATCTTCCGTCAGTACTCGCCTTTGTTGACTTGTTCCAACGTACCTTAATAGGAATACAAAGGATCTCCCAAGTTTACGTAAACTCCATCTCAACACGTGATACGGCCTCAGATCCCGATAGAGTGAGTGATAACTTGCCCTATTGTTACCCTTCTTGCTGTCTTCCACTATATGCAACGTGTCGACCTCTATGACATCGAGAATTTCGGGACTCAATACCTTCACTTTCGTTGTACCCTGTGTTGTCCATTCCACTAGCTTTACTACGCTCGTTACCTTACGCAGCATAGTGGTTTGTTCCAGCCTGCTGGCTAGGCTTTGCCTGGGTTGGATTTTCACCAACTGGACTTTACGCACTTTGCTTGGCGCACGCATGTTTCACCTAAAAAGGACACATTTTAGACTTCTTTGTTGAAATAAAACAGAAACAAAAGTGCTGTTTATTGCATTCTTTGGATAATTTAATGATAAAAAATTTAGAGAGAAATTTTATACACTATCGCTGATATTTTTCCTTAAGTTGACGCCATTGACTGATCACCTTCTAATTCTTTGGAGAGTATTGTCAAGTGGTGCTCAGCTAAGTCTTTTGCAAGCACTGTAAATTGCTCGTCATTTAAAGTTTTAATAAGTGCTTTGAACTGATCCACTTTTAAGTGAGGTAAAATTTCTTTTACTTGCTCTGAATTTAATTTTCTCACTAGAGCTTCAAGCTGAGTATCATTTAAAATAGGAACAATTATTTGTAACTTTTCTGGATTTAGTTCCTGAGCGAGGGTTTTTAGCTGGTGATTGGTTAGATGATCCACTAAAGCTTGAAGTTGTTCATCTGTTAAGTTCTCTGCTAAGGCCTGCAACTGGCTTGAGCTCAGTTCAGGAATTATTTTTTGCAGTTGCTCGTTACTAAGAGTATTGGCAAGAGTTTTTAGTTGGTCGTCTGTTAGGCCCTGAATAAAAACTTTGGTAAACGTGCTTGATAGCAACAGTAGCACATCTCTTATATGTCTCTCACCGTAGTATAACATAATGTCTTGTAATACCTTATTGTCAGGTGAATCGATTATATTTCCTGCCTCGTCTGAAAAATAATATTTATTGTTGCCAGTATCTGAATCTTCCCATGTTACATATTTGTATTCCAATTTTTTTGATTTAATAGAACTGCTACACATAGTTTTGAAAGGCTGCACAAGCTCTCTTGTATATGATAACTTAGCCAACTCATTACCGTAATATACAAATGTATGGTTACTTTTTACATAATCTAAGTTAGAATCACTTTTATAATCTTTGGCTACCAGATTTCCTTCATTTTCTTCCTCCAGACATATGTAACTGTCTAGGCAAGAACTGCTGCAAAGTTTTATAGGCAATAAGCCTAGTACTACATCGTTTTTATCATCCAGCGATACAAGCTCAACTTTTTTAATAGGCATTGTAGGATCATTACCTTCAGGCCACTTTATCCTTGTAGTCGGGGTTTTTCTAAACACCTCTTTTCCAGGTATCATCTTAAAAACATGCTTTTTTCCACTCATAGGCGTTACCAATAAATTAATTGTTAATATTCTAACATTTATTGATTAATTTTTTGTTAAATTGGTATATATTACAATTGTAATAACCAACATTACTTGTGTAGAGAAAAGTTACGAAAAGAAATAGAGATTTTCAGGGAAGTAGTATAAAATCCTCATAGATTAAAATAAGCTGCTTTGACAGGTTTTGTGGCGGCTAGAGCTGTATAGACTGGTGGAGGCAAGCGGGATCGAACCGCTGACCTTCTGCGTGCAAAACAGATGCTCTACCAGCTGAGCTATACCCCCAGGTAATTCTTGCTTAAAGCATAAATCACTCAGGCTGAAATGCAAGAAATATTTATCTATTAGGCTATTGCTAAATAGTGTACAAATTCTGCAGGGTGTACACACTTCTCTATTTTTTTGTCTCCTTAGCGTTATACGTCACACCATCCAAATAAATCTGTGAACTGAAAATTAACAAGAAGTTTTCCTTTAAAAATTTTTTAACTAAATTATCACTAACGCAGTATATTATATAATTTATTTAACCACACATGAAAATTTTAGTTTGATTAAAACGGATAAAAACTGTATTGATGTTTAGTATAGCTGAAAAATGAAATGATCCCGTAGCTCAGCCGGTAGAGCAACTGACTTTTAATCAGTGGGTCACGCGTTCGAATCGCGTCGGGATCACTCACAAATTTTGAAAAACATGCTAAAAGAACAAGACAAAATATTCACCAACCTAAATGGTAAAGAAACTCCACTACTTGAGGGTGCAAAAAAACGTGGTGGTTGGCAAAAAACAAAGGAATTACTGGATTTAGGATCAGAAAAAATCATTGATGAAGTAAAGAAATCTGGCTTGAGAGGTCGAGGGGGTGCAGGATTTTCCACCGGCCTTAAGTGGAGCTTTATGCCCAAAAATCTCCCAAAAGCATATTTAGTAGTCAATGCAGATGAGTCAGAACCTGGTACATGTAAAGATAGAGATATATTGCGATATGAGCCACATAAGTTACTTGAGGGAGTTCTCCTGGCCAGCAGAGCGATCAGCGCATCAGTTGCGTATATTTATATCAGGGGTGAATTTTATAATGAATATTTAGTTCTGAAAAAAGCACTTGAGGAAGCCTATAAAGAAAACTTAATTGGAAAAAATGCCTGCAAATCAGGTTATGATCTTGATGTGTTTATCCATAGGGGTGCAGGAGCTTACATATGTGGAGAAGAAACAGCTCAACTTGAATCAATTGAAGGAAAAAAGGGCTTTCCTCGCATGAAGCCTCCATTTCCCGCAGGTGTTGGACTTTTTGGCTGCCCAACCACAATAAACAACGTTGAAACTATAGCCATGGTTCCAGATATTCTAAATCGCGGAGGAGAATGGTTTACATCTCTTGGTAAACCAAATAATACTGGTACCAAGGTCTTTTGTATTTCAGGACATGTAAACAACCCGTGTAATGTTGAAGAAGAGCTCGGAATTCCATTACGTGAATTAATTGAAAAATACGCAGGTGGAGTGCGAGGAGGTTGGGATAATTTACTTGCTGTAATACCTGGTGGGTCTTCAGTGCCATTAATTCCAAAATCTATATGCGATACTATTGAAATGGATTTTGATTCATTAAGAACTGCACAATCAGGGCTTGGTACTGCTGCTGTAATAGTGATGGATAAATCAACTGATATAATAGCTGCAATAGAGAGGTTATCACACTTTTATATGCATGAGTCCTGTGGACAATGCACACCATGCCGTGAAGGTACTGGATGGATGTGGAGGATTATGAAGAGGATGGTGGCAGGAGATATTAAACCTGATGAAATAGATAAGCTGCTTGACCTTACAACTCAAATAGAAGGACATACAATTTGCGCGCTTGGCGATGCTGCAGCTTGGCCGATTCAAGGATTAATAAGACATTTTCGCCATGTTATCAAAGAGAGAGCGATAATTTAACTTTACTTATACTTCTTAAGCCGTTTTGCTACTTAGCAACCAGAGCTAAAAAATATTGATTCCCTTCTCTTTTAGGTGCCAATTCTACCTTTGCGATATCTTCAGTGTCTCGAATTAGCCGTTCTAATTTTTCCAGTCCAACTTCAGTGTTTATAAGCTCTCTCCCTCTAAATCTCATTGTGACTTTAATTTTATGTCCGTGGACAAGTAAGTCTCTTGCTTGACGCAATTTTGTTTCGTAGTCGTGATCACCAATATTAGGACCCAGTTTAATTTCTTTTATAGTTAATGTTTTTTGTTTCTTTTTTGCTTCACTTGCTTTCTTTTTTATATCATACTTTTGCTTGCTATAATCCAGAATTTTACATACTGGAGGGGTTGAATCAGGTGCAATTTCCACCAAGTCTAAACCAACACCCTGTGCAAATTCCAAAGCTCGTTCTATTGGCACGATTCCGACCATTTCACCACTATGATCAACTAAGCGTACCTCCTTAGCTGTGATAAATCCATTAATTCTGTTTTTATTGTTCTTTTTAACTTGCAAACTTTAACTCCCTTAATTCAAATTAATACTTTTTAACAGCGATTCATTAGCCTTTTCCAAAGAAAAAGACTCCTGTCTTTCCGATCCTAAATTTCTTACTGACACAGTTTTACTTGTAACTTCATTTTTGCCTACAATCCACAATATAGGAACCTTGTTTGAACTATGCAAACGTATCTTATAACTAATTTTTTCATTGGTCAAATCAGTCTTGACTCTCACACCTTGTTCTTTTAAAATATTGCTAATTTCTGTGGCGTAACCGTCAGCCTCATTTGTAATGGTCAGAATAGCAAGTTGCGTTGGAGCAAGCCAAACTGGAAATTTTCCTGCATAATTTTCTATCAAAATTCCAATAAAACGCTCAAAAGTTCCAAGAATTGCCCTATGTAACATGACAGGGTGATGCTTTTGTCCATCTGCTCCTATATAAAAAGCTCCCAGACGTTCTGGTAAAATGAAATCAACTTGTAATGTTCCACATTGCCAGCTTCTGCCTATTGCATCTTTCAAGACAAACTCTAACTTTGGACCATAAAACGCACCTTCACCAGGGTTAAGTTTATAACTCAAGCCTGCTTCTTTAACGGCTTCAAGCAGCGCTTTTTCAGCTCTATCCCACACTTCATCATTACCTGCTCTAATATCTGGACGGTCTGAAAATTTCACAGAAATTTCATTAAATCCAAGCTCTGAATATACTTCTTTTAAAAGGTCACAAAACTTTATAGTCTCAGAATTCACTTGTTTTTCCATACAAAAAATGTGTGCATCGTCTTGCGTAAAACCACGCACTCGCATCAGTCCGTGCAATGATCCTGAGCTTTCATTTCTATGGCATGTGCCAAACTCTGCCATACGTATTGGTAAATCACGGTAGCTCCTGGTGTGAGAATTAAAAATCTGCACATGACAAGGACAATTCATGGGTTTTATTGCTAACTTTTTATTCTCAGATTCGTCAACAATAAACATATTTTCACGAAACTTATCCCAATGTCCAGATTCCTCCCACAGCTCTTTACTTACTAAAATAGGAGTTTTTACCTCAAAATAGCCATTATTTATTAGCTTCTTTCTGATGTAAGACTCAAGAACATTATATAGAATATATCCTTGTTCATGCCAAAAAACCTGCCCAACAGCTTCCTCTTGAATGTGAAATAAATCCATATCCTTAGCAATTTTGCGGTGATCACGTTTTTCTGCTTCTTTGAGGCACTCAAGGTAAGCGTTTAATTCATCCTTATTTCTCCATGCTGTACCATATATTCGCTGCAACATTGGGCCCTTTGCATCACCTCGCCAGTATGCACCCGCTACTTTCATAAGTTTAAACGCTTTAACTCTGCCGGTTGATGGTGAGTGCGGACCACGACATAGGTCAATAAAATCACCTTGCCTATAAACAGTTAGGTTTTCACCCTCTGGTATGGATGAGATAATATCAACCTTATATTTTTCGCCTATACCACTAAAGAAATCAATTGCCTGCTTGCGAGTCCAAACTTCTCGAACAAATCTGTGGTTACTTTTTACAATCTCTTTCATTTTCTTTTCTATTGCGGTAAGATCGTCCGTAGTGAAGGTACGACCTGTAGCAAAATCATAGTAAAAACCGTCCTGAATTGTTGGGCCGATAGTAATCTGAGTATTAGGAAATAGCTCTTTCACTGCCTGTGCCATTATGTGAGCAGCATCATGCCTTATTATATCTAAACCCGCTTCGTCACTCAGTTGTATCACCTCTATCTCTGCATCAGCTTCAATTTCACGTGAGAGATCATGCAACTCACCATTTACCTTAAAGGCAATTGCTTCTTTCAAAGCATCTGGTTGTAATATATCAAAGCCAATGACTTTACCACTGTATTCTTTTACTTTTTGTTCGGTTGAAAAAGTAATCCTAACCATAAATAAACCTATACGGACATGTAGCTTGAAGGCGGTTTGCTTCTTCCAACGGTGTCATCCCAGTGTCACGCACATAGCCATACGAACATTCATTTTCGAAGGTAAATTGCACAGCAAATGGTGTCATTCCAGTGCTTGACACTGGAATCCAGCTTTTTTGTAATTTCATTGAAAATGTTGTATAGTGTGCTTGTTCACAATCAATTTTACTGGATCCCAGTGTCAAGCACTGGGATGACACCTTTGTGTTTGAGGCAAAACAGGCTATAACATTTAACATACTGCCCTCGCAAACAAATGTTCGTACAGTTGTGTATCAGCTACTGGGATGACACCACCCCTAGTGGGCACTGCCCCTAAATCATAATGGATAACAGGGTTATAAGCTCTGAACATTAATAATAAGGCCTATTCTTCTTTAACCTGAGTGCAATTGCGTCTTCCCAAACTTCACCATTACGCAATAACTTTTCTTTATTGTACATTAGCTCCTCTCTTGTTTCAGTAGCAAATTCAAAGTTAGGACCCTCCACAATTGCATCAACTGGACATGCCTCTTGGCAAAGTCCGCAGTATATGCATTTTGTCATATCAATATCATAGCGCGTGGTGCGGCGACTACCGTCTTCTCTTTCCTCTGCTTCAATAACTATTGCTTGAGCAGGGCAGATAACTTCACACAATTTACAAGCTATGCATCGTTCTTCACCGTTTGGATACCTACGCAACGCATGCTCACCACGAAACCTTGGACTTAAAGGGCCCTTCTCCATAGGATACCTCAAAGTAACCTTTGGCTTAAACATATATTTTAATGTAATAACAAACCCTTTAATTAACTCTACAAAAGACCAGTACCAAGCTAATTTCTTGAGCATAAAATATTTAAAACTTGTGTCAGTCATTATAAATCATATTATCAGTTTTCAAAATAAATATTTTCACCTGGGTGACTTTTTAGGTATTTTGGTTTCTTAAGTGTAATATTGCTAAGTAGTTTATATAAATAATGACAAACACAAATGAAACTATTTTCGCTTTATCGACCGTATTTGGTAAGTCAGGAGTTGCAGTAATCAGAATTTCAGGCAACTACGCGCTTAAAGCTTTAAATCATTTTCATATTAAGAAAGAAATTAAACCAAGATTTGCTACTTTAGTTGATCTATATGATGATTCCAGTCAATTGATAGATAATGGAATAATCATCTATTTCCCTGCTCCAAACAGTTTCACTGGCGAGGATGTTATAGAGTTACAAGTGCATGGAAGCAAGGCAGTTATAAAAATCATCTTGGAGGAATTATCAAAAGTTTTCGTTATGGCCAAGCCTGGAGAATTCTCACTTAGGGCTTTTCTAAATGGTAAATTTGACTTAACGCAAATAGAAGGGATTGCAGACTTAATTGATGCTGAGACGAAAATGCAAGCTAAACAAGCGATTAAGCAGATATCAGGAGAATTGGAGAGACTATACAGCAATTGGAGGCAAAGATTAATAACGATACAATCCAAAATCGAAGCATATATAGACTTTCCAGAGGATGTTTGGACAGAAAAAAATGAATTGGAAAAAATTAATAATGAAGTGCGAGCTCTTGTGCGGTTGATACAAGAGCATTTAAATGATAATAGACGGGGTGAAAGGTTGCGTGAGGGTTTACATATTGTAATAACTGGTGAACCAAATGTCGGTAAATCAACTCTGTTTAATTTCTTAGCCAAGCGTGATATTGCTATTGTTTCTGAATATGCAGGCACAACAAGAGATATACTTGAAGCTCATATTGACATTGGCGGATACCCAATCATTCTCTCTGATACTGCTGGAATTCGTGAAAGTTCAGATCCAATAGAATTAGAAGGTATAAGTCGAGCGAAAAAGAGGTCTTTTGAAGCTGATTTAAGAATAGAGCTATTTCCTTTTGAACAACGACACGATGTCAATTATCAAGCCACAGGCAATATACCATCTGTCGTTGACACACAACTATGCAAATATTGTAATCAACAAACGGTGTCATCCCAGTGCTTGACACTGGGATCCAGATATAAAAATACTTGCAAATTATGCAATAGACAATGGATTCTAGAAACATGTGCTGAAAACAATGTTCATGATGAGATAAGCTGGAAACCAGTGTCAGCTACTTGCATGACATCAGACCAAAATGACACCATTTATGTATTGAGCAAAGCTGACGATGTTATCAATAATCACAATATAAAAATTAATGGCATAGATTTTCTACCTATTTCTATTTTAAAGGGAATAGGTACAAACAAATTGATCTCTCTCATAAAAGAGAAGGCAGAGGAAAAATTTGGGCATGATAGAGACACTCCTGTAATCACTCGGCAAAGACATAGGAATCACATGAAGAAAGCACTGGAACATTTACAACGTTTTAATATCGATAATCCAATTGAGTTGATATCTGAAGATTTGAGGCTTGCTGCATTTGAACTTGGTGCAGTGATTGGAATTATTGATGTTGAGGAAATATTGAGTAGTGTGTTTAGCAACTTTTGCGTGGGCAAGTAAAGCTTTTATAGATTGCTTAAAATCAAATGTTGTGATAGAAAAGAAATGGACGGATGGCCGAGCGGTTTAAGGCACCAGTCTTGAAAACTGACGTACGTGATGAGCGTACCATGGGTTCGAATCCCATTCCGTCCGCACAGCATCTCGCTATGCTAGCTGATTTTTAGAGCTTATTTGGACTATGTGGTTCATAACGCTGGAAATCTTGTCTAATCTAGCCACATCTTTTAAAAATACATCCCTTTGTAAATTGACCTTGTTAGCAAAGAAAGCTAATATCTATAAATAGATCACCATCTGAATATGAAAACCGATATAGTAATAATAGGTGCAGGACCTGTTGGAATATTCACTGCTTTTCAAGCGGGAATGCTTGATATGAGATGTCATATAATAGATGTTTTGGATCAAGCAGGAGGACAATGCACAGCTCTTTACCCAGAAAAGCCAATATACGATATACCTGGTTATCCTGTAATTACTGCCCAAAAATTAATTGAGCAGCTAATGGAGCAAGCTTCGCCATTTAAGCCTATTTACCATTTAAGTCAAAAAGTAGAAAAGATTTCAAATAACGAAGGTGAAAACTTTACTATCATAACGAGCATAGGTACAGAGGTAAAATGCAAAGCCGTTATCATTGCTGCAGGTAATGGAATGTTTGAACCTAACCGTCCACCCTTAAGTGGTATATTAGAATATGAAAATAAATCTGTATTTTACAGTGTAAATAAAATTTCTGATTTTCAGGATAAAACTATAGTCATTGCAGGGGGGGGTGATTCTGCGGCTGATTGGACTGTAGAACTTTCTAAAGTTGCAAAGAAAATTTATGTGATACATAGGAGAAAGGAATTTCGCTGCACTCCTGAAACTAGAAATAAATTAGAATCACTTGAAATTGATGGAAAAATAGAACTGGTAGTGCCATATCAATTACACGAACTAGCAGGAGGTAATGGGCAATTGAGCACAGTGATAGTAAAAAACATTGCCTCTAAGGAAGAAAAAGAAATATCCGCTGATTTTTTGCTGCCATTTTTTGGATTGTCAATGAATCTTGGTCCAATAAACAATTGGGGTATACAGTTAGAACATAGCCGCATAGTTGTCGACCCAGCTACACTTAAAACCAGTAGAGATAGGATATATGCAATCGGAGATATAGCTATTTATTCAGGCAAACTAAAATTAATACTAAATGGTTTTGCTGAGAGCGCCATGGCTTGTTATGACATATACAAAGTAATCCACAACTCTCCAGTCAATTTTCAATATTCAACTTCAAAGGGAATTCACGGGAAAGAAAAACTTCCTTGACAAACCTCGCCAGCTCCCTTATCATGAAACTGAAGCTATTGTATTTGCTTTCGCCAATCTGCAGATTAAAAGGTAAGGATTACTTAATGTATCGGCGTCTTATGTTCAATTTTTTGCAGTATATAGATACTGTATGTCTTTACAAAACTTCATCTACATCTAGATTTTTATCTAAATAAGCTGAACGCGCTTACAAAGCGTTACAAGACATCAAAAAATGCCAATACTCGACAGAGATAGTAAAAGACTAGCTAACTCGGGGATTCTTTGTCTTTTTTTCTGCTTAGTAAATTTCTTAAACGTTTGCAGCGTAAGTTAGTTGCAATTAAAAGCAGCTTAATCTCGCTTGTCAAGCGTTTAAAACATAAAAAACGCCAATATTTTAAAGCGGATAATAACCCCAGGGCTTCTTTTGCCTTTTTTTTCATTTGGTAAATTTCTTAAATATTTGTGGCTAAAAGAGCCCAAGAGAGGTGTCATTCCAGCACTTGATGCTGGAATCCAAAAAAAGGATGATGTCATCCCAGTGCTCCTTTTTTTGTCATCCCAGTGCTTGACACTGGGATCTAGTTTTCCATATAATCTCATCGAAAATGTTGTAACCACTTTCTGTGCTAGTTTGCTTGCTTACAAGCAAACTTTCCTGGATCCCAGTGGGCTTTGTTGCATCGCTACTTATGAAAGGCTAACTATAGTTAGGATTATAAGCAACCTATTGAAAATCTTGTTTTTTTGCAATCAATCTGATCAAATTTAAGAATAGTAATTTGTTATTTATATTAATAAATTTAATTCTATTGAAAATAGCTAAAGCATTGAAATTCTTGAATTTTAGCCAGATTAGTGAGTGGTAGTGAAATTTCTTTTACTCAAATTTAGGTATTCACTGACCGTTCTTGTTATAAATACCAGAATAATAAGCTACTGATATTCCCTATCTTTTTTATCTTTAATCCATCATAGCTAGCGATGCAACAAAGCCATCCCAGTGTCAAGCACTGGGATGACAGGGGAGTTGGATGACACCATTTTTTTCCTGGATCCAAGTAGTCAGGGCACTGAGATGACACCCTCTTGGATGAAAACCAGTATCAGCTACTTTCATGACACCATTCTTTTTTCTGGATCCAAGTAGTCAGGGCACTGGGATGACAGGAGAAAGAGGCACTGGAATGACAAAGAGGGTACTTGGATGACAGGAGGTAATGCAGGAAGTCTAATAGTGCAGCAACACGGAACCCCAGGTCAGGCCTGCACCTATTGAAATCAGCAGTACCAGATTTCCTGATTTTATTTTTGATTCTTGTATTGCATAGTCTAAGGCCAGTGGAATTGATGCCGCTGAGGTGTTTGCATGCTTATCAACGGTATTAATCACTTTCTCTATAGGAAAATCTAATTTCTTTACTACTGCTTCAATAATACGAATGTTTGCTTGATGGGGAATTAACCAGTCAATATCAGTGATTTTCAAATTATTGCATTTCAGAGTTTCCTCTACTGAGGCTGTTAACTTATCCACTGCATGTTTAAACACTTCTCTTCCATTCATGCATATTTTTCCAGAATCACCAGTTGAGGATATCCCTCCGTTCGTACATAGTATGTCCACATTGCCATCAGAATATAGGCTAGTTGAAATTATACCTTTTGTAACCCCCTTCTCTGCCACCCAAGTATCAGCATCATTTGTTGGAATGACGTTAAAATGACATGCTGATTTCATTATTACTGCACCAGCACCATCACCAAAGAGTACACAAGTTGACCTATTTTCCCAATCAACAATCCTAGACATTATTTCAGCACCTATAACCAATGCATATTTAATTCTATTGTTAGATTTTATGAGCGAATCAGCAACTGTAACTGCATATATAAAACCAGAGCATGCTGCTTGTACATCAAAAGCAAATGCGTTTTTACATTTTAACTTACTTTGTACAATCGTTGCACAGCTAGGAAAAGTTTTATCAGGAGTTGTTGTAGCAACTATAATCAAGTCAATTTCATCTACTGAAATTTTAGCTTTTTCTATAGCACTTTTTGCTGCATTTACAGCTAGATCTGACGTTAGTTCTCCTTCATCTGCTATATGCCTTTGAACTATTCCTGTTCTCTGCCTTATCCATTCATCGCTCGTCTCAACTATCGATGCAATTTCGTTGTTACTCAACATTTTTCTTGGTAGGTAAGATCCAGTGCTTAATATGAAACTTTTATTCAATATGACTTACCCCGTTAATTATCTTTTGATTTAAATTTTCACTAATTGCATTTACTGCAAATTTTATGGCATGGGCAAAAGAAATAGCATCAGAATTTCCATGACTTTTAATGATGATACCATTCAGCCCTAAAAACATAGCTCCACTTCTAATTTTGGGATTAAAACGCGTTAAAGCTTTATTTAGTTTGGATTTTAACAATATACCAACAAGCATTTTCGCTATCCACGAATTGAATACTTCCTGCTTTATTAGATTGATAAAGGTACTAGCGGTTGCCTCAGCCGTTTTGAGCATTACATTGCCAACAAAACCATCAGCAACAATCACATCTATATTACCCTCTAAAAATTCACTTGCCTCTATATACCCTTTGAAATTAATGCCTGGAGCGTTTTTAAGCAACTCAAAAGCGCCGCGCACTGAGTCATTACCTTTAACTTCTTCTGTGCCGATATTTAGCAAAGCAACTTCAGGATTGTCAATTTTTAATGCTATCTTTGCAAATATACTACCCATTAACGCAAATTGAAATAATGAGTCGGCATTACAATCAACATTTGCACCAAGGTCAAGCAAAGCGAAGCTTTTTGTCTTAGTTGGACAGATAGAGGCAATAGCAGGACGATAAATGTTTGGTAATGTTCCTAAAATAAATCTGGAAATTGCCATCAATGCTCCGGTGTTGCCTGAAGACACCACTCCGAAAGCTTTACCTTTTTTTACTGCCTCAATGGCAGCTTTCATACTTGAGTCTTTACGATGCCTCAGTGCAAAAGATGGCTTATCATTTGCAAGAACATTGTCAGAACAATGAGTAAACTCAGAATTGTTACTTACTTTTTTGTATTTTGAAAGCAAAGGAGATACTTCTTCCTTATCTCCATAAATATGAAAAAAAACTTTAATGCCTGGGTCAACAAGGTTGTCTAAAAAAAAACCAGCACCATGAATTACGGAAAGAGGCGCAAAATCGCCCCCCATAGCGTCAAGTGCAATAACTATATTATTATTGACCGTAGGTAACATATCATAATAGTCACTCTGCCTGTTGCTTGATGAAAACCCGTTTTCCTTTGTAACTGCCATCAACTGCTACGTTATGAGGCAACATGAATTCCCCAGTTGTTGAACATACCACAACATTCTTAGGCTCAATAGCATGATGAGAACGATGCATATTACGCCTTGACTTTGACTTTTTTCTTTTTGGAACTGCCAAAACTTCCTCCATTCTACTACAAAATTCAATTCATTAGTAACATGTTTTTTACAGGAAGTAAACAGGGATAGTAAAATAAGTAAGGTTTGCTTATGTAATTGAGTTCTATAGCTAAAGTGGCTCTACAATTTGAAAAACCGTCATTCCGCTACTTGTTAGCGGAATCTATACCGCGAATGAATCCATAGCTGTACGAACATTCATTTTTGAAGGTAAATTGCACAACAGATGATGTCATTCCAGTCTGGAATCCAGAAATTTTGCTTATAACTGAGCTGATGAGCTAAAGGTAGTTGTCTTATGCTAAAACAAACGTTTTTAATTAAGTTGCATAGAAGCTGGATCCCAGTGGGCTTTGTTGCATCACACTTTATGAGATGGTGATTTATGGTAAATTCATGTAACTATCTCAAATTTAGCCATACCAATATCAGTGAATTTATTAAGCAAATAGCATTTGATTAGCAGTTCTTTTTCTCGATTTATCTCAGATTTATTCCTAAAACTAAATCCGAATATTTGCTTTAATCTTGAGAAAAACCCTTCAATATAAGATCTTTTCCCATAATTTACTTCTTTTTTCCATTCTTTCATGCCATCTTCACCGTATAATTTTATTAACCTAATAGCAGCATTCCTGTCAGACATATAATCTATTTCTGGATGTTCTGCCGCATTGTTTATTGGTGGAATTTTTGTCTTTATATCATATTTGTTACACAACTTATAAAACTTGTGCCTATCACATGCTCTATCTGCATATAGTGCTTTTATGGCATGCTGAAAATCAACTTCTTTTAGCAAATCACAAGCTCCATAGTGATCAGAGTAGACACCGTTACTGTATTTTACAGCTATGGCTTTTTTGTTGTTTATATTCAACATTACGTGCAATTTTCTCGTTTGCTCATAGCCACGATATTTTCTGTCAGTGCTATTTTCCTTGCTGTGACCAGGAGTGTTGTTGTATATACTAATTCCTGTACTGTCTATAGCAATTTCGATATCTTCCATATTATTTTTATCAATTCTGCAATCATTTATCTTAATATTAAGTTTCTTAAACCTTCTTGATGCTTGTGAATAGCTGATAACTGCCAAATCTCTTCCTATTTGTTGCAAATACCCTTTTATAAACCCGACTGTTTGTCTTAAACCAATTCTAAAGAAACTGACGATTATATGCACCAAAATCACAACTTTATCACTATAAATATAGTTGCCGCCCTGCATTTTTGGACAATTCTCGTACCAATTTTCTATGGCGTCATTGATATAACAAAAAATGCTTCCTCTTTCTTGGAGAAATTTGTTATATTCATGGCAGTTACTGACTCTCATTTTTTGTGGCATATTTTTTCTTCAACAGTTAAATGGCTATTTATAATGAATTTTGTCAGTAACTGCCAGTTCTTTTCACTTGAGCGATGCAACAAAGCCATCCCAGTGTCTGGGCACTGGCCCACTGGTGGGAATTGCTCCCAAACTACAACGTTCGTACAGTTGTGGATACCGTGGCGGTATGACGTAGGGAAACCTTTCTTGGGTTAGCTATATGAGCTTTAAATTAAAACATCAAGTATGTTGAACTTAAAACATATCTCAGCTATACTTTGCGATAAAGTTAATAAAAATTTTAATAAAATCAGTAAGACTAACCTCTAGCTAAAATGAATACAAAGTGAGCTTTTTTGATATAAATAGTGTTAGAATAATTGGTAGGTACTTTATCAATTTTTTGTTAAGGCTTGGTAGTGCATTCATATTTTTTATTCAATCTCTATACCACTGCCTTGTGCCACCATATTATTTTAGCAACATAGCAAGACAAATTATAGAGATAGGCTTTTTCTCTCTGCCAATTGTTGGGCTCACTGGAGTTTTTATAGGAGCGGCAATAGTTTTACAAAGTAGCTTGAGTGACCCATTAATTAACCAAGAACAGATAATACCCAAACTTGTTACGATCACTATCATTAAAGAGTTAGGACCAGTTTTGATCAGCTTAATAATGGTAGGAAAGGTTGGATCATCAGTTGCAGCAGAAATTGGTACAATGCGCATCACCGAGCAAATAGATGCACTTACAACCTTGAACATCAACCCTTTTAAATATTTAATTGCACCAAGGATTTTAGCGTCAATCATAGTATTTCCCATACTTACAGTATGTGCAGATTTAATAGGAATATTTGGAGGATGTATCACTGCAGTCTTCGAATTTAACCACAATTTAAATATATACATTAAACACACAGCTCAGTTCTTTAATACGTATGATTTTATAACTGGGCTAATAAAAGCAACTGTATTTGGCGCCATAATTTCTGTCTCAAGCTGCTATTACGGTTACCATTGCAAAGAAGGTGCACGAGGAGTAGGTGTTGCTACAACATCAACTGTTGTTTTATCGTCCATACTGATCATTTTAGCAAACTACATGATTACTTTGATACATGCGTAACCCCATAATATCAATATTGAACTTAAGCTTATCTTTTGATGATAGGACAGTACTAAAAGATCTAAATTTTGATATATTAAAAGGGGAATCATTAGTCATACTTGGTGGCTCAGGAAGCGGCAAATCTGTATTAACAAAAACAATTATCGGCTTGCTTGCTCCAGACTCAGGGTCTGTTAAAATAAATAGTAAAAGCAAAAATAAATTTGGGGTTTTATTTCAAAATTCCGCTTTATTTGACTACGTTACAGTGTGGGAAAATATATCTTTTAATTATAAAAAGCGCTTTAATATCAGCAAAAAAGAGGCAAAACAGCTAGCAATCGAGAAGTTAAATGATGTTGGACTGGAGGAAAGCATAGCAGATATGTTTCCAATAGAGCTATCAGGTGGAATGAAAAAAAGAGTGGCACTTGCAAGGGCGATTGCACACAATCCAGAAATCATTATTTTGGATGAACCAACTTCAGGATTGGACCCAATTATGTCAGATATAGTAAACGAGATAATAATAAAATTATCTAGAGATCTTAACCCTACAATTATCACGATTACACATGATATTCATAGCGCATTTAAAATAGCTGATAAAATAGCAGTATTATATGAAGGGGAGATCATTTCCCATGGAACTGTTCAGGAAATACAAAATACTAATAACGAATATATAAAAAAATTCATTCATTATATATAGCTAAAGATATATACACTATTGCTAACAGTCATATTTTTAAGTTTTAACTTTGTAAAAGGTAGTGAACATTGGAATTCAGATTTTTTTCAAACTGGATCCTATATAAGATAACAGAATTGTTTGTATTAGCTATATTCAAAAGCTCTATTGATATTTTGCAATATTTGTGATAAAATAATAGCTTAAGGTTGAGAGTAAAAATTTATGAGTGAAGCTCAAGGTCCAAACATTGCAGAATGGCAAGCGCAGCAGCAACACCAAGAGGCTGCTGGTGAAAAAAGTGGTTTTGGTCTTGGTCATAGTGACTCTGTTTCAACAGTCGTGGATGGAATGAAATGGTTGTTCAACTTTCATGAAGGAGCAATTGCTGCTTATAGTAACGTGTTTGAAGGTTTGGTGAGTGGTAGTAGTCTAGTAACGCTGTTTGGAAAATCAGGTAATATGTTTGGCATAAAATTTCTTGAAGGCCTTGCAGAATATTTTTCAGGTGGAGGTGGAGAAGATATGCCATCAGAAGGAATGGATATGGCTCATGGTGATGATGGACATCACTCAGATGATTACCCTCATGCCAATAACGAAATAGCTCATAATGCTGATGGTTTGCAAGACATGCATGATGCAGGTGATCACCATGGTCAATCTTTTTCACCTGGTCCTTCACCATCTGTTGGCGATGACCACGGGCATGAACTTGGTTAAACGCTTAAAAACTGCTGAATAGTATGCGAGAAGGCCTAATAAGAAAAGTTGCTGTTGTTATAATTAACATGAGTTTGTCTTAGTGAAAAAGGTTTCAGTTTTAGGGTCAACAGGAAGTGTTGGAAAAAAGACTGTAGATTTGCTCTCAAAGAGAAAAGAAGAATACCAAGTGGAAGCACTAAGTGCCCATTCGAACTTTGCTCTACTGGCACACCAAGCAAAACTGCTAAATGCAAAATATGTTGCTATCTCCGATGAAAGGCTTTACAAAGATTTGAAAGAAAGTTTACTTGGTACAGATGTAAAAATAGCAATTGGTGCTACAAATATTGCTACCATACCTGTTGATCTCTCAGTTGTTGCAATAGTTGGCATTGCAGGCCTTGGGCCAGTTATGGAAGTTATAGAAAGCGGTACCAAAGTCATTGCATTGGCAAACAAAGAAAGCATTGTTTGCGGTGGAAAGTTATTACTCAAAAAAGCTAAAGAAAAAAATGTACAAATAATCCCTATTGACTCTGAGCACAATGCAATTTTTCAAATTTTGCAAAATGACGACAAATGCATAGAAAAGATCATACTTACTGCTTCTGGTGGACCATTCTTAAATTATAGCCTTGAGCAATTAAGAAATATCATGGTAGATCAGGCGCTTAGTCACCCCACTTGGAATATGGGAAAGAAAATCTCGGTTGATAGTGCAACAATGATGAATAAGGCACTAGAGATAATAGAAGCACATAACTTGTTTAATATCAGCCCGGATAAAATTGAAGCAATAGTGCATCCTGAGTCAATAGTACATGGAATTGTAACTTATAAGGATGGGTTCAACTTTGCTGTGCTTGCAGAGACTGACATGGCAATTCCCATTTCATATGCTTTGTCTTGGCCGGAAAGATCAGCTTTAAATTGTAGACTAGATTTAACAAAGCAAGGAAAATTGACCTTTCAAGAGCCAGACCATAAGCGTTTTCCTGCGCTAAAGCTTAGCATGGCAGTGTTAAACTCTTCTGCTCCACAAGCAAATAGTATTGTGCTCAATGCTGCAAATGAAATAGCTGTTAATGAATTTTTGAAGTCACGAATTGGCTTTTTAAAAATAGTAGAGATAGTGGAATCAACAATGGAAAGTTTTGATAGTTATACTGATATTAATTCACTATCTGATATAATAAATATTGATTGTGAAAGTCGTATTATTGCTAATAAAATTGTTGAAAGTAAAGTTGTTGCGTATAGCTAGAGTAATGTAACCAGACTGTATTCTGTGATTTTTTTTTAGCAAAGCACGATGCACAATCGTCATTCCGCTACTAGTTAGCGGAATCTATGCCGAGATACCGCGAATGAATCGCGGTATGACGGTTCGCGGTGGTATGACGGTTAAGTAATTCGTCATCCCGCTGCTTGTTAGCGGGATCTAGAGATACCGCGGCGGTATGACGGTTCGCGGCGGCATAGCTATAGCTATCTTCAAAAATATGGTTGAATAATTGTGTGTATAATTATTAATATTTTTAAGCACTTTGGCTATGGCTTTATCTAAGTTTCTCGACCCTAAGCTGGATTTAACCTTCAAAAAAATATTTGGCACTGAAAAAAATAAGAATATTCTCATACATTTTTTGAATGATATTTTAGGGTTTACTGAGATAAATACTATACAAGAAGTGGAATTCCTCAGTACTATAATGGATCCTGAAATTGCATCTGATAAACAAAGTATAGTTGATGTTCTTTGCAGGGATTCTAGTGGGGCCAGGTATGTGATTGAAATGCAGCTTACTCGCGATAAAGGCTTCGAAAAACGAGCTCAATTATATGCTGCTAAGGCTTACTCAAGGCAAGCTGATAAATCTGGTAAGTACATTGATTTAAAGAAGGTTTTCTTTATTGCTATCTCTAATTGTAATTTATTTCCTGATAAGCTTGATTATATATCCAGCCACACTATAAGAGATGAGAAAACCAATGAGCATGACTTAAAAGATTTTCAATTTATCTTCATAGAGCTGCCAAAATTTCCTAAGAGTAGAGAAGAACAACTAGAAAGTGTAGTAGACCGTTGGCTATTTTTTTTCAGTGCGACCTGGAAGGTCATGGTTTTGTGGTGGTTAAATTCCATCTTCCCAGACATCAGGGATAATGTATATCTCACATTTCAAAGAGTGGCAACCTCTGGGATGCAAGCATGAGATAAAAGCAGGTAACACTAAATCTCGTGGTGAATCCCTGCAAACAGAGTTAGATATGATTACGAGAGAAACCTATGTTTGAATTGTCGTCAAAGCATAATATGCGAAAAGAGATTGAACTACGCATAGACCAAAATGGTACGAAGCAAAAAGGGAACTAAAGATTGAAGACTTTAGTTATTGATGTTCCAAGCTTCCGGCAAATAGTAGGAATCTAAGTTTAACGTGAAACGAAGCCATGGAACAGAGTAACCACATAGAAGCTCTTATATTCATTAAAATATAAGTAAGTAGCCAGCCACAAGCTACTATGTGGAAGGATTGTTTAAGAAGCTAATGCCCAAAGTAATATCTGGGATATGCAGACGTAAACACTTTAATTTGGAAGGTAAAGTGGTGAATAGTAGTGAATATGTTATGGACCAGCAAAAAGTTAGGTATGAATGGAATGGAATTCCTTGGCGCAAGCTAAAGAAATCTTCATTTAAGCTACAAAAACGAATTTACCAAGCTTCTAAATGTAATGATATCAAAAAGATGCATAATCTTCAGAGATTATTACTCAAATCAACAAGTGCAAAAACACTCGCTGTTAAGAAAGTAACACAGGACAATAGGGGGAAGAAGACTGCAGGTATTGATGGAAAAGCTAACCTTAATCAAAAAGAAAGATTACAACTATCATATTCTTTAGATATAAAAGAAAAAGCAAAGCCATCAAGACGTGTCTGGATTCCAAAATCTGGTAAGCCATCGGAGCATCGCCCACTTGGTATACCCACTATATCGTGTCGAGCAAAACAAACACTTGTAAAAATGGCTTTAGAACCAGAATGGGAGGCAAAACTTGAGCCAAACACTTATGGTTTTAGACCTGGTAGATCATGTCATGATGCAATTGAAGCCATATTTGATGTGCTAAAACAGAAAACAGCATATGTATTAGATGCTGATATTTCTGGATGCTTTGACAATATTAACCATAATAAATTGCTTGAAAAGCTCAATACCACACCAACATTAAAGAAAATCATAAAAGGATGGTTAGGAGCTGGTGTTATGGAAGATGGAAAGCTTCAATCCACAAAACGTGGTACAATTCAAGGAGGGACGATCTCACCGTTGCTAGCTTGTGTTGCATTACACGGATTAGAGCAACATGTCAAAAAAGCATTAACAAACGAACTCTTTCAATGCATGAAAAGAAAATATGGTAGGATATCGCATAGAAACGCGCAAAAGTCTATTAGTGTAATTTTCTACTGTGATGATTTTGTCATCATACATGAAAACGAAGAGATTATTCTTAAAGCAAAAATTTTAGTTGAAGAATGGTTAGAAACCATTGGACTAAAATTAAAGCCCTCTAAAACAAGAGTTTCTCATACATTAAGAACCATTGACGAAACAAAACCAGGATTTGATTTTCTTGGATTTTCAATAAGACAATATCCAATAAAAGAAAGTAAGAAAGGTTACAAGTTATTAATCAAACCAAGTCGTAATTCTATAAAACAGCATACACTAGCTATTAAACATAAACTCAGAGAAATGCGTGGAGCACCACAAGAACGTGTGATAAAGGATCTCAATCCAATAAACAGAGGATGGAGTCAATATTACTCCTCGGTAGTTTCATGTAAAATCTTTAGCTCATTGGATAATATTATGCATAGAAAACTCTGGAAGTGGGCAGTTTTTAGGCACCCAAACAAAGGGAGATGCTGGATAAAAAGAAAGTACTTTAAGAAGTATAATAACGAAAACTGGCGCTTTATGACAAGTAACAAGGTACGTCTTACTATACACAGCGATCATGTTATTAAACGACATATCAAAGTGCAAAAAACCAGATCCCCATATGATGGTGATTGGGTATATTGGGGTAAACGTCTGAGAAAAATACCAGATAAGCCACTAGGAGTAATAAAATTATTGAGGTTGCAACAAAGTAAATGCGATAATTGTAGACTATGGTTTAAAAGTGATGATACAATAGAAATACATCACAAAGACCGGAATAGACGAAACAATATGATCACAAACTTATCTTTGTTACATGGACATTGTCACGATGAATTACACAGGAGGTGTGCATGAAAAGCACCAAATTAGAGAGAAGCCGTATGAGGCGCAAAGTCTCACGTACGGTTTTGCAGTCGAGTGAGGAAGGGCGACCTTCTTCACTTAGACAACAAATTAGTTGTAAAAGACAAGACTTAATCTGACAGACAAGAATTAACTGACAGAAGAATTGAGGTAGTCAAAACTAATATCAGTCTCTTGTGTAATGCTACTAATATTTTTCTGAAAAGCAACATGTTTGCTATCAAGAAAAGTCTGCATAGGCGTCTTACCATAGCAATATTTACCTGAATGCGGTCTTGTTTCATTGTAAGAACGCAACCAATAATCAACATCAATCTGTAGACCTTCCAAAGAATTGTAGATTTTCTTTCTGAAGATAATATTGTAACACTCATCTTGCATAGTTCTATGAAACCTTTCACATATGCCATTAGTCTGTGGAGAATTGGCTTTGGTCCTAGAATGATCGATATTTTCGATTCCCAAATAAAGCTGATAAGCGTGATTTTCAGGCTTACCACAATACTCTGTTCCTCGGTCTGTAAGGATACGCAATAATGGCACATTTTGCTCATCAAAAAATGGTATCACTCTATCATTCAGCAAGTCAGCAGCAGTAATAGCCGTTTTGTCTGTATAAAGCTTGGCAAATGCTACTCGAGAATAAGTATCAATGAAGGTCTGCTGGTAGATTCTTCCTATACCTTTTATATTACCTACATAATAGGTATCTTGAGAACCCAAATAACCTGAATGTTCGGTGTCAATTTCACCATGTGCTTCTCTTTGTTCTTTAACTTTTTCTAAAGCTGCAAGTTGCTCTTCGGTTAATATAATTCCATCTTGAGCTACTTTTGCTTCCAGTGCTTTAAGTCTTTTCTTGAAAGTTTCAAGATCATTTCTCAGCCATATAGATCTCACTCCTCCCTGAGAAATTATTATACCTCTTTTTCTCAGTTCATTTGCAGCTCTTTCTTGCCCATATGCTGGAAATTCTGTTGCTATACCAATCGCTGCTCTTTCTATATCGTCGGAAACTCTATTCGCTAATAGAGGTTTTTTCTTACTTATCTCATGTAATGCTTCTTCTCCTCCATTTTCGTACAACTCTTTGAATCGATAAAATGTATCTCTTGAGTATCCCATCACTTTGCATGCTTGAGATACATTTCCTAGTTGTTTTGCTAGTTCTAATAACCCTAGCTTTGGTTTTAGTATTTTTGTTTGTATTGTACTCATTTCTAACACTCCTTTCTTTTATTATTTTATAACTTACTTTTTTAAAGTGTCAGATCAAGTCTTGTTTAATACACTTTAAGTATTGACCACCAATCTTTAAGGTGAACTTTATTTCGAATCTTTTTCACCCATTCTTTGATTTCTTTAAGTTTTCTAGATAGATTTTCTTTCGAGGTTTTATGACCTACCATTACTCTACCTTTACGACTCCTTGTACCATAATGGGTGAATCCTAGAAAGTTGAAACTTTCCGTTTTTCGTTTCTCCCTTATTCCTTGTTGCCACTCCTTTTTGCCAAACTTTACTATTCTTGTTTTGTCTTCAGATATTTCCAGTCCAAATTTTCCTAGCCTTTGTTTCAGTGACTCTAAGAGTTCTCTAGCATCTTTTTCTCTTTCGCAGCAAATCAGGTGATCGTCTGCATACCTAACTAGCTCCATATAACCTTTAGATCTTAGCTTGAATTTCTTTTCAAACCACAAATCCAGCACATAATGCAACTATATATTAGCTAGTATAGGACTTACTATTCCCCCCTGAGGTGTGCCTAGTTCAGTTGCTTCATAATGTCCTGCTTCGACTACTCCTGCCTTAAGAAATCGTTTTACTAACCACAGTATGTTTGGGTCTGTTATCCGTTCTCTCAAGCATCTCATTAGCCATTTGTGCTGGACATTATCAAAGAATTTCTTGATATCAACTTCTACTACATAGTTAGTTGGTCTGTACATAACTGCTTTATTTAGTGCATTTACCGCTTGATGACAGCTTCTACCAGGACGAAAACCATATGAGTTATCCAGAAAGTTAGCTTCATAAATATTTTCTAATATCTTCTTCAGCATTATCTGGACTAACTTATCTTCTGTAGACGGTACTCCAAGCCCGCGTTTCTCTTTGCTTCCAGCTTTTGGTATATATACTCTTTTCACTGGTTGCGGTTGATATCGCTTTCTTTTCATACTATCCACCAGAGTGTTGAGCTTCTCTTCAAGATTTTCTCCATAAGCTTCTACTGTCACCTGGTCTATACCGCATGCTTTGTTATGCTTTAGCTCTTTATAACATTCAGCAAGATTCTCTGCGTTTATCAGATGAATTAACGATTAAATTTCAATCGTTTATCTTGCCTGGCTCTTACTGCTATCTGATTTAGTTTTCTTTGCACGTTATTCCAACCTCCGTTGTATTGGCATAGCAATTCCTAAACCAGTCACTATATTGCTGACCGCTTCCCCTTGTATGTGGCTTTCCCACACTCTGAGTACTATCAATCAGTCCGACTTCCTTTATATCTTCCGTCAGTACTCGCCTTTGTTGACTTGTTCCAACGTACCTTAATAGGAATACAAAGGATCTCCCAAGTTTACGTAAACTCCATCTCAACACGTGATACGGCCTCAGATCCCGATAGAGTGAGTGATAACTTGCCCTATTGTTACCCTTCTTGCTGTCTTCCACTATATGCAACGTGTCGACCTCTATGACATCGAGAATTTCGGGACTCAATACCTTCACTTTCGTTGTACCCTGTGTTGTCCATTCCACTAGCTTTACTACGCTCGTTACCTTACGCAGCATAGTGGTTTGTTCCAGCCTGCTGGCTAGGCTTTGCCTGGGTTGGATTTTCACCAACTGGACTTTACGCACTTTGCTTGGCGCACGCATGTTTCACCTAAAAAGGACACATTTTAAACTTCTTTGTTGAAATAAAATAGAAACAAAAGTGCTGTTTATTGCACTCTTTGGATAATTTAATGATAAAAAATTTAGAGAGAAATTTTATACACTATCGCTGATATTTTTCCTTAAGTTGACGCCATTGCTTGAACAGATACGATAAATTAGCTTTAGGTAAGCTATAAGCTTTTATGAAATCTTTGGGTGCGTGCTGTGAAGTTTTATAAATTTTAGTCTTGCTGTCACTTTGTATAAAGGTATTTTTTCACTCACATCTTTCGAAGTTGTAGCCATGTTTAACAACTTTAAGTAGAATATTGTAGCATTTTGAAAATCTGAAAGTTTATCTAGAATAACAGCTAAATTATAAGTATAAAAAATATTGTTTTCATCGAGGGAAATAGCAGTTATCATATACTCTTTACCTTTTACATAATCCTCCTTTTTCATATAGATCAGACCTAAATTTGCTAATAAAGGAGCATAATTTTTATGTATATCATACAATTTTAACATTTCACTCAACGCCAGATCAGGATCATATTGTGAGATTATCGTCAGAAAATTTTTTAATATGTAAGGGTTACTAGGGTGTTCTTTTAACAGTCTTGTGTAAATCTCTACAGCTTTTTTGTATTCTTTATTAGCGTAATAAATATTTCCCAATCCAATTAAAGCATTTTTATGATAAGGAAACTTTGCGATAATCTGATTAAGGAGAGAAATAGCTGCTTCATTATCTCCTGATTCAAAGGAATCTTTTGCTTTTTTTAAAGTAGAGTATATGTCAAAATTCTTGCCAGAATTCTGCGAAATTTTGATATTAAATTTGTCACTTTTTCTCTCAATAACATCAAGATCTTTATATTTTTTATCAGCTTTTATATGCTTGACAACACTATCGAAGGCCTTTTGTATCTCCAAATTTTCACTAGCATAGGTAACAGAAGACCTCCATAAAATCACAACGCAAATTAACATGCAGATAAACATAGGTCCTAGTGTTGTGGCATTGGCTGCAGCGTGTAACCAGTAAACCTTATTTCTTTGAGCTATGCGTAACACATTACAAATTCATAAATGCTAAATTACCTATCTCATACAATAATAAAGATATTATTAATTAGCGGGACGAACATGCTGTGTAGCTTTTCAGAATGCATTTATCTTTTGTCTTCCATATTTCGCTTTATTTCCACAAAAATGCTTCAATTTATCTTAACATTTTATCAACTACCTTTGTAGATTTAAAAGGGCATTTTTACATATTCCATATGGCTGCCAGTTGCACCCCTCACATGCGTACTCGAATTTCTTTAAAGACATTTTCTCCCTAATCTTTTTTACTGCCTCATTCCAAGTTAAAGTCTCGCCAATTTTAATTCCTAAAATTTCCATATGCCTTCTATCTAGCTCTAAAACTTTAGCTTGTGTGGTGCATTTACCTTGTTTAGTCTGATTTGGACAAGCACTACAGATATTATCAAGGTTACCAACTACTTCGATTTGAGTACTAATTACTTTGCTTGCTATCCTTTTATAATTTTCTACAAAACCCTGAGAATACCCATATCCCCGAAACGCGAGGGTGCACATGAAATGATGAGGGCGGAATTTTATCATTTTTTCAAATATTGCAAAGCTGCTACAAGTAGAAAAATTTTTACCAAACCAGGAAGGATAAATGGTAAAACACCCACCATTATTGCTTGTCCCAGACCCAAGTAAACAGCAAGCCAACTAACACCACAAATAAAGATTATAACTGTACCAGCCAGACAACTTAAAGAATTACACACAAATGATTTATATTTAGAGTTCAGTAATTCATTTACTTTGCTCATTACCATAACAGCAGCTAAACAGCCAATTAAATATCCACCGGTTGGTCCAAGAAGAGCGTGATAACCACCAGAAAAATTCGCAAGAACAGGCAATCCTGCTGCACCAAGTGATAGATATGTAAGCACAGAATAGAATGCTGTTCTGCGGTTAAATTTAAGCCCAATAAGCATTACTCCTAAAGTTTGCAATGTGATAGGCACAGGCTGCAATGGTATACTTATTTGAGCCATCAAGAATAAAAGTAAAACGCAAGACAATATTTCAGCCAGTGTTGATCTGCTGCTAGATTGTGTTATAAACATACCTTCCCAATAAAAATAACTTATTAAATGTAATATATGTGTATGAGAGGTTTTGCAATTTAAATTTTGCTTATATTGTGCTACAATGAATTATTTATGCACTATTAAATTAAAAATGATGAGTAAACAAGATCTATTATCGTTGATGAAAGCAAGACACAGCGGACGTTCATACGATCCTACAAGAGCAATATCTCAGGAAGACATGGATATTTTAATGGAAGCTGTAAGGCTGACTCCCTCATGTTTTGGTGATGAACCCTGGAGATACGTAATATGCAACAAACAGAACAATCAAAGCGCATGGGAAAAGCTGCTAAATTGCCTTGATGAATCTAATCAAAAATGGGCAAAAGATGCACAAGTGTTAATCATATCTTTAAGTGCTAAAAACTTCCGTAAACAAGGTAAAGGAGAAAATCTTTGGGCTAATCATGATACTGGTGCAGCAAATTATGGACTTATGTTACAAGCTGCAGTTATGAACTTAATGGCCCATCAAATGGGTGGATTTGATAGAGATAAAATAGTGAAAGAGTTCAATATACCCAATGACTTTAACGTAATGTCAGTGATAGCGGTTGGTTACGAAGAAGAGGGTGCTGAAACAAGTAAGAAGAAAAGAAGACCAATAGAAGAAATATTTTTTTATGATGAGTGGCCAAAATTCTGAAAATTTTATCAAAATGCACGGCACTGGTAACAATTTCGTTATCATAGACTCACGTTCAACAAACAATTTAGACTGGAACCATAGACAAATTGCTGATCAAAGCAGTTGTGATCAAGTGATAATTATAACAATGTCTAATGCTGCAGACTGTTTTATGCATATCTATAATGCTGATGGCAGTCGAGCTGAAATGTGCGGAAACGCAGCACGCTGTGTTGGATATTTGCTAATGTCAGAAAAAGGTGCTGAATACTCCATTATTGAGCTAACAAGCAAACGCATTTTAGAGTGTTTTAAAGTGGGTGATAAATCCATAAAGGTTAACATGGGTAAACCTTTGCTAAAATGGCATGAAATTCCCTTGTCTACTGAGTGTGACACTCTTCACTTACCTATAGAGCTTGAAATGCTAAAAGATCCTGTTGCAGTAAATATTGGCAATCCTCACATAGTTTTTTTTGTTGATAACATAAGTGAAATACCATTGCGAAATTTAGGACCAAAGCTAGAAAATCACGCATTATTTCCTCGGAAAATTAATGTTAGTATTGCACAAGTTGAAAAGTCTGGAGAAATAGCTTTAAGAGTTTGGGAAAGAGGTACAGGCATTACTGCATCATGCGGTAGTGCAGCCTGTGCAGCACTTGTTGCATCCACACTACGTGGATATCTGGTTGCCCAACAGACTTCAGTAAATTTACCAGGAGGCAAGTTATTAATCGAATGGGCAAATAACGTATTCATGACCGGTGATATAGGGTTTTTGTGACCCTAATTCTAGTGATGCATTACTTCCAATACCTTCTTACCAATTACTGCAGGGGTTTCAGCAATTGCAATTCCAGCGCTCCGCATAACTTCTAGTTTTGCACCAGCACTTCCACCGCTGGAAGAGATGATTGCTCCAGCGTGTCCCATACGTCTTCCTGGAGGTGCCGTTTGGCCTGCTACAAAACCAACGATTGGCTTTTTAGTTTTTTCTGTTTTTACAAAATGTGATACATCTTCTTCTTCGTTTCCACCTATTTCACCAATAACTACAATACCATGAGTATCGTCATCTTTTAAAAAGAGCTCCATACAGTCAACAAATGTTATACCATGAACTGGATCTCCCCCAATTCCGATACATGTGGATTGACCAAGACCAACAGCGGTTGTTTGTGCTACTGCCTCGTAAGTTAAAGTTCCGGAGCGAGACATAATTCCTATGTGTCCACGCTTATGGATATGGCCAGGCATAATTCCTATTTTGCATTCTTCAGGTGTAATAATTCCCGGGCAGTTGGGACCAATCAATCGACTTTTTGAGCCGATAAGCGCACGCTTAACTTTCACCATATCAAGTATAGGAATGCCCTCTGTAATACAAATTATCAATTCTATTTTTGCATCTATTGCTTCAAGTATTGCAGCAGCAGCAAATTTAGCAGGTACATATATAACTGTAGCATTTGCACCGGTTTTTTCTTTGGCTTCTGCTACAGTATTAAAAACCGGTAAATTAAGGTGAGTGCTCCCACCCTTTCCAGGAGTTACACCTCCCACCATTTTCGTTCCGTAATCAATTGCTTGCTCTGAATGAAATGTGCCTTGTGCACCAGTAAAACCCTGGCATATTAATCTTGTATCTTTGTTTACTAAAACGGACATGCTTTATTTTACCTCTTTTACTATCTTTTGCGCAGCTTCATCTAGCTCATCTGCAGCAATAATATTTAATCCTGACTCTTCTAAAATTTTTTTTCCTTCTTCAAAATTAGTACCTGATAATCTAACCACTAGAGGAACTTTAATGCTCATTTCTTTTGCAGCCGCAACAATTCCACTTGCGATAATATCGCAACGCATTATACCACCAAATATGTTAACCAGAATTCCTTTTACGTTGCTATCAGACAATATGATTTTAAATGCTTCAGTTACAGTTTCTTTACTCGCTCCACCACCAACATCCAAAAAGTTAGCAGGCTCTGCTCCGTAGTATTTTATTATATCCATTGTTGCCATAGCAAGACCTGCACCATTTACCATGCAACCAATACTGCCATCCATTTTGATGTAACTGAGCCCATACTTTGAAGCCTCTATCTCTTCTTTCACTTCCTCATCATAATCACGAAGTTCCATAATTTCTGGGTGACGATATAAAGCATTATCATCGAAATTAATTTTTGCATCGAGCGCAATAAAATCTCCAGAATTTGTTTCAACCAGTGGATTAATTTCAATTTGGCTCGCATCAGTTGCAATAAACGCATCATATATTTTTTTTGCAATGTTCGATATCTTTTCTATTTGTTCTGGACTCAAATGAAAACTGCTGCTTAACTTGCTGCTATCAAAACTTGTAGCAGGATCAATATCAAATTTCACAATTTTTGCAGGAGAATTTTTTGCCACTTCTTCGATGTCCATTCCACCTTCTGAGGAAAATATGAATATTGGCCTACTGAGCTTCGGGTCGATTACCAGGCTTAAATAATACTCTTTCTTAATGCTTGAGCCTTCTTCAACGTACACTTTTCTTACTTGCTGCCCGCTTGGCCCTGTTTGATGAGTAACTAAAGTCATACCAATCATGTCCTTTACAAACTGTTGAGCTTCTTCAACTGACTTTGCTAGCTTTACGCCACCGGCTTTACCCCTACCACCTGCATGAATTTGAGCTTTAACTACAAACACGTCAGATTTTAATTGACTTACTTGAGTCTTTACTTCTTCTGCAGATGTAGCAACAAAACCTTTTGGCACTGGGACATTAAATTTATGCAAAACTTCTTTCGCTTGATATTCGTGAATATTCATAAAATAACCAATGATAAACTATTAACTTGAGTACAAACTACCAACCATAACGTTGCCTTCTGCACTCTTGTTGGTACCTCTTTTTTTTAGCTTCAGCTTTCTTTTTAGCTCTTTTTTCTGATTTTTTTTCATGATATTGTTTTTTCATTTTCAACCCTCTTCCTTCCTTTTGAATTGTTTTTTTCAATACTGGAAGAGCTCTGTCTACATCACCATAATGGACTGATACTTCTATCAAACTCTATACCTCCTTCGGTAATCATTCCAAAATCTATTTATAAATTAGAAAATTAACATTGTCAATTATTTTATAAACTTGAGCGTTAAAATGTAATATGCCATAATTTACATGGTAAATAATGTCATTCCAGTGTCAGCTACTTGCTTACTGATGGAGATTGCTCTTATGTTACAGCGTTCTTACAATTATACTAACATCGGGGCGGAGAGATTTGAACTCCCGACCCTTTGGTCCCAAACCAAATGCGCTACCAGGCTGCGCTACGCCCCGACTTCTTTACTCAGAGTATCAATAACTCAGGCAAAATGCAAGATTCATTTGTTTACTTTAGAAAAAATATAATATGAGATTTAATATTATCTTAGAATATGTTTTTTATTAGCTCCTCTTTAACAACAGACTGCTTCGTAGAAAGTCTACAGGGTTTTTGTGCGCGCAACACTGAACCAGATTTCTTTATGACCCAAACCTTAGCCATATTTAAAAATCTAGCTACACCAATTGGTGAAAGTGAGTGCAGCAACTACAGCAGTATCGACCCTTAAAATTCTTTTTCCTAGACTCAATTTTTGACAAAACTTATCGGCAAGATCAAGTTCATAAGATGAAAAACCACCTTCAGGACCAACAATAATAGCAACATTTTTTTTGCCTTTCAGCACTTTGTCAGCTTTACCTGTTTCATCACACAAAACAAAATTTTTACTTTGGGAATCAGGTAACTCACAAAAGTTAATAGGAGGCAAAATCTCTGGTATACTTATCCTACCTGATTGTTCCGCTGCTTCGATTGCTTGTAATTTTGCTCTACTTAGGTTAATATTTTTTACCACTGTACGTTCTGTTGAAATAAATTGAATGCAGATTACTCCCATTTCAGTTGCCTGTCTTACTATGTTGTTCAAAGCAGCACTTTTTACCATGGCACAATACAGGTATAAATTTTCCTCATATTGCTGTTGTTTAGTGCATTCTTTGGGTGTAACTTCTGTCAATTTACGCGATATATTAACTACTTCTCCTAACCATTCTCCATCTTTTCCATTAAAAAGAGAGAGATTATCATACTTCTTAAGCCGCATTACATTGCAAATATAGTGACTTTGTTGTGGATTAAGTGCTAAACTCACGCCTTGTGATAAAGCTTCTTCAACATAGAGCCTAATTTTTCCCATTCAAAACTTTAATTATATTCTACTTGAGTGACTCTTACGGGATTTGAACCCGTGTTACCACCGTGAAAGGGTGGTGTCCTAACCACTAGACGAAAGAGTCAACTTGAATCTAACTAGGTTATATCGATTACATATATAAAGTCAATTCAATTATTTTGAATCACATAGTTAGAGGGATATATCAGTAATCTTATATCGACAGCCTCCTATTACTCCATGCTCAATACTCACTGAACCTATCTCAGATTTAGGAGCTAATTCTAATTGTTGTTCAACTTTTGTATCGGAATCATAGCCAGAATCGTAGCCAGAATCTCTACGCTCATATTTCTGCCTTATTTCTTCTACACTAAAGCCAGCCTTGGTCTTAATTTTTTGATCTGTAAAAGACAAGACTTAATCTGACAGACAAGAATTAACTGACAGAAGAATTGAGGTAGTCAAAACTAATATCAGTCTCTTGTGTAATGCTACTAATATTTTTCTGAAAAGCAACATGTTTGCTATCAAGAAAAGTCTGCATAGGCGTCTTACCATAGCAATATTTACCTGAATGCGGTCTTGTTTCATTGTAAGAACGCAACCAATAATCAACATCAATCTGTAGACCTTCCAAAGAATTGTAGATTTTCTTTCTGAAGATAATATTGTAACACTCATCTTGCATAGTTCTATGAAACCTTTCACATATGCCATTAGTCTGTGGAGAATTGGCTTTGGTCCTAGAATGATCGATATTTTCGATTCCCAAATAAAGCTGATAAGCGTGATTTTCAGGCTTACCACAATACTCTGTTCCTCGGTCTGTAAGGATACGCAATAATGGCACATTTTGCTCATCAAAAAATGGTATCACTCTATCATTCAGCAAGTCAGCAGCAGTAATAGCCGTTTTGTCTGTATAAAGCTTGGCAAATGCTACTCGAGAATAAGTATCAATGAAGGTCTGCTGGTAGATTCTTCCTATACCTTTTATATTACCTACATAATAGGTATCTTGAGAACCCAAATAACCTGAATGTTCGGTGTCAATTTCACCATGTGCTTCTCTTTGTTCTTTAACTTTTTCTAAAGCTGCAAGTTGCTCTTCGGTTAATATAATTCCATCTTGAGCTACTTTTGCTTCCAGTGCTTTAAGTCTTTTCTTGAAAGTTTCAAGATCATTTCTCAGCCATATAGATCTCACTCCTCCCTGAGAAATTATTATACCTCTTTTTCTCAGTTCATTTGCAGCTCTTTCTTGCCCATATGCTGGAAATTCTGTTGCTATACCAATCGCTGCTCTTTCTATATCGTCGGAAACTCTATTCGCTAATAGAGGTTTTTTCTTACTTATCTCATGTAATGCTTCTTCTCCTCCATTTTCGTACAACTCTTTGAATCGATAAAATGTATCTCTTGAGTATCCCATCACTTTGCATGCTTGAGATACATTTCCTAGTTGTTTTGCTAGTTCTAATAACCCTAGCTTTGGTTTTAGTATTTTTGTTTGTATTGTACTCATTTCTAACACTCCTTTCTTTTATTATTTTATAACTTACTTTTTTAAAGTGTCAGATCAAGTCTTGTTTAATACATTTATATTACCTACATAATAGGTATCTTGAGAACCCAAATAACCTGAATGTTCGGTGTCAATTTCACCATGTGCTTCTCTTTGTTCTTTAACTTTTTCTAAAGCTGCAAGTTGCTCTTCGGTTAATATAATTCCATCTTGAGCTACTTTTGCTTCCAGTGCTTTAAGTCTTTTCTTGAAAGTTTCAAGATCATTTCTCAGCCATATAGATCTCACTCCTCCCTGAGAAATTATTATACCTCTTTTTCTCAGTTCATTTGCAGCTCTTTCTTGCCCATATGCTGGAAATTCTGTTGCTATACCAATCGCTGCTCTTTCTATATCGTCGGAAACTCTATTCGCTAATAGAGGTTTTTTCTTACTTATCTCATGTAATGCTTCTTCTCCTCCATTTTCGTACAACTCTTTGAATCGATAAAATGTATCTCTTGAGTATCCCATCACTTTGCATGCTTGAGATACATTTCCTAGTTGTTTTGCTAGTTCTAATAACCCTAGCTTTGGTTTTAGTATTTTTGTTTGTATTGTACTCATTTCTAACACTCCTTTCTTTTATTATTTTATAACTTACTTTTTTAAAGTGTCAGATCAAGTCTTGTTTAATACACCTGCTTCATCTATATATAAAATGCTACAGTGGTCTATTTTTGAGACTTTATCGATAAATTGCTGCCTATCTTCTTGATTGCGCTCTTGATAGAATGTGACTTTTTTTAAAGGTTATTTTTAGCTGTCTTAATCTATACCAAATTGCACTTATCCCAAAGCCAAGGTTTTGTTTCATTTCTGCTAGTGTGTGATCTGGGTGTTTTTTGACATATTTTTTGAGTATTTCTGGATCTATTTTTCGAATAAAACCAGTACTTTTTACCGCTTTGAGACCTTGGCCAGTAGCTTTCTTTTTTAGCCATCTATATAGTGTTGCTATCCCTATCTCAAAAACCTCTGCAACTTCAACCTTTGACTTTCCTTTTTCTACCAAAGACACTGCTTTTTCCCTTAAATCTACACTATATACCATCGCTTTCCCTACTTTAAAAAAACATATTATACCTTTATCATTCGCTTTCGAAAATACTATAGTTAGCGGAATGACGGTTTTTCAAATTGTCGGTAAATCTAAGTCAGTTTAGCTATAATTTCCTAAATTTGCTCACAATCTCTTGACTTGACACATATGTTTTTTTCCCAAATGTTACTATCTTCCTCCTTTTCCTTTCTCAATTTGTGCAACCATTTCCTTTACATTTGCATGCGTGAGAAGGGAATTTTTGCTGACATGAGATTTTGGATCAGATTTTGCTGTTACGTGTTTCGTTGCAGATCTTTTATTCTCTGTTAGAAATGAATGAGATTGTTTTTTCTTCACACCGATATCCGCTTGTGCTGCTGGAGTGGTTTTGCTTTCAGCAAGCTGTACATTAGCATTTCCTTTTGCTTGATTTTGCTCAAATTTTTCTTTTAATGCCTTTACTTTACTGCCCATCTCGCGATTAGCTCCTCCTTTCATAGTAGCTGCTGCTACTTTTGGTATCGCCTTACCAGCAGCTTTTTGTGCTGATTTCCTATTGTCTTGATTTTCAGATTTTAGTGGTACTCTTTCAGCTGATTTTTTAAGAATTACTCCTACTACTTTTGGCTCTGTGCTTACTTTTTGATTAGCACGGCTTAGATTTTTAGGCTTTGGCAGTACTGCAGGTTTATCTTTGATTACCACTTTCGATTCTTGTCTAACTTCTTGACCAGTAGTAAACATTTTTTTTGGCACTTGCGGTGGTTTTGGTGGTACGAGGGATTGAGGTTGTTGTTTCTGCTTACGTTCTCTTTTTGCTTCTATATGTTCTTTAGGAACTGTTGCATAAATTGGCTCTTCTTTGGGCGATTTTGAACTCTGCGAATTTTCTATTAAAATTTTACTCTTCTTCTCTTGATAATTTGATATCTCTTTGTATACAGACTCTTCATTTAATGAACTTCCATAGCCTGAATCTTCTCTCTGCTCATATAAAGGATTTTCCTTTTGCTTTTTTTCTTGATAATTTGATATGTCTTCATATTCAGACCCCTGATCTAATGAACTTTCATAGCCTGAATCCTCAGAAGGATTTTCCTTAGCATCAGGCATACTAAAACTATTAGCTCCTTTTAGTAAAGAAGATGTAGACTTTGCCTTGCTTTCTCCATCTGAGGATATTTCTGATTTAAAGCGTACCTTCCTCGAATCTGAAGCAGCCGGAGGTGCTGTTGTTGGTCGCTTTATTTGCCTCATGCGATTACCACCTAATTTTTCTTTCGGCTGTTCTTCTTTTCGCAGCTCAAAAGTACCTTCCTTTTGCTTTCTACCTTCCAAACTCACTTCGTGTGATCTATCTTTTCCTTGACTCTTTTCACTTTGTTCTAAATTTAAAGAATCTTTTAAAATATTATTTTTTCTGAAATCTTTTTCTAATTGTTCCAAGAGATCAATTTTTTTTAAAATTCTTGTATACTTAGCTGCTGTTTCTAAAGTGAAACTTGACAACTCATCATTTACAAAATTACTTATACTACTGTTCTTGGTTGGAAAATTTTTTCCCAAAATTCTATTCATTAATGTTTTAAAAAGACCTAATGGCTGTTCTACATAATTGTTCAAGTCAGTATATATAACAAACTCAGCTATACCTTGTATCTTGAAAAAAGCATCTAATGCTTTAAGCTTAAGTATTAGATGGAGAAGGGAAAAACTCTGGGCAATACCTTAGATATAAAATCTGTGGGAAAGAAAAGAATTCCCTTCTCAAAAGTAGAGGCTGGACGGTATCGTAGAAAAACCTAAATGGTTCTAATTCTGTATTCACAAGGTAAGCCTTACTTTTCATTTTTAATAGTAGTATATGGAGTTATATATGATCAACAACTTTTTAGGTATAGATGTTTCAAAAGAACGTTTTGATGTTTCTCTCTCATTCATAAGTAAAAAAGGAAAGCGTGAAACTAGGAAAAGGAAATTTAAAAATGATGATACTGGGTTTCAAGGTCTGCTGAACTTTCTACAAAAACATAACATAGAAGAAGTAAAAGCTTGCATGGAATCCACTGGTTGTTATAGCGAAGCTTTGGCTGAGTTCCTCCACAACGCTGGATATTTCGTTAGTGTTGTAAACCCAGCTTGCATAAGGTTTTATGCAAAAAGTAAGCTTACACGACAAAAGAATGACCAGACTGATGCAGAGATTATTGCAGATTATTGTCAAAGACAGAAACCTTCTCGTTGGACACTACCTTCTCTTGAAAAGAAAAAATTAAAACATCTTTATCGTTGCTCAAATGCGTTAAAGGATGAGTTAACATTAGCAAATAATCATTTAGAAAAAAAAGAGAGGCTGCCTAAAGAAGTTGCAAATGCTTGGGAAGACCTTGCAATGAACATAGAGCAAAAAATAGAAACAATAAAAAACTCCATACGCGAACTATTAAAACAACACAAAGAATTGTTGGAAGATTTTCAACTCCTATTAACTATTCCAGGAATAGGAGAGGAAACAGCAATAGCTATTTTAGCTGAAATTCCTGGTATAAAAGCCTTTATAAATGCTAGGCAATTGGCAGCATATGCTGGAATTATACCACAAAATATAACATCAGGCTCATCCGTACATGCCAAGCCCAGATTAAGTAAAACCGGTTCACGAACATTACGTAAGGCAATGTACTTTCCTGCTATAGCAGCTAAAAAGCACAATCCTATCATTATGGCTTCTTGCGAAAGATTAAAAGAGAAAGGCAAGCATGCTATGGCCATAGTTGGTGCTGCAATGCGTAAGTTACTTCATATAGTTTTTGGTGTTTTAAGTTCAAAAAAGGCCTTTGATCCAGATCATATCAAGAACTATAGGGCTAAAAGGTTAACTGAAGGTTTAGTACTTTAAAATCAAAAAATGCTTCTAATTCATCTTATGTAAAATGGCATCTTACACAAATTTATTGAATGTTGTTGGTTAGTGGATATGTTGATAAGTAAATTTCTGCTGTTTTATATGTAACTAATTTACTTATCAACATATCCACTAACTATAATCTGTGTACCGCTACACAGGATATGAATAAGAAGTATTTTTTGATTTTATGATGTAACTTGAGCAATTTTTATAATTTTTTTGTTGACTGGTGAGACGGTATCTTTCCCCTGAAACTAAAATCTTTCCCCTGAAACTAAAATCTTTCCCCTGAAACTAAAATCTATATACTTAACTTTAGAAACTTTAAAATAAGATGCGATCTAATATTAGGCAGTTATTTTACTATATAAAGCCTAATCTATCCTATTTTGTCATAGCTTTTATTGCAGTTTTATTTTCAGCCTTAACGATCCTCCTCTTTGGCAGAGGCTTAAGCAATATAATTGATTCTGGCACAGAGCACGATTTTACTACCAAACTATTAGTTGCAATACTTATAGTTTTAGCCATTTCTCTCACTGCATTTACTCGGTTATATTTCATTGGCATTGGCAGCGAGAAAGTTATCGCAAGAATCAGATATGACTTATATAGCAGTATCACTAACTTGCAACCAAGTTTCTTTGAGAACACAGGCGTACAAGATGTTATCTCAGCGTTAATTACTGATACCTCTGTGCTGCAATCAATAATAAACAGCAGCTTACTAACCATATTACGAAATTTTGTGATTCTGATTGGCAGTGTTGCTATGTTATTGTATACAAATGTACAACTAACTGCGTATGCAGCCGCAATAATACCTATACTACTCATTATCATGACCTCACTTGGAAAAAAAGTGCGTAGCTATGCACGCTTTGCCCAGGATAAATTAAGTGAGCTTGCGTCATTTAGTGAGGAAAATTTTAGATCTATAGTGACTATCAAATCGTTTGTACTCGAGGAAAACGAAAAAATCCGTTTTAAGGAACATTTAAACTCAGTATCAAAATCATACGTAAAATTAGTACTCTTGCGTGCTATTCTAGTAACTCTAGTTATCACGTGTGTGATAGGTTCACTAGTTGTTTTGCTCTTTTTTGGCATTAAAGAAGTCTTAAGCAATAATATAACTATTGGAGAACTCTCCTCATTTGTGGTTTATTCAGCACTCGCAGCAGGAGCTATAAATAATTTGAGCGATAATATCAGTGATTTACAACGAGGTCTTGGAATAGTAGAGCGTTTATTTGAATTTAAAAATATGAAAAGCTCTATAGTAGATCCCGATGATCCTATAAAAATTTGTAGTGTTCAAAAAGGAATTTCGTTTAATGGCGTAACATTTTTTTATGAATCTCAGTCTGATAAGCCAGCGTTAAATAACGTATCATTTTCTATAGAGGCAGGTCAAGCAGTATCAATTGTTGGACCATCTGGCAGTGGTAAAAGCACCATTTTAAAGCTTCTACTCCGTTTTCATGATCCAAACAAAGGCAGCATTACTATCGATGGGCACAACATTAAGTCAATTGCGCTAAATGACCTCAGATTGCTGTTTGGCTTAGTGCCACAAGATCACATGATATTTTCTTGCTCAATAATGGAAAATATACTATACGGCAAACCTGGTGCTGAATATGAGGAAGTAAGGCAAGCAGCTATCGGTGCTTATGCGATGGAATTTATTGATAAGCTGCCTGATAAATTTGATACATTTGTAGGAAAAAGAGGGTTAAAACTTTCTGAAGGACAAAAACAACGTATTATAATAGCAAGAGCCATACTCAAAAACCCTCAGGTTTTAATACTGGATGAAGCAACCTCCGCCCTTGATTACAAAAGTGAGAACCTCGTGCAAAAAGCATTGAGCAAGTTAATGCAAAACAGAACAACGATCGTAATTACACACAGGCTATCAACCGCACTCAAGACTGACAAGATTATAGTAATTAATCATGGAAAAGTAGAAGAAGTAGGCACTCATGACTCTCTAATAAGTAAAGACGGGCTATATGCAAAACTGGCGAAGATACAGTGGAATTGAAAGAAAATTTAAATCATACCGTTAGTTGATATGCTAGATTTATAATTAAAATTATTAAATTTTTAATCATTTTAATTTATAATAATCTCATAGTATTTTTTAAAGGATCATTATGGTTTATAATTATAGTCATTTACCAAAACTACCATGTACGGCTTTTAATTCGCCAGCATCAGTTTCACCAGCACCAGTATCGAACTGTGCACAAGCTTGTGCACCTGCATACGCACCTTGTGCTACTAATTCGTGCCACAATCATTTTAACTCATATTATAACTATTATGACACATGTCATAATCCTTGTGATGAATTTGGGTTTCTTTATTAGAAGATTGTTTTTAAACAACTCATAAACGCACGTCTAGCTATACGTGCTTCCAAGAGCACATGGGTGTTATTCAACCCATGTGTTTCATATTTTGTTTGAGAAGATAAGCAATTGTTATTCACAGTAACCATATATTACAATTTATTTCAGCAACACGACTAATTTGACTACTGACAGCTTCTTCTTGGAATCTTATCATTATTCTACCATAGTAAAACTTTTAACTCTAATACCTGCTACATTAAAGTCGTATTTTGAAATGTACTGTAAGTTAAGGATTTTGTATATGCTAATTTTAGCCTTAAAATTATTAAATCATTAACTTTTTTATCCTATAATAATCTAATAGTTGCTTTTTAAAGGATTTTTATGACTTACAATTTTTCTTCGTATCCACGTATGGATTCATGTACTCCTGTGCGCACAGCTTGCACAACTGACCCACGGTACCATCATAACTTTGACCCACGTTGCCATAACTGCTTTGACTCGCGGCATGATGGACTCGAATTAAATATACAGCTCCCCGAATTCGATTTAAATATACCACCTTGTCCTGCTTGTCCTGATACTGTTTGTCCCCCTGCTCCTGCTTGTCCTGCTTGTCCCCCTTGTCCCCCTTGTCCACAAGTTAAGCCTGAACCTGAATCTAAAACAATCGTTGATCTTTCAAAGCTTGTAACAACGGTCAATCCAATAACTGATGACGCGAATTCTGGATTAAAGGAGAATAGAAAAGGCAAGAAAACAGGGTAAACTCAGCAGTTATAAAAAAATAGATGAGGTTACCCATGGAAGATATAACAAAACTGTTTTGTTTGGTCGATGATTTTTGCAGAGATATAGAGAAAAATTTTGCAGGTAAACTACTGCCAAATGGTAAAAAACCCACAAGAATAACGGAAATTGAGCACTCCGAAATCATGACAATAATCCTGCTATATCAACAATCTCCGTGTAAAAATTTCAAAACTTTCTACCTACATTACCTAACGTTGCTCTACAAATCAGAGTTTCCAAAGTTGCCTTCATATACCAGGTTTGTTGCTCTAAAGCCTAGGGTTTTGTGGCATTTAGCAATGTTGTTGCATTGGCTTTGTGGACAGTCAGAAAACACTGGAATTTCATATATAGACACAACTCCCATTGCAGTTTGTCATGCAAAAAGAATATCCAAAAACAAAGTTTTTGCTGGAATTGCAAAATTAAGCAAGAGTACTTACGGCTGGTTTTTTGGTTTCAAATTACATATGGTAATCAATGAAAATGGTGAAATTCATGCACTTACGCTAACAAAAGGCAATGTTGATGATAGGATACCTGTGCCAAATCTGACGGGAAAATTAACCGGCCTTTTGTTTGGTGACAAAGGTTATATTGCAAAAGAGCTTTTTCAGAAGCTGTTTGACCGAGGTTTGAAACTTGTTACCAAGGTGAAAAAAGGTATGAAAAATGCATTAATTTCGCTAAATGAGAAGATTTTACTGAGAAAAAGGTCTATCATTGAGACTGTTTTTGGTTACCTAAAAAATAGACTAGAAATTGAACACACTCGCCATAGATCCCCTGTTAATTTTTTGGTTCATATCTTTTCTACTCTCATTTCCTATTCCATCAAATCCAAAAAGCCTTCTATTTCCTATACTTTCTTCCTTCCTTAGTCCAGAATTCGCGTTTATAAAGAGCTAAAGCATAACAAAGCATGCGGTATAGACCAGGTGACAGTAGAAGCTTATGGAGAAAATCTTGAAGAGAAGCTCAACACTCTGGTGGATAGTATGAAAAGAAAGCGATATCAACCGCAACCAGTGAAAAGAGTATATATACCAAAAGCTGGAAGCAAAGAGAAACGCGGGCTTGGAGTACCGTCTACAGAAGATAAGTTAGTCCAGATAATGCTGAAGAAGATATTAGAAAATATTTATGAAGCTAACTTTCTGGATAACTCATATGGTTTTCGTCCTGGTAGAAGCTGTCATCAAGCGGTAAATGCACTAAATAAAGCAGTTATGTACAGACCAACTAACTATGTAGTAGAAGTTGATATCAAGAAATTCTTTGATAATGTCCAGCACAAATGGCTAATGAGATGCTTGAGAGAACGGATAACAGACCCAAACATACTGTGGTTAGTAAAACGATTTCTTAAGGCAGGAGTAGTCGAAGCAGGACATTATGAAGCAACTGAACTAGGCACACCTCAGGGGGGAATAGTAAGTCCTATACTAGCTAATATATAGTTGCATTATGTGCTGGATTTGTGGTTTGAAAAGAAATTCAAGCTAAGATCTAAAGGTTATATGGAGCTAGTTAGGTATGCAGACGATCACCTGATTTGCTGCGAAAGAGAAAAAGATGCTAGAGAACTCTTAGAGTCACTGAAACAAAGGCTAGGAAAATTTGGACTGGAAATATCTGAAGACAAAACAAGAATAGTAAAGTTTGGCAAAAAGGAGTGGCAACAAGGAATAAGGGAGAAACGAAAAACGGAAAGTTTCAACTTTCTAGGATTCACCCATTATGGTACAAGGAGTCGTAAAGGTAGAGTAATGGTAGGTCATAAAACCTCGAAAGAAAATCTATCTAGAAAACTTAAAGAAATCAAAGAATGGGTGAAAAAGATTCGAAATAAAGTTCACCTTAAAGATTGGTGGTCAATACTTAAAGCAAAACTAACAGGACACTATAACTACTTCGGAGTTAGCGGAAATTACCGGTGGTTGAATAAATTCTTCTGGCGGGTAATCAAGCTAGCGTATAAATGGATAAACCGACGTAGTCAGAAGAAGAGTATGAATTCAAAGCAATTTATACACTATCTACAAGTTAATCCATTACCAAAACCAAGAATATGCTACTCATTATATACAAAATAGGAAATGCTGTGAATACTACATTGTGGAGCCGTGTGCGGGAAAGCTGCAAGCACGGTTCTGGTGGGGGAGTCATAGCGATAAAACTTAATCAGGAGGATTTAAAACTATGACTTCTACCAAACAAAAAGGAAAAAATTTTATTCTACAAATTAAAAATATAATATACTCGAAAGCTTTTCAGAGAATCCATTGTGTTGAGTTTTACACGAACAAGAAAACTTCCTTTTTCGACAGTATTTTCTATGATTTTAAAGTTAGTTAAAAAAAGTTTGGGAATAGAATGTGAACTTATGGAGCCATTGACATGTACCCTCAAAGCAAGCTTTTTCTAAAGCAAGATATAAGATTTGTCATACAGGTTTTAAAGAATTTAAGCATCCAAACAGCCTATCAAGATGAGCCTGAGTTGGAGAGGCTATAGGCTTATTGCAGCAGATGGTTCTGGTATGAGATTACCCAGCTCTGAGGAAATTGTATCCGAGTTTGGCCGCTTTAAACCAAATGGAACAACAGGCACAATGCCACCATTGGCAATTTGTTTGTTGATTTGTGTACTTCGCTGATTTGTAGTGCTCGTCTTGCGGCTTGGAATATAGGTGAACAAACGTTGGCGGAAGAGCAATTACCCGAAGTTATCACTCAAATGCGTTCATTAAATCAAAAGAAATTATTATTTATCTATGATCGTCTTCAGTAAAATTCATTCAGCAGCATTATGATTTGGAAGTAGATTTTATTTTTCGCTTGCAAAAAAGAAATTATAGCAAGCTATGGGAACGAATTGCATCTGGAGAATTAGATTTCGATTTTATATTAGAAAATGAAAAGCTAAAAAATAAAATGAAAGGACAGAAAGTAAGAGTAATAGTGCTGACATTAGCCAACGGAGAAACAGAGGTATTGGTTACTTCACTTTTTGATCGAGAAAAATTTACTTTGGAAGATATCAGCAAAGCTTATGTATTAAGGTGGCATATAGAGGAGTGCTATAAACGACTCAAAATAGGTGCAGAGTTAGAGAATTTTTCTGGCGTAAATTTAGAGACTGTATTACAAGAATTTTGGGCAAACTTAGTCATGTGTAATATATTGTCGCTTCATATGTGTGATGCACAAGGGCCTTGGAATCCAGATCAAATTGCTGAGTATCGTTTAAATTTTTCGGTTTTATTTGGTGTAATGAGGCAGAAACTCTATCAGGTACTTATTGCGCCAAAAAACTTTCAAGCCCTTTTTGATAGAGCAAGTATACGCGCTAAAGTTAAAATCCGACCGGGACGATTGTATAGCCGCGATAAGGTAGATAAGCCCAAACGCCATCATGTCTTTAGGAGAGTTTGCTAATGAAAGTTCTTAAGTTGACGCCATTGATTGTACGTTCAGTAGGGCTTCTACTACATCTTTATGGCCCTTTTTAGCAGCGACGTGTAAAGGAGTCTCTCTTGTGTCATTTTGTGCATTAACATTTGCCCCTTTCCCTAATAGATCTTTTACTGCTTCCAAGTTGCCAAGCCTAGCAGCCAGATGTAAAGAGCTCTTGCAATATTCAGCTTCTTTTTCTTGTAATAGAGTCAACACATCACGTTCCATAGAATAATTGACACCATCAACATATGCTCCATTATCTAATAGAACTTCTACTATATTAAAATGATTATTTTTAGCAGCCCAATATAAAGGAGTATACAAATCTTCAACTGCGTTAACGTTTGCTCCTTCACTTATTAGACGCTTTACTTCATTAATATCACCACTTTTAGCAGCCTCAAGTAAAGCAGCATTTTGTGGAACTTGGCTTTCTTCTTCATCATTTTGCAATACTGGACTAGCATTATCTGTTTTTCCTGCATTTTCTAATAGAGTTCTTATTTCTTCGTTAGTAGTTAAATCTAAGGGAGTCTTTCCATCTTTATCTTTCGCATTAACATTTGCCCCTTTATCCAATAGAGCTTGCACCACCTGCTGATAACCACTTTCAGCAGCAAAGTGTAAAGGAGTCTTTCCTTTATCATTTTTTACATTAACATCTGCTCCTTCCCTTAATAGATTTTCTACTTCTTTCAAGTTGCCAAGCCTAGCAGCCAGATGTAAAGAGCTCTTGCAATATTCAGCTTCTTTTTCTTGTAATAGAGTCAACACATCACGTTCCATAGAATAATTGACATGAGCAACATCTGCTCCATTATCTAATAGAACTTCTATTATACTAACATGACCATTTTTAGCAGCCCAATATAAAGAAGTATGCAAACCTTTAACTGCATTAACATCTGCTCCTTCACTTATTAGATGTTTTACTTCATTAATATCACCACTTTTAGCAGCCTCAAGTAAAGCAGTATCTATTAATAGAGTGCGTATTTCTTCGTTAGTGGCTAAATTGAGAGGAGTGTCTCCATTTCGATTTACTGCGTTAACATTTGCCCCATTATTTAGTAAAACTTCTACTACCTCTTTACTATCTTTTTTAGCAGCTGAATGTAAAGGAGTATATCCAAAAAGCTTTCCCTCCTTATTAACATCTGCATTTGCTCTCAATAGGACTTCAACTGCCTCTTTACAGCTATAGGTAGCAGCTAAATATAAAGGAGTATGTCCCCAACCATTTTCCTTATTAACATGAGCCCCTGCTGCTAATAAGGCATTTATTGCATCTGTATTGTCATTTCTAGCAGCCCAATGTAAAGGAGCATTGCCAAATCTATCTTGTGCATGAACATTTGCTCCTTCACTTATTAGACGGGTTACTTCCTCAATGTTATCTTTTCCAGCAGCCTCAAGTAATTTAGCTGTGTTTTGTAGTAGAGTTTTTATTTCTTCATCAGTGGCTAAATCGTAAGGAGTCTTTCCATCTGTATCTTCCGCATTAACATTTGCCCCATTATTTAGTAAAACTTCTACTACCTCTTTATGGCCATTTTCAACAGCCCAATGTACTTACTATTACCCACAAATAAAAACATAGTATTGTATTTACTCAAATAATTTAATTTTATTAACCTGAAAGCTTATTAGATTAAAATTATTAAACTAAGAGTTATAATTTTAGCAACTAAAAGCTGTAAATTGCACCATATAAACAGTTATTTCAAGCAAAAGTTATGCCATTAAGAGCTATGCAACAAACATTTATATTTGTGGGTAATAGTAAGCCCAATGTAAAGGAGTCTTTTTATCTTGATCTTTTACATTAACCTTTGCTCCTTCACTTATTAGACTTTTTACCTTATCAATTTCACCGTTTTTAACAGCCTCAAGTAATTCAGCATTTATATCTCTGTTTGAATTGCTCATCCCATACCTCCTGTAAAACTATATTGTTATGATAAAGTCGTTAATAATCTATGAGCTCTCACCCCCTGTAAAATTATATTATCATGATAAAGCCATTAATAACCCATGAGCTCTATGTTCCTGGATCACGTAAATAATGGCTATTCCCCATGTTTTCAGTATATTTGAGCCGGCTGTACATAAGAATTGCAATTGTAGAGCATGCTATTGTTAATAGTAAATTTGGTAAAATACCATAGCGAAAAAATTTTCCTACTATATATATTCCAATAGCCCCAAACATCATATTGCAGAATGAGAGGACTGCACTACCAAGCCCTATACCTTTGATCGTTTCTAAAGCAGAAGTTACGTTATTGCTTATTATTAATGCAAGTCCGATATTGGCTGGAATCCAAACAGTTTGAAGAATTAATATATTTAACTTGTCCGCGAAATAAAAATATACCAATAAACTATCGGATATTATCGGTAACACCAAACCTATTATTAGCATTTTGCTAACCCCTACTTTTGGTACATACCTTCTATTAATTAAAGTTCCAATTATGTAAAATATGACTATGATCGATATGAGGTAGCCAAAATACTGTACTTCAATGCCCATCGATTCAAATATGAACGGGTAGTTAGCAATGTATGCCCAAAGCCACATGAAAGTTAATCCATGAATGGCTGAAAACCCAAGGAAACGATAATTTCTAAATATTGATATATATTGCTTGAAGATATTAGTAGTTATGTTAGTTATACTGGTTTCATTTTTATTTACAGTGAGTGTTTCTTGTAACTTAAAGTAGATAAAAATAAGTATAGCAATTGCTGCGAGTGACATAATAAAAAACAAAAATTTCCAATGATAACCATGTGAAATTATATAACTGCCCACCACTGGAGCTATTCCAGGTGAGAGTGCCACAACCATATTTAATTTTGAAATTACTCTCGAGTATTCACTACCCGAGTACATATCCCTTATTGCTGCATACCCAACAACACCTGCAACACCAGCCCCTGCCCCTTGTATGAAGCGAATTAGTATCAAGAGCGCAATACTGTCGGCTATATAACACATGACACTTGCCAGAGTAAAAATTGTCATACCAATCAGCATCATTGGACGCCTACCATAATGGTCCGATAATGGACCATAAATTAATCCAGATACCGCAAATCCAACTAGATTCAAGCTAATTGTAAGCTGCACTACACTGCCTTCTACTTTAAAATAATTGGCAATGCTTGGTAGTGCAACTGAGTATAGGTCAGTTGCCATATCGACAATTGCTACAGACAATATCATAATAAGAGAGATGATATTTTGCGAAAGAGCTGTTTTCACTTAATGATTTATTGGTAAATATGCTTAATTATAATGTATTTTTTTCATTAGTATAAGTACAATGTTACATAGTAAACGATGTCATTCGAGTAGCGGACACTGAAATCTTAAGCTAAAATCATGAAAAGCACGAATTTCAATATTTTACCTTTGATTATTCACTTTAAGCTTTAAGTCTTCAACAGAAGATGCATTTGCCTCACTTACTACCTTTAGTGGTTCACCAAGGCTATGTTCCACTTTTGTCTCAAATTTAAAGCCCAATTTTTCGCAAAGCTTCTGAAAATATTCAACAATAACATCAAACAAATTCTTACCACTTACTTTGTAGTTTTTTAGCTCTTTAGGAATGGTAAGAAGTACTTTACCATCTTCATATGTTACATTTTTATCTTCACATTTCAGTTTAAATTCCGCTGAACTGCAAAAACCTGGTGTTTCGATATATGTATAATCATCATAGTTAAGCATTTTTGTATATTTCATGCTAAAACTAAGCTTTATACAATTGGGTTCACGACAATCCATAATATACTCTCTTGTCATACAGTTGCTTTGCATTGACAAATGAAAAGATCCAAGAGCTTGACTCATATCATTAGGAAGAAAATGAGTATATCCGCCCTGATAATAGTTATTTATTAACTCCTCAATAATAGAGTTATTGGGAATTGTTGCACCAACGTATTTAAACATTTCTGTAAAAATTTGTCTGAGAAATGGACGATAATTCCCTTTTCCGTTTTCATCCCGTAGAATTAGATTTTTATGGTTTGAATACAGATTGTTAATAAATTCGTTAGTTATTTTTTGTCCGTTAATAGCAAGGCCGTGTGTTCTATTAAGATCCTTATATGTTCCCTCACCAGAAATTACTTCGTCCCAAGTGTTAGCTTTGAAATCAGCATATTTGAGCTTCTTCACTTCAGCTTTCAACGCATTGACCATTTCCTTTGACATGTTATATCTCTACCATTAATACCTGTATATTAATTCTAGCACTTACTTTATTAAATTTCAATTACTAAATGAATTTATCACTTTCACTTCCGTATTTTCCAGCGAGTCACCGTAAGTCACTGCTTTTAGGTAAAACTTTTTTCCCCTTTGCACTTCGAAAGATATTATTGAATCATCAAGTAGAACAAATTTTTCACCTGCAGTGTGCTGATACTCTTTAGTACCTTCTTGTCCTCTGATTAGGTTACTAAGCTTATATTTATTTTTATCTATAAGTTCAGCACTCTGGAATTTTATTACCTCTTTTCCGATTAATGCTGAATTTGAATCGATAATTCCTAGCAGCTTACCAAAACGTAGCACTACTATAAGCCCCTCGTCGGTAGATTCCATTACATATCCGTAAGTAGACTGCTTGTTTGTGCTTGCAATAGGCTTATAATCCTTATCGTTGTACGAAATAAAGAGTGTTGCTCCCTTCCAATTCTTTTCCTCACTAATTAAAGTAAAGCTTGCACTATTACCTTTAATATCCGGTAAATCTATCATTTCTACGATGGTTTTGCTAATGTGAGAGGGAGGGTATTCCTTCAGCATAAGTGACCTTGTTGAAGGAAAAGAAAGCTTATATATAGAGTGATCATAACCAACGCCAATTACTTGAATGGACATGCTTTCGAATTTTGTTTTTATAATTCTCACCGTATGCTTTTTCTCACCGTCTAAAATCGTTATTACATCACTTGGCACAAGCCACGCATATTTTATCGGCAGCTTGAAATTGTATATATTTCTCTCTTGCCACGAAGAATAAAGTAAAACCTCAGCTATATTTTGCGCCTCTCCCTCCTCCATAATGAGCGGTATTTCAACTGTTATAGCAGCGCCTTGCTTTGGCAACTCAGCATATTTAACATCAATTGGATAGCCAAAATTGCGATTAAAATAAACGACGTTAACTTTATTGTTTAAATCTAATTGACTGATATTAGCAAGTTTTGAATTGTTACTGAAAACCATTTCACCAATTGGTATTCCAGTCGTAACTCCCCTGCCCTTTTGGACAAATTTCAGTTTAGAGTCCTGTTCAACCACATCAAAAAAATAGCAACTTTGCAGCATTTTAATAATTGAACGTACGGGTTGCTGGTCGTTTATCACATACCCAGACAATAACCCTTTGACGTTGCTTGTATCGAACTGATCGCTTTTTAAACCTGTTTTTTGTAACAGATCCGATAAAACATCGGAAATATTAAGCTGTGAAAGCTTTCCCTGAATCCAATGTCCTGTCTGCCAATTATGGCAGTCAGTCCACATATCACACAAATTGGGGAAATAAGGAAATGGCCTTGCATCCCACGCCCAGAGAAACATTTTTTCTACCATTTCCGAGCTTTGCCACTTCTTTAGCGTTCCTTCAATTGCAATTTTTTGCGAAAGAAAGCTCACCTCTCCGTTTGAATACTTACTTTTACCCACAAATGTAAAAAGTGAGTAAGCTAAATAATTTAGGATCAAAATGATAGAAACAAGTACAAGCGTGCAATATACAGATGGCTTATGGGATAAATGGCTGGAAAGAGAGTTAAAACACATTAATTTGGGAGATAAAAGGCTTAATAAAAGGCTTATAAAAACAAGTTATTGCATAGAGGGTAAGGCATCTGGTTCAATTAATCAAAGCTGTAGTGGGTGGAAAGAAGCTAAGGGTGCATATAGATTATTTAGCAATGAAAAGCTTGAAGATAAGGAAATTTATTCTTCCCATTATAAAGAAACTAAGGAAAGAATAAAAGGAAACCAGTTGGTCTTTTCAGTTCAAGATACAAGTTATTTGGATTTTGACTCTCATATAAAGACCTTACTATTACCCACAAATAAAAACATAGTATTGTATTTACTCAAATAATTTAATTTTATTAACCTGAAAGCTTATTAGATTAAAATTATTAAACTAAGAGTTATAATTTTAGCAACTAAAAGCTGTAAATTGCACCATATAAACAGTTATTTCAAGCAAAAGTTATGCCATTAAGAGCTATGCAACAAACATTTATATTTGTGGGTAATAGTAAGGTTTGAATATCGTGGATATTTGCTCTCTATGCTGCCTTTGTCAACAAACACATTTGGCTCATTAGTGCAGCCGTTCATACTGGGAAATCCATACTCAGTAAACCATATTTTTTTCATTTTTGGTTGCCATTTCGTTTTACTACCACCTGGATTTATGTGAGTTTCACTCCACCATTTTGCTATGTTTTTCCACGCATACCTGCTGTCGTTATACTTTACTCTTTCAGGCTCACCCTTTGAGTAATCATAGAAATAATCATACCCCACTCCACTGCTCCAACCACCCATTACATCTTCCGCGGAATAACCAAAAGGAGGCTCTGGACCATCAGTCAGTGGAAAATAAGCATCTATGCCAACAACGTCGATATACTCTGAAGACCACAGTTCATCCATATTATACCAACCATCATATGAGTGGTATTCACTCCAATCAGCAGCGTAAGTTACTATGACTTCTTCCCCAAGCTGAAGTTTTATCTGTTTTGCAAGTTTGACCAGCTCTATAACGGCAGGGTAATTCCCTTGTTCATCCCTGATTTTGGTAAGTTGCGCAAATTCAGAACCAATGATAAACCCTTCCACTTTAGTTTGTTTGGCAATGCTTGCATAATGCTCTATAAATTTGTTGTACTGATTCTTAAAAAAATCACTTATATCTTCAGGAGTCCCGCTCAACCTTCCTCGCCACTCTTTGTTCTTTGTATCAAGTAAGGGCATTGGATAGAGCATCACCTTGTAGCCTCTGCTGTGTAGCTCTTCTATATATCTTATCAACGCTGCATCACTAACTGTGCCACCATACCTTGGGTTTCCACTCGCATCTTTTGAAATTAGCTGAGCATTATCTCTGGTTACACCCCCTACTTGCCAATCATCAGGTAATATTGCAGAATCATCTTGAAATTCAACTGCAGGGTATATTTTACAATCTTTAATGTTCAGATCATTCACAAACCAATTGACTACTACCGACACCCACTCAACATTTGGCAAATCTCCCTTTAATTGATCCAAAGAAAGCATTGCATCGCTCTTTTTAGTGTGGTTGTTGTGATTTACCCTTTGCGCCAGCCCATATGGGATATATTGGTTGCTGCTTATTTTCTCTTGCGCGATTTTCTTCTGTATTTTTGTATCATATACAAACTCACCTGAACCTGGTATGATATTGATATTCCGAATATTTTCCGCTATTGAAAACCCAACGGGCTTTAATGCAGTTCGCACTTCAAATGTAAATATCGGGACGCGATTGTTATAGTCTGCTAAAGGAAAATTCTTGATGACTATGTAAGATATTCCCCTATAAGCCGGCACATTCCCCTCTCCTTCAATTGATGACATAAATGGATCAGGATTTTGGTCTTCTCTGCCGCTGTAAAAAGTATAATCTATTTCATCAAAGCTAAGTGATGTTGTATCTGCCCAGATTCTGTTTAATTTTTCTACTTTCCCCTTGCAGATCGCAATTGCAAGCGTTGCATAGTAATTATATGTAACGTTCATACCTCTTCCAATTTTACTTTTGGTGGTTATCGCCTCTTCTTTTATTGGCTGTGCCCAAATAATATTCCCTGCAACACGAGCAGTGCCATAGATAATTGGGATCGTTCTGCCGTAGGTTGAGGTTTGAACTTGCAGATTTTTTAGCCTTGCCCCATGCGTTACTTTTTGCTCGGCTTCAAGGCCGAACATTGCCCCATCTAGCTGTGCACCAAGAAGAGCACCAAGTTCTGAGCCGATAATCCGGCCAATTGGCCCAAAAATGCTGCCTGCTTGACCAAAAATTGATGATAAAATTATTGTAGACATAGTAATCCTCCTTTTGATAGATTTTTTTGAAATTGTTGAGAGAAGATCCAAGTGTCACGCTACTTGGATGACACCTATAACCTTGTCATCCCAGTGCTTCCTCCTTTGTCATCCCAGTGCTCCGACACTGGGATCTAGGAATTTTAATTGTAAGCAAGCACACTGAGTTGATAAGTATAAAAATGGCTGAAAAATAAACATTTTTGATGAGGTCACATAGAAAGCTGGATCCAAGTAGTCAAGGCACTGGGATGACAAGAAAGGGGCTACTTGGATGACAGATGCTATGATAAGAAATTCAGTAACTTACAATTAATAATTGAAGTTTTTAATTAAGAAAAGCACATGATGTAGCTATAATCATTGTAAGCAACAATAAGAAAGTGCGGAAGTAGAAATTTGAGTTGACAAAATAAGAAAAAATATAGTATATTAATAATATTGATATTAACTTAAACTAATTATGCCAGCAGTAGTAAATACACCAGACAACATACAAAGACCGTCAAAATTAAAAAAAGCAAAAGAAATTCTGCTAGCTCCTGTAAGGTCAATGGCGTCAACTTAAGGAAAAATATCAGCGATAGTGTATAAAATTTCTCTCTAAAACTTTTACCATTAAATTATCCAGAAGCCGCAGGAAACAGCACTTTTGTTTCTATTTTATTTCAACAAAGAAGTCTAAAATGTGTCCTTTTTAGGTGAAACATGCGTGCGCCAAGCAAAGTGCGTAAAGTCCAGTTGGTGAAAATCCAACCCAGGCAAAGCCTAGCCAGCAGGCTGGAACAAACCACTATGCTGCGTAAGGTAACGAGCGTAGTAAAGCTAGTGGAATGGACAACACAGGGTACAACGAAAGTGAAGGTATTGAGTCCCGAAATTCTCGATGTCATAGAGGTCGACACGTTGCATATAGTGGAAGACAGCAAGAAGGGTAACAATAGGGCAAGTTATCACTCACTCTATCGGGATCTGAGGCCGTATCACGTGTTGAGATGGAGTTTACGTAAACTTGGGAGATCCTTTGTATTCCTATTAAGGTACGTTGGAACAAGTCAACAAAGGCGAGTACTGACGGAAGATATAAAGGAAGTCGGACTGATTGATAGTACTCAGAGTGTGGGAAAGCCACATACAAGGGGAAGCGGTCAGCAATATAGTGACTGGTTTAGGAATTGCTATGCCAATACAACGGAGGTTGGAATAACGTGCAAAGAAAACTAAATCAGATAGCAGTAAGAGCCAGGCAAGATAAACGATTGAAATTTAATCGTTAATTCATCTGATAAACGCAGAGAATCTTGCTGAATGTTATAAAGAGCTAAAGCATAACAAAGCATGCGGTATAGACCAGGTGACAGTAGAAGCTTATGGAGAAAATCTTGAAGAGAAGCTCAACACTCTGGTGGATAGTATGAAAAGAAAGCGATATCAACCGCAACCAGTGAAAAGAGTATATATACCAAAAGCTGGAAGCAAAGAGAAACGCGGGCTTGGAGTACCGTCTACAGAAGATAAGTTAGTCCAGATAATGCTGAAGAAGATATTAGAAAATATTTATGAAGCTAACTTTCTGGATAACTCATATGGTTTTCGTCCTGGTAGAAGCTGTCATCAAGCGGTAAATGCACTAAATAAAGCAGTTATGTACAGACCAACTAACTATGTAGTAGAAGTTGATATCAAGAAATTCTTTGATAATGTCCAGCACAAATGGCTAATGAGATGCTTGAGAGAACGGATAACAGACCCAAACATACTGTGGTTAGTAAAACGATTTCTTAAGGCAGGAGTAGTCGAAGCAGGACATTATGAAGCAACTGAACTAGGCACACCTCAGGGGGGAATAGTAAGTCCTATACTAGCTAATATATAGTTGCATTATGTGCTGGATTTGTGGTTTGAAAAGAAATTCAAGCTAAGATCTAAAGGTTATATGGAGCTAGTTAGGTATGCAGACGATCACCTGATTTGCTGCGAAAGAGAAAAAGATGCTAGAGAACTCTTAGAGTCACTGAAACAAAGGCTAGGAAAATTTGGACTGGAAATATCTGAAGACAAAACAAGAATAGTAAAGTTTGGCAAAAAGGAGTGGCAACAAGGAATAAGGGAGAAACGAAAAACGGAAAGTTTCAACTTTCTAGGATTCACCCATTATGGTACAAGGAGTCGTAAAGGTAGAGTAATGGTAGGTCATAAAACCTCGAAAGAAAATCTATCTAGAAAACTTAAAGAAATCAAAGAATGGGTGAAAAAGATCCGAAATAAAGTTCACCTTAAAGATTGGTGGTCAATACTTAAAGCAAAACTAACAGGACACTATAACTACTTCGGAGTTAGCGGAAATTACCGGTGGTTGAATAAATTCTTCTGGCGGGTAATCAAGCTAGCGTATAAATGGATAAACCGACGTAGTCAGAAGAAGAGTATGAATTCAAAGCAATTTATACACTATCTACAAGTTAATCCATTACCAAAACCAAGAATATGCTACTCATTATATACAAAATAGGAAATGCTGTGAATACTACATTGTGGAGCCGTGTGCGGGAAAGCTGCAAGCACGGTTCTGGTGGGGGAGTCATAGCGATAAAACTTAATCAGGAGGATTTAAAACTATGACTTCTACCAAACAAGACATGAAAGGAATAATAATTAATGTTCAAGAGGAAAAGCCAGGACCGTCGGCTGACAAGCCAATACAAATTAACCTCAGCGGGAGTGTATCCAGTTTGAATTTAGCAGCAGAGAAAATTCTAGAAATTATGAACCAACCTTCATCCGGGTTTATAAATATTCAAGATAGCAGATCAGCACCTGAAATAGAGTGGAATATGAGTGTTGATAAGAGTAAGGCTACAAGCTCTGAAGTAAGTGTTGCAACCATTGGCGATTTTATAAAGATGGTTACAAATGGAGTGTTGATTGGAAAATATAGACCAAATAACACGGATGAAGAAATCGATATTGTACTCCGTTTCCCTGGAAAGGATCGCAACATGAAGACTATAGACAATCTTTTTATCAATACAGTTAATGGCCCGTATCCTATGAGCAATATAGTAAAATATGCTCCCGAAAAAAAGGTAAACAAACTAAACAGGATTGATGGATTACGCATAGTGACAATCTCTGCTGACGTTGATACTGGCTATCTTGTTGATGAAAGAGTAAAGTTCATTCAGAATTCTATTGCCCAGGATTGGGACAAGGGAGTAAAAATTGATTTTAAAGGCGACAAAGAAGATCAACAAAAATCAGGAGCATTTTTGTTAAAGGCTTTTATATTAGCGATTACACTAATGATATTGGTATTAGTGACACAGTTTAATAATGTATACCATACATTTATCGTAATGACAGCAGTGTTTTTATCCACAACATGTGTGTTTTTTGTTTTCTTTCTTATCCAACAAGTTTTCGTAGTTGTTATGTGTGGAGTGGGGATAATTGCTTTGGCGGGAATTATAGTGAATAATAACATACTATTACTTGATGCCTTTCATCACCAAATTAAGGTACACAAAAATGACATCAAGCGATGTGTAATAAACGCTGCAATTTCTCGCGTTAGGCCAATATTGCTTACCGTTGCAACCACAGTTCTTGGTTTAATACCGATGATTACCAGGTTAAATATCAATTTTTTTACGCTACAAATCACATATGATGCTCCATCAAGCCAGTGGTGGGTTGACATTTCAACAACCATAGCAAGTGGAATATTGGTTGCAACGGTTTTAACTTTATTCTTTACTCCTGCGTTGCTTGTTATACAAAGACATGAAAAAACTTGACTTAAATTAGCAATCATTTAACATTTAAGATAGTGTTCTTTGCCCGTTGGAGCTATAATTATAACTAATTACATTGGATTTATTTATTATGATTGCTAATCGTAAAAGCAGTGTTAAGCAGAAAAGTAACAAGAATAACATAGTTGGAAGCCTTGATGTAATAAAAACAGCAGGAGAGCTTTCACTTCAAAAAGGTTTAGATTTTGATGTTGTAATAAAGGCACTAGAAAGTGCTATAGAAGCAGTGGCTTATCAAAAATATGGTAGCAAAAGTAAAATTGTAGTTAATATAGATAGAAACACAGGCAAAGTTACTTCATACAGAAAACTAAAAGTTATTGATGACGAATCAAATAGAGAAGAGAATACTGAGTATGAATCAATTACGCTGACACAAGCTAAATTAATAAAAGAAGATGCAAAAATTGGAGATACTGTTAGTGAATTACTCTCTCTTAACACTGATCTTGCTTCAGCAAGAATTGCCCAGCAAAAAATTGCTCAAATAATTAAAGATGAAGAGTCAAAAAAGCAATATGAGGAATTTAAAGATAAGGTGGGAGAAATAAGGTATGGTATTGTTAAACAAGTAGAATATTCAGATCTTATTATAGACATAAATGGCACTAAGGCATATCTTCCATTACGAAATTTAACCGGTGGTGAATCATTTCGTGAAGGCGATAAGGTTAAAACTTATATACAGACTGTTAAGCGCTCTGATGATGGACGTCAAATTATTCTTTCTAGGACTCATGAAGGCTTTTTAGAGGCATTATTAAATCAAGAAATACCAGAAATTGCTGATGGGTTAGTAACAATTAAAGGTATAGCTAGAGACGCCGGCTCAAGGTCTAAGGTTGCTGTTTTCTCTCCTGACAAGAACATTGATCCAGTAGGTGCTTGTGTTGGAGTTAAGGGAGATAGAATAAAAACCATTATACACGAATTAAATGGTGAAAAAATTGACGTTATAAATTACTCCTCAGATTTGGGTCAATTTGTTATTAAAGCCATTACTCCTGCAGAAGTATCGAAGGTTATTATTGATGAAAATGAAAATTGCATAGAATTAATAGTTGCTGAAGATCAATTGAGTTTAGCTATAGGAAAAAAGGGCCAGAATGTAAGATTAGCTTCAGAGCTTGTTGGATGGAAAATTGAGATATTAAGCACTCAGCAAGAATCAGAAAGGCGAAGTAAAGAACTTAGTCAATGTTCAGCTTTATTTGCTGAAGCTTTAAACTTAGAAGAGATTATGGGTCAGCTATTGGTGACAGAAGGTTTTTCAAGCGTAGAAGATATATCCAGCGCTTCAATTAAAGAGCTTGCTTCAATAGAGGGCTTTAATGAGGATATTGCAAACGAACTTCACAATAGAGCAAACAAGTATCTGAAAGCAGAAAATGATAGAAAAATAGAAGAGCTAAAAAGTCTAGGTATGGAAGATGATGTAATCAATTTAACTTTATCAATAGACAATAAAATTGCTCTTAGTAAACATGATATTAAGACTTTAGAGGACATAGCAGATTTATCAAGTTATGAGTTTTGCAGCATACTCTCTTCCTCAGCTGATAATAAGATGAATTCAGAAAATCTAAAAGATACAGTAGACTCAATAATCATAGAAGCACGTAAAAAGCTTGGGTTAATATAATAAAATAATATGAATAATGAAGATATCAGTAATAAAAAATTAACGCTCCAAGGCTTAAGCAAGCTTAAATTAGACCTCAATTTAAACTCTTCAACTAGCCCAAGTACTGGAGCTACAATAGTAAAAAAAAGAAGAAAAAAATCTCATGATGCAGAAGAACATAATTTATTTGACGAGAGTAAATTAGGTTCTTTAACAGAGAAAGAACAAATTTTCCGCATTAATGCTGTGCAGAATGCTGCTTTGCTGAAAGAAAAAAATCAGAGAGAAGAAAAAGAGAAAACAGCAAAAGAAGACAGCAATAAAGAGATTGACGAGAAAAATGAAGCGGACACTTTATCTAAAGAAATAAATAAGCAAGTTTTAAGTGATACTCACTTAGTTGAACTAAAAGAAGATAATATTGACTATGAGGGCGACGATAAAAAGTCTTCTAAAGTCAACAAAGATATATATTCTAAGCATTCTAAACTGGTAATTGCACAGGCAATAGATGAAAAAACTGAACAACCCCCTGTATTTAAGCAAAGATTTGGTATAAGAAGTAGAAAGTCAAAGTTTACCAAGGGTAAAAATATATCAAGAGAAGTTATTATACCAGACAAAATAACTATCAGGGAGTTATCTATTCGCATGGCAGAAGATAGCAAGAGTGTGCTAAAAATGTTCAAAGAAGAAGTCGGTGAGAGTTATAGAGTAGATGATCTGGTGGATCCAGATATAGCATGTGAAATAGTGGAAAAATTTAATCATATGGCTAAACGAGTGAGCGATACCAACAGAGAAAAAGATTTATTTTTTATAGAAGGCAGAGAAAGCCTGCCTAAAAAACCTAAACCACCAATCGTCACTTTTATGGGACACGTCGATCATGGTAAAACCTCATTGCTCGATGCATTTCGTGAATCTAATGTTGCAGAAAGAGAGTCAGGTGGCATAACTCAACACATAGGTGCTTATCAAATAACGACAAAAGATAAGCAAAAAATTACCTTTATTGATACACCAGGACATGAAGCGTTCACTGCGATGCGTGCACGTGGTGCCAATATTACTAATATAGTTGTAATAGTAGTTGCAGCTGACGATGGAATCATGAAACAAACAGTTGAAGCAATAAATCATGCAAAAGCAGCAAATGTTTCCATTATAGTTGCTATTAATAAAATTGATAAATCTGAGCCTGGTGATGTAGAAAAAATAATTAATAGTTTGCCTCAATATGATCTCATCCCTGAAGGGCTTGGTGGTGATGTTATGATTGTGCCAGTATCAGCAAAAAAGAAAACTAATTTAGATAAACTAGAAGAGACGATTTTGTTAATCGCTGAATTAATGAAGCTAGAAGCAATAGAAGATTGTCGAGCACTTGGATGGGTAATAGAATCCAAAATAGATAAAGCGAAAGGAATATCAGCCACATTGATAGTTGAGGAAGGAACGTTAAAGGTTGGTGATATATTGGTAGTTGGTACAACATACAGCAAAGTACGTAGTATGGTTAATCACCTCGGTCAAAGAGAAAAAGCAGCACTACCCTCCGCTCCAATTGAAATTACTGGTCTAAATGGTGTGCCAAATGCTGGAGATAAATTTGTTGTTATAAATTCTGAAAAGCAGGCGCGTGAAATTGTTGAATACAGGCTAGAGTTAATCAAGAAAAAGAAAGAAGATTTGGGCGACAATAATTTAGATATATTCAGTCGTAATAACAGCGAAACAGAAGAACTATCTGTAGTTTTAAAGTGCGATGTAACTGGTTCTATTGAAGCAATATCAAGTTCAATTGATAAACTCGGTAAAGACCAAGTGAAATTAAATATCCTACACAAAGCAGTAGGAGGGATAACAGATTCAGATGTGCTGCTTGCAGAAGCATCAAGTGCAGTAATTTTAGCTTTTAATGTAAAAGTGGATTCAAAAATAAGGGACTTGGCAAAACAAAAAGGTGTAGAAATACATACTTATAACATAATATACGAGCTCATTGACGACATGAGAATGTATTTAACTAAAATGTTAAAGCCTGTTACACGAGAGGTTCGTGTTGGTTCTGCATCTGTAAGGCAAATATTTAATGTATCTAAAGCTGGTAATATCATTGGATGTTATGTAAGTGATGGAGTCATAAAAAAAGATTCTTTAATTAAGGTAGTGCGTGGTGGCAAATTGGTGCATGAAGGAAAGTTAAAAGCACTACGTAGATTTAAAGATGATGTTAAAGAAGTAGGTGTAAACTTTGAATGCGGAGTATCACTAGAGGGTAATGTCGATATTAAAGTTGGAGATATTTTGGAAGCTTATCAATTAGTGCAAGAAGAAAGGGTGTTATAGTAGCTGGATATGAAAAAGGAAATTAGAAACCTAAAGATAGCATCGGTATTGCATAGAGCAATATCAAGAATTCTAATGGAAGGTAAGGTGTTCAATAAAAATGTAGCGGTATCTGACGTAAAATTAAGTAAAGATTTGAAAAAAGCAGATGTATATATTGTGTTATCTTCATTGAATATTCAAGTAGCTGACTACTTAGATCCAGAAAAAAGACGCACTGGAGATCCTTCTGAGAATAATTGTGATATTAACACTGTTGTTAATGAAATGAACCAGTCTGCATGGTCAATACGTAAATCTATATTGTGTTATGTTGATTTGCGATTTATACCTGAGTTAGTTTTCAAGCCTGATTTAGCGTTCGATAATTTTGTTAATGTAAGCAAAATATTACATAATCACACTTAATTAATGTATTTCAACCATTACTTTTCATTAATGAGGTTGCACAGTTTAACAGGTTTGTGGCTTGTGCTATTTCCCAGTTTGAGCGGTATTCTTTTAGCCTCAACTTCTCTATCGTATCAGGTTCTTTTTCTCCTTGTTTTGTTTACTATAGGTGCATTTTTAATGAGACCCGCAGGGTGCATAATCAATGATATCTTCGATAGAAAAATAGATGCGCACGTTGAACGAACAAAATATAGGCCACTTGCAAGTGGTGCATTAAACATAAAGCAGGCTTTAGCTTTACTTTCACTGCTACTGTCTATTGCCCTGGTAATCTTATTATTAACTAATAAAACTACACTCATACTTGGAATAATCTCAATGTGTATGATAGCTACTTACCCTTTATTAAAGCGGTATGTTTGGTGGCCACAATTGTTCTTAGGGTTTACCTTCAATATGGGATCGCTCATGGGCTCAGCAGCAATAACAAACCAGATCAGTATAGAATCCTTGCTGTTTTATATAGGATGCGTCTTTTGGACACTTAGCTATGACACCATATACGCCCATCAAGATAAAAAAGATGATGAAAAACTCGGGATGAAATCTACCGCATTATATTTTGGTGATACAACAAAATCTTGGTTGAAAAGATTTTATTTAATATCTCTTATGACGTGGCTATATGCTGGTATCTTATCATCATTAAATAACATTTTTTATATTGCTCTACTTGCTGTAGGGTTCATATTTCACCGCCAATACAAAAATTTCAATCCTGACGATCCCAGTCAATGCATGTCCATATTTAAAAATAATTCCTACGTAGGGTTGCTGCTCTTTTTCGGCATTCTTTTAGATAGAATTATCACCTAGGTCTCAAGAGTTTCGGCTCTAATGAAATCAATAGACTCAGGTAGCCCGCAGAAACAAAAAAACTTGCTTGACAAACTCCGCCAGCCCTCTTATCATGAAACTGAAGCTATTGTATTTGCTTTCGCCAATCTGCAGATTAAAAGGTAAGGATTACTTAATGTATCGGCGTCTTATGTTCAATTTTTTGCAGTATATAGATACTGTATGTCTTTACAAAACTTCATCTACATCTAGATTTTTATCTAAATAAGCTGAACGCGCTTATAAAGCGTTACAAGACATCAAAAAATGCCAATACTCGACAGAGATAGTAAAAGACTAGCTAACTCGGGGATTCTTTGTCTTTTTTTCTGCTTAGTAAATTTCTTAAACATTTGCAGCGTAAGTTAGTTGCAATTAAAAGCGGCTGAATCTCGCTTGTCAAGCGTTTAAAACATAAAAAACGCCAATATTTTAAAGCGGATAATAACCCCAGGGCTTCTTTTGCCTTTTTTTTCATTTGGTAAATTTCTTAATGTTTATACGGAAGGTGTCATTCCAGCGCGTGACGCTGGAATCCCAAAAAAAGGATGATGTCATCCGAGTAGCTGACACTGGGATCCAGTTTTCCATATAATCTCATCGAAAACGTTGTAACCACTTTCTATGCTAGTTTGCTTGTGAGCAACCTGGATCCCAGTGTCTGGGCACTGGGATGACACCGTCTTGGATGGAAACCAGTGGGCTTTGTTGTATCGCTCTTCGGATAGTAGGTAACGTACAATAAATTCATGAAGCTATCTCAAACTTAGCCATGCCTATTTCAGTAAATTTGTTAAGCAAATAACACCTGAGTAGCAGTTCCTTCTCACGATTAATCTCAGATTTGCTCCTAAAACTAAACCCAAATATTCGCTTCAACCTTGAGAAAAATCCTTCAATATACGATCTTTTTCCGTAATTTACTTCTTCTTTCCATCTTTTTATACCATTCTCACCATGTAATTTCATTAACTGAATAGCGGCATTTCTATCAAGCATATAATCCAATTTTGGATGCTCTGCTGCGTTGTTTTTCGGAGGAATTTTCGTTTTTATACCATATTGATTACACAGCTTATAGAGCTTTTCTCTGTCATATGCCCTATCTGCATATAGTACTTTTATGACATACTGAAAATCGACTTCTTTTAGCAAATCACAAGCTCCATAGTGATCAGAGTAGACACCGTTACTGTATTTTACAGCTATGGCTTTTTTGCTGTTTGTATTCAACATTACATGCAATTTTCTTGTCTGTTCATAGCTGCGATACTTTCTATCTTCGCTATTTTCTTTGCTATGACCAGGAGTGTTGTTGTATATACTAATTCCTGTACTGTCTATAGTAATTTCGATATCTTCCATATTATTTTTATCAATTCTGCAATCATTGATCTTAATATTGAGTTTCTTAAACCTTCTTGATGATTGTGAATAGCTGATAACTTGCAAATTTTTCCCAATTTGCTCAAGGTATCCTGCTATAAACCCAACTGTTTGCCTCAGGCCTATTCTAAATAAACAAGTTATTATGTGCACCAAAATTACAACTTTATCGCTATAAATATTGTTGCCACCTGGTATTTTTGGACCATTCTCGTACCACTTTTCTATGGCTTCGTTGATATAATGAAAAATATTTCCTCTTTTTTCTAGAAATTTGTTATATTCGCTATGGTTACTGACCCTCATTTTTTGTGGCATATTTTTTCTTTCAAGGTTAAATGGCTATTTTATAATGAATTTTGTCAGTAGCCACCAGATTTTTTCAGTTGCTATGCAACAAAGCCAAACCAGTGTCAGTTACTTGGATGACACCATTCTTTTTTCTGGATTCCAGTGGGCTTTGTTGCATCGCTAGCTATGATGGATAAAGATAAAAAAGGTAGAGAATATCAGTAGCTTATTATTCTGGTATTTATAACAAGAACGGTCAGTGAATACCTAAATTTGAGTAAAAGAAATTTCACTACCACTCACTAATCCGGCTAAAATTCAAGAATTTCAATGCTTTAGCTATTTTCAATAGAATTAAATTTATTAATATAAATAATAAATTACTATTCTTAAATTTGATCAGATTGATTGCAAAAAAACAAGATTTTCAATAGGTTGCTTATAATCCTAACTATAGTTAGCCTTTCATAAGTAGCGATGCAACAAAGCCATTCCAGTGTCTGGGCACTGCCGTCTTGGATGGGAACCAGTGTCAAGCTACTTGCATGACACCATCATAAAGTGTCACACGTTAGGATGACAAAAAAAAGGGCACTGTGACGGACTTAAATCACAATTATCAGTTAATGCCGATCGCGGCATTATAAAAAACGCCAAACTTTTTTCTGCTTTTATGCAAGAAGTCTAGTCCATATATTCCTCCCACTTCTCCGCGACTTTCCTTACTATTTCCTCACTCATCTCAATTTTCTTTCCCCACTCTCGTTTGGTTTCAGGCGGGATTTTATTTGTCGCATCAAATCCCATTTTACCTCCAAGTCCACTTTCAGGGGAAGCAAAGTCTAAATAATCAATAGGTACACTTTCTATCATGATTGTATCACGCACAGGGTCCATCCTCGTTGACATTGCCCACATTACTTCCTTCCAATCACGTACATTTATATCATTATCAACAACGATAATAAACTTCGTGTATAAAAACTGCTTTAGAAAAGAAAGTATGCCCATAACAATTCTTTTTGCCTGCCCTGGATAGGATTTTTTTATCGACACTATCGCTATTCTATATGAGCAACCTTCCGGTGGCAGATAAAAGTCCACTATCTCTGGAAATTGATTGATAAGAATGGGCACAAAAATTTCATTGAGTGCTTCACCAAGAATCGATGGTTCATCAGGTGGCTTGCCAGTGAAAGTGCTAAGATATATCGGGTTTTTACGCATAGTAATTGCAGTAATATTAAATTCTGGAAATTGCTCAACAGAATTATAGTAGCCAGTGTGGTCTCCATATGGTCCCTCATCTTGATATCTATCCAAACTCACATAGCCTTCCAGAACGATTTCCGCGTGAGCTGGCACTTGAAGTGGAATAGTCTTACAATTTACAAGTTCAAGCGGCTTCTTTCGCAGCAGTCCAGCAAATTGGTATTCTGACAATGTTTCTGGCACTGGAGTTACCGCAGCAATAATCGTTGCAGGATCACTACCGATCACAGCAGCAGCAGGAAATTTCATATTTCTGCCTTCTTCCTTCCAACGCTTATGGTGAGTTGCGCCACCCCTGTGTGCAAGCCAACGCATTAGTGTTGTTTTTTTATCTATAACCTGCATACGATATATTCCAAGATTAAAATTATCTTGCTTTTCTTTCGTGGGTCCTTTCGTTACCACAATTGGCCAGGTGATAAGTGGTGCAGGTTCATTTGGCCAGCATGTTTGAATGGGCAGTAGACTTAGGTCCACTTCATCTCCGGTTAGCACTACCTCTTGACATGGAGCCTTGCTCACGACTTTACTTCGCATCGATAACACGACTTTCAACAAAGGAAACATTTTTATAGCATCCTTAAAGTTTTTTGGCGGCTCAGGTGATTGCAAAAATGCTAAAAGTTTACCAAGATCTCTTAGTTCATCAGGGTTTATGTTCAACCCCAATGCAATCCTCTTAATAGTACCAAATAAATTCACCAAAACTGGAATCGAATTTTTGCCATTTTCTGTGATAACATTTTCAAAAATGATCGCTGGCCCTTTGCTTGACAAAACTCTGCGATGAATTTCTGTCATTTCAAGAACTGTTGAAACCTCCTCCTTAATCCTAATCAGATCTTTTTTTTCTTCTAAGGCTTTAATGAAGTCGTGTAAGTTGTTGTACATATTTTAAAGATTTTAAGTCTTTTAAGAAGTGTTTTTCCCAGCACAACCTATTCACTTATTATTATAGAGGCTCTAGAAAAATTATTCTCCAGCTCGCTTTTTAAGTTTTTATATTCAGTAGTGTTTAACTCTTCATTGGTAATAAAGCTTTTCTGTATAGCTACTATATCATTTAATTCTGTGCTGCCATTTTGATGTTTACATGACCTATTTACATATAACCATGGAGAATTTATTTCAAAATTCAATTCTGCACAGTTTTTAATCGCAATGTCTTTTATTACCGTATGCGTTTCACGAGTATGAGGAGTACCTATAAAAATGTCTGACACTTGGTCAGAAACTGTATTTACGACACCATTAAGCAAATTATTTTCTAAAGTTAAAACAAGTCCTAGGTTCGTCCTAAAAACTTTATTTTTTTGTTGTAATTCATACTTAATTGTAAGATCCTCTACATTACGCGAAGTAAGATCAGGCAATTCTAAGAATTTCTTTTCTTTTTCATTAAGATATACCCCACTAATTATATAAAAAACAGAATCTCTTAACTGCTCGTTTGAGTAATATAATCCAGCACTTGCTAAGCTCATAGCTGACTCCCCTTGCATAGTAAGCTGACCACGTTCGTTTACAACATTATCTTGTATAGTTAATTCACTATGGGATATAATTTTTGAATTTTCAGCTTGTACAGCAGGAATTTTTGTGTAGCTAACTTCTTTAGAATCCAATACTAAAGCAACTTTGTCAGCAACATCTGGAAAAATACCTTGTGCCATACTAACCTTATTAGTCGGATCAATCCAATATATTTTTCCACCTTTATTTGTTACTCTGAGCATCGTATGATTAAAATTACCCAGATTAGGTAATGCTTCGGAATTAGGAATGCTAGTAATTCCTCTCATAACTAGAGTAGGTTGAACTCTGTAACCAAGTTTTTGTAAAATAGCAGCCGTACTAACAGAAAAATCCTTACAATCTCCAGTTTGATAATCAGCAATTTTCTCTAAATCTCTTGGAAAAAATCGTCCTGACACTGTACGCCAATCTCCCGTGTATTGAATTTTCTCATTCAACAAAGAAGTAACAACGTTAATTTTCTCTTCATCAGTACTCTCATTGGCAGCAGATTCTGCTATGGCCGTAAAAATTGTAGGAAGTGGCTGAGTAATGACGTTATAATATCCAGGAGCTAATTTTTTTGCTAAATCCTCCCATTTAGATAGGCTTGACAGTGATACCCAAGTATTGTGCTTAAAATTCAATATTCCATTATGTGGCTCATTTATCAAACCTTCATAAATTGCCTTTTTTAAAGTAATGCTTATAGAATGTACACCATTCTTTTTCTCCTCAGCGATCTTTAATACGTTTCTTGGATCATTCACTCTAATCTCTAGAGGCAACTCAGAATTGATTTTAGTATTCTCTGCTTGAAAATACCGCCCATAATAAGAAAAGTGCAAACCATAAAAATTATCAATAGGAACTTTTTTATGAATTTGTTTATATTTTAGATATACTTCTGCACCAATTGTCATTTTAGGAAATGATATGGTTACTTGCCTTAGCTGATCGAAACCTTGAGGACTAGCCAACGCCTTGTCCTCTATCATGTTTTTAGCGACTACGTATTCCCTCCCATTGTAAGCTGTTTTAGCTTCTAAAATAGTGAGGTCTGCACTATCACCATTATAAATAAGACTGTATGGGGAGAATGCACTACGCCCAGATTCCTTGAGTACTTTTGCTTGGAGTTCTGATTCTAATTCATAAGTACCATCCCCATTAATATTAATGGTACTATTAGAAATTTTGATCTCAATGGGAGCATCTTCATACTTAGTCCACCTTGCTTCAACTGGAGGAGTTATAAAAAACACTAACAATGTTAAGTTAAAAAGAGTTTTTAAAAATTTCATTATGACACTCATATAGAATATTTAAAATTATCGGCATATTGACTGAAAAATTGTTTTATTACACCCACACGACGCGACCATACACTGCAATAAACTCAGCAAATGGGAAAAAGAGAAGCTTACTTCCTAGAATGGCTATTTCCTTTTTTTTACCAATATTTATCGCCGCGTTTGTTAGCATTATACATGGCAGTTATAAGATAATCAACTACCAAAATGTTTCACCACCCTCATCACCAAGTCTTCTGATGAGCTTTTCAGTAATGTGCTTGAGTTTCACTGTGCGTAAAGTTTGTACTTGCAGCAAAATTGGCTATAAAATACACTTGATATAAATGTTTTTATATATTAACATTAGATGCTTCTTTTAATATACAGATAAATGTGTACTAAAAGTTTTATGTTGTAGGTTTTTAAATAAATTGTATGTCTAGAATATCGTTTTTATTAATTTTAATAATAGCAATAGCAAGCTTGCCGATAATAAACAATTGGCTTTCACACCGCGGTCAAACCCTAACCGATGACCAAATAAGTACGAGATTAGATGATTATATCAGTAGAAATTTTGATAAGATCGTAAGAACTCTCAAAGAGGAGTCGATTAAAAGTAGTTACGCTGCTCGAGATAATGTAACCAAAAGTAAAATTTCACAATACAAGGATCAAATATTTGACCTTACTTATCCTTACTCCGGAAATGAAAATAGTAGTGTTATAGCTGTAGGCTTCCTTGACTATTCTTGTGGACATTGCAAAGCTATAAAGAATGATATAAAGCAGTTAATTAACGACGGCAAAATTAAGTATATCTTTAGGGATGCTCCAATACTTGGTAACGCTTCTTTAAAGGCAGCAAAAAGTGCTTTAGCTGTCTATTTTCTCGATAAAGAAAAATATTTCGATTTTCACCATGCTGCTTTAAGTCACAAAGGAGAATTTTCAGACAAAAGCATATTGGATATAGTGAAAAACATAGGGATTGATGAGGACGATTTTAATGATTCCATAAAAGATAACGCGGACAAAATTGAGCAAATGATAAACAACAGTAGGCTTCTAGTAAGAGATTTGGGAGTAGGTGGTACACCTTTTTTAATAATTGGAGATAGCCTGTTTGTAGGAGCAACTGATTTGAATGTATTACGCAAAAAAGTAGATGAATTAAGTCACAAGCAAGGCTAGTTACAGTTTGCCATAAAATTTTATTTTTTTGCTTGACAACTCAAATGAACCTGAGTATAGTAGCTGTGGGTGTGACAGCAGTTTAACTCAGTAGTCTCATCCACTTTCCATAGCGTCATTTACTATGTGAAACGCTTTCAAATTACAACATTTTCTTCAACCAAACTATTTTACTTTCACAGGAGGGTATATGTCATTCACAGAAATTAGATTTCCAGAAAATATATCTCATGGTTCCACTGGAGGACCGGAATTTTCTACTGACGTTGTAACAACTCACAATGGTTGTGAACAGCGCAACATCAATTGGTCTCATGCACGCACTAGATACAACATAGCTTACGGGGTCAGATCAAACGAGCAGCTACTAGAACTAATAACATTTTTTCATGCACGAAAAGGTAAAGCAATAGGGTTTCGTTTTAAGGATTGGTCGGATTTTATAGCCATCAACCAAGAGATTGGTATAGGAGATAACAAAAAAACGACTTTTCAGCTAATCAAAACTTATGTAAGTGGGGAAGATAAGCATATACGTATGATCAAAAAGCCAGTACATGGGACAGTAAAGATTTATTTAAATGGTAAAGAAGAGAGTGAATATTCAGTAAATTATTCAACGGGAGAAATAACATTCATGAAACCGCCAGTAAAAGATGCGATAATCACTGCGAGCTTCGAATTTGATGTGCCCGTATGCTCAATGGCGTCAACTTAAGGAAAAATATCAGCGATAGTGTATAAAATTTCTCTCTAAAACTTTTACCATTAAATTATCCAGAAGCCGCAGGAAACAGCACTTTTGTTTCTATTTTATTTCAACAAAGAAGTTTAAAATGTGTCCTTTTTAGGTGAAACATGCGTGCGCCAAGCAAAGTGCGTAAAGTCCAGTTGGTGAAAATCCAACCCAGGCAAAGCCTAGCCAGCAGGCTGGAACAAACCACTATGCTGCGTAAGGTAACGAGCGTAGTAAAGCTAGTGGAATGGACAACACAGGGTACAACGAAAGTGAAGGTATTGAGTCCCGAAATTCTCGATGTCATAGAGGTCGACACGTTGCATATAGTGGAAGACAGCAAGAAGGGTAACAATAGGGCAAGTTATCACTCACTCTATCGGGATCTGAGGCCGTATCACGTGTTGAGATGGAGTTTACGTAAACTTGGGAGATCCTTTGTATTCCTATTAAGGTACGTTGGAACAAGTCAACAAAGGCGAGTACTGACGGAAGATATAAAGGAAGTCGGACTGATTGATAGTACTCAGAGTGTGGGAAAGCCACATACAAGGGGAAGCGGTCAGCAATATAGTGACTGGTTTAGGAATTGCTATGCCAATACAACGGAGGTTGGAATAACGTGCAAAGAAAACTAAATCAGATAGCAGTAAGAGCCAGGCAAGATAAACGATTGAAATTTAATCGTTAATTCATCTGATAAACGCAGAGAATCTTGCTGAATGTTATAAAGAGCTAAAGCATAACAAAGCATGCGGTATAGACCAGGTGACAGTAGAAGCTTATGGAGAAAATCTTGAAGAGAAGCTCAACACTCTGGTGGATAGTATGAAAAGAAAGCGATATCAACCGCAACCAGTGAAAAGAGTATATATACCAAAAGCTGGAAGCAAAGAGAAACGCGGGCTTGGAGTACCGTCTACAGAAGATAAGTTAGTCCAGATAATGCTGAAGAAGATATTAGAAAATATTTATGAAGCTAACTTTCTGGATAACTCATATGGTTTTCGTCCTGGTAGAAGCTGTCATCAAGCGGTAAATGCACTAAATAAAGCAGTTATGTACAGACCAACTAACTATGTAGTAGAAGTTGATATCAAGAAATTCTTTGATAATGTCCAGCACAAATGGCTAATGAGATGCTTGAGAGAACGGATAACAGACCCAAACATACTGTGGTTAGTAAAACGATTTCTTAAGGCAGGAGTAGTCGAAGCAGGACATTATGAAGCAACTGAACTAGGCACACCTCAGGGGGGAATAGTAAGTCCTATACTAGCTAATATATACTTGCATTATGTGCTGGATTTGTGGTTTGAAAAGAAATTCAAGCTAAGATCTAAAGGTTATATGGAGCTAGTTAGGTATGCAGACGATCACCTGATTTGCTGCGAAAGAGAAAAAGATGCTAGAGAACTCTTAGAGTCACTGAAACAAAGGCTAGGAAAATTTGGACTGGAAATATCTGAAGACAAAACAAGAATAGTAAAGTTTGGCAAAAAGGAGTGGCAACAAGGAATAAGGGAGAAACGAAAAACGGAAAGTTTCAACTTTCTAGGATTCACCCATTATGGTACAAGGAGTCGTAAAGGTAGAGTAATGGTAGGTCATAAAACCTCGAAAGAAAATCTATCTAGAAAACTTAAAGAAATCAAAGAATGGGTGAAAAAGATTCGAAATAAAGTTCACCTTAAAGATTGGTGGTCAATACTTAAAGCAAAACTAACAGGACACTATAACTACTTCGGAGTTAGCGGAAATTACCGGTGGTTGAATAAATTCTTCTGGCGGGTAATCAAGCTAGCGTATAAATGGATAAACCGACGTAGTCAGAAGAAGAGTATGAATTCAAAGCAATTTATACACTATCTACAAGTTAATCCATTACCAAAACCAAGAATATGCTACTCATTATATACAAAATAGGAAATGCTGTGAATACTACATTGTGGAGCCGTGTGCGGGAAAGCTGCAAGCACGGTTCTGGTGGGGGAGTCATAGCGATAAAACTTAATCAGGAGGATTTAAAACTATGACTTCTACCAAACAAAAAGGAAAAATCTTATTCTACAAATTAAAAATATAATATACTCGAAAGCTTTTCAGAGAATCCATTGTGTTGAGTTTTACACGAACAAGAAAACTTCCTTTTACGACAGTATTTTCTATGATTTTAAAGTTAATTAAGAAAAGTTTAGGAATAGAATGCGAGCTTATGGATCCATTGACTTGTAAAGTTCCACCCTCAAAGCAAGCTTTTTCTAAAGCAAGATATAAGATTTGTCATACAGGTTTTAAAGAATTTAAGCATCCAAACAGCCTATCAAGATGAGCCTGAGTTGGAGAGGCTATAGGCTTATTGCAGCAGATGGTTCTGGTATTCGATTACCGAGCTCTGAAGAAATTGTATCCGAGTTTGGCCGTTTTAAACCAAATGGAACAACAGGTATAATGCCACCATTAGCAAGGGTTTCTTTGTTTGTTGATTTATGTACTTCGCTGATTTGCAGTGCTCGCCTTGCGGCTTGGAATGTGGGTGAGCAAACGTTAGCAGAAGAACAATTACCTGAAGTCGTTACTCAAATGCGTTCATTAAATCAAGATAGATTATTATTTATCTACGACCGTCTTCATTAAAATTCATTCAGCAGCATTATGAATTGAAAGTAGACTTTATTTTTCGCTTGCAAAAAAGAAATTATAGCAAGCTATGGGAACGAATTTCATCTGGTGAATTAGATTTTGATTTTGTGCTAGAAAATAAAACGAAAAGCCAAAAAGTAAGAGTAATAGTGCTGACATTAGCCAACGGAGAAACAGAGGTATTGGTTACTTCACTTTTTGATCGAGAAAAATTTACTTTGGAAGATATCAGCAAAGCTTATGTATTAAGGTGGCATATAGAGGAGTGCTATAAACGACTCAAAATAGGTGCAGAGTTAGAGAATTTTTCTGGCGTAAATTTAGAGGCTGTATTACAAGAATTTTGGGCAAACTTAGTCATGTGTAATATATTGTCGCTTCATATGTGTGATGCACAAGGGCCTTGGAATCCAGATCAAATTGCTGAGTATCGTTTAAATTTTTCGGTTTTATTTGGTGTAATGAGGCAGAAACTCTATCAGGTACTTATTGCACCAAAAAACTTTCAAGCCCTTTTTGATAGAGCAAGTATACGCGCTAAAGTTAAAATCTTACTATTACCCACAAATAAAAACATAGTATTGTATTTACTCAAATAATTTAATTTTATTAACCTGAAAGCTTATTAGATTAAAATTATTAAACTAAGAGTTATAATTTTAGCAACTAAAAGCTGTAAATTGCACCATATAAACAGTTATTTCAAGCAAAAGTTATGCCATTAAGAGCTATGCAACAAACATTTATATTTGTGGGTAATAGTAAGAGTTAAAATCCGACCGGGACGATTGTATAGCTGCGATAAGGTAGATAAGCCCAAACGCCATCATGTCTTTAGGAGAGTTTGCTAATGAAAGTTCTTAAGTTGACGCCATTGTCTGATCACTATGGAGCTTGTGATTTGCTAAAAGAAGTTGATTTTCAGCATGCCATAAAAGCACTATATGCAGATAGAGCATGTGATAGGCACAAGTTTTATAAGTTGTGTAACAAATATGATATAAAGACAAAAATTCCACCAATAAACAATGCGGCAGAACATCCAGAAATAGATTATATGTCTGACAGGAATGCTGCTATTAGGTTAATAAAATTATACGGTGAAGATGGCATGAAAGAATGGAAAAAAGAAGTAAATTATGGGAAAAGATCTTATATTGAAGGGTTTTTCTCAAGATTAAAGCAAATATTCGGATTTAGTTTTAGGAATAAATCTGAGATAAATCGAGAAAAAGAACTGCTAATCAAATGCTATTTGCTTAATAAATTCACTGATATTGGTATGGCTAAATTTGAGATAGTTACATGAATTTACCATAAATCACCATCTCATAAAGTGTGATGCAACAAAGCCCACTGGGATCCAGGAAAAAGAATGATGTCATGAAAGTAGCTTTCCATCCAAGAGAGTGTCATCCCAGTGTCACGCACTGGGATGACATCATCCTTTTTTTGGGATTCCAGCGTCACGCGCTGGAATGACACCTCTCTTGGGCTCTCTTAGCTATAAATATTAAGGAATTTACCAAACGAAAAAAAAGGCAAAAGAAGCCCCGTGGTTGGCTAATTACTTACATTATACTTTCAAGTATGGCGCTTTTTTATTCTAAACGCTTAATAACCGCGATTTAGTTGCTTTTAAGCCGCAACTAATCTAAATTATAAACATTAAGAAATTTACTAAACAGAAAAAAAGGCAAAAGAAACCCTAGGGTAGCTAGTTATTCACTATCCATTTTTTAAATCGGCGTTTTTTGATGTTTTAAATGCTTTATAAGCGCATTTCAGCTTATATTAGGTAAAAACCTAGAAATTTTATAAAGACATAAGGTGCACATAGTGCAAAAAATTAAACATGGGACGCCAGATACGTGAGTTTTTTTGTCATTTAATCTGTACAGAGAAGATAAATAAATAGCTTCAGTTTCATGATAAGGGGACTGGCAAGGCTTGTCAAGCAAGTTTCTATATAATATTTTCTAAAATAAATAGACTTCTCGCATCCAATTTTGGCAGCGCGCGACACACAACTGCAATGACAAGGTGTCGCAAGATAAACATCATATTCACACGAAATACTTGACTTCACGTGTACTAAGAAGCATTTTATATATGTTGTGTGCCCGTAGCTCAGCTGGATAGAGCAACAGCCTTCTAAGCTGTGGGTCGTAGGTTCGAATCCCACCGGGCACACTCTTCTATCAATACTTTCTATAAATCTTCAAGTACTCTGGCACTACATTTTCAATTGCTAATGGTCGAACCTTCATTGTTTCAAGGTCAGCTGACCTTTCGATTGAACTATTCATCATAACTTTCACCTGATCTTGAGTAAGCACAGGGTTCGTATCTCCGGTTATTGGTTTTAACAGCATAGAAATAATTTTATTTTCTAAAAAGAAAGCTATTAACTTTGCCATTGGAAAAGATACATTGATCAACAAACACTTTCTGTTAGTAACATTCAGAATAAACTTCAATAAGCTTTTGAAAGAGTAAACCTTTGGTCCACCCATGTTATAAATTTTCTTGTCTTGCTTATTAAAACTGATAATACGATATACCACTTCAGCTAAGTCTGTTACACATATTGGCTGAAATTTAGTTGTTCCATTGCCAATTAGTGGTAAGAAAGGAAGAATAGTTGCTAATCTTGCAAATTTATTAAAGAAGTTGTCTTCTTTACCAAATACAAGGCTTGGCCTAATTATTATTGCTTTTTGAAATGCTGAAGTTACAGCTTTTTCACCTTCCAATTTACTTTTGGCATATTTTGACAACTTGCTATTTTCTATTCCCATAGCAGAAAAATGTATCATCATAGGTACATTTTTCATTTTTGCAGCTTTTGCTATCCTTTCAGCTATTTTAACGTGAACAGCGTAAAAATCGTGCTTTTTTGCTTCATATAATATTCCCACTAAGTTTATAGCTACATCACATTCTTCCATACCCTCCAGAACTGATTTTTCATCAAAAAAATCGCCTTTAAATATTGATATTTGTCCTAAATTGCCACACAATTTTAAACAAGCAGCTTTTTCCTGATTACGAGTGAATATCTTTATTAAATATCCTTCTGCTGCCAAGCGTCTTACGATGTGTTTCCCTATAAACCCCGTTCCACCAAAAATAATTACACGTTTTGTCACAATTAAAGTTCCTAATAATTTGTTACTGTAAATTAATACAATGATTTCGCTTAATATTTTATTACGAATTCCCGTACAATAAGATCCATTTTCATTCCTCGTGAGCCTTTAACTAGAATTGCATCATTATTCTGAATAATGTTAGCTAAATCACTTTTCAATTGATTAGAATCACTAAAATGCGTGCCTCTTATATTATCTGGCAAAAGCTCATGCAATTCTAACATAAATTTACCAACTGTATAAACTTTATCTATATTATTTTCTGTGATAATCTTAACCAAATCTGTATGAAACTCTATGCTTTCATCACCAAGTTCCAACATATCACCAAGCAAAGCTACTTTTCTCTGATTAGAATATGTACTCAAAGTTTTTATCGCAGTTTTCATCGAAGCAGGGCTGGCGTTATAGGAGTCATCAATTAAATGTATATATTTTCTATTGTATTTGACCTTATGAATATTGCCTCTACCTTTCGCTACACTAAAATTCTTAAGTGCAAGTGGTAATTTTGATAAATCAAGTCCGAGGCTTTGCACAACTGCTGCAACAGCAAGTAGCGAATAAGCAAAATGCTCACCTTGTACACGTAAATTACAGTTTATAATTTGATTATCACTCAGCCTGATTTTTAAACTTAATCTATTAGCAACTCGGTTTGATGTCATTCCAGCGCGTGACGCTGGAATCCAGTCTTTATTATACAACCGTCTGATATGCTCATTTGCAATTGAACTTCCTGGATCCAAGTAGTCAAGCACTGGGATGACAGAAGATAGTGCTGAAATGACAGAAGATTCATCGTTTCTTATTAAGTTTAGTAAACAAACTTCAGCATTTTTATCTTTACCGAAGCTTATTACATTTCTATTGGCGTGTGATGAGAGATAATCATAATATTTATTATCTCTGCTTAAAACCAAAGTACCGTTATTTTTCATACCATACAGAATTTCTAACTTCGCTTGTGCAACGTCAAATAGTGATGAAAAATTTTCAACATGTGCAGGTTCGATGTTGGTAATAACTGCAATATTTGGATTACTAATCTTTGATAATTCTTTTATTTCACCAGCTTTATTCATTCCCATTTCAAGGATTAAGTACTGGCAGTTCTTTGGAGCTTTTAGAATTGTCAAAGGCAACCCTATATTATTATTTAAGTTACCTTCGTTTGCATGGGACACTCCATATTGCGATAAAACAGTGTGTAGCATATCCTTTGTAGTGGTTTTTCCGACACTGCCTGTAACTGCAATAACTTTAGCATCAATAAGAACATTTCTAATGTAATATGATGCCATATCGTGCAAAGCTTTCAGGGTATCTTGTACAATAATGAGAGGGAAACTTTTATATTTACCCTCACTCACTATTGCAGCGATAGCCCCTTTTAAAAACGCTTCATGCAAAAAATTATGGCCATCAAAATTCTTTCCCTTGAGTGCAATAAATAAATCACCTTTTTTTATGCTTCTTGTGTCCGTTGAAATATTTGAGCTATGTATCCAATTATAACCATTTACGTCTCTTCCGCCAGTTGCATCAATGATATTATTTGTGTTCCATTTACACATAATTTAGAGTATTCTTTATAATAAATTGAACAATAAAAGTAGCGAAAATACTACATGTTTTAGACAATGTACAAATAATGGTTGCAATCCCTATAATTCTATCTTATAATGGATATAGAAGTTTAAATTTTTTCGTCTATAATTAAAATGTATTTAGTTATAGAAAGTACCTTGGAGGTATGTATGCCAAAAAACGACCAAAATGAAGAATCTACTTCTATACTAGCTAAAGTAGGAAGTTTTCTAGGTAGAGGTGTAAAGGCTACAGGTCGGGTGCTTGCTCTTGTGCCTAAAGCACTTATTTACCCTATAAAGAAGCCGTTTGCTTCAATGGGTGAAATGAAACATGATGCCACAGTTTCGTTAAAGGAAGCTGTTGGTATAGATGTACCTGAAGAAGAAGAGGAATATGACCCACCCATAGAAACCACACAAGCTAGTAAAAATCTTGGTGTAGAAATAAAAAAACAAGAGAAAGGAAAGGTAAGTTTTTTAGCATCAAGAACTCTGACAGGGGATATACCTTATTTGAGCCCAGAGCAATTAGATAAAATAAAAAAAGATTTACCGAATGTAACTATTTTTAGAGAAGAAAACAAAATTGTAATTGAAGTTGATGTTAAAAAAATAATTGAATACATTAAAACTGACTCTAAAAATAAAGGAAAGAGTCCAGGGGAGATAAAAAAGCTTGCTCTTCAAGGAATTGCTGATAGCATTAATGGCGACCTTAAGAAGCTGGCAGGAATTACTGGTGGAGAATTTAAAATTCATACAGACTTAAAATTGCTGAATGGTATTGCAGAAAAATTGTATAAGGAATATGACAATCAAAAGCAGTCATCAGACAAAGTTGTGAAGTCTGATGTTGGTCAGCCTTCAGAAACTATAGCTTCAGGTGAGAAAAAATGGGCGCAAGAAGCTATAAAAGCAGGTAAGTCGCAAAGTTGTGGAATGCAAAAATAAGTTATAGGGGAGTATTATGAGTGAAGCTAAAAAAATAGAGGAAAGACATCATAGTCTAACTGTTCCTGGGGATATGTATCACTTACAACCAGGAGTTATTACTGGAAAAAGGGTAAGTGGAATAGAACCCTTTTTGAAAGAACAGCAGGACATGGTAAAAGTAAGGGAACTTGTAAGCTCTTTAAATCTTGAAGATGCTTCTGGTGAAGCGATAAAACCACTATCTACACCTAATGTAGAGAAAAACGAAGAAAGAGGGAAAGGTCGCTCTTAAAATATGAGCAATGAAGTTTATGATAGCGATAACATCTTTGCTCAAATATTAAGAGGTGAGTTACCTTGTGAGAAGGTACATGAAAATGAAAATGTACTAGCTTTTCATGATAAGTACCCTGACGCACCAGTTCATATTTTAGTTATATCAAAAAATCAATATATTTCATATGATGATTTCATTCTAAAAGCTCCTGAAGAGGAAATAGCGGATTTCTTCAAAACTGTAAGAGAGATAGCACACAAATATAATCTAGAAAAAACAGGATATAGATTAGTCACTAACTACGGTGAAAATGGAGAGCAGGTTGTACCACACTTTCACGTGCATATTTTAGGTGGTAAAAAGTTAGGAAAGCATGTAAACTCATAGTGTTATATGTTTTGTTAAATGAGCGAATATTTAACCATAGTAATCTTTATCTGCGTATCAATTGTAGTATCTTTTGCTTTAGGTATATTGCCTATGTTTCTTGCAGTGAGTAAGCCAGATGGTGAAAAGCTTTCCACATATGAGTGTGGCTTCAATCCACTATCCAGTGCAAGAAAAAATTTTGACATTAAATTTTATCTAGTTTCAATATTATTTATAATATTTGACTTAGAAATTGCTTTTCTTTTTCCTTGGGCTGTTTCTTTATCTAAGATAAGCTATGGTGGATTTTGGTCTATGATGGTATTTCTTGCAATACTCACTATAGGTTTTATCTATGAATGGTGTAAAGGTGCATTAGAGTGGGAGTAGTTTATGACAAATCAAATTCTATCTAATGATGACTGGGGTCGTTATAAAAAAGAAGGGTTTCTTGTCACTAAATTTGGTGATTTAACAGATTATGTAATGAATTGGGCAAGGTCTGGTTCATTGTGGCCAATGACATTTGGTCTTGCATGTTGCGCAGTTGAGATGATGCATACTGCATCCAGCCGTTATGATCTTGATAGATATGGTATAATGTTTCGTGCAAGCCCACGTCAATCAGATGTGATGATTGTTGCTGGCACACTAACTAATAAAATGGCAGCAGCATTGCGCAAGGTTTATGATCAAATGGCAGACCCGAAGTATGTTATTTCCATGGGAAGTTGTGCAAATGGTGGTGGTTATTACCATTACTCTTATTCAGTAGTCCGAGGCTGTGATAGAATTGTGCCAGTTGACGTGTATGTCCCTGGATGCCCACCAACCGCTGAGGCGTTGCTATATGGAATGCTATGCCTACAAAACAAAATAAAACGGACTCGGAATGGATAAAACTGCAAAGTATATACAAAAAAAGACCAAATGCGAGTGCATTCAAAAAGATGATGGCATTATTGTAATATATTCAACTTTAGATGAAATTGAAAAGCACCTATTCTTTCTACGTGATGATGAAAAGTGTAGGTTTGAACTATTAGTTGATATTTTTGGGGTTGACTATCCAAATAGAGAGAAGCGCTTCGAGCTAATATACAATCTGCTCAGCATTGTGCATAATATTAGAGTACACATAAAGCTTCAGTTATGTGAAAGCGACATGCCTCCAAGTGTAGCGAAGATATTTAGTACGGCTTTGTGGTTTGAGCGTGAAGTGTTTGATATGTATGGAATAGAGTTTTCTGATCACCCTGATTTGCGTAGGATTCTAACAGACTATGGATTCAAAGGTCATCCAATGTTAAAAGATTTCCCTCTCACTGGTTATGAGGAAGTAAGATATGATATAGAGACAAAAAAGGTTGTGTATAATCCTATAGATTTACCGCAAGATTTTCGTATGTTTGATAGCTTATCGCCTTGGGAAGGTAAAACCATAAAAGTAAATACAAAGGAGTAGAAAATGACAGTACAAAGAAAAAAAATATCTTTAATCGGTGCAGGAAATATCGGTGGAACTCTCACCCATATGATTGCACTAAGGGAACTCGGTGATGTTGTTTTACTTGATATTAGTGATGGAATACCACAAGGTAAAGCACTCGACATAGCAGAATCATCCCCTATTGATGGATTTAATGTCAATATTACTGGCACAAATAGGTATGAAGATATAAAAAACTCCGATGCAATTATAATAACCGCTGGCATCGCTAGAAAACCTGGAATGAGCAGGGATGACCTCCTGCAAACCAATGCTAAAGTAATGAAGGAGGTTGGCGAAAATATTAAAAAATATTCTCCAAACGCGTTTGTAATAGTGGTTACCAACCCTTTGGATGCCATGGTTTCAGTGGTGCATAAATTTTCAAACCTTCCAACTAATATGATTGTTGGCATGGCAGGAGTGCTTGATTCTTCCCGTTTTCGTTACTTTCTTGCAAGTGAGTTAAATATCTCAGTTGAAGATATATCTGCTTTTGTGCTTGGAGGACATGGCGACACTATGGTACCACTAATCAATTGTGCTTCAGTTGCTGGAATTCCACTTACTCAAATTATCGATATGGGTCTTATCACACAGAAAAAAGTCGATGAAATAGTTGAACGCACTCGCAATGGCGGTAAAGAAATAGTTGATCTGCTTAAGTCTGGATCTGCATACTACGCTCCTGCATCTTCAGCTATATGCATGTTAGAATCATATTTAAAAGATAAGAGGCGCATATTACCATGTGCTGCTTACCTTAATGGTGAATATGGTGTAGAAGATTTGTTTATTGGTGTTCCTGTAATTATTGGAAAAAACGGAATTGAAAAGATCCTAGAAGTTAAAATGAATGATAGTGAACAAGAAATGTTTAATAAGTCTGTAAACTCGGTGAGAGAGCTGGTGAAATCTTTAGGTTCATAAGCAAATTAATGGTTTTATAGAGCCTCTTTATAGCTCAAACAGCCTAAAAAAGTTGCTTGTGGTTACCTTCGCTACTTGTTCTGGTGACTCATTCCACAACTCTGCCAAACAATCAACAACGTATTTCACCATTGCTGGTTCATTCTTTTTTCCCCTATAAGGCTCAGGTGATAGATATGGTGCATCAGTTTCGACTAAAACACGCTCGCGTGGTACATTTTGTGCAATTTCTCTGAGTAAGCTCGCATTTTTAAAAGTAATAATTCCAGAAAATGAAATATATAACCCCAAATCTATAGATTGATAAGCAAGTTCTTTAGAGGAAGCAAAGCAGTGCATTACTCCACTAAAAGCACCGGCTTTCATTTCTGACCTTAACATATCGATCATCTCATTATCAGCGCTTCTTGTGTGAATAACTAAAGGTAGTCCAGTTATTCTTGACGCTTCTATATGTAATGCAAAACTTTTTTTCTGATTGTCTTTGTTGTCAGATTTATAAAAATCTAACCCGGTTTCACCGATACTAATTACCTTTTGGTTCTTGGTAAATTCAACTAATTCATCAACATGTATACACTCACCGTTTTCTATAGCAGCATCAAGCGGATGTATACCAACAGAGGAGTAGACCTGATCATAGGATGAAGAAATTTTTAATAACTTAGGAACATCGTCAATGCTTACGCATATGTTATGCAAAACCTTTACACCATTTTGCTCTGCCCTTGAAATTACTTTTGGTATTTCATCGTCAGAAAAATAAATCAAGTGGCAATGAGAATCTACTATCATGAGCTTATTGTTGAGGCTTTTATTATAGAAGAAAACTCTTCTATCACTGTTTTATAAACTTCTTTTTTAAATGATATAGCACTGGCTACTAAACTATCTATACCTTGCCAACGCCACTCTTTGAACTCTGGATGACCAGTATAATTAATATCAATGTCCTCATCCTCTCCGCAAAACTTCATTAAGAACCACCTTTGCTTTTGACCAGAATATTTTCCATTCCAGCATATTGATATAACTTCTTCAGGCAAGTTGTAGTATATCCAATCCTTGCTTTTAGTTATAACCTTTACTTTATTAGTACCAACCTCCTCTAGCAACTCACGTAACGCTGCTTGTTCCAGTTCCTCACCATCATCAACACCTCCTTGTGGCATCTGCCAGTAAGAATCGCTATCAAAGCGTTTTCCAATAAAGGCATGTCCTTGTCTGTTAAATAGCATTATGCCAACACAAGGACGGTACTTATCTTTCTGCTCAACCACGAGTACGCTCTGTTTTTAAATGATTTGTTACAGAAGTTTTAATTAATTTTCCATTTTTTTCTTTCTTCATCTCTTCAACAATTTTCTTTGCAACTTCCTTTGCACTCAAGTTCGAGTTATCAATTTCAAGCGAACCCTCAGGTATAAATAGCCTTTTCCCTTCAATTTTCTTTATAGCAAAATCCGGATCAGTAATTTTATTTTCCTGATATCTCTCTTCTGATTGGACACGTCTTACTAGTTTTTCATTATTACAATGTAATACTACAGAAAAAATTTCCATGTCCATTTTTTTACTTAAATTTACCACTGAGTTATATAATCTTTGGTCATAGGGATCACCCTCTATCAATTCATTTGTAAATATATAATGTTTTGATTTTACATAGTGTTTTTCCAGTATTGCTAATACATTTTCCCTAACTGCAAAAATTTTTTCCCATAGGTCATCTGGAACTTCAGCGTTTTGTAATTTAACAATATCAAATATAATATTATTGAATAGATTATTGCTTACTATTACTGCACCAATGATTTTACACAGTTCCTTTGCAGTAGTAAACTTACCACTGCCTGGAAAGCCGATTAAGTAGATGAGAGTCTTGCCCATGATGAATACTAGTAAAAAGCTATTTTCAATTATATAAAAAGTATATACATTGTACATGCTAAAAACATGATGATAAAATAGATGCAGGTAATACCTTTAACAAGTAGTTGCGTTGAAAATAGTTCATATTTAGAAATTTTGAGTATATAATTATAAATGAATCATATAACCTGTAAACAATGCTTAGCGATATGAAATCGATAAGAAGTACAATTGAAGAGATAATAGATCAAAATAAAGGTCATGATATAGTAACTTTTGATGTGCAGAATAAAACCGTTATTGCAAAATATATGATTATTGCATCTGGTGATTCAAGCCGTCACGTTAAAGCTTTAGCTGAGCACGTAATAAAAAGCCTCAAGCCACATGATAAAATAGATGTAGAAGGTATGGATGAAGGCAATTGGGTGGTTTTGAATTTTCAAGGCATAATGGTTCACATATTCAGGCCGGAAGTAAGGGAGTATTATAAAATAGAAGAGTTATGGAATTGATTATCCAGATAGCTGGTACAAAATTGCACAAACGTTGTAATTTTGAAGGCAACTCCTGCACAGGTAGTGGTGTCATGAAAGTAGCTGACACTGGAATGGCTTTGTTGCATCACACTTTATGAGATGGTGATTTATGGTAAATTCATGTAACTATCTCAAATTTAGCCATACCAATATCAGTGAATTTATTAAGCAAATAGCATTTGATTAGCAGTTCTTTTTCTCGATTTATCTCAGATTTATTCCTAAAACTAAATCCGAATATTTGCTTTAATCTTGAGAAAAACCCTTCAATATAAGATCTTTTCCCATAATTTACTTCTTTTTTCCATTCTTTCATGCCATCTTCACCGTATAATTTTATTAACCTAATAGCAGCATTCCTGTCAGACATATAATCTACTTCTGGATGTGTAAAAGACAAGACTTAATCTGACAGACAAGAATTAACTGACAGAAGAATTGAGGTAGTCAAAACTAATATCAGTCTCTTGTGTAATGCTACTAATATTTTTCTGAAAAGCAACATGTTTGCTATCAAGAAAAGTCTGCATAGGCGTCTTACCATAGCAATATTTACCTGAATGCGGTCTTGTTTCATTGTAAGAACGCAACCAATAATCAACATCAATCTGTAGACCTTCCAAAGAATTGTAGATTTTCTTTCTGAAGATAATATTGTAACACTCATCTTGCATAGTTCTATGAAACCTTTCACATATGCCATTAGTCTGTGGAGAATTGGCTTTGGTCCTAGAATGATCGATATTTTCGATTCCCAAATAAAGCTGATAAGCGTGATTTTCAGGCTTACCACAATACTCTGTTCCTCGGTCTGTAAGGATACGCAATAATGGCACATTTTGCTCATCAAAAAATGGTATCACTCTATCATTCAGCAAGTCAGCAGCAGTAATAGCCGTTTTGTCTGTATAAAGCTTGGCAAATGCTACTCGAGAATAAGTATCAATGAAGGTCTGCTGGTAGATTCTTCCTATACCTTTTATATTACCTACATAATAGGTATCTTGAGAACCCAAATAACCTGAATGTTCGGTGTCAATTTCACCATGTGCTTCTCTTTGTTCTTTAACTTTTTCTAAAGCTGCAAGTTGCTCTTCGGTTAATATAATTCCATCTTGAGCTACTTTTGCTTCCAGTGCTTTAAGTCTTTTCTTGAAAGTTTCAAGATCATTTCTCAGCCATATAGATCTCACTCCTCCCTGAGAAATTATTATACCTCTTTTTCTCAGTTCATTTGCAGCTCTTTCTTGCCCATATGCTGGAAATTCTGTTGCTATACCAATCGCTGCTCTTTCTATATCGTCGGAAACTCTATTCGCTAATAGAGGTTTTTTCTTACTTATCTCATGTAATGCTTCTTCTCCTCCATTTTCGTACAACTCTTTGAATCGATAAAATGTATCTCTTGAGTATCCCATCACTTTGCATGCTTGAGATACATTTCCTAGTTGTTTTGCTAGTTCTAATAACCCTAGCTTTGGTTTTAGTATTTTTGTTTGTATTGTACTCATTTCTAACACTCCTTTCTTTTATTATTTTATAACTTACTTTTTTAAAGTGTCAGATCAAGTCTTGTTTAATACAAATTATATTAACCGAAGAGCAACTTGCAGCTTTAGAAAAAGTTAAAGAACAAAGAGAAGCACATGGTGAAATTGACACCGAACATTCAGGTTATTTGGGTTCTCAAGATACCTATTATGTAGGTAATACTTACAGACCGAGGAACAGAGTATTGTGGTAAGCCTGAAAATCACGCTTATCAGCTTTATTTGGGAATCGAAAATATCGATCATTCTAGGACCAAAGCCAATTCTCCACAGACTAATGGCATATGTGAAAGGTTTCATAGAACTATGCAAGATGAGTGTTACAATATTATCTTCAGAAAGAAAATCTACAATTCTTTGGAAGGTCTACAGATTGATGTTGATTATTGGTTGCGTTCTTACAATGAAACAAGACCGCATTCAGGTAAATATTGCTATGGTAAGACGCCTATGCAGACTTTTCTTGATAGCAAACATGTTGCTTTTCAGAAAAATATTAGTAGCATTACACAAGAGACTGATATTAGTTTTGACTACCTCAATTCTTCTGTCAGTTAATTCTTGTCTGTCAGATTAAGTCTTGTCTTTTACATATTATCTCTCAGACAACCGGCCTTCCTCAAGCTGAGATTAAACGACTTCAGGAAGAAATCACCTAAAAGACTAATGATCAACGAAGAAATTGTAAGAGAGAGCTTAAAAAAAGTCGTAAAACAAGAAAGTGGTAAAACTCTTGGTATAATATCCTCAATCATTATTAAAGGTGGGGACGTTGGTTTTGCGCTTGAAGTTGCCGGTAACACGCAAGCAAATGAAGAATTAAGAAGAAATTGTGAGCAAGCTGTTAAAGCTATACCGGGGGTGACAAAAGTGACCGTGGTTGCTACTTGTCAAAAACAAACTGGGCAACAAAAAGCTAAATTACATATCGAAGGAGTGAAAAATATAATCGTTGTGGCCTCTGGTAAAGGCGGTGTGGGCAAGTCCACAGTTGCGCTTAATCTTGCTCTCTCATTAGCAAAGTTGAAACATAAAGTTGCGCTGGTTGATGCAGATATATATGGTCCTTCAATTCCTAAAATGCTTGGCGCTGAAAAATTAAAGCCAGAAATACAGGATAGTAAAGCAATGCCTATAGAAAAGTATGGACTGCATACTATTTCAATTGGCTATTTTATCGATAAAGATCGTGCAGCAATATGGCGCGGACCTATGATTACAAAAGCACTTTATAGTCTGCTAATGGGAACAAAATGGTCCGATATAGAGTATTTGATAATTGATACACCACCTGGAACTGGCGATGTGCATTTAAGTCTTATGGAAAATTTTAACTTAACTGGGGCGATAATAGTTTCAACTCCACAGGAGCTCTCTTTAATCGATGCTCGCAAAATTTATGATATGTTTACAAAGCTCAGCGTACCGGTTATTGGCATTGTAGAAAATATGAGTTATTTCATTCAAAGCGGCTCAAAAATATACATATTTGGAAAAGACGGTGCAAAAAAAATGTCTGAGGAGCTGGGCATCAAACTTCTAGGCAGAGTTCCTCTAGATCCACAAATATGCCATGCTTCTGATTGCGGAAATCCTTTAATGCTAAGTGAGGATTTGGCAGAGATTTATGAAGACATTGCTCAAAGTATAGTTAAATAATAGAATAAGCGTGAGAAACATGCGAATCAAAGTCCTCTTTTGTTAGTTACAAAATAGACTGCTTGCATAACCATTATTTACATGAAAAATTAGCAGCTTTTGTCATTCCAGCGCGTGACGCTGGAATGGCTTTGTTGCATCGCTATTTATGAAAGGCTAACTATAGTTAGGATTATAAGCAACCTATTGAAAATCTTGTTTTTTTGCAATCAATCTGATTAAATTTAAGAATAGTAATTTATTATTTATATTAATAAATTTAATTCTATTGAAAATAACTAAAGCATTGGAATTCTTGAATTTTAGCCGGATTAGTGAGTGGTAGTGAAATTTCTTTTACTCAAATTTAGGTATTCACTGACCGTTCTTGTTATAAATACCAGAATAATAAGCTACTGATATTCTCTACCTTTTTTATCTTTATCCATCATAGCTAGCGATGCAACAAAGCCATCCCAGTGTCAAGCACTGGGATGACAAGATATAAACCTTATCGTCATACCGCCACAAACCGTCATACCGCGATTCATTCGCGGTATCTCTAGATCCTGCTAACAAGTAGCGGGATGACGATTGTCGTTTAGCCATAAACATTAAGAAATTTACCAAATAAAAAAAAAGGCAAAAGAAGCCCTGGGGTTATTATCTGCTTTAAAATATTGGCGTTTTTTATGCTTTAAACGCTTGACAAGCAAGATTTAGCTGCTTTTAATTGCAACTAACCTACGCTGCAAATGTTTAAGAAATTTACTAAGCAGAAAAAAAGACAAAGAATCCCCGAGTTAGCTAGTCTTTTACTATCTCTGTCGAGTATTGGCATTTTTTGATGTCTTGTAACGCTTTATAAGCGCGTTCAGCTTATTTAGATAAAAATCTAGATGTAGATGAAGTTTTGTAAAGACATACAGTATCTATATACTGCAAAAAATTGAACATAAGACGCCGATACATTAAGTAATCCTTACCTTTTAATCTGCAGATTGGCGAAAGCAAATACAATAGCTTCAGTTTCATGACGTCCAGTACAATGTTGCAAATTAAAAATCTCTCCATCCTGTGCTGGTTCTTCGATTCTAAACGCCACTTCTACCTGGTCATAACCTTACTATTACCCACAAATATAAATGTTTGTTGCATAGCTCTTAATGGCATAACTTTTGCTTGAAATAACTGTTTATATGGTGCAATTTACAGCTTTTAGTTGCTAAAATTATAACTCTTAGTTTAATAATTTTAATCTAATAAGCTTTCAGGTTAATAAAATTAAATTATTTGAGTAAATACAATACTATGTTTTTATTTGTGGGTAATAGTAAGGGTCATAACCAATCTGAATTCGTTCTACTTGTAAAAGACAAGACTTAATCTGACAGACAAGAATTAACTGACAGAAGAATTGAGGTAGTCAAAACTAATATCAGTCTCTTGTGTAATGCTACTAATATTTTTCTGAAAAGCAACATGTTTGCTATCAAGAAAAGTCTGCATAGGCGTCTTACCATAGCAATATTTACCTGAATGCGGTCTTGTTTCATTGTAAGAACGCAACCAATAATCAACATCAATCTGTAGACCTTCCAAAGAATTGTAGATTTTCTTTCTGAAGATAATATTGTAACACTCATCTTGCATAGTTCTATGAAACCTTTCACATATGCCATTAGTCTGTGGAGAATTGGCTTTGGTCCTAGAATGATCGATATTTTCGATTCCCAAATAAAGCTGATAAGCGTGATTTTCAGGCTTACCACAATACTCTGTTCCTCGGTCTGTAAGGATACGCAATAATGGCACATTTTGCTCATCAAAAAATGGTATCACTCTATCATTCAGCAAGTCAGCAGCAGTAATAGCCGTTTTGTCTGTATAAAGCTTGGCAAATGCTACTCGAGAATAAGTATCAATGAAGGTCTGCTGGTAGATTCTTCCTATACCTTTTATATTACCTACATAATAGGTATCTTGAGAACCCAAATAACCTGAATGTTCGGTGTCAATTTCACCATGTGCTTCTCTTTGTTCTTTAACTTTTTCTAAAGCTGCAAGTTGCTCTTCGGTTAATATAATTCCATCTTGAGCTACTTTTGCTTCCAGTGCTTTAAGTCTTTTCTTGAAAGTTTCAAGATCATTTCTCAGCCATATAGATCTCACTCCTCCCTGAGAAATTATTATACCTCTTTTTCTCAGTTCATTTGCAGCTCTTTCTTGCCCATATGCTGGAAATTCTGTTGCTATACCAATCGCTGCTCTTTCTATATCGTCGGAAACTCTATTCGCTAATAGAGGTTTTTTCTTACTTATCTCATGTAATGCTTCTTCTCCTCCATTTTCGTACAACTCTTTGAATCGATAAAATGTATCTCTTGAGTATCCCATCACTTTGCATGCTTGAGATACATTTCCTAGTTGTTTTGCTAGTTCTAATAACCCTAGCTTTGGTTTTAGTATTTTTGTTTGTATTGTACTCATTTCTAACACTCCTTTCTTTTATTATTTTATAACTTACTTTTTTAAAGTGTCAGATCAAGTCTTGTTTAATACACTTTAATGATGCCACGCTTAGTTTGCCAATCTAGCTGTTCCAAATTAGATTTTACACTGGAATAAAGACTCTTTATACTGTTGATGATAAGGTTCATTCCCTTCTCTATTGCTTTTTGATCAACTACCTTTTTCTTCTCTTCTTCTATCCCTCTTAAGCGTTCCCTCATTCTTTTCATCGTCTGTTTAAATTCTTCCTCACTTATATATCCTTTATCTCCTACATTTTCTTGACTATAATAGTCTTCCATTAACTTTTCGATGCCTTGTTTTATTTGATTTTCCCTTCTTGCAAACTTCTTATCTGATGATTCATCATTTTTATTTTCTGCAATTCTACGGTGATACTCATTTTTTATTATCTCTGGGTTTTTTAGTAAATTTTTCACCTTTTCCCATATAGCTGTTTCTAACATATCTGTACGGACCAATTTATTAGTACACTTCTCCCTACCATCAGTAATACGTATAGTACTACTACAGCGATAATAGCTAAACTTTTTTCCTTCAACTCCACATTGTGCACCACTATACGCATATCCACAGTTTTGACACACAACTAGACCTTGTAATAGATATTTCTTTTTTCCTCCCTCTCTCTGCATCCTTGCTCTTTTTCTATTTTCATCCAGTTGCTTTTGTACTTTATTAAATAACCCTTCATCAACTATTTTTGGTACTGGTATATAAATCCAGCTGTCCTCATCTGTGCGACAGATAGAAACCTTTTGTTTATTTCTTTCTCTTCTTTCAACCCTCTTTAATTTACCAAACGCTGCTTGTCCTTTATATGCTGGATTTCTTAATACCTTCCAAATTACTATTGGACACCACACCTTCTTTCCAGTTCTTGTTCTAATTGACTTATCTCTTAGTCTACGTATCACTTCCCTTATACTTATTCTCTCTTGCCCTACCCTTACTATTACCCACAAATATAAATGTTTGTTGCATAGCTCTTAATGGCATAACTTTTGCTTGAAATAACTGTTTATATGGTGCAATTTACAGCTTTTAGTTGCTAAAATTATAACTCTTAGTTTAATAATTTTAATCTAATAAGCTTTCAGGTTAATAAAATTAAATTATTTGAGTAAATACAATACTATGTTTTTATTTGTGGGTAATAGTAAGTGCCCTACCCACATGAATATCTGCTTTACTATTTTTGCTTCCTCTTCATTTATTTCAAACTTTGTCTTTTCTCTATCTACATGCTTTATACGATTATAACCAAAAGGTGCAATGCCAATTACACTTACACAGCCTTTTTTTGCTCTATGGAGTTTTCCCCTACGACTACGTTCCATAATCTTTGTACACTCATATTCTGCCACTAATCCTTGCATTCCCAATAACAATTTAGACTCTGGATTATTTTCAGTCTTATGATTTAAGAATATTACTTCTACTCCTGCTTTTTCAAATTCATCAAGTAGTATCATTTGATGTGCAGATTTTCTTGATAGTCGGTCAAGTGAATGAATATAAATTTTATCAATTTGATCTTCTCCTACTTTATCACGTAATGCATCTAAACCTTCACGTTCTAAACTCCACCCACTAAGCCCATCATCCTTAAATTCATACTCATTCAATAACTCATGCTTATCTGCAGCAATTCTATGCTTGAGCTCGGCAATTTGACTCTCTATTGTATTGTTCTGCGCTTGACTCTTCGATGAAACTCTTGCATATAAGGCCACTGTTATCATTTTTCTTTATCTCCTTTTCATTGTTTCTTTTTACCGCATACCTTAGTAACAGCTCATAGGCGTCTGCTAGATGTTGTTCCGCTAATTCATCTGGCTCGTATCGGCAAGTTAATGTTCTTTTTCTCATAGTTTCTCCTGCAAATGTTTTTGTAGTGCAAGGAGCCTTACCACTCCTTTTTTCCATCAATCCATTTACTCTTATGAAAAAGACCAACTTTTATCAGCTACAGCCTTCAAATTTGGTCTAGCCCTTCCTTTACCAACTGCTGTTGCGCTTTCTGATACGACTCTTATTTTTTTAACAAACTTTCCATTTTCTCTGTTTCTTTCTTTAATACCTCGGCTATTTCTTTGCTATTTTTCGCATAATCCATCGCTGTTATTCCAAATTTATCTGCTTGCTCTATTTCAGCCCCTGCTTTTACTAGCTCCTCCACTATTTCTTTTTCTCCTACCATACATGCAAGATGCAGCGGAGTGCATTTATTGCCATACTCTTCAGCATTTACATTCCCTCCTGATTTTATCAATTCTCTCACGGTTTCTAGACGTTTCTCCGTTATCGCTAGATGCAGTGCTGTATGTCCTCTTACATCTGCTGCATTCACATCTACTCCTTTTTCGATTAATAACCTCACTGTTTTTACCTCTACTGCATAATGTAGAGCTGTTCTTCCTTTTTCGTCTCTTTCATAAATATTTTTAAACGAGTTCTCTAATAGTGACTCATCTTTTTTACCCAGCTTTACCATAACTTACCCCACCTTTTCTTTAAACCTAAGCCTTCCTTTTTACCACCTCATCTATCATTGCATTCACTTGGCTGATTATCTTGCTTGCTAAATTTTGACATTCTTTCTTTATTAGCGATTTATCTCTCTTCCTTATTTCTCCTATCTCTATTATTTTTAGCTCCGGCATGTAGCTTCCATTCAACATGTCTGCTATTTCTCCCACTAGCCCCTCTATTCTTACTATTACCCACAAATAAAAACATAGTATTGTATTTACTCAAATAATTTAATTTTATTAACCTGAAAGCTTATTAGATTAAAATTATTAAACTAAGAGTTATAATTTTAGCAACTAAAAGCTGTAAATTGCACCATATAAACAGTTATTTCAAGCAAAAGTTATGCCATTAAGAGCTATGCAACAAACATTTATATTTGTGGGTAATAGTAAGCCCTCTATTCCATAGCACGTCAGTTCTCTACTTTTTGTTATTCCTCCTTTTTCTCTCAAAAATTTACTCGCCTTTTCACTCTCTTTGCTATCACATAGACGATACTTTTCACTTTCCCAGATGTAATACATTGGCGTTGCGCCGTACTTATTCAGTTGATTAACTTCAGCTCCAGCCTTTACCAGCTCTTTTATTATTTCAACTCCTGCTCCTCCCATCTTGCACGCAGAGTGGAGTGGCGTACATCCAGTGACATATTGAGTGGCATTTACTTCTGCTCCCGACCTTAGCAGCACTTTTACATTTTCTAAACTCTTTGCGAATACTGCACAGTGTAGAGGTGTATAACCATTTTTATCTCTTGCATTTACCTCTGCTCCTTTTTTTATTAATAATCTCACTGTTTTGTAATCAGAGATTTCTACTGCTTGATGCAAGATCGTCTCTCCTTCTTCATTTCTTTTATTAATGTCTTTAAATCCGTTACTTGCTACTTCTTTAAAAAACTTACTCTTGCTAAAACTCATTTCATACCTCACAAAATTAGCTTTTCTAGCGCCAGACAAATTTCTTATATTTACCTGCTGCTATTCAAGTCATGTCCTTTTTAGCATGAGAAAGCAAGTCTTTTTCTTTTTATTTCATACACTTTTACCTATTATTAATATAATATATGAGTATCTAAATATAAGTACTTAACTTATTAGAGATATTATTCGACTATCTTTCCAACTTCTGTGCAAATGTCGATGTTCATGCCACTTCAGTACTCCCGGATAAAATACTAAAATGTGCTTTTCTAATTCGTGTATTGAGTCTTTTTGCTCTGAATCCAAATCATTTTTATAGTAAACGTTGTGTTCTGCTAAAACATATTTTCTGACCTTCTGATCTGTATAATTTTCTACTTTATAGTTGTGAGTAACGCTAAATCTTTCTAAAATTGGCTTGTGTTTTAAATTCCAATATTGCCCTGAAAGTTTATCGCTTCCCAATACAAATTTATTTCCTCTTTCTTCTACGCTACTAACTGGAAAGCACGTATTTATGTCTCCTAAATCCCAACTGTCTGATAATACTATCTGCGCTTTTGCAAATTTAATCGATGGTAATAAACTCTTACTATTACCCACAAATATAAATGTTTGTTGCATAGCTCTTAATGGCATAACTTTTGCTTGAAATAACTGTTTATATGGTGCAATTTACAGCTTTTAGTTGCTAAAATTATAACTCTTAGTTTAATAATTTTAATCTAATAAGCTTTCAGGTTAATAAAATTAAATTATTTGAGTAAATACAATACTATGTTTTTATTTGTGGGTAATAGTAAGTAATAAACTCTGTGGTAATGGATATAGTGCTTTTAAGTTGTACCACAAATGATTTCTTTCATAAATACCGTTATAATTCTTTGTGTGAGGCTCGGTTTCTCCAAGGATTGCTACATCTAGGCGATATATATCATTGCTTAAAGCTCGTTCATAATGATCGCGTAGATAGCTTTCTATAATCCTAATAACTGGACCACTAGACCTGAAAAAATTTACTCTTCCAAATGATAACACTGGTCCATCTTTTTCTATTTTTACCCCTGAATAATCAGAAAGAAGATCTCCAAATAAACTCTCATCCAATATAAATCTCTGCGCATTATAATAATCGTTAAAAATCCTCATCAATCTGGATCTTACAGGCAGTGATAGTTTTGCCAGCTCTACTACTGCATCTACGAAGAAGTCATTTGCTACCTCTTTTATCCCTACTTGCAACTCAAAAAAATGTTTACCAGGTGGTTCTTCGATAATTTTAATATCTTCTATATTTGCCCATTTTAGTGCTATTTTTAGTGATGCTGGAGTTCCTCTCAGTCTTTGAAATTTTACTCCTTCTATTACGGCTTTTCTTCTATCTTTTACCCAACGCAGTATCTCTTCTAAACCATATTCCTCAATCAACCACGGCAATGTTTCTTCTTCTAATCTAAATTTAAACCCTCTTATGCAACTTGGATTAACTCTTACTATTACCCACAAATAAAAACATAGTATTGTATTTACTCAAATAATTTAATTTTATTAACCTGAAAGCTTATTAGATTAAAATTATTAAACTAAGAGTTATAATTTTAGCAACTAAAAGCTGTAAATTGCACCATATAAACAGTTATTTCAAGCAAAAGTTATGCCATTAAGAGCTATGCAACAAACATTTATATTTGTGGGTAATAGTAAGGGATTAACTTTATAGTCGATTGTTTCTACTAGCTCTTTTTCTTGCTTTGTTGCGTTTGGCGGTAATAAACTTTTCATTTGTCTTTTCTTTCAAGTTGCTTTAATTTCCTTTATTTAGGTAGCTTATGAGTAAGCAAGAGATCATTGCAGAACTGATAAAAAACAAAGATATTCTCGGTATTAAAAATACTTTCTTTGATATTTGACTATATTGTTAATACCTTAAAAAATAAGTTGCAACAGCTAGGAGAAGGAGAATCTTTTCGTCTGCATAACATTGGTCATTTTTATCCAGTAAACCTTAAACCACTTATTGCACGTAATCCTCTCACTGGTATGATTCCACAAAGCAAAAAATACGTTTTAAATCCTATCTAACTTGACGTAGCTAAGCACCGCACACTCATTCCCCAGTACCACAACATCCTCTTTTGGTTCTATTAATTCTACATTCTCTACACCCTCTACAAACAAATTTGCTATTATCCAAGATCTTGTAACATTCCATCCCAGCCTTCTATTTGCTTCAAACTTCTTAATGAACTGCTTCTTGATTTCCTCCTTCGATATTACAGGACTTATGCTCATTCTGCTGTGAATATCTATTTCCATAATATTGCAACCAATCACTGTTACTGCATCTGTTAATACCCTTATATCATCTCTAGTAACCTGCTTTTTTACAATTTCTAGTAGCTCTTCTGACACTATGCCAGTTGTGGATAATTGTGTTGATAAGATTGAAATTTGTACTTTTCCTGGTATAGGTGATTCTACTAATGCATCTTTTACTCTACTATCTGCCGACAGTGCATGATACCTATAATACTCCTTGCTTCCACACGTGCTTGAGCCTACTATCTTTGCTTTAATTCTTTTTCTAAATCGTTCATCATCTTCTTCTTTTTGCCTCTCCACTCCATAAAACTCAGCTAAATTATCAAGATCTTCTCCCGTTGCAAATTTTAGTAAATTACCCTTTACAGCTTCGTTTATCCTTTGTCTGAGTAACAACTCTCTCCATGCTGCTACTTCTAATACCTTCATTGCTGGATCCGATTCTACTAATCCTGAAAAGGTTTCATCTCTACGGACTAACTCTTCTTTCATTCTCGAAAAGATTTCTTCATAACTCAGCTTTTCTACAATATTTAGCTGCTTCATCTTTAAACTACAATTTCATCAAAATGAATGTTTTTCCCGCTTGGTAAGTATAATCCTTCTAGATCAAGCGTTACTTTTCCTTCTTTCACCTCTGTCATTTTTACTTTTTCTAGCTTAAATCTTTCCTCCCACCTTTGTAGAGCTTCTGCTACTGCTGAATAGATTTCCAAAGTTAAATCTCTATTTATTGGCTTATCTACTAATTCAAATAGTCTTGACCCATAATCTCTCCTCATTATTCTACTGTTAATAGGAGTGGTCAGTATATCAATTATTGATTGTTTCAGATGTTCTATTCCTTCTAATTCTTTTCCTGTTTTGGAGTCCATCCCTTTCATTTTTAGCCTGCAAACACGTTTTCACTGCCTTTTATTACTTTAAACCCACATGAAACTATATCTCCTACTCTTCCTATACCAAGACCATTTGAAAACACTGTTTTTGATCCTTCAGTTAATGCTCTTCCTTCACTAAAACTGTCTCCTTGTCTGCACATTGGCTTACCATTTACAAAAACATTGTTACTCCCACTAATGCAAAAATGCGGTGTTACTTCTACACAATAATCTCCTACTCGTACAACCGATTTATTCATTTAATTAAGGTTTATTCTATCTGCTTTCAGTTTTATTTCGCTCTTCGTCATCTCTATGCTCGATTCCCCAGCTTTCAGTGTTATTTTGTCTACTACTTCAATCTCTAAATGATGCTTCTCTTTATCATATAACAATCTTGTTCCATCCTGAAACTTCACACTATTTATTTCTTTTTTATTCTCTGGTGCAGCATACTTCTGTTGATATATTCCAGCTAGTACTACTCCTAATGATAACTCTCCCAATGGTGACAATATTACTACCTGTTCATTTATGCTTGGTGGTAGCCAGCTTCTTTCCTCTCCTGCTCTAGAAGTTATCCATGGAAGAAAATCTGTTAAAAGTTCTCCTATCTTCACTCTTACTTTTGCTTTCTCATAATCTACTTCTTTTACAACTCCTATTCGTACAATGTTTGCTAACTTTCTTTGCAGCTCTGAAATAGCAAAATTACTCTCTAACATTTTCTTCTATTATAATCGTATGTGGCTTAATCTTATTTTCTGTCCATATCGATTTACCTAAATGAAGCTGATGACTCCAATCAACCATCCACACCAAATATGCATCTAATTCGGGTCTAAATCCGTCAATTTCTGCAGAGATAAATTCTCCTGGTGAAACATTTTTTATATTCCATGTATTTTTGTTTACAACTTTTGCCACCTCAGCAGCTAATGTTCTGACAATAATAGCTGCATTTTCTATTGTGCTATCAATCACAATTCGTGCTTCAAATCTTGCTTTCAGTGCTAATTCTTCTGTTCCTGGATCTTTTCCCGATTCTAAACTCACAAGCTCTACAAATAACGCTGGCGCTAATAATTCTTTCCTTATCGATGGATAAATTTCACAAGTTTGAATTGCTGGTATTTCTTTCTTCAGCGTAGTGCAGATTGCGTTATGCAAATCTTTAAAATTCATATATTTCTTGTAATATCACGTTCAAAGAACTTTTCAAACACTTCCTCAACCTCATAATTAACAAGATTCCCTATTATCCTTGAAGCCTCAGGTTCGAGTGACAATTTAACTTCCTTTATTGGCAATGCTGCTCTTCCTTCACGTTTAAACATACCGCTATTTCCTTTTGGCATAACTGCTGCAAATCCTCCTATAAACTCATGCTTTCCTACTTTCGATCCTCTTCTTGTTTTTTGTATTTTGCCAATTGTCGATGCTCTAATGTCGTAGAGATTTGCTCTAATTAACACTTCTAATCTGCTTGTTTTTGCTTTAAAAATTCTTAATCTCTTTCTTATCAAACTTAATTTTATCTTCTTTTCCTCACTGATTTCCTTAGCTGCTTGCGCTTTTAACCATAGTGCTGTTCTATTTAGTGCTTTTATAGCTGCCAGTTTTACTTTCTGCTCTTTTTCGTCAATATTGTAGACTATTTCATTAATATTGTTACTAATTTTAATATCAAACACTTTCTATTGCCTCAATTTTCCATATTTCACTCGAAGAATCTTTTAACGGTGGTTCAAAAATCTTGTAGAACCTTTTTTCAATCTTGATATAATCACCTATGCTAAAGGAAGTAACGTCCTGATCACGTATTTCTATAGAAGCAATTTGCTGAGTTAATTCTCCACCTGCACCTAAAGAGTACGTAGTCTCAGGACGTTTAATTAGCACTTTTATTCTACGAATGCCCTCCTTATTTTTATTACAATATGTGGCTTCCACTCCTAAATGCTCAAAACAATCTTCCAATAATTTTCCTATATTCATCAACTAGAACTAATTTTTACCAAAACTCCCGGACGATGGCACATTGGCAATGGATTCGACTGCGTATGTAAATCAGTTCCTCTATCAAATCTTCTTGGCTCTTGTTTTGCATAGAGTGGCTGTCCAAGAGTATTCACTGTTTCATTAAAATCTGCTGGTGCAAAATATGTTGTAAATGTGCTTGCTGTTCCTACTGGAAAACAGTGCCCTGTATCTTTCTCAATAAATCTTCTTACGGTTCCTTCAGGGTCAGTTGCTTGCCCTCTATATTCCTCAAATGTTATGCCACAGAACGTAAATCCTGACCTCATATCATTTCGAAGTGCTGCTCCTTCTTGCCATCTTTCATATGCTTCTTTTACTTTAGCATGAGAAGTTAATGCATCAAAAAACTCAGGGCTTACCAAGGCATGAATTCCAGTCATATATTCACCACTTAGATTATCTTCTATGTGCCGGAGTACTTCCAGACACTTACGTTTTACGTCAATTGTTGCTGTTCCAAGGGCAAAATTTACTACTTTTGGTGTTATTTCAAATTCGTTGTACAGATTTAATAATTCTGACCCATCAGCATCTAAAATTATTCCTTTGAGCGCTCCCATTCGCAAATGCTCTAATGTTATTGCATGTTTGTTTCTCATTAGCTGCAAATGATCAGTTATTACATCTGCAAGCGCTTTAAGTTCACTCTCTGATCCAAATGCCCTTATTCCTTGTACTTCTTCTGGCAGCACTACATCATCATGCGGAATGTGCGGAATCGTAAATGTTCTTCCAATGGCGTCAACTTAAGAACTTTCATTAGCAAACTCTCCTAAAGACATGATGGCGTTTGGGCTTATCTACCTTATCGCGGCTATACAATCGTCCCGGTCGGATTTTAACTTTAGCGCGTATACTTGCTCTATCAAAAAGGGCTTGAAAGTTTTTTGGCGCAATAAGTACCTGATAGAGTTTCTGCCTCATTACACCAAATAAAACCGAAAAATTTAAACGATACTCAGCAATTTGATCTGGATTCCAAGGCCCTTGTGCATCACACATATGAAGCGACAATATATTACACATGACTAAGTTTGCCCAAAATTCTTGTAATACAGCCTCTAAATTTACGCCAGAAAAATTCTCTAACTCTGCACCTATTTTGAGTCGTTTATAGCACTCCTCTATATGCCACCTTAATACATAAGCTTTGCTGATATCTTCCAAAGTAAATTTTTCTCGATCAAAAAGTGAAGTAACCAATACCTCTGTTTCTCCGTTGGCTAATGTCAGCACTATTACTCTTACTTTTTGGCTTTTCGTTTTATTTTCTAGCACAAAATCAAAATCTAATTCACCAGATGAAATTCGTTCCCATAGCTTGCTATAATTTCTTTTTTGCAAGCGAAAAATAAAGTCTACTTTCAATTCATAATGCTGCTGAATGAATTTTACTGAAGACGATCATAGATAAATAATAATTTCTTTTGATTTAATGAACGCATTTGAGTGATAACTTCGGGTAATTGCTCTTCCGCCAACGTTTGTTCACCTATATTCCAAGCCGCAAGACGAGCACTACAAATCAGCGAAGTACACAAATCAACAAACAAATTGCCAATGGTGGCATTGTGCCTGTTGTTCCATTTGGTTTAAAGCGGCCAAACTCGGATACAATTTCCTCAGAGCTGGGTAATCTCATACCAGAACCATCTGCTGCAATAAGCCTATAGCCTCTCCAACTCAGGCTCATCTTGATAGGCTGTTTGGATGCTTAAATTCTTTAAAACCTGTATGACAAATCTTATATCTTGCTTTAGAAAAAGCTTGCTTTGAGGGTACATGTCAATGGCTCCATAAGTTCACATTCTATTCCCAAACTTTTTTTAACTAACTTTAAAATCATAGAAAATACTGCCGAAAAAGGAAGTTTTCTTGTTCGTGTAAAACTCAACACAATGGATTCTCTGAAAAGCTTTCGAGTATATTATATTTTTAATTTGTAGAATAAAATTTTTTCCTTTTTGTTTGGTAGAAGTCATAGTTTTAAATCCTCCTGATTAAGTTTTATCGCTATGACTCCCCCACCAGAACCGTGCTTGCAGCTTTCCCGCACACGGCTCCACAATGTAGTATTCACAGCATTTCCTATTTTGTATATAATGAGTAGCATATTCTTGGTTTTGGTAATGGATTAACTTGTAGATAGTGTATAAATTGCTTTGAATTCATACTCTTCTTCTGACTACGTCGGTTTATCCATTTATACGCTAGCTTGATTACCCGCCAGAAGAATTTATTCAACCACCGGTAATTTCCGCTAACTCCGAAGTAGTTATAGTGTCCTGTTAGTTTTGCTTTAAGTATTGACCACCAATCTTTAAGGTGAACTTTATTTCGGATCTTTTTCACCCATTCTTTGATTTCTTTAAGTTTTCTAGATAGATTTTCTTTCGAGGTTTTATGACCTACCATTACTCTACCTTTACGACTCCTTGTACCATAATGGGTGAATCCTAGAAAGTTGAAACTTTCCGTTTTTCGTTTCTCCCTTATTCCTTGTTGCCACTCCTTTTTGCCAAACTTTACTATTCTTGTTTTGTCTTCAGATATTTCCAGTCCAAATTTTCCTAGCCTTTGTTTCAGTGACTCTAAGAGTTCTCTAGCATCTTTTTCTCTTTCGCAGCAAATCAGGTGATCGTCTGCATACCTAACTAGCTCCATATAACCTTTAGATCTTAGCTTGAATTTCTTTTCAAACCACAAATCCAGCACATAATGCAACTATATATTAGCTAGTATAGGACTTACTATTCCCCCCTGAGGTGTGCCTAGTTCAGTTGCTTCATAATGTCCTGCTTCGACTACTCCTGCCTTAAGAAATCGTTTTACTAACCACAGTATGTTTGGGTCTGTTATCCCGTTCTCTCAAGCATCTCATTAGCCATTTGTGCTGGACATTATCAAAGAATTTCTTGATATCAACTTCTACTACATAGTTAGTTGGTCTGTACATAACTGCTTTATTTAGTGCATTTACCGCTTGATGACAGCTTCTACCAGGACGAAAAACCATATGAGTTATCCAGAAAGTTAGCTTCATAAATATTTTCTAATATCTTCTTCAGCATTATCTGGGACTAACTTATCTTCTGTAGACGGTACTCCAAGCCCGCGTTTCTCTTTGCTTCCAGCTTTTGGTATATATACTCTTTTCACTGGTTGCGGTTGATATCGCTTTCTTTTCATACTATCCACCAGAGTGTTGAGCTTCTCTTCAAGATTTTCTCCATAAGCTTCTACTGTCACCTGGTCTATACCGCATGCTTTGTTATGCTTTAGCTCTTTATAACATTCAGCAAGATTCTCTGCGTTTATCAGATGAATTAACGATTAAATTTCAATCGTTTATCTTGCCTGGCTCTTACTGCTATCTGATTTAGTTTTCTTTGCACGTTATTCCAACCTCCGTTGTATTGGCATAGCAATTCCTAAACCATCACTATATTGCTGACCGCTTCCCCTTGTATGTGGCTTTCCCACACTCTGAGTACTATCAATCAGTCCGACTTCCTTTATATCTTCCGTCAGTACTCGCTTTGTTGACTTGTTCCAACGTACCTTAATAGGAATACAAAGGATCTCCCAAGTTACGTAAACTCCATCTCAACACGTGATACGCCTCAGATCCCGATAGAGTGAGTGATAACTTGCCCTATTGTTACCCTTCTTGCTGTCTTCCACTATATGCAACGTGTCGACCTCTATGACATCGAGAATTTCGGGACTCAATACCTTCACTTTCGTTGTACCCTGTGGTTGTCCATTCCACTAGCTTTACTACGCTCGTTACCTTACGCAGCATAGTGGTTTGTTCCAGCCTGCTGGCTAGGCTTTGCCTGGGTTGGATTTTCACCAACTGGACTTTACGCACTTTGCTTGGCGCACGCATGTTTCACCTAAAAAGGACACATTTTAAACTTCTTTGTTGAAATAAAATAGAAACAAAAGTGCTGTTTCCTGCGGCTTCTGGATAATTTAATGGTAAAAGTTTTAGAGAGAAATTTTATACACTATCGCTGATATTTTTCCTTAAGTTGACGTCATTGACAGATCACCTGGAGTTGATGAGAAACAAACATGCGATAACGTTAGAACATTTGCGGATGGGAGCATTGAAAGGGATTATTCTGGACGCAGATGGCAGTGAGTTATTAAACCTCTACAAACGAATTTGAAATTACGCCAAAAGTAGTAAATTTTGCGCTGGGAACAGCAACCACCGATGTCAAGCGTAAGTGTCTGGAAGTATTGAGGCATGTTGAGGACAACTTAAGTGGTGAATATATGACTGGAATTCATGCGCTGGTAAGTCCAGAGTTTTTGATGCACTAACTTTTCATACCAAAGTAAAAGAAGCATATGAGAGATGGCAAGAAGGGGCAGCATTAAGGAATGACATGAGGATCAGGATTTACGTTCTGTGGAATAACATTTGAGGAGTACAGAGGGCAAGCAACCGACCTGAAGGAATTGTGAGAAGATTTATAGAAAAAGATGCGGGACACTGTTTTCCACTTGGTACAGCAAACACATTTACTACTTACTTTGCGCCAGCGGACTTTAATGAAACAGTAAATACACTAGGGCAACCGTTATATGCAAAACAAGAGCCAAGAAGATTTGATAGAGGGACCGATTTACATACTCAGTCCAAATCCTTTACCAATGTGCCATCGTCCAGGCATATTAGTCAAGCTTGTTACAGCATAGAGGAGAGAATGAATTCAATCAAACCCTCCTACCAATATAGCCACTTTTCTTAGCGTGCTTCTTAAGTTACTATATAAAGGCAAGGTATGCAAATGGTTTTTGTAGACAGAGCAACTACAAGAAAGGAGGTACGAAAAAAGATTGCTCTGCCTACACAAGCTTTAGAAGTTTAGTAAGTATAAAGGAAGAATGCAAGAAAATATTAAAAGGTTATTGAAAGATTGTTTTGCACATCTTGGGGAGCAAGCGTTGTATGAATCAAAGGATAAGTCATACAAGGTACAGATATTAAAGCAACAGCCGGATAAATTATACGAGATTGGTGAAGGACAATTTGTAGGGGAGATGTTGATTTTAGAGGTGAGTGTCTTAGATGTATTGCAGCCAGTAGTAGGAGATATCTTTATTATTGGTAAGCGTAAGTACAAAGTATATTCACCACCACTTCGGAATAATTTAGGAATATTGTGGAAAATAAACGCAGTGAGAATGTAAAATGGTTTTTCGTGTTAAAATCAAAACTAACGATAGTGAAATTGTTTAATATATCGTATCTTTAATGTGTATATAAAGTGATCTTTCTAGAAAAGTTTTATGAAACTAGCCATTTTTTTTATTGCTTTCTTATTGAGCACAAGTTGTGTTATTGCAAAAGATGGGGTAGAGCCTAGCTTAGAAATAAAAAATAAATATAGGTGTCACCCGTGGAATAATTCAAGTAGAGAGTTTTCTCAAGGTTATATACAACCAATTCCTATACACGAAAGTTACGAGCTAATTATTGGTGGTGATGGGGTATTGTACAACACAGGGTGGTACTGGAAGGATGTAGATTTATCTGGTAGTCATAAAACAATTGGTAGAATGAGTGCTACTTGCAGTGAATATTGTAGAGAAATTTACTTAGCAATAGATAATGTGCTATATGCAATAAATAGAGATAATACACAATATGAAATAAATGAAGACGCAGTTATGTGGGAAAAAGGAGTTAAAGTCTTTGTGAAAGGAAACCCTACAATTTTTAATAATAGAATAGCAATTTTGACTGTAGATAACTATTTATACATGCTGAACATAGAGAATGGTAATACAAGCTGGTTCTATCATATGTTTAATAGTAGTAATCAAATAAATTACATATCTCCTGTGGTTATACACGATAAGCTAATAGTTCCATTTTCAAATGGAGAGTTAGTAGCTTTTGACAAAGATGGGAAAAAGTTGTGGTCTTATAAGTTACCTTCTACAAATATTTTAGACACTCAGCTTGCAGATATCACAACTACTCCAGTAGTAAAGAATAACACATTAATAGCTACAAACAATTCTACCATTGTTGCGATTGATATAGGATCAGGAGATCTTTTGTGGTTAAAGGCCATGGAAGCAAAAAATATCAGTGGTGGTGGGATTATGCCATGGCTGTACCCCGATGATATAAATGGTAACGAATTTTTTGTAGTAAACACAAAGAATGAAGTTATGAAAGTTGCAATACCTGATGGTCAGATAATTTGGAGTACTAACTTAGTGGTGAATGATGAGCTAAATGATAAACTAAAAGACACATATTATGCTAGACCGGTGATAGATGGAAAATTATTTATTGTGAGCAATAAGGGAATCATGTTTCTATTAGATGAGAAGTCAGGCATGATAGAAGAGATAGTCAGCATTCCAGAAGATGTGTATCATACGCCTGTAACTGATCTTGGAGTTGGGGATTACTACTTTACAACTGAGAAAAAGGTGTGTATAGCTGCATTGATCCAAATATCAGCAGATGAAATATTGCAGGTAATAAGGAAGAGATGTGCCATAGGTAGCACCACTTAGGAGGAGTATTGTGAAAATTCAAGCGTCAGGGGTGTAGATGCGTATTAACATCGAAGTCACCGATAGCATCGAAAAAGTATGCAAAGCATAGGTGCTGAAAGAAGAAAAATAGAATTAGCAACAGTAAGAGCATTAAACAAAACAGCACTATGGGTAAGATCGCAAACTGTCAAACAAGTTAGCGAAGAAAAACAAATACCAAAAAAAGCAATGAGAAAAAAGTTAAGTGTGGATAAAGCAAATAGAAAGCGTTTATGGTCGATAGTAAAGCTCAGTTCGCAGTGGATAGGAGTAGCAAAACTTGGGAGTATAAAACAGACAAAAATAGGAGCAAGGGCAGGGAAGCCGTACATATGAAGGAGCATTTATAGCAACAATGAAAAATGGTCATATAGGAATATTCAAAAGAAGGTATACCACGTCCTTTGCCAATAGATGAAATTAAAATAAACACGCAAGCTCGGAAACAATGAAAGAGTTAGTTGATAATGAAGTAGAAAGAGTATTTGAGAAGTATTTTGATCAGCAAATGAGTTATATGAAATAATGTTCTGGGGAAATTTACATCAGGCAATCTGTAATAAGCTCAGGGGAAGAGATACCAGCAATACAGACATGTGAAGTGTATAGAACGGTACGTCGGGGAAATAATAGCGCCAGCAGTGTTTGTAGAGCTTGCAAGTTTAGAACCAGGGAAAGATCCGGGAACAGAGGAATTAGCCCTGAAAGCAAGATTTGAGGCGAGAGTGGTAGTTGATGGAACAGTCGAGGATTCCTCGGTGGTTGTAAGGTCACTGGCAGCGGAAATTGCAAGGGTAGTGAATAAGAATACTTGGACGTGGAAAATGTTTCAGCAGGTGAATTTATATGTATTAAACAAGACTTGATCTGACACTTTAAAAAAGTAAGTTATAAAATAATAAAAGAAAGGAGTGTTAGAAATGAGTACAATACAAACAAAAATACTAAAACCAAAGCTAGGGTTATTAGAACTAGCAAAACAACTAGGAAATGTATCTCAAGCATGCAAAGTGATGGGATACTCAAGAGATACATTTTATCGATTCAAAGAGTTTGTACGAAAATGGAGGAGAAGAAGCATTACATGAGATAAGTAAGAAAAAACCTCTATTAGCGAATAGAGTTTCCGACGATATAGAAAGAGCAGCGATTGGTATAGCAACAGAATTTCCAGCATATGGGCAAGAAAGAGCTGCAAATGAACTGAGAAAAAGAGGTATAATAATTTCTCAGGGAGGAGTGAGATCTATATGGCTGAGAAATGA